>NZ_JAWTZT010000004.1:0-515337 GCF_033548675.1 Microbacterium sp. M3
GGGCGCCGCGGGAGCGCGCGGGGCCGCGGGAGCGCGCGGGCCCGCAGACGGGCGGGCGGGAGCGCGGGTGGGCGGGCGGGAGCGCGGGCGGGCGGGAGCGCGGGCGGGCGGGAGCGCAGACGGGCGCGGCCCGCCCGACCAAGGACCCGCGGTCACACCGGCGGGAACGAGCGCACCCGCTCCACCCGCAGCGTGTGAGGGAGGGCCGCCAGATCGCGCGTGCCGTCGGCGCGCGGGAACTCGTAGACGTCGAGCATGAACTGCACCGGGTAGTCGAGCGTCTGAGCGACCGTCTTCACCCAGCGCCCGTCGATGAAGAAGCGCACGCGATCGCGCGTCCACTCCACCGCGTAGTCGTGGAAGTCGGTGAGGTCGCCGTCGACCCGGACCTTCTCGAAGTCCTCGCGCAGCCGGGGATCGTTCTGCGGCTTCACACCGACCCCCACCCACCCGCCGTCCTCATCCATCTCGTTCCCGAAGATCTCGGCGATGCACAGCTCGCCGCAGTCGTCGGGGCGGTCCTCGAAGCCGATCGGCCAGAACGCCACCATGGCGTCGGGGTGGCGGATGGCGGCCAGACGCACCTCGATGACGCCGTGGTGCACGAGCCAGAGCCGCCGCTCGGGCTGCTGCTCCCGCACCACGAGGCCCGGGCGGAAGCGGTGCTGTCCGGTGCTGCTTCCGACGGCGCCGGAGAACTGCCCCGTCTGCGCGTGCGAGACCCGAAGATCGCCGTCGAGCTCGGGCGCCCAGGGTGCGGTGTCGCTGTCGATCATGAGCTCGAGCCCGCCCGGGCCGACCCGGCTGCGGGCGGCCGAGGCATCCCTCGACGACCAGTGCGGCGTGTAGTACGGCCACCACCGGGTCTCGTCGAGCAGCGGCCCCGCGAACGTCTCATCCACGTCGGCGACGCGACCGCTCAGATCGAGCGGCGTCATGTCGAGCACCCAGGAGTTGAAGGTCAGCTCACCGCCGCGCCAGTCGATGGTGCCCGACCCGCGGTGCTCGAAGCCCGCCGCCCGGCACAGCGCGTTCGACGGCGGATTATCGACGCCGGGGTACGCGACCAGCAGCGTGCGGTCGCCCCGCGCCGCGACCTCGCGGATGACGAGGCGCAGCGCCTCGCGGGCGATTCCCCGGCCCTGCCACTCGGGGAAGACGTTCCAGCCGGTCTCCCAGGCGGCGAGCCCGTCGTGCTGCACCTGCCAGTACCCGATCCCTCCGACAGCAACGCCGTCGCGCTCGATCCGGTACATCGCCGCCTCGCCGGCCGCCGCGAGCCGGAGGTAGCGCGCGTGACGCTCCTCGAGCTGCTCGGCGGTCTCGGGGCCGCCGAGGTGAGCGGTCATCGCGGGAGTGTTCGCGCGTTCGAGCAGCGGGAGGTCGTCGGGCCCCCACGGGGCGAGCGTCACGGAGCCGTCGGTCATCGCCTCCATCATGGCCTCGCCGTCCGACATGACGCGACGCACGGAGAACCGGTCAGCGGTCGGTGACGAGGATCGTGTTTCCGTCGGGATCGGTCGCGGTGAAGAAGAGGCAGCGGTCGGGATCACCGAGCTCGTCGCCGGGATGAGCGCCGAGGCGGGCGAGCCGCTCGTGCACCGATCCGAGGTCGTCGACCCGGAAGCCGCAGGTCGCCCAGGGCAGACCGGGCTCGACGCGGATGCCGCTCTCGGGGCCCATCAGCGTCACCTGTCCGTGCGAGCCGGCGAGGACGCTGGAGAAGTCGGTCGCCTCGACGATCGCGAGGCCGAAGGCGTCGGCGTACCACTGGGCGCTCGACCGAGGATCCCTGACCGGGATGAATGCGGTCGTGATGGCCGTCGGCGGTGGCGTCATGGCGCCGAGCATACGACCGTGCGCCGACGGCGCGCAGGCGGGAAGCGCGTGCGTCTGTGCGTCCCGCACAACCCGGCCGCAGGGCGTCGCCGCGAAGAGTTGTGCACATCCGCCATACGCTTTGAAGGTCGCTTGTGGGAGTCCTACGGTCGAGGGGAACTTGTTTCCTTTCCCTCGCACCGAGAGGTGATGCACATGGCCGACGCCGCCGTCCGCTCCAAGAAGCCCGCCGTTCACAAGCGCACTCCCGCCGGCGGCGCACCGACCGCCCCGCACACGGCGGCCGAGGCATCCGATCCCCGCATCGACATCGCGGCGGTCACCGATCTGCTGCTCGGCACGTGGGCCGACACCCGCCGCGAGGCGCGCGAGATGATCAAGGACCCCGCCTTCTGGCGCATCGAGGGCCAGCCCATGGCCGAGCACCGCGAGCGCGTGCTGACGCAGCTGCACCTGCTCGTCGAGCACGGCGGCTCGCGCCGCGCGATGCCGGAGAAGTTCGGCGGCAACAACGACAACGGCGCCAATCTCGCCGGGTTCCAGGAGCTCGTGCTCGCGGACCCGAGCCTGCAGATCAAGTCGGGCGTGCAGTGGGGCCTGTTCGGTTCGGCGATCTTCCAGCTCGGCACCGAGAAGCACCACGAGGAGTGGCTCGCCGGCGTCATCGACCTGAGCCTGCCGGGCGCCTTCGCGATGACCGAGACGGGGCACGGATCCGATGTCGCGGCCATCGGCACGACGGCCACGTACGACCCCGAGACCGAGGAGTTTGTGATCCACACGCCGTTCCGCGGCGCGTACAAGGACTACCTCGGCAATGCGGCGCTGCACGGCAAGGCCGCGACGGTGTTCGCGCAGCTCATCACGGGCGGCGTCAACTACGGCGTGCACTGCTTCTTCGTGCCGATCCGCGATGACGAGGGCAGCATGTTGCCCGGAATCATCAGCGAGGACGACGGCGTCAAGGGCGGCCTCAACGGCATCGACAACGGCCGGCTGGCGTTCGACCAGGTGCGCGTGCCGCGCTTCAACCTCCTCGACCGCTACGGCCAGGTGGCCGCCGACGGCTCGTACTCGTCCGAGATCCCGAGCCCGGGCCGCCGCTTCTTCACCATGCTCGGCGCGCTCGTGCAGGGCCGGGTCTCGCTCGACGGCGCCGCGACCACCGGCACCGCGCTCGCCCTTCACATCGCGCTCACCTACGCCAACCAGCGCCGCCAGTTCGACTCCGGCGCCGGCACCGAAGAGGTCGTGCTGCTGGACTACGGCAAGCACCAGCGGCGCCTCTTGCCCCTCCTCGCCCAGAACTACGCGCAGTTCTTCAGCCACGACGAGCTGCTCAAGAAGTTCGACGCCGTCTTCTCGGGGCGCACCGACACCCCCGAGGAGCGCGAGGACCTCGAGACCCTCGCCGCCGCGCTGAAGCCGCTGTCGACGTGGAACGCCCTGTCGACGATCCAGGAGGCCCGCGAGGCGTGCGGCGGGTCGGGCTTCCTCGCCGAGAACCGCATGGTCGGCCTCCACCAGGACCTCGACGTCTACGTCACCTTCGAGGGCGACAACAACGTCCTGCTCCAGCTGGTCGGCAAGCGGCTCCTCGCCGACTACGCCCGGCAGTTCAAGGGGGCGGATGCCGCAACCCTCGCCCGCTACGCGGCCCGGCAGACGGCGGGCAAGCTGTTCCACGGCGCGGGCCTGCGCCAGCTCGGTCAGGCGGTCGCCGACTTCGGCTCGACCGCGCGTTCCGTCGAGTTCGGCCTGCGCGAGGACCAGCAGCACGAGCTGCTCGCCGGCCGCGTGCAGCAGATGGTTGCCGATGTCGCCGCGGCGCTGCGCCCGGCGTCGAAGCTGTCGCCCGCCGAGGCGGCGGCGCTGTTCAACAGCCACCAGGCCGAGCTCATCGAGGCGGCCCGGGCCCACGGCGAGCTGCTGCAATGGGAGGCCTTCACCGACGGCATCCACCGCGTCCCGGACGAGGGGACGAAGCAGGTGCTGACGTGGCTGCGCGACCTGTTCGGCCTGCACCTCATCGAGAAGCACCTCGCGTGGTACCTCATCAACGGCCGCCTCTCGACGCAGCGCGCGGCCTCGGTCACCCGCTACATCGACCGCCTGGCGGCGCGGCTGCGGCCTCACGCGCAGGACCTGGTCGACGCCTACGGCTTCGCGCCCGAGCACGTCCGCGCGCCCATCGCGTCGGGTGCCGAGCGCGAGCGGCAGGACGAGGCGCGCGAGTACTACCGCGCGCTCGCCGCGTCGGGCGAGGCGCCGGTGTCGGAGAAGTCGATCAAGAAGAAGTAGCCGCGCGAGCGCACGGCTTCCGGTCGAGTGCACGGCTCGTGGCCGCCGCCACGCCGTGCACTCGGCGCGAAGCCGTCAACCCAGCGAGCGGCCGGGCCTCCAGTCAGCAGGCGCGGGTCGCCGGGCTGGGAAGCCGTCAGGCGGCGGACCAGCCGCACATGCCGCACTCGCCCGTCGCCGAGACCTCGACGAAGCAGTTCGGGCACATCTCGCGCACGCGCTCGGGGACGACCGGCTTCGCCACGCGGCGCTCGGCGGCAGGGCGTGACGACGACTTCGCCCGGGCGGGCGCGGCCGCCGTCTGCGGGACGATCGCCGCGGCCGGCACGTGGTAGGCGCAGTAGAAGCGCACGTACCCGTCGTGGTTCTTGGGGTGCCGGTGCTTGTACGCCCACAGCTCGGTGCGGGGCAGCAGCTCGGATTCCGGGCCGCACGAGAAGCAGCGCGTCGGCTCGCCCGGGACCACGTCTGCGAGCAGCACGGGGTTCTCGAAGGGGACCGAGTCCCGCCAATCCGCCGACGCGACGATCTTCATGGTCCTGCCTCCCAGCCCCGCGGGCTCGACGAGCCCGACATTCCACGGTAAGCGACGGACGCGGCATCCGGGAATCCACCAGGTGTCGCCCCGCTGAACGCCGCCCCCACCCGCCGCCCCCGAGAAACCACAATCGCGGTGAGAAACCACGCTCGCCGTGGTTTGTCGGCACGAATCTGGTTTTCACGCCGCGATGGCGCGTGGGGGACGGATGCCGCGGGTCGGGGCCACCGGCCGGGCAAGCGATGTCGGGCGGTCGGCCTAGGCTGGCGCGGTGAGCACCGATGTCCGTCCCTCCGATGTCCGACTCGGTGCCGACGGCCGCGCGCGCTGCGCGTGGGTCGGCGACGATGCCGAGTACGCCCGCTATCACGACGAGGAGTGGGGCTTCCCGCTCCACGGCGACCGCGCGCTGTTCGAGAAGATGAGCCTCGAGGGATTCCAGGCCGGGCTGTCGTGGATCACGATCCTCCGCAAGCGGCCGCGGTTCCGCGAGGTGTTCGCGGGCTTCGAGCCCGAGGCGGTGGCCGCGTTCGGCGACGACGACGTCGCGCGCCTGATGACGGACGCCGGGATCATCCGCAACCGGGCCAAGATCGAGGCCACGATCTCGAATGCCCGCCTGGTGCTCGCCCTCGAGCCCGGCGAGCTCGATGCGTTCATGTGGTCGTTCGCCCCGGCATCCCATGGCCGCCCGGCCACGCTCGCCGAGGTCCCCGCGATGACGCCGGAGGCCGCCGCGATGAGCAAGGCGCTGCGCAAGCGGGGTTTCCGGTTCGTCGGCCCGACCACGATGTACGCACTGATGCAGTCGGCGGGCATGGTCGACGACCACGTGGACGGTTGCTGGCGATCGTTGACGCGTGATGTGTGATGCGTGATGCTTGATGCATGCGCACCACGGTGACCATCGATGACGACGTGCTCGCTGCGGCCAAGCAGTTCGCCGACGCGCGCGGGCTGACCCTCGGCGAAGCGCTGTCGCAGCTCGCGCGGGCGACCCTCGCCGAGCGCAGGCGGCACAGCGGAACCCGCAACGGCGTGGTCCTGCTGCCGACGCCACCCGATGCGGGGCGTGCGACGCTCGACGACGTCGACGCCCTCCGGGATGACGCTCCGTGACGCGGCACCTGCTCGACGTGAACGCGGTGATCGCGCTCATCGACCCCCTCCACGTGCACCACGATCGCGCCCACCGCTGGTTCGCCGCGCGCGGCGGAGAGCCCTGGCACACGTGCCCGCTCGTGCAGAACGGGGTGGTGCGCGTGGTCAGCCATCCGAAGTACCCGAACACGCAGCCGGCGCCCGTCGTGCTGGCGAGCCTCGCGAGCCTGGCGGCGCGCGCGGATCACGCGTTCCTGCCCGACACGGTCAGCCTGCTCGACAGCTCGGTGCACACCGAGCGCCTGCTCGCCAGCTCGCAGGTGACCGACACGTACCTGCTCCACCTGGCCGCGTCGAACGACGCGATGCTCGCGACCTTCGACACCCGGATCGTCACCTCGGCGGTGCCGTCGGGCGCGAAGGTGGTCTTCGCGATCCCCTGACGCCGCCCGGCCCATGCGGCGGAATGATTCCCGGATGCCGCCGGTTCTCGTCTGCGGAGGACCCATGGACTACGGACACCCGCTCGAATTCGGCGCGTTCATCACCCCGTCGGCGGCGGCCGCCGAGGCGCCGGTGATCCTGTCACAGGTGGCCGAGGCATCCGGACTCGATCTCGTCACGTTCCAGGACCACCCGTATCAGCCCGCGTTCCTCGACACGTGGACGCTCATGTCGTTCGTGGCGGCACGCACCGAGGCCATCCGGATCGCCCCCAACGTGCTGAACGTGCCGCTGCGGCCTCCCGCCGTCGTGGCGCGGGCAGCCGCGAGCTTGGACCTGCTCTCGGGCGGCCGCTTCGACCTCGGCCTCGGCGCCGGCGGGTTCTGGGATGCGATCGAGGCGATGGGCGGCGCGCGCCTCACGCCGGGTCAAGCGGTCACCGCCCTGGAAGAGGCGATCGACCTCATCCGAGAGTTCTGGCGCACCGACGAGCGGGGCGGCGTGTTCACCGACGGCCGCTACCACCGGGTGCACGGTGCGAAGCGCGGCCCGCGGCCGGCGCACGACATCCCGATCCACATCGGCGCGTACAAGCCCCGCATGCTCTCGCTCACCGGCCGCAAGGGCGACGGGTGGCTGCCCTCGCTCGGCTACCTGCAGCCGGGCGACCTTGCGAAGGGCAACGCGGCGATCGACGAGGCGGCAGCGTCGGTGGGGCGCGACCCCCGCGAGATCCGGCGGCTGCTGAACATCGGTCAGCTCGCGGCCGATCCCGCCGAGTTCGCCGAGCGCCTCGCGCGCCTCGCACTCGAGGACGGCATCGGCACGTTCATCATCGCCGCCGACGACCCCGACCTGCTGCAGCGGTTCGGTGAGGAGGTCGCACCGGCGGTTCGCGCGGTCGTCGCGGACGAGCGCGCTCGCCGTGGTGTCACCGCCGGCCCGGTGCGCTCGTCCGCCACCCTCGCCGCCCGCCGCGACGGCATCGCGTACGACGACGTCCCGGCGGGACTCCGCGCGATCGAGCCGGGCGACTTCGGCTACGGCGACGTGCGCGCCACCTACATGCGCGGGGGTGCGCCGGGCCTGGTGCTGCAGCCCGACTCGCCGCAGCAGGTCGCCGAGGCGGTCTCATTCGCGCGGCGGCATCCCGAGCATCCGCTGTCGGTGCGCAGCGGCGGCCACGGCATCAGCGGGCGCAGCACGAACGACGGCGGCATCGTCATCGACCTCCGCCGCCTCGACGGGATCGAGGTGCTCGACGCCGGCCGCAGACTGGTGCGGATCGGCCCGGGCGCGCGGTGGGCGCAGGTCGCCGCGGTGCTCGGCGAGCACGGCTGGGCGCTCTCGTCGGGCGACTACGGCGGGGTCGGCGTCGGCGGGCTCGCGACCGCGGGCGGCATCGGGCTGCTGGCGCGCGAGCACGGCCTGACGATCGACCACCTGCGGGCCGCCGAGGTCGTGCTGGCCGACGGCTCGATCGTGCGGACGGATGCCGCGTCCCACCCCGACCTCTTCTGGGCGATCCGCGGGGCCGGCGCCAACGTCGGGATCGTCACCGCCTTCGAGTTCGAGGTCGACGAGGTGGGGCAGATCGGGCACGCGCAGCTCGCGTTCCAGGTCGACGATGTCGCGGCGTTCCTCGAGGGCTACGGCCGGGTGGTCGAGGCGTCGCCGCGCGATCTGACGCTGTTCCTGCTCACCGGGGCCCCGCGCCCGGGCCAGCCCCAGATCGTCCAGCTGTACGGGATCGTGGACTCCGATGACCCCGACACGATCATCGCCCGGCTGCAGCCCTTCGCCGAGCTCGCGCCGCTCGTGCAGCAGTCGGTGCGGCTGACGACGTATCCGCAGGTCATGGCGAACGCCGACCTCGGCCCCCAGCACGGCGCCGGCGAGCCCCACTCCCGCTCGGGTCTCATCGAGCACGTCACCCCCGCCTTCGCCGAGGCGGCGGCACGGATGCTGCAGTCCGGCGCGGTGCCGTTCTTCCAGCTGCGGGCGGTCGGCGGCGCGGTGGCCGACGTCGCCGAGGACGAGACGGCCTACGCGCACCGCTCGGCGAACTTCTCGGTCGCCGCGCTCGGATCGCACCCCGACCGGCTCGATGCGCAGTGGCGCACGCTCGCCCACCACGTCGACGGCATGTACCTGAGCTTCGACTCCTCCGAGCGCCCGGAGCGCATCGCCGAGGCGTTCCCGCCCGCGACCCTCGCGCGCCTCCGCGCGATCAAGGCGACCTATGACCCGACGTGCGTCTTCCGCGACAACTTCGCGATCGAGCCCGCGGAGTCGGGCGCCGCCTGAGCCCCCGGCATCCGTCCGATCCGCGGCGCGTTTCGTCTCGCTTCGCTCGCTCGACGACGGGGGGCCGGTGCGTTTCGTGTCGCTTCGCTCGCTCGACGACCGCCGAGTGCCGGTCGTTGAGCGGGCGAGCGCCGGCGAGCGAGACGAAACGCCCTGAGCCCGGCGCACAACTGCGAGCCCCGGCATCCGTCCCCGCCCGCGCGTGGCGCCCCCGCCCGCGCGTGGCGCCCCCGCCCGCGCGTGGCGCCCCGCTGAGCCCATGTCCCACTTTCACGCCCTCGTGTCCCACTTTCAGCCCCATGGCGAGGGGTATGGGGTCGAAAGTGGGACATGCATCGGGGAGGGGCCTTGTCTCCGGGGCGTTGCACAGGGCGGCCGGCTCGAGGACAGGGCAGCCGGCTCGGGCCGACGGACCGGCTCGGGCCGACGGACCGGCTCGGGCCGACGGACCGGCTCGGGCCGACGGACCGGCTCGGGCCGACGGACCGGTTCGAGCCGACGGACCGGTTCGAGCGGAGGGCCCGGAGCGGATCGAGCAGGATTCAGGAAGCGCGGTGTCCGGGTTGCCGGGCATACTCGTGCGCATGGCATCCGAGGCATCCGTCCCCCACATCGCCGACTCGCACGAGGTCATCCGCGTCGTCGGGGCCCGCGAGAACAACCTCAAGAACGTCGACGTCGAGATCCCTAAGCGGCGGTTGACCGTGTTCACCGGCGTGAGCGGGTCGGGCAAGTCGTCGCTGGTGTTCGGCACGATCGCCAACGAGTCGCAGCGGCTGATCAACGAGACGTACCCGACGTTCGTGCAGCAGTTCATGGGGCAGCTCAGCCGGCCCGAGGTCGACGCGCTCGAGAACGTGAGCCCGGCCATCATCGTCGACCAGGAGCGGATGGGCGCCAATGCGCGGTCCACCGTCGGCACCGCGACCGACGCCCACGCCATGCTGCGGCTGCTGTTCAGCCGCATCGGGCAGCCGCACGTCGGCTCGCCGCAGGCGTTCTCGTTCAACATCCCGTCGGTGTCGGGCGCCGGCGCGGTGACGCTCGAGAAGGGCGGCAAGAAGATCAAGGAGCGCCGGTCGTTCGAGATCACGGGCGGCATGTGCCCGCGCTGCGAGGGCCTCGGCGAGGTCAGCGACGTCGATCTCGACGAGCTCTACGACAAGGGCAAGTCGCTGCAGGACGGCGCGATCACGGTGCCCGGGTACAACCCCGACGGCTGGATGGTGAAGGGGTTCACCGAGTCGGGGTTCGTCGATCCGGCCAAGCCGATCCGCGACTACTCCGAGCAGGAGCTCGCCGACTTCCTCTACAAGGAGCCGACGAAGGTCAAGATCAACGGCATCAACATGACCTACGAGGGTCTCGTGCCGAAGATCACGAAGTCGATGCTCCAGAAGGACCGCGAGTCGCTGCAGCCGCACATCCGCGCGTTCGTCGACCGCGCCGTGAAGTTCCTGCCCTGCCCCGACTGCGGCGGGACGCGTCTGAACGAGGGCGCGCGGTCGTCGAAGATCAACGACACCAGCATCGCGGATGCCGCAGCCATGCAGATCACGGATCTCGCGGCGTGGCTCGACACCGTGGACGATCCCGCCGTCGCGCCGCTCATGGTCGGCCTCCGCCAGACGATCGCGTCGTTCATCGACATCGGACTCGGATACCTGTCGCTCGATCGCGCGTCGGGCACCCTCTCGGGCGGCGAGGCGCAGCGCACGAAGATGATCCGTCACCTCGGGTCGGCCCTCACCGATGTGACCTACGTCTTCGACGAGCCGACGGCGGGCCTTCACCCCCACGACATCGCGCGCATGAACCGGCTGCTGCAGCAGCTGCGCGACAAGGGCAACACCGTGCTCGTGGTCGAGCACAAGCCCGAGGTCATCGAGATCGCCGACCACATCGTCGACCTCGGCCCGGGCGCCGGCCGCGCGGGCGGCGAGGTGCAGTACGAGGGCGATGTCGCCGGGCTCCGGGCATCGGGCACCATCACCGGACGCCACCTCGACGACCGGGCCCGGCTGAAGGCGTCGACGCGCGCGGCGACGGGGGCCCTCGAGATCCGGGGCGCGACCCAGCACAACCTCAAGCAGGTCGACGTCGACATCCCGCTCGGCATCCTGACCGTCGTCACCGGCGTCGCCGGCTCGGGCAAGTCGTCGCTCATCCACGGCAACGTGCCACGGTTCGACGATGTCGTGGTCGTGGACCAGTCGCCGATCAAGGGCAACCGGCGGTCGAGTCCCGCGACCTACACCGGCATCCTCGACACGATCCGCGCCGCGTTCGCCAAGGCCAACGGCGTGAAGCCGGCGCTGTTCAGCGCCAACTCCGAGGGCGCCTGCCCCGCCTGCCGCGGGCTCGGCGTCATCATCACGAACCTCGGGTTCACGCAGACGGTCGAGACGCTGTGCGAGCTGTGCGAGGGGACCGGCTTCAGCGACGAGGTGCTCGAGTACACGCTCGACGGCAAGAACATCGCCGAGGTGCTCGCGATGTCGGCGGCAGAGGCATCCGCCTTCTTCACGAAGGGTCCTGCCCACACCACCCTGCTGCGGATGATCGACGTCGGCCTCGGCTACATCACCCTCGGTCAGGCCCTCAACACGCTGTCGGGCGGCGAGCGGCAGCGGCTCAAGCTCGCCATCTCGATGGCGAAGAAGGGCGCGATCTACGTGCTCGACGAGCCCACCACGGGTCTGCACCTCGCCGACGTCGACAATCTGCTCGGGATGCTCGACCGCCTCGTCGAGGCCGGCAACAGCGTCATCGTGATCGAGCACCACCAGGCCGTCATGGCCCACGCGGACTGGATCATCGACATCGGGCCGGGTGCCGGCCACGACGGCGGGACCATCGTGTTCGAGGGCACGCCGGCCGATCTCGTGGCGCAGGGAGAGACGCTCACCGCCCAGCACCTCGGCGCGTACGTCGGGATTCCGGCGGCCGCAGCGACCCGGGGGTGAGGCCGGCCCGGGGGAGTGGGTGTTTGTCCCCATGGAGGGCCTCTGATCAGGCGGAATACGATCTCCTGAGTCGATGCTCCCCTTTCGATCGACCCGGGCCTCCGGGTTAGGGTGGAGTGTCCCCTCAGGTCTTCTGTGAGCTCGCGACGCCCCTCGCCGGGGTCATGCGCCACGTAAAGACGCACGACGCCCCGGAGGAGGCCGAGGTCTCATGAGCTCTTTCACCTGGCTACGCGCGCGCCCGCGCGCGCTCGCGTCGGCAGGTGCCGTCACGGCGGCCGCCGTCACGATCACGACCTTGGCGTTCGTCTACGAGGGACTGCCCACCACCGAGGTCGACCTGCACGACGGCGGTGTGTGGGTCACGAAGCGCTCGAGCCTGATGGTCGGCCACTTCAACCACGAGTCGCAGGTGCTCGACGGCGGGCTGCGCACGACGAGCGACGACTACGACATCCTCCAGTCCGGCAGCACCGTCCTCGTCGTCGACGACGCCAACTCGTCGGTGAGCGTGGTCGACCCCGCGATGGTGTCGCTGTCGGGCGCCGCGAGCGTGCCCGGCGACGCGAAGGTCGCGCTGGGAGGGTCCACTGCCGCCATCCTCGACCGCGCGTCGGGTGACCTCTGGGTGCTGCCCGCCGCGGGGGTCGGCTCGTTCCAGATCGAGGGCACCGATCCCATCGCGAACCTCGGCGAGGGGGCGGATGTCGCGATCGGCGTCGACGGGGTGGTCCACGGCGCGTCCGCCGAGAGCGCCGAGCTCGTCACTGTCCGGCTCGCCGCCGACGACACGCCGGAGGAGCCGGTTCGCAGCGCCCTCCCCGGGGTCGACGAGAACTCCGAGCTGTCGATCACCGCGGTCGGCGACAAGCCGGTCGTGCTCGACATCGCCGACGGCACGCTCATCGCCGAAGGTCGTGAGACCGCAGTCGAGGGCGGTCGCAACGCCGTGCTGCAGCAGCCCTCCGCGGCGTCGGACGCCGTCACGGTGTCGACCGCGTCGGCGCTCGTGCGCGTGCCGTTCGACGGCTCCGACCCGACGTCCACCGACTCCGGCGGCGAGGGCGCGCCGGCCGACCCGGTGTGGCTCGAGGGCTGCGCGTACGCCGCATGGAGCGGCTCGGGCCGGTTCGTCCGCGACTGCGCGGGCGACGCCGACGACCTCGACGCCGACATCGACGGCATCGAGCCGACGTCGCTGCTCCAGTTCCGCGTCAACCGCGATGTCGTCGTGCTCAACGACGTGATCGGCGGCGCGACCTGGATGGCGGCCGAAGACCTGCAGCGCGTCGACAACTGGGACGAGCTGACCCCGCCCGAGGGCGAGACCGAGAACGAGGAGCAGACGACCGAGGAGACCACCGAGACGGTGCTCCCGGAGCGCTCCGAGATCAACACCCCTCCCGACGCCAACGACGACGACCTCGGCGTGCGACCGGGCCGCACCACCACGCTCCCCATCCTCGACAACGACAGCGACCCCGACGGCGACGTGCTGACGACACGCGTGCTCGACGGCGGCCCGTCGGTCGGAGAGGTGCAGTCGATCGACAACGGCCGGGCCCTGCAGATCGCCGTGCCGGAGGATGCCTCGGGCTCGGCATCCTTCACCTACGAGGTCGCCGACGGCCGCGGCGGCACCGACACCGCCCGCGTCTCACTGAACGTGCGCGGCTGGGACGTCAACGCGGCGCCGACGCAGAAGCGCGTCACCACGGTCGCGGTCGAGGCCGGCGGCACGATCACCTACAACGTGCTCCCCGACTGGATCGACCCGGACGGCGACGACGTCTTCCTCGGCTCGGTCGTCACCGCCGACGGCGACGAGGCCGACTACACGTCGGACGGGCGCATCACCTATCGCGCCGTCGGCAACATGCAGGGGCGCAAGGACGTCGAGATCACCGTCTCGGACGGCACCGATGCGACCGTCGGCATCGTGCGGTTCGACGTGCGCCCGGTCGGCTCCATCGACCCGGTGACCAATGCCGACTACGTCGCCGTGCGCACCGGTCAGACCGCCACGGTGTCGCCGCTCGCGAACGACGTGGGCGCGGGGCGTGAGCCGTTGCGTCTCGCACGCGTCGACCCGGTCCCGGGCACCGACATCGTCCCCGACTACGGCAACAAGACCTTCACGTTCCGGTCGGCGACGCCCGGCACCTACTATGTGCAGTACCTCGTCGCGGCCGGCGCCGCCGGAATCCCCGGCATCGTGCGTGTCGACGTGCTTCCCGAGGGCGAGACCGACCTGCCGCCCGTCGCGGTGCGCGACGTCGCGCTGCTGCCGAGCGGCGGCGAGGTGCTGGTGAACGTCCTCACCAACGACTCCGACCCCTCCGGCGGCATCCTGGTGGTCCAGTCCGTGACGGTCGAGCCGGGCTCGGGCATCGCGGTGGCCGTCCTCAACCACGAGACGCTGCGCATCAGCGATCAGGCGGCCCTGTCGGAGCAGGTGCGCATCACCTATCGCATCTCGAACGGCTCGCAGTCCGCCGAAGGCGACGTCATCGTCATCCCCATCCCGGCGCCGGCGCAGCTGCGGCCGCCGGTGGCCAACGACGACCAGGTCGTCGTCCGGGCCGGCGACGTGGTGACCATCCCGGTCCTCGACAACGACTACCACCCCAACGGCGACACCATCCACCTCGCCCCCGACCTCGTGCCCCCGCTCATCGAACCTGAGGACGGCGAGATCTTCGTCTCGCAGGACACGGTGCGCTTCCGGGCCTCCGACGAGCCGGGCACCGTGTACGCGACCTACGAGGCGGTCGACAGCACCGGCCAGAAGGACGCCGGCTACATCACGATCCAGGTGCTGCCGGTCAACGCCGACACCAACGCCGCTCCGCGCCCCCGCGACCTGACGGCGCGCGTGCTCAGCGGCAGCCGCGTGCGCGTCGCCGTGCCGCTGGACGGCATCGACTCCGACGGCGACTCCGTCGAGCTGCTGGGACTCGCCTCGTCGCCCGCCAAGGGCCGCGTGGTCGAGAACGGCTCCGACTACCTCGTCTACGAGGCCTTCGACGACACGGCGGGAGTGGATGCCTTCACCTACCGGGTGCGCGACAGGCTCGGCGCCGAGGCCACCGCCGGCGTCCGCATCGGCATCGCGCCTCCCGAGGGCGTGAACCAGGCTCCGTACGCGGTCAAGGACACCGTGATCATGCGGCCCGACCGCTCCGTCGCCGTGCCCGTGCTGGCGAACGACTCCGACCCCGACGGCGACGAGTTCGGCATCGTGAGGAACGGGCTCATCCTGCCCGACGTCGCGGGCCTCAAGGCCAAGGTCGAGGGCAACCGCGTCGTCGTGACGTCGCCGTCGAAGCCCGTCGAGACCTCGCTCCAGTACACGATCCGCGACGCGCGGGGTGCCGAGGCAAAGGCCGTGCTGCAGATCACTGTCGCCGACGACGTGCCGCTGCAGAAGCCGATCGCGCGCGACGACTACCTCCGCGCGGCCGACGTCGAGGACGGCGTCGTCGACCTCGAGGTGCTCGCGAACGACGAGGACCCCGACGGCACCGTCGACGATCTCGACCTGACCGTCGCCGATGCCGACTCCCGCGTGCTGGCGGACGGCACGGTGCGCGTCACGCTCGGTGAGACCGGCCGCCTCGCGACC
Organism: Microbacterium sp. M3; assembly: GCF_033548675.1. Classification (NCBI taxonomy): domain Bacteria; kingdom Bacillati; phylum Actinomycetota; class Actinomycetes; order Micrococcales; family Microbacteriaceae; genus Microbacterium; species Microbacterium sp. M3. The sequence continues at coordinate 15,122 of NZ_JAWTZT010000004.1, forward strand.
TACACGATCACCGACCGCGACGGGAACGCGGCATCCGCCTTCATCCACGTCCCGGCGCTGTCGTCGTTGCCGCCGACGATGCTCTCGACCGAGCCCGTCGAGGTGAAGAGCGGCGAGACCGTCGAGCTGCCCCTCGACGATCACGTGCGCTCGGCCGACGGCAGCAAGGTCATCATCACCGAGGCCGCGAAGGTCACCGCCGCGCACAGCGACGGCGCGACGCTCGTCAAGGACCAGACGACCCTCGTCTACACCTCGGCCGCCGGCTACTTCGGCCCCGACGCGATCACGTTCGAGGTCACCGACGGCACCGGCCCCGACGACCCCGAGGGGCGCAAGGCGACGCTGACGCTGCCGATCACCGTGCTGCCGCCCGAGAATCAGCAGCCCGCGTTCGTCAACGGGCAGATGGATGTCGCGCCGGGAGAGGATCCGACGACGCTCGACCTCGGCGGGCTCACGACCGACCCCGACCCGGAGGACGTCGACCGCATCCGCTACCAGATCGTCGGGGGCTCGCCCGACGGCATGACCGCCGCGATCGACGGCGACGAGCTGCGCGTGAGCGCCGCAGCCGACACGAGGAAGGGTACCGGGGGCGTCATCCGGCTGCGGATCGAGGACGGCACGACCGAGCCCATCGAGGGCGTCGTGAACGTGCGCGTCATCGCGTCCACCCGCGAACTGCCGACGGCGAACGACGACATCGTGCCCGAGGCGCACCAGGGCAAGACCGTCACGGTGCCGGTGCTCGCCAACGATGTGAACCCTTTCCCCGACAAGCCGCTCGAGGTCACCGCTGCGGTCATCGAGACGGGCGAAGGCCAGTCCCCGGTGATCGAGGGCGATCAGGTGAAGGTGACGCCCGACGAGAAGTTCTTCGGGACGATGGTGGTGCGCTATCGCATCCAGGACGCCACCGGCGATCCCGACCGCGAGGTGGAGGGACGAATCCGCCTGACCGTGCAGGGCAAGCCCGACGCGCCGGGCACCCCGACCGTCTCGAGCGTGCAGGACCGCACCGTGGTGCTCTCGTGGACTCCGCCGGCGAACAACGGCGCCGAGATCGAGCGCTACCTCGTGTCGTCGACCGCGGGCAACTACGAGAAGGAGTGCCTCGCGACGACGTGCACGCTCGACGGCCTGACGAACAACGTGAAGTACAACTTCACCGTCGTCGCCGAGAACCGCGTCGGGCCGTCCGAGGCGTCTCCGCCCTCGGAGGAAGCGCGCCCGGACGCGCGTCCCGACACCCCGGCCGCTCCGACGCTGGTCTTCGGCGACCGCAGCCTCAACGTCTCGTGGGTGACGCCGTCGACGCCGGGCTCGCCCGTGGAGAAGTACACGCTCGAGATCTCGCCCGCGCCGCCCTCGGGCATCTCTCAGAAGACCGATGTCGTCGGAAACTCGATCGTCTGGGACGGCCTTCAGAACGGCGTCGCGTACCAGGTGCGCGTGCAGGCCCACAACCTCGCACCCGACCCGTCGAGCTTCAGCCCGTGGTCGGTGAGCGAGATCCCCGCCCGGGCGCCCGAGCCGCCGGCATCCCCGTCGGTCAACCGCCTCGACCCGGTGGGCAACCAGGCCCAGCTCGAAGTCGTGTGGACGCCGCCCGTCGACAACGGTGACGCCGTCTCGGCCTACGAGCTGCAGGTCATGCAGGGATCGTCGGTCGTCAACACGGTCACCGGCATCCCGGGTACGCAGACCCGCCAGGCGGTCAACGTGGCCACGTCGCAGACGGACTACACGTTCCGCGTCCGCGCCTCGAACAAGGCGGGCTGGAGCGCGTGGGGCGCCCCCTCGGCGCCGCGGCGCGCGTTCGGCGTGCCCGGCGCGCCGACGGGTGTGTCGCTCTCGACGCCGACCGGCAACAGCGCCGTCGTCGTGTCGTACGGCGATGCCGCGGGCAACGGCGCGTCGGCCAGCGAGATCGGCTACGAGTACTCGCTGAGCGGCGGCGGCTGGACCGCCATGCCGGCCAACAAGACGATCGGCAATCTGTCGAACGGCACCACCTACACGATCCGCGTGCGCGCCTATACGGCGATGGACGGCGTGCGGTACACCGGCCCGGAGTCCGCGCCGTCCAACGGCGCGATCCCGTATGGACCGGTGCGAGACCCGGGCGTGAAAGCGACCCGCGACGGCACCAGCGTGCTCGTCGAGTGGAGCGCGCCGGCTCCGAACGGCCGCTCGATCGCGCAGGTGCAGATCCGCATCAACGGCGGTGGCTGGGAGAACGTGTCGAACAACGGCTCCCGCCGCGTGGGCAACGACTACGACCAGCGCCACACGATCGACGTGCGGGCCTACGACTCCGCGCAGCCCCAGCAGGTGTCGCGCGTCGTCTCCGACGCGGCGACCACCGCGCCGCGGCCGCAGCCGAAGGCGTGGGTGAGCCGGGGCGCCGGGACCGGATCGGTGGCGGGCTGCTCGTCGGGCAACTGCCACTACTTCGAGGTCAACACGCAGGACTTCCCCGCCGGCAGGTACCAGGTGTACTGCTACTCCTCCGGCCAGGGCGAGTTCGCGGGCGGCGCCTCGTGGAACCTGCCGGCGAACGGCTCGGTCCAGCTCGGCTGCTACTACGGCTACTACGGCGAGCAGGTCTGGGTGCGGATCGTCGGTTACGGCGAGAGCGAAAAACGCGTGTGGTAGCGCCCGCGCCCGCACGAGAATCAACGAGAAGCGAGAGCAACATGACGATGACCCCCGAACAGGCGGCCTGGTTCCAGGGCACCTTCGCGCGCCTGGTCGACAACGTCGACCAGGCCCTGATGGGCAAGCGCGAGGTCGTCGGGCTGGTGCTGTCGGCGATGCTCGCCGAGGGGCACGTGCTGCTGGAGGATGCCCCGGGCACCGGCAAGACGAGCCTCGCCAAGGCGCTCGCCGCCACCGTGCAGGGCACGAGCAGCCGCATCCAGTTCACGCCCGACCTGCTGCCGTCCGACGTGACCGGCGTGACGATCTACGACCAGGCCTCGCACAAGTTCGAGTTCCATCGCGGACCGGTCTTCGCCTCCATCGTGCTCGCCGACGAGATCAACCGCGCGTCGCCGAAGACCCAGTCGGCGCTGCTGGAGGTCATGGAGGAGTCGCGCGTGACGGTCGACGGTGTGGCGCACGAGGTCGGTCGCCCGTTCCTCGTCATCGCGACGCAGAACCCGATCGAGCAGGCGGGCACCTACAAGCTGCCCGAGGCGCAGCTCGATCGCTTCCTGGTGAAGACCTCGATCGGCTACCCCGACCTGGCCGTCGCCGAGCGCATCCTCGCGGGCGCGGCCGACCGCAACCCGTCGGCGCACCTCCCCGCCATCATCACGACGGGCGCCGTCGCCGACATGGCCGACCTCGCGAGCACCGTGCACGTCGACCCGGCGGTGCTGCGCTACACCGCGCAGCTCGCCGAGGCCACGCGCACCGACACCGCGACGCGCGTGGGCGTCTCGGTGCGCGGCTCGCTCGCGATGATCCGCGTCGCCAAGGTCTACGCCGCCGCCCAGGGCCGTCACTTCGTGCTGCCCGACGACGTCAAGGGACTCGTCGGCCCGGTCTGGACGCACCGCATCGTGCTCGACCCCGAGGCGGAGTTCGCCGGGACGTCCGCCGAGACGGTGATCGCGCGCGTGCTCGAGTCGGTCGCCGCACCGCAGGCGAGGTCCGCGGCCTGATGACGACGGAGGCACTCGGGCAGGCGAGCGGCGCGGAGGACCCCCGCGCCTGGTACGGGCAGCTGGCGCTGAGCGCGCTGCGCCGTGCCGGGGCCGTGCTCGGCCGCGTGTTCGCGGTCGTGCGTCCCGCCGCCTGGGTGCTGCTGGCCGCGATGGCGGTGCTGTGGATCGCCGGGCAGGCGCTCGGCTGGTGGGAGCTCACCGTCGCAGCGCTCGTGGTCGCGGTGGTGCTCGCCCTGTGCCTGCTGTTCCTCATCGGGCGGACCGCGTACGACGTCTCGCTCGACCTCAACCGCACGCGCGTCGTGGTCGGGGAGCGTGCCGTGGGCGCGCTGACCCTGTCGAACACCGGCACGCGGGCCATCCTGCCCTCGCGGGTCGTGCTGCCGGTCGGCAACGGCCGCGGCGTGTTCGACGTGCAGCGGCTGGCCGCCGGCGACTCCGCCGAGGAGCTGTTCGCGATTCCGACCACCCGCCGCGCCGTGGTCGAGGTCGGCCCGGTGAGCGTCGTGCGCGGCGATCCGCTCGGGCTCTTCGAACGGGTGCACCGGCGTGACGAGCCCGTCGACCTCTTCGTGCACCCGCGCACGGTGCTCTTCGACGGCCAGTCCCTCGGCTTCCTCCGCGACCTCGAGGGCCTTCCCGCCACCGACCTGTCACCGGACGACGTGTCGTTCCACGCTCTGCGCGAGTACCAGCCGGGCGACGACCTGCGCCACGTGCACTGGAAGTCGACGGCGCGCACCGGCCACATGATGGTGCGCCAGTTCGAAGAGACGCGGCGCTCGCACTTCGTGATCGGGCTGTCGACGAACCCGGGCGACTACCGCGACGACGACGAGTTCGAGCTCGCGATCTCGGCCGCCGGCTCGCTGGGGCTCCGCGCCCTGCGCGACTCCCACCGCGTCGAGGTGCGCGTGCAGGAGCGCGCGCTGCCGGCGGGCACCGGCAAGCAGTTCCTCGACGCGCTGTCGGCGCTCGGGGCGTCCAAGCCCCGCGCCGGCAGCGTGGTCGAGCTCGCGGGCGTCGTGGCCGCGACCCTGCCGCTGGCGAGCGTCGTGGTGCTGGTGTGCGGCACCCGCGTCGATGCGAACGACCTGCGGGCCGCGTGCAGCCGGCTGCCGTTCGGCGCCCGGGTACTGGCCGTCGTCGCCGGCTCGCCCGCCACCGCGCCGTCGCTGCGCCGCATCGGCGAGGCCGACGTCGTCACCGTCGGCGCGCTCGAGCAGCTGCCCAGCGCCCTGCGGAAGGTGCTGGCATGACGGCACCGACGTCCGCGCCTTCCCGCCGCGCCGCGAACCGCGCACGCCCAGCCCGCACCGCGACTGCCGCCCCCGCCGCGAGCACCGCCAAGGCCGAGGCGCTGCCGCTGCGGCGGTGGATCCTCGACCTCAGTGCCGTGGCGGCGCTGCTGCTCATCCCGGTCGTGGGCTTCTGGCCGACGTTCGACGGCCCGCTGTACCTCGTCGCCGCGCTCGGCGCGCTCGCGCTGGGGATGGGGCTGGCGGTCCTCGGGCGCATGTTCCGCTGGGGCGTGCTGCTCCTCGCCGGCGCGACCGTGCTGGTCTACCTCCTCTTCGGCGGCGCGTTCGCCCTGCCCCACACGACCGTCCTGGGCTTCGTGCCGACGCTCGACACCATCCGCCAGCTCGCGCTCGGCGCCGTGCTGTCGTGGAAGCAGCTGCTCACCACCGTGGCTCCTGTCGCCGCCGACGGCGGCCACCTCGTCGTGCCCTTCCTCCTCACCCTCGTCGCCGCCGTGCTGACGACGTCGTTCGCGCTGCGCCTGCGCAGCGCCGCGTGGGCGCTCGTTCCGGCCGCCGTCTTCCTCGCCGTCGAGATCGCCCTCGGCACCTCGCAGCCGGCGGTGCCGGTGGTGCAGGGCGTCGTCTTCGGCCTCGTCGCGGTGGTGTGGCTCGCGATCCGTCAGGCGTGGCAGCCGCAGCAGGCGGCCATCTCGGTGGGCGAAGGCGCCGCACGACGCGGGCCGGCGGTCCGCCGGGTGGTGATGGGCGCCGCGGTCGTCGTCATCGCGGGCGTCGTCGGCGTCGCCACGAGCGGCTTCGCCGCGCCGTCGTCCCCGCGGTACGTGCTGCGCGACGTCGTGATCCCGCCGTTCGACATCCGCGAGTTCGCGAGCCCCCTGCAGTCGTTCCGGTCGTACGTGCGCGACCACCCCGACGAGGCGCTGTTCACGGTGAGCGGCCTCCCCGAGGGGGCGCGCGTGCGCCTGGCGACGATGGACGCCTACAACGGCACGGTCTACAACGTCTCGGACGAGGGTGCGGGCGCCTCGAGCGCGTTCTCCCCGGCGCGGACGAACATGTCGGCCGACGCCGAGGGCACGCCGGCCACGGTGCACGTCGAGATCGGCGCGCTGGAGGGCGTGTGGATGCCGGATGCCGGCGCCGTGCGCAGCGTGACGTTCGACGGCGACCGTGCCGACGACCTCCGGCGCACCGCGCACTACAACGAGTCCACCCAGACCGGCGTGGTCACGGCGGGCCTCGCCGCCGACGACGCGTACACGCTGGACACGGTGATCCCCGCGGTCCCGAGCGACGAGCAGCTCGGCGACACCGCCTTCGCCCCGCTGAAGCTGCCCAAGCAGGAGGGGGTGCCCGAGAGCCTGGCCGAGATCGCGTCCGAGACCACGGCCGATGCGGCGACCCCCGTCGAGCAGGTGCGCGCGCTGCAGCTGATGCTCTCGGAGGACGGCTTCTTCAGCCACGGCCTCGCCGGTCAGCCCCTCTCGCGAGCAGGCCACGGCGCCGAGCGCATCGCGACCCTGCTCGGCTCGCAGCAGATGGTGGGCGACGACGAGCAGTACGCCACCGCGATGGCGCTCCTCGCCCGCGAGATCGGCATCCCCGCGCGTGTCGTGATGGGCTTCTACCCCGAGGAGGATGCCGCGGGAGAGCCGGTCTTCGAGGCCACGGGCGAGACGCTCCACGCGTGGGTCGAGGTGGCGTTCGACGGCGCCGGCTGGGTGCCCTTCGACCCGACGCCGCCCGAGGACCAGGTTCCCAGCGACCAGACGACGAAGCCGAAGGCCGACCCCAAGCCGCAGGTGCTGCAGCCGCCGCCCCCGCCGCAGGAGCAGGTCGATCTGCCGCCGACCGTCGCGGACGACCGCGGCTCGGAGGACGAGGACGCGCTCGACCTCGGGCTGCTGTGGACGATCCTGTCGATCGGCATCGGCGCGCTCGCCGTCCTGGCGGTGCTGCTCGCGCCGTTCATCGTCATCGGCGTGCTGAAGGCCGCGCGCCGTCGCAAGCGCCGCGCCGCCGAGCGGGCCGCCGACCGCATCAGCGGCGGCTGGGACGAGCTCGTCGACCGCGCCGCGGACTACGGGGCGCCCGTGCGGCCCGGCGCGACGCGCCAGGAGGATGCCGGCGTGCTCACTGCCGTGTTCGCCGAACCCCGGGTGGCGACGCTCGCCACCCGCGCCGACCTCGAGGTCTTCGGCCCGACCGAGCCGACGACCGACGACATCGAAGCCTTCTGGACCGAGGTCGACCACATCGTCGGCGACATGGGCCGCGAGCGCTCGCTGTGGCAGCGGCTGCGGGCGAGGCTCAGCATCCGCTCCCTCCTCGCCGGCACGCGGTTCGCGCTCCCGCCCCGGCCCGTTCGCGCAACGCCCGCCGCCGCCGACGCGCCTACGGTCTCTCCGGCGTCGCCGGACCGCCCGGAGTCGACCGCCGCGCCCCGGGCCGCCCGCAGAACGCGCCGCGCGCAGCGCACCGAACCCCCCGCTCCGTCCGCCCCCCAGGAGACCCCATGACCGTCAGTTCGCCCGTCGCCGCCCCCGCGGCGACCATCGGTCGCCGCGTGGGCGCGTTCGCGATCGACCTCGCGATCGCCTACGCCCTCGGGGCCGCGCTGATCGGCATCATGACGGGCGTCGTGTTCGGCGCCGACGCCGATCCGGTCGGTCTCGCGATCCTGGTGTCGGCCGGCTCTCTCGTGATCGGTCTCGTGCTGTTCGCGTGGTGGCTCGTCTACTCGGCGATGCAGGGCGGACGCGGCTCGATCGGGCAGCGTCTGCTCGGGCTGCAGCTGCACGACGCCGACGCCGCCGGCCCGATCGGCTTCTGGCGCGCCGTCTGGCGCAACATCGTCTTCGGCCTCGCCGGCTCGATCGTCATCGGCTACTTCTCGCCGCTGTTCGACGGACGCCGTCGCCACCAGGGCTGGCACGACAAGGCGTCGCGCGCCGTCGTGGTGAACGTGCGGGGGACGGATGCCGCGTCCCGCGTCGCCGCGTCGCCCGCGGCGGCCGTCGACAATCCGTACCTGCCCTGGCCCGACTTCACCGCCCGCGCGTCGGCGCCGGCGGCCGCGTCGGCACCGTCCCTCGCCTCGGCCGCAGCTGCCCCGACGTCCACCTCGGCCCCCGCTGCACCGCCGGCGCCCCCGGTCGCTGTGCCCGTGGCCGCCGCCGCACCGGTGCCGTGGCCCGGATACGGCGCCGCACCCGCGCCGTCGGCCCCCGTGCGCCCGAGCCCGCCCGTCGTCACCCGGGTGATCGACGGCATGCCCTGGGTGACGGGGGAGGCACCGTCGGCTCCGATGGTCCGCGCCCCGCAGTACCGGCCCCCGGCGACGGAGGCGTTCCCGAGCGTCACCATGCCCTTCCCCGCCGCGACCACGACGGAGCCGCTCGGGGCCGCTGTCGCCGCGGCCGCGGCATCCGTCGCCACCATCGCTCCCGCGGACGAGCTCGACTCGACCCGCGTCGCCGTCCCGCCGCCCGCGCAACGCGCCGCCCTCTACGCCGAGGCGCCCGTGCTCGCGGTGCTCACGTGGGACGACGGCACGCGCATGGCGGTCTACGGCCGCACCCTCTACGGGCGCAACCCCGCTGCAGAGACCGGTGCGGTCTCGGTAGCCGTGCGCGACGAGACGCTGTCGCTGTCGAAGACGCACTTCGAGATCGGCGGCGACGCGGGCGGAGCCTGGATCGCCGACCGTCATTCGACGAACGGCACCGTCCTCGTGCGTGACGGGGTGCGCATCCCACTCGCGCCGGCCGGTCGCACCACCCTGCGCGTGGGCGACCAGCTCGAGTTCGGCGACCGGCGCGTCGCGGTGGGTGCCGCGTGACGGCCGAGCCCGGCACCGCGATCGCGGTGGCGTTCGGAGCCGCGACCGATGCGGGTCTGCGCCGCCGCATCAACGAGGATTCGTACCTCGCCGCCGCGCCGCTGTTCCTCGTGGCCGACGGCATGGGCGGACACAACGCGGGCGAGATCGCCAGCGCGGCCGTCGTCGACGAGTTCGCGGCCCTCGTCGGCCGCGAGAGCCTCACGATCGACGAGGTGCAGGCCGCGGTGTCGGCCGCCCGCCGGCGCGTCGGGGCGCTGCCGCCGGGCGGAGGGGCCGGCGCGGGCACCACCCTCGCGGGCGTCGTCATCGCCGACGTCGACGGCGAGGGCTACTGGCTCACGATCAATCTCGGCGACTCGCGCACGTACCGGCTGAGCGAGGGCCGCTTCGAGCAGGTGAGCGTCGACCACTCGGTCGTGCAGGAGCTCGTCGACAGCGGGCAGCTCGCGGCCGACGCGGCGCAGCGCGACTCCCGTCGCAACGTGATCACCCGGGCGATCGGCGCGGGGAGCGACGCCGAGCCTGACTACTGGCTCCTCCCCGCCGAGGACGGCGACCGCATCCTGGTGTGCTCCGACGGGCTCTCGGGCGAGCTCGACCACGACGCCCTGCACGGCATCCTGCTCGCCGAGGCCGACCCGCAGGCGGCGGCCACGAGGCTGGTGCACGAGGCGATGGTGCGCGGAGGCCGTGACAACATCACCGCGCTGGTCGTGGACGCGCTCGCGGTGCGCACGCGCGCCAACCGGACACACGAACGCGATACGGTGCCGGTGGGCGCCCCCGCCGACCTGGATGCCGACATCGACGGCGACACCCTGCCGCGGGCGGTCGCCACAGGAGGATTCTGATGCCGACGCTGTACGCCCCGGGAACGACGCCGATCGCGGTCACGCCGCGCGGCTTCGTGGTGCTCGAGCCGGGGGCCTCCGCGTCGCTGCTCGCGCGCATCCGCGCCGTCGTGTCGGACGGACGCGGCCTGGGTGGCGTCATCGAGGCCCTCACCGGCGCGTACGGCGCGTCGCTCACCGCCATCCCCTCCTTCGCGGTGGCGCTCGCCGAGGTCGACGGTGTGCGGCTCGCGGTGCGGGGCGAGCTCGTCCTCGAGGTCGACGCCGCGGCGCCCGAGCGCGTCTCGGGTGCGGGCGTCACCACCTGGACCGAGCGCGTCGTGGCGGGGGTCTCCCGCGTGGCGCTCACCACCGAAGACCTCGACGCGGCCGCGCCGGCCGAGTTCGAGATCGCCGACGGCGTGGTGCTCGCGGCGGGAATCGTGTGGGATGCCGCGGCCACCCGCTCGTCCTCACCCGCGGTCGTGGCGGGCGCCCCGGTCTCCGCGCGCCCGTCCGGCGCGCCCGCTGCGGCGCCCGCCGGCGGGGAGGCGCTCGGACGCCCTGGCGCGGACGCGTCGCCCGCAGCGGAGCCGGCACCGGTCGCTGCGGCGGGTCCGGCCGCGGCGACCGCTGCCGCGACCGCCGCACCCGCGGTCGCCGCGCCGGCGCCGCCCACCGTCGCGCCCGGGGCAGCCGGAGGCGCTCGGGCCGCGGCATCCGCACCCTCCATCGGCGTGCCGGTGCCGCCCTCCGGGGCAGCCGCACCCGCGGGCCCGCGCACACCGGGTAGCGGACTCATCGACTCGAACTCGGTGCCGTCGGTCGCCGACGCCGAGACGCTGCTGCCCTCGGACTCGACGCTGCTGTCGAAGGACGCACCGCCGTCGCGATCGGGGGGCGACGCAGAGAAGCCGTTCGACGAGGACGACGCCGCGGCCACCGCCGCACCCAGCGGCGACGAGCCGTGGGCGGCCACGATCATCCGGTCGATGGGCACGCCCGCCCCGGCCGCCGCCGCGCCGGCGCCCCCCGTGGCCGGCGACCACGACGGCGCCACCATCTCGCTCGCGCAGGCCCGCGCGCTGCGGGCGGAAGCGGCGGCCGACGCCGAGTTCGAGCGCACGGCGGTGTCGTCCTCCGGGACGCCCGACGCCCTCGCGCCGCCGCGCCCGCCGGCGCCCGGCCGGGTGCGGGTGTCGACCGGACAGGTGATCCCGCTCGACCGCACCGTCGTGATCGGCCGGCGTCCGCGTTCGACCCGCGTGAGCGGCACCGACCTGCCGCACCTCGTCGCCGTCGACAGCCCTCAGCAGGACATCTCGCGCAGCCACGTCGAGCTGCGCGTCGAGGGGGAGAGCATCGTCGCGACCGATCTGCGCACGACCAACGGCACGACCCTGCTGCGCCCCGGTGCCGACCCGGTGCGGCTGCACCCCGGTGAGGGGACGGTCGTCATCGCCGGCGACGTGCTCGACCTCGGCGACGGCATCACGGTCGCGATCGAAGGGATGTCGTGAGCGCGAAGCGCGCGCCCATGGCGCCGCCCGACCTTCCGGGCTTCACCTACGTCGACCTGCTCGGCTCGGGCGGCTTCGCCGACGTGTACCTGTACGAGCAGCAGCTGCCCAAGCGGCGCGTCGCGGTGAAGGTGCTGCTGACCGACCGGATGTCGAGCGGCTCGGTCGAGGAGTTCACCGCCGAGGCCAACGTCATGGCCATGCTCTCGACGCATCCGGCGATCGTGACGATCTACCAGGCGGGAGTCGCCCAGGACGGCCGGCCGTACCTCGTGATGGAGTACTGCCCGCGGCCCAACCTGCAGGTGCGGTACCGGCGCGAGCCCTTCTCGATCGCCGAGTCGCTGCGGGTCGGCGTGCAGGTCGCGGCGGCCGTGGAGACGGCGCACCGCGCCGGGGTGCTGCACCGCGACATCAAGCCCGCCAACATCCTCGTCACCGAATACAACCGCCCCGCCCTCACCGATTTCGGCATCGCCTCGACCACGAGCGCGGCCGCCGAGTCCGCGGGCCTGTCGATCCCCTGGTCGCCGCCGGAGTCGTTCGCCGACGTGCCCCGCAGCGACCCGCGCTCGGATGTCTACGCGCTGGGCGCGACGGTGTACACGCTCCTGGCGGGGCGCTCGCCCTTCGAGCTGCCCGGCCAGCGCAACACCGCCGCCGAGCTCATCCACCGCATCGAGACGCTCGCGCTGCCCGCGCTCGGCCGCGCCGACGTGCCGGTGTCGCTCCAGCGTGTGCTCGATCGCGCGATGGCCAAGGCGCCCGCCGATCGGTACGAGAGCGCACTGGCGTTCGCCCGGGCGCTGCAGACCGTGCAGATCGAGCTGGCCCACTCGGTCACGCCGATCGACATCCTCGACGATCACCTCCCCGACGACATCGAGGAGGACGAGGACGACGGCCTCACCCGCGTCCGCGGCGTCGTCAGCATCAACCCCGACACCACGCCCGCGGCCGGCATGACCCGTCCCTCGGCGACGACGGCGCCCAGCGCCTTCGCCCCGCCGGCGAGCGCGTTCGCGCCGCCGGCCGAACCGGCGGCGGCCGACACCGTCGCGCGGCCGGCGATGGCTCCGTCGGCCTACGAGCAGACGGTGCGCCGGGCCGATGCGGCGTCGATGCCGCTCGACGAGACGGTGCTGCGCGCGCCGGTTCCGGTGGCGCCACCCTTCACTGCGGGACCGGATGCCTCGTCCTTCGCGCTTCCCGCCGCACCGGTCGCCGTCCCCGATGGTGCCGGTCCGGCCCCGCGCCGTCGCACGGGACTGTGGATCGGGCTCGGTGTGGGTGCGCTCGTGCTCGTCGCGGTCATCGTCGGGGTCTCGCTGCCCGGCATCCTCGCCGGCACGCCCGACGCCGAGCCGCAGCCCTCCGGCTCGTCCGCGCCACAGGATCCGCTGTCGCTGGTGGTGCCCGCCGTCGAGGACGTCACCGGAGCCCCCGTCGAGGGCGGCGTGCGCTTCACCTGGACCAACCCCGATCCGCAGGACGGTGACACCTACATCGTGACGCCGGTCACCATCACCGACGTCACGGCGGAGTCCGAGCCGGTCGACGTCGCCGAGATCGTCGTGCCGGCCGCCGCGACCGGGCAGACGTGCGTGGACGTCACATTGGTGCGCGAGAACGGCCGCTTCCAGCAGACGCCGACCCGAGGATGCACCCCGTGACCGCCGCCGTCGCCGATGCCCTGACCGTCGAGTTCGCAGGGGAGGAGTTCTCCGTCGCGCCCGACACGGTGTTCACCGTCGGACGCGAGGGCGACCTCGCCATCGACGACAACCTCTTCCTGCACCGCAACTTCCTCACGATCCAGCACGTCGAGGGGCTCTGGCTGCTCTCCAACGTCGGCTCGCGCCTGTCGGCGACCGTCACCGACACGGGCGGCCGCGTGCAGGCGTGGCTCGCACCCGGTGCGCGGCTGCCGCTCGTCTTCGCCGCGACATCCGTCATCTTCAGCGCCGGTCCGACGACCTACGAGCTCACGATCCACGCCGCCGAGCCGACGTTCCGCGAGACGCCGCCGACGCCCGACGACGACGGCCTCAGCACGATCGGCGACGTGCCGCTCACCCACAGCCAGCGCGTCATGATCCTTGCGCTGGCCGAACCCGTGCTGCGCCGCGACGGCACGGGCATGAGCGAGCTGCCGACGTCGGCACAGGCCGCCGAGCGTCTCGGCTGGACGCTCACGCGCTTCAACCGCAAGCTCGACAACGTGTGCGACAAGCTCGACCGCATCGGCGTGCCCGGCATGCGCGGCGGTGTGCGCTCGTACGCCACGAACCGCCGCGTGCGTCTCGTCGAGCACGCCCTCGCGGCCCGCCTCGTGACGCGCGACGACCTGCCGCTCCTCGACGAGGAGCGGGCGAACTCGCTCAGCGGCGCCGGGGAGTCCGGCGCCGACGACGCCTGACCCGCGGTCGCTCCTGTCGCACCCGCCTCCCGGGTTTCCGGCGCTCTGCGGCGCAAGGCCCTGCGCCTGCGGCTTTGCGCGCTGCAGGTGCGCCCGTGTCCCACTTTCTGCGGAGCATGTCCCACTTTCGGTCCCAACCACGGCCGGGTAGCGCAGAAAGTGGGACATGCCATCCCTGCGTGTCCCACTTTCCGGCCCAACCGCGGCCGGGAACGACCGAAAGTGGGACATGCCCTCGACGCTCCTCGCCCGCTCAGCGGTCCAAGGCCCTGCGCCCGCGGCAGTTCGGGCCCGATGTCCCACTTCCGGCGGTGTGCGTGTCCCACTTTCCACGGAGCATGTCCCGCTTTCGGTCCCAACCGCGGCCGGGAATTACCGAAAGTGGGACACGCCCTCTACGCCGCCCCGCGCTCTGCGGTCTAAGACCCTGCGCCTGCGGCAGCTCGGTGCCCGGTGTCCCAGTTCCGGCGGTGCGTGTCCCACTTCCGGCGGTGCATGTCCCACTTTCGGTCCCAACCGCGGCCGGGAGCCACCGAAAGTGGGACATGCCGCCCACGCGTGTCCCGCTTTCGGGCCCAACCGCGGTCGGGAGCCACCGAAAGTGGGACATGCCATCCACCCTGGTGGCGGACAGCCGGCCCCGGGTGGTCGTCCGCACTGGGCGGGCTCGCGGAGCAGGCGGGCTCGCGCGCGGAGCGGTTGAGGCGCAGCGCGGCGGCCGCGCGCAGGCGCGTCAGCGTCCGGCGTCGTAGAGGTGGCGGCCGCCGTGGCTCACGACCTTGACGACCACACCGCGGCGGTGCAGCTCGGCGACCGTTCGGGTCTCCTCGTCGATGTCGCGGCCGAGGGCGTGCACGTTCGCGACGACGAGCACGTCGCCCCGGCCCAGGGTGCCGAAGAGGCGCACCAGGCGTTCCTCCCAGGACTCGAGCGTCTCGGGGGCGGGGTGCCGGAAGCCCTCGATCGGCACGCCGAAGCGCGTGAGGTCTGCGCGCTGCTCGACCACCGATGGCATGTCGTCGCGCGAGATGACCAGTCCGACGAGCCGGGAGCCGGCGGGCTGGGCCAGCCACCAGTTGCGGTTCTGCTGCAGCTCCGTGAAGCACTTGGGGCACTCGGCGGCCGGGTGCGGCAGGTGCAGCGGCGCGGTCTCGGGCCCGACGGACCCTGACGCCGGCGCAGCATGCGTGTGCGCGGCATCCGGCGTCTTCATCGTCGTCTCGCTCATGTGAGGCCCCCTCGCTCGGCACCCATTGTCTCACTCCGCCCTCACGCCGCCGCGCCGGGATGCCGGCGTCAGTCCTCGTCGTCGAGGCGCAGCTCGAGGCTGAGCTGGTCGGCGTCGAGCTCGGCGAGTGCGTGCCGCAGCGCGGGCGTGCTGTAGCCGCCGCCGGAAGAGAGCTCGTTCAGCCGCGCGCGCATCGCCTCGATCATGGCGAGGCGCAGCTCGAGCAGGTCGCGGGTCGGCAGGCTCTCGGCGTCGTCGGGAGGATCGACCATGCGGCTGCCGACATGCGCGACGAGCTCCGGGGCGAAGGCGGTGCCGTCGCGGCGGCGCAGCAGCGGACTCGACAGGGCCGAGACGGCGGCATCGCGCAGCTCGTCGTCGAGGGCGGACTGCTCCGCCCGTTCGAGTCCGTCGTCGCCGGGCTGCTCCAGTCGCAGCAGTCGCACGAGCCACGGGAGCGTGAAGCCCTGCAGCATGAGGCTCCCGACCGCGACGGCGAATGCGATGAAGACGAGCAGCGCGCGGTCGGTGGTGTCGTCGCGCGGCAGCGTCTGCGCCGCCGCGAGGGTGACGACGCCGCGCATGCCCGCCCACACGATGATGGCGCCGTGCTTCCAGCCGAGCGGCGACGCCTGGTAGTAGTCGAGGTCGCTGAGCGACCGTGAGATGCGGGTGCGCATCGCCGCGAGCCGCCGCTGCACGCGCGGACTGTCCACATCGGGCGCCTCGCGCCTTCTCCGGCTGCGGGATGCCGCGGCCCCGCCACGCGCGCCGCGCCCCGGTGGCGCGACGCCCGGGCCGAGCGTGACGCCCGGGCTGTGCGCGTCGCCCGGGCCGCGCGCGACGCCCAGCCCGAGCGCGACGCCCGAGGCCGACAGGTCGCCCGAGGCGAGCAGGTCGATGCGCTCCGACATCGCCTCGAGCCGACGGCGCTGCCGGCCGCGGGCCCGCCGGCTCTGCAGCCACACGAGGATCGACACGTACGCCGCCCGCGCCATGATGAGGATGGCGAGCGCGCCGGCCGCGATCCCGATGCCGGTGCCGAGGCCGTTGTGGTTCTCGACGTTCTGCGTGACGATCTCATTGAGCTCGAGCCCCATGACCAGGAACACCGCGCCCTCGAGCATCAGCTCGACGGTGCGCCAGTTGTGCTCGTCCGAGCGGCGCTGCTCCGGCGTGAACCACCGTGCGGCACCCTGTCCGGTCACGATCCCCGCGACCACGGCGGCGACGAGACCCGAGCCGCCGAGCTCCTCGGTGGGGATGTACGCGATGAACGGCACCACGAAGCCGATGGCGGTGTTGGCCGCCGAGTTGCGCACCAGCGCGCGCAGACGCAGGTTGAGGTAGCCGACGAGGGCGCCCACGGCGACGGCGACGATGACGCCCCATGCGAAGGCCGGGAGGAAGCCGACCCCGACGCGCGTGTCGCCCCCGACCGACGTGGCGACGGCCACCGAGGCGATCATCGTGCGCAGCAGCACCAGGGCGGTCGCGTCGTTGAGCAGGCTCTCGCCCTCGAGCATCGTCACGACCCGGCGCGACACGCCCAGGCGTTTCACGATCGAGGTGGCCACGGCATCCGTCGGACTGAGAATCGCGCCGAGCGCGACGGCGATGGCGGGATGGATGCCGGGGATCACGGCCATGAAGAACAGCCCGAGCACGACCGAGCTGACGATGACGAGCAGGAACGACAGCCCCGCGATCGGGCCGAAGTCACGGCGGAACTCGATCGCCGGCAGCGCAACGGCCGCGGAGTACAGCAGCGGCGGGAGCACGCCGACGAGGATCCACTCCGGATCGATCTCGGGCACCTCGACGAACGGCAGCAGGCTCACCGCGCCGCCGACCAGCACGAGGATCAGCGGTCCCGCGATGCCGAGCTTGGGGGCGATCGCCGTGGCCAGCGCGATGACCACCACCGCGACGATGACGACGATCAGTGCTTCCACGCGTCAGAGCCTATTCCCGGCCTCACTCGTGGCCTTCGAATCGCGCACCTGGCGCTTTTCGCCGGCCAGAAGCAGCGAAGTGCGCGATTCGAAACGCGGAGGTGGGCCTCAGACCACGCCGAGGGCCCGCACGGCGTCGCGCTCGGCGACGAGTTCGGCGACGGATGCCTCGAACCGCTGCCGGCCGCGCGCGTCGAGGTCGAGACCCTCGATCACGCGATACCCCTCGCCGTCGCCGCGCGACACGACCGGCAGCGAGCACACGAGGCCCTCGGGAACGCCGTAGTCGCCGCGCGACACGACCGCGGCCGACGTCCGGCCCCGGCGCGTGCCGAGCTGCTCGTCGCGGACGTGCTCGATCGCGGCGTTGGCGGCCGAGGCGACCGACGAAGAGCCGCGCACCTCGATGATCTCGGCGCCGCGCTTCGCGACACGCGGGATGAAGACGTCGTCGAGCCACGCGGTCGCCTGGTCGCGGCCGCCGAGGCGCTCGGCGAGGGCGTCGAGCACGCTGCGGCCGTCCGCCAGCCCGGCATGCGAGACATCGGGGAACTGCGTCGCCGAGTGGTTGCCCCAGATCACCACGTCCGCGATGTCGCCCGGCGCCACCTCGAGCGCCTCGGCCAGCTGTCCGACCGCGCGATTGTGGTCCAGCCGCGTGAGGGCGCTGAAGCGGTCGGCGGGCACGTGAGGAGCAGCGGATGCCGCGGCGATGAGCGCGTTCGTGTTCGCCGGGTTGCCGACCACCACGACGCGCACGTCGTCGGCGGCGACCGCGCCGATCGCCGCGCCCTGCGGTCCGAAGATGCCGGCGTTGGCCGCCAGCAGGTCGCCGCGTTCCATCCCCGCCGTGCGGGGACGCGCACCCACGAGCATCGCGACGCTGACGCCGTTGAACGCCGTGAGCGGGTCGTCGGTCACCTCGACGTCGGTCAGCAGGGGGAACGCGCAGTCCTGCAGCTCGAGCGCGGCGCCCTCGGCTGCGCGCATGCCCTGCGGGATCTCCAGCAGCCGCAGCCGCACGGGCCGGTCGGGTCCGAGCATGTCGCCCGCCGCGATGCGGAACATCAGCGCGTAGCCGATCTGCCCGCCGCCGCCGGTGATGGTCACGGTCGTCGGTTCGCTCGCCATGGCATGAGCCTATTCCCGGGGATTCCGTGCGGGCTCCTGTGTCCGGTCGGGAGGGCGGGGTACCGTGACATTCATGACGTTCAATGAGAACGCCAACGTCGGGGGGAACACGGCGCGGCGACGAGGCGGAGGCGTCGCCATCGCGGGGGGCGGCCTGGCCGGTCTCGGCGCGATCGCCTTCCTGCTCTTCCAGCTCTTCACGGGCCAGGACCTCTCGAGCATCGCGCCCGCGCTGCCGCAGACCGGCTCCGGCGGCGAGACCGAGATCGAGCAGTGCGAGACGGGGGCCGACGCCAACCGCAACGACGCCTGCCGGCTCGCGGCGGGCAGCCTCGTGCTCGACCAGTACTGGGAGACGCAGGTGCAGGGCTACCGCGCACCCACGCTCGTGATCGTGGACCAGCAGACGTCGTCGGCGTGCGGCACGGCATCCAATCAGACCGGTCCGTTCTACTGTCCGCCCGAAGAGACGGTCTACATCGACCCCACCTTCTTCGGTCTTCTCCGCGAGCGGTTCGATGCGTCGGCAGGCGACCTGGCCCAGCTCTACGTGCTCGCCCACGAGTACGGCCACCACGTGCAGCACATCGCCGGGATCATGGACCAGCACCCGAGCAACGGCACCGGCCCCGAGAGCAACGGCGTCCGGATGGAGCTGCAAGCTGACTGCTTCGCCGGGGCATGGGTCGGCGACATGACGGAGCAGCGCGACGAGAACGGCGTGCCGTACCTGCGGGCGCCCACCCAGCAGCAGATCGCCGATGCGATCGACGCGGCCGGCGCGGTGGGCGACGACCACATCCAGCAGGAGTCGGGCGGCTTCGTGAACCCCGAGTCTTGGACGCACGGGTCGAGCGAGCAGCGGCAGGGGTGGTTCCAGACGGGCTACCAGAGCGGGGTCTCGGCGTGCGACACGTTCGCCGTTCCGGGGGGCAGCCTGTGAACGAGCACCTCGACGAGATCCTCTACCCGCCGATCGAGCCGTACGACACCGGCACGCTCATCGCAGGCGAGGGCAACCGCGTCTACTACGAGCAGAGCGGCAACCCCGAGGGCAAGCCCGTCGTGTTCCTGCACGGCGGGCCGGGCGCCGGCGCGTCGCCGTGGCACCGGAGGTTCTTCGATCCCGAGCGCTACCGCATCATCCTCATGGATCAGCGCGGGTGCGGACGATCCACCCCGCACGCGAGCGATCCGCACGCCGACCTCCGTCACAACACCACGTGGCACCTCGTGGCCGACATCGACCTCCTGCGCAAGAACCTCGGCATCGAGAAGTGGCAGGTGTTCGGCGGCTCGTGGGGCAGCGCCCTCGCCCTGGCGTACGCCGAGGCCCACCCCCGGTCGGTGACCGAGATCGTGCTGCGAGGCATCTTCACGCTGCGCCGGCACGAGCTCGAGTGGTTCTACGAGGGCGGTGCGGCATCCGTCGTCCCCGACCTGTGGGAGGACTTCATCGCGCCGATCCCGATCCTCGAGCGCTCGCGGATGATGGAGGCCTACCACCGCCGGCTCGACGATCCCGACCCCGCCGTGCACGTGCCGGCCGCCGTCGCCTGGTCGCGGTGGGAGGCGGCGAACCTGACGATCGCTCCCGACCCCGACCTCGTCGAGGCGATGACCGAGCCGCGCGCCGCCACCGCGTTCGCACGCATCGAGAACCACTACTTCCTGCACGGCGGCTGGTTCGACGAGGGTCAGCTGATCGCCCGCGTCGACCGGGTGCGTCACATCCCGGCCGTCATCGTGCAGGGCCGGTACGACCTGTGCACGCCCGCGATGACGGCATGGGACCTGCATCGCGCGTGGCCCGAGGCGAGATTCGAGATGATTCCGGATGCCGCGCACGCGGCCTCCGAGCCCGGCATCGCCGCAGCGCTCCGGGCCGCCACCGACCGCTTCGCCGCCGACGCCGCGGCGGGCGACGGCGTGTCCGCGCCCGCGTCGGCGGGGCAGCCGGACGGTGGGCGGGAGGCCGCGTCCGAGGCGGAGCGCGAAGCGCACGGCGAGCCCGAGTCTGCCGGTGCGCCCGAGACGCACGGCGGGAGCGAGTCCGCCGGTGAGCCCGAGACGCACGGCGAGACAGAGTCCGCCGGTGAACCGGAGGCAGACGGTGAGCCCGCATCGGAGGCCGAGCCGGCGAGGGAGGGCGAGCCCGACGCCGCGGAGCCCGAGGCGGCGGACTCCGGCGCCGAGGCGGCCGGGGCCGAAGACGGCGATGTGCCGGACTCGGACGACGACGCCACACCGGGTGATCCCGGCTCCCACGGTGAGCCCGAGGATGAGGCCGGCGACGGCGAATCGGACGCCGCGCATCACGCCGACGGCGAGGCCGAGCACGCGTCGGCTCACGACGGCGAGCCGGCCACCGAGTACACCCAGCCGAGCGGCGGCTTCCGTTCGGCCCGTCGCTCTCGCCCCTGACCCGCCCCGCTGCCTCCCGTTCGTTGAGCGAGGGAGCGCCAGCGACCGAGACGAAACGCCCCGAGCCTCCGCAGAGCACGCGGCCCCGGCATCCGTCCCCTTCTTCTCCGTCGACATTGCGGCATCTCGCCGAGCCACCATGTTTTCGGCGCCCACAACGTGCTGTCTCGCCGAGATCGCAGCTTCTCGACGCAGGTGGGGGCCGACGAGCTCCGGCGTCCGGCATCCGTCTCGTTCCGAGGTCGGTGCTCCGCCGACACCCCGATCGAGCGGGCGGGGCCGGGCGCGGCGAACCCCCAGGTGGGCACTGCTAGGGTGGGAGACCTTGCAGCGCTTCATCGCGCTTCTCGCGTCGTAGAACGCTTCCCCTCCCGCCGCCGCCCGGCCACCGCCGCGCGATGCCGGTGATGACTTTCGTACGGCGACCCGCGGGCGAGATACGCCCCGGCCACCGACAGGGCACCACCGTGCCCGGAGATGTACCCATGACCGAAACCACGTTCGGCGCGCTCGGCGTGCCTCAGCCCCTCGTCGACGCGCTCGCCGCGTCGGGCAAGACCACCGCGTTCCCGATCCAGGTCGACACGCTCCCCGACACGCTCGCCGGGCGCGATGTGCTCGGCCGCGGCAAGACCGGCTCGGGCAAGACCCTGGCCTTCTCGATCCCCATGGCCGCGCGCCTCGGCGGAAAGCTCGCCGGCGGCAACCGCCGCAAGGGCCGCCCGCTCGGCCTCGTGCTCGCGCCGACGCGCGAGCTCGCGACGCAGATCGACGCGACCCTGGCGCCGTTGGCCAAGGCGTACGGCCTCACCACGACCACGATCTTCGGCGGCGTGAACCAGAACCGCCAGGTGAACGCACTCAACGCCGGCGTCGACATCGTCGTGGCGTGCCCCGGCCGCCTGGAAGACCTCATGAAGCAGGGCTTCGTGCACCTCGACGCCGTCGAGATCACCGTCATCGACGAGGCCGACCACATGGCCGACCTCGGGTTCCTGCCCGGTGTCACGCGCATCCTCAACGCGACGCCCGCCGGCGGCCAGCGACTGCTCTTCAGCGCGACCCTCGACAACGGGGTCGACAAGCTCGTGAATCGCTTCCTGCAGAACGAGGTGCTGCACTCCGTCGACGAGGCGCACTCGCCCGTCGCCGCGATGACGCACCACGTCTTCACGCTGGCCGACGCCGACGCCAAGAAGGACGTCGTCAAGGCTCTCGCGTCGGGCATGGGACGCCGCATCCTGTTCATGCGCACCAAGCACCAGGCCAAGAAGCTCGCCAAGCAGCTGACCGGCCAGGGCATCCCGGCCGTCGACCTGCACGGCAACCTGTCGCAGGCCGCGCGCGACCGCAACCTCGCGGCGTTCTCGTCGGGCGCCGTCAAGGTGCTCGTGGCCACCGACGTCGCCGCCCGCGGCGTGCACGTCGACGACGTCGAGCTCGTCATCCACGTCGACCCGCCGATGGAGCACAAGGCGTATCTGCACCGCTCCGGCCGCACCGCCCGCGCGGGCGCCGAGGGCGCCGTCGTCACCCTCGTGCTCCCTGAGCAGAAGCGCGACGTGTCGCAGCTGCTGCGCAAGGCCGCCATCTCGGTCGAGCCCATCGCCGTGACGGCGACCTCGCCCGAGGTCGTCGAGCTCGTCGGCCAGGTCGCGCCGTACGTCAAGCCGGTCCCCGTGGCCGAGACGCCGCGCGGCACCAGCCAGGGTGCGAACGCGCAGCGCAAGCGCGCAGCGCGCGAGGCACGGGAGACGGATGCCGCGACCGGCGCCCGCTCGGGCGGCTCCGGTTCCGGCGGCTCCGGTTCGGGCGGTCGTCGCCGCCGCGGCGGTTCGGGCCAGGGCGGTGCCGGCCAGGGCACACGCCAGCAGGCCGCGGGCGGTCAGCGCCGAGACGCGGCATCCGCTCACGACAAGGCCTCGCACCAGCGCCACGACCAGAGCGCGGGCCACTCGCGCGCGGCGCAGCCCCAGGGCAACCCGCGCACGTCGGGCCGCCGCGCCTCGTCGTCGGGCACCGGCAAGCTCATGGTCGGCTCGGTCGTCCGCCCCAACGGCACCAACCGCCGCGGCGGCCGCTGACCCTCAACTACCGCGAACCCCCTCCGCTCTCACCCGAGGACGGAGGGGGTTCGCCGTGTGCGCTCGGCGCGCACGCGAGACCGCACGAATGCACCGGTGCGGGGTGTGGGGTGGTGCGTTTGTGAGGTTTCGATGCTGGATGAAGAGGCTGCCAGGTTCCCGGGTCGGCGGCGTGCGCCCATGTCCCACTTTCGGCGGCGCATGTCCCACTTTCGGTCCCAACGGCGGACGGGAAGCAACGAAAGTGGGACATGGCGTCCACGTCGGAGGCGCGTGCGGGGTGGCAGGGCCGGTACGGCTGCGCCACGGAGTCGGAGATCTACGCACGGTCGGACGAATGCGCCTCAGCGCGTCCGACGTGTCGCAGATCTCCGACTGCGTGGCGGGCGGCCGCGGGCGGCTCGTCGGATGCCGCGGACCTGGCGGTCGGCTGCGGCCGGCCTTGGGGAATCCGGGCGGCCAGCGGATGCCGGGGGTCAGGCGCGACGGCTGCGGCCGGCCGCCTGCGGGAAGCCGGGCGGTCAGCGGATGCCGGGGGTCAGGCACGACGGCCGCGGATCAGGTCGGCGGCGACCTCGCCGATGACGATCGCGGGGGCGTTGGTGTGGCCGCGGATCACCGTGGGCATCACCGAGGCGTCGGCGACGCGCAGGCCCGTGACCCCGCGGACGCGGAGCTCGTGGTCGACGACGGATGCGGCATCCGCTCCCATCCGCGCCGTGCCGACGGGGTGATAGAGGGTGTGCGAGTACCGGCGCAGCGAGAGCTCCGCGCGCTCGGCGGGCGTCATGCGCTCGCCGCCGTCGGGCTGCACCCAGCCGCCTGTCGTGAGCGCGCGCAGCGCGGCGGTGTCGATCAGGCGCTCGCACTCGGCGAGGCCGGCGAGCATCGTCGCAGCGTCCACACCATCGGGGTCCGACAGGTAACCCGGGTCGATCACCGGCTTGTCCGTCGGGTCGGCCGACGCAAGGCGGATCGTGCCGCGACTGCGCGGCCTCAGCAGGATGGCGCCGACCGTGATGCCGTGCGCGGGCGTCGGCACGAGCCCCTCGCCGACGTAGGGCACCGGCGCGAAGATGATCTCGATGTCGGGAAGCCCCGCGGGCACCCCGGCGGCATCGGCCTCGGGCGTCCGCACGAAGCCGTACGCCTCGGCGACGTTCGACGTCAGCATGCCCTTGCGCCCGGTCAGGTACCTGGCCAGTTCCCCCGGTCGCTCGGCGTCGAACAGCGTGCCGCCGCGCGCGGCCGGGGCGAGGCCGGCGACGAGATGATCCTGTAGGTTCGCGCCGACGCCGGGGGCATCGGCCACGACCGCGATCCCGTGCGCGGCGAGGTGCTCGGACGGCCCGACACCGCTGAGCATCAGCAGCTGCGGCGTGTTGATCGCGCCGCCGCACAGGATCACCTCACGACGCGCGCGCACGTGCCGGGTGATCCCCGCGATGTCGGCGTAGACGCCCGTCGCGCGTGGGCCGGCGTGCGCGGTGACGGTGGCTGCGGCATCCGTTCCGGCGAGCGGCGCCTCCCCGGCGCCGAATGTGACGCGGCGCACGAGCGCGCGCGTCACGACCCGCAGGTTGCGCCGGCGGCGCGCCGGCCGCAGATAGGCGTCGGCCGTCGAGACGCGTGCACCACGCCGCACCGACACCATCGTCTGCGAGAAGCCCTGGCCCGCCGGGAGGTTCGCAGGGGTGACCGGATGCCCCGCCTCTCGCGCCGCCGCGAGGAACGCCGCGGTGTGCGGCCGGGGATCCCGCTGCGGCTCGACCGCCTGCGCACCCTCGACGCCGTGCGTCTCGTGGGAGGCGTCGGTCGTGCGCTCGACCCGGTGGAAGTAGGGGACCAGCGCGTCCCACGACCAGGCGGGGCCCGCGGCATCCGCCCATTCGTCGTAGTCGGCGGCGAAGCCGCGGACCCACATCATCGCGTTCAGTGACGACGAGCCGCCGAGCGTCTTGCCGCGCGGCCAGTACACGGTGCGCCCTTCGAGTGCGGGCTGCGGCACCGTGTCGTAGTTCCAGTCGTACGGGCCGCGGAAGAGTTTCGAGAACGCCGCGGGGATGTGCAGCTCGAGCGCCCGGTCAGGCCCGCCGGCCTCGAGCAGCAGCACCGAGACCCCGGGATCTTCGCTGAGGCGCGCGGCCAGGGCGGCGCCTGCCGACCCCGCCCCGACGATGACGTAGTCGGCCTCGAGTCCGTCGGCGCCGAATCCGCCGCGCGCCGGCGCGTCGGATCCGCCGGGCGCCGCTGCGCCCGACCGGCCACCCGAGCCGCCGCGCGCCGGTGCGCCCGTGCCGCCGCCCGCGCCGGCGCTCCCGCCCGCGCCCGTGCCGCCGCTCGGGCCCGTGCCGCTGCCCGCGCCCGTGCCGCCGCCCGGGCCCGTGCCGCCGCCCGCGCCGGAGCCGCCGCCCGCGCCCGCGATCCCGCCCCCACCGGACCCGGCACCCGACCGGCCGCTCACGCCTGCATGGCCTTGGTCAGCGTCTTCACCAGTCCGGGCAGCTTGCCGTCGATCAGGTATCGCGTGAGACCCGCGCTGACCTGGGCTCCCGTGCGCGAGCTGACGAACCACGGCGGCGTCGGCAGGATCGTGCCTTTCGCCAGGCGCAGGCCGCGCACCTTGTCGGCCGCCGCGCGGGGGAAGGGACGGAACGGGCCCCGGCCCACCGAGCGCTCGACGCGGTCGAGCAGCAGCGCGTTGTGCACGACGCCGATGCCGCTCGACACGTCGGCGAGGGTCGCGCCGGGGAATCCGCCCCAGGTGAGGCGTGCGGTGAGGAAGTTGAAGGCGGTCCAGGTGTTGATCGCGATGTCGCCGTAGCGGAGGTCGGCGATGGCGCGCTCGAAGCCCTCGCCGAGCGCGGCCTCGGTCGCCGGGTCGATGAGGACGTTGGCGCCGAGCGTGCCGGTGAGCCGCTCGTTCGCGTGCGCGACCGCGGCATCGAGGAACTCCTGCCCCGTGCCGGCCAGCTCGACGACCCCGAGCACCGGCGCGAAGTACTCCGTCGTCTCGACGGCTTCCCGCCTCTCGCCCGCGCCCACCTCGACGATCGCGCGGGTGCGGTCGGCGCACCACACCGCGCCCGGATAGGCAAATGCCGCATCCGCGAGTCGCTCGTCGCTGCGTGGGTACCAGACCGGCCGCTGCGGCGCGGCGGCGTACGCCGCGTGCAGCTCTCGGAGGAACTCGGCGCGCTGCGGCCAGTCCGCGCTCAGGATCACGACCTGCCCGGCGATGCAGTTGTGCCCGGCGTTGACGAGGCGCATCGTGGCGACGTGCTCGGCCTGGTACTTCAGGTCGGCGGCCGTCCACTGCCCGGGCACCACGATGATCGGCGAGACGCCGCCGAGCTCGGCCGTGATCGGCACCCGCAGGCGCGGTTCGGCGTTCTCGCGGCGGGTCGCGGCATCCGTCCCCTTCTCCGCGCCGGCGGACGGACCCCACACGATCGCGTCGAACGTGGCGGCCGAACCCGTGATGTGCACGTGGGCGATGCGCGGGTGCGACGTGAGGTACGCGCCGGTGGCGGCGCCGCCGCGCGCGATGCGGACGAAGCCCGGCTCGATGAGGGGTGCCAGAGCCCGCTCGAACACCGGAACGAGGGCGTCCTGCGTGGGGTTGACCTTGAGCAGCGCGACGCGGTTGTGGGCGAAGAGCTCGTACAGCACGTCGGCCACCGGGATCGAGGTGACGTTGCCGGCGCCGAGCACGAGTCCGACACCGCCGGATTGGGTCGGGGTCAGCTGGCCGAGCCCCGCCTCGCGGCGCGCGTCAGCCGCCGTCACACCCGGCTCGAACCACACCTCGCCGGTGAAGCCCGACAGCAGGAAGCGCTCGGTGCCGTTCAGCGGGAAGGTGTGCGCCCGCAGCCGTCCGCCCGGAGCCTGGCCGAGCTTCACGCCGTCGAGCGGGTTGCCGCCCTTCGCGAGCGTCTCGAGAGTCTCGCGGAGTGCGTCGAGCAGCCCGATCACGCCATAGGGGCCGCCGAGCCACTCCTCGCCGGAGAGCGGATGCCCCGGTTCCAGGCCCTTGGAGGTCGTGGCGACGTCGACCCACTCCTGGGCGACCATGCCGACGGCGTCGCGCACGCGCCCGAGCAGACGTGCGCGCTGATCGAGCGTGAGCGCCGCCCACATGCGGGCGCCCGCCTCGAGCTGCGTGATCCCGTCGTCGAGGGCCTGCCCCTCGTCGTCCGGCAGCTCCGCGTCGGGAGTGTGCACCGGAGCCGTGCTGCGGGGCTTGCGCACGGTCTTCGGTGGCGTGGCCGGAGTCGTCGAGGACGTGGGCGACATGGCGTTCTCCTTCGAACTCGCGCGGGACTCGGGTCGGCGAGTGCGTCACCGGGCATCCTATGTCACGGCACCCGAAGGGTGGCACGGGGTCTCAGGAGGAGTGCGACTCGATCCCGGCCGGCTGGTCGTCAGCCCTACTCGATGTCGGCCCGGCGCAGCGGGTAGCGGGCGAGCGTCAGCAGGCTCAGCGCGATCAGCACGGCCGGGGCGACGCTGAAGCTCACGACGATGCCGGTGACCGCGGCATCCGGCTGCTCGACGATCTGCCCGCCGGTCGACGAGACGTATCCCGTGACCGCGAGGATGATCGACAGGGTGGTCGCGCCCAGCGCGAAGCCCACCGTCTCACCGGCCGTCCACACCCCGCTGAACGCCCCGGCGCGACCGGCGCCGTTCGTGCGCTCGTCGTGCGAGATGACGTCGGGCAGCATCGCCATCGGCAGCGACTGCATGCCCGCGTACGCGATGCCCGCGATGCCGACCGGGACGTAGATCCAGTCACCGGGCACCCAGAGCACGCCGAGGATCGACAGCGCGGCCGCGGCGAAGACGACGCTCGCGATCGCGAACGAGCGCTCCTTGCCGATGCGCCGGGCGACCACGCCCCACGCCGGAGCGGCGAGCAGGGCCGGGGCGATCAGCGCGACGAACAGCAGCTCGACCGCCGCCTGCGAGTGCAGCACCCACGTCGCGACGTACTGCGCGCCGGCGAGCATGAGGCCCGTCGCCAGCGCCTGCAGCACGAAGGTGCCGAGCAGTGCACGGAACGGCGCGCTGCGCCGGAGCGCCGCGATGCCCGCCGCGAAGTGCTCCCGGATGCCCGGGGCCGCAGCATCCGTCCCCCCGTCCGGTGCGGCCCCGCCGTCCGCCGCCCCATCGTCCCGCGAGAGTACAGCTGGTCGCCGAGATGCTGGTTCGTTCCCTACCTCTCGGCGACCAGTCGTACTCTCGGCGATCGGTGAAGGGGGGACGGATGCCGCGCGCCCGGCGACGGCCGTGGCCACCAGCATCCCGATCCCGATCACGAGGCCGCACACGACGCCCATCACGAGGTACTGCAGGAAGGGGTCGTCCGACACGCGGCGCAGCGCCGGGCCGCCCGCACCGAACAGCAGGATCGCGAACGTCAGCACCACCACCCGCCACGTGAGCAGGCGCGTGCGCTCGTCGTACCGCCGGGTGAGCTCGGCGGGCAGCGCGATGTACGGCACCTGGAACAGGCTGAACGCCGTCGCCGTCAGCATGAACGTGACCAGCACCCAGATTCCGGCAACGGCAGGACCGAGCGACGGCGGAACCGCGAACGTCAGGGCGAAGAGCACCGGCAGCGCGCAGGCGCCGATGAGCATGAGGCGGCGCCGGCTGCCGTGCCGCGTCCGGTCGCGGTCGGTGAGGGCGCCGATGACGGGGTCGATGATGACGTCCCACACCTTGGCGATCGCGATCACCGCGCCGGCCGCGAGGGCCGCGACCCCGAGGGAGTCGGTGAGGTAGTAGGTCAGCACCAGTCCGGGCAGCGTCGCGAAGCCGCCGGTCCCCAGCGAGCCGGTCGTGTAGCGCGCAATCGTGCCGCGCGACAGGCGGGAGGTGACGGCGGCCGGAGCCCCAGGTGCCGGCGGAGCCTCATTGCTCATCGCGCCAGTGTAGGTGAGAGGGCGTCAGCCTGATCGCTCCTGTGGACAGCGCACCATGCGTACGCCGCGTCGGCCCTGATCACGTCGGCCCTGGTCACGTCGGCCCTGATCACGTCGGCCCTGATCACGTCGGGCATGATCACGTCGGGCATGTCCCGATTTCTCCCGCCCATGTCCCGATTTCGACCGATAGCGAGGCGCCTTGCGGCCGAATTCGGGACATGGATGCCGCAACCCGCGATATCCGCCGGGCCCGATGGTCAGGACCCGGCGCGGACGGCGGCCTCGACCGCCTCCAGGCCGCGGAGCGTCTCGGCGAACGACGTGGAGAGGGGCGAGAGGCCGATGCGCAGGCCGTCGGGGTCGCGGTAGTCGGGGATGACGTCCTGCGTCCACAGCCGCGCCGTGACCGAGCGCATCGCCGGGTGCGACAGCGTCACGTGACCGCCCCGGGCCGCCGCGTCGCGTGGCGAGGCGACCGTCACGCCGAGCGGGGCGAGCAGCTCGTCGGAGACGCGCACGGCGAACTCCGTGAGCCCGACCGACTTGGCGCGGATGGCGTCGATCCCGACTTCGTCGATCAGCGCGACGGTGTCTTGCATCGCGAGCATCCCGAGGATCGGCGGGGTGCCGGAAAGGAAGCGCCGCATGCCCGGCGCCGGTTCGTACGACGGCCCCATCGCAAAGACGTCGGCGGTGCCCATCCACCCCTGGATCGGCTGCGCGAGCCGATTCTGCAGGCGCGACGCGACGTAGGCGAAGGCGGGCGATCCCGGCCCTCCGTTGAGGTACTTGTACGTGCAGCCGACGGCGAGGTCGACCTCCCACGCGTCGGCCTCCACCGGCACCGAGCCGGCGGAGTGGCAGAGGTCCCACAGGATGAGCGCGCCGGCGTCGTGTGCGATGCGGGTGAGGGTCGCGGCATCCGCGAGATATCCGGAGCGGTAGGCGACGTGCGACAGCAGCACGACCGCCGTCTCGGGGCCGACGGCCTCGCGCAGCGCCTGCGCCGAGACCCCGCTCGCCCGGTCGACCTCGATCCAGCGCACGCGGCCGCCGCGCTCGGCGGCGATGCCCTCGACGAGGTAGCGGTCGGTGGGGAAGTTGTCGCGGTCCACGACGATCTCCACGCGCGCCGGGTCGTCTGCGGCCGCCGCATCGAACGCCGCGCGCACGAGCTTGTACAGCAGCACGGTCGTCGAGTCGCCGATCACCGTCTGACCGGCGGCGGCGCCGAGCGCGGCACGGCCGAGCGCATCGCCGAGCTCGAACGGCAGCTGCATCCACGACTCGTCCCACCCGCGGATGAGCCGCCCGCCCCACTCCTCGCGCACGAACGCCGACAGCCGCTCGGCGGTCGCGCGCAGGGGGCGCCCGAGCGAGTTGCCGTCGAAGTACACCAGCGACGACTCCGCGCCGACGAAGGCGTCGCGGTGCGCGCGCAGCGGATCGGCCGCGTCGAGGGCGTCGGCGGCCGCGGCCAGTCCGTGCCGCACCGCCGTCCCGGCGGACTCAGTGCTCGTCATGGATCAGCTCCTCGGTCGGGACGACGGTGGCGAACGCGAGCCAGGCGGCGACCTGGTCGAGCCGCGTCGGCGGCGGGCCGGGGATGAACGTGCTCACCCCGGTGGGAGGCTCGGCCAGCGGCCACGGATCAGACATCGCGGCGATGAGGTCGGCGCCGCGCACCCCGGCGCGATCGAGCGCCGCGACCTCGGCGGCATTGACGCCGACGGGCTGCTCGCCGTTGCCGAGATCGGTGCCGTACAGCACCCGGCCGCCGGCGGCCGCGAAGCCGGCGAGGTTCACACGCGCGAACTCGGCGGCCTCGGGGTCATCGCGGTGGATCGCGAGAGTCGAGATCCACACCTGCCCCGCAGCGACGGCGTGCGCCGTGAAGGTGCGGCCGACGAACCCCGTGAAGGGCGTGTGGGCGAAGCCGTCGACCTTCGCGTCGAGCGCGAGCTGCGGCATCCCGTCGCCCTCCGCGTGGGCGAGCACCGGCAGTCCGCGCTCGCGCGCGACCTGGACGACGGCCGCCAGCGACGCCGCGTCGAACACCGGGCCCGCGGCGCTGTTGAGCGCGACCTTGATCACGGATGCCCCGAACGACGCCTGCTCGTCGACCGCCGTGGCCGCGCCACCCGGCACGCCGGGGTGGGTCGAGGCGTCGGTCACTTCGCGGGCGATCTCGGGGGGTGCCCACGACCTTCCGACCGGGTAGCCGCCCGGCGCCGTGAGGAACGCTCCGGCATATGCCACGCGCGGAATGCCGCGTTTCTCGCGGCGCGCGTGCTCGACGGGATCGCCGCCCAGATCGACGACACCGGCGATGCCCCCCTCCGCGAGCCGGGCCTCGTCGATGAGGTGCAGATGCACGTGGTGGTCGGTGAAAGGCGGGAGCGAGACGCCGTGCTCGCCGGTGATGGCACGGTGGCACAGCGCGGCCCCCGGTCCGAGCAGGGCGCGGAGCGCGTGCGGATCGTTCGTCATCACAACTCCGTCCGCACGGCGTACAGCTCGGGGAAGAACGTGAGGTCGAGCGCGCGCTGCAGGAACGGCACGCCGCTCGAGCCGCCGGTGCCGGTCTTGAACCCGATGATGCGCTCGACCGTCTTGAGGTGACGGAAGCGCCACAGCTGGAAGTTGTCCTCGAGGTCGACGAGCTCTTCGCACGTCTCGTACGCGGCCCAGTGAGCCTGCGGGTCACGGTAGATCTCGACGAGCACCGGCACGAGCTCCGGCGTGAACGTCCATGCCGTCGTGACATCGCGGTCGAGCACGGCAGCGGGGATCGGGTAGCCCGAGCGCGCGAGCAGCCGCAGGAACTCGTCGTAGAGGCTCGGCGCTTCGAGGGCCGCTTTCAGCAGCTCGTGAGCGGCCGGATCGGCGGCGAAGACCCGGAGCATGGCCGCGTTCTTGTTGCCGAGCGTGAACTCGACCGCACGGTACTGCGCGGACTGGAAGCCGCTGGCGTTGCCGAGCACGCCGCGGAACTGCCCGTACTCGGCCGGCGTCAGGGTGGCCAGCACCGACCACTGCTCGGTCAGCGTCTTCTGGATGTGCTTGACCCGCGCGATGCACTTCAGTGCCGGTGCGAGCTCGTCGTCGCGCAGCAGCCGGCACGCGGCGGCGAGCTCGTGGAGCACGAGCTTCAGCCACAGCTCCGTGGTCTGGTGCTGCACGATGAACAGCAGCTCGTCGTGGTGCTCGGGCCGGCCGTCGGCGCCGCTCAGCGGGCGCTGAGCCGACAGCAGCGTGCCGAGGTCGAGGTAGCCGCCGTAGCTCATGCGGTCCTCGAAGTCGGTGACGACCGATCCCTCGATGGCGCGGGTGTTGCGTTCGACGCTCACGGGCTCAGCCTAGATCGGACGGATGCCGCGGCGTCAGGGCCTGCGCGAACCCCGGGCCGTTTCGTCTCGGTCGCTGCGCTCCCTCGCTCAACAACGGAGGCCGGGGCCCGGGGGCGTTTCGTCTCGGTCGCTGCGCTCCCTCGCTCAACGACCGGAGACTGGGGTCGGGTCGCTTGAACGACCGGACGCGAGTACCGGTCGTTGAGTGAGCGACGCGAGACGAAACGCGTGCTGTTCCTGCGAGGCTCAGATGAGGGCGAGCTCGCGCAGCTTGGCCTCGACGTCGGCGTTGGAGGGCTCGACGTGGTGCGAGGCATCCGGATACACGACCACCGGGATGTTCGTCCGGCCCGAGATGTCGCGCGCGACGTCGGCGGCCGCCGGGTCGGCGACGAGGTCGACGTAGGTGTAGGAGATGCCCAGCGCGTCGAGCTGCTTCTTGGTGCGGATGCAGTCGCGGCACCAGTCCGCGCCGAACATGGTGATGGTGGAGGAGACGGGGGAGGTCATCGTTCCATTCTCGCCCGGGAATCCTGGGCGGGGGCCGGGTGGAGGCCGGTCGGGACCGGCGCCGGCCCGAGCGCGTGCCGTGCGTCTCCCCAGCGTTCGCTGGACGCCGGGAGAACCCCGCACCCGCATGGCAGGATGAACCACGATGCAGCTGTCGATCGTCGTGCCGACGTACAACGAGGCTCCGAACATCGCGGAGCTCGTCCGTCGCGTCGCGGCCGTGGTCGACGGGCGCGCGGGCATGGGGCTCGACGCCGAGATCGTCTTCGTCGACGACAGCACCGACACCACGCCCGAGGTCATCCGCGAAGTGGCAGCCGGTGCGCCCCTGCCGGTCCGGCTCATCCACCGCGAGCGCGCCGTCGGCGGCCTCGGCGGCGCGGTGATCGCCGGTCTCGAAGCGGCCGAGGCGGATGCCTGCGTCGTGATGGACGGCGACCTGCAGCACCCGCCGGAAGAGATCCGGGCGCTGTGGCACCGCTTCTCGCGCGGTGACGTCGACGTGGTCATCGCCTCGCGGTACGCCGGCGGCGGCACGTCGAGCGGGCTCGCCGACCGCACGCGCGTGATGGTGTCGAAGGCGTCCACCGCCGTGACACGGGCGATGTTCCCCATCCGGCTCAAGGACGTCTCCGACCCCATGACGGGGTTCTTCCTCATCGATCGCCGCACCGTCGAGGCCGAGCAGCTCAAGCCGCGGGGCTTCAAGATCCTGCTCGAGATCCTCGCCCGCCGCCCGCTGCGCGTGGCCGAGGTCCCGTTCGACTTCGCCGACCGGCACGCCGGCGAGTCCAAGGCGTCGGTGCGGCAGGGCGTGCACTTCCTCGCCCAGCTCACGGCGCTGCGCTTCGGCAAGATGTCGCTCTTCGCGATCATCGGCGGTCTCGGGGCGATCGCCAACGTCGCCATCGTGTGGGCGCTGACGCAGCTCGGCGTCGACTACATCGTGGCCGCGATCGTCGCCGCCGAGGCGACCATCGTCGGCAACTTCCTGCTGCAGGAGCGCTTCGTCTTCCAGGACATGCGCGAGTCCGCCTCGGGCGTCTGGCTGCGGTTCGCGAAGTCCTTCGCCTTCAACAACGCCGAGGCGCTGGTGCGCATCCCGATCGTCGCGATGATGGTGTCCACGGGGCACGTCTCGGCGGTGCTCGCCACCGCCATCACGCTCGTGGTCGCGTTCTTCGTCCGGTTCCTGTTCCACTCGCTCGTCGTGTACGCGCCCCGCAAGCCGGGGGTGGAGCCGTCGCGCGCACGCCGGTTCGTCGAGGAGCTCGACGCCGAGGCCGTGCAGCCCGGCGAGCTGTGATCACACCGCGAGAGCCGTGAGCCTGGCCTGCGGGCTGTGACCGCCGCGGATCCTATCAGAGGCTGCCGCACAACCTCTTGACGCGCCGGGGCATCGGATTACGATGTTGCATGCGTCGACACCCGACGGCGCACGAATCCTGGGGTCCGTGCGCCGGTCGACGCATCCGACCACGGCGGAACCCGAATCCGCCGCTGAGCACTGGGGAGGTGCTCGGATGGTGTCCATCTGTGGACGTGCGAGCGCGGTGACGGCATGACCGCCCCCTCCGCGCAGACTCGACGCGCCGAAGGCCAAGGCCGGCGCCGCGGGCTGCTGGTGGCCCTGGGGCTCCTGGTTCTCGTCGCGACGCTCGTCGCCGTCGTCGTCCTCGTCAGCGCGCCCCCGTCGGCTCCTGCCCCGAACGGGCCGACGGGGGTGTCGGAGACCGGTGATCCGCAAGACACCGGTGACGAGGAGAACGAGCCCTCCACCGATCCGCTGCGCTTCGATCCGCCGACCGCCGCACCGTTGAGCCCGAGCCAGGATGACGAGGTCGAGCGCGCCGAGTCCGCCGCCGTCGCCGTTGTCGCCGCGGCGAACGAGATCGCCCAGCGCGCCGACGGGTCCGCCATCGGCGTCGACGAGATCGCGACCGGGTTCGTGCTCGGCGAGCTCGAGTCCGCTGCACGCGAGCAGTTCGACCTCGGATATCGGCAGGTCGGCGAGGCGAAGGTCACCCAGACGACCGCCTCGAACGTCGACCTCGGTGCCGACCCCGCCACCATGATCCTGACCGTGTGCGTCGATGTCTCGGGCATCGATGTGCTCGACGAGACCGGGAAGTCGCTCAAAGCGTCGCTGTACAACCCCGGCCGGCCAGTGAAGCACGTCTACGGCGCCGTATTCGCCGACGACGTGTGGAAGCTCGCCACCCACGAGATACCCGATGACCAGGATTGCCCGCTGCCATGAACGAGATCGCCCGTCCGGATGGACTCCACTCACTTCGCACCACGACGCGCAGGCGGCACCGGCTGATCGTGGCCGCCGCGATAGCGGTCGCCGCATTGGTGGGCTCCCTGTCGCTGCCCGTGACTGCGACGGCGGCCGATCCGCTGCCGGACGGGAAGACCGAGGCCACGGCCGCGGGGTCGTGCTGGGAGGTCAAGCAGAACTACCCCGCGTCGACGAACGGCGTGTACTGGCTGCAGACGCCGACACTGGTGTACCCGCAGCAGTTCTACTGCGACCAGGAGTCGGAGGGCGGTGGCTGGGTGCTCATCGCCCGGGGCCGCGAGGGCTGGAAGAACTACTACCAGGGGCTCCAGTCTGCGGCGACGATCGCCAACACCCCGTCCGGGACGGCTGCCTTCCAGGTCGCGCAACTGCCCTCGCTGACGATCGACGGACTGCTGAACAAGGGGCGCGTCGACGCGCTGGCCGACGGCATCCGCGTCCGTCGCGCAACCAACGTCGCCGGCTCGACGTGGCAGGAGGCGCGTTTCAAGATGGTCGTCCGCGACCGCTGGGTGTGGACGTTCAACGCCGAACACCGGGTCGGCACGTGGCGCTTCGGCACCACGAACGGCAGCGGGGGCTTGACCAGCAACTTCGGCAACAACACCTCGTTCAACCGCATCGACACGACGGCGAAGTCCACACACAACTGGCTCGCCGGGTGGGGCTACGGGAACAGCGTGACGGGGCAGAACGCGGCCACGTCGTACCTCTGGACGCCCAACAACAACCAGGCCGGGGCGTTCCCGTTCACTCAGCTGTTCCTGCGCCCGACGCTTCGGCTCGCCGACATGAACTTCGGCTCGATCCCTGATGGCGGTGCACCGGCGACGACGGTGTCGGCCATCCCGGACAGCGACGCGATGCGGACCGTATGGGGCGTGTCCGGCTCAGGCAACGGCGCGACCGGTGAGCTCAACACCGAGGTGGCGGCCTTCGGCGAGATGGCCGGCAAGGTGTACGTCGGCGGCAATTTCCGCTACGTGCAGCGCACACAGGCAGGATCGGGGCAGGTGGAGCAGCCCTTCGTCGCGGCCTTCGACATCGCGACAGGGGAGTGGATATCCACCTTCCGACCGGCGCTCGATGGCCAGGTGAAGGCCATCAACGCGCTGCCGGACGGCCGGCTCGCCCTCGGCGGGCAGTTCGCCACGGTGAACGGCGCCCCGCAGCCCGGCATCGCCTTCGTCAACCCGGCCACCGGCGCCCTGACCGGGCAGCAGGTGGTCGTCGAGAATCGGACGACGGGCGGGGTTCCGTACGTGCGCGACCTGGACGTCCAGGGAAACCTCCTCTACGTCGCCGGCTCGTTCACGCATCTGACACGCGCCGGCTCCGCATCCAGTGCCAGCACCTGGAACGGCGGGCGCGTGGCGCTGGCGACGAGCACGCCGGACGTCGACTGGAACGCCTTCCTCAACGGCACCACCGTGTCGGTCGACGCGTCCGCTCAAGGTGATCGCGCCTACTACTCGGGGTATTTCAAGATGAAGGAGAACACGAAGGCGACCAGTGGAACGGCCCTGCAGACGGGGGCGGGTGCCGCCCTCACCGTTCCGCAGTGGAACCCGACGTTCAGCAAGTCGTCGGTCGATGCGTCCGGCAACATCACCGGGAACGTGTGGCAGCTGGGGGTGATCGAGGCGGGCGATCAAGTCTGGCTCGGCGGGTCTGAGCACTCGATGTTCTCCTACAACCGGAGCAACTTCGCACTCACCAGCGGAAGCATCACGAAGGCCGGTGGGGACTTTCAGGCGGTAGCTGCGGGCAACGGCCTGGTGTACGGCGGCTGCCACTGCGGCGACTTCGTCTACCAGGACGCGTACGCGTGGTCGAACGTGGGGACAAACTGGACGCAGGCCGACAAGATCAGCCTGTTCGGCGCATGGGACGCGCAGACGCACCGCTACGTCCACGAGTTCTCCCCGATCGTGACCGCGCGTGCGGGTTACGGCGTCTGGGGGCTCTTCGTCGATTCGACGGGAGTCGTCTGGGCGGGCGGTGACATCTCGCGCACCATCCGGTCGGGCTTCATCAACCAGTGGTCAGGCGGGTTCGCCCGCTTCGCGCCGCGCGACTCGGCCGCCCCGACGCGGCCGGGTCCGGTCTCCGTCGCCATCACCGGCGGCGGAACGCGGGCCGATCTCACCTGGAGCCCGTCGAGCGACCCCGGCGGGGTCACCTATGAGGTGCTCAGAGGCAACCGCGTGATCGCCTCGACGACATCGACCGCCTTCACCGTGCCGGCGACTGCCACCGCGACCAAGTACTTCGTGAGGGCGAGGGATGCCGGGGGCAACCGCTCGGCGAGCACGGCCGCAGTCACGGTGAAGACCGCCGCCGACACCTTCACGACCTTCATTCCGAACGGTGCGCAGTGGTCCTACCGGTTCTCGAGCGACCCGCTTCCGACCGACTGGGCCTCGGTGGGCTTCGACGATTCGTCGTGGGCCGGGGGCAACGGCGTGCTGGCTCGCGGCGTCGCGGGCGCGGCGACGAACATCGACCCGACCGCGCTGTCGCCCCGACCGCTCAGCGCCCAGTTCCGGCACGAGTTCACTGTGACCGATGCCGCCACCGTCGCCGACGGCACGGTCACCGTCATCGCCAATGACGGCGTAATCGTGTACCTGAACGGCGTCGAGCTGGGCAGGACGAGGATGCCCGCCGGCGCCATCACCCAGAACACGTATGCGACCAGCGTGGTCACGCACGCGGCGGCGGCCGCAAGCCGCGTCACCTATGCCGTTCCCGCGGGGATGCTCGTGTCGGGGACGAACGTCATCGCGGCGTCCGCACATGCCAACTACCGCAGCACACCCGACATGAGCTTCGACCTGTCCTTCGTCGCCGAGCGGGGGGCGCCGGCTGCACCCCCCGGTCCGGTGAGCGGACTGACAGCGACCGACGTGACTCAGGATTCGGTCACGCTGAACTGGTCGGCGCCGTCGACCGGCGGTCCGGTCGCGTCGTATGCGGTCAGCCGCGACGGGGCGGGCGTCGCCTCGGTGCCGGCGTCTCAGCTCTCGTGGACCGACGGCGGGCTGACCGCCGACACGACGTACGTCTACCGGGTCGTGGCGGTGGGTGCCGGAGGGTCGTCGGCGGCCGCGACGGTGCAGGTGCACACGCCCGCCGTACCCGATCCCGGGGAACCGCCGGTCGTCATCGAGAACGGTGCGACGTGGTCGTACCGCTACTCGAGCGACCCCTTGCCGGCGGATTGGACCGCGATCCCGTTCGATGATTCGGCCTGGGCGTCGGGCAACGGCCTGCTCGCCCGCGGCGTCGCCGGCGCGGCGACCAACATCGACCCCACCGGGCTCACGACGAAGCCGCTGAGCGCGCAGTTCCGCAAGTCGTTCGCGGTGGTCGACGCCGCGGGGGTGGCGGACGGCACCGTCACCGTCATAGCGAACGACGGCGTCATCGTGTACCTCAACGGCGTCGAGCTCGGTCGCACCCGCCTCCCGGCGGGCACCATCACGCAGAACTCCTATGCGACAGCGGTGGTCAGCAACGCGACGGCCGTCGCGAGCCGCTCGACATTCGCCGTGCCGGCTGCCCTCCTCGTAGAAGGCGAGAACGTCATCTCTGCATCCACGCACGCGAACTACCGCAGCACGCCGGATCTGAGCTTCGATCTGGCGCTGAACATGCCCAGATGATGGAGAGGCTGGCGCGGGGGCAGGCGCTGGCAGCACTCGGTTCGGCGCAGAAGCCGGCGGCCGGTGTCCCCGCTTATCTCAGATGGGTGAACCGGCCGCTGGGCGGGCGCGTCGCCGTGGAAGCGGCGACCTTGGGCGCCACGCCCAACCAGCTCACCGCCGTGAGCGCCGCGCTGGGCGCCGGCGGGGTGCTGTTCATCGGCCTGGCGCCCGGACCCTGGGCACCGGTGCTGGGGGCGCTGCTCCTCCTTGCCGGCTACGTCTTCGACTCGGCCGATGGCCAGCTCTCGCGCATCCAGCGTGGGGGGAGCCCCGCCGGCGAGTGGCTCGATCACGTCGTCGACGGCGTACGCGCCCCGCTCGTGCACATCGCCGTCGCGGCGCATCTCTTCCGTGCCGAGTCGCCACCGGGCCTCATCGCCGTAGCGGTGCTCTTCTCCGTGCTGGTCTCCGCGTGGTTCCTTTCGCAGCTGCTCGCTGAGAAGCTGCTGCCGAAGAGCACGGCGCGCCCTGCGCGCGGCCGGCCGGGGTTCGTCGACTCTCTGGTGAAGCAGCCGCAGGATCCCTCCACGACGTACGTCGTGATCGCGCTCCTCGGGCTGCCGGTCGTGTTCGCTCTTCTCTATCCGCTCCTTTTCCTCTGGCACCTGCTCACATTCGGGGCCTCCCTCAGTCGCAAGTACCGCCAGTTGAGGTCGCTGTGACGTCCCTCGCCCGGCCGCGGAGCCGATCCCTGGCGCGGGCGACCGGGGAGCGGCCAGCAGCGGACCCCGACAGCAGGGCGCTGCCCGCGTGGCCGGTGCTCGTGCTGCTGTGGGGGTACCCCGTCTTCTGGGCGCTCGGTCTGCTGCCGTTCGCGGTGGTGCTGATGGCGATCCCGATGATCGCCTTCCTGACGTTCCGGCGCCGGCTCGGCTTCGTTCCGGGCGTTCTGCCCTGGATCGGGTTCGCGGTATGGATGATCCCGGCCTCGCTGATGGCCGACAACCTCGGCAGGATGCTGGGCACCGGCATCCGCTTCAGCCAGTTCCTGGCGCTGGCTACGACGATGATCTACATCGTCAACGCGCGCCGGACCCTCACCCCACGGCGCATCATGGACGGGCTGACGTTCATCTGGGTGTTCGTCATCGTGGGCGGCTACCTCGGGATGCTGTTCCCCGAGGAGCGATTGACCTACACCGTCGGCATCCTGCTCCCCGACTTCTTCACGTCCAACGACTACGTCAACGACCTCGTGTTCCCGCCGCTCGCCGAGATCCAAACCCCGTGGGGGGGGCAGGAACCGTTCGAGCGGCCGTCAGCCCCGTTCGCCTACACGAACGGGTGGGGGGCGGCGATCGCGGTGCTGACCCCGATCGCCGTGGGGACCGCGCTCGCGCACCGCAGCGCACGCGCGATGTGGTTCCTCGTCGCCGGGCTCGTGGCGATCATCCCGCCCGCCGTCGCGACGAGCAACCGCGGACTGTTCCTGGGCCTTGCAGGCGCGATCGCCTACATCATGCTCCGCCTGATCCTGCGCGGGAAGTGGATGGCGCTGTTGTGGGTGGCGATCCTCTCGGTGGCCGGCGCGCTGATCCTGACGATGTCGGGATTTCTCGACGAGATCATCGCCAGGCAGGAGGCGGCCGACACCACGACCGGACGAGGGAACCTGTATGCCGAGACGTTCGAGCGCACGCTGGGCTCACCCATCCTGGGCTACGGGGCGCCGCGCCCGAGTTACTGGAGCGAGATCTCGATCGGCACCCAGGGAGCGATCTGGAACGCGATGTTCTGCTTCGGCTTCGTCGGCCTCGCCCTCTTCGCCCTGATGCTGCTCAACGGCGCGTTGCGCACGATCGACGCGCCGAACCTGTCGGCCCTGTGGCTGCACGCCAGCGTCGTCGTCGCGTGCGGCCTCTCGGTCTTCTACGGCCTCGACCGGCAGCTCGTGTTCGTCGGCATCGCACTGGCGATGATGCTGAGGGAGAAGTATCTCGGCGGTTCGCTCTATTGGGCGGCCCAGCCGACGCCGTTCGGACGGATAGGGAATGCGCGGTGAGCGGCTCGCCCTGGGCGGACTGATCAGCCTCTTCGGCTCGGCGTTCGCGGCACTGGCCGCACTCGTGCTCACGTCCATCGTGGGGAACGTGCTCGGCTCGCGCGGCACGGGGGTGTTCTTCCAGGCGGTGGGAATCTTCACGGTGCTCACCCAGGTGCTCCGCCTCGGCACGAACAGCGGGATCGTGCGTTTCATCGCCGCTGAACGCGCGTTCGATCGCGTGGGCTCGGAGTGGCGGATCGTCCTGTACGCCGTGGTCCCCGTGACGGTGGTGTCGATCGGCGCGTCGGTCGCGCTGTGGTTCACCGCCGAGCCGCTCGCCGTATGGCTCTCGGCGCCGGGCGAGGAGCCGGCGCTCGAGGGGCTGCTGCGGGTCATGAGCCCGTTCGTCCTGTGCGGGGCCTTGATCGGCGTGCTGCAGATCGCATCGCGGATGCTGCGGGGCGTCGCGACGTTCACCGTGCTGCAGAGCGTTCTGCTCCCGGCTTCGCGAGTCATGGCCGTGGTCGTCGCCGCGCTCGGTGTGCTCACCGCGTCGACCGCCTTCAGCGCATGGTTGTGGCCGCTGCCGTTCTGGCTCGTCGTCACCGCCCTTGTGATCGCCCCTCCGTTCTGGCGCGATCTCCGCCGGCGCGGCGAGTTCGATCGCACCGCCTCCCCGACGGCTCGTGCCTTCTGGCGCTTCAACCTTCCCCGGGCCGTCAACTCGGCGCTGGAGGCGGCGCTCGAATGGGCCGACGTGCTCATCATCGCCGCGGTCGCGTCACCCGCGGACGCCGGCGTCTACGCGGTCGTGACGAGGGTCGTCCGGGCCGGGGGCATCGTCGACAAGGCCATGAGGGTCGCCGTGGCGCCGACGACGTCGGCGCTGCTCGCTCGTGACCAGCTCGTGGAGTCCAGCCGCCTGCACACGCGCGTGGTGAGGGCGATGATCCTGCTCAACTGGCCGTTCTTCCTGCTGCTGATCTCGATGGGGGGCTCCGTGCTCCTGATCTTCGGGTCGGAGTTCGTCCGCGGCTGGGGCCCGATGGTCCTCATCGCAGCCGCCACGATGATGCAGACGGCGGCCGGCATGTTGCAGAGCATCCTGCTGCAGGGCGGCCGGAGCACGTGGCAGATGTACAACAAATCGCTCGCGGTGGGGCTCAGCATCGGCGGCAACCTCGCACTCGTGCCCTTCCTCGGCGTGTGGGGTG
The DNA here is from genome assembly GCF_033548675.1 of Microbacterium sp. M3. Classification (NCBI taxonomy): domain Bacteria; kingdom Bacillati; phylum Actinomycetota; class Actinomycetes; order Micrococcales; family Microbacteriaceae; genus Microbacterium; species Microbacterium sp. M3. The sequence goes on from NZ_JAWTZT010000004.1 coordinate 56,505, forward strand.
CGGCGATCACCTGGGTGCTCGTGATGGTCGTCGACAACGCGCTCGCCGCCCATCAGGTGCATCGCCGGATGGGGGTTCACCTCGCGCCCCGCCGGCTGATCGTGCCCTCGATCCTCCCGGTGCTCGTGTTCGGTGTCGGTGGAGCGGCGTTCACCTTCTGGGGAGGGATCGCCATCGCCACGCTGGTTCTTGCCGTGGTGATCCTCGGGGGTGTCTACGCCGCCGTGCTGTGGATGCTGAGGCGGCGACTCGGGCTCGCCGGTCTCTGGCGGCGCGTGCCATTCATCGGACGCTTCGCGTGAAGCGGGCCGCGAGCAGCGCGCGGCCGCTGCGGGCGAGACGACGCACGAGGAACGGCCAGGGGAGCTTGCGCACCGGCCGGCTGAGCAGCTCATCCACCCGGTGCGCGCCGGGGGTCGCGACCTCGGCGGTGGGTGGTCCGGACGACACCCTCCGCCCGAGGGCGGAGGCCAGGTGCGACGCCAGGTCGTCGTAGGTCGTCGCGCGGCGGATCAGCCCCAGCCTGGCCATCTCGGAGGTGAAGACGAGCTGATGGTCGTCAACGACCTCGCCGCCACCGGGCACGCGAGGCACGACGACAGGCACGATCTGGAGTGCCCGCATGTCCATGACGCCGCCGGCTCCCCCCTGCAGCACGACGACGTCGGCTTCGGCGCAGCGGGCGAGCAGCTCGGAGTAGGGGAGGAGGGCGACGTTCTCGGCGCCCTCGACGGGCTTCGACGGTCCGTGCTGCACGAGAAGCCGCACGTCGGCGTGCTCGTCGTGCCAGCGCTGCATCCACTCGGAGAGCCGGTCGAACGGCAGGTGATACGTGCCGGCCGACACGACCACGAACGACTCCCGCGTACTGTTCACACTCGGATCCATCCGTCGGGGATGAGATCCCGCGCGTCGCTGTGACCGCCGGCGAACCACACCACGGGTGCCACGACGGGCCGCGTCGGGGTGCTCGGCCGGCCGAGGAATCCGCCCCACCAGCTGAAGCTGCTGTTGGCGACGATCCGCGCGCCGCACGCCGCCATGAGCGCGATCTCGCCGCCGTCCGCAGAGGTGAGGCCCGGGGCGCAGATCCGGTCGTGCGGTGCGGCGAGGTGAGTCCGGACCCACTCCGGGTCGTCGCTGAACCAGACCCGGCGTGTGTAGCCGAGGTCCGCCATCGACGAAAGCGCGCGATCGTAGTACCCACGGTCGAGGACCCCGTGACGCGCGGCCGCTGCCGGATCTGTGAGATAGTCGCCCCTGCGCACGTGGACCGCGACCACGCCGGGGTCGCGCCGCAGCTCTTCAGCGAACCGCGAACCCGCGGGAAGCAGCAGCGTGTCCAGATGGGCGAGGATGCGGCGCCTCACGTCGTCGGCCACAGCGGGGAAGTACATCGGCGACTGGAAGTACCCGCGCAGGTACGCCGTGCCGTCGAGGCCGCGTCGGACAGCCGGGTCGTATCCGGACCGGCGCTGCTTGACGAGTCGGAGGGCGGAGTCGTCGTGGATGAGGCCGACTCGTTCGGCCGCGGCCAAGGCGGCCCCACGCAGCGGATCGAGCAGGGCTGAGCGCGGAACAAGACCTGCCAAGGCGTATGGCCGATCGCCGCGGCACCGGACCCGGTCGAACCACACCGTGCGACCTTCCGAGATCAGCGCCTGCGCGAACGCCCACTGGAACAGCTGATTGCCGAGTCCGCCCTGGAGGCTGAGGATGATGTCGCCACGCCGCACGCCCCACGCCGCCCAGCCCTGGCCCCTGCCGTTCGCCACATCGGGACGCGGGCCGCTCACAGCACCACCCCTACGTTCCGAGAGCCCGGATAGAACGCTCGCATCTGTTCCCACTGGACCAGGAACTCGTCGCTGAACGGATATGCGAGCCGACCGCTCAGTCCCGGTGACGTGACCCGGTCGACCGGCTCCAGATAGACGGTCCTGGCTCCGTACCAGCGGGCGAGTGCGAAGAACGGCAGTGCGATAGCCGCCCCTGTGGAGAAGACGACGTCCGGCCGCTCGATGGCCAGCACGCGGCGCGCCAGACCGAAGTTGCGAACCAGATTCGGGATGTTGCGCACCGTCGGATAGTGGATCTCGTACACGCGCTCGTCCGCCAGGCGCGAGCGGGCATCCTCCACCGGGAAGGTCGCCCAGCAGCGGTCATGGCGCCCCCACCACTCCCTGAGCGCGAGTGCCTGGGTGAGGTGACCGCCGGACGAGCACGCGATGAGGATCTTCATGGCTCATATGCCCCTGCCGACTCGACGGACGATCCGCGTCACCGCGTTCGGCGTGAGCAGCCGCAGGGAGATCGCGGTCGCCAGATACGCCTTCACCTGGCGCGGGTCGTGGCCGATCGCCCGCCAGGCCCAGGCACGCGCGTCGCGGCCCTGTCCCGACGACGCCAGCGCGAACGACACCTGCGCCTCGATGCGCCCCAGCGCGCGCGGCGACGTCGCGAAGTCCGGGTGCTTGCGCAACAGGTACTGCAGCGCCTCCGCGTACGACGCCCACTGCCCGAAGTAGTAGGACTGCCCGTTCCAGAGGACGCGCACGAGCGGTCTGTTCACGATCGCCACCGTGCCCAGGGCCGAAGCCCGCAGCAGGATGTCGTAGTCCTCGCCGTAGCTGCGAGGCAGCTCCTCGTCGATGAGGCCGAGGCCACCCAGCAGATCTGAGCGGCGGAAGACGAGGCTGGACGAGTGGACGCCCGGGTTGCGGTTGCGCAGGAAATCCTCGTGGGTCAGGGTCTCGCCGGGCGCCAGCCGGACGATCTCCTCGACGCCGTTGTCGACGACCATGGCCGTGCCCACGGCGACCGCCTGCGGGCTCTCTGCGAAACGATCCATCTGTGCCGCGAGCTTTCCGGGCAGCCACGTGTCGTCGTCGTCGAGGAACGCGACGTACTCGCCGCGGGCATCGGAGATCCCGCTGTTGCGCGCCCCGGCTAGTCCGCGCGTGCGAGAGTTGGCCAGGCCGCGAAGGCTCCAGCCCTCCGGGAGAGACACCTCGGGGATCTCGACCGCGCACGCGTCGAAGACGATGATCACCTCCCCGGTGACGGCAGCCTCCTGGCTGAGCACGCTCTCGACCGCGAGCCTCATGAGTTCTGGCCGGTTGTGCGTGGGGATCACCACCGAGACCCCGGGAGGGTCGCCCGCCCGGGGATCGGCCGGGTGATCCGGCGCGTCCGCGGTCATGCCGGGAGCTGTCGCGCAGCCGTTGCTGCGTCGAGCGCGAGTCGCAGTGCCGTGCTGGAGGTGTGCACGGTGTACGGGAAGTACACGACTTCCACGCCCACCGCGCGGAACTGCTCCTCCAAGCGGAGGCCCTTCTCAGTTCCGCGCCAGTCGTCGCCCTTGAAGAAGTGCGTGAAGCGGAGCTGTGACCACGCATCCATCTTGTCCGGGGTGTCCTCCACGTGCACCCGATCCACGTACGAGATGGCCGCGACGATCGCCGCTCGCTCGGCGGTCGGAACGAAGGGTTGTATCCCCTTGGCGATGCGCAGCATCTCGTCGCTCACCACGCCCGCGATGAGGACGTCGCATTTCTCCTTGGCTTGGCGCAGGATATTGAGGTGGCCGACATGGAAGAGGTCGAACGCCCCCGCGGCGTAGCCGATACGCGATGTCATCGATTCCCCCACTTCGATGAGTGAAACCCCAGACGCAGGCTCGACGCCGTCCCAGTCGCCGATGACTGCGGATGAGATTGTACTCGCCGGGCACGCGGGGCGACAGGGACCCGGTGCGACGAGGGATGCCCCCACCAGGGGTGCCGTCGTGCGCAGGACCGTCTTCGAGCTCAAGACCGCTCTGCTCATGCGACGCGACCGGACGGCACTGGCCGACATGCGGATCGTCGAGCGCTCGCCAAGCGATATGGTCGCGCGCCTCACGGAGGAGCGCAGCGCCGCCATCGCGCTGCACGCGTTCCGGACCACCCCTTACTACCGTCGCAGGTTCCTCGAGGCAGGCTTCACCGAGACGGATGTCGCGCAGCCCGAGAACTTCCCATCGCTCCCGGTCCTCACGAAGCAGGACATCCACGACGCGGGCGATGAGCTCATCTCCCGTGATCGTCCGCCGCGTGACCGGCTGCTGTCCCGGACAGGAGGCAGCACCGGCAGGCCCCTCGCCGTGTACAACGACCGGGCGGCGCCGACAGCCGCACTCTGGTGGCGGATCTACGGCTGGTGGGGGGTCCACCCCGGCGACAACAGCGCGTTCATCTACCGCCAGTCGCGCACGGGCCTGCGGCGTGTGGTCCACGAGGCGCAGTGGTGGCCCACGCGACAGCTGCTGCTCGACGCGCGGGGGACGACCGACGCCGACCTCGAGGAGTTCATCGCTCAATTGGCGCGCGTGCGCCCGGCGCTCCTCGTCGGCTACGTGGAAGGGGTGCACGCCTTCGCGCGGCGCGTGCAGGCCTCGACGCCGCGCATCCCGCCGATCAGGGCGATCTCGGTGACCGCCTCGATGATCCACGCGGGACAACGGGACTTCATCGAGGACGTGCTCCGGGCGCCGGTCTACGACACCTACCGCACGGCGGAGGTGCCATGGGTCGCCGCCGAGTGCCGGGAGCGGAACGGGCTGCACGTGCTCGCGGACCACCGTCGGCTGGAAGTGGTGGACGCCGACTGTGCACCGCGCGGCGATGGTGAGTCCGGCGACGTGCTGCTCACCGACCTCGGCAACCGGGTGTTCCCCCTCGTCCGCTATGCGATCGGAGATCGGACGCACTGGATGGCGGGAGCGTGCGGCTGCGGGCTCACGCTGCCGCGCATCGCGGGGATACAAGGCCGTGTCGCAGACGCGCTCCGGACACCGGGCGGCCGGATGCTCTCGGGGGGACTGGGGTCGCTGTTCGTCGACCATCCCGGCACGATCGCCCAGTTCCAGATCCATCAGCGCGCGGACTTCTCCATCGTCGTGCGCTACGTGCCGCTCGGCGATCCCGGAGCGTCGGAGGCCGCCGCGCGCCACGCCGCCGACAAGGTGGCCGGTTTCCTTGCACACGAGGTTTCGGTGACGACGGCCGCGGTCGCGGAGATCGAGAGCGTGGACGGGAAGGCCCGCCTGGTCGTGTCAGACCTCGCTGTCTGAGCACGGGCTCCAGATCGGCTCTGCCGGTGCGGCGCGCGCGGACGTATGATACGCGTACGGGCGAGGGGGCCCGTGCAGTGCCGTTGGGGAACTGGGGGACGTTCGTGTCGGATCACTGGACGCTCGAAGACCTTTACACGGGGGTCGTGAAGTCGTGGTGGGTGCTCGCCGGGACGGTCATCGTCTTCGTGGTGGTGGCCGCCGGGGCGTGGGCGGTGCTGCCGCAGACGTACACCGCGACCGCGCAGCACACCGTGGAGCCGATCAGCGTGCTGTCGTCGGGCTCGTCGTTCAGCACGGTCAACATGGAGACCGAGCGCCTGGTCGCCACTTCCGCCTCCGTTCTCGGGCGAGCCGCCGAAGGGCTGAACGGCGTCACCGTGCCACAGCTGCGGGAGGCGACCGTCGTGCAGGTGCCGCGCGGGTCGCAGGTCCTGACGTTCGAGGTGACCACGAGGTCACCCGAGCGCTCGGCGGAGTGGGCGAACGCCGTGGCATCCGCGTATGGCGAGATGCGGTCCGAGAACGCACAGGACGTGGTCGAACAGACCACCACCGAACTGTCGGCGTCGATTGAAGGGCTGCAGGCCCTCTACGACTCGCAGCCGGAGGGCAGCGATGCCCGGGCCGCCACGCAGCTGCAGTTGGACGCGCTCCTCGAGGAGCGGGCTCGGCTGGAGGCGACGCCGTTCTTCCCGGGCACCCTCGTGACGCCGGCGAGCCCGCCGTCGGACTCGAACCGCCCCGGCGTGCTCGTCTTCGTCGCCGGGGGACTCTTCCTCGGGTTGATGCTCGGGGGGATCGCGGCGCTGCTTGTCACCCGTGGCCGCAGGGCGCCCGCTGCCGCTTCCCGTCGCGACCGGGAGACCGCTGAGGCGGCGCACGACGGAACGGGGGTCTCGCCCGAAGGCGAGACCCCCGTCGACCAGCGGCCGGAGCGGAGGCGGCCCGTGGACCAGCGGCCGAAGCGGACGCGGCCCGTCAACGACGCGCTACCGGAGGCCGGTCATGTCGACGCGCATCATCCGCCCGTCGTGGCGAAAGATGCCCGCGTCTGACGTTCAGCCGTCGTACGACCACGTCCGGACGTAGTCGACCTGGAAGTCCAGGTTCTGCGTGGCCGCGCGGTTGTTCGGGTCGGGAAGGCCCCAGTAGAGCGCTGACGGCCCGACATGGAGGTTCAGGCGCATGTGGAGCGGGCTGCCGAAGTAGTCCTTGTTCCACAGTGTCGGGTTCTTGGCCGGAGTGGTGCGTGCCAGTTCCTTGCCGTCCACGATGATCGCCGCGTACGTGGGCGTCAGCTCGAACGCGAAGGTGTGGAAGTCCGCCCAGACGGGGACCGGGCCCCCGTGCTCGCTGTGAGTCCAGAAGAACTTCTCGTTGCCGGCGCCGGACGTCTGGGTGTGCACCGTCGTCGTGGCCGAGTCGATCTTCTGATCGCGCAGCGGGCCGTCGTCGTAGCCCCAGGCCTCCATGATGTCGATCTCGCCGGACTGGCTGTTGCGCAGCCAGAACGCCGCGAGTGCTCCCAGCGTGTTCGGTCCGGTCGGCACCTTGGCGCGGATCTCCCAGCGTCCGTACTGCTGGCTCCGCGACACGTCTCCGCTGCGGAGCGAGCGCTGGTCGAGGTACCCGGTCCTGTGCCAGATCTGCGCGGGGCCCGCGCCGGAAGTGCGGATGACCGGCTGGTCCAGCCAGTCGGCGCGGATGTGCATGATGCCGTTGCTGTCGACGGTCACCTGGTTCTTGTCGACGACAGCCGCGTCGGGGAGCAGGCCGAGCGTGCTGCGGTCGCGGACGTTCCATTTGCCCGGATCCACGGCGGGCTTGCCGGTCGTCGGATCGACATAGGAGAACTCATCCCGCCAGTCCGGTGCGCCCCAGCCGGCGACGGAGCCGTCGCCGGGCGTACCGGCACCCGTGCCGGGGGCAGCAGCGCCGTCGTCCTGACCGTACGTGGCGACCAGGTTCGCGTCGAAGCTGATGTTGGGCGTGGCGCGCCAGTTCGAGACGACCTGCGCGGCCAGGACGTTGGTTCCGGCCCGCAGCGCGCTCACCGGCACGTCGACGACGACGGGTCGCTGCCGCGCGTTGAGGGAGTTCGGGGCCGCGGTCGCGTAGCTGTTGTGGGAGATCTCGGTGGAGCTCGCGACGTTCGCACGCGCGATCTCGCGGCCGTTGAGGTACAGGACGACGCCGTCGTCTGCCCACGTGGTGAGGCGGACGGATTCGGGCAGCTGGGAATCGAGGCTGAACGTCTTCTTGAAGTACGTCGACAGCGGCTGCGATCCGGACACGGTCGGAAGCACCGTGCCGACGGCGCCGGTGTCGCGACCCCAGCCGAACGGCGCCGTGCCGGTCTGCCAGGCGGCGGAGTCGGTGCGCCACGTCGGGGCCGGGGCGGTGGACGAGCGCCAGTAGCTCCATCCGGCGCTCGACGCCGGAACGAGGTCGGTGGTGCGGGTTGCTTCGGTGCTGACCACGGTGGTCTCGCTGGCGGCCAGCGCTGGGGCGGCTGCGACGATCGAGGTGGCCGCGAGGGCGAGGGTGGTGAGGGAGGCGATCAGGTGACGATGGGACTTCTTCATATGCATGCAAAAGGGAAGCGCCGGCGAACCGGCGCTCGGGGTAGGGGGCACGGGTGGTCGGAAGCCGAAACGCGACTTCGAACCTCGGCATCGATTCTTACAGGCGCGGACACGCGCTCCGTGACAAAGTCGTTATAAATGAACGCTTTCTCATCGGGTCTGGATGAGAATCCCCTCACTGTGGCTGCTGGACGACGTCAGGAGCGGCGATCGAACCCCAGAGGTCTCGCGCGATGGCGACTGTGCTGGCTATCGATGATCGCGACGAGGCGCCGAAGACGATCGACTCCACTCGAGCATGCTCATGAATCCACTCCAGCGCGGGAACGGGCGCGATGGCGCCGGAAGCGAAGACCGACATCGCGACGGGACGGAACGGCCGCTCCGCGAGCACCCGTTCGTACGCTTCCACGCCACCCGACATGCGGAAGCCCATCGCATTGATGTTCGCGCACACGACGGGGTTCTCGAGGCCGACGGTGTCCAGTCTGTCGAGGAGCATGGGCAGGTTCATGGTGATGAAACCGGGCTCGGCCCCGTACCGCTCCCGCACGTGGCGATCGAAAGCCGCGAACGCTTCGTCGAACCCCAGGCCCAGAAGCAGATCCACGACGACGTTCTGCAGAAAGATCACAGGCGTCCGCAGGCCGTGGAAGATCTTCATCTCGGCGTCGATGAGCGGGGGGATCAGACCTTCGACATCCTTGCGCAGCAGCGAACGCCCTCCTTTCAGGAGGGCATCGAGTGCGCCGTCGTCGGGCAGGAAGGACCGCATCGCGCCGAGCATGCCGTTCTCCGTCACGGCGTTGGCGTACTTGTGCGCGTACGGCATGCACGGGTAGGCGCGGAACCCGGGGTAGCGCGCAGGATCGTCCCGGATGCGGTCGCACACCTCGGCGATGCGTTCGTGCGTCGTGCACATCAGGGTGCGCACGCCTTCTTGCAACGCGACTTCGATGACGTCGACGATGGACTCCGTGTCGCGGAATCGCAGAGCCTGGGCGCGCGCGCGTTCCTCCGACATGTGATTGATCCCGAAGAACTGGTTGTCTCCGAGCAGGAGCCGATCCATCGTGTGCACCGGCCGGGTCGCGGGGATGGTCATCGCTTCAGCCCCCATCTCCGCCGCATTCTCCGGCGCTCGTCCGCGGCCGCGCTGCCTGCCAGTGGCCCCATCGCCGGGTCCGGACGCTCGGCGTCCTGCACGATCGCATCGAGGATCGCGTCGGTGGCGGCCGCACTGTCGAAGGAGTTCTGACGCGCGTGTCGCTCCTGGGCGTGGATGTCGTCGAAGAAGCTCTCCAGCTGGGCGGTGTACTCCTCACCTCGGAGATAGAACGACACCGGCGGCGTCAGCTCCGTGGTGTAGCGCACGTTCCACCCGGGGCGGTAGCCGGGGGGCGGTTCCACGCCGTCGCGCAGGTAGACGCGGATCTCCTGCCGATCGGCGAAGATGCGCCCCGCCGACCCGCTCACGGTGACCGAGGTCGACATCTTCCGGTAGGAGTCGTCCGACCAGTTGACGGAGATGTGGGCGGTCAGTCCGTCGTCGTAAAGGAAGGTCGAGTACACCTCGTCGTCGGTCTCGGAGGAGAAGATGCTGTGCAGGACGGATCCCCGCACGCTCCCCGGTGTCCCCGCATACCAGTTGACGAGATCGATCGGATGGGCCGCGTAGTCGTACAGGCAGCCTCCTCCGGTGGCGCGCCTGCTCCTCCAGGTAGAGCCCTTCTGCTTCAAGACCACGGGCCCGTATGCCTCCGCGAGGATGTGTCCCGGACGACCGATCGCATTCATCGCCAGCAGTCGCTTCACCTCCTGGAACGTGGCGATGAAGCGGTTGTGATATCCGACCTGCGCCACGAGACCCCGGGCGGCGGCGCGCTGGGCGAGCTCGCGGGACTCGTCCGCCCGGAGCGTGAGCGGCTTCTCGCAGAACACGTGCAGGCCGTTGTCGAGCGCCGAGCCGACCAGCGCCGCGTGTGAACCGGTCGGCGTGGCGATGAGGATCGCGTCCGGCTGCGCCTCGCCCATCATTCGCTCCGCCGACCCGAACGTCCGCACGCCGGTGTACTTGCCCAGGATGTCGAGGAGGTAGTCGGTGGCGTCGCAGACGCCGACCACTTCGACGTGCTCGAGGGCGCGTGCGATGGACAGGTGCGACAAGCCCATCTTGCCGGCGCCCACCACCCCTAACCGCACGGCCGATTCCGGTTCGGTACTGCTCGCGACCTCGGCGGGCGATTCGGTGGGATGGTGGATCGTCATCGGTTGCCTTCCTCGGGAACGACATGCCCCAGGGACCCGCGGCCATGCCCGGTTGGGGGACGGGCACCTGCCGCGAATGCGATCGCCAATGTGCACTTGGCGGGCTGCGGCGGCCAATGACCGCGGATCCGGCTGTCGGCGGCCGGCGACGCCGTTGTCGCCGGCCTGGTCTGGGCGCGGGGCATCAGTAGGCCCCCCTCGGTCTGATCATGACCTTGGCCGTCCGCCACATGATCATGAGATCTGTGGCGATCGACCAGTTCTCGACGTAGCGAAGGTCGAGTCGCACGCTGTCGTCCCATGAGAGATCGCTTCGGCCGCTGATCTGCCACAGCCCGGTGATTCCGGGCTTGATGTAGAGCCGGCGGTACACGGTGCCGTCGTACGAGCCCACCTCGGTGGGCAGGGGTGGGCGTGGTCCCACGATGCTCATGTCTCCACGCAGCACGTTGACGAACTGGGGCAGCTCATCGATGGAGAATCTGCGCAGGATCGCACCCACGCGGGTCACCCGCGGGTCACGCTTCAGCTTGAAGAGCGGTCCGGCTCCGTCGTTCGCTGCGAGCAGCTCGGCGCGCTTCTCCTCCGCGTCGACCACCATCGTGCGGAACTTCAGCATCCAGAACTGACGACCGTCACGACCCACCCGCAGCTGGTGGAACAGCACGGGGCCGCGCGAGTCGATCTTGATCGCGAGCGCGACGAAGGGCGCGACGAGAGCGATCGGCAGCAGCGCGAGCAGAGCCAGCACCACATCCATGCCGCGTTTGATCGCGTGAACGCCCCCCTCGAACTCGGGGATCTTCACCTGGACCAGTGGCAGCCCGTCGAGGGGCCGCAGCGACAGACGCGGACCCGCCACATCGGTGAGTCGATTGCACAGTACGAGCTCGGCGGCGCTTCCTTCGAGCTCCCACCCCAGACGTCGCACGAAGTCGCGGTCGTCGTCCGGCGTGCTCGCCACCACGATGGTGTCGGCGCCGGCCTCGCGCCCATAGGCGGCGGTGAAGCGGATGGAACCGATGACGGGATAATGGCGGTCGTCGATGATGATCGGCTCGAGCACGCCTTCCGTCGTCGTCGCGCCGATGACGAGGTAAGCATGATGGGGGTCGTGCACGAGCTTGTCGATGACGTACTCGACGTCGTCGCGCGTGCCCGCCACCAGGACGCGCGAGACGCATTCGCCGCGCTGACGTTCGTGGACGAGCCACTTGCGCCACAGCCGCCGGCTGAGGATCAAGGCGACGAGCCCGACCGGCAGGGCGACGATCAGCTGTGCACGCAGACCCGGCAGCTGGGCGACGATGAACGCGGTCGAGAGGATGCCGAAAGCGAAGCCCGTCGCGTGCCCGATGCGCATGTACTCGGCCGCTCCGGCGCCGAGCACTGTGGCTTCGCGCGTACGGGCGAGCCACAGCAGCGTCATCCACGCCCACACCACGAAGGCGCCGATGCGCGCAGGCTCGGTCAGCTCCGTGACGGCCGTGAAGCCGCCGGCCTCGAACATCATGGCCGCCAGCGCGGCCGCCGTGACGCAGACCGCGTCAGTGGCGACCAGCCGCCGCCGGTAGCGCCGCTCCCACAGGTGGCGGCGCTCCAGCGACGGCTGCACGCGCGGGGCTAGTGCTGCGGGCACCGTCTCGAGGCTGGCACGCGCGACGGCTGGACGTCGGAGGAGTGTTCGGGTCACTCCCCCGACGCCCGTCGGCGCCGCGCTCACCGCGGTCGGCTTCAGACCGCGGTCCACCGCGCGCACGATGACGCGTCCCTAGTAGACATGTACTTCCCCAGAAAATCGGCGCGACGAAGCGTCACGCCGACCAGCCCCAACGCTTGGACCCGGCCGGGTTGTCGGGTCGCAGGGGAACTCCGTTTCGGGTACTTCGTCCCCCTGTGGGAAGTCACTGTACGCCCGAGGCGCGCATGCCGAAAGAGGTTCCTGCAAAAAGACTTGACAAGCGTTTACCGGATCCGATAGAGACTCGAGGTCTCCTGTTCGTGCTCAGCCGATGAGGTTGACCAGCGCGTCCAGTCCCATGCCGTAATTGATGCGCACGGTGGGCAGTGCCAGCTTGTCGGTGCCGATCGTGACGTAGCCGGGCTCGATGGTGCGGGCCATCTCGAATCCGGCCTGTCGCAGCCCTTCTTTGGCGGTGTCGTTGTAGTGCCCGAAGGGGTAGGCCATGACCTCTTTCACGCCGAGCACGCCGGCCGAGGCCTCCATGTCGGCGACGATCTCGGGCACGCCGAGGTTCGTGATCATCCCGTCGCCGTTGGCGCCGGCCTTGTGCATGTCGTGCGTGTGCGAGCGGCGCAGCACGTACGTGCTGGGCGCGGGATCCTGCCGGTAGGCCGTGATCATGAACGACGTCGTGAGCACCTTGTACTTGTCGACGACGGGGACGGCGAGGTCGAACCAGGTCTGGTCGGCGTCGTCGTCGGTCACGATGACGGAGTGGTTCGGCAGGAACAGCCGGCCGTCGATGAACGCCGACAGCTCGTCCCACGTGGGCAGGTAGAAGCCGGTCGTCGCGATGTGGTTCATGTGGGCGTCGAAGTCGCCGATGTACGCGTAGTTGCCCTTCAGCCAGTGCTCGGGGTGGTCGGGCGCGAGGCCCTCGGGGCGGTCGGTGAACTGGTGGTACATGAGTATCGGGATCCGTGCGTCCTCGGCGGCGTTCTGCTCGGGGCTCACCCACGCGGCGTGCAGCGTCACCCGCTGGTCGGTGCAGGCCACGGCCTCCGAGCCGTTGACGCGCCCCGGGATCGCCAGGCCCGCGGCATCCTCCGGCGTCGCATACCACCCGCCGAAGACGAGCCCGTCGCGTGCGGGGATCGGCAGCCCGGCGTACAGGGCGCCCTGCGTCTGCAGCATCGGCGCGTCCGCCACGCCGTCGCCCGTGAAGCTCACCACGCACGCGGCCGGGTCGGACGCGGTGGCCAGCAGCTCCTCCTCGGGCGTCAAGGGAGTGGGAGCCGGGGTGGCCGACGGTGACGCCGAGGCGGCGGGTGCGGCATCCCGATCCGTGTCGTCTGCGCCGGCGCGCGCGAACGAGATCGCCGCGACGGTGCCGCCGATGACGGCGGCGACCGCGACGGCCCCCGCGACGACGGCGAGCACGCGTCGCCGCCGCGCCCTCGGACGCGTCTGGTGCTTGCCGGGCTGGGCCATGCGACTCCCCAAGAGTCCGGATCGTGCGTCCCCGCGCCCGATCGCTGAGGAGATGGTAGCCGGATGCCGCGTCCCGCCGCGGCAGCGAAGCGCCGGTCTGTGGACAACCGGCGTGGCTGCGGGATCGCCGGGTCGCTACGCTCGGATGCCGTGCTGCCCCTGGACTGGATCGAACACCGGCGCCCCGACGGCGAGATCGTGGGCTGGATGCTGCCCGATGGCGACGGTTTCCGCGCCTTCGACCTGCTCGGGCGCGAACGCACCGCCCCCGGCGAGGCTCCCGTCGACTGGCTCGAGGCCGAAGAGCTCCTCGAGGGCATCGGCATCGGCTACCTCGCCGACGGCTGGAGCCTGCGCCTGGCCGACGGCACCGAGCGGCCGGTGCGGATCGCCGAGGCGACGCCGCGCGGGGTCACCGTCCTCGCCGACGAGTACGGTGCCGCATCGGCGGTCGGGGCCGTCCCCGAGCGATTCCACCTGCCGTTCCCGGTGGGGGACGAGCTCGGCCCTCGCTGAGCCCGACCCCCGGCCCGGACCGGGCGTGGGTACAGTGAGCGCATGACGACGCTTGTTCTCACCGTGGTCGGCGACGATCGCTCCGGGCTGGTCGCGGCGGTCGCCGGGGTGGTCGAGCGCCACGGCGGCAACTGGGAGCGCAGCCAGCTCGCGGAGCTTTCGGGGGCGTTCGCCGGCATCATCGAGGTCACGATCGCGCCGGAGCGCGCCGACGACCTCCGCGGGGCGCTGGCCGCGCTCGAGGGGCTGCTCAAGGTCACCGTGCACGCTGGCGCGGAAGAGGCCGCATCCGGTGAGGAGGCGCGGCCGCTGACGATCGACGTGATCGGCAACGACCACCCCGGCATCGTGGCCGACGTGTCGGCGGCGCTCCGCACCCACGGCGTGTCGATCGACCACCTCACGACGCGCACGACGGAGGCCGCGATGTACGGCGGCCGCCTCTTCGAGGCCACGGTCGTCGCCCGGGTCCCGGCATCCGTCGATCTCGAGACCCTGACCGCCGAGCTCGAGCGGCTGGCCGCCGAGATCCAGGTCGACGTGACGCTCGGCTCCTGACCCCCGCCCCGACCGGGGCCCGGCCGGGGCGTGATCAGGCGAGGTCGCGCAGTCGCGCGGCGATGCCGGTGCCGTCGCCGGCCTGGCGTTCGTAGCCGACCGCGATGATGAGCAGCACCGCTCCCACCACCGACAGCGTGATCCACCAGGGCATGGCCTCGATGCCGCGTCCGATCTGCACCATGAACGCCAGCAGGTTCTCGACCGGCAGCACCACGATGCCGATGAGGAACGGCGCCGCGAGGCGGCGCGTCGCCCCGACGAGGATCGCCACGAGCGCGATCACCATCACCAGGATCGCGCGCCACGTGCGGGGGTCGGTGTAGGTCGCGGCGACCGACGCGCTCAGCATCGTGATGAGCCCGGGTGCGAGGAGCGCCCACGATCCGGTCCAGCCCGCGGGCCACGACTCCAGCGTCGCCCGGCCGGGCCGCACCGGAGGGCGATGCAGCGCGAGCGCTCCCGCCGCCAGCAGGAACAGGCCGAGCGGCAGCGAGAACCACTCGACGCGCAGGTCGCGAGGACTCCACGCCACAACGGCCGTGACGAACGAGACGCCGAACAGGAACCACACCGGCGGAAGGGCGGTCGGCCCACGCAGCCCGCGCGCGGTGACGGCGAGCATGAGCGTGAGCATCGCGAGCAGCAGCCCCCACATCGTCCAGATGACGAGCCAGTCGCGCTCGATCGCCGGCCAGGCGGCCACGGCGACGATCAGCACGGCCGGCGCACCCAGCCAGCGCGTGCGGCCGAGCGGTGAGCCCGCGGGCGCCTCCCGGTGCATCGCCCGCGCGGCGCTCGCCGCGGCCCCCGCGCCGACGAGCCCGAACGCCAGCGCGGCGACGATCGTCGGAGCGGCGGGTGCCGCATCCAGGCCGGTGCCCCACCTGACCCCCTGCACGGCGGCCGCGGTCGCCGCCACGATGGCGATGGCGAGCGTCGGCAGCCGCAGCGCCCGCAGCCGGCGCAGGCGCGGCGCGGTCCCGCGCTTCACGAGGGCGGATGCCGCCACCAGCGCCCATGCCGCTGCCACCAGGGCGTACGCCCGCACGGGCGCGCCGGATGCCGCCGCGTCGTCGCCCCCCGGCCGCCAGAACGCGGACGCGGCGGTGCCGTCGACCGCCAGCGCGACGAGCACCGGCACCACGGCCACGGCCAGCCCGGCGGCGTAGAGCCCGACCGTCCGGCGGCCCCGGGCGGTCAGCACGGCGGCGACGAGCGCCGCCCCGAGCGCGGGAGGCAGCAGGTACGGCTCGAGGCCGGTGACGCCGGCGAGGCCCCACGCGCACCAGAGGGCGCCGGTGACGGCCGCGCCGGCGAGCGGCCACGCGTACCGGCGGGGCGAGAGGACCGCCGTCGCCGCGAATCCCGCGCCGAGGATCAGGAGCACGAGGAGGGCCGTCGACAGTCCCGCCGCCGTCCGCGTGAGCGACAGCGCGAGGGTGATGGCCGCGGTGAGGAGAGCGGATGCCTCGACCGCGGCGCGTGCCGCCCGCACGTGCGACCCGGGAAGCCGGCCGGCCAGCCACACGCCTGCGGTGTCGGTGGCCGGCAGCACCACCCCGACGATGGCCGCGATGACCGGGAGCACGACCGGCGACCCGCTGGTGGGGAGCAGCTGCGCACCCAGGCAGACGGCCACCACGGCGACGGCGGGGACGAGCGTCGCGGCGGCGAGCGCCCGCACGACGATGCCGAGCCCTCGCCGCCTGGTCGTGACGAGGGTCAGTGCGAGGCAGAAGATCACAGCGGTCGACAGTGCCGTCCAGCCGCTGCGCTCGAACACCACCTGCGCCACGCCGATCGCGAACGGCACGGCCGTGACGGCGAGCACCGCGTACCACTCCCGCGTGGGCACCCGCCGGGCGAACGTCACCGCGATGGCGACGGCCCCGGCCGCACAGGTCGTGAGGCACACCACCACGAGCGGGTCGGCGCCGGCGCGTGCGAGAGCCGTGGCGAACACCACCAGGGCGTAGGCGAAGCCGACGCCGACGTGGACGAACCGGCCGGAGCGCGGCACCGTGAGGGCCAGCACGGCGAGCGCGGCCACGACCGCGGCCCCCGCCCACACGGTGAGGTCGTCGTCGCGCCACGACAGCACGGCGGCGAAGACGACGGCCGCATGTCCGCCGGCCACGAGCGGCATGCGGACGGCGGCCGACGCCCGGGGAAGCCCGGCCGCCACCGCCCCGGCGATGATGGCGGCGACGAGGGCGAGGGAGATGCGCGCCCAGACCTCGAGCGCCGGCAGGCACAGCACGGTCAGGAATGCGAGCACCCCGTACCAGGCTCCCAGGAACCCGAGCCACCGCGTGCCGATCGGCGGCGCAGCGGCCGGCACGCCCGCCCCCGTCGGTGCCTCCGCCGCCGTCGCAGGAGCAGCGGCGGTGGTCGCCGGTGCCGTGCTCGTCGGCGCGGTCGCGAGGAGGGCAGGGACAGCGGATGCCGCGCCCCGGCCGCCGTCACCCGTGACGCGGCCGGCGGAGGTGCGGGCGGTGAGGGTGCGGTCGGTGAGCGCGGCGAACGCCGCGAGCGACAGTCCCGTCGCCGCGAGCCCGACGGTGAGGCTGAGCGCCGTGCCGGGGAGGAGGAACAGCCGGCCCGTGCCCAGCGTGAGCGTGTCGGCGACCGACAGGAACGCTGTGAGCGTCGGGATCGCCGCGACGGCGCCGACCACCGTGACGGCGCCGGTGAAGAGCGCGCCGCGACGGGCGGCGCGATGCAGGGGCTCGGCGGCGCCGACGATCAGCAGGCCGAGGCCGGCGGCGACGGGGAAGACGGCGAACCACGCGCCGAGGGAGAGCGCCGATCCGAGGGGCACCGCCACGACGGCGGCGACGATCGCACCGCCCGCGACGACCGTCCACGCGGCCCCCGCCGGGTGGCGGGCGGAGCAGAGCGCGACGGCCGCCACCGCGGCCAGGGTCGCCGCGGCGAGCCACGCGGTCGGGACGCCGGCTGCGGCATCCGTCCCCCACACCGATACGAGCGCGGCGAGCACCATCACGAACTGCGCGGCGGTGAGCGTCGCGCGTTCCGCGACGAACGCCGACGGCGCGCCGCGGCCCGTCAGGGCGATGAGCGCGCTCGCAGCGGCAGCCGACGCCAGCCAGCCCGCCGTGGTCGCGAGTGCTGCGGACGCGCCGGATCCGAGCACCGCGGGCGCGAACGCGAGCGCGATCAGGCCGCTCCACAACCACGCGCGGATGCCCGCGCGGGGGCCGCGCAACGCGAGCAGGCCACCGCAGACGAGCATCGTGAGGCCGGTGAACACCCAGCCGTTCGCGCCGGCAGGCAGCAGCGCAAGCACCGCGGTCGTCGTGAGCGCGAGGAACACGACGCCGAGCGCGCCGATCGCCTCGGCCGAGAACCGCAGGCGCCGCCGCGCGAGCAGCGCAGCCCCCGCGAGGAACGCGGCCGCGATCCCGCCCACGATCAGTGCGCGGGGGAGCGGTGCGGTGAGGTCGGGGTTGAAGAACGTGAACACCACCGCCGCCACGGCGACGAGGCCCGCGCCGGCCACCGCGAGCACCGACTGCACGGTGGCCGAGGCTCCACTCGTGCCGGCTGCGGCGGGCGACGCAACGGCAGGAGGCGCGGATGCCGGCGGCGCGGCGGCCGCATCCGGTCCTGCCCCCGGCGCACTCGGCGTCGGTGCGGATGCCGCACCGGGCGCCCCCGCACGCGCCGCGCCGCCCATCGCCTGCGCCCCGGCGCTCGCGCCCGGCGCCCCGGCGGACTGCCGGCGGGGCACCCGGTCGAGCACCGCCTGGCGCGCACGGAGCGCCTCGACCGCGGCGCGCGACGCGAGCCAGAGGTCCTGCCCGACGCGGCCCTCGAAGTCCGCACCGCACCGTGGGCAGCGCTGGTCGGCGATGATGCCGGCGGCGCACACCGGGCATCGCGCGACGTCGAGCAGCTCCCCGATCGCGGTGTCGCTCCACGCCGGCGCCTGCGCCCCGGGTGCCGCCGGGGCGCTCATGTCTCGGCCTCGGTCGCGGCGAGCGCGGCGGGGTGGTCCTCGGGAACCCACTCGAGGATGTCGCCGGGCTGGCACTCCAGCACACGGCAGATCGCGTCGAGCGTCGTGAAGCGCACCGCCTTCGCGCGGCCGTTCTTGAGCACCGAGACGTTCGCCGGCGTGATGTCGATGGCGGCGGCGAAGTCGCCCACCGACATCTTCTTCTTCGCCAGCTGCACGTCGAGGTTGATGATGATGGGCATCACACCACCTCCGACAGGTCGTGCTCGAGCTGCGACGCCTTGCGCAGCAGCCCGCGCAGCACCACGATCAGCAGCGACAGGCCCGCGCCGACCACCACGCCGAGCAGGAGCAGCAGCGTGATCGACGGGGTCATGAAGCCGGTGAGGCTGAGGGCGACCAGCGCGACGAGCACGAGGGCGGTGGCGAACACGACGGCGCCGAGGCTCACGTCGACGCCGGGGAAGGCGCTGTCGCTGAAGATGCTGTCTTCGCGCACGAGCGAGAGCAGACGCCACACGCACACGAGAACCACCTGCACGCACAGCAGGAACAGGATGCCGACGATCGTGCCCGGGATCTCGAAGTACGCGATCTCGGCGTATCGCACCGCCGACTGCGCCGCGACGGCCGGGACCACGAACACCTGGCAGAACAGCAGCAGCACGAGCAGGGCCGCGATGAGAACCTTCAGAACGACGATCGTGGTGCGATGCATGAACCTTCACCTATCGAAAAACGGTATGAAGCTATCGAAAAACAATAGCCCCCTCACCCGGCTCCCGCACAAGTGCAGCCGAGGACCGCGGCCGCCGGCAGGACCAGGGCGCGGGTCCCACCCGCGAGGCGGCTCGGCCACGTGCGCAGGCCGACGGGCGTTCTTCAGGAGCGCAGGGCCCGAAGACCTCCTGCGCAAGCCCGGTTCACCTGTCGAACAGCGCACGCCGGGCCTCGGCCCCGGGCGTTTCGTCTCGCTTCGCTCGCTCAACGACCGGGTGAGACCTCCGGTCCGTTTCCTCCCGCTCCGCCGGCGCGGCGGAACCGCAGTGTCGCGATCTCGAAGGGACGGAGGGTCAGCGGCACCGTGCCGGAGCGGGAGGCGTCGCCATCGGGGCGCTCGAGCAGGTCGGTGCGCACCCACTCGCCCACGTCGAACCGCGGGGTGACCGTGATGCGTCCCCGCCCGCCGGTGGATTCGTACAGTCGCAGCACCACGTCTCCCGAACCGTCGTCGGCGAGCTTGACGGTCTCGGCGAGGATCCCGTCGCCGTCGAGGTCGAACAGCGGGTCGACAGGCCGCGCACCCCGCACGGCGCGCGGCGGCACGTTCAGGCGGTACCCCTCCGCGACCGCCTCGCGGATGCCCGCGCCCGGCCGGACCGACACCCGCATCGTGTGCGCGCCGCGATCGGCCTCGGGGTCGGGGTAGCGGGGCGCGCGCAGCAGCGAGAGTCCGAGCGTGGTGGCGCGGCCCCCGCCCGCCCGGGCGATTCGGCTCGCGTCATGGCCGTACGTCGAGTCGTTCGCCACCGCGACGCCGTACCCGGGCTCACCCACGAACGTCCAGCGGTGGGCGCAGAACTCGAACCGCGCGGCATCCCATGACGTGTTCTCGTGAGTAGCCCGCCGCACGTAGCCGAACTGCGTCTCCGCGAGCACCTCGTCGGCGTGCACGTCGAGGTCGACGAACAGCTTCAGCAGCTTCTGGCTCTCGTGCCAGTCGATGTCGAACGCGAGGTCGACGGCGTCGGCTCCGGGCGCGAGCGAGATGCGCTGCGTGAGCCGTGATCGCGCGAACGCCCGGGCGACCGTCACCACGACGGTGCCGTCGGCGGATGCCGCGACCTCGAGCGCTTCCGGCGCGTCGGCGTCCAGCGGGGTCGCGAGCCGGCGGTAGTGGTCGTCGATGTCCCACGCGTCCCACTCCGTCGGGGTGTCGCGATGGAGGACCAGCCGGTTGGCCGCACCGCCGGGGGCGGCCGCGTCGCGGCCGGACGCGGCATCCGTCAGTGACACGATGCGTCCGCGCTCGTCGATGACCGCGCGGACGCGGCCGTTGTCGAGCGTGACGCCGCCTGTCGCGCCGGCTTCCCACGACACCGCGGCGCCTTCCGCGCGCGGCGGCGCCGCACCGAACGCGACGGCGCCGTTCGCCGGCACCGGCGCCGCGTTCGCGAGCAGCTCGGTCTCGCCGTCGCCCACGAGCGCGGCGAGGCTGCGGTCGATGATCGCGGTCAGCTCTCCGGCGAGGGCGGCATGGTCGCGCTCGGCTTCGCGGTGCACCCAGGCGATGGAGCTGCCGGGGAGGATGTCGTGGAATTGCAGCAGCAGCACCTTCTCCCACGCGCGGCGGAGCTCGCCCTCGGGGTAGGGGGTGCCGGCCCGCACGCTGGCGGTGGTCGCCCAGAGCTCGGCCTCGTGGAGGAGCTGCTCGCTGCGGCGGTTGCCGCGTTTGGTGCGGGCTTGGGAGGTGTAGGTGCCGCGATGCAGCTCGAGGTACATCTCGCCCGACCACGCCGGCGCGTTCGGATACTCCGCCTCGGCCTCTGCGAAGAATCGGCGCGGCGAGCCGACCTCCACTCGGGGGAGTCCTTCGAGGTCGCGGGAGCGCTGGGCCGCGGCGAGCATCTCGCGGGTCGGCCCGCCGCCGCCGTCGCCCCACCCGAACGGCACGAGCGACATCGTGGCTGCGGCGGCGTCCTGGAAGTTGCGTTCGGTGTGCAGCAATTCGTCGGGGGTGAGCTGGGAGCTGTAGGTGTCGGCCGGGGGGAGGTGGGTGAACAGCCGGGTGCCGTCGATGCCCTCCCACCAGAACGTGTGGTGCGGCAGCCGGTTGACCTGGTTCCACGACATCTTCTGGGTGAGGAACCAGCGGTTGCCGGTGCCGGCGACGATCTGCGGCAGCGCGGCGGAGTACCCGAACGAGTCGGGCAGCCACACCTCTTCGGTCTCGACGCCGAGCTCATCGCGGAAGAACCGTTTGCCGTGCGAGAACTGCCGGATCATCGACTCGCCGCCCGGCATGTTGGTGTCGGACTCCACCCACATGCCGCCCACCGGCACGAAGCGCCCCTCCCGCACCCGCTCCCGCACCCGGGCGAACAGGGCGGGGTGGTGTTCTTTCAGCCAGGCGTACTGCTGCGCCGACGACGCGGCGAACACGAATTCAGGATGCCGGTCCATGAGGTCGAGGACGTTGGCGAAGGTGCGGGCGACCTTGCGGACCGTCTCGCGCACCGGCCACAGCCACGCCGAATCGATGTGCGCGTGGCCGACCGCCACGATCCGGTGGCTCGACGCGTGCGCCGGGGCGGCGAGGAGCGGCGCCAGCACCGCGCGGGCCGCGGCCGCGGTGCCCGGGATGTCGTCGGGGTCGATGACGTCGAGCATGCGACCCAGGCCGTGCAGCACCCGACTGCGGCGCGGTGAGTCCGACGGCAGTTCGCGGGCCAGCCCGTCGAGCACCCGCACATCCTGCAGCAGCTCCCACACGGTGGCATCGCGCCGCGCGAGCGCGATCGTTCCCAGTGCGTACAGGGGCGCCGCGCCCGCCGTGGCCTTGTCGCCGAGGGGGGTGGGAGCGAAGCGGAAGTGGTCGGAGACGTCAGGGTTCGCGGCCGCCTCGACGTAGACGACGACGGCACCGCTGACGTCGGGTGTGCATGGAAGGTGGTGGCTCCGCGGCGAGACGGCCTTGATGACCGCGCCGTCGGGCCGATAGGCGAGCCCCTCCGCCTGGAATCCCGGCAGTTCCGAGGTGAAGCCGAGGTCGCAGACGATCTCGGTGCTCTCGGCATCCCATCCGTCGGGAAGCGTGCCCGACAACCGGAACCACGTCGAGCTCCACGCGCGGCCCCAGGTCCAGCCCGCCTCGGTCGGCACGTACTCCTGGCCGACCGCCTCGGCGAAGGGCACCGGTTCATCGGGCACCTGCCAGTGCTCGACGGTCAGGGGCTGGTAGGCAGTGAAGACCGCCGGCTCGAGCCGCTCGCGGGTGAACCGGCGCAGTCGCGCCTCGACTCGGGTGCGGTCGTCGTGCATCGCTGCGCTCCTCACTGCGGTCGGCGTCGAACCGGCCTGGAATGGACGCTAACCGGGGCCCGCAGCGGCAGGCAACCGACGCTCCGCGGCGTCTCCGCGCAGACGTCTCGCGAACGGCGGCCGTGCGATCAATCCCGTCGGGAATACCCCAACCGGGTATGCGTTCACTATGATGGACATACCCAGGAGGGGTACCGACGAAGGAGCAGGAATGACCACGAACGAATACCAGGTGACCGGCATGACGTGCGGACACTGCGAGAAGTCCGTCCGCGACGAGGTGCGCCAGGTGGCCGGCGTCCAGGACATCCAGGTGAGCGCCCAGACCGGCAAGCTCGTGATCACCGCCGATCAGTCGATCGACGACGCCGACATCCTGGCCGCTGTCGACGAGGCCGGCTACTCCGCGGTGCGCGTCTGATGAACGCCGCGGGGCGACTCGGCCTGTTCGCCGCCGGAGCTGTGGTGGCATTCGCCGCCGCGTTCGGCGTCGCCGCCGCGGTCGTCCCCGACAGCGTCGCGGCCGGCCCGAGTGAAGGAGAGACGATGGAAGATCACGGCGACATGGCGCCGGGTGCGGTGACCACGGCCCCGGCCGGAGTCTCGCTGGCCGCGGGCGGGTACGTCCTCTCGCCCATGACGGCGCCGACCGCGGTCGGCGACCCCGGCGAGCTCAGCTTCCAGATCCTCACGGACGCGGGCGAGCCGCTCACCGACTACGCGGTCGCCCACGAGAAGGATCTGCACCTCATCGTGGTGCGCAGCGACGGAGCCGGCTTCCGCCACGTGCACCCCGTGCTCGATGAGCACACCGGCACATGGTCGCTGCCCTGGGAGTGGGATGCGGCCGGCACCTACCGTGTGTACACGGACTTCACCCCCGCGGGGTCGCAAGAAGGCGTGACCCTCACCCGTACGGTGCAGGTCGCCGGCGACTATCAGCCGGTGACCGCCGAGCCCACGCAGACGGCCGGGGTCGACGGCTACACCGTGACGATCGCGGGCGAGCTGGTCGCGGGTGCCATGAGCGACCTCACCGTCTCGGTGAGCCGCGACGGCGAACCCGTCACGACCCTCGAGCCGTACCTGGGAGCGTTCGGGCACCTCGTCGCGCTCCGCGACGGCGACCTCGCCTACCTGCACGTGCACGCCGAGGGCGACGAACCGGAGCCGGGTGACACGTCCGGACCCGACATCGGGTTCATGGCGGAGGCGCCGACCCCCGGCCGGTACTTCCTTTACCTCGACTTCCAGGTCGACGGGCAGGTGCGCACCGCCGAGTTCGTGCTCGACGCCGCCGCGGATCGCGCTGCGGGCGAGGCGGGCACCGACGACGGAGCGCACGGCGAAGAGCCGCACGGCCACTGACGCAACAACTGACGCAGCATCACGACGGAGGAAGGCACGATGAGCACGACGGAAGCGACGACGCCGGCCGGCTCGAGCGTGGAGCTCGAGATCGGCGGCATGACGTGCGCGTCCTGCGCGATGCGCATCGAGAAGAAGCTGAACAAGCTCGAGGGCGTCGCGGCCACGGTCAACTACGCCACCGAGAAGGCCAAGGTGACGGTGCCGCAGGGGTACGACCCCGCGCAGCTCATCGCCGAGGTCGAGAAGACCGGCTACACCGCGGTGCTCCCCGCTCCGAAGCGGACGGATGCCGCGACCCCGGCCGGTGCGGACGGCGACGCCGATCCCGAGCTGACCTCGCTGCGCACGCGGCTCATCGTGTCGGCGCTGCTCACGGTGCCGGTCATCGCGATGGCGATGATCCCCGCTCTGCAGTTCACGTACTGGCAGTGGGCGTCGCTGACGCTCGCCGCGCCCGTCATCGTGTGGGGAGCGTTCCCGTTCCACAAGGCGGCGTGGGCGAACCTGCGGCACGGCACCGCCACGATGGACACGCTCATCTCGATGGGCACGCTCGCCGCGTTCCTCTGGTCGCTGTACGCCCTGTTCTTCGGAACCGCCGGCGTGCCGGGGATGACCCACGGCTTCGAGTTCGGGCTCGCGCCGACCGACGGCTCCGCGAACATCTATCTCGAGGTGGGTGCCGGGGTGACGGTGTTCATCCTCGCCGGCCGCTACTTCGAGAAGCGGTCGAAGCGGCAGGCGGGGGCAGCACTGCGGGCGCTGCTCGAACTCGGTGCGAAGGACGTCTCGGTGCTCCGCGACGGTGTCGAGGGCCAGATCCCGATCGACGACCTCCGCGTGGGGGACGAGTTCATCGTCCGGCCCGGCGAGAAGATCGCGACCGACGGCGTGGTCGTCTCGGGCACCTCGGCCGTCGACGCCTCGATGCTCACCGGTGAGTCGGTGCCCGTCGAGGTCGCCCCCGGCGACGCGGTGACCGGCGCCACGGTCAACGCCGGCGGCCGCCTGGTGGTGCGCGCGACCCGCATCGGCTCCGATACTCAGCTCGCCCAGATGGCGAAGCTCGTCGAAGACGCGCAGACCGGCAAGGCCCAGGTGCAGCGTCTCGCCGACCGGGTCTCGGGGATCTTCGTCCCGATCGTCATCCTCATCGCCGCTGCGACGCTGGGGGCCTGGCTCGGCGCCGGGGCCCCGGCATCCGTCGCCTTCACCGCGGCGGTCGCCGTCCTCGTCATCGCATGCCCGTGTGCGCTCGGCCTCGCGACGCCGACCGCGCTGCTGGTCGGCACCGGCCGTGGCGCGCAGCTCGGGATCCTGATCAAGGGACCCGAGGTGCTCGAGTCCACCCGCAAGGTCGACACCATCGTGCTCGACAAGACGGGGACCGTCACGAGCGGCCGCATGACGCTCGTCGACGTCGTCCTCGAGCCGGGAACCGAGCGCGACGAGCTGCTGCGGCTCGCCG
The DNA here is from genome assembly GCF_033548675.1 of Microbacterium sp. M3. Classification (NCBI taxonomy): domain Bacteria; kingdom Bacillati; phylum Actinomycetota; class Actinomycetes; order Micrococcales; family Microbacteriaceae; genus Microbacterium; species Microbacterium sp. M3. Next base: position 81,588 of record NZ_JAWTZT010000004.1, read on the forward strand.
GAGCGCTCGAGCACGCCTCGGAGCACCCGATCGCCCAGGCGATCGCCAAGGGAGCGGCCGCCGAAGTGGGCGTCCTGCCCGACGTCGAAGGGTTCGCGAACCTTGAAGGCAAGGGCGTGCAGGGAGTCGTCGACGGCCACGCCGTGCTCGTCGGGCGCGACGCGCTGCTGGCCGACTGGGCGCAGCGGCTCAGCCCGGCGACCGCCGCCGCCAAGGCGCAGGCCGAGGAGGAGGGCAAGACCGTCGTCGCCGTCGGCTGGGACGGCGTCGCGCGCGGCGTGCTCGTCGTGGCCGACACCGTCAAGCCCACCAGCGCCGAGGCGGTCACGCAGCTGAAGGCGCTCGGGCTCACGCCCGTGCTGCTCACCGGCGACAACGAGGCGGTGGCCCGGCGGATCGCCGCCGAGGTCGGCATCGACCAGGTGATCGCCGAGGTGCTGCCCGCCGACAAGGTCGACGTGGTCGCGCGACTCCAGCACGACGGCAAGGTCGTCGCGATGGTCGGCGACGGCGTCAACGACGCGCCCGCCCTGGCGCAGGCCGATCTCGGCCTGGCCATGGGCACGGGAACGGACGTCGCGATCGAGGCATCCGACATCACGCTCGTCCGCGGCGACCTGCGCAGCGCCGTCGACGCGATCCGCCTGTCGCGCCGCACCCTCGGCACGATCAAGTCCAACCTGTTCTGGGCCTTCGCCTACAACGTCGCCGCGATCCCCATCGCCGCGCTCGGACTGCTGAACCCCATGCTCGCGGGGGCCGCGATGGCACTATCGAGTGTGTTCGTGGTCGGCAACAGCCTCCGCCTGCGCGGCTTCACCAGCACCGCCCGCCCCACCGCCTGACGCGAATCGCCCGAAGGAGCCCACGCCATGACCACCGTCGACACCCACACCGAGCACTCGCACCACGGCTACATCACCGACAAGGAGCGCTACCTCAACCGGCTCAAGCGCATCGAGGGCCAGGCGCGCGGCATCTCGCGCATGGTTGACGAGGAGAAGTACTGCATCGACATCCTGACGCAGATCAGCGCGCTGAAGAGCGCGCTCGAGGCCGTCGCTGTCGGCCTTCTCGACGACCACCTCAAGCACTGCGTCGTCGACGCCGCCCGTGCCGGCGGCGATGAGGCCGACGAGAAGATCAAGGAAGCCAGCGACGCGATCGCCCGGCTCGTCCGCTCGTAGCGCGGCGAGCCGCCGCGCTCGCCGCGGGAAAGACGAAACCCCCGCGATGTAGAAGCTACGCGAGGGTTCCTGGGGTGACTGTAACGATCACCCTTGTGGCTCCGACCGGCATCGATCCGGTGACCTTTCGATTTTCAGTCGAACGCTCTACCAACTGAGCTACAGAGCCGCACGGTGGTATCTCAATACAAGACCTGCCGCGTCCTAGACGAAAGGCCCTCTTCGAGAAAAGGGCCCGTCGCTCGGAGCGACCCTGACGGGACTTGAACCCGCGACCTCCGCCGTGACAGGGCGGCACGCTAACCAACTGCGCTACAGGGCCATGCTTATTGAATTGTGGGGGTGACCCCAACGGGATTCGAACCCGTGCTACCGCCGTGAAAGGGCGGCGTCCTAGGCCGCTAAACGATGGGGCCGGGTGAACCCGGGGGCTCACTGCCGAGGACCAAGCATACGTAATCGTGGGGCAAAACGCGAATCGAGCGCGTGGCGCCCTTGTGGAAAGCCCGACCGGGGCGCACACTGACCGGGTGACCGCTGCCCGAGGCGGCGGTCCCCATGCGCCACTGGGGGTTGCGCATGTGACTGATGTTGCTAGTGTGAATCGAGTTACGCCGCGAGGGGAGGACCCGGTGCAGCCCGAAAAAGCCACCGTCATCATCCCGTCGGACGATGCCGCAGACGAGTGCGGGTGCGCTCCGTCGCCTCGCGAACAGCGCCGCCTCTGGCCCGCGATGAACCGGCGCACCGCGCTGGGTCTCGGCATCCTGAGCGTCGCCGCACTGAGTGCGGGAGCCGCTGCCGGACCGTTCGCCAGCCCGGCGTTCGCCGCCGACTACCCGACCTGGCCCGAGGTCGAGGCCGCCAAGGCCAACGAGGCGGCCAAGGCCGCCGAGGTCGCGAACATCAAGAGCCTCATCGCCGGCCTCGAGGCCGACGTCGCCGCGAAGCAGCTGGTGGCCCAGCAGACCGCCGACGAGTTCTACGTCGTGCAGCAGGAGTACTTCGACGCCGCGCTGCGCGCCGACCAGCTGCAGCAGCAGGCCGACGAGCAGGCCGCCGCCGCGGTGGACGCGGCCAACAAGGCCGGCCGCGTCGCCGCGCAGCTCTACCGCAACGGCGGCGACGACACGTCGCTCGAGCTCTTCTTCGCAGGCTCCGCGAGCTCGGCCGACGACCTGCTCGCCCGCCTCGGCACGATGGACAAGCTCGTCCAGCGCAACCAGGCCGTCTACGCGCAGGCGGTGACCGCGCGCGACTCGGCGCAGAGCCTCAGCGACCAGGCCGAGGTGCAGCGCGCCGAGCGCGACCGCCTGCAGCAGATCGCCGAGGAGAAGATGCTGGCGGCGCAGAAGGCGGCCGATGAGGCGCAGGCGGCGCTGGACGCCCAGAACGCCAAGCGCGGTGAGCTCGAGGCGCAGTTGGCCGCCCTGCAGGACACGACCGCCAAGACCGTCGCCGATTACCAGGAGGGCGAGCGCGTCCGCGCGGCGGCAGCGGCGGCCGCTGCGGCGGCAGCGGCGGCAGCTGCCAAGGCCGAAGCCGACCGCCTCGCCCAGCAGAACCAGGGCGGCGGCGGCGGTGGTGGCGGCGGTGGAGGTGGCGGCGGCGGCGGCGGCGGTGGCGCGGTCGTCGGAACCGGCTGGGCTCGCCCGTCCTCGGGATGGCGCAGCTCCGGCTACGGCCCCCGCACCGTGCAGTGCGGCAACAGCTACTGCTCCAGCGGCTACCACTACGGCGTCGACCTCGCGGCCGGCTGCAGCTCGGGCATCTACGCGGCGTCCGCCGGTCGCGTCGTCTACGCCGGCTGGAACGGCGGCTACGGCAACTACATCAAGATCGACCACGGCGGCGGCATCGGCACCGGCTACGGCCACATCCGCTCGGGCGGCATCTTCGTCGGCGTGGGGCAGTGGGTCAACGCCGGCCAGCTCATCGCGAGCGAGGGCAACACCGGCAACTCCTTCGGCTGCCACCTGCACTTCGAGACGTACGTCTGGGGCTCGCCGGTCAACCCGATCTACTTCATGGCCGACCGCGGCGTCTCGGTCTGAGCCCGACGGCCTGAAACGAAAAGAGAAGCGGATGCCGCGGCATCCGCTTCTCTCGTTCGTACCGGGTTCGTCCGGCTCAGTCGAGCGTGTTCGGGGCGACGCCCTCACCCTGGGTCTTCGTCTGCGCGTCGTGCTCGGCGAAGCGCGCGAACGCCTCGTCGACGAGGCGCTCGGCCTCGGCGGCATTCGCCCACTCGTCGACCTTGACCCACTTGTTCGGCTCGAGGTCCTTGTAGTGCTCGAAGAAGTGGGTGATCTCCTTCTGCGTGTACTCGGGGATGTCGGCGACGTCCTGGATGTGCGCCCAGCGCGGGTCCTTCGCGAGCACCGCGACGACCTTGTCGTCGCCGCCGGCCTCGTCGCTCATCTTCAGCACGCCGACCGGGCGCACCTTCGCCAGGATGCCGGGCGCCAGGTCGTGGTCGAGCAGCACCAGCACGTCGAGCGGGTCGCCGTCCTCACCGAGCGTGTTCTCGAAAAACCCGTAGTTCGTCGGATAGCCCATCGGCGTGTACAGGATGCGGTCGAGGAAGACGCGGCCCGTGCCGTGGTCGACCTCGTACTTGATCTTGCTGTTGCGCGGGATCTCGATGACGGCGTCGTACGCGCCCATGTTGGTGCTCCTTCGAAGACTGTGGAATGCCGCGACCAGCCTAGTCGCGGCGACCTGCGCGATTTCCGGGACGCTGCCACCATCCCCACGGTTCGCGATTCAGGACGGTTGCGCGTGCGGGTGCGTTTTCGGGCGTCCCGCGGGCATCCATCCTGAGTTGCGAACCCGGACGCGGGGTACGGGAGTCGCCGCCCGTGGTTCGCAATTCAGGACGGTTGCGCGTGCGGGTGGCTTTTCGGGCGTTGCGCGGGCATCCATCCTGAGTTGCGAACGGGGACGCCGGGTACGGTGGGCGGATGACTGACCGCCGCCCCGGACTCGACCCCGCCGTCGCGGAGGTGCGCCTGGCCGTGCGGCGGGCGCTGGCGGGCCTCGAACCCGGCGCAACCGTGATCGTCGCCCTCTCCGGCGGCGCCGACTCCCTCGCCCTCGCCGCGGCCACGGCGTTCGAGGCGCCGAAGCTCGGCCTGCGCGTGTCGGCCGTCACCGTCGACCACGGGCTGCAGAACGGATCGACGGATGCCGCGGCCGCCGCCGCCGCGAAGGCCCGGGCTCTCGGGCTCGACGCCCACGTGGTGCGCGTCGCGGTCGACGGCGCCGGTGGGCCGGAGGCCGCGGCACGCGAGGCACGGTACGCCGCGCTGACGCACGCCGCCCGCGACGCGGGCGCCGCTGCCATCCTCACCGGCCACACCCTCGACGACCAGGCCGAGACGGTGTTGCTCGGGCTCGCGCGGGGCGCGGGGGCGACGAGCTTGCAGGGCATGGCCGACGCCTCCGACCTCGACGGCGTCGCGCTGCTGCGGCCGCTGCTGGGCGTGCGCCGCGCCACCACGCGCGCGGCGTGCGCCGCCGAGGGCCTCGAGCCGTGGGACGACCCGCACAACCTCGACCCGCGCTTCGCGCGCGTGCGCGTGCGTCAGACGGTGCTGCCGGTGCTCGAGACCGAGCTCGGGCCGGGGATCGCCGAAGCCCTCGCTCGTACGGCGGCGCAGCTGCGGGAGGACGCCGAGGCCTTCGACGAGATGATCGACGAGACGATCGAAGACATCGTGGAGCACGCCGAGGCCGGCATCTCGGTCTCGGCGGCGGCGCTCGCGGCCAATCCTGCGGCGCTGCGGCACCGCATCATCCGGCACGTGGTCGCGAGCGAGTTCCACCAGAGCCTCACGCGCTCGCAGACGCTCGAGGTGGCGCGCCTGGTGACGGACTGGTCGGGCCAGGGACCCCTCGACCTGCCCGGATGCCGCGCCCGCCGCGTCGGCGGCCGCATCGAGTTCACAGCCTCGGGCTGAATAGACTCGTCCCATGCGCGCGGCCGACGTCTCCAGCGACCTCACCGAAGTCCTCGTCACCGAGGAGCAGATCCGAGCCAAGCTCGACGAGATCGCGGCGCAGGTCGACGCCGACTACGACGGCGAGGACCTCCTGCTCGTCGGTGTGCTCAAGGGCGCCGTCATGGTCATGGCAGACTTCTCGCGCTCGCTGCAGAAGCACGTGACGATGGACTGGATGGCCGTCTCGTCGTACGGCGCCGGCACGAAGTCCAGCGGCGTGGTGCAGATCCGCAAGGACCTCGACACCGACATCCTCGGCAAGCACGTGCTGATCGTCGAAGACATCATCGACTCGGGCCTGACCCTCAGCTGGCTGCTGGAGAACTTCGCGGCCCGGGGTGCGGCATCCGTCGAGGTCTTCGCCCTGCTGCGCAAGCCCGAGGCCGCCAAGGTCGAGGTGCACTGCAAGTACGTCGGCTTCGACATCCCCACCGAATTCGTGGTCGGCTACGGCCTCGACTACGCCGAGAAGTACCGCAACCTCCGCGACGTCGCCGTGCTCGCGCCCCACGTCTACAGTTGACGCGCTTCGGATCTCTGCGAGCGAAGCCCGCGTTGATGCGAAGCGAGTCAAGATCGAGGAGGCGAGGAACGAGCCGTATCGAGATCCGTCATCGGCTCAGCCGAGCAGGTCGAGCAGCTCCGCGGGTGCCGCGTACGTCGTCAGGAAATCGACGATGAGCCGCCGGCATCCGTCGAGCTCCACCGTCATCGGCGCCGTCGTCCCGCCGGCTGACAGTACGACGAGCGAACCGAGGATCTCGTCGCACGGCTCGGCGAGCGGCTGAGCGGATGCCGCGGCCTCGAGCACCGCGCCGGTCTCGGCGGCGTCGAGCTCGCGGGCGCCGGTGAACCAGGCTTGGCCGTCCACCTGCACGCTCACCCACGTCGTCGCGCCGGGCGCGGGCGTCGACGCCGGGTTCGCGGACGGGTCGGTGGAGTAGGCACAGAGCGTCAGCCGGTCGACCTCGCCGGGCGCCGGCACCCGCGGGGGCGTCCACGGCACCAGGTGCTCCTCGTCGAGCGTGGGGGCGGGCCGCGGCGCCACCTCGGTCCCCTCCCACTTCTGCAGCTCCTCGGGTGACGCGAGCTGCAGCGGCTGCGCCGCCCACACCGGCGCGCATCCCGCGTCGATCGCGGCGCGAGGCTGGGTGAGCGTGCGCTGCTCCTCGTCGCTCCGCGTGACGGTGAGCGCCGCTAGGGCCTCCTCGAGCAGGGCGACCTTCGGCTGGCTGCACCCGTCGACCGGAATGCGAAGACGGATGCCGCGGCCCTCGGCATCCGTCAGCCACACGAGGGGCGGGAGCATCAGGACGGCGGAGCAGGGCCCCGAGGTGGGCGGGTCGTCGGCCTGGGCCTGTAGCGCCAGCACCTCGGTGAGATCGCCCTCGAGCGTCTCGCGCGCGACGACGGACCAGATGCCCTGGTTATCCTCGGTCTGCTGGAACGGCAGGCACCGCACGACCGCGACCGGCTCGAAGCCGTCGGGCAGCACTCCAGCCGCGCCGGCGTCGCCGCCCAGGGGGTCCATGCCCGCGCAGGAGATCTCGGACACGATGTCACCGGGCGCGGTGTCCGACGGCGGGGCCGGTCGCGGGGCGGTCGCGCAGCCGGCCAGCAGCAGTGCAGCGGCGGTGAGGGCGACGGCGAGGGCGCGGATCCGGGGCACGGGGTCCTCCTCGACTGGGCTCGTGCAGCGCTGCGCCCCACGCTATCGGCACGCCGCGTTCGCCGCGGGCTTACGCCGTCGGCGAATGCACAGTCGGCGCCTAGGAACCCCGCGATACCCTGGATCGACCGTCGGCGGGCGTCTGCCTGTCCGCGGCGGCACGTCGACGAAAGGGGTCGGGCTCGCGCCCGCGCCATGGACTTCAAGAAGATCACCCGCAACCCGCTCTTCTACGTCCTGCTGATCGGGATCTTCCTCATCGTGGGTTTCTCGCTCATCTCGAGCCTGAACGGTGCGAAGCAGATCTCCACGCAGGAGGGTCTGGAGCTGCTGGGCGGCGACACCGTCACCGAGGTGGTCAACACCGACGGCGACCAGCGCGTCGACATGAAGCTCTCCAAGGAGTACGACGGCGCCACCGACGTGCAGTTCTACTACGTCACGGCGCGCGCCGACGAGGTGGTCGACGCCATCAACTCCGCGAACCCGAAGGACGGGTTCAACGACGCCGTGCCGCGCGCGACCTGGTTCGACGGGTTCATCTCGCTGCTGCTGCCGATCCTGCTGCTCGGCCTGCTGTTCTGGTTCCTGCTCTCCAGCGCCCAGGGCGGCGGCAGCAAGGTCATGCAGTTCGGCAAGTCGCGCGCGAAGCTCGTGACGAAGGAGATGCCGCAGGTCACGTTCCAGGACGTCGCCGGCTCCGACGAGGCCATCGAGGAGCTCGAAGAGATCAAGGACTTCCTCAAGGACCCGTCGAAGTTCCAGGCCGTCGGCGCCCGCATCCCGAAGGGCGTGCTGCTGTACGGGCCTCCCGGAACCGGCAAGACGCTCCTCGCCCGCGCCGTCGCGGGTGAGGCCGGGGTGCCCTTCTACTCGATCTCGGGTTCGGACTTCGTCGAGATGTTCGTCGGCGTCGGCGCGAGCCGCGTGCGCGACCTCTTCAACAACGCCAAAGACAACGCGCCGGCGATCATCTTCATCGACGAGATCGACGCCGTCGGCCGCCATCGCGGCGCCGGCATGGGCGGCGGTCACGACGAGCGCGAGCAGACGCTCAACCAGATGCTCGTCGAGATGGACGGCTTCGACCCCAAGGCGAACGTCATCGTGATCGCCGCGACCAACCGCCCCGACATCCTCGACCCCGCGCTGCTGCGCCCCGGCCGCTTCGACCGTCAGATCGGCGTCGACGCCCCCGACCTCAAGGGCCGCACCAAGATCCTCGAGGTGCACGGCCGCGGAAAGCCGCTCGCCGACGGCGTCGACCTCGAGGTCGTGGCGCGCAAGACGCCCGGCTTCACCGGTGCCGACCTCGCCAACGTGCTCAACGAGGCCGCACTCCTCACCGCCCGTTCCGACGCGCAGCTGATCGACAACCGCGCGCTCGACGAGGCCATCGACCGCGTGATCGCCGGCCCGCAGCGGCGCACCCGCGTGATGAAGGACAAGGAGAAGCTCATCACCGCGTACCACGAGGGCGGTCACGCTCTCGCGGCGGCGGCGATGAACCACACCGACCCGGTGACGAAGGTCACGATCCTCCCGCGCGGCAAGGCGCTCGGCTACACGATGGTGCTGCCGCTCGACGACAAGTACTCGGTCACGCGCAACGAGCTGCAGGACCAGCTCACGTACGCGATGGGCGGGCGCGTCGCCGAGGAGATCGTCTTCCACGACCCCACGACGGGTGCCTCCAACGACATCGAGAAGGCCACGAACATCGCCCGCAAGATGGTCACCGAGTACGGCATGACCGGCGACATCGGCCCGGTCAAGCTCGGGCAGTCCTCGGGCGAGGTGTTCATGGGCCGCGACATGGGTCACGGCCGGGACTTCTCGGACCGCCTGGCCGAGCGCGTCGACTCGCAGGTGCGCGACCTCATCGAGCAGGCGCACAACGAGGCGTACCAGGTCATCAACGCCAACCGCGCGGTGCTCGACCGGCTCGCGCTGGCGCTCCTCGAGAAGGAGACGCTCGACCACCTCGAGCTCGCCGAGATCTTCACAGACGTCAAGCGCCTGCCCCCGCGTCCGCAGTGGCTCTCGAGCGAGCAGCGTCCGGTGTCGGAGCTGCCCCCCGTCGAGGTGCCGCAGCGCCGCGACGAGGCCGGTCTCGCCGCCAGCGTCGAGGCCGAGCAGCCGGCTGCCGAGAAGGCGGCCAAGCGCCGCCCGAGCGGGCAGGCCCGGCCGGCGACAGCGTAGGCTCGGCCCGTGGCCGTCGACCGTGAGCGCGTCGCCGCGCTCGTGCGAGAACTGCTCGAGGCGATCGGTGAAGACCCCGAGCGTCCCGGACTGAAGCAGACGCCGACGCGCGTCGCCGACGCGTACGCCGAGTTCTTCGCGGGAGTGGGAACGGATGCCGCGGCCCCGCTCGCCCACACCATCTCGATCTCTCGGGGCCCGGCACCCGACACGCTGCCGTCGGGCGCGGTGATCCTGCGCGACATCATCTTCCGGTCGGTGTGCGAGCACCACCTGCTCCCGTTCCGCGGGCATGCGCACCTGGCCTACCTCCCGGGCGAGCAGGTGGTCGGCCTCGGCGCGCTGCCGCGGGTGGTCGACATCCTCTCGTCGCGGCCGCAGGTGCAGGAGCGCCTCGGCGAGCAGATCGCCGACGTGATCGCGGGCTCGATCGACGCCCGCGGCGTGCTGGTCGTGCTCGACGCGACGCACGAGTGCGTGACGATGCGCGGCGGACGCCAGCCCGACGCGTCGACGGTGACCATCGCGGCGCGCGGCGAGCTCGCGGAGCCCGCCGCCCGTGCGGAGCTGGTCGCGCTGATCGGGGCGGGCCGGTGACCCGGCGCCGGTCGCCGCGGGACCGGTCCGCGCGCCACGCGAAGGGCGAAGAGCGACGATGACGCTCATCATGGGCATCGTCAATGTGACGCCCGACTCGTTCAGCGACGGCGGACGATACGCGGATGCCGAAGCCGCCGTCGCCCATGGGCTCCGGCTGCGGGCGGACGGCGCCCACCTCCTCGACGTCGGCGGCGAATCCACGCGACCGGGTGCCGAGCGGGTCGACCCGGTCGTCGAGCAGGCGCGCGTGCTTCCGGTGGTGCGGGCGCTCGCCGAGGCCGGGGCGTTCGTGAGCATCGACACCATGAATGCCTCGACGGCCGTGGCCGCCGTCGAGGCCGGTGCGCGGCTCGTGAACGACGTCTCCGGGGGTCTCGCCGACCCCGGCCTGCTCGCCGCGATCGCGCCGACCGGCGCCGACGTCGCGCTGGGGCACTGGCGCGGCCACTCGACCGACATGTATGCGCGCGCCCAGTACGAGGACGTCGTCGACGAGGTCGTGGTCGAGCTCCGCGCACGCGTGGAGGCCGCGGCATCCGCCGGCATCGCGCCGTCGCGCGTGATCCTCGACCCGGGCATCGGGTTCGGCAAGCAGGGCGCCCAGAACTGGGCGGTGCTCCACGGGCTCGGCCGCCTGGCGGCACTCGGTCCGCGTCTGCTCGTGGGCACGAGCCGCAAGCGGTTCCTGGCCGAGGCGCTCGCCCCCGATCCGGCTGAGGTCGACGAGACCCGGCGCGACCTCGCGACGGCCGTGACCAGCGCGCTCGCCGCCGGAGCCGGCGCGTGGGCGGTGCGCGTGCACGACGTCGCCGCGACCCGCGACGCCCTCACCGTGGCACGCAGCTGGCAGGAAGGGATCCGATGGACGTCCTCGACGAGATCACCCTGACGGGGGTGCGCGCCTTCGGATACCACGGCGTGTTCCCCGAGGAGCGCCGCGAGGGGCAGGAGTTCGTGGTCGATGTGACCCTGCGGCTCTCGACGGCGCGGGCCGCGGCATCCGATGACGTGGCCGACACCGTGCACTACGGCGAGGTGGCCGAGCGCATCGTGGCGGTCGTGGCCGGCGAGCCGCGCAATCTCATCGAGAGCGTCGCCGCCCGGATCGCCGACGACCTGCTGACCTACGACCTGATCGAGTCGCTCGCGGTCACGATCCACAAGCCGCAGGCGCCGATCACCGTCCCGTTCTCCGACGTGGCGGTCACGGTCCACCGGTCGCGCCATGACCGTGCCGGCGAGGCGGTGGCGCTGTGAACCGCCGGCTCGCGCAGGGATTCGAGGGCGACGAGGGCGGAAGCCGCCCCCGCGAGGCCGTCCACGCCGTCGTCGCGCTGGGCGCCAACCTCGGTGATCGCGCCGAGACGATGGCCGCCGCGATCAAGGACCTCGCGCGCGTGCCTCTCGTCGAGGCGGTGCGCGTGTCGGAGCCGATCGAGTCCGTCGCCCTGAAGCCGGAGGGGCCGGATGCCTCGGCCCCCGCCTATTTGAACGCCGTGGCGATCCTCACCACCCGGCTCGCGCCGTCGGTGCTGCTCGGCTACCTCCACACCATCGAGCGGCGGCACGGACGCACGCGGGCGGCGGACCGCTCGGCGCGCGAGCCCGGGTGGGAGGACCGCACGCTCGACCTCGATCTCATCGCCTACGGCGAGCTCGTGAGCGACGATCCGCGCCTCCTGCTGCCGCACCCGCGCGCCGCCGAGCGCGACTTCGTGCTGGGACCGTGGCTGGCGGTAGACCCCGACGCGGTGCTGCCCGGCGCCGGGCGCGTCGACGACCTGCTGCGACAGCTGCGAGGGGATCGATGAAGCGCACCGGTGCGGGCGTCCTCGTGGTCGCCGCGGTGCTCGGCGTCGCGGCCGGCTTCGCCGTCGACCAGCTGCTCACCTCGTCGGGGCGACCCACGTTCACCCCGGCGGTGACGCTCCCGATCCTGCTGGTGGTGCTCGGCGCGGTCGTGATCGGGTTCGCCATCCCCATCCGGCGCGCCACCCACGGGTCGTCGCCGGCGAGGATCAACCCGTTCCGCGCGCTGCGCATCGCGATGCTCGCGAAGGCCTCGAGCATCGTCGGGGCGGCGGTCGGGGGGCTCGGTGCGGGTCTGTGGATCTTCGTCGCGACCCGGCCGGTCGCGCCCTCGCTAGGCTCGTTGGCGACGGTCATCGCGACGACCGTGTGCGGTGCGCTCCTCGTGGCCGCGGGTCTGGTCGCGGAGCACCTGTGCACGATCCGGAAGGACGACGATGACGAACAGCCCGGAGATTCCGGACTCGAGCCGCGCATCCACGACCACTGAGGGCGAGGCGGTGCCGGCCGGCGCAGCGGCGGTGCCGGAGGCAGCCACGTCCGCCCTCCCCGCCGAGCAGCCGGAGAGCTACGCACGTCTCGTCGAGCCCCGGTCGGAGAACCGCCTCGCCCTTGAGAGCGGGGTGTGGCACCAGATCTCGCCGAAGTACGTGACCGTGCAGCTGATCTCGACCGGGTCGTTCCTGCTCGTGGTGATCGCGGCGACCCTGGTGCTGACGCTGCTGATGCACCAGCTCTGGGCGTGGATCCCCGGCGGCATCCTCACCGTGATCCTCGCCTGGACGCTCGCGATCCTGCCCCGCCAGGCGCGCGCGATCGGGTACCAGCTGCGCGATGACGACCTCGTCTTCCGGCGCGGCATCCTCTGGCAGCGCTTCGTGGCCGTGCCGTACGGACGCATGCAGCTCATCGACATCACCCACGGTCCGCTCGACCGCGGATTCGGCATCGCGCAGCTGAAGTTCGTCACGGCCGCCGCGGCGACCGGCGTCGTGATCCCCGGTCTCGCACAGTCGACCGCCGAGACGCTGCGCGACCACCTCGTCCGGGTCGCCGAGAGCCGGCGCACGGGTCTATGAGCCTCCCCGACCCCTCCTCGGCCTCGCCGGTCCCGGAGCCTGCCGCGGGACCGGTGCCGCCGGCATCCGCTGTCCCCGGCGCGCCGCCGCCGCAGCTGGTGCGCTCGCCGCTCAGCGACGGCGAGTGGCACCGTCTGCACCCGCTCACGCCGCTGCTGCGCGGCGGGCTGTTCCTCCTCGTGGTGATCGGCATCATCGTCGCGAACCTGCGCGACCGGCTGTTGTACCTCTTCCTGCCCTGGCTCAACTCCGACGTCGAGGACGAGGTCCGCGCGTGGGAGGTGTCGGGCGGCGACCCCATCGACTTCATCGTCGCGAACAACCTCTACCTGCTCGCGGCCCTCGCGGTGCTCGGGGCGCTCATCGTGCTGGTCGCCGTGTTCTACACGTCATGGCGCTTCCACACCTTCCGCATCACCGAGGACGACGTCGAGGTGAGAAGCGGCATCCTGTTCCGCACGCAGCGCCGGGCGCCGCTCGACCGCGTGCAGGGCGTCAACCTCACCCGCCCGATGATCGCGCGCCTGCTGGGCATGGCGAAGCTCGAGGTCGTCGGCGCCGGCACAGACGCCAACGTCAAGCTCGAGTACCTGTCGACGGCCAACGCCGAGGCCGTCCGCGCCGACATCCTGCGCCTCGCCTCGGGTCGGCGGCTCGCGACGGCGGGCCCCGCGGCACCCGGCGCCGCCCGGCCGGCGGGTCGCGTGGCCACCCTCGGACACACCGTGGGGCGCGAGATCACCGGCATGATCGAGGGGCCCGAGGCCCCCGTCGCCGAGATCGAGTCGGTCGTGAACATCCCCGTCGGCCGGCTCGTGGCCTCGCATATCGTCAGCATGTCGACGCTCGGACTGCTCTTCGCGATCGTCGCGATCGTGGTCGGCGTGAGCCAGGGCGTGACGTGGCTGCTGATCGGCTTCGTTCCCGCGATCATCGGTTTCGGTGCCTACTGGGTGCGCTCGATCGTCCGATCGCTGCGCTACTCGATCGCCCCGACGCCCGACGGCGTCCGCATCACCTTCGGCCTCTTCACGACGATCACCGAGATCGTGCCGCCCGGCCGGGTGCACGCCGTCGAGGTGACCCAGCCGATCCTGTGGCGGCCCGCCGGCTGGTGGACGATCCGCATCAACCGCCTGACCGGCCGCAGCGTGACCGACTCCACCACCGATCAGTTCACCACGGTGCTCCCGGTCGGCACCGCCGCCGACGTCGACCGCGTGCTGCGGCTGCTGCAGCCGTCGCTCCCCGACCACGAGCGCGCGCTCGTGGTGCAGGAAGGCATGTTCGGACCCGGCGAGGGCGACACCTTCACCAACACCCCGAAGCGGGCGTGGTGGATCCGGCCCCTCTCCTTCCGCCGCAACGGCTTCCGCCTGACCGCCGACGTGCTGCTCATGCGCCGGGGCGTCGTGTGGCGCAAGCTCGTGATCCTGCCGCTCGCCCGCCTGCAGAGCTTCGGGCTGTACCAGGGCCCGCTCGACCGGGCGACGCGCGTGACCAACGTTCGCGCGCACGTCGTGACCGGGCCGGTCTCGCCCTTCCTGGCGGCGGTCGACCGCGACCGCGCCCTGCAGCTGTTCGATGACGTCGCCCACGGCTCGGTGCGCGCCGCGCTCGCCGATCGCACGCACCGCTGGGCCCAGGACGAGACGGATGCCGCACCCCCGGCCGTGTCGCCGGCTCCGGTTGCGGGAGCTCCTGCGCCGGTCGTGCCTGCTCCCCTCGCGGGAGCTCCTGCGCCGGTCGTGCCTGCTCCCGCGGCGACGCCGGCCGCTGCCGCGGATGCTGCGGCTTCGGCCGGCGACCTGGCGGCGCAGGCGGCGGCGCCCGAGCAGGGACGGGGACAGGCATGACGCGTGAGGGGCGGCTCGGCGTCGGGATCATCGGCGCCGGGCGGGTGGGTCCGGTCCTCGGCGCCGCCCTGGGCGGTGCGGGCCACGCGCTGGTCGGCATCACGCCGGGATCCGATCCGGAGCGGGTCGAGGCGATGCTCCCGGGCGTGCCGGTGCTCGACGCGACCGAGGTGATCCGGCGCAGCGAGCTCGTGATCGTCGCCGTGCCCCACGATCAGCTCGAAGGGCTGGTAGCGGGCCTCGCCGAGGTGGGGGCCTGGCAGCCGGGCCAGCTCGTGCTGCACACCGACCCCGCCTGGGGCGCCGGCATCCTCTCTCCTGCCGTCGCCAAGGGCGCGATCCCCCTGGCCGTGCATCCGGCGATCGAGTTCAGCGGCACGTCGATGGATCTCCGTGCGCTCACGAGCTCGTACGCGGCCGTGACCGCCCCGGGGCCGGTGCTGCCCATCGCGCAGGCCCTCGCCGTCGAGCTCGGGTGCGAACCCGTCGTGATCGACGAGTCGGCGCGTCCGGCGTACGCCGAGGCGATCGCGACGGCGCGGGACTTCTCCCGGTCGATCGTGCGGCAGGCGACGTCGCTCCTCGCCGAGGCCGGCGTGCCGCATCCGGGTCCGTATCTGTCGTCGCTCGTGCACACGACGATCGACCACGCGCTCACCGAGGCGGGCTCCGGTCCGGCCGCCGAGCCGCCCGCTACGATCCAAGGATGATCAGCACCGTCGACGAGCTGCACGCTCGGCTCGCCGAGGTCCGCTCCGCCTTACCCGCCGCGCGGGTCGCCCTCATCTCCACGATCGGCTCGCTCCACGACGGTCACATCGACCTCGTGCACCGCGCGCGAGAGGTCGCGGACGTGGTCGTCGTGTCGATCTTCGTGAACCCGCTGCGGTTCGCGACGTCGGCCGAGTTCGATCGGTACCCGCGCACTCCGGAAGAGGATGCCGCGCTGCTCGAGTCGCTGGGCGTCGACGTGGTCTTCGCCCCCGGCACCGCGGAGCTCCTTCCCGACGGCTCCGCCACGACGAAGATCAGCGCCGGCGACCTGGGCCTCCGCTACGAGGGTCGCGCCCGCCCGTTCTACTTCGACGGGCTGCTCACCGTCGAGGCGAAGCTCTTCCACCTCGTGCGCCCCGACGTGGCGGTCTACGGCCAGCGCGATCGGCAGCGCGTGTTCCTCGTCCGGCGCATGATTCGCGATCTGTTCTTCGACATCGAGGTGGCGACGATCGAATCGGTGCGTCGGGACGACGGCCTTCCGGTCTCGACGCGGGTCGGGATGCTGGACGAACGCGACCTCGCCGCGGCCGCACTGCTTCCGGCAGCTCTCGACGCGGCGGCAGCCAACGCCGATCGCGGCGTCGACGCGTGCATCGCCGCGGCGCAGTCGTCACTCATGGGTGAGCCGCGCATCCGGCTCGAGTACCTCAGCGTCGTCGACCCGGCGACGTTCCTGCCGGTCGACGAGGGCAGCGGCGGTCCCGCGCTCGCGCTCATCGCCGCGACCGTCGCCGGGCACCGCTTCATCGACAACGCCGAGATCTACCTCGGCTGATCCCTCGCATCGCTTCGGCCGCCCGGTCGCCCGGTCTCCCGCGGGACCGCCTGGCGCAGGTGGCGCCGCATGGCGACGCCCGCCCCGAGCGTCGCCGCCAGGACGATCCCCGAGAAGACCAGGAGCACGGTCACCTCGCCGACGACGCTCAGGGTCACTCCGACGAGGAGCACGGGAGCCACGAGCCCGCCATAGGCGATGAGGAAGAGGAGCGCGAGCGTCTCGCCGCGGCGTTCCGGCGCCGCCAGCGCCCCGGCTGCGGCGATCGCCGAGCGGAACATGATGCCCGCCCCGGCGCCGGCGACGATGCCGCCCGCCAAGAAGAGCGCGAGGCTCGGGATGACGGCCCCCGCGGCGATCGACGGCAGCCCGGCGGCGAAGCACGCCATCGCCACGACGAGCTGCGTCCGCTGGGCCACGCGCACGAGGAGGAGTTGCGCGGCGGCCGCCGCCCCGAACACCGCGAAGACGGTCGCCCCTTCCACGAGGTGGTCCGACACGTGGAAGGTGTCGTGCAGGAACGTCGGCGCGAGCGACGTGAAGAGTGCGAAGAGCGCGAAGGACGCGGCCGCCCCGGTGCCCGCCGCCGCGAACGCCGCCCGGGATGCGGGAGGGAACGCCAGTCGCTGCGGTCGATAGGGCGCGCGCTCCGCGGCCGCGACCGTCTCGGGAACGTGACGGAGCGCCAGGGCTGCGACCACGAAGAGCACCAGGAAGACGACATGCGGCAGCTCGAGGGGGTCGGGGGCGAACTCGGCGAACAGGCCGCCGATGAGGGGCCCGAGCGCGAGGCCGCCGAGGTTGGCGGCTCCGGCGACCGAGGCCGCGACCACCGCCGTCTCGGTGGGCCGCGCTCGCCCGCGCAGCTCGGCGAGATGTGCGGTCGCCGCGGCGCTGAGCGCGCCGACGCTCACCCCGTCGACGAACCGGGCGACGAGTAGGCCCGGTACGGCGTTCCACAGGATGAACACGACGGCGGCGGCCGCGGAGACGAGCACGGCGATCAGCGACATGCGCCGCCGGCCGGCCCAGTCGCTGATGTGGCCGATGAGGAACAGGCTGACGACGACGCCGACGGCGAAGGCGGCGAAGACGAACGTGACGACGGCCACCGGGAAGTCGTCGGCCGCCTGGTACAGCGGGTAGAGCGGTGTCGGCACCGTGGCGTACGCGGTGACGGTGGTGAAGGCGGCCGCGACCACCCAGAAGCCGGCGGCATCCGACATCGTGCGGCGAGCTCGCGACATGGCGTCGTCCGATCGGGGTCGAAGTGAGGCATCCGATGGGCCGATCCGAACCTACTCCGGCGTGCACGCGCGGCCAAGGGGCCGTGCGCTCCCTCCCTCGCACCCGGCGGCCTCGTGATCGGGCGGTCCGGCGCCCGCTCGCTCAGAAAGGCCGGAGGAGCCCGCCGATAGACTTGGGGGTCCGCGTTCTGCGGACGAGACCCCACCGAGGAGCCGAACCCGTGACCGACACGACCTCGCCCGCCGAGACCGCTGAGCCCACCGAGGACGAGATCTTCGAGCAGAAGGCCGTGCGGCTGGCCAAGCGCGAGCGCCTGATGACGGAGCGGACGGATGCCGCGGGCGGCGCGTACCCGGTGAGCCTCCCGATCACCGACACCATCCCTGCGCTGCGCGCGCAGTACGGCGACCTCGAGGCCGGTGCCGAGACCGGTGTCACCGCCGGCGTCGCGGGCCGTGTCGTGTTCAGCCGGAACACCGGCAAGCTGTGCTTCGCGACGCTGCAGGCCGGTGACGGCAGCCGCATCCAGGCGATGGTGTCGCTGGCCGCGGTCGGCGACGAATCGCTGCAGGCCTGGAAAGAGCTCGTCGACCTGGGCGACCACGTCTTCGTAGCGGGCGAGATCATCTCGAGCCGCCGTGGCGAGCTGTCGATCATGGTGTCGGAGTGGCGGATCGCCTCGAAGGCGGTGCTGCCGCTGCCGAACCTCCACACCGAGCTGAGTGAGGAGAGCCGCGTGCGCAGCCGCTTCCTCGACCTCATCGTGCGCGACCGCGCCCGCGAGACCGTCCTCGCACGCGCCAAGGTCAACGCCAGCCTGCGCGAGACGTTCGCCTCGCACGACTTCGTCGAGGTCGAGACGCCGATGCTGCAGGTGCAGCACGGCGGGGCATCGGCGCGTCCGTTCATCACGCGCTCGAACGCCTTCG
This sequence comes from Microbacterium sp. M3, assembly GCF_033548675.1. Taxonomy (NCBI): domain Bacteria; kingdom Bacillati; phylum Actinomycetota; class Actinomycetes; order Micrococcales; family Microbacteriaceae; genus Microbacterium; species Microbacterium sp. M3. Next base: position 99,723 of record NZ_JAWTZT010000004.1, read on the forward strand.
ACGCCGACCTCTACCTGCGCATCGCCCCCGAGCTGTTCCTCAAGCGCGCGGTCGTCGGCGGCATCGACCGGGTGTTCGAGATCAACCGCAACTTCCGCAACGAGGGCGCCGACTCGACCCACAGCCCCGAGTTCGCGATGCTCGAGGCATACCAGGCGTACAGCGACTACAACGGCATCGCCGATCTCACGCAGGAGCTCATCCAGAACGCCGCCGTCGCGGTGTCGGGCTCCACCACGGTCACGTGGGCCGACGGCACGGAGTACGACCTCGGCGGTCAGTGGGACCGGCTGTCGATGTACGAGTCGCTGTCGGAGGCCGCCGGTCGTCGCATCACCCCCGAGACGCCTCTCGACGAGCTGCGCGCACTCGCCGCCGCGGAGGGCGTCGAGGAGCCGCCGCACGTCATCCACGGCAAGCTCGTCGAGGAGCTGTGGGAGCACTTCGTCAAGTCGCAGCTCGTGCGTCCGACCTTCGTCATGGACTTCCCCCTCGACACGAGCCCGCTCGTCCGCGAGCACCGCACGATCCCCGGCGTCGTCGAGAAGTGGGACCTCTACGTGCGCGGCTTCGAGCTGGCCACCGGCTACTCCGAGCTCGTCGATCCGGTGATCCAGCGCGAGCGCTTCGTGGAGCAGGCGAAGCTCGCCGCACGCGGTGATCTGGAGGCGATGCGGATCGACGACGAGTTCCTCCGGGCGCTCGAGCACGGCATGCCGCCCACCGGCGGCATGGGCATGGGCATCGACCGGCTGCTCATGGCGATCACCGGGCTCGGCATCCGCGAGACCATCCTCTTCCCGCTCGTCAAGTAGGCCCACCCGCGCCGCTCGTCAGCGCGCGCCTGCGGACCGGAACGCCCAATCGGGCAGGTGCCCGGCCTGCACGAACGACAGCACGATCTGCGACAGCCCGTGCTCGGAATCGACCTCGCAGGCGCGCTCCGCGTACAGCGCGGCGTGCGTCGACCGCCCGAGCGCCCACGAAAGCCATGCGCACATCGCGAGCGGCCCCGGCTGCGAGTCGCGCGGGGCGACCGCGGCTGCGCGCCGCGCGAGATCGAGCGCCGTCTCCATCCGGGTCACCGAGGGGCGTTCGCCGTCGCCCCACATGCGCATCGCCAGGTGCGCCGGGTACTCCTCGCCCTCCTCCCAGCGCAGCTGGGCGTCGAGGGCCTCATCGCCCTGCCCCGCGTCGCCGCTCCACTGCACCAGCGCCACGTCGCGCAGGGACGGTCGTGAGAGGCACCAGACGAGAGCCGCGGCGGCGTAGGGGTCGGGCAGCGCGGGATCTCCGGTGAGCAGGTCCTCATAGAAGCGGGGGAGGTCGTCGAGGCGGCACACGGCGACCAGGGCGCGCGGATCGAGCCGCTCCGACGCGGAATCGGATGCCTCGTCCTCCTCTGGGCCGGGCAGCGCGGCCGGCACCGGTCCGAGGTCGGAGGCTCCTGCTCGTGGCGCCGGCTCCGCCCCGACCGTCGTGGGCCCGGACGACGACTGTCCGCGCACCGCGCACGCGGCCCGGGCGGAGCTCCCGGTGCGGGTGGCGGTCCCGCCGCCCGCGGCCTCCGGCCCGCACAGCACCCCGACCGCACGGTCGAGGGCGTCCAACGCCCGCGCCACCCGCTCCCGCTCGTCCGCACCGCAGTGCGGCAGATCGGCGCCCGTCGCCTGGTCGCCGTCGGGCTCCGGCACGTCCGGGGGCATCGCGGTGTCCGTTTCGAGCTCTGCCAGCGGCCGGCCCTCGGGTGGACAGTCCGGATCGAGCGCGGAGCCCCACGCGTCAGATCCGACGGTGAGCAGATCCGTGACGCGCAGGCCGCACGCGTGGGCCCGGCGGTCGAGCGCCTCCAGCAGCGCGCGATGCGGCATCCGTCCCTCGTCGTGAAAGGCGGCATCGGCGTAGGCGACCGCCGCCACCGCGTCGGCAGCGGGAAGGCGGCACACCATGCCGACGACCGTTGCCGCGATGGGATCGACCACGTCGGGATCGTCGTCGGGGAGGTCGAACCGCATGACGCCCAGGCTGCGGTTGCCGTCGAACGGGACCACCACGAGACTGCGGCGGGGCCGGTAGCCGAGCATGCGGGGGAGGAACGAGAGGAACTGCGCGGCGTCCGCGGCTTTCACGACGGTGGGATTCATGACGACGACTCTCGTGCGCCGGCGACGCCCGTAGGAGAAGACGCCGGGCATACCGCAAACTCGTCATTTCGGGCGCCCGAACCCCGGCTTGGGGAGGAGCCGGCGTTCGGCTCGGGCTCCGCACACCCTGGGGAGGAGCACGCCGCCCGGCACGGCGTATCCTGGAGGCATGGATTACTGGGTCGCGGCGTTCTGGACGATCCTGCCGACCCTCGTGGTCTCGGCGATCTTCTTCTTCGTGCTGCGCAGTGTGATCCGCGCCGACCGCAACGAGCGTCGCGAGTACGCCCGCATCGATGCCGAGGAGCGCGCCAAGCGCGGCCTCCCGCCCGCAGCGAGCAGCCCCGCCTCCGCCGACCGCTGACCCACCGCGGCACCTGGGCGTCGGCGCCGAGAACCCGCCGCGAGGGGCGCGCCAAGCGCCGCCTCGTCCCGCAGATACCGGCCAGCGTCGGCCGCCCCCGATACGCTGGGCTCACCGTGCGACCTGCGCGGTCCCCCGCCGCGCATGTCGAGAGGCCCTCGCTCGATGATCACCGTCACGTTCGATGCGACGTGGTGGGTCGTGCTCGTCTTCATCGTCGACCTGGTCATCCGCATCACCGCGATCATCGTCGTGCCACGCAACCGCCGGCCCACCGCCGCGATGGCCTGGCTGCTGGCGATCTACTTCATCCCGATCATCGGCGTCTTCCTCTTCCTGCTGATCGGCAATCCGCGCCTGCCGCGCAAGCGCCGTCGCAAGCAGGAGCGCATCAACGACTACATCCACGACACCAGCGCGTCGCTCGACTTCGGCACGCTGCGACCTCATGCGCCGGGCTGGTTCACCTCGCTGGTCACCATGAACCGCACCCTCGGGGCGATGCCTCTCGCCGGCGACAACGCGGCGCACCTCATCCCCGGCTACCAGGACAGCCTCGACGCGATGGCCGACGAGATCCGCAAGGCCGAGCGCTACGTGCACGTCGAGTTCTACATCTTCCAGTCGGATGCCGCGACCGACAACTTCTTCCGCGCGCTCGAAGAGGTCGCGGCCCGGGGCGTGCCCGTGCGTGTGCTGCTGGACCACTGGGCGAACCGGGGCAAGCCGTTCTACCGCAAGACGCTCAAGCGCCTCGATGCGATGGGCGCCCAGTGGCACCTGATGCTGCCGGTGCAGCCCTTCCGCGGCAAGTACCAGCGGCCCGACCTGCGCAACCACCGCAAGCTCCTCGTGATCGACGGCCGCGTCGCCTTCACGGGCTCGCAGAACATCACCGACTCGACCTACAACCTCCGCAAGAACATCCGCCGCGGCCTCCACTGGGTCGACCTGATGGCGCGCATCGAAGGCCCGGTCGTGGCATCCGTCAATGCGGTCTTCCTCAGCGACTGGTACAGCGAGACCGACGAGGTGCTCACCGACGACATCGACCTGTTCGACGTGGTGAGCGGACCGGGCGACCTGGACTGCCAGATCGTGCCGTCCGGCCCCGGCTTCGAGTTCGAGAACAACCTCAAGCTCTTCGCCGCCCTGCTCTACGCGTCGCAGCGCAAGATCGTCGTGGTCAGCCCGTATTTCGTGCCGGATGAGGCGCTGCTGCTCGCGATCACCACGGCCTGCCAGCGCGGCATCCACGTCGAGCTGTTCGTGTCGGAGGAGGGCGACCAGGCCCTCGTCTACCACGCGCAGCGCAGCTACTACGAGGCACTGCTGCGCGCGGGCGTGAGGATCTGGATGTACAAGAAGCCGTACATCCTGCACACCAAGAGCCTCACCATCGACGATGAGGTCGCGATCGTCGGCTCGAGCAACATGGACATGCGATCTTTCGGTCTCAACATGGAGATCTCCATGCTCGTGCGCGGTGAGGAGTTCGTCCGCGAGATGCGCGCCGTCGAGGATGAGTACCGGTCGCTCTCGCGCGAGCTCACGCTCGAGGAATGGGAGAAGCAGCCGCTGCGGTCCACCGTGCTCGACAACCTCGCCCGGCTGACGTCCGCGCTGCAGTAGGCGTTCTCACGGCGGATCGTGATGATCACGTGATCGGGGTGATGAGCTTTTCGCCTGATCTGCGACACCATGGGGTGACGGATGCCGCGGCCCACGCCTGCTCGCCCAGCAGAGGAGCCGAGGCGCTGAATCCGCGGATCTCCAGGAGGCTCGTCATGACCGTCCGCACTCGCTCCCTCGTCGCCGGGTTCGGCTTGGCCCTGCTCGCCGCCGGCGTGCTGACCGCCTGCGCGACCCCTGCCGGATCCGGCTCGACTCCGGCCCCCTCGTCCAGCTCGAGCACCGGCGGAGACGACAGCGAGATCTCGGCGGCCTGGCTCGACAACGGCAGCACCATCGGCCTCGTCACCCTCGGCTCGTCGACCTGCGTGCCGGTGGCGGGTGACGTCTCGTACGACAAGGGCGTGCTGACAGTCGAGCTGGTCGAGCCCGACGAGGACGCCGCCTGCACGAAGGACTTCGTGCCCCGCGTCACGCTCGTGGGGGTGCCCGAAGGCGTCGACCCGGCCGACGAGCTGGAGATCACGGTCAGCGGTGCCGGCGTGACGGGTGACACCGACCTCGACGGCGTCGCCGATCTGCCCGCCACCGAGGAGTACGCGCCGAGTGCCGGCTGGACCGGCGAGGACGGCCAGCTGGTGATCCTCACGTGGGGCTCGTCGGGCTGCCCGCCCGTGGTCGAGAACGTGGAGGCGACCGGCGCCTCCGAGGTCACCGTCACCTTCGCGACGCCGCCGGCCAACCAGGTCTGCACGATGGACATGGCGCCCCGCGGCACGGTCGCGGTCGTCGAGGGCCTCGAAGAGGACTCCGGTGCCGTGGCGATCCTCACCGGCGCCGAGTTCGCCGACGTCAAGGTCCCGATCGCCGGCACCGACTGACCTCCAGGCGTTTCGTCTCGCTCCGCTCGCTCAACGACCGGGTCCTGGTCTCCGGTGGTTGAGCGAGCGAGCGCGCGCCGGCGACCGGAGACGAGCGCGTCGCGTTCGCAGTGCACGGAGGCCGAACGTCAGCGTCAGGCGTCGGCGCGGACCAGGAGGTCGCCGATCTCGCAGTCGAGCGCGCGGCAGATCGCCGAGAGCGTCGAATAGCGGATCGCGCGGGCGCGGTCGTTCTTGAGGATCGACAGGTTCACGACCGACACTCCCACCAGCTCCGAGAGCCGAGTCAGCGTCATGCCGCGCTCGTCGAGCAGCTCGTCGAGGCGGCAGTGGACACCGGACGGTCCCTCGTCGTCGGCGGGGCTCACACCAGGCCCCGCACGTCGCGCTGCAGGCGCTCGCCGTAGGCGAAGGCCCCCGCGAGCACCCCTGCCACGAGCGAGGCGACCCAGGCCGGCGCGTACGCGACGAGGTCGAGCAGATGCAGTGGCTCGTATGCCAGGCCGAGTGCCTCCATCGCGCTGCGGCGTGCCATCGCGTCGCTCAGCATCACGAGCAGAGCCGTGCCGAGGATGGTCGCACCCACGATCGTGAATGCCCGCGTGACGCGGCGCGAGAAGAATCGTCCCGCGCGGAACTCGAGCGCGAGACGCACGATGGCGGTGACGGCCACGACGGTTCCGAGCAGCACGATCACGGCGGATGCGACCAGGAACGCCTTGCCGGCCGCGTCGAGATCGGGCACGCGGACGGTCGCCTCGGTCAGCGTCTGCGTCGCCGGGGCCGACTGACCCTCCAGCGTCAGCGCGACCGGGTCGTCGCTGACCGGCAACGTGAAGGGCACCCCGGTGGGGTCGAACACGCCCACGATGCGCACGACAGCCCAGAGCGCGACGGCGGCCGCGGCGGCCACCGCGAAGAAGACGAGGTCCAGGGTTCCGGTCGGGCGCGGGGGTGCGGCATCCGTCGTCATCACACCAGTCCTTCCGTGTCGCGCTGCAGACCCTCCATGCGCCGCAGCAGATAGGCGAGAGCGATCACGGCCAGGCCGACGATCGGGATCGTCAGGCCCCATGAGGTCACCCCGAATCCGGGAAGGAGGATGCCGCCCACGGCGTCGTCGAGGTCGAAGGCCGCCTGCATCGACGCCAGCCCTGAAAGCGCCGTGGCCAGGAGCGGCCCGAGCACCAGCGCCAACCCCGCGACGAGGCTGAAGCGGTACAGCGCCGGCCGGAACGGACGGCCGGACGCCGTCGCGACCAGCAGCCATGCCAGCGCGACGCCGACCGCGAGGGCCGTGACGCCGAGAAGGACCGCAGCCACGGCGAACAGAGCCCGCGTGCCCGGCGCGAGCGCATCGGTCGTGAGCCGCACGGAGTCGATCGACGCGGACGTCACGCCGGCGCCGGGTACGACCTCGAGGCTCTCCTCCGCCAGCAGCGACAGCGTGACCGAGTCCGCCCACGCGCACGTCGCGGCGATCGTCGCCTGCCCCGCCGCCAGCGCGAGCGCCATCGCCCCTGCGAGTCCGGCGATCACGCGCATCGTGACGCGATCGGCGCGTCCGGGGAGTGCCCCCACCGCGGTGTCGGTCATGTCGAGACCTCCATGACATATCGATAAACGTTGTTATCGACAAACGTTATTGTAGGCGGATGCCTCGACGCAAGGCATCCGTCATTCCTGTATGTCGGAAGCGGCGCGCTATGCCCATGGCGAACACGGCCATCCGCTCCTCGACCGCTGGCTACCCTCGTTGTAAGGCGCCACGAGTGCATCACCGCACCCCGGCGCCCCGGAGGAGTGAACGATGTTCGAGAGATTCACCGACCGTGCCCGTCGTGTGGTCGTCCTCGCCCAGGAAGAGGCGAAGATGCTCAACCACAACTACATCGGCACCGAGCACATCCTGCTCGGTCTCATCCACGAGGGCGAGGGCGTCGCCGCCAAGGCCCTCGAGAGCCTCGGCATCTCGCTCGATGCCGTGCGCGAGCAGGTGCAGGACATCATCGGCCAGGGTCAGCAGCAGCCGACCGGGCACATCCCCTTCACACCGCGCGCCAAGAAGGTCCTCGAGCTCTCACTGCGCGAGGCGCTGCAGCTCGGTCACAACTACATCGGCACGGAGCACATCCTCCTCGGCCTGATCCGCGAGGGCGAGGGCGTCGCCGCCCAGGTGCTCGTGAAGCTCGGCGCCGACCTCAACAAGGTGCGCCAGCAGGTCATCCAGCTGCTGTCGGGCTACCAGGGCAAGGAGCCCGCCGGCGTCGCGAGCGGCGCGGGCGAGCAGACCCAGGGCTCGACCCAGGGCGGCTCGCAGGTGCTCGACCAGTTCGGCCGCAACCTCACGCAGGCCGCGCGCGACAACAAGCTCGACCCCGTCATCGGGCGCGAGAAGGAGATCGAGCGCGTGATGCAGATCCTCTCGCGTCGCTCGAAGAACAACCCCGTCCTCATCGGCGAGCCCGGTGTCGGAAAGACGGCGGTCGTCGAGGGCCTCGCGCAGGCCATCGTCAAGGGCGACGTGCCCGAGACGCTCAAGGACAAGCAGCTCTACTCGCTCGACCTCGGCTCGCTCATCGCCGGTTCCCGCTACCGCGGCGACTTCGAGGAGCGCCTGAAGAAGGTCACGAAGGAGATCCGCACGCGCGGCGACATCATCGTCTTCATCGATGAGATCCACACGCTCGTGGGTGCCGGTGCCGCCGAGGGTGCGATCGACGCGGCGTCGATCCTGAAGCCCCTCCTCGCCCGCGGCGAGCTGCAGACGATCGGTGCGACGACGCTCGACGAGTACCGCAAGCACTTCGAGAAGGATGCCGCGCTCGAGCGCCGCTTCCAGCCGATCCAGGTCGCCGAGCCGAGCCTGCCCCACGCGATCAACATCCTGAAGGGGCTGCGCGACCGCTACGAGGCGCACCACAAGGTGCAGATCACCGACGGCGCGATCGTCGCGGCGGCGAACCTCGCCGACCGGTACATCTCCGACCGGTTCCTCCCCGACAAGGCGATCGACCTGATCGACGAGGCCGGCGCCCGCCTGCGCCTGTCGATCCTGTCGAGCCCGCCCGAGCTGCGCGAGTTCGACGACAAGATCGCCAAGGTCCGTGAGGACAAGGAGCGCGCCTCCGAGGACCAGGACTTCGAGAAGGCCGCATCGCTGCGCGACGAGGAGAAGTCCCTCCTCGCCGAGCGCCTGCGCCTCGAGAAGCAGTGGCGTTCGGGCGACGTCGCCTCGCACGCGGTGGTCGACGAGGGCCTGATCGCCGAGGTGCTCGCCCAGGCCACCGGCATCCCGGTCTTCAAGCTGACCGAGGAGGAGTCGAGCCGGCTCGTCTTCATGGAGAAGGCGCTGCACCAGCGCGTCATCGGCCAGGAGGAGGCGATCGCCGCCCTCTCGAAGACGATCCGCCGTCAGCGTGCGGGCCTCAAGGACCCCAAGCGCCCGTCGGGCTCGTTCATCTTCGCCGGGCCCACGGGCGTCGGAAAGACCGAGCTCGCCAAGGCGCTCGCCGAGTTCCTCTTCGACGACGAGGCCGCGCTGATCTCGCTCGACATGTCGGAGTTCGGTGAGAAGCACACCGTCTCGCGCCTGTTCGGTGCCCCTCCCGGGTTCGTCGGGTTCGAAGAGGGCGGCCAGCTCACCGAGAAGGTGCGTCGCAAGCCGTTCTCGGTCGTGCTCTTCGACGAGATCGAGAAGGCCCACCCCGACATCTTCAACTCGCTGCTGCAGATCCTCGAAGAGGGTCGCCTGACCGACGGTCAGGGTCGCGTCATCGACTTCAAGAACACGGTGATCATCATGACGACGAACCTCGGTTCGTCGGCGATCGCCGGCGGTCCCGTGGGCTTCCAGGTCGAGGGCAACAGCGGCACGACCTACGAGCGCATGAAGGGCAAGGTCAACGAGGAGCTGAAGCGCAACTTCAAGCCCGAGTTCCTGAACCGCGTCGACGACATCATCGTCTTCCCGCAGCTCGACAAGGACGAGCTGCGCCAGATCGTGGGCCTGTTCACCAAGCGCCTCGGCGAGCGTCTCCTCGACCGCGACATGACGGTGGAGCTGACGGATGCCGCGAAGGACAAGCTCATCGAGATCGGCTTCGACCCCGCGCTCGGCGCCCGGCCGCTGCGCCGCGCCATGCAGCGCGAGATCGAGGACCGTCTGTCGGAGAAGATCCTCCACGGCGAGCTCGACGCCGGCGACCACGTGAAGGTCGACGCCCAGAACGGCGAGTTCGTCTTCGAGCACGGCCCGCGCGGCGAGAAGGTCGCGGTCGGCGTGGTGCACAACGGCGAGATCACCGCGACGCCCGACCTCGCGGCGAACGCGTAACTCCCGTATCGACGAAGACCGGATGCTGCGGCATCCGGTCTTCTTCGTTTCTGCGGCGTCCCTTCCCCGGGCTTTCGAATCGCGCACTTTGCAGTTCGGCGAGCCTGGAAACTGCAAAGTGCGCGATTCGAAAGCCCGGGGCTGGACGGGCTCTACGCTGGAGGGATGAGCGAGTACACGGTGCGGCCGGCGCGCACGCGCGATGTGCGGCGCATCCAGGCGCTGCTCGAGCCGTTCGTGCAGCGGCGCATCCTGCTCGGCAAGGACCTCGTCGTGCTGTACGAGGCGACGCAGCAGTTCCTCGTGGCCGAGGACGCCGACGGCGAGCTCATCGGCTGCGGCGCCCTCCACGTCATGTGGGAGGACCTCGGCGAGATCCGCACCCTCATCGTGGCCGACGGCTGGCTGCATCACGGCGTGGGCCGCGCGATCGTCGAGCGGCTCGAGGCGAACGCCCGCACCCTCGGCCTGTCGCGCCTGTTCTGCCTCACGTTCGAGGTCGACTTCTTCACGCGCCGAGGGTTCGAGCCGATCGGTGAGCAGGTCGTCGATCCCGACGTGTACTCGCAGCTGATCCGGTCGCCCGACGAGGGCGTCGCGGAGTTCCTCGACCTCGCGCACGTGAAGCCCAACACGCTGGGCAACACGCGCATGATCAAGCGCCTCTGATCCGGGGCCGGGTGGCGGCATCCGGCGCGCGCCGACCGGCTAACGGCGGCTCCGCGGTTAGCCTGTCAGCATGACCGGCACCACTCCGCGACGTCGCCACTCTCCGGCGGTGTACCGCCGCCGGAGGATCGTGCTGCTCATCGCGGTGCTCGCGATCGCCGGCATCGTCTGGCTGCTGATCGCCCAGCCGTGGGCGGGTGCGGCGACCGAGTCGACCGACAAGTCCGACGAGTCGCGCTCGCAGAACACCGCGGAGTCGCTGCCGGTGCCGTCGGCGCCGGTCAGCCCCGACCCGTCCAGCACCGGCGCGGTCGAGGGTGCGGTGGTCGAGGGCACGCCCACTCCGGGTGCGACGCCGACGGCGCAGCCGTGCGTCGCGAGCGAGCTCACGGTCGAGCCGGTCACTTCGGCCGACACCTACGCGAGCGAGGAGAGCCCGCAGTTCTCCATCACGCTCACCAACAACGGCCCCGACTGCACCCTCAACGTCGGCACGAGCGCGCAGTCGTTCACCGTGATGAGCGGCGACGACGTGTGGTGGCGCTCGACCGACTGCCAGAGCGAGCCGAGCGACATGATCGTGCTGATCGGCGCGGGTCAGACGGTCTCGAGCGCGACACCGCTCACGTGGGATCGCACCCGGTCCGCCGTGGGCACGTGCGCCGACGGCTCCCGTCCACGTGCCCCGGGCGGCGGGGCGTCGTACCACCTCTCGGTCGAGATCGGCGGCATCTCATCGACCGAGCCGCGGCAGTTCCTGCTGTACTGACGCCCACCGCGTGACAGAAAGGTGGAGCGGGGCGGCCCCCACGACCGCCCCGCTCCCTTTCCCCGCACCAGGGTGTTGCCGAACACCTAGGGCTTGTCGTCGAAGACCTGGGTCTCCATCGCGTCGTATCCCTCCGCCTGCGGGTCGCCGTGGACGCCGCCCGACAGTGCGTACTCCTCCTCGGGGGAGAGCACCAGGCGGTGCCGGAAGAAGAGGCCGAAACCCAGCAGCAGCACGACGTAGACCACCGCGATGGCGATGATCGCCGGCAGGAAGGTCGGGTTGAGCAGGAATCCGACGAAGATCAGGAGCGCGATCGCGGCCGCGATGACGGCTCCGGTGATGCCCCACGGGCTGCGGTACGGGCGCTCGACGTTCGGCAGCCTCTTGCGCAGGATGATGAACGAGACCATCTGCAGGAAGTACGCGAGCACCGCTCCCCACACCGCGATGTTGAGGACGATGGCCCCAGCCACACTGCCCGAGCCGCCGGCGAACTCGATGATGAGCAGCGCGACGAAGCCGATGACGGCGCCCACCACCAGCGCGACCCACGGGGTCTTGCGCTTGCCCGTCAGTGAGAGGAACTGCGGGTAGTAGCCCGCGCGCGACAGCGAGTACATGTTGCGGCCGTAGGCGAACATGATGCCCTGCAGCGAGGCGAGGAGCCCCACGAGGGCGAAGAGCGCGAGCAGGGCCGCGAGCTGGTCGCCGACGATGGCGCGGAAGCCGTCGAGCAGCGGCTCGGCGGCGACGCCGGTGGCCTCCGCGCCGAGCACGCCGGTGTTGAGGAACAGCACCAGCAGACCCGTCACGATGAGCGTGCCGCGTGCCCAGAAGCCGGCGCGAGGGATGTCGCGCACCGGGTCGTGCGACTCCTCGGCCGCCAGCGGGAGCTCCTCGATGCCGAGGAAGAACCACATCGCGAACGGAAGGGCGAAGAGGATCGGCAGCACGCCGTGCGGCAGGAACTCGGTCTGGCCCGGGTCGGGGGCGATGTCCCACAGGCTGTCCCACTGGAAGGCGCCCGAGAAGATCGCCATGGCCGAGAACACCAGGATGATGCCGATCGAGATGACCGACACCACGATCGCGAACTTGAACGAGATGCTCGCGCCCGCGGCGTTCAGCGCGATGAACACCGCGTACAGGATGATCCACCACACCCACCCGGGCAGCGACAGGCCCAGGAGCTCCGACGTGATGGCGTCGGCATACGACGCCGAGAAGAACACGATGACGGCGGTGGTCGCGACGTATTCGATCGTCTCGGCGGCGCCGGTGATGAGGCCGCCCCAGGGACCCATCGCCGAGCGGGCGAAGGAGTAGGCGCCGCCGGTGTGCGGCATGGCGGCGGCCATCTCGCCGATCGAGAAGATCATGCCGTAGTACATCGCCACGAGGATCGCGAAGGCGATCAGCATGCCGCCGAACCCGGCGAAGTCGATGCCGAAGTTCCACCCCGAGAAGTCGCCCGAGATGACGGCGGCGACGGCGAGGCCCCACAGGCCCCACACGCCGGCGCTGCGCTTGAGCCCGCGCTTCTCGAAGTAATCCTGGCCGGCTCGCGTATAGGTCGCCCCGGCGACCTTGGCGGAACCGGCGCCGGACGAGGGTGAAGACTTCCGCTGTGGTGCACTGCTCGCTTGGGACATCGGTCCTCCAAAGATGGGCGAAGGGAGGTGCGCTCGGGTCGCGCGGATGCGCTTTTCGCCGATTGTGGTGCCTATTGGTCGGCTGTGTCTACCTTTGGAGTGGATTTTCGTTAGAGTGTGCGGGTGAGCGCGGTTCGGGGGGACCGCGCTCACGACACGTCGGATGCCGACACACGAGGAGGACGGATGCCGGGAAACCTCACCGTCGAGCAGCTGCACACGGCCATCGCCGACGGCGACATCGACACCGTCGTGGTGGCCTTCGCCGACGCGCAGGGCCGGCTCGTCGGCAAGCGCGTCTCGGCGCGGCTGTTCCAGGAGGAAGTGCTGCCGCACGGGGCAGAGGCCTGCAACTACCTCCTCTCGGTCGACGTCGACATGAACACCGTCGACGGCTACGCGATGTCGAGCTGGGAGACCGGCTACGGCGACATGATGCTGCGCCCCGATGTCGCGACGCTGCGCCGCGTCCCGTGGCTTCCCGGGTCGGCGCTCGTCATGGCCGACCTCACTTGGGAGGCCGGCGATCCGGTCGTGCAGTCGCCCCGCGACATCCTGAACCGCCAGCGGCACCGCCTCGCCGACCGCGGGCTCGTCGCGTACTCGGGCACCGAGCTCGAGTTCATCGTCTTCGACGACACGTATCGGGATGCCTGGGCCAAGGGCTATCGCGATCTCACGCCGTCGACCGACTACAACGTCGACTACGACCTGCTGGCCTCGGGCCGTCTCGAGCCGCTCCTGCGCGACATCCGGCTGAAGATGGACGGCGCGGGGCTCTACACCGAGGGCGTGAAGGGCGAATGCAACCTCGGCCAGCAGGAGATCGCGTTCCGCTACGCCGAGGTGCTCGAGACCGCCGACCAGCACACGATCTACAAGAACGGCGCCAAGGCGATCGCCGAGCAGCACGGCAAGGCGCTGACCTTCATGGCGAAGTTCAACGAGCGCGAGGGCAACAGCTGCCACATCCATCTGTCGGTCCGCTCCGACGACGGTGAGGCGGCCATGGCCGGCGACGGCGCCCACGGCTTCAGCCCGCTCATGGAGCACTGGATCGCCGGCATCCTCGCCACCCTCCGCGAGTTCACCCTGCTGTACGCGCCGAACATCAACTCGTACAAGCGGTTCGCGAAGGGCTCGTTCGCGCCGACGGGCATCGCGTGGGGCGTCGACAACCGCACCTGCGCACTGCGCGTGGTGGGCCATGGCTCATCCCTTCGCGTGGAGAACCGGGTGCCCGGCGGCGACGTCAACCCGTACCTCGGCATCGCCGCGATCATCGCGGGCGGCCTGCACGGCATCGAGCACGAGCTGCCGCTGCCCGACCGGCTCGAGGGCAACGCCTACACCGCCGGTGTCGACCATCTGCCTACGACCCTGCGCGAGGCGGCGCAGCTGTTCGACGAGTCGGCGATCGCCCGCGCCGCCTTCGGCGACGACATGGTGGAGCACTATCTGAATCAGGCGCGCATCGAGGTCGAGGCCTACGACGCCGCCGTGACCGACTGGGAGAGGGTGCGTGGTTTCGAACGCCTCTGACACGCGCAAGCCCGTCATCGGACTGACGACGTACCTCGAGCAGGCGAAGCAGGGCGTCTGGGACGTCCGTGCCGCGTTCCTTCCGCAGCAGTACTTCGACTCGGTGACCGCATCGGGCGGTGTCGCCGTCCTGCTGCCGCCGCAGCCCGACCCGGAGGGCGCGGCCGCCGCGGTGCTCGATGGCCTCGACGGGCTCATCCTCACCGGGGGACTCGACGTCGAGCCGGCGCTCTACGGTGCGCAGCGGCATCCGCTGACCGATCCGGCTCGTCCCGACCGCGACGCGTGGGAGCTCGCGCTGTACCGGGGCGCGGAGGAGCGACGGATGCCGGTGCTCGCCATCTGCCGCGGCCTGCAGCTCGTCAACGTGGCGCACGGGGGCAGCCTGCACCAGCACCTGCCCGACGCGCTCGGCACCGAGCGGTACCGCATCGGCGGCGGTGTCTTCGCGACGAACGAGGTGACGGTCGACGAGGGGACGCGGCTCGCGGAGCTCATCGGACCGGGCGCGCTCGACGTGCACAGCTACCACCACCAGGGCATCGACCGCCTCGGCGACGGCCTCGTCGCGACGGCCCGAACCGACGACGGCCTGGTGCAGGCGTTCGAGTCCGACGGCACGGGGTACCTCGTCGGCGTGCAGTGGCACCCCGAGGAGAACCGCGAAGACCGGCGGCTCTTCGCGGGGCTCGTGGCCGAGGCATCCGTCTACGCCGCTCGCGGGGCCCGGTCGTTGAGCGAGGAGCGCAGCGACGAGACGAAACGCCGCGAGCATCGGGGCGACGCCGGGGGCCAGGGCGTTTCGTCTCGCTTCGCTCGCTCAACGACCGGATCGGTGAACGCATGAGTGCGCCGTTCCCGACGCCGGGGGGCGCATGTCCCACTTTCCGTCGTTCCCGGGCGCTCTTGCGGGCGAAATGGGGACACGGCAGCGAGAAAGCGGGACACGCATGAGTGCGACCTTCACCCTCATCGACCCTTCGACCGCGCAGCCGATCCGCGAGATCGGCCGCGCGGACGTCGCGGAGACGGATGCCGCGATCGCGCGCGCCGTCGTCGCGCAGCGGTCGTGGGCGGCACTGCCCCCGGTGGGCCGGGCCGACGCCCTGCGGGCTTTCGCGCGCGTGGTCGAGGAGCACGTCGAGGAGCTCGCGCAGCTCGAGGTGCGCAACTCGGGGCACCCGATCGGGTCGGCGAGGTGGGAGGCGTCGCACGTCGCGCAGGTGCTGAACTACTACGCCGGGGCGCCCGAGCGGTTGAGCGGGCAGCAGATCCCGGTCGCCGGGGGCCTCGACGTGACGATCCACGAGCCGTACGGCGTCGTGGGTGTCATCGTGCCGTGGAACTTCCCCATGACCATCGCGTCGTGGGGCTTCGCGCCGGCGCTCGCCGCGGGCAACGCGGTCGTGCTGAAGCCGGCGGAGCTGACGCCGCTCACGGCGCTGCGGCTCGGCGAGCTGGCGCTCGAGGCGGGCCTCCCGCGCGGACTGTTCGAGGTCGTGACGGGGTCGGGCTCGGTGGTCGGGCAGCGTTTCGTGTCGCACCCCGACGTGCGCAAGGTCGTGTTCACCGGGTCGACGTCGGTGGGCGTCGACGTGGCCGCCGGCTGCGCGCGCGAGCTGAAGCCCGTGACCCTCGAGCTCGGGGGCAAGAGCGCCAACATCGTGTTCGCCGACGCCGACCTCGAGAAGGCGGCCGCCGCGGCGCCGGCGGCGGTGTTCGACAACGCCGGCCAGGACTGCTGTGCGCGCAGCCGCATCCTCGTGCAGCGCTCCGTGTACGACCGGTTCCTCGAACTGCTCGAGCCCGCGGTCGGCGCCTGGCGTGTGGGTGACCCCGCAGACGAGACGACCGAGATGGGACCGCTGATCTCGGCATCCCATCGCTCCACCGTCGAAGGATTCCTCGACGGCGCGAACGTGGCGTTCCGCGGCTCGGCGCCCGAGGGCGACGGGTTCTGGTTCCCGCCGACCGTCGTGCTGGCGGAGCGGGGCGACCGCATAGCGCGGGACGAGGTGTTCGGCCCGGTCGTGGCGGTGCTGCCGTTCGAGGACGAGGCCGACGCGATCCGCCTGGCCAACGACACGATCTACGGTCTCGCCGGATCGATCTGGACCGAGAACCTCGGCCGCGCGGTGCGCGTCTCGCGCGGAGTGAAGAGCGGCGTGCTGTCGGTCAACTCGCACTCGTCGGTGCGGTACTGGACGCCGTTCGGCGGCATGAAGGCCTCCGGCCTCGGCCGCGAGCTCGGCCCGGACGCCGCGGAGCACTTCACGGAGACCAAGAACGTCTTCTTCGCGACGGACGCCTCATGACCGGGACGCACCCCCGTCGCGAAGTCCGGACTCCACGGGGTGCGGCACGAGGAGCCCGGCGAAATCCGGACATCGCAGGCCAGAGGGGAAGGGAACACGCATGGATCTGACCGCGAGACTGAAGGATCGGGTCGCGATCGTGACGGGCGGGGCGTCGGGCATCGGGCTCGCGACCGCGCGCCGGTTCGCGGCGGAAGGGGCGCGCGTCGTCATCGGCGACCTCGATCCGGCGAGCGGCGAGGTCGCCGCCGACCTGGTCGACGGGGTCTTCCGCCGGGTGAACGTGGCCGACGAGGCGGAGGTGAACGCCGTGTTCGACGGCGTCGCCGCGGAGTTCGGCCGGCTCGACATCGCCTTCAACAACGCCGGGATCTCGCCCGCCGACGACGACTCGATAGAGACGACAGAGCTTCCCGCCTGGGACCGCGTGCAGGACGTCAACCTCAAGAGCGTCTACCTCTGCTCGCGCGCGGCGCTGCGCCACATGGTGCCGGCGGGCCGCGGGTCGATCATCAACACCGCGTCGTTCGTGGCATTGCTCGGATCGGCGACGTCGCAGATCTCGTACACCGCCTCGAAGGGCGGCGTCCTCGCGATGACCCGCGAGCTCGGCGTGCAGTTCGCGCGCCAGGGCATCCGCGTGAACGCCCTGTGCCCGGGGCCGGTCAACACCCCGCTGCTGCAGGAGCTGTTCGCCAAAGACCCCGAGCGCGCGCAGCGGCGCCTCGTGCACGTGCCGATGGGCCGCTTCGCCGAGCCGGAGGAGATGGCGGCCGCCGTCGCCTTCCTCGCCTCGGACGACGCCTCGTTCATCACGGCGACGGCGTTCGTGGTGGACGGCGGCATCACCAACGCCTACGTGACGCCGCTCTAAGGTCTCGCCGTGTTCGCAACTCAGGATGAATGGCGCGTTCGCGCGCTGCGCGGGCTCGGCACCTCATCCATCCTGAGTTGCGAACCGGATCGGAGGTTGACGGCATGACCGACGCGCCGCTGCGGGAGGTGCGCCGCGCCGTCTACCGGCCGGTGCGAGAGGGCAACGCGCTCGAAGACACGGTCGCTCGCCTGGTGCAGACCATCCGGCTCGGGGTCGTGGCCCCGGGGGAGTCGCTGCCGTCCGAGCGAGAGCTCGCGGTGCTCTACGCGGTCAGCCGCGACACCGTGCGCGAGGCGATCCGCGAGCTCGCCGACACCGGATACCTGGTGCGGCGCCGCGGCCGGTACGGCGGCACCTTCGTCGCCGAGCCGCTGCCCCAGCCGCCGCATCCTCGTGACGTCGGGCCGGCCGAGCTCGACGACGTCCTCGGCCTGCGCCGCGTTCTCGAGGCCGGGGCGGCGCGGGCCGCCGCGGGACGCACGCTCGACGCCGCGGCGCGCGACGAGCTGTGGGCGCGCTACGAGGCCGTGGCCGAGGCATCCGAGTCCGACTATCGGCGGCTCGACACGCTGCTGCACCTCACGATCGCCGAGCTCGCCGGCATCCCGTCGCTCGTCGCGCTCGCCGCCGAGAACCGCGCGCGCGTCAACGAGTGGCTCGACACCTTTCCGCTGCTGCCGCGCAATATCGAGCACTCGAACGCGCAGCACGAGCACATCGTCACGGCGATCCTCGCCGGGCGACCGGATGCCGCCGAAGCGGCGATCCTGCAGCACCTGGCCGGTTCGGAGGCCCTGCTGCGCGGCTTCCTCACCTGAGCGGCCGCACTCGCCGGCGCGAGCGTCTCTCGTCGTCTCCTCTTGCTCGCCTGTCGCGAATGGTCGCTGCGGGTGGCACCTTGTGACAGGTGAGCAAAGGGACGGTGGCTTCCGCACTTGAGGCAGGGCGAACCAGACGACCGTGGGCGGGCGATTACGCTGGACGGGTGGCAGGCAAGAAGCGGGCGAAGAAGGCGCAGGAGCCCCTGGAGTTCCGCAACACCCCGTTGAGTGACGCGCTGCAGACGCAGGACATGGCCGCCGTCGCCTTCGCGCTGCGGCACGGGCCGACGGTCGTGCCGCTCATGCGGCCGGGGCAGCGCGACAACCCGCTCGACTCCGGCGAGGTCTGGACCTACCGCGATCCGCGCACCGGCGATGTGGCGCTGCTGCTCTTCAGCGATGCCGCGCACAAACCGGCGACCCTGCCTCCGGGGGTCGCACTGCAGTCGCCCGCGTGGCTGCGGGCCTTCCTGGGCGCGCACGAGGACGAGATCACCACGGTGTTCTTCGACATCGCCGGTCCGCACCCGATGCAGGCCTCGCCCGCCGACGTCATCGCGGCGCTCGACGCCTGAGGTTCCGCTCCCGCGCGACGCGGGCGGACGCATCGAACCGGCGACACTCCGACGGAGATTTGCGTGCCGGGGCAGGGCAGGGGCAGACTCGCCGGGTGGAATTCCTCCTGGTCGGCATCGTCTGCGCCGCGGGCCTCGTGATCCCCCTGGCCCTCGGGATGGCTCCGTCCCAGCGCCGACGGCGGCCGCGCGGCCGCTGAACGGATGCCGCGGCCGCACGCGCTGCGGTTGCGCCGCAGTCAGTCGAACGGCCCTGCTCGCGGGCACCGGCCCGGCGCACCGGCCCGGGTCAGAAGTCCGGGACGTCGTCCCCGGGCCGCCCCTTGGACCGCGTCCGCACGTCGGTGACGGCACCGCCCAGCGATCCCGAGCGGTGGTCGATCACGTCGCGGTAGCCGAGTCGGGTTCCCTCGGTGCGCCGCTGCGCGGCCTGGGTGACGGGTCGCACTTCTCCTGCCAGGCTGAGCTCGCCCACCACGGCGATGTGCCGAGGGATGGTCCAGCCCTCGACCGCGCTGGCCACCGCGAGCGCGATGGCGAGATCGGCGGCGGGCTCGACGAACCTCACGCCCCCGACGGTCGAGACGTAGACGTCCTGGTCGGAGGTCTTGATCTTCATCCGCTTCTCGAGCACGGCCAGCACCGTCGCCACGCGCGCGGCGTCGACGCCGTTCACGATGCGCCGGGGATTGCCCGACTTGCTGTCGATCGTCAGCGCCTGCACCTCGACCGGCAGGGCACGGCGGCCCTCGAGCGCGATCGACACGCACGTGCCTGGCTCGGTGCTGCCGTGGCCGAGGAAGAGGGCGCTGGGGTCGGGCACCTCAGCGATGCCGGCTCCGGTCATGTCGAAGCACCCCACCTCGTCGGTCGGCCCGAACCGGTTCTTGAGGGCCCGCACGAAGCGGAGGGAGGTCTGCCGGTCGCCCTCGAACTGGCAGACGACGTCGACGAGGTGCTCGAGGATGCGGGGCCCCGCGATCGAGCCGTCCTTCGTGACGTGCCCGACGATGATGGTCGGCAGGCCGCGATCCTTCGCCACGCGGATGAGCGTGGCGGCGACCTCGCGCACCTGCGACGGGTGCCCCGCCATGCCCTCCGACAGGGCTGACGACACCGTCTGCACCGAATCGACGATCAGCAGGTCGGGCGCGACGTCGTCGACATGGCCGAGGATCGTCGCGAGGTCGGTCTCGCTCGCGAGGTACAGCTCGTCGTGCAGGGCGCCCGTGCGCTCGGCCCGCAGCCGCACCTGGGCGGTCGACTCCTCGGCGCTCGCGTACAGCACGCGGCGCCCGGCCTGCGCCGACTGCGCCGCGACTTCGAGCAGCAGCGTCGACTTGCCCACTCCGGGCTCGCCCGACAGCAGGATCGCCGCCCCGGGCACCAGGCCGCCGCCGAGCACGCGGTCGAACTCGCTCACGCCCGTCGTCCGGCGCGGGGCGTCGGAGGTGTCGATGCGCGTGATGGGCTGTGCGGACCGGCCTGCGCCCGGCGCGACCGGCGTCACCGAGCGGAGGATGCCGGTCTGCTCGGATGCCTCGACCACGGTGCCCCACTGCTGGCACTCGCCGCAGCGCCCGACCCACTTGATCGTGGTCCAGCCGCACTCGGTGCACCGGTAGGGCGCGGTCTGCGTCGGGCGTCGGGGTGCGGCCATAGGCCCAGCGTAGGCGGCGGGCCCGACATCGGAGCGCGGCCGCGCGGCCACGGCCGGAGGGGTACCCGCATTACCCGCACGTCGAGCCCGGAGGGCGCCCGCACGTCGAGCCCGGAGTGGGCACCGAGCCCGTGCGCGCGGACGGACCCGAGCGCGGGGACGCGCGGGATCCGACTCGCCGGCGCCTCAGCCCAATGCCGCGGCGAGCTCCGCGAACAGGGTGGGTGCCGGCTCGCCGCCGCCGTCGGGGAACGCGATGTCGCTCGAGGTCACGACGATGATCGTCGCGTCGAGGTCGTACGAGTGGAACAGCGACGTCGTGTAGCCGGGAATCGTGCCGGAGTGACCCCACCATCCGTCGGGCCGCTGCCCCCAGCCGAGGCCGTAGCCGCCGTCGGCGCTGTTCGGCGGCGGCGACGACAGGATCGAGTCGCGGCGCAGCTGCTGCAGCTCGGGAGTCAGCACACCCTCGCCGGTGAACAGGGCGTCGGCCCAGAGCGTCAGGTCGTCGAGGGTCGAGATGACCTCGCCCGCCGTCGAGCCGAACGAGGGGTTCCAGTCCGTGGCGTCGACGGTCGTGTCGTCGGCCTGCCCCTGCTGGGTCACGCCCCGCAGATGAGGTTCGGCGATATCGGCGGACTCCCCCGGGTACACCGAGTCGTCCATGCCCAGCGGCTCGAACAGACGCGCCGCGAAGACGTCCTCCATAGGCTGCGCGGTCACCTGCTCGATCACCAGACCCAGCAGCAGGTAGTTGGTGTTCGAGTAGACCCACTTCTCGCCGGGTGCACCGTCCACCGGCAGCGCCTTGGCGTAGTCGAGGAGCTCCTGCGAGGTGAAGACGCGCTCCGGGTCGGCGAAGTACGCCGTCTGCCAGTCGGGGGCGAGGGAGTACGAGGGGATGCCGCTGGTCATGTCGGCGAGCTGGCGCAGCGTCGCCGAGCCGTTGGGGGAATCCGCGACGTACTGCGCGATCGGGTCGTCGAGCGAGACGAGACCCTCACCGACCAGCTGCAGCAGGATCGTGGCGGTCATGGTCTTCGTGAGGCTTCCGATGCGGGTGCGGTCGACCGCCGTCGGCATCTCGTCCACGCCGGGCGCCGTGGCCCCGGCCGTGCCCGTCCACGTGCCGTCGGCGGTCACGACGCGCGCGATCACCCCCGGCAGCGTGTCGCCGATCGGTGCGGCGTCGAGCACGTCCTGCAGGGCCGTGGCGGTCTCCGCCGGGAACGCCGGTGTCGTCGCACTCGGCGTCGACGTGGCTGCCGGCTCCGGCCCCGGCGCGGCGCAGCCGGTGAGCATCAGCGCGATGACGGCGACGGCCGCCGCGAGCCCGCGGCGCGTGGAAGCGTGGTGAATTGTGCGCACGATGACCCCCGAAAATCGTCGGTGCACGTCGAGACTAGCGGGCAGCCGCGGCGAGCCGAAGGAGGCCGGGTCGCGGCATCCGTCATCCGTCGATCGCGTCAGCCGCGCAAGGAGGTCGCCACGTCGCGCAGCGCCGCGGCGGAGGCGTGGAAGAGCTCGAGCTCGCGCGGGTCGAACTGCGTCTCGCGCACCGGCACGGCGCCCGCCGCGCTGACGACCGACGGCACCGACAGCGCGACGCCGTCGACCCCGTGGAAATCATGCAGCACGGGGGAGACCGGCATGACCGCGCGCTCGTCGTTGAGGATCGCCTCGATGATGCGGGCGCTGGAGAGACCGATCGCGTAGTTCGTCGCGCCCTTGCCCTGGATCACCTTGTAGGCGGCGTCGCGCACGTCGACGGCGATCTGGTCGAGCTCTTCGACGGTCATGCGGTCGCCGCGCGGGGTGACCCACTCGAGGATCGGCACGGTGCCGATCGTCGCCTTCGACCACAGCGGGAACTCGGTGTCGCCGTGCTCGCCCACGATGTAGGCGTGCACGCTGCCGGTCGAGACGCCGGCGCGCTCGGCGAGCTTCCAGCGCAGCCGAGACGTGTCGAGCACGGTGCCCGAGGCGAAGATGCGCTCGGGCGGGAGCCCGGTCTGCTCCTGGGCCAGCACCGTCAGCACGTCGCACGGGTTCGTCACGAGGACGTAGACGGCGTCGGGGGCCGCCTCGAGCAGCTGCGGCATCATCTTCTTCATGATCCCGGCGTTCACGCCGGCGAGCTCGATGCGGGTCTGGCCGGGGTCCTGCTTCGCGCCCGCCGTGATGACGACGACGTGCGAGCCCTCGACGACCGACAGGTCGCTGCCGCCGATGATGTCGCTCGAGCCGGTGAACTGCGTGCCGTGGGCGAGGTCGAGCACCTCGGCCTCGACCTTCTGCGTCGCGATGTCGTAGAGGGCGACGTGGCGGGCGGATCCGCGGATGAGCGCAGCGTACGCGGTGCTCGAGCCGACGCTGCCTGCGCCGACGACGGTGACTTTCGAGTTCTCGATGACGGCCATGCCGCCAGTCTTGCAGGGCCGCGGCGGGTGCGGCCAGCACCGGCGCCGGGACTAAGAGCCGGGCGTCGCGTCGGTCGGGCCGGCGTGCGCCGGACGCGGGGGATTGCGGATGCCGAGGAACGAGGTGATCCCTCCCGCGATCATGAGCGCGGCCGTGACGATGGCGGCGCGATGGAAGCCGTCGAGGTCGAGCTCGCCGCCGACGATCGTCGCGAGGAGCGCGATGGCGACGAGCCCGGCGACGCGCGCCACCGCGTTGTTCACGGCGGAGGCGATGCCCGAGCGCTCGGTGCTGATGGCCCCGAGGATCGCCGATGTCAGCGGTGCAACGGTCAGTGCCAGGCCCGCGCCCATGACGATCATGCTGGGCAGCACCTGCCACCAGTAGGCGAAGTCGGTCCCCACCGTGAGGAGGAGCAGCGCGCCGCCGCCCATCAGGAGCGGGCCGACGGTCATGAACAGGCGCGGGCCCCACACGCCGGCGAGCGTCCCCACGCGCGAGCTGAACACGATCATCAGGACCGTCATCGGCAGACTCGCGAGGCCTGCCAACGTGGCGGGGAGCCCCGCGCCCTCCTGCAGGTAGACCACGACGACGAGCCCGTTGAGGGCGAGCGCGGCGTAGATGAACGCGGTCGCGACGTTGCCGGTCCAGAAGTTGCGGACCCGGAAGAGGTCCAGCGGCAGGATCGGGCTGCGCACCGACCGCTGGCGGAGAAGGAATGCGGCGAAGAGCGCGGCGCCGACGACGAGCGGCAGCCAGATCGCCGGTGACGCCCAGCCCAGGTTCGGCTGCTCGATGAGGGCGTAGACCATGCCGCCGAGTCCGAGCGTGCACAGCGCGGCGCCGAGCCAGTCGATGGAGGCCCCCGGATGCCGGGTGTCGCGGAAGCCGCCGCGCGCGAGCAGCACCAGGGTCGCGCCGATGGGCAGGACGTTGATGAGGAACGCCAGCCGCCACGACGCGAGGTCGACCAGCACACCGCCGATGAGCGGCCCGACGATCATGGCGGAGGTGGTCATGGCGGTCCAGATGCCGATGGCCCGGCTCTGCGCCGCGCCGGTGAAGTTCGACGTGATGAGCGCCAGCGAGCTCGGAACGAGGAACGCGCCGGCGGCGCCCTGCACGCCGCGGGCGACGATGAGGAACTCCGCGGTCGGCGCGGCGGCGATGGCGATCGAGGCGATGCCGAAGCCGATGAGGCCGATGCGCAGCACCAGCACGCGTCCGTAGGCGTCGCTCACCGACCCCGCCACGAGGATGAGTGCGCCGAGGGTGATGAGGTACGCGTCCACCACCCACTGCTGGGTCGTGATGCCGCCACCCAGCTCATCGCTGATCGCCGGGAGTGCGACATTGACGATCGTTCCGTCGAGGAACGCGACGAACGAGCCGAGGATCGCGATCCACAGCACGAACCGCTGCGTCGTGGTGGCGCGGCCCGAGCGCGCCGCCGTCTCGGCGGCGGCGCGGTCGTCGGTCACCCGTTCCACGCTAGTCCCGGCTGAGGACACCGGGGCCGGGCCCGGAAGGGATGCGTCGCACGGGCACCCGGCCCTACGATGACGGCAGTGCCGCGCCGCGGCGCGACGAACCGATGCACACAGGGGGCTGCGATGTGCCGCTGGCTGGCCTACACCGGGGAGCCGCTCCAGCCGGCCGCCCTCATCCTCGACGCGAAGCACTCCGTCGTCGCGATGTCGCAGAACTCCCCGCTCGGGGCCGAGACGGTCAACGGCGACGGGTTCGGCCTCGGCTGGTACCCCGTCGAAGGGGAGGGGACGGATGCCGCGGGGTCGCGGCATCCGTTCGTCTTCCGCAGCATCGAGCCGGCCTGGAACGACGCGAACCTCCGCGAGATCAGCCGCGCGATCCTGAGCCCGCTCTTCTTCACGCACGTGCGGGCGGCCGCGGCGCCGCCGATCCAGCAGACGAACTGCCACCCGTTCCGCCACGAGGAGTGGCTGTTCATGCACAACGGCGCGATCTCGCAGTTCGGGCTCATCAAGCGCGAACTCGCGCTCGCCGTCGACCCGTCGCTGTACCCCGAGATCCAGGGGACGACCGACACCGAGGTGCTCTTCCACCTCGCGCTCACGTTCGGCCTGGCCGACGACCCGGTCGCCGCGGTCGGCGCGGCGATCCGCCGGGTCGAGGAGGTCGGGCACGCCGCCGGGGTGCAGTTCCCGATGCAGGGCACGCTCGCCGTCTCGGACGGGCGCACCATGTGGGCGTTCCGCTACTCGTCGCAGGGACGCTCTCGCACGCTCTTCCACTCGGCCGACGTGCCGACGATCCGGTCCATGTACCCCGACGCCGAGCGGCTGTCGCTCTTCGGCGACCACGCGCAGGTCGTCGTGTCGGAGCCGCTCAACGATCTGCCGGGGGTGTTCCTCGAGGTGCCGGAGTCGACCGTCGCCGTGCTGGATCCCGACGGCTACCACCACCGGCCGTTCCTCGACGCGTGACGCCGGGATGCCGCGGCCGAGGCCGGTCGGACGCCGATTCGCGGCATCCGCTCGCGTGTCGTAAGCTTGTCGGCGGTGACGTGTCCGAGCGGCCGAAGGTGCAACTCTCGAAAAGTTGTGTAGGGTAACCCCCTACCGTGGGTTCAAATCCCACCGTCACCGCCATGAAAACCCCTGTTGAAGCAGGGGTTTTCGTCTTCTCTGGCTCATCGCGACGCAGGCCTTCTTCTCTGACGGTGCCGATATCCTGACGCCCATGCCCCTCGTGCTGTGGCGCCTGCAAGGCGGAGCCGTCGCGGCGTTCGTCGCCGCGGTGATCATCGGCTTCCTGCCTACGGAGTCCTGCGGGTCTCTCTTTCTGCCGCCCACTGCCGTGCTCCCCAGCGGACCGGTGCACGAGCTATGTTCCGGCAACCCCGGCTACGCGCTGCCGTTCTGGCTGTTCATCGCTGCGGGGGTCGCGTTCGCGACCGCCGCCTACGCCCTCCACCGCCTGAGAGCTCGCCGCCGTGCGGGTCGGTCGGGAACCGCTCGGATCTGAGCCCTGGGTGCCATTCCGCGAAGAGCGCGCGCCGCGCCAGTGGGGTCTGGCGCGACGCGCGGGAGTGAGCACGTTCTCCCACCCTCACCCCGAGAGGGCGAGCCCCCGGGTACCGGATCGCGAGCCGCTGGGTCAGTCGCGACCTCCTGAAAGGTAGAACGCGGCACGCGACCCCCGCATCACCGAGATACTGTGAAGCCTGGCGCGACAGCGCGCGCGGCCGTCGCGACGACCGGTGAGTCTCGTCGGCCATCGGGCGGTGGCTGCGAGAGAACGGCGCGGGCCGCAGGGCGGCGCAGGCGAGGGGGAAGCTGAATGGGTACCGACGATCCGCTCCTGAGTGCGCTTGTGCTCGAGAGCAAGACGAGCGCGCCGAAGTTCAACAGCTCGTTCGTCCATCGCGCCGACCTCATCCATTCGGCACGCACGGGTTCCTCCCGGCTCGTCACGGTGACCGCCGCGGCCGGCTATGGGAAGACGTCGCTCCTCGCCGAGTGGGCGCAGTCGGAGACACGCCCGACGGGATGGCTCACCCTCCGTGCGGAGGACGATGACCCGTCGACACTCGTTCGCCTGCTCGCCCATGCGTGCGCCGGATTCGCTTCCGAGTCGCGTGCGGTCATCGATCTTCTCGCGAGCGCGCAGGATGCCGTCCTCGGACGCCTCGCGCCGGCTCTTGCCCTCGTGCTCGAACGGCAGGACGTTCCGTTCGTCCTGTTCGTCGATGACCTGCATGTGCTGCAGGACCCCGACTGCATCGATGTGCTGGATGTCGTCTTCAGTCGCATCCCCGAGGGGTCGCAGGTCGTGCTCGCCAGTCGACACCGGCTCACTCAGCTCGCCCGCAATCGGCTGGCGAGCTCGGCGGCGGAGATCGACGCCGGCGATCTGCGGATCGATGCCCACGGCGCCGAGCAGTTGGCTGCCGAGGCCGGCGTACAGGTCTCGGAGTCGGTGCTCGACCAGTGGGTGGAGCTGTGCGACGGGTGGGCAGCCGGCATCCACATGTGTGCGCTCCTGTCGGCGAAGGAGCCGTTCCGTCCGTCCGCGGAGAGCCCCGTTCTGGCCGACTACCTGTACCAGGAGTTCATCCGCGACCTGCCTGAGGACACCCGCACGTTCCTGATGCGCAGCTCGATCCTCAGCACGCACATCCCAGATCTCTGCAACGCCGTGCTGGAACGCACGGATTCGGCGCACGTTCTGCGCGACCTGGAAGCGCGCCAGCTCTTCGTGACCGCGGACCCCACGCGCCGGGCGTACCGGCTCCACCCGCTCTTCCGCGAGTACCTCCAGGCGGCGCTCCAGCTGGAGGAAGGCAGCTCGGTGCCGGGGCTGCACGCCCGTGCCGCCGCATGGTTCGCCGAGCGCGGTGAGCTGCCTGCCGCGATCGACCACGCGCTCGCCGCGGCGGACTTCCGCCTGGCCACCAACCTCGTCACCGCCGCGGGCCTGCAGGCGTACGAGGCGGGCCAGAGCGCCACCCTCGGGCGGTGGTTCCGTGCGATCGGCGATGCGAACCTGCTCGAGAACGCGTCCGCCGTGATCGTGATCACCTGGTTCGCCGTTCTCGCCGGCGACGACGACGATGCCCGCAAGTGGGCGACGCTGCTGGAGCGGGTCCCCGATGACGCGGATGCCGGGGGCATGAACGTCGCCTCCGCGAAGGCCATGATCCGCGCCATCATGATGCCGGGCGGCGTGGACACGGCCCTGGCGGATGCGCAGTTCGCCGTCGCGACCGAGCCCCTCGAGAGCCCTTGGCGTGACCCGGCCCTGCAGATCCTGGGCAGCACGCTCCTCCACAGCGGCGACACCGAGCGCGGCTTCGCGGTGCTCAGGGAGGCGATCGACGTCGCTCGGGCGCGCAACAACCCGGCGTCCGTGGCGATCGCCGAGTCCGAGTTCGCGTTCGTGTCGATCGAGGACGGCGCATGGGGCGTGGCCGAGGAGCACGTGCAGCGCGCCCTGGATGCCATCGACGACGGCGGCATCGACGGATATGTGATGGCGCCGTACGCCCAGGCGGCGGCCGCCTGCGTTCAGTTGCAAGCCGGGCGCAGCGTGTCGGGACGGCGACACCTGGCCCAGGCGATGTCGGAGCGACACCGCTCCGGGACCGCCGTGCCGCTGCTGAGCATTCCGACCCGACTCCTCATCGCGCGCGCGCATCTCCTCATCGGCGACACCGACTCTGCGACGGTGCTGCTCGACGAGATCGACGAGCTCTTTCCCGCCCCGACCGTCGGCGCGGCGCTCCGCGCCCGCATCGCCGATGTGCGCGAACAGGCTCGCGCGCAGAAGGCGCTGCGGGCGGCGTCTCACCCGTCGATCGCGCTCACCGCGGCCGAGCAGCGTCTGATCCCGTACCTGCAGACGCATCTCACCCGGGACGAGATCGCGCAACGGCTGCATGTGTCGGTGAACACGGTCAATACCCAGCTGTCGGCGGTCTTCCGCAAGATCGGCGCCACCACTCGTTCAGAGGCCGTCGACCGGGCGCATCACCTCGAACTGATCGGCGCGATCAGTTCGTAGCCCCTCGGCGGACAATTCGTAGTCCCTCGGCGGAAAAAGGTAGGTGGATCCGGTACTCGCCGCGCTCACGGGCCATCCGCATCGCGCAACCTCTCCTCAGAGTGTCTCCCAACGGTCGCCGCGTCATGCGGACAGGCGGTTGCGCATGTCGGATATCGGCGTACCGTACGAAGTGGCCGGGTCCGCCGGCTCCTGACTCTCAGGCTCGCCCCTGAAACCGATGACATCAGCCGAAGAGGGCAGCGCACATGGGCAAGCTGACGTACGAAGGCACGGTAAAGGTCGATCTCGACGACCGTACGCTCGCGCACCTCATGGTCGTGATCGGCACCAAACTCCGGCGCGGTGAGCCTTTCCACTTCAGTTGGCGCGACGACGCCAGCATCGGCGACGGACGCACGGCGATCTGGGTGCATCCGCGGTGCTCGCTCGTCTACAAGTTCTATGGCAGCCGGCTGCCCCAGCTGAATCCCGCATGGATCGACGCGCTGTCGTGCACCGCGAACTCTCAGTCCGGACTGTATGTCGTACCGGAGCCGGCTGCGCCGAGCAGCCAACCGCACCCCGACCACCATCTCGTCGGCGGGTGAGGCGACGAGCTTCCGAACCATCGCATAGCGGCGCGGGGGACGGCAGGCAACCCCCGGTCGCCGTCGATCGCCGCCGCACAGAATGGCGGCATGGACAGCCCGCGCGAAGCCCGACGGCAGGACGACGCATGACCTCGGGCGACCCCTTCGACATCGCGCCCTGGGGGATCGGCGCCACCGGGTGGGATCCCGAGCGCATCGCGCGGCGCGAGTCGGTGTTCGCGCTGTCGAACGGGCACGTCGGCTGGCGGGGCAGCCTCGACGAGGGAGACCCGTGCAAGGTGCCGGGCGCGTACCTCAACGGCGTCCACGAGCAGCACCCCATGCCCTACGCCGAAGACGGGTACGGCTACCCTGAGACCGGCGAGACGGTCATCAACGTGCCCGACGGCAAGGTGATCCGGCTGCTGGTCGACGACGAGCCCTTCGACATCCGCAGCGGCACGCTCCACGAGCAGACGCAGTTCCTCGACTTCGCCGCCGGCGTGCTGCGCCGCGAAGTGCGATGGACGTCGCCCACCGGGCGCGGTGTGACCGTCCGCTCGACCCGCCTGATCTCCTTGACGCACCGTTCCCTCGCCGCGATCGACTACGAGGTAGAGGCGACCGACGCCCACCTCGACGTGACGCTCCTCTCGGAGATCGTCGCGAACGAGCCGCTGCCCGAGGTCCATCCCGACGAGCGCGTCAAGAAGGCGCTCGAACGACCCCTGGTGCCGGTCGAGACGTTCGTGAGTGGTGAGCGGGCGACGCTCCTCCACCGCACGCGGCGCAGCGGCATTTCCGTCGCGGTGGGCATGGACCACGTGGTCGAGGGCCGCGCGACCGTGGACACCGAGGTCGCCGACGACGTCGCCCGCACCACGGTGCGCGCGCGACTCGGCCGGGGCGACGGCATCCGCATCGTGAAGTACGTCGCCCACGAATCCGCCGACGCCCTCGAAGACGCCACTCTGCGCGATCGCGTCGAGGCCACGCTCGCGGCGGCGCGGGAGCTCGGGTGGGAGGGACTCGTGCACGAGCAGCGCGCGTACCTCGACCGGTTCTGGGCGCACGCCGATGTGCGCCTCGACGGCTCGCCGCGCCTGCAGCAGGCGGCGCGGTTCGCGCTCTTCCAGGTGCTGCAGTCGGCCGCGCGCGCCGAGGGCCGCCCGATCCCCGGCAAAGGGCTCACGGGGCCGGGCTACGAGGGGCACACGTTCTGGGACTCGGAGGCGTTCGTCCTGCCGGTGCTGACCTACACGATTCCGGATGCCGCGCGCGACGTGCTGCGCTGGCGCCACGCGGTGCTCGGCCTCGCGCGCGAACGGGCGACGCAGCTGCACCTGGCGGGTGCGGCGTTCCCGTGGCGCACCATCAGCGGCCGCGAGTGCTCGGGGTACTGGCCCGCCGGCACCGTGGCCTTCCACATCAACGCCGACATCGCCGCGGCGGTGGTCCTCTACGTCGGCGCGACCGGCGACACCGACTTCGAACGCGATCATGGGCTCGAGCTGCTCGTCGAGACCGCGCGGCTGTGGGTGACGCTCGGCCGGTGGGGCGCCGACGGGTCGTTCCACATCGACGGCGTCACCGGGCCCGACGAATACTCCGCGCTCGTCGACGACAACGTCTTCACGAACCTCTCGGCGCAGCGCAACCTCGAGGCGGCCGCCGCGGTCGCCCGCCGGCACCCCGACCATGCGCGCCGGCTCGGCGTCGGCGCCGACGAGATGGCCGAATGGACCCGCGCGGCCGTGGCGATGACGATCCCCTACGACCACGAGCGGCAGGTGCACCAGCAGTCCGCGGGGTTCACCGAGCGCGAGCGGTGGGACTTCGAGGGGACGGATGCCGCGCAGTACCCGCTGCAGGACCACTTCCCCTACTTCGACCTCTACCGCAAGCAGGTCGTGAAGCAGGCCGATCTGGTGCTGGCGCTGCAGGTCGCTCACGAGGCGTTCACCGCGGAACAGACCGCGCGCGCCTTCGCCTACTACGAAGAGCTCACGGTCCGTGATTCGTCGCTGTCGGCGCCGGCGCAGGCGGTGGTCGCGGCGCGGGTGGGTCACGTCGACCTCGCGATGGACTACCTCACCGAGGCCGCCACCGTGGACCTCGCCGACCTGCGCGACGACGTCGACGACGGCCTGCACATCGCCGCGCTCGCCGGCGTCTGGACAGCGCTGACCGCGGGCTTCGGCGGCATGCGCGAGACGGATGCGGGTCTGCAGTTCACGCCGCGGCTCGCCCACCCGCTGACGGGGATGGCGTTCGGAATCTGCCTCGAGGGCCGCACGCTCCGGGTCGAGGTGACGGAGGAGGCGACGACCTACGCGATCGACGCCGGGCCGGCGCTGCGGATACGCCACTTCGACGACGACGTCACTCTGGAGCCCGGCACGCCGGTGCGACTTGAGACGCCGCCCCTCGCCGACCCCGGTCCCGCGCCGCGCCAGCCGAAGGGCCGGTCGCCGCACGAGCTCCTCGCCGCCGCCGACGGCGACCACGAGGAGCACTGACCTCCGTACCGCGCCGGGTTGCGGCATCCGTCATCGAAGCTGCCCCGTGCGCCAGGACGCCGCCGGGCGGGCGCGAGCGCGTGGGAGACGTACGCTGGAATCGCCGAGGCGTGATCACGTCGCGTCCCCTCCTTCCCCCCGCCGCCCCTTCCGGCCCGGCGCGACGGCGCGCTGATCCACTCCTCCCTCCACCATCAGGAGCGCCATGACCGACGTCATCCCCGTCCAGGATCCCGCCAGCCGCTATCGCATCGAGCCCACGGTCCTGCAGGCGCTGCGCAGCCCGCGCCTGCTCACCCGCGAGGTGCTCGCCGGTCTGGTGGTCGCCATCGCGCTCATCCCGGAGGCGATCGCGTTCTCGATCATCGCGGGGGTCGACCCGCGCATGGGTCTGTTCGCGTCGTTCGTCATGGCTGTGGCGATCGCGTTCCTCGGTGGCCGCCCCGCGATGATCACGGCGGCCACCGGCGCCGTCGCGCTGGTGATCGCACCGGTCGCGCGCGAGTACGGCATCGACTACTTCATCGCCACCGTGATGCTGGGCGGGCTCGTTCAGATCGTGCTCGCGGCCCTCGGCGTGGCGAAGCTCATGCGCTTCATCCCGCGCAGCGTCATGGTCGGCTTCGTCAACGCCCTCGCGATCCTGGTGTTCGCCGCGCAGTTCCCCCAGCTCATCGACGTGCCGTGGCTGGTGTACCCGCTTGTCGCAGTGGGCCTGCTGATCATGTACCTCATGCCGCGGTGGACGAAGGTCGTGCCCGCACCGCTGGTCGCGATCGTGCTGCTCACCGCCGCCGTCGTGGTGTTCGGTCTGAACGTGCCGAACGTCGGCGACCAGGGGGAGCTGCCCGAGAGCCTGCCGCAGCTCTTCATCCCGAACGTGCCGCTCACGTGGGAGACCCTGCAGATCATCGCCCCCTACGCGGCGGCGATGGCGGTCGTCGGCCTCCTCGAATCGCTCATGACCGCGAAGCTCGTCGACGAGATCACCGACACCCACTCGCGCAAGACGCGCGAGGCGTTCGGTCAGGGCGCCGCCAACGTGCTGTCGGGCCTCTTCGGCGGCATGGGCGGCTGCGCGATGATCGGCCAGACGATGATTAACGTCAAGGCCTCGGGTGCACGCACGCGCATCTCGACGTTCCTGGCGGGTGTCTTCCTGCTGGTGCTCGTGCTGGTGCTCGGCGACATCGTCGCGATCATCCCGATGGCGGCGCTCGTGGCCGTGATGATCGTGGTGTCGGTCGCCACCTTCGACTGGCACAGCGTGAAGCCGTCGACTCTGAAGCGGATGCCGAAGAGTGAGACCGCCGTGATGCTCGTCACCGTCGGCATCACGGTCTGGACTCACAACCTCGCCATCGGGGTCGGCGTCGGCGTGCTTGCGGCGATGGTGCTCTTCGCGCGCCGGGTCGCCCACTTCGTGACGGTGCAGCGCCGGGTCGACCGGGATGCGGCCGAGCCGACCGTGCGATACACCGTCGACGGCGAGCTGTTCTTCGCGTCGAGCAACGACCTCACGACCCAGTTCGAGTACTCGCACGACCCGGAGCGCGTCGTCATCGACATGTCGCGCTCGCACATCTGGGACGCGTCGACGGTGGCGGCGCTCGACGCGGTCGTCACCAAGTACGAGCACCAGGGCAAGACGGTGGTGCTCGAGGGCATGAACGACGCCACGAGCACGATGCACCGCCGGCTCAGCGGGGGCATGGGCGCCGGGCACTGACCCGGCGCGCTCGTTCGTCCGCCCCACCCGCGCCGAGATGGCAGCATCTCGGCGAGACACCACGTCGTGGGCGCCGACAACGTAGAGTCTCGCCGAGAACGCACGATCTCGACGGGGGTGGGGTGAGGCGCGGGCACGGGCGCGGTGTTGTCGCCGTCAGCTGGGAGCGAGTGCGTCCTTCAGGGTCGGCGTGAGCTCGGCCGCGAGGTCGCGCGCCAGGAACCCGAGCCCGGTGCGCTCGGTCAGCCGGTCGCCGGCGCGGGCGTGCGTCCAGGCGCCCCAGACGG
The DNA here is from genome assembly GCF_033548675.1 of Microbacterium sp. M3. Classification (NCBI taxonomy): domain Bacteria; kingdom Bacillati; phylum Actinomycetota; class Actinomycetes; order Micrococcales; family Microbacteriaceae; genus Microbacterium; species Microbacterium sp. M3. The sequence continues at coordinate 133,038 of NZ_JAWTZT010000004.1, forward strand.
CCGCCCGTTCGGACGGGATGCCGCGGGCGGCGAAACCGGCGATCGCGCCGGCCCGGACGTCGCCGCTGCCCGAGGTCCCGAGGCCCGGGCCGCCCTCGTCCATCCGCCACGAGCGTCCGTCAGGATGCACCGTCACGTCGTAGCAGCTGATCACGGCGTCGTATCGGCGGGCCACCTCCCCGAGGTCGGCGGACACGTCGTCGCCGAGCTCCCGCCCGAGCAGGATCGCGGCTTCCTCCTTGTTGGCGTTGAGGATCAACCGCGACGGCAGAGCGGATCGGTCGACGCCGGGCAGCACGCCGATGGCGAAGGCGTCGAGGACGAGGCACGCGGTCCCGGTGGCGGCGACGGCCAGGAGCGTCGCCCGGGTCTCGTCGGGGTCGTCGAAGCCGGGGCCCACGAGCACCGCGTCAGCGGACGCGACATGGTCGCGCAGTCGTCCCTCGAGCGGATCGGCGGCGTCGTCCGGAAGTGCGAAGATCCCCGCTTCGGGCAGCGCGATGCCGACGTGGGCGTCGATGGAGCGCGGCACCGCGAGGCCCAGCCGCCCGGCACCGACGCGCAGCGCCGCCTCGCCGGCCAGCAGGGCGCCGCCCGGAGAGCTGCGCGACCCGCCGACGACCATGATCTCGCCCCGCGCCTTCTTCGAGTCGCCGGGGTCGGGGAGCCCCCACTCGCGCAGCAGCGCGGGGGTGACGGCCTCACTCGGGCTCGACATCGGGGTTTCCGGGGTGAACGGTGATCTCAGCGCCCTCGCGCTGCAGGTGGGTGACGTCCGAGAACGTCTCGAGCCTCCAGCCGTCGGCGCCCCGCACGAGGTGCGTGACCGAGGCGTTCAGCACGGTGTGGTCGACGGCGAAGTCGAGCAGCTCCTCCTCGCGCATCGGCAGCAGGATGTAGAGCACGAGCATGACCACCGCGTCGTGCGCGACCAGCAGGGCGCGCTCGCCCGGACCGGCCAGAGCGTCCCGGAGGAACGACCGCAGCCGAAGCGCGACATCGGCCCACGACTCGCCGCCCGGCGGCCGGTGGTAGAACTTTCCGAGATGCAGCCGACGCGCGGTCTCTTCGGGATGCAGGCGGGCGACGCCGCGGCGCGTCAGCAGGTCAAGGATCCCCAGCTCCCGGTCGCGCAGCCGTTCGTCGACCGCCAGCGCCGCGGGTTCCTCGCCATCGCCCCACGCGATGGCGAGGGTCTGCCGCGCGCGGGCGTACGGCGACACCCACAGCACGTCGAGATCGCCGCGGTGCTCGTCGAGCCAGCGCCCCAGGGCCTCCGCCTGCTCCTCGCCGGTGGGCGAGAGCGGCACGTCCGCGTCGCGGATGTCGAGCGGGATCGCGTCGAGCCCGTCGATCTCGGCCTGCGTCGCCGCGACGTTCCCGACGCTCTCGCCGTGCCGCACCAGCCATAGCTCCTGAACCGCCATGCCCCCAGGCTAGGGATGACCACCGCCGCGGCGGCAGGGGTTGCGGACCGCGGCGCCGAGGCCTATCAGTCGAACTCGACCGCGGTCTGCCGCGGGTAGGCGCCGTGCGCGATCTTGACGAGCTGCGCGTGCGCGTACTCGCACACGAGCGCGTGACGGTAGACCATGCGCGGCACATCGACGTTCGAGTCCATCCACAGGCTCATGCCCGCGATCTTCCAGTGCCGGAACGTCTCGTCGTCGCACACGAGGGCGAGGATCTCGAGGAACGAGTCGTCGAACCGGATCGAGTGGACGGCCCGGCGGTACTCCTCGACCGTCAGCGCCATCGAGAACGGGATGTTCATGAAGCACAGCGCGGTCTGGATGTCGAGGTTGAGCAGCCGGCGGCGGCCGCGCTCGGCATCCAATCGAGGGATGTCGAGCTGCTGGAAGTCGAGCGTCTCGGGGCGCGTGAGCGGCACGCCGTCGAGCGCGATGAGCACGTCGTAGACGTTGACGTCGTGCTCGACGACCGCCTGGTCGCCGAGGCCCGACAGCGTCTCGGGGCGGAGCGTCACCGGCGCCATCTGCACCGACGTGTTGCGGATGATGAAGTTGACGAGGTTGGTCTCGATCACGAAGTGGCGGATCAGCAGCTCGACCGCGTCGGGTGAGACGAAGCGCCGCAGGAACCAGACGCACAGCGTGTCCATGGTGTGCAGCGGCATCCAGCGGAACGGCAGGACCCGCTTGACCACCGAGATCAGCGCGACGAGCACCCGCGAGACGACGCGTGCGATCGGGTACAGCCAGCGTCGCGACAGCCGGCGCTGGTCGTCGATGATCTGCCGCACCAGTGCGCGGTCGAGCGGGACGGAGGGATCGGAGTAGATCGCCTCCCACATGCTGGGGTCGGAGCGGACGAACTCGGGCACGTCAGGAGTCCAGCTCGGTGAGCTGCATGACGTAGAGCCGCGCCACCACCTCGGCGCAGCGGACGATGTCGTCGGCCGCCGCGTCGTCGATCATGCCCGACGAGAGGATCGCCTCGAGGGCGCCGGTGTGCTCGGCGTCGGCCTGCTGGTGGTACCGCATGAAGTGCACCTGGCTGTCGGCCAGGCCCAGCACCTCCTGGAAGCGAGCGGCCCACCCGGCGGCCCGCTGCGCGCCCAGCCCCTCGATGATGAACATCGCGCCGAGCAGTCCCACGGGGTTCGGCTGGGCGGCGTAGTGGAACATGTAGCCCGACAGCGCCTCGGAGCCGATGTTCTTGCGGCCCGCGCGCAGCTCGTCGAGCGACCCGCCGACCGCCACGTAGTCGCGTTCGATCATGAGGTAGTCGCGGTGCTCCTCCTCGGCGTGACGAATGGCCGCCGACCGCAGCTCGAAGTGGGCGATGTCGAAGCTGGCCGCTGCGCGCGAGATCCACGGCGACCCGTCGACGACCTGCTGGCGCAGGTTGAACAGCAGCCGGCGGTAGTCGTCGATGGTGACGGTGCCGTCGGCGAGCCGGCGCAGCACCGGCACCTCGTCGAGCTGCTCCTCGAGGTGGGTCCACACCTCAGCCAGCCGTTCGTAGAGGGACACTGCCACCTGGGGTGCGGCATCCGCGCTGGTGGTCGTGGCGTAGGTCGTCATTGCGGTGCTCCTATAGGGCGGGTGGCGCCACCACGGTCAGGTGGGCGAAGGCGAACGAGAACCGTCCCGACTCGGGGACGGCGAGGAGGACGGTCTCGCCCGGCGCGAAGCGGCCCGTGCGCCAGGCCTCTTCGAGGGCGATGAAGATGCTCGCCGAGCCGGTGTTGCCGCGCGTCTCGAGGTTGGAGAACCAGCGCTCGGTGTCGAGGGTGGGGATGCGGCGGCGGAGCGCCTCGAACGCGACGTCGCGGAAGACGTTGGTGCTGTAGTGGCAGACGACATGGTCGAGATGGCGCACGTCGACCAGCCCGATGTCGACCAGCTGCTCGAATTGACGGATGCCGGCTTCGGCGAGGTCGTCGAGCATGCTCACGTCCTGCCGCAGCAGGAACATGCCGGCCGAGGCGGCGTCGTCGATGGAGAGGTCCTGCCACGTGCCGCCGACCACCGGTTCGGCTCCGGTCATGCCGGCGCGCATGCAGACGTCGTGCTCGTGCGCGAGCGACACCTGACGCACCCAGTCCACGCGCAGCGACGGGCGGTCGGGGTGCGGCTGGAACTCGACGACGACAGCCCCGGCTCCGTCGGAGAGCATCCAGCGGAGGAAGTGCGCGTCCATGCCCGCCCGGATGCCGTCGTAGCGGCGCTGACGCAGGCTGCGGCTCGCGACCTCCGAGGCGACGACGGCTCCTCGCGGGTGGTCGCCGAGCCGGATCTTGCTGACGACCGCGTCGAGCGCGGCGAGGCTCGACGCGCAGACGCCCGAGGCCGACAGCAGCTGCAGGGGGCCGCCGCCGAGCCGCCCGTGCACCATCGAAGCGAAGCCGGGGACGAGCACGTCGCCCATCGTCGTCGCGGTCGCGAGCATGCGGAGGTCCTCGGCGCCGATCCCGCGGTCGTCGAGCGCCGCGCGCAGCGCCTTGACCGCCAGCTCCTCGTTGAGCTCGGTCGGCTCGCCCTGTTCGTCCAGCGCATAGTGACGCTGACGGATGCCGTTGGACTCGAGCACGCGGCGGCGGATCCGCTCGGTGACGGGGTCATCGCCGCCCAGCCGGGCGACGATGCCGTCGTTGTCGACCGGCGCGCCGGGAAGATAGCGGCCGAACCCCGTCAGGTACGCCGTCGCGGTGGTCGCCATGGTGATGAGACTAGATGACGCGACCGAAGCCGTGACCGAGGATCCGCAGTGAGGATCCCGACGTCGAGCGGCTAGTGTTCGCGCATGACCGATCCCGCCCTGCACATCGACGAGCTGCGCGCCGCGAGCGACCTGCTGAACCTCGACGACGAGTTCACCGACGCCGAGCGCGCGGTGCGCGACACCGTCCGCGAGTTCGTCGACCGCCGCATCCGTCCGGGCATCGCGCGGTGGTTCGACGACGCTGTCTTCCCGATCGAGCTCGTACCCGAGCTGGCCGAGCTGGGGCTCCTGGGGATGCATCTCGAGGGCTTCGGGTGCGCGGGGCGCTCGGCTGTGGAGTACGGGCTCGCCATGCAGGAGCTCGAAGCCGGGGACTCCGGCATCCGCACCTTCGTCTCGGTGCAGGGATCGCTCGCGATGACGGCCATCTCGAAGCACGGGTCGGACGAGCAGAAGCAGCGGTGGCTGCCGGCGATGGCGCGCGGCGAGGCGATCGGCTGCTTCGCGCTGACCGAGCCGACCGCGGGATCGGACCCCACGAAGATGGCGACGGTCGCGCGGCGCGAGGGCGGCGAGTGGGTGATCGACGGTGCCAAGCGCTGGATCGGGCTCGCGTCCATCGCGGACGTCGCCGTCGTGTGGGCGCGGACCGAGGAGGGGGTGCGCGGCTTCCTCGTGCCGACCGGCGCCCCCGGGTTCACCGCGCGTCCGATCGCGCAGAAGCTCTCGATGCGCGCGTCGATCCAGTGCGACATCGAGCTGGCCGGCGTCCGAGTGCCGGAGGACGCCGTGCTCCCCGGCGCGATCGGCCTGCGGGGGCCGTTCTCGTGCCTGAACGAGGCCCGCTACGGCATCGCATGGGGCGCGGTCGGGGCGGCGCGCGACAGCTACGAGCAGGCGCTCGCCTACGCGCTGGAGCGGACTCAGTTCGGCCGCCCGCTCGCCGGCTTCCAGCTGACGCAGCGGAAGCTGGTGGACGCGGCTCTCGAGATCCAGAAGGCGCAGCTGCTGGCGCTGCGGCTGGGGCGCCTGAAGGATGCCGGAAAGCTCGAGCCGCACATGATCTCGGCGGCGAAGCTCAACAACACGCGCGCGGCCATCGAGATCGCCCGCGAGGCCCGCACGATGCTGGGCGGCAACGGCATCACGCTCGAGTACTCGCCGCTGCGCCACGCGAACAACCTCGAGTCGGTGCGCACCTATGAGGGCACCGACGAGGTGCACACGCTGATCCTCGGCCAGCACCTGACGGGCATCGCCGCCTTCCGCGGCTGACGGCGCGGCCCGCCCGCCCCCGCGTGACGGGGCGGGCGGGCGGGCAGCTGCCGCTACTCGTCGTGGTCGGAGGACGCCGCGCGGGCCCGAGGGGTCTTGGCGGATGCCGCGGTCGCGCGCTGCTCGGCCTCCAGGCGCTCCGCCTCCTCGCCGCCGACCGCTTCGCCGCGGGCCACGAGCCCGGCGACGTCCGACAGCGGGATCTCCTTGAGGAACAGCGCGAGCACGAACGCGACGGCGATGAACGGCACGAGGTACCAGAACACCGGCGCCAGCGCGTCGGCGTACGCGTCGACCACACCGGTCCGCACGGCGTCCGGCAGCGAGTTCAGCACCGACGGGTCGATGGTCGACGTCGCCTCACCGGCCTGTTCGGCGGTGGCGCCGGCATCCGTGAACACCTTCGTCAGGTTCTCGGTGAGCCGCGTGGTGAACAGCGTGCCGAACACCGCGACGCCGAGCGCGGCGCCCACCTCGCGGAAGTAGTTGTTCGTCGAGGTCGCCGTGCCGAGGTCGGCGGCGGGCACGGCGTTCTGCACGACGAGCACCACGACCTGCATGATGCAGCCGAGCCCGACGCCGAAGAGGAACAGATAGGTGCAGATCAGCCAGATCGGGGTGGTCGCCGTCAGCGTCGTCATCAGCACCATCGCGACGCCGACGATGAGCGTGCCGACGATGGGGAACAGCTTGTACCTGCCGGTCCGTGTGATCAGCAGACCCGACGCGATCGACGTGCCCATCACGCCGACCATCATCGGAAGGAGGAGAAGACCGGATGCCGCAGCCGACGTGCCCGACGACATCTGCAGGAACGTCGGCACGAAGCCGAGCGCGGCGAACATGCCGATGCCGATCGCCATGCCGATCGCGGTGGCGTTGACGAAGATCGGGTTGCGGAACATCGCCAGCGGCATGATCGGGTCCGCCGCCCGCGACTCGGTGAAGACGAAGAGGCCGGCCGCGGCGACGAGGCCCGCTCCCCACGCCCAGGTGGCGCCGTGCTCCCAGCCGAAGTCGGCAGAGCCGCCGAAATCGGTGAAGAAGATGAGGCACGTGGTCGCGATCGAGAGGAACACGACGCCGAGCCAGTCGATGGGCTTCTCGGCCTTCTTGTTCGGCAGCTTCAGGGCGAACATCGCCACCAGGAACGCCGCGATGCCGATCGGGATGTTGATGTAGAACGCCCACTGCCACGTGAGGTGGTCGACGAAGAACCCGCCGAGGAGCGGGCCGGCGACGGCGGCGAGGCCGAAGACGCCGCCGAGCGGGCCGAGGTACTTGCCGCGCTGATCGGCCGGCACGATGTCGGCGATGATCGCCTGCGACAGGATCATGAGGCCGCCGCCGCCGACGCCCTGGAGAGCCCTGAAGACGACGAACATCCAGAAGTCGGTGGCGAAGGCGCAGCCGATCGAGGCGAGCGTGAAGATCGCGATCGCGACCATGAACAGCCGCCGCCGGCCCAGCACGTCGCCGAACTTGCCGTAGATCGGCATGACGATGGTGGTGGCGAGGATGTAGGCCGTGGTGATCCACACCTGGTGCGAGACGCCGCCCAGCTCGCCGACGATCGTCGGCATCGCGGTCGAGACGATCGTCTGGTCGAGGCTCGAGAGGAGCATGCCGGCGATCAGCGCCGAGAAGATGATCCAGATGCGGCGCTGCGTCAGCAGGAACGGTGCATCGCCGCCGGGCGGGGCGGTCGGGACGGTGGCGGTGGTCATTCGGGGATTCCCATCAGTGCGGTCTGGCTGGCGAAGAGGTCTCGGGCGGCGTCGATGCGGCGCTCGAAGATGTCGATGAACGTGTCGGTGTTGCCCGGCTGCAGGAACTCGGCGGCCGCCGAGCGGACGAGTGCGCCGACGACGTGCGCAGCGACCTGGGCGCGGAGGTCGCCGGGCGGCAGGCTCTCGCGCTGCTCGATGAGCCGCGCGTCGAACTTCTCGCCTTCGGCGCCCAGCTCGAGCATGCGGGCGAGCAGCCGCGGTTCCTTCTCGACCGCGCGGAACAGGTCCTGCACGGTGTCGGGGGCGATGTCGAGGGCTCGCCAGCGCTCTTCCGCGAGCACGGCGAGGTCGGTCAGGAGGGTGGGCGAGAGGCCGGGTCCGTCGGCGTCGCGCGCGAGGAAGCGGGCGATGGCCACGGCATCCGACCGCTCCAGCGGCATGCCCAGCACCGCGTCGTCCTTGGAGGCGAAGTAGTTGAAGAACGTGCGTCGTGACACCGCGGCCTCGCTGCACAGCTCTTCGACCGTGAAGCCGGTCAGGCCGTGCTCGGCGGTGAAGCGACGGGCGGCGCGGATGAGGGCGCGCGTCGTCTCGGCGCGGCGGCGCTCGCGGAGTCCATCTGCACTATCGGTCACATCATGCAGTTTTGCACTCTAGCGACGAGCGTGCAAGTTCACCGCTGCGGGAGGATCAGGGAGAACCGTGTCGTCGGGGAGGAGTCGAGGAGGAGGTGCCCGCCGAGCGCCTCCGCCAGCTCGGCCGACAGCGCGAGGCCGATGCCCTCGCCGCCGCCCGTGCTCTTGCCGGCTCTGCGCTGGAAGATGGCGTTGCCGCTGGGGCGCTGTCCCTCGTCGGCGACGCTCACGGTGACGTAGCCGTTCGCGCGCGCTGCCGAGACCGTGACCCGCCCGCGGCCGTGCTGCAGGGCATTGTGCAGCAGCACGTCGAGGATCTGCGTCGTCGGGGCGGGCGCGGTCACGTCGGCGACCCGCGCCGACTCGACGCGGATCTCGCGCCGCTGGGAGACGGCCTGCGCCGTCCAGCGTCGGCCCGCCTGCTCCAGCATCGGACCGAGCGGCGTCCAGGCGTCCGACCCCGGGGTCGCGCCGCGTGCGAGTTCGAGCAGCTGCCCGATGGCGTCCGAGAGCCGGTCGATCTCACGCAGCGCGTGCTCGAGCTGCGCCCGCACGGGGGGTGGCGTCTCGGGCCACAGCGACAGATCCTCGAGCTCCAGGCGCAGTGCGGTGATGGGCGTGCGCAGCTGATGCGAGGCGTTGGCGGCGAACTCGTGCTCGCGCCGGATCCGCTGCTCGAGCGTCGTCGCGCTGGCGCGCAGCGCCTGGTCGATCGCCCGCGCCTCGGGGATGCGCAGGTCGGCGGGCTCGGGGGCGAGCGAGCCGGTGCCGAGGTCGCGCGCCGCGCCGGCCAGGCGCGTGAAGGGCCGCGACAGGCGCCGGGCGAGCACCACGCCGACCACGGCCGAGGCGATCATGAGCGCGACGCCGATGACGACGACCGGCATCACCGCCTCTTGGACGCGGCCCGAGATGAGCTCGTTCGAACGACCGAACTCGACGCTCCCGCCGCCCTCGATCTCGGCGGTGGCCACGATGTCGTCGTCGGCGGGCTCCTCGCCCGCCTGCACCCGCGTGCCGTCGGCGCCGACGTAGACGATGTGCTCGCCCGAGATGAGGAGCGGCTCGAGGAACTCCTCGGTGACCTCGCCCTCCGCCTCGCGCTCGGCCATGAGCACCGCCAGGAAGTCGGCCAGCCGCACCACGCGGCGCTCCTCGCTGGTCTGGATCAGGTCGGCGACGATGTACGCGCGGGGGATGCCGTACAGCGCGATGATGCCGACCGCGAGGGCGACGAACGCCAGCACGAGGCGTTCACGCATCCGCCGCCCCGTCGTCGAGGCGGAAGCCGACGCCGCGGATCGTCGTGATCCGCACGTCGGCACCCGAGTCCTCGAGCTTCTGCCGCAGACGGGCGATCGTCACGTCGAGGGTCTTGGTCGAGCCGAACCAGTTCTCGTCCCACACCTCGTCCATCAGCCGCTCGCGCGTGGCGACGGCGCCCCGGTTGCGGTCGAGCAGCTCGAGCAGATCGAACTCCTTCGTGCTGAGGGCGATCTCGCGGTCGCCGGCGAACACCCGGCGTGCGTCGGCGTCGACGGTGAGGGCGTCGGCGGATGCCGGCTGCGGCGCGTCCGCCGGAGGCGCGGCGGCGAGCGGGCCCGCGCTCCGCCGCAGCAGCGCGCGCAGCCGCGCGAGCAGCTCGGCCAGCGCGAAAGGCTTGGCGATGTAGTCGTCGGCGCCGACGTCGAGCCCGACCACCCGGTCGAGCTCGCCGTCGCGGGCGGTCAGGATGATGATGCCCCCGGCGAAGCCCTCGTCGCGGAGCTGCCGGCAAACGTCGAGTCCGTCGATGTCGGGGAGGCCCAGATCGAGGACGACGAGCGAGAACCTGTCGCCGAGCGCGCGGGCGACGGCCGTCGCGCCCTCGGCGACTCGCTCGACCTCGTAGCCCTCGCGGCTGAGGGTGCGCACCAGGGGGACGGCGATGCCGTCGTCGTCTTCCACGACCAGGATCCGCTGCCCCACGACGTCGATGCTATCGATGTCGTCGTCGCCCGGCGCGGCAGTGGTGCCCGGGGTGTCGTCGCGTCGGTCGCTCACTTAATACTCCCGGTCCAGGGTGCCCGTCTCGGTCACGGGCGCGTTCGAAGAGGCGATGCCGCCGAGATCGGTGGCCGATGCGGACGGCGTCCAGACCATGGCGGCCGCCGCCGTGGTCGGCGCCGTGCGCAGCGCACCACCGCTTGCGAGGGTGCCCACGGTGATCTGCACGACGGTCACGGGAAGGCCGTTCACGGTGACCGTGGTCGCCGTCATGGTGGCGTTGAACGTGGAGGTCTTGTTGTTCTTGATGTAGTCGCCCCGCAGGTTCACCGAGCCGAGGTTCACCGCGGCGTTCGACCGGAGAACGTCGACCGTGTCGCCCGCGGCCCCGAGCGAGAGCAGGTTGCCGTCGCGCAGGCGCAGAGTGACGGCGGTGGCGGCGCCGTTCCAGCCCGTGGCGATGCTGGCGGGGCTCATCTGGGTGCTGTAGGTGAACGTCATGGTGTCGCCGGCTTCCAGGCGTCCGGCGGTCGCGCCGCCGTTCGCGGTCTGCACGTCCACGCCGCGCACCGCGCGGTTGTCGACGCGCCGGGCGCTCACGACCGCGGAGGTCGTCGTCGCGCCCGTGGCGTCGGTGAGCACCGCGCGGAAGTCGTACAGTCCGTCGGCGACCGAGCGGGAGTTCCACGCGCAGCTGAAGGGCGAGGCCGTGGGAGTGCACACCGTGGTCCACGAGGTGGTGCCGTTGGGCGCGACCTGGATGGCGATGCTCGCGATGCCGGCGGTCGCGTTGGCCGTCGCCGTGAGGGTCGCCGTTCCGCCGAGGAAGGCGCCCGGGTCCTCCATCGCGACGGACGCGACGGAGTTGTCGACGGTGCGCGCGGCGGTTGCTGCGGACATCGCGGTGTTGCCCGCGGCATCCGTCGCCACCGCGCGGAAGACGTACGCACCCGCGGCGAGCGACGTCGTCGAGTACCGGCACGAGTACGGCGGGGCCGTGAGGATGCAGGCGTCCTGCCAAGACGAGGTGCCGTTCGGAGCGAGCTGGATCACGACGCGCGCCACGCCGGAGTCGGCGTCGGACGCGGTCGCGGCGAGCGTGACGGTGCCGCGCAGCGGCGAGCCCGGGTCGGTCATGACCGCCGTCGGCGCGGCGTTGTCGACCAGCAGTTCGGTGACGACGTTCGACAGGGTCGTGACGCCGTTCGCGGTGGCGGTCGCGCGCAGGTCGTAGAAGCCGTTGGCGACGGAGGCGGTGTTCCAGGAGCAGGTGTAGGGGGCGACGGTGCTCGTGCACGCGGTCTTCCAGCTGTTGGCGTTGGTCGACCCGGCGGGGGCGTACTCGACGCTCACCGCGTAGGCGGCGGTGCCGGCGTTCTGCAGCGTCGTCGCCAGCGAGATGCTTCCACGCACCACGTCGCCCGGTTCGGCGAGGACTACGGTGACGGTGTTGCCGACCGTCGCGCGCACCGGGGCCGACGTCGTGACGTAGCCCGCATTGTCGGTCGCGACGGCGCGCAGGTCGTATGCGCCGTCGGCCACGCTGCGGGTGCTCCACGAGCAGGTGTAGGGGCTCGCGGTCGCGGTGCACAGGGTCGTCCAGGTCGTCGCGCCGACGGCCTGGAACGACAGGACGACGCTGCGGATGCCGGTCTCGGCGTCGGACGCGAGCGCGGTGACCGTCGTCGTGTCACGCAGCGTGCCCGCCGGCTGCTGCACGGCGACGGTGGGGGGCGTCCAGTCGGCGGCGGCGCCGATGCGGTTGCCCGTGTTGGAGGTCTGCGCCGTGAACGACGCCGACGAGAGCGCCGGGCTGAGCGGGCCCACCACGAGGAGGACGGCCGCGAGCAGCAAGAGGACCGAGGTGCGGAATGCGCCAGCGGTCATCGGGTTCTCCTCGTCGGATGCGGTGCTCCCGACGCTACGCGCGGGCGGGTAACAGCCGTGCCACGGGACCGCCTCGCCCGAGCCACAATCAGCGGGGGCAGCTCACCCGGGTCGGTGGGGCGCGGCGCTCAGCGCGGGCAGCGCTCGGCCGCACGGCGGGCGACGGTGGCGGGCCACGAGGCCGTGAGCCCGGCGGCGAGCGCGGCCAGGAGCACGTCGCGCGGGCTCCACGCGACGGGGGCCGAACCGGGGGCGCCGACGGTGTGCGCGAGCGCCACGCCGAGAAGCGTGGCGCCGCCGATGAGCACGATGGTCAGGCGGGATTCGAAGCAGCGAGCGGTGCTGAGGCGCAGCGCCGCGACGATGCCGGCGGCGCCGAGCGCGGCCGAGGCCATCGCCGCGGGCTCCTGGCCGGGATCGCCCGCCGCGGCGCTCATGAGGTGGAGCACCGAGACGACGAGGAGGATCGCCGTCGCGGTACCGGCGAGCAGGCGGTGCCGGGCGGGGACGTGCAGGCGGGCGGGGAGGCGTGCCATGGCGGGCTCCGGGGGACGGTGCGCCGTCGTGGGGCGACGGGCGTCGGGAGGGTGGGTCGTGACCCGCGCGCCGCGCGGGCCAAGAGCTCAGTGCGCTGCCGCCGTGGCGGGCGAGCGGTCGCGGCTCCGCGCCGTGGTGCGGACGAGGTCGCGCAGGAAGAGCAGGGCGATGGCGGCGGCGGGGAGCCCGATGGCCAGCATCCGGATGCGCGGGTCGGCGAGGGCGATGAACACCCACCCCACCGCCGGCACCCAGCCGACCACGCGCGGCTGGACCGAGTCGGCGAGCGTGAAGGTCCAGGGGTCGATGCCCGCGTTCGCGTCGCCCTGGGTGCGGAACACCATCGCGTCGCCGCCGTTCGGGTGGGGCTCGATCGACACGATCCGGTGGGTGACGAGCTCGGTGACGCCCGAATCGGCGGGAGGGAGGTAGGTGATGACGTCGCCGGGACGCAGCTCCGAGACCGGCACCTGCTCCTCGAAGACGAGCGCGCCGCGCTCGAAGGTGCCCGACATCGAGCCGCCCGTGATCACGTAGCGGTCGAGGCCGAGCAGCCCCGGCACGAACATGAGCGCCGCGATGATGGTGGCGGCGACGGCGATCGCGGTGATCGCGCCCTTGCCGACTCGCTGGAACGTTGTCGCGGCGCTCATGTCGTGTCCCCCTCCCCAGCTCAGGTCACTGGTTGGTCGTCGTGGCGGCGGTCTGCGTGGAGTTCCACGTGTAGGTCGCGGTGGCGCTCTTGCCCTGCTCCTCGTTGCCGGCGGTCGAGGCGAGCGCGACGCTGAACGTGTACTCGCGCGCCTCGCCCGCGGCGAAGGTGCCGAGGCTGAAGGGTCCGCCCGCGGTGAGCGCGCCGAGGGTGCCGGTCCAGACGGTGGCGCCGCCCGTGCTGATGGTGAGGGTGAGCTTGTCCTTGTCGGCGAAGCCGTTGACGGCGTTCTCGGACAGCGTGAAGGCGGCGGCGAGCGTGCCGGAGTTCTTGATCGTGACCTTGCCGTTGACGACGTCGCCGGGCTTGAGGTTGCCCAGGTTGAAGATCGCGTTGTTCGCCTTCGAGTTCTCCTGCAGCAGCGTGCCGGTGCTGTAGGCGTTGCCGGTGTTGACCGAGTTCGCCACGAAGTCGGCGCCCGAGCCCACCGTGATCGCTGCGGCGACCAGCAGGCCCGCGAGCGGGACGATGATGCGCATGCGCGAACGGGCGGGCGCGGCGGCCGGAAGAGCGGTGGTGTTCATCGTGCGGGTTCCTGTTCTGGGTGGTCCTTCGTCGTGATGAACACGCTATGAAGGCGCCGGCAACAGCTTTCCCACAGCGCCGCCACGCCGGGGCCAGATCTGCGCCACAGCCGCCGCGCTCGGGCAACGGGACGATGACGGATGCCGCGTCCGCGCCCGTGAGCGAGCGCCGGCGAACCCTAAGAGGCCGGTCGCGCGGTCGATCCGCGGGGGAGGAGGGCCGGCAGCAGGAGCACGCGCTGCACCGGTCGCCGCGCGCCTTCGGTCAGTCGCGCCACCATCGTCTCGACGGCGAGCCGGCCGACCTGCTGCTTCGGAGGACGGAGGGCCGTGATCGCCGGCTCGGCGCTCTCGGCCACCTCGTCGTCGTACGCCACGATCGCCAGGTCGTCGGGCACGGTCCATCCGTGGTCGTGCGCGTACTGCTGCAGCAGCACGGCCTGCGGGTCGTTGTGGATGAGGAGCGCCGTCGTTCCGGTGGTGCGACAGCGGCCGAGGACGTCGCCGATGAGCTCCTCCCGCGACACCCCGTCCATCGCGTCGAGCGTCGCGTCGACGTCGACGGGGCACTCCAGTCCGAGCTCGGCGACCGCGCGGTTCCATCCCCGCCGCAGCTGCCAGGAGGTCGGAGATCCGGCGGAGGTGAGGATCCCCACCCGGCGGTGGCCGAGCGAGGCCAGGTGATCGGCGGCGAGCGAGCCGCCGAACACGTGGTCGGTGGTGACCCACTCCAGGCGCGTGAGCGCCAGCGCCGAGGCCGCGCGCCGCTCGGCGAGCACGACGGGGATCGGGAGGGCCTCGAGCCAGTGCAGCAGCGCCCGCCCGTCGGCCTCGAGGGTCTCGGGCGCCACGATGAGGCCGTGGAGGCTGCCGGCGTCGACGAGCGAGGCGATCTGACGCCGCTGGTCGTCGACCGAGTAGCTCGCACCGCGGAGCACGAGCTGCACTCCCAGGTCGGTCGCCGCCGCCCGCGCGCCGATGATGACGTGCGGCCAGTAGTAGCTGAGGGAGGGGACCACCATGCCCACGCGGAAGCGGATCGGCGCACGCCCCGCCGCACCCGGCACGGTGGTGTCGAGCCGGCTGCGCAGCGTGGCTCCGCCGTGCACCCGGGTCACGAGCCCGCGGTCGGCGAGCTGACCGATGTCGCGGCGCACGGTGAGCTCCGAGACGCCGAGCTGCCGGGCGAGCTCGGTCACGCGGACGGCGCCCGTGCGGCGGAGCTCGTCGAGGATGTGCTCGCGTCGCGAGAGCCCGAAGGCGCGCGGGTCGGAAGGCTGATCCATGATCGGCTCAGCGTACATCGTGTTCGAGTGCGTTCAACACTGATCGAATCTGTTCGCTTTGCTTCCGGCATCCGTCCTCCGCGCAGGAAGATCTCGGTGCGGGCACGCGGTCGTGCCCTCTCGTGCGTCGACGCCCACCCGCTTCGCGCGCACGGCAGCCCACGGGAACGGAGACTGCGATGTCGCAGGCATGGATGCCTCGTCCGAAGGACGAACGGAAACCGCGACGCACGCGCGCGACGCTCGCCGCGATGGTGACCGCCGCCGTGATCGCAGCGCCGCTCGCGGTTCCGCCGGCCGCGCAGGCGGCGGTGACCGATCCGGTCGTCGTGACCGTGAACGGCGCGGACGTCGCGGCGGCCGCGCAGAACCGCAACGGTCTCACGTTCAAGGGCTTCGGCGTGCTCACCGCCAACTCGACGAGCGCGCTCCTGCTCGACTACAAGGCGCAGCATCCCGAGAAGTACTGGGAGCTCATCGAGACGCTCTTCGGCGGCGACCACCCCATCATGAACACCGTCAAGATCGAGATGGGCAACGACCGCAACACCTCCACGGGCCCCAACCCCGCCACGATGCGCTCGCGCGACGAGTACCCCAATGTGCTGCGCGAGCCCGGGTTCCAGCTCGCCGCCGACGCGCAGCACGTCGCCCACGGCGACGTGCACGTCAGCATCCTGCGGTGGAACCGCCCGGCGTGGGTGCAGAACGACGCCGACCAGTACATCTGGTTCAAGAACACCGTGCTCGCCGCGTACCGCGAGTTCGGCATCATGGTCGACTCGATCAACCCCGATTCGAACGAGACCACCAACCCGAACATCCCGCTGTACAAGAGCTTCTCGGGCTGGCTGCGCAACGACACCAAGGGATACGAGGGGGCGAGCGCCGCCGACCCGAACAACGGGTTCGTCTCGCTGGAGGAGGGCGACCTCTACCGGGCGATCGACACCGTCGCCGCCGACACCGTCGGCACGCCACCGGTCAGCTTCGGCAACGCGATGACCTCGGCGACCGACCCGTCGCTGCGCGACGCGGTGGACGTCGTGGGCTTCCACTACTCCAGCGCCGACGACAGCGCCGGGAACATGAAGAAGATCGCCGAGCAGCTCGACCTCGAGGTATGGAACTCCGAGGGCCAGTCGACCTTCTCTAGCTCGGCCGACCGTCCCAACAACAACGCCTCCGACGAGCAGGGCGGCTTCGGCACGCAGTTCGGCGGCACGAACAGCGCCCTCGAGATGGGCAACTGGGTCACCACCGGCTTCTCCGCGTCCCGGCGCACGCTCAACATCTTCCAGCCCGTGATCGGGTCGTTCTACGACGGGTTCCAGTACTCCTCCAAGGAGCTCGTGAACGCGCGCGAGCCGTGGTCGGGGTGGCTGTACTACGACGGCGGGCTGTCGGTCATCGAGCAGTTCACGCAGTTCGCGAAGCTCGGATGGGAGAACGACGACAACACCGCGGGCATCTGGCGCGCCATCCCGCAGGCCTCCAAGAGCGAGCTCGGCACCGGCAATCCTCCGGGCGGCGCGCGGGCCGGCGGCGCGTCGTACACGACGCTCGCCGCACCGGACGCGTCGGACTTCTCGACGGTCGTCATCAACGACTCGAAGTTCACCAAGACGTACCGCATCGTCCCGAACGGCCTGAGCCTGGGCAGCGACCAGACCGCCGAGCTGTGGGAGACCCGCGCCGCCGATGACGGAGAGGCGTACGACGCCAACTACCTGCGGCCGATCGGCGAGGTGGCGCCCTCCGCCGACGGCTCGTACACGGTGACGATCAAGCCGTTCTCGGCGCTCACCTTCACCACGCTCGACCACGCGACGACCGGCGCGGACGGCACCGTCGCGGCCCGGGACGGCTACGGCAGCTCGCTGCCGACGACGCCTGAGTACACCGACGCCGACGGTGGTCGCGACGTGCTCGACACCGACGAGAGCGGGTACGTCAACGGCGTGACCGACGACGCGGTGCTGTACGCCGACGACTTCGACTACGCCGAGCAGGGAACCATCAAGGGCTACGACCCCGAGACCCGTCAGCTCGTCGACACCGGCGAGACGTTCCTCGAGAGCCGCGGCGGCCGGGACCGGCCCGCGGGCACGCCGGCGCTGCAGAGCGAGGACTACGGGGTCACGCCGCGCTACACCAACGACACCAACGGCGCATTCGAGTCGGTGGCGACGGCGGATGCCGCGCACGACCGCGTGCTGCGTCAGCAGGTCGGCCCCGGCATGGCCGGCGGCGCCTGGAACGCCGGCGACCCGAAGACGACCATCGGCGACGCCCGCTGGGCGAACTACACCGTCTCGGCGGACGTGCTGTTCGAGGCGACGGGCGCGCAGTACGCCACCCTCGGCGCGCGCGAGCAGGGTGGCACCGCGAACGGCCAGAACGTCTCGGCCGCCGAGCTGCGGGTAGACCCGGCGGGGGCCTGGACGTTCATGCGCTTCGGCACGACGCTCTCCAGCGGCAGCCTCGCCGCCACCCCGGCGGCGGGCTTCCGGGCCGGTGCGGGCGCGTGGAACAACCTCGCCGTGAAGGTGGCCGGCAACGTCTACACGGCGTACGTCAACGGCGTCGAGATCGCGTCGTACACGGATGCCGCGCCCCAGGCCGCTGGACGCATCCAGCTCGGATCGAGCTTCAACTTCGTGCAGTTCGACAACCTCAAGGTCGAGACGGTGCCGGGCTACACGCCGTACTACGACTCGATCATCGACGGCATGCACCAGACGAGCTGGGCCGACACGTCGGTGCCGGTGCTGGAGTTCGACGCCGCCTGGAGCCACGTCAACGGCCAGGGCATGTTCGAGTGGCAGCGCACCGCGTCCAAGAGCACGGCCAAGGGCGCCACGATGACGTACACGTTCACCGGCACGGGGCTCGACATCATCGGCACCAACCCGGGCACGGCGACGCTCGACGTGATCGTCGACGGCGTGCAGATCGCCGCGGCGGCGCCGACGTTCAGCGCCGGCAGCGAGCGCACCACCTTCGTGCTGCGCGGCCTGGCGGACGGCGAGCACACGGTCGCCCTCCGCACCGCCAACGACGCCTCGATCAACGTCGACGCGGTCGGCGTGATCACCGCCACCGCCGACGCGGCCCAGGCCGACACGGCGGCGCTCACCGCCGCGCTGGCCGCCGTCGGTGAGCTCGACGAGGCAGACTACAGCGCCGAGACGTGGGCGGTCTTCGCCGCCGTCCTCGGTGACGCGCGCGCCGCCGTCGACGACCCGCAGCAGTTCGGTCTCGACACCGAGGGCGCGGTCGCGCTCGCCGCCCGCCTCACGGCGGCGGCCGACGGGCTCGTGCCCAAGGATGTCAGCGCCGACGTCCTCGACCTCGGGGTTCTGTCGATCCCGTCGAACGACCGCACGCTGCCGGCCGAGCTGACCCTGGCCGGCACCGAGGCGAAGGTCACGTGGAGCCTGTCGTCGATCGCGAGCGCGAAGAGCGTCGCCGACCTCGGCTCGTTCGCCCCGACCGGCCGCTCGACCGAGAAGCTGCCGTCGGGGGTGTACCAGCGCTTCAGCGCGACCGTGCTGGTGACGCCGGCGGATCTCGAGTACTTCATCGACTCGGGTGCTGCCGGCCCGGCGGAGGGCTCGGTCTACGCCGGGGTCGCGGCATCCTTCCCCGACCTGCTCAACGACACCGCCGACCAGAAGTGGGACGGGGTCGCCGCCGGCGAGACCTGGGGCTACTCCACCGCAGCCACCGCCGCGGCCGCGGGCACGCCGCGGGACTGGGGCTCGTCGTACGTGGGCGTCGACTACAACAAGCCGGTCACATACCACCTCACCCTGCCGGCCGGCTCGTACAACATCGTCGCCGTGCAGGCGCCGCGTGCGGGTCTCACGACGAACGTCTACTCCAAGGTGAGGGCCGCGGGGGCCGAGACGACCAAGACGGCCGTGTCGAACGGCGCCGCGACTCCGGTGGCACAGACGCTGACGCTCGACGCGGACGCCGTCATCGACGTGGAGTTCGGCACCACCGGCACCAGCGGCTACAACGCGCGCCTCGCACTGGTCTACGTGCAGTCGCTGCCGCGCGACCTCGGTGTCGTGAGCGCGCTCGGCGCCGACGACGAGCTGCCCGAGACGGTGATCGTCGCCGGCACCGAGCGGGCCGTGGAGTGGGATGCCGCATCCGCCGCGCAGCCGCGCAGCGAGTACGCGAAGCTCACGGTCACGGGCCGGCTGACCGACACCGACCAGGCCGTCGTCGCCGGCTTCGAGATCGTGCCGCCGGCGCTGGTGTACTACATCGATGCGGGCACCGGCGGTGTCGCGTCGCCGCAGTACACCGCCGTCGCCGGGGCGGTCACGCTCCGCAACGACAAGGTCGACCAGGTCTCGGCTGCCGCCGACCAGTGGGGCTACGTCGCCGACGGCATGAAGACCAAGGGCACGACCGACATCAACGACAAGTACTCGACGGGCCTGTACCAGGACACGACGCGGCTGATCTACCGTCTGCCGCTGGATGCCGGCACCTACACGCTCACCGGCGGCTTCACCGAGTGGTGGAACCTCAGCCGCACGATGAACCACACCGTGTCGGTCGCGGGCACCGAGCTCGCCAAGGGCAACATCCCGCTGTCGGGCACGAACACGCCCCTCGCCGCCGGGCTCACCTTCACGCTGTCCGCGCCGGCGACCGTCGACTACGTCGTGACAAACGAGGGCGCCGGCGGCGAGCGGCCGGTGATCTCGTGGCTCGCCGTGGCCGACCAGACGCTGCCGGGCGCGCCGCAGAACGTCACCGCGACGCTCGCGGGCGACACCTCGGTGAAGGTCTCGTGGGATGCCGCGGCCCTCGCCGGTCCGGGATTCACGGGGTACCGCGTGTACGAGGCCGGCGGAGCCGAGCCGGTCTGCGAGACCAGTGAGACCACGTGCACGGTGAAGGACCTCGAACTCGGCTCGACGCACGCCTACGAGGTCGCCGGGGTCAACCGCATCGGCGAGGGCGCACGGTCGGCGGCGACGGCATCCGTCACCCTCCCCGAGGTCGCCTCGGACGACGGCGCGAAGTCGGCGCCGGCCAAGGGGGTGCTCTCGTCGAACGACGGATGGGACACCGGGCTGAAGGACGGCACGTTCCAGCTGACGATGAACCTGTGGTGGGGTGAGAACGGGTCGCTGTTCAAGCTGTACCGCGACGGCGAGCTCGTCGCCAAGGTGCCGCTGACGATGATGTCGCCCGGCGCGCAGCGCGCCGTCGTCGACATCGAGGGGCTGCCGAACGGCACGTACGTGTTCACCGGCGAGCTGCTGAACTCGAAGGGCACGACGGCCACCCAGCCGCTCACCGTCAAGGTGACCGACGCGTCGCCCGGCAAGCCCGTGCTGTCGGCGCCGAACAAGGACGGCGACGGCACCTACACCGTGACAGCCAACCTCTGGTGGGGCACCAACGCCACGTCGTACCGGTTCCTCGAGAACGGTGCCGAGATCGGCGCGGGTCAGCTGACCGCGAAGACCCCCGAGGCGCAACGCGCGACGCTGGCCGTCGAGGGCAAGGCGGCGGGCACCTACACCTACACGGTGGAGTTCACGAACGCCGCCGGCACGACGGTGAGCGCGCCGGTGAAGGTGACCGTGTCGAAGTAGCGGAATGACGGATGCCTCGACCCGCGCTTCGGCGCCGGGTGGAGGCATCCGTCCCCGCGCTCTCCTCCCCGGACGATGACCGCTCCCACAGGTCAACCGGGCTTCCGCAGGGCTGATCCGGGGTCGGATCACCTGCGGAAGCCCGGTTGACCTGTTGGCGGGGTTCCGCGGAGGAACCGGCCGTCGGTGCCTCGACCCGGGCTTCGGCGCCGGGTCGAGGCATCCGTTCCTCTGGTGCCCGTTCTCGACGAAGAAGGCTTCCACAGGTAAACCGGGCTTCTACAGGGCTGATTCGAGTGAAGATCTCCTGTGGAAGCCCGGTTCACCTGTTGGCGGGTTCCGCCGGCCCGGCCACCGTCATCCGGTTTCGGAGCCTGGACGCGGCAACGCCCCGGACCGACGGCTGTCGCCGGGTCCGGGGCGTGTCTGGGTGCGCGGTCGTCGCGACGACCGACCCCGTGGCGGTCAGACCGCGCGGATGCGCGTGGCCTGCGGGCCCTTCGGGCCGCTCTCGACGTCGAACTCGACGCGCTGCGCCTCTTCGAGCGAGCGGTAGCCGCTGCCCTCGATGGCGCTGAAGTGGGCGAACACGTCGGGCGTGCCGTCCTCGGGAGCGATGAAGCCGAAGCCCTTCTCAGCGTTGAACCATTTCACGGTGCCGAAAGCCATGGGTTTTCTCTTTCTGGTTGCGGCGCCGTTCCACGGCGCGCGGGGGACGCGGCGGCGGCGCCGACGCGACGGGTGGGGTTCGATGACCTGTGCGGGCGCTCGGCGGCGTCGCATGGAAAGCGCGGCCTGGGCTGACGCGAGCGTGGCGTATTCGCCGACGGGGCGGGAACGGTCATCGAAAAGGGTGAAGCGGGCGGCGTCGGCAGTGACGTAGCCGAGGAACTCGCCGTCGCGCGACGCAGAGTACACGTCATGGTCGGCCTGAAGCCAGAGCGGTGCGCGGAGGGCGGTGGTATGAGGCGATGTCGAGATGGTCGAGTCGATTCGTGAAGCAATCAGCCCGAGGCACGAGAACGCGAGACGCTGCAGATTGAGCGGAGAAGAACCCCGAGCCTACCGCACCCCGCCGTCGCGAAGGTGGGAGTGTCTCTCGGCCCGTTCCCAGTGGCCCGCGTCACCCTGGAGCGATGGGCGCCTCGATCGAGAGGTTCGCACGATCCTCCGACACCGATTCCTCGCGGGCGGCGGGACGGATGCCGGTGCCCACTGCCCTGCGTGACCGCGACCGCGCCCTGACCGCTGAGGCGGCGGCCCCCCGGCGCCTGGCGTGGGCGGCGACCTTCGTCGGCCTCTTCGCCGGCGTCGCAAGCGTGCTCGGCTCGTGGGTGCCGTCGCTCTGGGGAGACGAGGCTGCGAGCGTGCTCTCGGCGCTGCGGCCCGGCGGAAGCCTGCTCACGATGCTGACGCACGTGGACGCCGTCCACGGTGCGTACTACCTCGGACTCCACGCGTGGGTGCAGGTGTTCGGCGCGAGCCCGTTCTCGGTGCGCCTGCCCTCGGCGGTGGCCGCGGGCGTGTGCGCCGCGGCGGTGACGTGGTTGTGCGGACGATTCGGGTCGCTGGGCTTCGCCGTGCTCGCCGGCGCCCTCACCGCGATCCTGCCGCGCATCACCTATGCCGGAGAGGAAGCGCGCAGCTACGCCTTCGCCGCGGCGATCGCCGCGGTGCTGTGGGTCGTCGTCGCCGAGATCCTCTCGAGGGGCGCTCCCACGCGACGGGGGTGGGCCCTGTACGCCGGCGTGCTCGCCGTGGGCATCTACGTCTTCCTCTACCTCGCGCTGCTGACGCTCGCGGTGGGCCTCGTGCTGGCGGTGGGGGCGCGGCAGCGGCGTCACCTCTGGCATTGGCTCGCCGCCTCGGCGGCCGCGATCGCCGTCGCGAGTTCCGTCATCCTCCTCGCGGTCAGCCAGCGACGGCAGATCGCCTTCCTCGAGCACCGCGACGTCGTCACGCCGCACGCGGTGCTCGTGCGGATGTGGTTCATGGGCCTGCCGCTGGCCGTCCTCGCGTGGGCGCTCATCGCGGTGGCCGTGGCCGGATGGATCCACGGGCTCATCCGCGCGCGTCGCCGCGGTCACACACCGGGACTCGACCTCGAGCTCGTCGCGCTGGCGTGGCTCGTCGTCCCGACCGGTCTGCTGTTGGCGGCCAGCCCCTTCGCCGCCGGCTACACGCCGCGCTACGGCACGTTCGCAGCGCCGGCCGCCGCGATCCTCGTCGCTCTCGGGCTGCGGCGGCTCGCCGGCATCCGTCTCCCGTCCGAGGTGCCGCGCGTCGCGCTCGCCGCGGCCGTCCTTGCGGCTCTCGTCATCAGCGCGCTGCCCGTGTGGGCGGCGCAGCGCACGCCGTGGGCGAAGAACCGGTCGGACTGGAACGACATCGCCGCGACCATCCAGGAGCGGGCCGAGACCGGCGATGCGATCGTGTTCGACGACGCGGTGCGCCCGTCGCGGCGTCCGCGGCTCGCGCTCGACACCGATCCCGGCTCGTTCGCCGGCCTCGCCGACGTCACGCTCGAGACCTCGTACGCCGACAGCATCAGCTGGCACTCGCAGGTCTACTCGGTGTCGGAGGCGGCCGCCCTCGGGCGGTTCCGTGAGGTCGATCGCGTGTGGGTGGTCGAATACGCGCGCGACGGGACGATCGATTCGGATGCCGTCGCCCACCTGGAAGCGCTGGGCTATCGCCGCGTCGCGCGCATCACCCTGCACAGCAGCGTGGTGCTGCTCTTCACTCGCTGAACAGGCGCTCGAGCACCTGCCGCGCGAACTCGGCCTGACCCGGCGGCTTGTTCGTGATCATGATGAGTCCCTTCCACAGGGCCCAGCCACGCCCGCGCGCCCAGGTCGCGTCGTCGACGGCGTGGTCCCGGTGGAACTGCGCGCGCGCCACCGCGTCGGGGGAGGTCCAGCGGAAGACGGTGTCGCAGGCGGGGTCGCCCGCCCCCGAGCAGCCGAAGTCGATCACGGCGGCCAGCCGGCCGTCGCGGACGAGCAGGTTGTTGAGCGACACGTCGCCGTGGAACCATCGCGGCGAGCCGGTGAAGGGCGCCGCGAGCGCGTCGCGCCAGATTCCGGCGGCGAGGTCGCGCTCGCGGCCGTGCACCCGCAGCAGCAGGTCGCTCATCTCGTCGTCCCAGTGCTCGAGGGGCCCGCCGCGGAAGGCGCTGTGGGGACCGGGGCCCGGGGCATCCGTGGGGTCCGCCTCGCCGAGCTCCGCGAGGAAGGCGGCCAGGTCGGCGGCGAACCCGCCCGCATCATCGACGGGGGCGACGGATGCCGGCGCCCCGGGCAGCCAGCCGTACACCGACCACGGCGCGGGGAACAGGGGGCTCGGCTCGCCGACGCCTTCGACCGTCGGGATCGGCAGCCGCACCGCCGGCGCCAGCCGGGGCAGCCAGGCCTGCTCCTTGCGCACCTGCGGCACGTACTCGGCGGCGCTCGGCAGCCGGACGCTCAGATCGTCGCCGAGGCGGAAGACGCGGTGGTCGTTGCCGCCATTGCGAACGGGCCGCAGCGGGAGGTCGCGCCACCGTGGGAACTGCGCAGCGACGAGCTGCCGCGCGAGCGTCACGTCGATGCGGGCGGGGCCGGGGTGGGCGGCGTCGGTCACGCCCGAAGCGTACGCGCCGGGTCGGCGGATCCGCTCCCGACATGCGCGGCGTCCGTGGGCGAGGCCCTCTCGCGCCGGAGGCCACCGCGACGGGGCCCGCGGACCGCCCGCATGGTCGCACCATGCTCCCCGCCGGTCAACCCCGCACCGGTCCGCGCGCCGGTCGCCGTACGGTCCGACCATGACAGCACGCGAAGAAGAGCAGAACACGCAGGGTGTCGCCGACCAGAACGCGGAGGCCGACACCGCCTCGGGTGGCGCTCCGGAGCCGCCTGACACGACCGACAGTGACGGGACGCCCTTCGAGAACCCGTCGGGAGGCTGACATGTCGAGATATGCCGTGTGGATCATCGCCGCGGCCCTGACCGGCGTCGCGTTCGTGATCGGGGCGAAGGTCGGCGCCGCCCGTTACCGCGAGCTCGGCCGCGTCGCCAAGGACGTCTGGAACGACCCGGGCGTCCAGAAGGTGCGCGTCGCCGCCTACCGCAAGATCGAGAAGGCCGCCGACCGCGCCGCGAAGAAGATGTGACCAGCGCTGCGCCCGCGCCCGCGTCGCCGACCCCCGGCGGCGCGGGCGCCGCCACGCTCGGGGGCCACTGCTCAGCCCGGGAGAAGCATAGAAGCGGTGCTCTGCGCAACCCCCGTGAAAGCGGGGCGCGGGCGTACCTACCATCGCCGCATGATCGCCACCGGCGCAGGATGGCGTGCCCGCACGCATCCCCGGCGCACACCCCGAAACGGCCCCACCGCGGGCGAGGGCTCGCGATGAGCGTCACGTCGCAGCCGGATGCCGTGGTCGAGGCGCTCCAGGAGGCCGACGACACCACGAAGAGGCGCCGCCGGCCGGGCAGGCCTCGCCGCACGGAGCGCCCGCCCAAGGTGAAGATGCACTACGACAAGCGGGAGTCCCTGGCGGGCTTCCTCTTCATCTCGCCGTGGATCATCGGGTTCCTGGTGTTCACCGCCGGCGCGATGATCTACAGCCTCTACATCTCGTTCAGCAACTACAACCTGGCGACCAACACCGCCCGGCCCGTCGGCGTGACCAACTACGCGGAGCTCTTCGAAGACCCGCGCGTGGGGGTGTCGCTGGCCAACACCCTGTTCTACGTCGTCCTCGCCGTGCCCCTCGAG
The DNA here is from genome assembly GCF_033548675.1 of Microbacterium sp. M3. Classification (NCBI taxonomy): domain Bacteria; kingdom Bacillati; phylum Actinomycetota; class Actinomycetes; order Micrococcales; family Microbacteriaceae; genus Microbacterium; species Microbacterium sp. M3. Next base: position 158,184 of record NZ_JAWTZT010000004.1, read on the forward strand.
ATCATCTTCGCGCTGATCCTCGCGATGCTCCTCAATCGCGTGGGCCGGGGCGCCGGCGCCTTCCGCACGCTCTACTACCTGCCGAAGATGACCCCCGCGGTGGCCACCGCCGCCGTCTTCTTCCTGCTGCTGAACGGCAACACCGGTGCCATCAACCAGGGTCTGCGCCTCTTCGGCATCGAGGGGCCGCAGTGGCTCGTCGACCCGGCCTGGGTCAAGCCGAGCATCGTCATCATGACGCTGTGGACGGTCGCGGGCACGATGGTGATCTTCCTCGCGGCGCTGAAGAACGTCCCGATCGAGCTCTACGAGGTGGCTTCGCTGGATGGCGCCGGTCCCGTCCGCAAGTTCTTCTCCATCACGCTGCCAATGATCTCCGGCGCCATGTTCTTCAACGTGATCGTGCTGTCGATCGCCGCCTTCCAGGTGTTCGACCAGGCCTACATCCTGTTCTGGCGGGATCAGAGCAACGCCTCGCCCGAGGCATCCCTCTTCTATGCCATCTATCTGTTCCAGCAGGCGTTCCGGCAGTTCAACTTCGGCTTCGCGGCGGCGATGGCCTGGCTGCTGTTCGTCATCATCATGATCATCACGGTCATCCAGGTGAAGTTCGGCAACCGCTTCGTCTACTACGAGGGAGACCGCTGATGTCGGTGTCGCTGCAGACCCCGGGTGTGTCCCGGCCCGTTCCCGAGGTCGCGGCCGCCGCGACGCCGGCTCCGAAGCGGTCGCGCTGGCGCCGCCACCTCGCTCAGCCGAAGAGCCTCGCCGGGCGGGTGGTGCTCACCGCCATCCTGGTCGGGTTCGCCCTGCTGTTCCTGTACCCGTTCGTGTGGCTGCTGGCGGCGAGCCTCAAGCCGCGCGGCGAGGTGTTCGACAACGCGCTCATCCCGAAGACGTTCGTCCCCGAGAACTACATCGAGGTGTGGAATCAGCTCCCGCTCCTCAGCTGGATGTGGAACAGCATCGCGATCGCCGTGCTGGCAGCGGGCACCGTCGCGATCTCGAGCTCGATCGTCGCGTTCGGGTTCGCGTACTTCCGGTTCCCGGGGCGCAACATCCTCTTCGGCCTCGTGCTCGCCACGATGATGCTCCCCGGCGCCGTCACGATGATCCCGATCTACCTGATCTGGAAGGAGACGGGCCTCCTCGGCACGTGGGTGCCGCTGTGGGGTATGAACCTCTTCGGCTCGGCCTTCTACATCTTCCTGCAGCGCCAGTTCTATCTGGGGCTGCCGAAGGAGCTGTTCGAGGCGGCGCGGCTGGACGGCGCGAGCTACTGGGGACTGTTCTGGCGCATCGCCATGCCGCTGTCGATCCCGTCGTTCGTCATCGTCTTCCTCTTCGAGTTCCAGGCGAGCTGGAACAACCTCCAGTCGGCGCTGATCTATCTGAACGCCGGCTCGGTCGACGACTTCACCGCACCGCTGGGCATCGCGTACGCCATGACGAAGTACAGCCCGACCGCCGGCGGTCACGGCGACTACCAGTACGTCATGGTGGCGGCGCTGCTCGTGACACTGCCCATGCTCCTGCTCTTCGCCTTCGGTCAGCGGTACTTCATCGAGGGCGTCGCGACGCAGGGCCGCAAGGGCTGAGACGGATGCCGCCACCCGGCGGTCGTCCACGATCGAAAGGGAGAGAGATGCGCACACGCATGATCGGAATCGCCGCGCTCGCGGCATCCGCGGTCCTGCTGGCGGGCTGCGGCGGCGGTGGGGACGGCGGCGGCGGCGAGGCCGGCGCAGACGCCGACTTCACGGCCGAGCCCGCCGGGACGATGAGCGCCTGGGGCTTCGAGAACGCCGACGACGTCGGCACGTCCCGCATGGACTACGCGGCCGAGCAGCTCAGCGACGTGGACGTCGAGCTGGACGCCACGGCGTTCGACGCGCAGAAGTTCACCACCCGCGTCGCCAGCGGCGACGTGCCCGACGTCGTGCAGATGGACCGCCGGTATGTCACCACGTACGCCGCGCAGGACCTCATCATGCCGCTGGACGCGTGCTTCGAGGCGCAGGACGTCGACCCGCGCGACCATTGGTACCCGTTCGTCGTCGACGACGTCACCTACGAGGACGCGATCTGGGCGGTGCCGCAGTTCTACCAGCCGCCGGCCGTCCTGCTGAACAAGCGCGTCATGAACGAGGCCGGTGTGACGGCGGAGGAGATCGACACCTCGAACATCGACGGCCTCGTGGCGGCGATCGGCAAGATGTACCAGGAGTCGGGCGGCGTCCCCACACGACTCGGTTTCGATCCGGTCGCCACCGGCCAGGGAGGCCTGTGGATCCTCGGCATGGGCGGTCAGCTGACCGACGCCGAGGGCAAGCCGACGCTCGACGACCCGAGCAACATCGCGGGCATCGAGGCGCTGAAGAAGATCACCGACGCGCAGGGCGGCTTCGCGGCGGTGAAGAGCTTCACCGACTCGTTCGACACCTTCGGAGACAACAACCAGTACGTCGCCGACCAGGTCGGCGCGCAGGTCAACGCACAGTGGTACCCGAACGTCCTGTCGCCGTACATGGACCAGATCGAGATCGAGGCCGTGCCGTTCAAGAGCGCCGACGGCGACCCGTTCTCGGTCGCGTCGGGCACCGCGTTCGTCATCCCCGCCGGGGCGGAGAACCCGGCCGCCGCGTGCGCGTGGATGATCGACCTGACGTCGGACGACGCGTGGAACGCCGCCGGCGAGGCGCGCGCCCAGACCCGCGAGGAGGACGGCGGCATCAACACCGGCCTCTTCACCGGCTCGCCCTCGGCCGACGAGGCGATCCGCAGCGAGTGGGTCGTCGAGACCGGCAATGCCGGCTTCGACCAGGTGATCTCGACGTACTACGACGTCGTGGGCTACGGCCAGTCGTTCGGTTCGTCGCCGGCCGGTCAAGACATCCAGAACGAGCTGAACAACGCCATCACGGCGGCGCTGCTCGGCGACAAGACGCCCGAAGAGGCGCTCGCCGACGCGCAGTCTGCGGCGATGCGCGCCTACGAGAACGCGACGGCCGGCTGACCGACGGCATTCGCGGTGGAGAGCGGATGCCGGAGCCCCCGGCATCCGCTCTCCTTTCTTGTGCGACCGACCGCTCCCGCCGGGCGATGCGGGGCGTCGGCGGGGGTGGGTAGCCTGCGATCATGACCACCGATGCGCGTGTGCTCGACTGGCTGCTCGACTCGGACCCCGCCCTGCGCTGGCAGGTGGAACGCGATCTCGCGGGCGAGCCGCCCGAGGTGTGGCAGGCCACGCGGCGGCGGGTGGCGAGCGAGGGCTTCGGGGCGCGGCTGCGGCAGCTGCAGGATGACGACGGGCAGTGGGCCGGCGGCGCGTTCTTCCCCGCGGGCTTCTTCGAGAGCGAGGAGGCGAAAGCACCCGGGCAGCCCTGGACCGCGACGACCTGGGTGCTGAAGGACCTCCGCGAGTGGGGCCTCGACGCCGCGGCGCTGGAGGGCACGGCCGAGAAGCTCGCCGCCAACAGCCGGTGGGAGTACGACGACCTGCCCTACTGGGGCGGCGAGGTCGACGTGTGCATCAACTCGTACACGCTGGCCTCCGGCGCGTGGCTCGGGGCCGACGTCTCGGCACTGGCCGCGTGGTTCCCGGCGCATCGCCTGGCCGACGGCGGCTGGAACTGCGAGGCGGAGGAGGGCGACTCGGTGCGCTCGTCGTTCCACTCGACGCTGAACGCCGTCCGCGGCATTCTCGCCTACGAGCGGATCACGGGCGACGACGGCCTGCGCGATGCGCGCCGCGGCGGCGAGGAGTATCTGCTGTCGCGACAGCTCATGTTCCGGGCGAGCACCGGCGAGGTGGTCGGCGATTTCGTGACGCGCTTCGTCTTCCCCAACCGCCACCGCTACAGCGCGCTCGCGGCACTCGACCACTTCCGCGACGTCGCGCTGCTCGAGGGCTCGCTCCCCGACCCGCGGCTGGCCGCGGCGATCGAGGTGGTCCGCGAGGCGCGGCAGCCCGACGGCACCTGGCTGCAGACCACGCCCCTCGCGGGGCGCACCTGGTTCGACGTCGACGTCCCCGAGGGTCAGCCCTCGCGCTGGCTCACGCTCATCGGCACCCGCGTGCTGGATTGGTGGGATGCCGCGACCTGACGCGGCGGTCCACGGCATCGGTGCGACGGCCCGCGCAGGCGGGTGGACGGAGGGCCGCCGGACCGGGCTGCGGCAGACTGAGAGGCGTGTCTGACTTCCTCGAGACGACCGCCGGCAAGGTCGTCGCCGCACTGGTGCTCGCCGGCTCTCTCGCACTCGCGGGATTCGCCGGGGGCGCGGCCCTCGCGATGTTCGGCAACGTCGACCCCTCGCCCTTCCTCGTGATCGTGGCGACGGCCGGGCTCGCCGTGGTGGTGCTGCTGGTCGCGCTGGCGGCCCTCAACGTCGCCGTGGGGCTCATGAAGCGGTTCGCCGACGACCTGCAGCGACGCCTCGACCGGCCCGCCGGCACGACGGGGTCGTCGTGGACCGCGTACCTCGGACCCGTCGTCGGCGTCCTGGTGGGCATCGGGACCACCGCGCTCGGCGGGTCGTGGCTGCTGGCTCTTCTGTTCGCCCTCGTCGCCGCCCTGGTCTCCGCATTCGCAGGCAGTCTGGTCGAGCGGCGCACCTGGCTCGGACTCCTGCTCTACCTCGTGCTCCTGGTAGCCGCAGGCTTCGCCGTCGCGTTCACGACGACGCGCGCCGAGTTCGACTCCTGGGTCGCAGCGGTCGGCCCGCTCGACATCGTGATCCTGGCGCTCTGCGTCCTGGTGGCGATCACGCCCCTGGTCGCCGGCCTCTACGTCAAGATCCGAAGGAAGCGGCGTCGGGTCTGAGCAGCCGGCTGGGGCCGGACGACCTCGCCGGTCTCGGCATCTTCCCAGGTCACAAATCGATACCACCGGGCCCCGGTCGTGCCGACGGGTCGCACACTGGATCCATGTGGTGGAAGTTCTTCCGGGCGATCAAGAGCCGCGAACACCGCGTCGCACCGACGACGTGGGCCGCCGCTATCGCCGCTGTCGTCTACACGTTCGCGCCGATCGACCTCATCCCCGAACTCGTGCTCGGCCCCCTGGGCTTCGGCGATGACCTCGGGGTCTGGAGCATCCTGGCCCTGCTCGTGGTGCGGGAGCAGCACCGCTGGCAGGCCTCGCTGCGATCGGCCTAGCGATGGCGGCCACCGGCGGGCGGGCCGAACACCCGGACCACGTCCCCGGCCCGGGCGAGCCGAGCATCCCCGAACTCGAGGAGGACGAGACCGTCGCCCCGCGCCCGGAGGAGGAGATCGCCGACCTCCTCCGAGCCGAGCCCGACGTGGAGGACCACCGCCGCCCGCGCGGATGACGCGAGAGCACGAGCGGCTGACGCGAGAGCACGAGCGGGTGACGCGAGAGCACGAGCGGCGGCGTTCACTCCCCAGCGCTCAGCGCTCGAGGACGGCGAGTTCCCGCGTGGCGCGGGTCATCGCGACGTAGCGGTCGACGGCGCCTTCGATCCCGTCGCCGAACCCGGAGGGCTCGATGAGCACCACCAGGTCGAACTCGAGGCCCTTCGACAGTTCCGGCGTCAGTGACCGCACACGCTCTCCCGATGCGAACCCCGGGTCGCCGATCACGCACGCCGTGCCCTCGGCATGCGCCGACAGCCAGTCCTCGAGGATCGCATCGCGCTCGCTGACGGCGGCGTGACGGACAGGGATCCCGCTCGACCGGATCGACGTCGGCACGTTCGCATCGGGGATCGCGGCGCGGATGACCGGCTCGGCCTCGGTCATCACCTCGCTCGGTGTGCGGTAGTTCACGGTGAGGGTGGCAAGAGCCGCCTCCGCGAGCCCGACGCGCGCGAGGCGCTCCTGCCACGACTCGGCGAACCCGTGCCGGGCCTGCGCCCGGTCGCCGACCACCGTGAAGCTGCGCGACGGACACCTGGCCAGCAGCATCCGCCATTCCGCGTCGGTGAGCTCCTGCGCCTCGTCGACGATGATGTGCGCGAACGGGCCCGCGAGCAGGTCGGGGTCGACCGCGGGCAGCACCGCCTCGTCCACGAGGCTGTTGCGCAGGTCGTCGCCGTCGAGCCATTGCAGCATCTCGTCGCCCGCCTCCTTGAGCCGCTCGACCACCTGCCCCATGTACTCGCGCTCCGCCGCGAGCGTCGCCTCGCGCTCACGGCGCCGGCGCGATGCCGCCGGGTCGCCCAGTCGCCGGCGCGCGGCATCCAGGAGGGGGAGGTCCGCCGTCGTCCAGGCCGATCCCGCCGGTCGCTGCAGCGTCTCCACTTCGGCGGGCGTGAGCCAGGGCGCGCAGCGGCGCAGGTACGCCGGGACGGTCCACAGGTCCGCGACGAGGACGGATGCCTCGACCAGCGGCCATGCGCGACCGAAGACGCGCGTGAGCTCCTCGTGGCGCGCGAGCGCGCGCCGCAGCTGGTGCAGAGGCACGTCCTCGCCGTCGACCTGGTCCAGGAGGATCCCGAGGACCGTCTCCCAGACCTGGTCGCGCGCCTCGTTGTGCGGCGTTCCCGGCTCCGCGGACGCGAAGGCCTCGGCCCAGTCGTCGGGACGCAGGTGCAGCTCGGCCCACGGGGTCTCGACGACGAGCCCCGCGGTCGGCGGCTCCTCGTAGAGGCGGACCGCCGGCTCGATGGCATCCACCAGGCGCCGGTCGGCCTTGAGCCGCGCGGCCAGGGGGTCCGGCTCGGTGACGGCCGTGCGTCCCTCGGCGACGAGCTGGCGCAGTGTGCACGTCTGCACGCTCTCCTCGCCGAGGCTCGGCAGCACGTCCTCCACGTAGGACAGGTACGCCGGGCTCGGACCGACGAACAGCATGCCGCCGCGGCCTTCCCCCACGTGCGGATCGGCGTACGCGAGGTAGGCGGCACGATGCAGGGCGACCACGGTCTTGCCGGTGCCCGGACCTCCGTCGACGACGAGGGCCCCGCGGGCGCCGGCGCGGATGATCGCGTCCTGGTCGGCCTGGATCGTGCCGAGCACGTCGCGCATGCGCGGCGAACGGCTGGCGCCGAGGCTGGCGATGAACGCCGACTGGTCATCGAGGGCCGCCCCGTTCTCCAGCCCTTCGAGGGTGAAGACCTCGTCCCAATAGTCCGAGACCCCGCCCCCGGTCCACCGGTAGCGGCGGCGGCTCGCAAGGCCCATCGGCCGGGCATGGGTCGCGGCGAAGAACGGCTCCGCCGCCGGCGTCCGCCAGTCGACGAGCAGCCGGCGCCCGTCGGGGGCGGTCAGACCGAAGCGGCCGATGTAGACCGTGCCGCTTCCGTCCGTGGGCACCATTCGCCCGAGGCACGCGTCGATGGAGAACCGGCGGAGGGCACGGAGTCTCGCGGACAGGCGATGGACCTCGAGGTCCCGGTCGAGGGCGGCCTGCCCGCGCGAGCCGGGGTGCCGGCGGATCTCGTCGAGGCGGATCTCGAGCTCGGCGGTGGACTGGGCGAGGCTCGCAGAGATGGCGGCGAAGTGCGCCTCATCCGCGGCGATCAGGTCGGGCTGCGCCTTGGACTTGAGGCGGTCGGGCAAGCGGAAAGCGCTGGTCTCGAGGGGTTTCACGGCATCGGCTCCTGGTCGCTGTCGCGACGGAGAGCCGTCGCGGCCGACAAGTATGCGCCGTGAGGGGGGCCTTGCCGCAAGACCCCCCTCCCCGGGTATCCTGGAAGAGGCAGGAGGGGTGGGCCGGAGGCCGACGCAGAGGCGCGTTCGCGGACACCGGGCGACGCGCCGTCGAACCCCTGCTGTTTGTGGTGCGCTTCCTCGCGGCCCTAGTATTCCGATCGTGGCGGAGATGCTCCGCGAGTCGGTCCAGGGGGGACCCGACTTGCAGTCCGTGCTGTTGAGCAGCAAGATCCAGACCCCTCCGTTGCGCAAGGGCGCCGTCAGCAGGCGCGCGCTCATCGATCGCGCGCGTGAGAGCGGTGCGCGCGTCGTCTCGGTCACCGCCCCCGCCGGCTACGGCAAATCGACGCTGCTGACCGAGTGGGCCGCCACCGACAGCCGCAACGTCGCGTGGGTGTCGCTCGACCGTTCCGACATCGACCCGGCGTCGCTGCTCTCGGTCATCGCCGCCGCAGCGGTCGCCCTCTCGCCGGCGGCCGCGGAGGTGGTCGCCGACATGCGCGGCATCGGCGCGGCGGCGCTCGGACGCTCGGCGCCGCTTCTGGCCGGTGCACTCGCCGCCGCCCCCGACAGCTTCGTCCTGTTCGTGGACGACCTCCACTGGGCCGACTCGCCGGACTGCCAGGACGCGCTGGAGGTGCTGTTCTCGCGCCTTCCCGAGGGCTCGCAGATCGTCCTCGCCAGCCGCCGCGAGCCGCCGCTCATCGGGCGCCTCCGCGCCGCCGGGGACGCGTGGGAGATCGCGATGGCCGACCTGCTGCTCGGCCACGCCGACGCGCGCGTCATCTTCCACGAGGCCGGCGCCGATGACGTCGACGACGCCGACCTGCACTCGATCGTCGAGCGGTGCGAAGGATGGCCGACAGGGCTGTTCCTGTGCGCGCTGGTCGCCCGATCGGGTGGGGACGCGGCATCCGTCACCGGCGACGACCGGTATCTCGCCGACTATCTGTACCGGGAGTGCGTGGCACGCCTTCCGGAAGACATGCAGAGCTTCCTGCGCCGGAGCGCCGTGCTCGACCAGCTGTCGGCCGCCTCGTGCAATGCCGTGCTCGGCATCGAGGACGCACGCGCCCGCCTGCACGAGCTCGAAGCGGCGAACCTCTTCCTCGTCGCGATGGACCGGCGCCGCGGCTGGTTCCGCTTCCATTCGCTGTTCCGCGAGTTCCTGCTCGTCGAGCTCGAGCGCGCCGACGGTGCGGCGGTGGTGACCGACCTGCATCGCCGGGCGGCCGCCTGGCACCAGGAGCACGGAGCGTCCGCGCAAGCCGTCGAGCACCTGCTCTGGGCCGGCGAGACGGAGCGGGCGGCCGACCGGATCGCCGAGCTCGGGCTGCCGATGTATCAGCGCGGCGAGGTGTCGACCGTCAAGCGCTGGTTGTCCGAGCTCGGCGACGACCTCGTCCGCAGCTACCCGCCGCTGGTGGTCTCGATGGCGTGGACCGCGATCCTCCTCGGCGATGTCGCGGCCGGCGAGCGCTGGTCGCGGATCCTCGGGGCCGTCGATCTCGAGACCATCCCCGAAGACAGCAGAACCGAGTTCGAGTCGGCCCGTGCCATGGTGCGCTCCGCGATGGGGGAGCGCGGTGTCGACCGGATCGTGGCCGACGCGGCCTACGCCATGAAGCACGAACCGGTGACGAGCCCCTGGCGCGACCAGGCCGTGCATCTGTGGGCGACGGCATGCCTGCTGACCGATGACCTCCCGGCGGCGAAGTCGGCCTTCGAAGAGGCGATCGACCTCGCCACGATGATGGGCAACACCGACACCGTCATCCTCAGCGAGCCCGAGCTGGCGATGTTCGCCATCGACGCCGGCCGCTGGGACGCCGCAGCCCGGCACGCCGACCGCGGCGTGGCGGCGATCGACGACAGTCACATGGACGGCTACCCCACCACGGCGCTCGCGCTCGCGGTGGCCGCGCGCGTCGCCGTGCGCGACGGCGACCGCGAGCAGGGCAAGCGCCTGCTCGCCCGGGGCATGCGCGCGCGCATCGGCTGCACGCATCTGCTGCCGGTCCACTCCATCCGCTCGCGCATCCAGCTGGCGAAGGCGCACGTGGCGCTGGGGGATCGCTCGGCGGCCTGGCACCTGGTGCGCGAGATCGACGAGCTCCTGCGCAAGCGGCCCGACGTCGGGGCGCTGTCCTCCCAGGTCGAGGCGCTGCGTGCCGGGCTGGCGGCCGAACCCGCTGCCGGCGGGTCGGTGCCCCTGACCCCTGCCGAGCTGCGTCTGCTGCCCTACCTCCAGACGCACCTGACGATCGCCGAGATCGGGCAGCGGCTGTTCATCTCACGCAACACCGTCAGCTCGGAGGTCGGGTCGATCTACCGCAAGCTCGCCGTCACGACCCGCGGCGCCGCCGTCGAGCGCGCGAGCGCGCTGGGGCTGCTCGGCGGCTGAGCGACGGGGCGCGGCCGGTCGCGCCTCAGAGGTCGGATTCGGGCACGATGTCGTCGGCGTAGCCGAGGGCCGACGCGATCCGCGGGGCCGCGGCCACTGCCCGTGGCAGGCCCACCACGCTGACCATGCCGTCGAGGACCGCCAGGATCTCGCGCAACGAGACGCCCGCCGCGACCGCCTCGTCGAGGGCGGACCGCATCGAGGCGGCGGGCGCCGAGACGGCGATGAGCGCGCCGATTCTCACCAGCGCCGCCGTCCGGGGATCGAGGACCTCGGCCCACTGATCGCCGGTCCCGTCGACGAGCGCCGGGTGATCGACGCAGAACCGCCGCAATCGCTCGACATCGTCCACCGCCCCACCTCCATTCCGCACTCCGCGCACCATGTACACAGTGCACAATGTCGCGTCCTCACTCGCACCATGCAGATCGCGTGATCCCGCCGGCGGGGCTTCACACGATTCGAGTGATGCGGCCGACATCGCGCCGCCGATACCGTCGCGGTGGGGCTGCCGGTCGGCTGTCCTGTGAACGCTGCTCGGAAAGGGACCGGCAATGGGCTTCTTCGACTTCCTGCTGTGGATGCTGTGGATCTACCTCGTGATCGTCTGCATCTGGATCTTCATCTGGATCTTCATCGACATCTTCCGCGACCACACGCTGAACGGCTGGGCCAAGGCGGGATGGGTCATCTTCCTCATCGTGCTGCCGTTCCTCGGCGCGATCATCTACCTCATCGCGCGCGGCGGCTCGATGGCCAAGCGCCAGGCCGCTGAGGCGCAGGCCGCTGCGCAGGCGAACGCCGACTACATCCGCAGCGTCGCCGGCGACGGCTCGTCGTCCCCGGCCGCAGAGATCGAGCGCGCCCAGGGCCTCCTCGCCTCGGGTGCGATCTCGCAGTCGGAGTTCGACGCACTGAAGGCCAAGGCGGTCGCCTGAGCGCGGGGCGGGAGCGGGGTACGCGACCGAGCCGCTGGGCTGACTTCGATCCGGTGAACTGACGACGAAGGACGAGACATGACAGACGACACCCGAAACAAGATCGTGGGCGCTGCGCTGCCCCCGGCACGGACCCTCCCGTTCCCGCCCAAGCCCTCGGGCAGCATCGCCGGGCGGACGCTGGGCGAGTCCACGTACTCGCCGCTTCCGCCGGAGCGGCGCCTGAACGAGGGCGCTCCCAACATCCTCGTCATCCTCATCGATGACGCGGGACCGGCATTGCCCGCACCGCTCGGTGGCGCGGTGAACACGCCCACGCTCGACCGCATCCGCGGCGAGGGCATCGGCTTCAACCGCTTCCACACCACGTCGATGTGCTCGCCGACCCGCGGCTCGCTGCTGACAGGGCGCAACCACCACCGCATCGGTCAGGGGCAGATCGCCGAGCTCGCCAACGACTGGGACGGCTACTCCGGCCACATCCCCAAGTCGAGCGCCACGATCGCCGAGGTGCTGCGCAACTACGGCTATTCGACCGCAGCCTGGGGCAAATGGCACAACACGCCCGCCGAAGAGACCACCAAGGCGGGGCCCTACGACAACTGGCCGACCGGCAACGGCTTCGAGTACTTCTACGGCTTCCTCGCCGGCGAGGCATCGCAGTACGAGCCGAACCTGGTGCGCAACACGACTTCGGTCCTGCCGCCCAAGTCGCCCGAAGAGGGCTACCACCTCAGCGAGGACATCGCCGACGACGCGATCGGATGGCTGCGCGACCACAAGGCGCTCGCGCCCGACAAGCCGTTCTTCGCGTACTGGGCGACGGGAGCCATCCACGGGCCGCACCACATCATGAAGGAGTGGTCCGACAAGTACAAGGGCGCCTTCGACGACGGCTGGGACGTCTACCGCGAGCGTGCGCTCGAGGGGGCCAAGGCCGCCGGCTGGGTGCCGCAGGACGCCGAGCTCACGCCGCGGCCCGAGAGCCTGCAGGGCTGGGACGACATCCCCGACCACCAGAAGCCCTTCCAGGCACGGCTCATGGAGGTGTGCGCCGGGTTCGGCGAGCACGCCGACGTGCAGGCCGGCCGGGTCGTCGACGCGCTCGAAGAGCTCGGGTATGCCGACAACACGATCGTCTTCTACATCTGGGGCGACAACGGCTCGTCGGGCGAGGGGCAGAACGGCACGATCAGCGAGCTGCTCGCGCAGAACATGATCCCGACGACCATCGACCAGCACATCGCCGCGCTCGACGAGCTCGGCGGGCTCGATGCGCTCGGCACCCCGGCGACCGACAACCAGTACCACGCCGCGTGGGCCTGGGCGGGATCGTCGCCGTACCAGGGCATGAAGCTCATGGCCTCGCACCTGGGTGGGACGCGCAACCCGATGTTCGTCCGGTGGCCCGGGCATGTCGAGCACGACCCGGTGCCCCGTACGCAGTTCCACCACGTGATCGACCTGGCGCCGACTCTCTACGAGATCCTCGGCATCTCGCACCCTGAGACGGTGAACGGCATCCACCAGGACCCGATCGACGGCACGAGCTTCGCCTACGCGATCGAGGATGCCGCGGCGGCCGGCCGGCACCGCACGCAGTACTTCGAGGTGATGGCCAGCCGCTCGATCTATGCCGACGGCTGGATGGCATCGACCCCCGGGCCCCGCTTGCCCTGGGTGCCCGGAGCGCCTCCCGGCATCGCGACGTGGACGCCCGATGCCGACAAGTGGGAGCTGTACAACCTCGAAGAGGACTGGAGCCAGGCCCACGATCTCGCTGCCGAGAACCCCGAGAAGCTCGCCGAGCTGAAGGAGGTCTTCGCGATCGAGGCGGCCAAGAACAAGGTGTTGCCGGTGGGCGGCGGCCTGTGGGTGCCGATCTACCACCCCGAGGAGCGCATCTCGGTGCCGTACACGCAGTGGGAGATGGACGGCAACACCGTCCGCGTGCCCGAGTTCTGCGCTCCGGCGCTCGGCAACAAGCCCAACGTGGTGACCATCGAGGCGACGATCCCCGAGAAGGCCAACGGCGTGCTGTACAAGCTCGGCGGCGCCGGCGGCGGCCTCACCGCCTTCTTCGCCGACGGCGTGCTGAACTACGAGTACAACCTCTTCCTCGTGCAGCGCACCAAGATCGCCTCCGCGGCGGCGATCCCGGCGGGCAAGATCACCATCGAGATCGAGACGCACTACGTCGAACCGCGGCCGGCCGGGCCGCTCAACGTCACGCTGCGCGTGAACGGCGACGAGGTGGGCTCGGGCGTGGTGCCCGTCAGCGCGCCCCTGCTGTTCTCGGCGAACGACTGCCTCGACATCGGCCGCGCCTATGGCGGTGCCGTGTCGCGGGCGTACTTCGACAAGATGCCGTTCGCCTTCGACGGCGACATCTCGCGCGTCCACATCGCGTACCAGGTGCCGCAGAAGGCGTGACCCCTTCGACGCAGCCCCCGGCCGGCAGGCCGGGGGCTGCGTCGCGCGCGGCGGGCGGCGGTCAAGCCCTCACACACGGACGCGGACCCGAGCGGCCTGCTTCTGCCGTACTCCACAATTCCGGTGGCCGTCTGCCGGGTTTGCTGCAGATCGGGCCGGTCCTCGCCCCGATCTGTGGAGTTCGGCAGGCCGCTAGCTCCGCCCGGCGGCGCCCGGCGGCCGGCGGCGGTCAAGCCCTCCCAGCCGGACCCGGACCCGAGCGGCCTGCTTCTGCCGTACTCCACAATTCCGGTAGCCGTCTGCCGGGTTTGCCGCAGATCGGGCGGGTCCTCGCCCTGATCTGTGGAGTTCTGCAGGCCGCTAGCTCCGCCCGGCGGCGCCCGGCGACCGGCGGCGGTCAAGCCCTCCCAGCCGGACCCGGACCCGAGCGGCCTGCTTCTACCGTACTCCACAATTCCGGTGGCCGTCTGCCGGGTTTGCTGCAGATCGGGCCGGTCCTCGCCCCGATCTGTGGAGTTCTGCAGGCCGCTAGCTCCGCGCCCGGCGGCGGGCGGCGGTCGAGCCCTCCCAGCCGGACGCGGTATTTTCGACGAGGTTCATTTTCACCGCGTGCAGGACGGGAGACGACGACGATGCCGGACCGCCGCCCTGATCACGCGCGCACGCCCGCCGGCCCGTCGGGAGACATCCCGGCGGGGATTCCCGGCCCCGTCGCGATCGTCGGCGCGGGTCGCATGGGCCGGGCCATGGCCGCGGCGCTCTCCGCGGCGGGCGTGCACGTCGACGGACCGCTCGGCCGCGGTGCGACAGCCGCCGGTGCCGGCGTGGTGCTGCTGGCGGTTCCGGATGCCGAGATCGCGACCGCCGCCCGCGCCCTCTCGGCCGGGGCGCTGGTGGGCCATCTCTCCGGTGCGACGACCCTCGAGCCGCTCGCACCGCACGAGGCCTTCGGCATCCACCCGCTCACGACCGTCGTCGGCGACACCTCGTTCGCGGGTGTGCCGGCGGCTGTGGCGGGCGCCACGCCGCGCGCGCTCGCCGTCGCCCAGGCGCTCGCGGGCGCGCTCGGCATGGAACCGTTCGAGGTGGCCGACGCCGACCGGCCCGCGTATCACGCCGCCGCATCGATCGCGTCGAACTTCCTCGTGACGCTGGAGGCCTTCGCCGCGGAGCTGGGCGCCACCGCGGGCGTCCCGCCCCACGCGTTCGCGCCGCTCGTGCGCGCGACCGCCGAGAACTGGGAGCGCCACGGCGCCGCCGCGCTCACCGGTCCGATCGCCCGCGGCGACGAGGTCACCGTGACCCGGCAGCGAGCGGCGGTGGCCGAGCGCCTGCCGGGTCGGCTTGAACTCTTCGACGCTCTCGTGACGGCGACCCGCGACCTCGCGGCCTCGACGCGCTCGGAGGCGGCGTCGTGATCGTCGTCCGGACGGTCGGCGACCTGCGCGACGCCCTGCGCGACCGCCGCGCCGGCCGCATCGGACTGGTCCCCACCATGGGTGCGCTCCACGAGGGTCACACCACCCTGCTGCGCGCCGCGCGTGCCGCCGACGACACCGTGGTCGCCTCGATCTTCATCAACCCGGCCCAGTTCACCGAGCAGGCCGACCTCGCCGCCTACCCGCGCACTGAGGCCGCCGACCTGGCGCTCGCCGAGCAGGAGGGCGTCGACATCGTGTTCGCCCCCGACGCCGCCGAGGTGTACCCGGCCGGCTTCGCGACGACCGTCAGCGTCACCGGGCCGGTCGCTGAGACGCTCGAGGGCGCCGAGCGCGGTCGCGCGCACTTCGACGGCGTCGCGACCGTGGTCACCAAGCTCCTCCTGGCAGCCCTCCCGGACGCCGCCTACTTCGGCGCGAAGGACGCGCAGCAGGTCGCGGTGATCCGGCGGCTCGTCGCCGACCTCGGCATTCCGGTGGCGCTCGTGGTGTGCCCCACCTCGCGCGACGCCGACGGGCTGGCCCGTTCCAGCCGCAACACGCGGCTCTCGCCCGGCGAGCGCACGCGCGCGCTGGCGATCCCCCGTGCCCTGCAGGCGGTGACGGATGCCGCAGCCGCCGGCATCTCGGATCCCCAGGCGCTGCGCGCCCGAGCGGACGCCGTGCTCGAGGCATCCGGCATCCGTCCCGAGTACGTGGCGTTCGTCGACCCCGAGACGTTCGCGCCCGTCGGCGTCGTCGACCGGCCGGTGCTCGTGGCGATCGCGGCGCGCGTGGGAAGCACGCGACTCATCGACAACACCGTCGTCGCGACCGCGCAGGGTCGCGCCGACACCCAGGCAGGAGGCGGATGATGCCCGCGAAGGTGACGCTGCAGCGGCTGGCCGAGATGAAGGCGGCCCGCGAGCCCATCGTCATGGTGACGGCGTACGACTACCCGACCGCCCGGACGGCCGAGCAGGCCGGTGTCGACATGGTGCTCGTCGGCGACTCGGGCGCCCAGGTGGTGCTCGGCCACGACTCGACCGTCGCGGTGACCGTCGACGAGATGCTGGTGCTGTCGGGAGCGGTGCGCCGCGGCGTGCGCACGGCGTTCTTGGTGTGCGACCTGCCGTTCGGGTCGACGGAGGTCTCGGACGAGCAGGCCGTGGCCACCGCGGTGCGGTTCGTCAAAGAGGCGGGGGCCGACGCGGTGAAGCTCGAAGGCGGTGGCGAGGCGCGGCTCAGCCGCATCCGGGCGATCGCCGAGGCCGGCATTCCCGTCGTCGCGCATGTCGGGCTGACGCCGCAGACGGCGGTCGCCCTCGGCGGGCTCCGCGCTCAGGGGCGCACCGCCGAGTCGGCGGCCCGGCTCGTGCGCGAGGCGCTCGCCGTGCAGGACGCCGGCGCGAGCGTGCTCGTCATCGAGGCGGTGCCCGCCGACGTCGCCGCCGTGGTGCTGCCGGCGCTCGACATCCCGGTGATCGGCATCGGCGCGGGTTCTGCCGACGGCCAGGTGCTCGTGATCCACGACCTGCTGGGCATCACCGAAGGCCGGACGGCGGCATTCGTGAAGCGCTACGCGACCATCGGCGCCGACATGGTCACGGGTGTCGCCGCATACGCGAGCGAGGTGCGCGGCGGGGTCTTCCCCGGCGCCGAGCACGGGTACGCGGCGACCGACGAGGCGGTCGAGGCCGCGCGCGCCGAGCTGGAGCAGCTCCGCGCCCGCTGAGCCGTGCCGTCCCGCCCGGCGGAACGGGGCGTCGTCGGATCGCCGTCGCGTCGCTGTCAGCCGGGGGCGATCTCGCGGCGGTAGAGCTCGCCGAGGGCGCGCCGGCCGGCGCCGAATGCGCTCCGCTGCCGCCGCGCGCCTGACCCCTCGCGCGTGATCCGTTCGCGGAGCTCGTCGACCAGTTCTCGCTCGAGGGCGTCGGCGAGCCGAGGCCGCACCGCCTCGACGAGCACCCCGACGGCGTGCCCTGCCGGCACCAGCTCACCCGTGGACGGGTCGACCAGCGTCTCGCCGACGCCGTAGCGCGCGGCGTGCCAGAGCGCGGCATCCGTCACATCGATCGCTCCGCCCGCAGACCCGGGCGTCTCACTCGCGACGAGCGCCCGCGTGATGACCGCGAGGGCGACGCTCGTGCGCGGATCGAGGGGGGTGTCGAAGATCCGCACCTCGATGGTGGGGTAGTGCGCCGAGAGGCGGGCATTCCAGTTGATGGTGCCGGGATCGGACGTGGCGCCGATGCCGCGCAGCGCCCGGAGCGTGGCGTCGTGCTCGGCCGCGTCGGCGAACACCGGCGGCACGCCATAGGTCGTCCAGCGGCGGCTGTGGATCGCGCGCCAGCTGTCGAAGCCGGTGTCGACGCCGTGCCAGAAGGGCGAGTTCGACGAGAGCGCGAGCAGCAGCGGCAGCCAGACCCGGAGGGCGTTGGAGGCACGGACGCCCGACTCCCGGTCGGGGATCCCGACGTGCACGTGCATGCCGTTGATCTGATGGTCGGGAAGCACCCCGGCGATGTCACCGGCGATGTGGGCGTAGCGGTCGTCGGGGCTGA
Source organism: Microbacterium sp. M3 (assembly GCF_033548675.1). Classification (NCBI taxonomy): domain Bacteria; kingdom Bacillati; phylum Actinomycetota; class Actinomycetes; order Micrococcales; family Microbacteriaceae; genus Microbacterium; species Microbacterium sp. M3. Next base: position 175,559 of record NZ_JAWTZT010000004.1, read on the forward strand.
TGTCGGCGTGGGCGCGGGTGCGGAACGGCGTGCCCGTCGCCGCCGCGATGAGGCCGGCGTCGTCGGCCCAGCGGGCCAGGCGGCGCCGGAACCCGATGAGCGCCTCGAGGGCCTCGGCGGCCGTGGTGAACACCGGGGAGGCGTACTCGACCTGCGAGGGGAAGAACTCCTTGCCCACGACACCGGTCACCTCGCCGCGCAGCGCGGCGATCGCCGCGGGTGCCCGGTCCACCGCGGTGAGGCTGCGGGGGTCGAGGAGCACGAACTCCTCCTCGATCCCGAAGGTCGGCTGCACGGTCTGGCCTCCGTTCGCGGCGATCGCGCCCCCCGCGGTCGTGCCCTCAGTCTGGCGGGGGAGCGGATGCCGCGGAACAGGGTTGACACCGCTCTTCCGGGGTGGCCGCCGGCGTTTCGCGCCGCACGACGCGGGGCGTGCGACACTGCTGCGAGAGGTGATTCCATGCCCGCGCCAGCGATCTCGTTCCCCGGCGGCACGTCCGTGTCGCTGCTCGACGTCTACGACGACGTCGCGCCGGACGGCCTGCGCGGCGGGAGCCCGCACCTGCACCTCGCCTCGACAGAGTGCTACGTCGTGATCGGCGGGCGCGGCGCGCTGCACACGGTCGACGCGCACGGCGCGAGCGAGATCGCGCTCGCCGAGGGGAGCGTGGTCTGGTTCACGCCGGGCACGATCCATCGCGCGGTGAACCACGGCGATCTGCGCGTCCTGGTGCTCATGAGCAACGCCGGTCTTCCCGAGGCGGGCGACGCCGTGATGACATTTCCGGCCGACATCGTCGCCGACCCCGGGCGGTACGCGGCGGCGGCGACGCTTCCCGCCGGCTCGGAGAACGAGAGAGCGGATGCCGCGGCCCGGCGTCGCAACCTCGCGGTCGAGGGCTACCTCAGCATCCGAAAGGCGGTCGACGCCGGCGACTTCGGGCCGCTGCGGGAGTTCCAGGCCGCCGCGGCGGCGATCATCGAGCACCGTGCGTCGTCGTGGACCGACATCGTGGAGCAGGGGCCGGCGGCGCAGGCCGCCCGCAGCCTCGACGTCGCCCGGGCGCTGAGCCGGGGCGAGTTCGCCCACCTGGAAGACGCGGCGGTATACCGGGCCGCCGAGCCGGCGGGCGAGCGGCGCTTCGGGATGTGCGGACGCCTGCGGCCCTACGACGTGAGGGAGCCGGCCGGGCGGCGTTGATCCGAGCGCGCGGCGTGGCGGCATCCGGATCTGATCAATCCGCTGAGAGCCGCCGATGAGATCGCCGAGGCGGCAACGATCCTCCTCCGGCTCCCCCTAGGCTGGGTCGCACAAGGGGAGTACTCCCGCCCGCGGCACGCTCGTCACTACGGATCCATCGCCGGATCCCGGGCTGCCGGCCCCGCTCGGGGTGGAGGAGACCTTGGCTGATCTTCGTCACGCCATGTCTCCGACCGGAAGGATTCCCATGAGCTCGCTCAACCGCCTCTTCGGCCTCGCCGCCAAGGCCCTCGACTCCTCGAACTCATCGTCGTCATCGTCGTCGCGCGGGGGCAGCCGCGACTGGCGCGACATGGTGCGCGATGCCGCAGCAGCGGTGACGGGTGACACGCGCCCCGCGGCGAACCCCGGTCAGTCCGGACCGCAGCCCGGTGGCCAGGCCTACCCGGGGCACCAGTCTCACCCCAGCGCACAGCAGCAGTACCCCGGCGCACAGCAGCAGTACCCCGGCGCACAGCAGCAGTACCCCGGCGCACAGCAGCACCCCGGCGCACAGCAGCAGTACCCGGGGCACCAGTCGTACCCCGGCGCACAGCCGCAGTACCCCGGCGGGCAGTCGTACCCGGGTGCGCAGGGGTACTCGGCGCCCGGTGGTCCGGGGTACTCGGCGCCCGGTGCTCCGGCCCCCGTTTCCGGGGTGGGGATGACCCCGCCGCCCGCCGGCACGGCCGCTGGCGCACCGAGCGCCGCCGACCGGGCGGCGATCGCCCGCTACGAGTACCTGCTGCAGACGTCCGACCCGCACCAGGTCGAGGCCATCCACCGCGAGGCGTTCGCACGGCTCACGCCAGAGCAGCGGGCGCAGGTGCAGGCCGGGATGCGCGCCGAGCTGCGTCCCGCCGAGCAGCCGCGCTCGGCCGACGCGCCCGACCTGGCGCGCGCGGCCGCACGTACCGAGGCCGCACGTCCGGGCGCGATGGCGGGGCTCCTCGCCCGCATCGGTCGCGGCTCGCGCGGCCGGTCGGGGAGCGGAATGGGCCGCAGCGCCGCGCTCGTGGGCGCCGGGGGTCTGCTCGGCGCCGTCGCCGGCGGTGCCGTTGTCAGCGCGGTGGCCGCTCCCCTGCTCGCGAACGCCGTCGCCTCGGGCATCGACTTCGATGCCATCGCCGGCGGCGTCGATCTCGACGCGATCGCGGGTGGCGTCGACCTCGAAGGGCTGGCGGGAGGCGTCGACCTCGGCGGCGTGGGCGACGTCGTCGCGGGCGCCGGCGACACAGTGACGGGCTTCGGCGAGCAGCTGTCGAACTTCGAGATCCCGGGCCTCGGCGACTTCTTCGGCCGCTGAGCACACCCGCCGTGCGCGAGCGGCGAGAGCCTCGCCGAGAACGCATGTCAGCGGTTTGCGTGGCTCTCGGCGAGAGCATCCGATCTCGACGGACCGGGTGAGGACGGATGCCGCGGGCCGAGGCATCCGTCATCAGCGCCGCGTTTCGTCTCGTCGCTGCGCTCCTCGCTCAACGACCGGGCAGCCGCCCCGTCCGGTCGTTGAGCGAGCGGAGCGAGACGAAACGCCTGCACCGCGGACGACGTTGTGCCGTGCCGAAATCGGTCGTTGAGCGAGCGGAGCGAGACGAAACGCCTGCACCCCGGACGCACGAAGGCCCCCTGCCGCGCGGCAGGGGGCCTTCGAGTGAACCGGGCTCGGGTCAGAGCGTGGCGGCCAGCGGGTCGAAGTCGGCCGCCAGCGAACCGACCTCGCCGAGCGTGCTCTGCACCTCGACGAAGCTGCGCGAGGCCGCGGCCTCCTCGATCGAGAGCAGCGTGTCGAGCACGTGGTAGCCGAACTCGCCGGTGGCGACGTGGGGGCGGCCCTCGCGGATCGACCGGGCCATGTCGAGCAGACCCAGACCGCGGCCGGCGAGCACGCCCTCCTGCGGCACCTGGACGAGCTCCTGCTCGCGCACCGCGACATCGGTGAGCGGGCGGGTGATCGTGATGTCGCCGCCGAACGTGTTCGGGTCGGGGATCACGATGGTGCCCTCGGTGCCGTTGATCTCGACGATGCCGTGGCGCAGCAGCGGCGAGTCGGTGCTGTAGAGGCTCTGCGCCTGGCCGCCCTGCTCGAAGTCCATGAGCACCGACAGCGTCGAGGGGATCTCGACCGGGAACTCCTGGCCGGCGAGCTCTCCGGACTTCACCGTGCGGGTGGGAACGCCCTGGAGGCCGAGGGCGGCGACCGACGCGACGGGACCGAACACGTGCAGGAGCGTCGAGACGTAGTACGGGCCCATGTCGAGCAGCGGGCCGGCGCCCTTGGCGTACAGGAACGCCGGGTTGGGGTGCCAGAGCTCCGGTCCCTGCCACTGGAACGTCGTCGTCGCGAACAGCGGGCGGCCGATGTCGCCGCGAGCGATCGCGCGCTTCGCCGTCTGCACACCCGGGCCGAGCACGGTGTCGGGCGCGACGCCGACGCGCAGGCCCGCGGCATCCGCCTTCTGCAGCAGTCGCTGCGACTCCTCCCGGTCGATGCCGAGCGGCTTCTCGGTCCAGACGTGCTTTCCGGCGGCGATGATCGCCTCCGAGACCTCGACGTGCACCGCCGGAATCGTGAGGTTCACGACGATGTCGATGTCGGGGTCGTTCAGCACCAGGTCGACGCCGCCACCACGCGGCACGCCGTACTTGTCGGCCTGCGCCTTGGCGCGGTCTTCGAGCAGGTCGCCGATCGCGAGCACCTTGACGTCGGGGAAACTCGTCAGGTGCGTCAGGTACTGGTCGCTGATGTTCCCGGCGCCGATGAGGCCGACGCCGACGGGAGCGCCCGCCATCAGACGGCCGCCGTCTCGGCGAGGGTGCCGTCCAAGAACACGCGGCTCTGCTCGACCGCGTCGAACAGGTCGCCGTCGAAGTGGTCGAACTCGACGATGGCGACTTCGAGAGCGGATGCCGCAGCCAGCGCCTCTGCGAGGGGCACGGCGCCCTGGCCGGCCGGCACCTGGTCGGCCGGCGGGTAGGCCTTGACCGTCTCGGGGTCGAGCGTGCCGTCCTTGACGTGCACGGCGATCACGCGGTCGCCGAGCGTGCGGAGGAGAGTCGGCGAGTCGACGCCGGCGCGGGCGACCCAGTACAGGTCGACCTCGAGCACGACGCGCGGGTCGAGCTGCTCGGCGAAGACCTCGAGGCCCGTCTTGCCGTCGAACGTCGCCTCCAGTTCGTGCGCGTGGTTGTGGTAGCCGACGCGGATGCCGCGCGCGGCGCCGATCTCAGCCGCCGCGTTGAGCTGCCGGGCGATGTCGGCGATGTGCTCCCGGTTCTGCCAGAGGGCGGGGTCGGTGTAGGGCTCGATGACCGTCGTCATGCCGAGGATGTCGGCGGCGTCGAAGACCTCTTCGGGGGCGGGGACCGGGCGCGAGGTCGTCGTGCCGTCGGGGTTGACGAACGACGTCGACGCCAGGAACGCGTGACCGGTGGGCGCGGCGATGCCGTTGGCCTTCAGGGCGGCGGCGAGCGGCTCGGCGCGGCGCACGAAGTCGTACGGCTCGGCGGCGGTGAACCCGCGCGCGGCGAGCTCGGCGAGCGTGCTGTCGAGGTCGGCCTCGAGCGCGTCCTTGACGGTGAACAGCTGGATGGATGTCTGGACCGGCATCGGTCGCGCTCCTTCGATGTGTCTGCGTCGCCTGCGACGACGGTGTCGGGGGTGGCGTCGGCGGGCGGATCGCCGTCGACGCGAGAACGCTACCACGAAAACCTCCATGTGGAGGTTTTTATTCGCTACGATGAACCTCATGCCGGTCGAGGAGCAGCAGCCCGCCCTGCGCGGGTCGTACGCGAAGGGCGTCGCCCGCCGCCAGGAGATCCTCGACCGGGCCATCGAGGTGTTCGCCCGGCGCGGCTCGGATCGCACGAGCCTGCGTGCGATCGCCGAAGAGGTCGGGGTCACGCACGCCGCGCTCAAGCACTACTTCGGATCGCTCGAGGAGCTTCTCGTCGCGGTGTACCGCGAGTCCGAGGCCCGCGGCGACGACCGCGAACCCACGCCGCTCGACGTCACGCCGACCGAGCTGCTGCGCCGGTGGAGCGACGCCAATCACGAGGTGCAGGGGCTCGTGCAGCTGTATTCGACCCTCGTGGCGTCGGCGCTCGAAGAGGGGCACCCCGCGGCGCGGGAGTTCGCAACCGAGCGCTTCGCGCGCGTGCGCGCCGAGCTCGCCGCGCGCGTGCGGCACAATCAGGCCACCGGGCGGATCCGGGCCGACGTCGACCCCGTGGCCGTCGCCGCGCTGGTGATCGCGGCATCCGACGGTCTGCAGACCCAGTGGCTGCTCGACGCCGACGCGCCGCAGGATGCCGCGCTCGCCCTGCTCGATCAGCTGCTGGCCGGGCCGGCCGACTGATCGGGCCGGCGCGGCCGCGGGCCGCGGGCTGCGGCATCCGTCTACGTCACTCGGAGCGGAAGAGACCCGCCGAGCCCATGACCGTGACCGGGTCGATGCGGATGACGACGCGGCGCGGGTTGACCCGCGGCTGCCGGTAGCGCTGCGCGTACAGGGCGACCGCGTGGGCGACGGCCGCGGGGTCGCGCTCGACCGTGGCGTGGCCGGCGACGCTCAGCCAGCGCGGCCCGGCGACCTGGGCGACCGTCGCGCGCGGATCGCGTTCGACGTTGCGGACCTTCTGGCTGCCGTCCGACGTGATGATGCGCACCACTCCGCCGTCGACCGTGAAGCCCACCGCGACCACGTGGATGCCGCCGTCCCGCGCCATCGTCGACAGTGTCGCGAGGTGGTAGTCGGCGACGAACGCGGCGCCGTCGTCGGTGAGGGTGGTGAGGCTGCGCACCCGTCCATCATCGCGCGCCGTCGCCCGGCGTCGCGCCACCGCGCTTCGGGAGAGGATGGAGGGGGAAGGAGGGCGCATGCCGCACCGGAGCGCCGGCCGCAGGTTCGCCGCCGACCTGCGACACGCGGTCTCGAGCCTCTTCCGCCTCGGGCCGGCGCCGGCGCCGCGGTGGCCGATCGGGCTGCGTGCGGCGATCGCGATGGCGGTGCCGATCGCGGCGATGGCGCTCATGGGTCGCCCCGAGCTCGGCTTCCAGGCGGCGACCGGCGCCTTCGTGGCGCTGTACGCCACGCACCTGCCGGTGATCGAGCGCCTGCGCGTGGTGCCGTTCGTGGCGGGGGCGCTGCTGGCGGCGGCGGCACTCGGTGGGCTCGCCGGGCCGTCGCCGGTCGCCACCCTGGCCGGGCTCGCTGTCGTGGCGATCGTGGCCTCCGTCGCGATGTTCGGCTTCTCGGTGGGTCCGCCCGGGCCGCTGTTCGTCGTGCTGGTCTACGGCCTGTCGTCGCACATCGTCGCTTCGGGAGGGGATGCCGCGACCCACGTCGCCGCGGTGGCCGCCGGCATCCTGTTCGCCTCCGTCGTGTCGCTCGCGCCCCTCGTGCTGCCGAGCCGGCGTCGCGTGGCGTCTCGGCCGTTGCGGGAAGTGCTCCCGGGGCCGGCGTGGAGTCCCGGGGCGCGGATACTCGTCGCCCGCGTCGCCCTCGTGGCCGTGATCGGCATCGGGATCGGCCTGCTGCTCGACCCCGACCGTGCGTACTGGATCGTGGGGGCTGCGGTCGCGGTCGTCGGTGTGGCGGCCGACCGCCGGGCCGCGTTCACCCGCGGGCTGCACCGCATGATCGGCACGATCCTCGGCGCCGCGGTGTACCTGCTGCTTGCGCCGCTGCCCCTCTCGGTGCTGTGGCTCGCACTGCTGCTCGGCGTGCTGCAGTTCGCGATCGAGCTGGTGGTGGTGCGCAACTACGCGCTCGCCCTCGTCTTCATCACGCCGCTCGTGCTGCTGCTCACGGGCGCGGCGACGGGCGAGGTCGACTCGGTCGCCGTGGCGACGGAGCGCGTGGCCGACACGCTCGCGGGTGCCGCGCTCGGCGCGCTCAGCGGCCTGCTGCACGCGCGGGAGGACTGACTCCCTCCCGTATTCTTGGATGCAGTCCATCAAATCGCACAAGGACGGTCGCAGTGCTTCGAACCATGCTCAAGTCCAAACTGCACCGCGCCACGGTGACGGGGAGCGACCTCAACTACGTCGGGTCGATCACGATCGACGAAGACCTGCTGGAGCTCGCCGACATCCTCGAGAACGAGCAGGTGCACGTCGTCGACGTGAACAACGGGGCGCGGTTCGAGACCTACACGATCGCCGGCGAGCGCGGCTCGGGCGTCATGCAGATCAACGGTGCGGCGGCGCGGCTCGTGCACACCGGCGACGTCGTCATCGTGATGTCGTACGCGCAGTACACGCGCGAGGAGCTGCTCGATCACCGCCCGATCGTCGTCGAGCTGGGCGGAACCGTCCCGGAGGCCGCACCGAACTCGGCGGTCCGCGTGCTCTCTCACGCGGGCTGACCGGCCACTGTTACGGCCGCGCATTGACACACGGTCTCGGATCGTCTTAGTTAGGGTAGGCAAACCTCACCTAAGGAGTCGACCGCCGTGCTCGATCTGCTCACGAATTCCAGCGCCGACACCTACCGCTCCCTCATCTCGCACACCTCGTCGCGCGTCGCCGACCGCTTCGCATCGACCACGCAGCCGTTCTCGGGGGCGTCTCGCAGCGAACTCCAGTCCCTCGTCGACGGCGTGGCGCTGGACGGCCCCGGTGTCGGGTCGACCTCGGCCATCCGCGAGATCGACGAGCTGTTCCTCGAGCACGCGGTGTGGTTCCACCACCCGGCGTACGCGGCGCACCTGAACTGCCCGGTCGCCCTGCCCGCCGTGGCCGCCGAGACGGTGCTCGCGGCGGTCAACACCTCCGTCGACACGTACGACCAGTCCGCGGTCGGCACGCTCATGGAGCGCCGGCTGATCGCCTGGGCCGCCGATCGCGCCGGCTTCGCCGGCGGCAGCGGCGTGTTCACCTCGGGCGGCACGCAGTCGAACCTCCACGCCCTGCTGCTGGCGCGCGAGGCCGCGCTCACGGCGACCGACCTGGCGCGCCCGCGGGCGCTCGCCCGCCTCGTGGTCTTCGCGACGGCGTCGAGCCACTTCAGCGTCGGCAAGTCGGCGCTGCTCCTCGGCCTGGCCGACGACGCGGTCGTCGAGGTCGCCGACGACGGCGCAGGACGGATGGATGCCGCCGCCCTGGCGGTCGCGATGCGCGAGGCGGCGGCATCCGGCCGTCTTCCGATGGCAGTGGTCGCCACCGCCGGCACCACCGACCGGGGCGTGATCGACCCGGTCGCCGAGATCGCGGACGTCTGCGACGCGCACGCCGTCTGGCTGCACGTGGATGCGGCCTACGGCGGCGGACTGCTCGTGTCGCCGCGCCGCCGCCACCTGCTCGACGGGGTCGAGCGGGCGCGGTCGGTGACCGTCGACTTCCACAAGACCTTCTTCCAGCCGGTGTCGTCGAGCGCGATCCTCGTGCGCGAACCGCGCGACCTGGCCGCCGGCGCATGGCATGCGGACTACCTCAACCCGCTCGAGAACGACGAGCCGAACCAGGTCGACGTGTCGCTGCAGACCACGCGCCGCTTCGACGCGCTCAAGCTGTGGGTCACGCTGCGGGCGCTGGGTGCCGACCGCATCGGCGAGCTGTTCGACACGGTCATCGACCTCGCGGCAACGGTCGGCGACGAGATCGCCGCCGACCCCGAGCTCGAACTCGTCGGGCGCACCCAGCTCAGCACGGTGCTGTTCCGGGTGCGACCCGCCGGCGCCGGCGACGCGACCCAGGACGCCCTCGTGGCGGGCGTGCGGAGGGTGCTGTTCGAGTCGGGCCGCGCGCTCGTCGCCAAGACGGTGATCGAGGGCCGGCCCTGCCTGAAGCTGACCCTGCTCAATCCCGCGACGACGCTCGACGACGTCCGTCGGATCCTCGCGATGGTGAAGGATGCCGCCACCACCCTCGCCGGCATCGCGCCGGAGTTCGACGAGGCCCTCGCCGCGGCGGAGGTGCCGGCATGAGCGCGCGCGTCCACGACCTCGTCGGCGTCGGCATCGGCCCGTTCAACCTCGGGCTCGCGTGCCTGGCTGCGCCGATCGGACTCGACGCGGTCTTCCTCGATCGCGCCGACGGGTTCCGCTGGCACCACGGCATGATGATCGAGGGGGCGACCATCCAGGTGCCGTTCCTCGCCGACCTCGTCACGATGGCCGACCCGACGTCGCCGTTCTCATTCGTGAACTGGCTGAAGCAGACCGGCCGGCTGTACCCCTTCTACATCCGCGAGAGCTTCTACGCCCTGCGCGCCGAGTACGACGCGTACTGCCGGTGGGCCGCCGAGCAGCTGCCGAATCTGCGCTGGAACCACGAGGTGATCGCCGTCGAGCACGACGCCGCCGACGACGTCTACGTCGTGCGGGCGATGCGCACCGACACCGGCGAGCAGAGCGAGCTGCGCGCCCGCCACGTCGTGCTCGGCGTCGGCACGCAGCCGGTCATCCCGGCCGCGCTGCGCGGGCTCGACGGCCCGGTGATCCACAGCTCCGAATACGTCGGCCATCGCGACGCGCTGCGGGCGTCCGGCTCGATCACGGTGGTCGGCAGCGGTCAGTCGGCGGCGGAGATCTACCGCGACCTGCTCGAGGGCGCGCGCGACGGCGGCTACCGGCTGGACTGGATCACGCGCTCGCCGCGATTCTTCCCCATGGAGTACACCAAGCTCACCCTCGAGATGACCTCCCCGGAGTACACCGACCACTTCCACGCGCTGCCGATCGGCATCCGTCAGCACCTGGGGCGCGAGCAGCGGAGCCTCTACAAGGGCATCTCGGCCGACCTCATCGACGACATCTACGACACCCTCTACCGGCTGAGCGCCGAGGGCCCCGTGCCGACGACGCTCCTCACCGACACCGAGGTGACGGCCGCCGAGTGGGACGGATGCCGCTACCGCCTGCAGCTGCGCCACGCTCAGCTCGATCGGGAGCACGTGCGCGAGACGGCGTCGCTCGTGCTCGCGACCGGCTATGCGGCGCAGACGCCGCCCTTCCTGGCGCCGATCACGGATCGCCTCGACCACGACGTGCTCGGCCGTCTCGCGGTGGCCCGCGACTACAGCGTCGACGGGGGCCGCGGGCGGGTGTTCGTGCAGAACGGCGAGGAGCACACGCACGGCCTGACGGCACCCGACCTCGGATTCGGGGCGTGGCGCAACTCGTCGATCCTGGCGTCGATCACGGGCCGTGAGGTCTATGCGATCGAGCGCCGCATCGCGTTCCAGGACTTCGGCGTGCCGTCCGAGGTGCGCGAGACGGCGACAGCGGTCGGGGTGACCCGGTGACGCCGGGCGCCCCGTCGGTCGCGATCGCACCCGCCGACCCGGCGCGCGACGCGGCCGTGCTGCAGCGCTGGCTCGCCGATCCCCATGCCGCGTTCTGGGGCATGTCCGCACTCGATGTCGACGCCGTGCGCGCCTACCTCGAGCGCATCGCCGCCGACCCGCACCAGCGCGGGTGGCTGGGCAGCGTGGACGGCGCCCCCACGTTCTTCGCCGAGACGTACGACCCGGCGCAGGTGCTGCTGCGCGGCATCCACGATCCCCTTCCGGGCGATCTGGGCATGCACGTGCTCATCGCCCCGCCCGAAGGCGAGCCGCGTCACGGCCTGACCGACGCGGTGTTCGCCGCCGTCATGGCGTGGTGCTTCGACGAGCTCGGCGCCGAGCGCGTGGTGGTCGAGCCGGATGCCCGCAACGACCGCATCCGCCGCAAGAACCTGCGCGCCGGCTTCACCGAGGTGCGCTACGTCTCGCTAGACGAGGGCGATCACATCAAGACCGCGGTGCTGTCGGTGTGCACGCGCGACGACCACCACCGCTCCGAACTCGCCGCCGCCCGGCACGCACTCGTCGGAACTCCACTCGCAGGAACAGGGACCCTCGCATGATCGCCCCCGCCGCCCACCTCTCTCCCGCGCACCTCGCCGTCGCACAGCGCCACCTCGTCGCCAAGGCGATCGCCGAGTTCAGTCACGAGCGCCTGCTCGCGCCCGAGCCGTTCGCCGGCGGCTGGCGCGTCGTCGTGCCCGATGCCGACGTCGAGTACCGGTTCGAAGCGGTCCGAACCGCGCTCGAGCACTGGGTCGTCGACGAGCCGAGCCTCTGCCGTCTCGTCGCCGGCGAGCCCGCCGACCTCGACGCGCAGGCGTTCATCGCCGAGCTGCAGCCGGTGCTCGGCCTCTCCGACCAGCTGCTGCCCGTCTATCTCGAAGAGATCGCCTCGACGCTCGCGAGCGCCGCGTTCAAGATCGCCCAGGGCGGACCGTCGGCCGACGAGCTGCTCACGGCCGACTTCCAGGCCATCGAGTCCGCCATGACGGAGGGGCATCCTGGGTTCGTCGCCAACAACGGGCGCATCGGCTTCGGCGTCTCGGCCCATGCCGCCTACGCGCCCGAGGCGGGCCGCCCGTTCCGCCTCGTGTGGGTCGCCGCACGGCGGTCGCTGTCGCACCTGGCGCTCGGCGCGGGCCTGGACGAGGCATCCCTCCTCTCCGGCGAGCTCTCGCCCGCCGAGCGGGCACGGTTCGCGGAGCGGCTGACCCAGCTGGGCGAGGACCCTGCCGCCTATCACCTGCTGCCGGTGCACCCCTGGCAGTGGGAGAACCGGATCGCGATCACGTTCGCGCCCGACATCGCCCGCCGCGACCTCGTGCTGATCGGCGAGAGCGACGACCAGTACCGCGCACAGCAGTCGGTGCGCACGATGTTCAACGCGACGCACCCCGGCCGCCACTACGTCAAGACGGCGCTGGCCGTGCAGAACATGGGGTTCCTGCGGGGCCTGTCGCCGGCGTACATGCGAGTGACGCCCGCCATCAACGACTGGGTGGCAGGCCTCGTCGCCGCCGACCCGGTGCTGCGGGACGCTGGCTTCCGGGTGCTGCGCGAGCGCGCGTCGATCGGATACACCGGCGACGCGTACCACCGCACGCCGGCGCCGTCCGCGCACCGCAAGATGCTCGCGGCGCTGTGGCGCGAGAGCCCCGTACCGCTCATCGCGCCGGGCGAGCGGCTGGCGACGCTCGCCTCGCTCCTGCACCGTGACCCCGACGGACGCTCGTACGCGACGGCGCTCGTGCGGGCGTCAGGGATCCCGGCCGACGTGTGGGTGCGCGCGCTGCTCCGTGTGTACCTGCGTCCGCTCGTGCACTGCCTGCTGGCGCACGACCTCGCGTTCATGCCCCACGGCGAGAACCTCATCCTCATCCTCGACGGACACGTGCCGGCGGGGGTGTTCATGAAGGACATCGGCGAAGAGGTCGCCGTTCTCGCCGACCGCGCCGTGCCCGACGACGTCCGCCGCATCGTGTCGCCGGTCGACGACGAAGAGAAGGCGCTCGCCGTCTTCACCGACGTCTTCGACGGCGTGCTGCGCCACCTCGCCGCGATCCTGCACACCGACGGCACCCTGCCCGAGACCGTGTTCTGGCGCATCGCGGCCGAGATCATCGACGAGCACGCGGCGCAGCATCCGTCCCTCGACTCGCGGGTCGACCTGCGCGCCGAGGCGTTCGCGCACTCGTGCCTCAACCGTCTGCAGCTGCGCAACACGCTGCAGATGGTCGACCTCGCCGACCAGTCGGCGTCGCTGCTGTACGCGGGCACGCTGCCGAACCCGGTCGCGCGCTCCCGGGCCGACGTCGCCGCACTGCCGGAGCCTGTGGGAGTCTGACGGCATGGCGGACGTCTATCGCGACGACCTCGGCATCCCCCACATCCGCGCGACGGATGCCGGGGACCTCGCCGAGGCGCAGGGAGAGGTCACGGCCCGTGACCGCGGGTGGCAGATCGAGGTCGACCGCCTGCGCGCGGCCGGACGGCTGTCGGAGCTGATCGGCGAGGCGGGCGCGGGGTGGGACGTCTTCGCGCGGCGGGCGCGCCTCGACGACACCGCGCGGCGGGCGCTGGCGGGAGCGGATGCCGAGACCCGCGCCTTCGTGACCCGCTACGCCGCGGGGGTCCGCCGGGGCATGTCGTCGGTGGGGCACGAGGCGGTCGAGTTCCGCACGCTCGACGCGATCTTCGGCGACACCCGGCCGCGGGAGCCGTGGGCCGATCACGATCCGCTCGGCGTGCTGCACGTGGCCCACGCGCTGTTCTCCACCTTCCCGCTGCTGCTGTGGCGCCAGCACGTCGCCACGACGATGGGCGACCCGTGGGTCGACGTGCTCGCGGGGTACGGCGGGATCGACGAGACCCTGCCGACCTCCGGCAGCAACGGGTGGGCGCTGCACGGCAGCCGCACGGCGAGCGGCCTGCCGCTCCTCGCCGGCGATCCGCACCGCATGTTCGAGCTGCCCGGCGTCTACCAGCAGGTGCGGCTCGCGTGCGACGAGTTCGACGTCGTGGGGCTGGCGTTCCCCGGCGTGCCGGGTGTGCCGCACTTCGGCCACGCCGGGCCCGCCGCGTGGGGCGTGACCAACGCCATCGCGCACAGCGTGGACGTGTTCCGCGAACGGCTGCGGCCGCTGCCCGACGGATACGAGGCTCTCGGCCCCGACGGGTGGCGCAGGGCCGACGTCGAGCGGTCGACGATCGGGGTGCGCGGCGGCGATCCGGTCGAGGTCGAGGCGATCGAGACCACGCGCGGCACGGTCGTCACCGACCTCCGGCCCGACGGCGACGAGCTGATCGGCTGGAGCATCCGCATGCCGGCCCGGGCGAACGGCGACCTCGGGACCGCTGCCCTCCTCGAGCTCCTGCGCGCACGCACGGCCGCCGACGTCGTGGCTGCGTTCGGCAGCTGGGTCGACCCCGTCAACCGCGTGCTGGCCGCCGACCGCGAGGGCACCGTGCTGTCGGCGACGGTGGGCGTCGTGCCCGACCGCCCGCGCCCCGAGCGCCGACTGCCCCTGCCGGCCGAGTCGGCGAAACCGGCGAGCGACCGAGCGCCCGCGCACGCGGTCATCGTGGACGACGTCAGGGTCGACGCCAATGAGCGGCCCGCCTCCGCCGACATCGACCTCGGCTGGGCGTACGCGCCGTCGCACCGCGCCGACCGGATCGGCGCGCTGCTCGCGACGCTGCGCCCGCGCTCCGTCGACGAGTTCCGTCCCGTCTGGGGCGACACCGCCGGCGGCTCGGTCGCCGCGCTGCTGCCCTTCCTGCCGAGCGGTCCGCTGCCGGCGCCCGCGGCGGCGGCGCGTGACGCGCTCCTGGCCTGGGACGGACGAATGGATGCCGCATCCTCGGCGGCGGGCGTCTTCGCGGCGTGGCGTGGGGCCCTCGTGCGCCGGGTCGCCGCGCTCCCGGTGCTGCGGCCACTGCATGAGCCGCACGGATTCGGCGCGGTCTTCGAGCCGTGGCTCGGCGTCACCGCCCAGGTGGCCGCCGCGCTGACCCGTCTGCTCGCCCATCCCGCCCTGGCGGCCGATGTGGCGGCGGTGGCAGAGGCCGCCCTCGATGACGCCGCGAGCGCGGGGGAGTGGGGCGCGACCCATCGCCTGCTGCCGCTGCACGTGCTCGCCGATGTCGCGGGGGCCGACGCTCCCGTCGCCGATCTCGACGTGCCGCTGTGGGGCGACGGCGACACGGTGCGCTGCACCGGGTCGACTCCCGGCGTGACCGACCGGGCGTGGCGCGGATCTGTGGCGCGATGGGCCTGGGACCTCGCCGACCGCGAGAACAGCCTGTGGAGCGTGCCGTTCGGCGCGGCCGGCGACCCCGACTCGCCGCACTTCGCCGATCAGCTCGCCTCGTGGGCCGACGTGCGGCCGCAGCGCGTCGTGACCGACTGGGCACGTCTGCGCCCCGACCACCCGGCAGGACTCGTATGACCACCACGACCACAGCCCGCCTCGTGAGCGGTCCCGCCGGCGCGGTCGTGCAGGTCGCCGCCGACCCGATGCTCGGCCGCATCGAGATCTCGGTGCTCGACCCCGTGGCCGACCTCGATGTGATCCACCGCTGGGTGACCGCGCCGACGGCCCGGTTCTGGGGTCTCGGCGACCTCACGCGCCAGGAGCTCAGCGAGCTGTACGCGTATGTCGACGGCCTCGACACGCACCATGCGTTCGTAGTCCGGAGGGAGGGGCTTCCCATCGTTCTGCTCCAGACCTACGAGCCCGAGCACGACCCCCTCGGCGAGGTGTACGCCGCACAGCCCGGAGATGTCGGCATCCACTTCCTCCTCGGTGACCGCGGCGCCCCCGTCGCGGGCTTCACGACCCGGGTGGCCCAGGTGCTCAGCGCCTTCGTGTTCTCGCAGCCGGCCGCGCAGCGCATCGTGATCGAGCCGGACGTGGGCAACGACCGGGCCGTGGCACGCGCATGCCTCTTCGGGTTCGAGCTCGGGCCGCACGTCGAGCTGCCGAGCGGAAAGGTCGGTCAGCTCGCGTTCCTCACCCGCGACCGATGGGAGCAGTCGCCCCGCTGAGCCCGCCGGCGGGCGCGACGGTGATCCGCATCACGGTCTTGCTCTTGCCGATGTGACGCTCGAACGCGAAGCCGGCCTTCTCGAACATCGCGCGGGTGCCGTTGTGGAGGAACGACGCCGACGTCCTCTTGCCCGGCTCGAGCTCGTTGGGGAACGACACCACCTCGCCGCCGCCGGCCTCCGCGATCAGCGCGAGCGCGCCGTCGAGCGCCTCACGCGCGACGCCGGAGCGTCGATGGTCACGGTCGACGAAGAAGCACGTGATGCGCCACGGCGCCGGGTTGGTCTCGCCGGCGTCGTACTGCGTGCGGTGGTAGATCCCCGGCAGTTCGGCGGGGCTCCCGTACTCGCACCACGCGATCGCCTCGTCGCCGTCGAACACGAGTGCCGCGTGCGCGACGCCCTCCTCGACGAGCCGCTGTTTGAAGGTCGCCCGGTCGTACTCGCTCTTGACGGTGCGCTCGGTGTCGCCGTGGAAGTACGAGCAATAGCACCCGCCCCACACCCCGTTGTGCTTCTGCGCGAGCGCCAGCCACGCCGGGAAAGTCTCGGGCGTGAGCGGCCTGACCACGTGCGGCGTCGTGGTGCGGACGTCGGCCGTCGGGTCGTTCTCCTTCGGCATGCCGGGCTCCTCGCGTCGGTGCTGACATTGTGCGACCGGCGGCGGCTCTCGACAAGGGCGCCGCAGCGCCCCGTCGGGCGGCGGGGCGAACGGTCGGAGAGCGATGCTGAGCGCATCGGGGCCGCGGTCGCATCAGGTCGGCCCGGATCGGTCGGCGTCAGGGATGTGCGCGGCGCAGTGCCTGGCTGGTGAAGTAGCCCACCGCGCCATCGCGGTCTTCGACGCCGAAGACCCATTTGCCGGAGGGTGTGGGCCGGACGTCGATGACGATGCCGCGGGCCTGCGGGGTGAAGACGTCGTCTCCGAGAGTGAAAGCCGTGTCGGTCATAGCGCTGACGCTATGCCGGGCGAGGCTCCGCCCGCCTCCGTCGTGAGGCGGAGATCGCCGGGCCGTGCGTGTGTCGAGTGGACGCTCAGATCTATAGGTCGGCCCACTCCGCCACTTCGACGCTGCCCGCCGTCTCCGCGTCGTCCTGTTCGTCGGGGATGAGGGTGCGTTCGATGAACACCGGCACGCCGGGGCTGATGAGCACCGCGACGCGGGAATGGGCCTGGTGGGTGGGAAGCATGACGACGCCACCGCCCGCCTGAACGGCATCCGTCAACTCCGCCAGGAGAGCGTCTTCGTCGGCGCTCCTCGGCAGGCGATGAACGTACTCACCGATGATCAGATCGGTCGTGTGCATCTCGTCCTCCCTTCACTGAGATGTCGGACGAGCCCCGAGGGGTGTCTTCGACGCTACGCTCGGCCGGGTTACAGCCCGGCCACGGGGGAGCCTCCCTCGAGCAACAATCGCGGGCCAGGCTTGTCGGATGCCGCAACCCGCGCCGTCGGTCGACCGCTCGAGGCCGTCCTGCCGACTGACGCGTCGCGGGTGCCGGCCGAGCCGCCGCTCCGCCGGCACCCGAGCGGTACTCAGTCCAAGCTGCGGAAGAACGCGCGGAGGTCGCCGGCGAGCAGCTCCGGCTCCTCCATGGCGGGGAAGTGGCCGCCCTCGGCGAAATCGCTCCAGTGGACCGCGGCATTCCACGGATCCATCGTGCGGCGCACGAGCGGGTGCGCGTCGAACACCGCCCAACCCGTCGGCACCGCGGCGAAGGCCATATCTCGCGGCGCGTGCTCGGACTCGTAGTACAGCTGCGCGCTGGACTCGCCACTGCGTGTGAACCAGTAGAGGCTGACGTTCGTGAGCAGCTGGTCGCGGTCGACCGCATCGGTCGGCGTCGGAGAGCCCTCGTTCCGCGCGTGGAACTTCTCGACGATCCATGCGAGCTGACCGACGGGCGAATCGGTCAGCGCCGCGCCGATCGTGTCGGGACGGTGGTTCTGCATCTCGAGATAGCCGCGATCGCTCGCCGCCTCGGCGCGCATCGCGTCGAGCTGCGCGAGCTCCTCTGCTGAGAGACCGTCGGGGACGGGGAACAGCGTTCCGACGAGCCCCACCACGCGGCGCTCGCTGCCGTAGTGGGTCCCGATGACCCGGTTCGGGTGCGCCGCGGCCAGGCGACCCATGATGCCCGTGCCGAGATCGGTCCCGTGCGCCGCGAACCGCGCGTAGCCGAGGCGCGTCATGATCTTCCCGTAGGCCTCGGCGGTACGCGTGACCTCCCAGCCGGTCGACGACAGCGGCGCGGAGAATCCGAAACCGGGCGGCGCCGGGATCACCAGATGAAACTCCTCGGTCAGCAGCGGGATGAGCCGCTGATACTCCACGAACGACCCCGGCCACCCGTGGTGCAGCAGCAGCGGCGTGGCGGACGGGTTCGCCGAGCGCACGTGCACGACGTGAAAGGTCTGGCCGTCGACGACGGTCGTGAACTGTTCGTGCTGATTGAGCTTCGCCTCCTGCGCCCGCCAGTCGAATCCGTCGCGCCAGTACGCGGCGAGCTCCTTCAGATAGGGAACAGGGATGCCGCGGCTGAAGTCGCTGCGGTCGTCACGGCCGGGCACGGTGAAAGGCCAGCGGCTGCGGGCCAGACGGTGGTGCAGGTCGTCGATGTCGGCCTGGGGGATGTCGATGCGGAAGGGGATGAGCGCTTCGGGCGTATTCATGACACCGACGTTCCCGGCTATTGCGGCAGATGAGCTTCCGCGATTGCTGGAATCATCGACATCGTGCTGGAAACCTCCGCCCGCCTGCTCGAGTTGCTGTCGCTGCTGCAGGTCAAGCGCGACTGGACGAGCGACGACCTCGCCGCCCGGCTCGGCGTGAGCACGAGAACCGTGCGCGCCGACATCGGCAGGCTGCGGTCGCTGGGCTATCCGGTCGATGCGCGCCCCGGCGTCGCCGGCGGTTACCGGCTGGCGGCCGGCACGGCGATGCCGCCGCTGCTGCTGGATGACGACGAGGCGGTGGCGGTCGCGGTGGGATTGGGCGCGGTCGCCACCTGGAGGCTCGGCATCCAGGAGACCTCTCTCATCGCGCTCGCCAAACTCGAGCAGGTGATGCCCGCCCATCTGCGGCGACGAGTCGCGGCGATCCGCGAGACGACGAGCGTGGTGCCGGGAACGGAGCCCGCTCTCGACCTCTCGGCGCTCGGTGCGGCGGCGTCGGCGATCCGGGGCCACGAGAGGCTCCGGTTCGGCTACACCAAGCCCGGCGGCACGGAAGAGGCCCGCCATGCCGAGCCGCAGCGACTGGTGAGCTGGGGGCCGTTCTGGTACCTGTTCGCGTGGGACCTCGACCGCGAGGACTGGCGGGTGTTCCGCGTCGACCGCATGGTTCCGCGCGCGCCGACGGGTGTGCGGTTCCGCCCCCGCGTGATCCCGGAGGACGCCGTCGTCCAGCACGTCGTGAGGCGAATCATCGAGGCGGGGTGGAGCTATCGTGCTCGCGTGCTGGTGCACGCTCCCGCGGGGGAGGTGGCCGCGAAGCTCGTCATCCCGGTCGACATCGAAGCGGTCGACGACTCGACCTGTCGCGTCGAGCTCGGCTCCGACGATCCGGACGGCCTGGCGCTGTGGCTGGCTCAGCTCGGCGCCGACGTCGAAGTGCTCGAAGGGCGGGAGCTGGAGCGGGCGTTCGAGCGCCTCGCGACGCGGTTCCGTCGCGCGGCAGGCGGAGCGGCCACGCGCTGAACCGCAGCGGTCAGACGAGGATCGGGCCGGGACAGCATAAGTGGTGGATCATCGACTGATCCGGGCGGGTGAGCGGGATCAGCTCACGCGATGAGGTCGTGGGCGGAGCGTTCGAGGGTCAGCCGTCGCAGCCGGCGCAGCACCGTGCCCTCGACAAGGACGGGCACGTAGGTGCGGACCTTCGCGTGGTCGAAAGCTGCGAGTTCCGCGGCGACCAGCTGGAGGATCTCGTCTTCCGGGATCGATGGGAAGTGGTGCGCCAGTCGCTCGGTGGCATATACGAGCGCCTCGTACTCGTCGCGGGGATTCGTGACGCTCATGCATGACATCATGCGCCGGGCCGCACGCCAGTGCCAGGGCTTGTCCTCCTGTGAGGCGCAGGCTAGGCGGCGAGCATCCGGACGCCGGGGCGCGGCATCCGTTTCCGCCCAGCGATTCGGGCGAACCGCGCGAGCAACGGGCGACCCCGACGGATCACTTCGCGGGCTTGACCACCAGCCCCGTGCCACCGCCGCGGCGCACCGGCTCGGCGACGGCGGTCATGAGTCCGTCGTCCCCCACCTCGATGGCGGCGACGGCGCCGATCTCGGCGGTCGTCGAGAACACATGCCCGAACGCCTCCAGCGGCGGTCCGTAGGCGCTGATGAAGGCGGGCTCAGCCGCGACGGACGCCGTGTTCCGCTGCGAGGCGCGGGGCGCGGCGACCGCCTCGGGCAGCGTCATCCCGAGATCGATGCGGTTGATGAGCACCTGGGTGACCGTCGTGATGATCATCGAGCCGCCGGGCGAGCCGACGACGTAGCGCACGTCGCCGTCGTCGAGCACGATCGTGGGCGACATCGACGAGCGCGGGCGCTTGCCCGGCGCGGGGAGGTTGGGATCCGGGATCGTCGGGCTCGCCGGTGCGAAGTTGAAGTCGGTGAGCTCGTTGTTGAGGAGAAAGCCGCGATCCGGCACCGTCATGCCCGAGCCGCCGGTCTGCTCGATGGTGAGCGTGTAGGCGACGGCATTGCCCCACTGGTCGACGACCGAGAGGTGCGTCGTCGAGATGTTCTCGGTGTCCGGCGCGTCTGCAGCCGGCAGCGCATCGCAGCCGGCTGCCGTGAGAGGCGCGGGCGGCACGGGCTTCGCCGACGCGGCGTCCGGGTCGATCACGCACGCGCGTGCGTCGGCGAACTCCTGGCTGAGCAGAGTCTCGGTCGGCACGTCGACGAACGCGGGATCGCCGACGTACGCGCCGCGGTCGGCGAACGCGTGCGCGGTCGCCTCGAGGTAGAGGTGGAGGCTCTGAGGCATGTCGCCGGGCGAGAGCTCGAAGTTCTCGAGGATGTTGAGTGATTCTCCGACCGTCGTGCCACCCGACGACGACGGCGCCATGCCGTAGACGTCGAGCCCGTGGTACTCGATGCGGGTCGGCGCCTGTTCGATCACCGAGTAGTCCGCGATGTCGGCCGCGGTCAGAAGGCCGGGCATGGCCGGAAGCGTGTGGTCCGGCGTCGTGATCGGGGCCTTGACGACCGCCGCGATCTCATCGGCGAGGGGGCCGTCGTAGAAAACGTCCGTTCCGCGCAGTGAGATCTCGCGCAACGTGCGAGCCAGGTCCGGGTTCTTGAACGTCGATCCGACCACGGGCAGTTCACCGTTCGGAAGGAACAGTTCGGCCGTGTCGGGGAATTGACGGAACCGCGCCTCGTTCGCGGCGGTCTGCTGCCGGAACGTCTCGTCGACTTGGAAGCCGCGGGTCGCGAGCAGGATGGCGGGCTTGAGCGCATCCCGCAGCGACGTCGTGCCGAACCGCTCGAGCGCGACATCCCAGGTGGCCAGGGTGCCCGGCGTGCCGACCGACAGCCCCGAAGAGACGGCGTCGGCGAAGGGATAGGGCGTGCCGGTGGCCGGGTTGATGAACGAGGTCTCGGTCATCGCTGCGGGCGCCGTCTCGCGCCCATCGAGCGTCGTGACCTCGCCCGTGCCGGCGTCGAAGTAGACGAAGTACCCGCCGCCACCGATCCCGGCGCTGTAGGGCTCGGTGACACCGAGCGCCGCCGCGGTCGCGACGGCGGCGTCGGCGGCATTGCCTCCCTTGCGCAGCACCTCGAGGCCGGCGGCGCTCGCTTCGGCGTCGACGGATGCCACGGCACCGCCGTATCCGGTCGACGTGGAGGGGTTGGGCGGAGCCGGACGCCCGGCCTGTGCGGTGACCTCGACCCCCGAGGCGGGGGCTGCCACCGCCGTGGCGGCGATCAGCACCCCTGCAAGGGCGAGCGCGACGCTTGCGCGTGCGGAACGGTGCGTGAAGTCGACCATGACAAACCCTCCCGAATGGGGTGGCGAGGGCGAACCTCTTCACCGTAGCCCGACGCCGGGACGGCGGCAACGCCTCCGCGTGCCGCGCTGATGTCGCACCTCGATGACATAATCAGCGCTCGAGCCCGGCGGCGAAGTCGGAACGGGCCATCGAGTCAGCCGAGAGATCGAGGGTGTGTCCGCACCATGATGAAATTCCCAGTGATCACCGCGAGGTCGTGGGCCGCCCCCGAGTACTTCCACGCCCGCTGGTGCGATGTTGCGACCCACCCCGAGTGGGCTCCCGGCATGGAGTACATCCGGCTCGACGGACCTCTGCGTGCCGGCGTCCACGGTGTGATGAAGACACGCGACGGCGACGAGACCCCGATGATGGTCAGCGATCTCGTTCCCGGGCTGGCCTTCCAGGACACCGTGTTCCTCGACGGAGGAACTCTGACGGTCCGCCACGAGTCGCACAGCGAAGACACCGGGAGCCGGCTCGACCTGCACGCGCAGATCGAGGGACCACGAGCGGAGGAGCTGGCCGCAGAGTTGGCGGGGCTCGACGACGTGCTCGCCGCCGACCTGGCGAGTCTCATCGCCCTGGTGGAACGCGAACAACAGTCGCGCTGATCTCGCCCGTCTCCGTTGACCCGCGCACCGTGACGCTGTTCGGAGAGTGCGCCCGCGGCTTGCCGGAGGCGCATGCCGCGCGGCCCCTTCAGACTGCGATCACCGCGGGACGTCGTACTTGAAACCCACATGAGAGTCGACGAAGCCGAGCCGGAGGTAGAAGCGGTGGGCATCGGTGCGCTGACGATCAGAGGTGAGCTGGACGAGATCCGCACCGCACGCGGGCGCGGCCACCTCCATGACCCATCGCATGAGGGTGCTTCCCAGGCCCGCGGAGCGCTGGTCGGCTTTCACCCGTACGGCCTCGACGAGGAGTCGGGTGCTGCCGCGGCGCGCCACGCCGGGGATCGCCGTCAGCTGGAGCATCGCGATCACGCGATCGTGCGAGTCGATGGCGACGACGAGGTCATTCGCGCGGTCGTCGATGATTCGCGCAAGACCGGATGCGTACGCTTCCTCGTCTGCGTCGGCACCCACGTCTCCCCGTGTCGCGCTGATCGCATCGTCTGCGAGCAACCGCATCAACGCACGGATGTCACGCTTGTCGGCACGCCGTATCACGACCGTTCCGGTGCGGAGCGATAGTTCCGTGGGCAGATCGAGCGACTGGAGCACGCATCCATCCTCCCAGCGAGCCGGGCGCGGCTCCGCTCGGACAGCGGGCTCGGCAAGCGGTGCGGTGGCGATGCGATCCCGACGAGCGTCGGCTAGGCCCAGCGTTCCCTGGCGGGAACCGCACTCCACGAGTGCCCTGCCGGCGCATCGGCTTCGACGGATTCGTAGATCGGGGCGCCGCGGATGCATAGGCCCCAGAACCACGTCCGACCGCATTCGTCGCATTCGAGGTAGCTCACGATCGTGTACTTCAGGTCGGACCGGGCGAGCGCGAGCATGTCTTCCAGGGGCACGTCCCCGCGCACGTACCGCATGCTGCCACTGTCTACTCGGAGCTTCAGCGCATCGATCGTTCGAACGATATCGATATCGTGCGGCGGCCGGCCGGCGGTGCGGACGAGTGCAGGCTCGCAGGTCTGGCAGGCGGCATCCACCCGCTCACCGTAGCCTTTCGTGCTCGGGCCGACCTGACGAGCTGCGGTCTCCTGGAATGTCCAACGGCTGCGCGCTTCACGCCGTGGTCGGCTCACGGCCGAGTGCTCGACCCCGTCGAGGGTGGCGCGTCCGCGCGTCCGGCCGTCGTCGACCATGGCGACGTGAGCTCGGCGATGATCGCTCCGTGCGGCCGGGGCTTCGGGTCGCGTCCGGTTCTGGTGTGGGTCTCGACGACCTCGAAGCCGGCGGCCCGCAGCTCGTCTCCGAGCGCTTCGGGTGGCCAGCGGTAGCCGGTGACCACGGTGTGGTCGAACGGCTCCACGGCGGGACCGATGAAGAATCCCGTCAGCAGGCCGCCGCCCGGGCGGAGCACCCGAGCGAACTCCTTCAGGGTGGCGCGAACGGTGGCCGGCTCATGGTGGATCAGCGAATACCAGGCCAGGATTCCGCCCACGCTCCCGGTTGCATCGGGAAGCCGATCGAAACTCCCCAGCTCGAAGCCGACGGAGGGGTGAGTTCTCCGCGCGTGATCGATGAACTCGGGAACCTGGTCGATGCCGCGCGCATCGTTGCCTTGCTCCGCCAGGTAGGCGGTCCACTGCCCAGGGCCGCACCCCGCGTCGAGCAGGGGCCCCGTCACCTGCGCCGCCCAGGAGGCGATGAGCTGCCGGTCGGAGGGATGAGCGGCCGTCACCGAGCCGATCTTCTCGACGTACTCAGCAGCTCGGTTGGAGTAGGCGGCTTCGACATCCGACGGCATGAACGAAGCCTACGAGTCGCGCGTCCGATGCGAAGCGCCCGACCTGCATCGCGACGAACGCATCGACTGCGACGGGGTCAGTCGCCGTCCTCGTCCCCCGTGAAGATCAGACTCAGTGGAGGGCGTCGAGAAGTTGTGCGTTGCGTCTGGCGATGAGTCGGCGAAGGTACGGAACGAGCACGAGCCTCTCGGCCAGCGACCCGAAAGCCGGCGACGCGACCGTGATGGTGTCGGTCATGCGAGCGGCGTGCGCGAGCTGCTCGAAGCGGTGCTCATGGATGAAGGTCTTGAACGGGCCGCGAACCTGCTGATCGACGAACCGGGTCGGTTCATCGAGCGACGTGATCTGCGAGGTCATGGTCCACCAGATGCCGAAGTGCCGAGCGCGCCAGGTGACCGTCTCCCCGAGACCGATCCGGCCCGACGTGATGCCGGCGACCGCACGCTCTCCTGACTGAGACATCGACGAGACATGGGCGTCGATGTCGAGCGAGATGTCGAACAGTCTGTGAGCGGAGACCGCCGTGTCAGTGACGAGCGTGAAGGTCGACGGCACCTCTCCATCCTGCCGCCCGACGGGCTGCAGGCCCTCAACGGAACCACGGGGGCGCGGCATCCCATCCCGTCGTCAGGCGATTCTGACGAACCGCGGGCCCTCGTATCCCTCGCGGCTGACGGACTCCACGAACATGTCGAGGGGGCGCACCCAGAAGCTGTAGTCGTCGTAGAGCTTGCGATAGAACACCATGTGCTCCTCGGTCTCGCTGTGCCGCCCGGTGCCGATCACTTCGTAGCGCGCGCCTTTGAAGTGCTGGTAGATGCCGGGCTCCACGGCGCCGGATGTCGGTGACAGCATCCTGCGATCGTACTTTTGGCATGCGTCAGGGGACGGTGCAGACCGACGCCACGCCGAGGACGAAGGTGATGGTGCCCGAGACAGGGGACGCCTCCCAGCCGCCGGGCCCCACCGCATAGAGACGGAACGTTCCCGTGCCGAGGCCCAACGTGGGACTGGTCAGCGACACACTGGTGGCCGTAGTGGGGAGTGTGCCGGTTCCGGCGAGTCCGCCGGTCACCGTCCATCGGTACGAGTCCCGAGCGAGCCCACCCGCCGGCGCCGTCCACGTGAAGGTCACCGGTCCGAGCAGCCCCACGGCGGCCGAGCACTGCAGCCCCGTCGGCACGGAGACGGCACCCGCCACGAGGCCGGCGCCCGTGCCGATCTCGGCATCCGACCACGCGGCCTCCGTCTTCACCGGCGGGACCGACGCGATGCACAGCATCCCCGCGACCACCAGCGCACACGCGCCGAGGCGCCGGCCGCGCACCCTCACGGCCGCCTCCGCAGCCGCAGAACGAGTCCCGCGCCGACCGCGAGTGCGACGATCCCCGCGGCGGGCAGCCCCCACCGCGCGCCGCCTCCCGTGGCAGCCAAGCCACCTCCGGCACCGGTGGTGACGTCGTCGCCGACCCCCGTGGCGCGCACGGTCAGCTGCACCGGAGAGACGACGGGGTCGGCATCCGATGGGAGCATCACCGCGATGCGAAGCCAGAGCTGCTCGTCGTCGGGCATCGTCTGCAGCAGCACCGGGTCGCCGGTGGTCGGCACAGGGGAGTCCTCGACGAGCGGGTCCGGCGTCGGGCACATGTCACCCGTCCACCGCTCGGAGCAGCCCCGCACCTCGTAACGCAGGGCGGTCGGAGCAGCGGCCGCGCCCGACAGCGTGACGGTGAGCGTGCCAGGGGAGGCGGCATCCGCCATCACACCCACCTGCCAGACGGCGGTTGCGCCCGGCGTGAGCTGCTGCATCGCCGGCTCCTCGATCGAGACGAGCCGGATCACCGCGCCCTGGATGACCGTCTCGTCCGACGCGGCGCGGGCAGGCGTCGGTGACCCCGCCGCGACCCCGGCGGCGAGGAGACCGACGACCAGCGCCGTCCCACCGGTCTTTCGACGAGCGGATGCCGCAACCGGCGCCGAAACCGGCACCGGGCCGTCCACCTCGACACCGGCCACGACACCAGTCTCGGCCGACCCATCGCGCGCGCCCTCCGACGTCGGGCGCTCGCGGCGAGGCCAGAACACCGCGACGATGTGCACCGTCGCCGCCACCGTGATCGAGCCCAGCACCCACGGGCTGCCGAGCGACCCGAGCACCGGCGCGACGCCGGGAACCGACAGCACGACGCGCCGCGCCTCGGTCACCGTGTACGGCAGCGGGTCGTCGACCGCGTTCGCGTCGCCGCGCATGGTGAGCCGCCGCGCCTCGCGCGCACCGGGCACCGATTCGATGCCGACGACGCGGTGGGTCACGGGCAGGTCGCCCGGGCGGTCCACCATGATGACGTCGCCGACCGCGATGTCGCCGGCGGGGACGGCGTGCACGATCGCCGCGGAACCCGCGGGGATCGTCGGCGACATCGAGCCGGTGCGGAACAGCACGATGCGCACGTCGAAGACCGCGGCGGCGATCGCCAGCACGATGCAGACGGCGCCGAGCACGGCGGCGACGGTGAGCGCGGCATCCCCCGCCGTCGCCCACGCCGATCGCCGCCGCCGCGCCATGTCGCCCTCCCTCTGCCGCTCAGCTCGCCGACGTGCTCGCGAAGGTCCAGGTGACCTGGCCGGTCGTACCCTGGAACGTGTTCGCCGCACCCGCGGCGATGCGCACCTCGAAGCAGAAGCCGAGCTGCGCTCCCGCCGCGCCGATGGTGCTCGCCACGGGAGTGCTGGGCACCTGCGTGACCGGCAGGTACGAGGAAGCGCCTCCCGCGACGAACACGGGTGAGCCCGTGAACGCCGCCGCGCTGCAGGCGACGCCGGGCGCCGGTCCCGAGAGGCGCACGGCGCGATACTCCAGTGCGGGCGCCAGCGTGCCGGTCGGCGCCGCACCCGTGAGGCTCACCGTGCCGCCGACGGTCGACGCCGACGTGGTCCGCACGTTGAGCCACGCGTAGAACGACGTGCCGGGCGACATCGCGGTCGCGGCGAACGTCAGCGACGCCCCCGGGGCGGCGGTGTTGCTCGCGTAGGTCGGCGAGCCCGCGCTCTGCGACTCGGTGCCGAACACGCTCGCGCCGAAGCTGCCGGTCGCGTTCTCGGTGTCGGTCCACGCGGCCAGCGTCACGGCGGTGCCGATGCCGAGCACGAGTCCGGCTGCCAGCAGCACGCGCACGCGACGCGCGCGCCGCCGCCGGCGGTCGTCATCCCGCTCGCGCGTGGCGCGCCGGGTCTGGGCGAAGCCGCTCATCAGGGAAGGGGATCGCCCGAGGTCCCCGCGAACTGCCAGGTGACGGTGCCGGCCGCGCCCTGCGGCACGGCGCCGGCCGTCACCACGAAGCACAGGTTCACCGGTGTCGCTGCCGCGGTGAGGTCGAACGCGGCGACGGTCCCGGCCGCCGAGGCGGCGCGGTTGCTGATGAGCGCCGTGCCCGCCGGCGGCGCGTCAGCGGAGCACGTGTCGCCGAAGGCGGCCTCCTGATACAGCGAGTACGTGAGGCTCTCGCCGATCGCGCCGGCGATCTCCTCGCCGAGGGTGACGGATGCCTCGTAATCCGAGTCGCTCGACAGCTGCACGGCGAACGGGGCATAGACCACGGCGCCGGGCGAGAGCGCGTCGGCGTCGAGCTCGAAGGCCAGCGTCTTGCCGGGCGCGGCCGGGTCGCTCGTGAAAGCCGTGCCGTCGACGCTGCCCTGCAGGTCGAACTGCCCTGACGAGAACGTGCCCGTCGCGAACTCGGAGTCGTTCCACACGGCGAGCGTGACGGCGGTTCCGACGCCGAGCACGAGCCCGCCGGCGAGAACGGCCAGCAGCATGCGGCGGCGGTGGTGGTGCGAGCGGGTGCGTTCGTCGGAGTGCGGCGGCGCCGCGGGCGCGGCCGACGATGCGGACTGAGGGTTCATGAGCCTGCCATTCCTTGGGTGAGCGGTTGTCGTGACCATTCCCCAGGCATGGAATCCCCAGCCATGTGCGGTCAGGATATGGCTCCGCGACGGGCGTCCACAACGCGGTCGGCGGATCCTGCGTCAATCCTTGGAACGCGGCTCGCCTGCGCCTTGTCGGGCCCGCCGGTCACGTCGGCGCGAGCGGATACCGCCGCCGGAGCAGCAGCCGTTGCGCGAAGGTCCACGCCACCGTCACCGCGAGGTAGAGCGCGGCCGCCAGCGGTACGAACACGGCGACCACGGCGGTGGTGAACTGCAGCGCCCCGGCCAGGCGTGCCACGCCCGCACCGGCGAGGGACGAGGCATCCGCTGATCGATCCACGGGCAGCCGGAACGCGCGGCGTGTCAGCTCGGCGACCACGACGATCAGCACCAGCACGCCGGCGAAGACGCCCCACGTCGCGGCCGTCGCGGTGCCGCCGGCGATCGCGCCGACGAGGCTCGCGCCGAGCGGAACGCCCAGCAGCTGCTCGGTCAGCAGCGTGTTGGCGTGGCCGGCGATGGAGGTGTGCAGGAAGAGCGCGTACACGATCCCCACCACGGGAGCCTGCGCGAGCATCGGCAGGCACCCCGCCAGCGGCGAGGCGTTCTCGTCGGCGTAGAGCTTCATCGTCTCGCTCTGCAGCCGCTCGGGGTCGCGGCGGTGACGTCGCTGCAGCTCGCGCAGGCGGGGTGCGAGGCGGCTGCGCATCTGCTCCGCCTTGGCCTGAGCGACACCGACGGGCACGAGCGCGACGCGCACCAGCACGGTGAGGAGGATGACGGATGCCGCGGCCGCCGCGGATCCGGCGACAGGCTCGAGCAGGGCGGCCAGCCACAACAGGAAGGTGTAGGCCCCGTCGAGCAGGGCGGCGATGGGGGGAAAGGTGAAGAGGTCCATGGGTGTCCGTTCGTCCGATGCGGTTCGTGGCGTGCGGCCACGAGGGCACCGGCGGACTCGGCCCCGGGAGCGGGGGAGCGCGGTGGGCTACGCGGCCAGGGCCGCGGAACCGGGAGCTCGGGGGCGTGAGTGGCCCGGAGCGTCGGGGTGCGAGGCGGTCAGCCGCGTCGCGTCACGGATCGCCCGTCGCGGGTGGGTCGTCGTCGCGACCGCGTGGGCGGGTGACAGCAGGATCGCGAGGGCGACGGCGAGGACCGCCAGCGTCGCCACCACGGTGAGCGCGAGGACGAGGGCGCCGGCATCGACGGCGGGCATCGCCGGGGCGAGCTCGAGCAGCGATCGGCCGGCGGCGAGGGCCTCGGCCGAGGGACGCAGGGCGGCGGCGATGACGTCGGCCGCGAGACGCAGCAGCACGACGATCGTCTCGACCACGCGCACCCCCTCCCGTCGGGCCTCACGGTAGCAGAGTCCGCGCGGCGGGGCCCCGCGCGCTTCGGCAGGCGAACAGCGCTTCCGCAGGAGGCGAAGCCCCCGCAACCTCCTGTAGAGGCCCGGTTCACCTGCCGGGGCGTTGGGACGGATGCCGCGCCCCGCGCCGACACCGACATCACGCCCGACGGCCTGCGGCGGGAAGCCCCGCGCATCTCCGCGCGCGCTTCCGCCGGCGAACAGCGCTTGCGCAGGAGTGAAAGCCCCCGCGAGCTCCTGTAGAGGCCCGGTTCACCTGCCGGGGCGTTGGGACGGATGCCGCGCCCCGCGCTCACACCGACATCACGCCCGACGGCCTGCGGCGGGAAGCCCCGCGCTCTTCCGCGTGCTTCGGCAGGCGAACAGCGCTTCCGTAGGAGGGGAAGCCTCCGCGAGCTCCTGTAGAGGCCCGGTTCACCTGCCGGGGCGTCGGGACGGATGCCGCGCCCCGCGCCGACACCGACAGCACGCACAGCTGTCCGGGCGGCGGGGCTTCCGGCGCTCCTCGGCGCGCTTCGGCAGGCGAACAACGCCTACGCAGGAGAGGAAGCCCCCGCGAGCTCCTGTAGAGGCCCGGTTCACCTGCCGGGGCGTCGGGACGGATGCCGCGCCCCGCGCCGACACCGACATCACGCCCAGCTGTCCGGGCGGCGGGGCTTCCGGCGCTCCTCGGCGCGCTTCGGCAGGCGAACAGCGCCTGCGCAGGAGAGGAAGCCCCCGCGAGCTCCTGTAGAGGCCCGGTTCCCCTGCCCGGGCGTTGAGGACACGGAGCCGACGACCTGCGGCGGGAAGCCCCGCGCTCCTCCGCGTGCTTCGGCAGGCGAACAGCGCTTCCGCAGGAGAGGGAGCTCCCTCGAGCTCCTGCAGACGCCCGGTTCACCTGCCGGGGCGTCGGGACGGATGCCGCGCCTCGCGCCGACACCGACAGCACGCACAGCTGTCCGGGCGGTGGGGCTTCTGGCGCTCTTCGGCGCGCTTCGGCAGGCGAACAGCGCTTCCGCAGGAGAGGGAGCTCCCTCGAGCTCCTGCAGACGCCCGGTTCACCTGCCTGGGCGGTGGGGACACGGGGCCGACGGCCTGCGGCGGGAAGCCCCGCGCATCTCCGCGCGCGCTTGCGCAGGCGAACAGCGCTTCCGCAGGAGAGGGAGCCCCCTCGAGCTCCTGCAGAGGCCCGGTTCACCTGCCGGGGCGACGACGACACGGGACCGACGGCCTGCGGCGGGAAGCCCCGCGCATCTCCGCGCGCGCTTCCGCAGGCGAACAGCGCTTCCGCAGGAGGGGGAGCCCCCTCGAGCTCCTGCAGAGGCCCGGTTCACCTGCCGGGGCGACGACGACACGGGACCGATGGCCTGCGGCGGGACGGGTGTCCGGGGTATGAGGCAGGGTGGAAGGCGTGACAGCGACGACCGCCACCCGCACCGAGGCCCTCGAGGTGCTGCGCACGCTCGTCGGTCGCGACGACGCCGACTTCCACGAGGGGCAGTTCGAGGCGATCGAGGCGCTCGTCGACGATCGCCGGCGGGCGCTCGTCGTGCAGCGCACCGGGTGGGGAAAGTCCGCGGTCTACTTCGTGGCCACCCTCCTGCTGCGGCGGCGCGGAGCGGGGCCGACCGTGCTGGTCTCGCCGCTCCTCGCGCTGATGCGCGACCAGATCGCGGCGGCGGCGCGGGCGGGCGTGCGCGCCGTCAAGATCGACTCGACGAACGCCCACGAGTGGGGCGACGTGCTCGCGCAGCTCGACCGCGATGAGGTGGATGTGCTGCTCGTCTCGCCCGAGCGTCTCAACAATCCGTCGTTCCGAGACGAGCAGCTGCCGCAGCTGGTCGCGCGCATCGGACTCCTCGTCGTCGACGAGGCGCACTGCATCAGCGACTGGGGCCACGACTTCCGCCCCGACTACCGGCGCCTTCGCGACCTCATCGGGCGGATGCCGGCCGGCGTGCCGGTGCTCGCGACCACCGCGACCGCCAACAGTCGAGTGGTCGCCGATGTCGCGGAGCAGCTGGATGCAGGGGCCGCGGCATCCGGTGTCCTCACGATCCGCGGACCGCTCGCGCGCGCCTCGCTGCGCCTGGGCGTGCTCCGCCTGCCCAACGCCCCGAGCCGGCTGGCATGGCTGCTCAGTCATCTCGGGGATCTGCCCGGGTCGGGCATCATCTACACCCTCACCGTCGCGGCCGCGCACGACACCGCGCGACTGCTGCGCGAGCGCGGGTACGAGGTGCGCGCGTACACCGGGCAGACCGACACCGACGAGCGTGAGGAGTCCGAGGCGCTCCTCAAGGCGAACGGAGTCAAGGCGCTCGTGGCGACCAGCGCCCTGGGCATGGGGTTCGACAAGCCCGACCTCGGCTTCGTCGTGCACCTCGGTGCGCCGTCGTCGCCGGTGTCGTACTACCAGCAGGTCGGGCGCGCCGGTCGTGCCACCGACTCCGCCGACGTGCTGCTGCTCCCCGGCGCCGAAGACCGCGACATCTGGCACTACTTCGCCACGGCCTCGATGCCCGACCGTGCGCGCGCGGAGCGGGTGCTCGCGGCGCTTGCCGAAGCGGCTGGGCCGCTGTCGACGCCGGCGCTCGAGGCGATCGTCGACATCCGCCGCACTCCGCTCGAGCTGCTGCTGAAGGTGCTCGACGTCGACGGCGCGGTCGCGCGCGTACGCGGCGGGTGGGTGTCGACCGGCGAGCCGTGGGCGTACGACGAGGACCGCTACCGGCGCATCGCCGCCGAGCGGGTGGCCGAGCAGCAGCACATGATCGAGTACGAAGAGTCGACGGGCTGCCGCATGGAGTTCCTGCAGCGCTCGCTCGACGACGACACCGCGGCGCCCTGCGGCCGATGCGACAACTGCGCGGGCGCGTGGTTCCCGACCGCCATCGCCGACACCGCGACGGATGCCGCCACCGCCGCCCTCGACCGCGTCGGCGTGCCGATCGAGCCCCGGCGCCAGTGGCCGACGGGTGCCGACCGCCTGGGCGTCGCCGTGAAGGGGCGGATCCCGGCCGACGAGCAGGCGGGTGAGGGGCGGGCGCTCGCACGCCTGACCGACCTCGGCTGGGGCGGCACCCTGCGCGAGCTCTTCGCCGCCGGTGCCCCCGACGCGCCCCTGAGCGCCAACGTGCTGTCGGGGTGCGTGCGCGTGCTGGCCGAGTGGGGGTGGGACGAGCGCCCGGTCGCCGTCGCCGCGATGCCGTCGCGCACGAAGCCGCAGCTCGTGGACTCACTGGCTCGCGGCATCGCGGGCATCGGGCGGCTGCCGTTCCTCGGCACCCTCGACCTCGTCGACGGCGGCCCGACGGGCCAGCCGGGCGGCAACAGCGCCTTCCGGGTGGCGGGGGTGTGGGGCCGCTTCTCGGCCGCGGGTCTCGACGTGCCGCCGGGCCCGGTGCTGCTGGTCGACGACCGCGTCGACAGCGGCTGGACGCTGACCGTCGCCGCCCGCGAACTCCGCCGCGCCGGCGCCACCGCCGTGCTCCCCTTCGCCCTGGCGCTTCGCGGCTGACCAGCCGATCCCTCGGGCGAACGCGGGTTCCAGTCGTTGAGCGAGGGAGTGCAGGCGACCGAGACGAAACGTCCCGGCGGTTGAGTGCAGGTGTGGTGCGTTTCGTCTCGCTGCGCTCGCTCAACGCCCGGATGGGCGCGGCGTGGTTCCGGTCGTTGCGCGAGGGAGCGCCGGCGACCGAGACGAAACGCCTCGGGGCGGTGGACGGCCTCGGGCTCGATCAGGCCGCGGGCGGAGGCGACTTCGGGCGGGGACGACGGACCACGAGGTACGTCACCGCGCCCGCGACGACGATGCCGATCCCCACCACCCAGGGCACCCACGACGAGGCGGCGGACTCTGCGTCGGCGGCGTCGGCGGTGACCGTGGGTGACGGCGTCGGGGTGTCGCTCGGCTCGGCGGTCGGGGTCGGAGTGACGGTCGCCGTCGGAGTCGCCACAGGAACCTCTGTGCGTTCGGGCTCGGGCTGGGGCGCGGCGGTCGGTTCCGGCTCCGGCTCGGGCGCCGACGTCGGCTCTGGCTCGGGCACCGACGTCGGCTCGGGCTCGGGTTCGGGTGCTGCGGTCGGCTCGGGCTCGGGCTCGGGTGCCGAGGTCGGTTCCGGCTCGGCGGTCGGCTCTGGCGCGGGCCGGGTCGGCAGTCCTGTGGGGAGCGCGGTCGGCAGTCCGGTGGGGAGCGCGGTGGGCAAGCCGCTCGGAAGCGACGTCGGCAGGGCGGTCGGCAGCGCCGTCGGAATCGCGATGGACCCGTCGGCGCAGCCGCCGAGCAGTGCCGCCCCGAGCACGATCGTGACGCCGGCGACCGCGCGCGCCAGTCTCGGCATGCGGCGTGCCCGGGGGTGGCGAGCGGGTGCGGGTCGCGGCATCCGAATCTCCTCTTCGTGGGGTCCTGGCCCGATCGTAGGGTGTTCACGGCGAAGCGCCATCGCGCGATCCGCGTGGTCCTCGCGCCGCGTCACGTGACCCCGTGTGACGCCGCGTGTCGCCGTGTCGCGGTGTGTGTCGTCGTTCCCTCCCCGCCCGCTCGTCGCGCGGCCAGCATGACCCCATGCCTTCCCCACTCATCTCGCCCACGGAGCTCGCCGGCCTCATCCGGGACGGCCGTCCACCGCGCCTTCTCGACGTGCGGTGGCGCCTCGACCGGCCGGAGGGTCGCCCCGACTATCTCGACGGCCATCTGCCGGGGGCGGTGTACGTCGACCTCGAGCACGAGCTGGCCCGCCGCGACGACCCGCGTGAGGGGCGGCATCCGCTGCCTCCCCGCGCGCAGCTCCAGGCCGCCGCGCGCCGCTGGGGCATCCGCGACGGCGATACCGTCGTGGCGTACGACGACGTCCACTCGGTCGCCGCGGCACGCGCGTGGTGGGTGCTCACGCGCTCGGGCGTCCGCGACGTGCGCGTGCTCGACGGAGGACTGCGCGGCTGGCTCGCCGAGCGGCTGCCGCTCGAGACGGGGGACGTGCTGCCCCGGCCGCCGGGCGATGTCGTGCTCGACGAGATCACGGAGGGCATCGCCGACATCGACGGCGTCGAGGAGTGGCCCGACCACGGTCTGCTGCTCGACGTGCGCGCGCCCGAGCGGTACCGCGGCGACTCCGAGCCGCTCGATCCCGTCGGCGGGCACATCCCCGGTGCGGTGAACCTGCCGACCACCGTCCACCTCGAGGCCGGGAAGTTCCGCTCGCCCGACGAGATCCGCGCGCAGTTCGCCGCGGCCGGGGCCGCCGACGGCGTCGCCGTGGCGGCCTACTGCGGCTCGGGCATCGCCGCGACCCACACGGCGCTCGCCGGAGCGCTCGCCGGCATCGACGTCGTCGTGTACCCCGGCTCATGGAGTCAGTGGTCGCGCTCGCGCGGCCGGCTCGCCGCCGTGGGTCCGGCGCCCTCGCTGGACGTGGTGCCTGTCTGAGCGAGCACCTCCCCATCGTCGCCGTCGTGCCCGAGCCGGGCGCAGCCGGGCCGTCGAGCCGGCGGCAGCGAGGCGCGCACACCGACGCGTAGCGGACGGCAGATCCACCGGGCAGCCCGGCGCGCACACCGGCGCGTAACGCACCCGCGGGCGGGGCAGATCCGCGGTGGGCAGCCGGGCGCGCAGACCGACGCGTCGCGGAGGCGGGTGTGCCTGGCCCGTCCCGCTGGCCGGCCGGCGCCGGCCGGCGCGTGACTTGCCGAATGCCGGGGTCGCAGCGGCGCGGCACGGCACCCGCAGCGAATCTCACGTCTCGCGTCAGGAAATCGCCGTAGGCGCGTCTTGCAGGGTGTGAACATCGACGCACCCCTCGCCCGCCGCGGCGGCGGCGCCTCGCCGTTCCTCAGCGTGGGGGCGGCCGCGCGGCTGGCGGGCCTCACTCCGGCCACCCTGACGCGACGCCTCGTGCAAGGCGACCTCCCGGGCTACCGCCTCGGCAGCCGGTGGTTCGTGCCCGAGGCCGAGTTCCGTCGCCAGCTGCGTCGCCGGGCGTGGATGCTGCGAGCGGATGCCGCACCCGACGTCGTGCACGAGCTCACGCGGGTGCTGCCACCGGTCGTCGGCGTCGACGAGCTCGAGCGGTTCTTCGGCCTGCGGCTGCCGCTGCTGTACGAGTCGCTGCGGATGCCGCGTTTCGCCGCACTCGCGATCCGCGGCGGGGCGACGACCGTAGCCGTGCTCGAACGGACGCTGATCGACGCCCGCAACGCCTGCCCGCCGTGCCTGGCGCAGGATGCGCGGTCGGCGCGAGTGGCCGCCTGAGCCGGGGCGCCGGCATCCGTTCCGCGACGAAGGCTCGACGCCGTCACCGGGAAGCGCTTAGACTTGCGCCCGTGTTGACCTGTCGGTGTTGTCGCCCCTGCTGTTGAAGCCACGCTTCACGCAGACCTCCGCGACCCCCGACAACTCTCCGCGCTTCGGCGTGGCAACATCACAGGACTCATCGTGCGTTACGCCCAGAGCGTGGCCGACCTCGTCGGCAACACCCCCCTCGTCCAGCTGAACCGCGTCACCGACGGCCTCGCCGCCACGGTGCTCGCGAAGGTCGAGTACTTCAACCCCGGCGGATCCGCCAAGGACCGTATCGCCCGACGCATCATCGACCAGGCGGAGCGTGACGGGCTTCTGAAGCCCGGCGGCACCATCGTCGAGCCGACCAGCGGCAACACCGGCGTCGGCCTCGCGCTCGTCGCGCTCGAGCGCGGGTACCGGATGATCTTCGTCGTGCCCGACAAGTTCGCCGGGGCGAAGGTCGACGTGCTGCGTGCGTATGGCGCCGAAGTCGTCGTCACCGACACGAGCGTGGAACCCGACGATCCCCGGTCGTACTACAGCGTGTCGGACCGGCTGGTGCGCGAGATCCCGGGCGCGTTCAAGCCCGATCAGTTCGCGAACCCCAACGGCCCGCTCAGCCACTACGAGACGACCGGCCCCGAGATCTGGCGCGACACCGACGGGCGCGTGACGCACTTCGTCGCCGGAATCGGCACGGGCGGCACGATCAGCGGCACCGGGCGGTACCTGCACGAGGCATCGGGCGGGCGGGTCCGTGTGGTCGGCGCCGACCCGGAGGGATCGATCTACTCCGGCGGTCCGGTGCACGGCTACCTGGTCGAGGGCGTGGGCGAGGACTTCTGGCCCGGGAGCTACGACCCCTCTGTGCCCGACGAGATCCACCGCATCCCCGACGCCGAGAGCTTCGCGATGGCCCGCCGCCTCGCCCGGGAGGAAGGGCTCCTCGTGGGCGGCTCGAGCGGCATGGCCGTCGTCGCTGCGCTGCGCACGGCGCGCGATCTTCCCGCCGACGCCGTGGTCGTGGTGCTGCTGCCCGATCACGGCCGTGGCTACCTCCACCGGTTCTACGACGACGGATGGATGCGCGAGCACGGCTTCGACGTCACGGATCCGGCGCAGGCGCCGGTGCCCCAGGTCGTCGAGGGGGAGAAGAACGCCGTCGCCGAGCGAGCCGGCGAGTCGAGCCGCGGAGACGAGGCGCCCGCACCCGGCGCAGGACCCGGCGCCGCGGCATCCGGAACCACTGACGAAGGAGTATCCGAATGACCGAGCCCACGAGCCACGCCGGTTTCGAGACCCGCGCGGTGCACGCCGGCCAGCCGTTCGACCCCACCACCGGCGCCGTCATCCCCCCGGTGCACTTCTCGACGACGTACGCGCAGGACGGCATCGGCGGGCTCCGCGAGGGGTACGAGTACGGACGCAGCGGCAATCCCACTCGCACCGCGCTCGAGACGCAGCTCGCGGCCCTCGAGGGCGGCGCCCACGCGCTGTCGTTCGCGTCGGGTCTCGCCGCCGAAGATGCGCTCCTGCGCGCCGCGCTGAAGCCCGGCGACGAGGTGCTGCTCGGCAACGACGTGTACGGCGGCACGTACCGCCTCATCGCCCGCGTGCTCGGAGCCTGGGGCGTGGGCGTGCGTGTGGTCGACATGAGCGACCTCGACGCGGTGCGTGCCGCGCTCGCGGAGCGGCCCGCGCGCGTGCTGTGGGTGGAGACGCCGAGCAATCCGCTGCTGCGCATCACCGACATCGCCGGTCTCGCCCGCCTGGGGCACGAGGCCGGTGCGCTCGTCGTGGTCGACAACACCTTCGCGTCACCCGCGCTGCAGCAGCCGCTCGCGCTCGGCGCGGACGTCGTGGTGCACTCGACCACCAAGTACCTGGGCGGCCACTCCGACGTCGTCGGCGGCGCCCTCGTGCTGAACGACGACGCGCTGTACGGCGAGGCGAAGTTCCTGCAGTTCGCGGTGGGCGCGGTGTCGGGCCCGCTCGACGCGTGGCTGACCACGCGCGGCATCAAGACGCTCGCCCTCCGCATGCAGCGGCACAGCGAGAACGCGCAGGCGGTGGCCGAGTTCCTCGACGCCCACGCCGCGGTGGCGCGCGTCTACTACCCCGGGCTCGCGGCGCACCCGGGTCACGAGCTGGCGGCCGCGCAGATGAGCGGGTTCGGCGGGATCGTCTCGGTGGCGCTGGCGGATGCCGCGGCCGCCCGCCGGTTCGCCGAGTCGACGCGCCTGTTCCAGCTCGCCGAGTCGCTCGGCGGCGTGGAGTCGCTCATGAACTACCCCGACGAGATGACCCACGCGTCCGTCCGGGGCACCGAGCTCGCTGTCCCGCCGGAGGTGGTGCGGCTCTCGGTCGGCATCGAATCCGTCGTCGACCTCATCGCCGACCTCGACCACGCCCTGACCGGACTCTGATCGGCCTCGATG
Organism: Microbacterium sp. M3; assembly: GCF_033548675.1. Taxonomy (NCBI): domain Bacteria; kingdom Bacillati; phylum Actinomycetota; class Actinomycetes; order Micrococcales; family Microbacteriaceae; genus Microbacterium; species Microbacterium sp. M3. The sequence continues at coordinate 213,560 of NZ_JAWTZT010000004.1, forward strand.
TGGCGGGTCGGCGGGCCTGCCGCGGGTAGCCGCGCCGGCGCCGACACCGACGCAGCCGCCGGGTGCGGGGCGTTTCGTCTCGCTCGTTCCTCGCTCGCTCAACGACCGGAGGCTGAGGGCGCGGGGCGGGCGGGCGGGCGGGCGGGCGGCGGGCACCGGGCGCCGGGCTTGGTGGGCACCGGGCGCCGGGTGCCGGGCGCCGGGTTGGGGCTGCGGCATCCCGGTTTCCACAGGTGAACCGGGCTTCTGCAGGAGGCGAAGTCCGACTCCTCTCCTGTAGTGGCGCTGTTTACCTGTTGAAGCTCCCAGGTGGCGACCCCGGGCGGGCGGGGCGTTTCGTCTCGCTCGTTCCTCGCTCGCTCAACGACCGGAGGCTGAGGGCGCGGGGCGGGCGGGCGGGCGGGCGGGCGGCGGGCACCGGGCGCCGGGCTTGGTGGGCACCGGGCGCCGGGTGCCGGGCGCCGGGTTGGGGCTGCGGCATCCCGGTTTCCACAGGTGAACCGGGCTTCTGCAGGAGGCGAAGTCCGATTCCTCTCCTGTCGTGGCGCTGTTTACCTGTTGAAGCTCCCCGGTGGCGACCCCGGGCGGGCGGGGCGTTTCGTCTCGCTCGTTCCTCGCTCGCTCAACGACCGGAGGCCGGGGCAGGCGGGCGGCGGGCACCGGGCGCCGGGTCGGGGCTGCGGCATCCGGTTTCCACAGGTGAACCGGGCTTCTGCAGGAGGCGAAGTCCGATTCGTCTCCTGTCGTCGGGCTGTTTGCCTGTTGAGGCCCCCGGTGGCGAGCCCGGGGCGGCGGGGCGTTTCGCCTCGCTCGCTCAACGACCGGAGGCCGGGGCAGGCGGGCGGCGGGCACCGGGCGCCGGGCCGGGGCTGCGGCATCCGGTTTCCACAGGTGAACCGGGCTTCTGCAGGAGGCGAAGTCCGATTCGTCTCCTGTCGTCGTGCTGTTTGCCTGTTGAGGCCCCCGGTGGCGAGCCCGGGGCGGCGGGGCGTTTCGCCTCGCTCGCTCAACGACCGGAGGCCGGGGCCGGGGCAGGTCGGCGCGGGGCGCTCGAGTCGTAGGCTCGGAGGCATGACCGCGAGCTCCGGCATCCGTCCATCCGTCCTCGCGGAGCCGCTGCGGATCGGCGCCGTCACCGTGCCCAACCGCGTCATGCAGACCGCGCACTCGAAGCAATACTCCGACCGTGTGGAGTCCGAGCGTGAGACCGCCTACTACGTGCGCCGCGCCGAGGGCGGCTGCGGGCTGTTCGTCGCGGGCAACCACTTCGTGCACCCGACCGGGTCGATCCGGGGCTTCGAGGACGCGTACCGCCCGGAGGGCGTCGCGGCCGCCCGCGCGATGACCGATGCCGTGCATGACGCCGGCGCGAGGATCTTCGTGCAGCTGAACCACCACGGTGCGCAGGCGCAGCCCGACGGGCCCGACGGGCCGCGGGCGGTGTATGCCCCGTCGCGCATACTCTCACCGTCGACCGCGCACGCGACACGCGAGATGGACGCCGCCGACATCGCCGCCCTCGTCGAGGGGTGGGCGCTGTCGGCCGCGCATGCCCGCGATGGCGGGTTCGACGGCGTCGAGATCCACATGGCGCACGGGTACCTGCTGCACCAGTTCCTCTCGCCCCTCTACAACGCCCGCACCGACGGATACGGCGGCGATCTCGAGGGGCGCACCCGGTTCCCGCGCGAGGTGCTGCGCGCGGTCCGCTCGCGGGTGGGCGACGACTTCACGGTCGGCATCCGCATCGTCGCGAACGAGTTCCACCCCGACGGCATCGACGGCGCCGGCATGCGCGAGATCATCGCCCGGCTGCGCGGCGAGGCCCGCATCGACTTCCTCGACCTCGCCGCCGGCGGGTACCACAACGTGCACTACGTCTTCCCGTCGTCGCCGATGCCGTACGCGTGGCTGCGCGACGACGTCGCGGCGGTCAAGACGGCGGATCCCGATGTCCCCGTCTTCGGCGTCGGCGCGGCGCTGTCGGTGGAGCAGGCCGAGGAGGTGGTGCGCGACGGCATCGCCGACATGGTGGCCCTCACGCGTGCGCAGATCGCCGACCCGGATCTCGGCCGCAAGCTCATCGGGCGGGAGGCCGCGGACGCCGCGGGAAGCGGCATCCGTCACTGCATCCGTTTGAACCAGGGATGCCTCGGCCGCGGCAGCCGCGGCCTTGCGATGTCGTGCACGGTCAATCCCCTCGCGGGGCGTGAGCTCGAGCGCGGCGAGCGCGCCCGCGCGGTAGCCCCGCAACGGTGGGTTGTCGTCGGAGGGGGACCGGCGGGCATGCGGGCCGCGGTGGAACTGGCCTCGGACGGCCACGGCGTGACCCTGATCGAGAAGGCGGACGAGCTGGGCGGCCAGCTGCGCCTGGCGCGTCGCGTGCCCGGCCGCGAGAGCGTCGGGCTGCTGGTCGACGACCTCGTGCGCGACCTCGCTGTCGCGGGCGTCGACGTGCGGCTCGGGGTCGAGGCGACCGAGGCGCTGGTCCGCGCGGAGCACGCCGACGGCGTCGTCGTGGCGACCGGTGCGACCGCCCCGGCGGGCACCTCGCTCGCGCTCGGCGGGGCCTACGCCGGCGGCTTCCCGACCGAGGGCACGGTCGACGCATTCGCCGCGGCATCCGCCCCCTCCTCGCTGGGGCGCCGCATCGCGGTCGTCGACGCCGACGGCACGGCGTACGCGGCGGGCATCGTGCTCACCCTGCTGCCGCACCTGGACGAGCTCGAGCTCGTGACGCCGTTCGAGACGGTGTTCCCGCACATCGGCGCCGGATACGACCGGCCGCTGCTGCTCGAACGGCTCGGCGCGCACCGCGGATTCCGCCGTCGCACGAGCGCGCGTGTCGAGCGTGTCGGCGGGGGTGAGGTCGTCGTGCGCGACTCGCTGACCGGCGAGCCGGCGACGCTCGAGGGGGTCGACGCCGTGGTGGCGGTCGAACCGCGTGCGTCCGTCGGGGTGCCGGGCTTGACGACGGTGATGGATGCCTCGACCGCCGCGCTGCGCACGGCGCCGGTTGCCGGCGCCACGGCCGGCGAGACCTCTGCGGTCTCCGCGGGCGCGGGGGCTGCGGCATCCGTCCCCCGCGTCGTGATGATCGGCGACGCGTTCGCGCCCCGCACGATCGACGCCGCGATCTTCGAGGCCGTGGAGCTCGCGTACGACGTCGCCGGCCTCGCGAACCTGCGCGGCTGACCGCCCGGCCGGGGTGGGCGGGGCCGGGCAGGGCCGCGGCATCCGTCCTTCCGCTTCCGCAGGTCAACCGGGCTTGTGCAGGTGCCGAAGTCCGATCTCCCTCCTGTCGTGGCGCTGTTCTCCTGTTCAAGCTCCCCGCCAGCCGGCCCGGGTGGGCGGACCGGCCCGCGTCGCAACCCGTGGCGCTGCGGAGGTCGCTGCTCCGCCCCGGCCCCGGGCCGCGGCATCCGTCCCCCCGCGTCCACAGGTCAACCGGGCTTGCGCAGGAGCCTGAGGCGCAGATCGCCCCTGACATGGCGAGGTTGACCTGTCGCAGCGCGCTGCGGCCACACCGGCGGGCACCGCCGGGCGCAGGGCGGTGGCTACGCTGGGCGCGTGGACCCCGTCGCCGCAACGCTCGTCATCCTGGTGCTCGCGGTCGTCGCATTCGTGAGCAACCGCGTGCCGATCGGCGTCGTCGCGATCGGCGTCGCGCTCGCCCTCTTCTTCACCGGAGTGTTGACGCTGCCCGAGGCACTGGCCGGGTTCGGCGATCCGACGGTGCTGTTCATCGCCGCGCTGTTCGTGGTGAGTGAGTCGCTCGACGCCACGGGTGTCACCGCGTGGGCGGGGCAGCGGGTGATCGGGCGGGCGGGCACGAAGCGCTCCACGCTCGTGGTCGTGGTCGCGCTGCTCGTGGCGGGGCTGACGGCGCTCATCAGCATCAACGGCGCCGTGGCCGCCCTGCTGCCGCTCGTGGTCGTGGTGGCCGCGCGTGCCGGCATCGCGTCGTCGAAGCTGCTGCTGCCGCTGGCCTTCGCCGCCTCGGCCGGATCGCTCCTGCTGCTCACGGGCACGCCTGTCAACATCCTGGTGTCGGAGTTCGCCGCGAACGCGGGCGGCCGCGAGTTCGGGTACTTCGAGTTCGCGCTGGTGGGCGTGCCCGTCGTGCTCGGCACGATCGCGATCCTGCTCGTCGGCGGCCGGCTCGTGCCCGAGCGCAAGGGCGCGCTCATGCCCATCGACCTCGTACGGCACGCACGGCTGCTGCGGCAGCAGTACGCGCTGACGCTCGACACCGCCACGATCCTCGGCCCGAACACCGGTGTCACCGAGGTGGTGGTCGCACCGCGCTCGCCGTTGATCGGAGCGCGCGTGTGCGCCGGCATGACGACGCCGGACGGCGATCTCGTCGTGCTGGGCGCCCGCCGCGGCGACGAGCAGCTGAAGGGGATCGAGTTCGAGGTGCAGGCCGGCGACGCGCTGCTGCTGCAGGGCACGTGGGACGACCTCTCGCGACGTGCGAGCGACCCCGGCGTGCTCGTGGTCGACGATCCGGCGCAGCTGCGGCGCTCGGTTCCGCTCGGACGCGGAGCCAAGCGGGCGATCGGCATCCTGCTCGCGATGATCGTGCTCCTCGCCACCGGCCTGGTGCCGCCGGCGGTCGCGGCCCTCCTCGCCGCGTGCGCACTGGTGCTGACCCGCACCGTCACCGTGACCCAGGCGTACCACTCGATCTCGTGGACCACGGTCGTGCTCATCGCCGGGATGATCCCGCTGTCGACGGCCTTCATCGCCACCGGAACGGCCGACCTCGTCGCGGAGGGGATGCTGTCGGTGCTGGGTGACGCGGGACCGCATGTCGCCCTGCTCGCCCTGTGCGGACTCACCGTCGTGCTCGGTCAGCTCATCAGCAACACCGCGACGGTGCTCATCGTGGCGCCCATCGCGATCTCGGTCTCGCAGGCGCTCAGCCTGTCGGTGCAGCCCTTCATGATGGCGCTCACGGTGGCGGGGGCGGCCGCGTTCCTCACGCCGATCGCGACGCCCGCGAACCTCATGGTGATGGAGCCGGGCGGCTACCGTTTCGGCGACTACTGGAAGCTCGGACTGCCGCTCGTGCTGTTCTTCCTCGCCCTCGCGGTCTTCTACGTCCCGCTCATCTGGCCCTTCTAGAACGGAATGACGGATGCCGTGCCCCGGCGCAGGCGGCCGGGGCGCGGCATCCGTCCATCCGCCACGGATCAGGCAGCCGACCAGCCGCCGTCGCTCGCGAGGTTCTGCCCGTTGACGTTCACGCCGTCGTCGCTCAGCAGGAAGGTGATCGACGCGGCCAGGCGATCCGGGGTGACCGGCGGGACCATGACCGCCATGCCGGTGCGCACGCGGTCGGCGCCGAGCGGCGAGTTGAACTTCGCCTCGATGTTGGTGATCACCGCGCCGGGCGCCACCGCGTTCACGCGGATGCCGCTCGGGCCGTACATGAACGCGCTGGACTTCGTCAGTCCGACGACCGCGTGCTTGGACGCCGTGTAGGCGGCGCCGGCGGCGGAGCCGCGGAGGGATGCCTCGGACGAGGTGTTGACGATCGAGCCGCCGCCCTGCGCGAGCATGGCCGGGATGACGGCGCGCATGAGCTTCATGGTTCCGGTCACGTTCACGCGGAAGACACGGTCCCAGACCTCGTCGGTGACGTCGCCGACCGGCGTCATGTCGTCCATGATCCCGGCGATGTTGGCGAGGCCGTGGATCCGCTCGCCGGCCGCCTCGACGATGCGGGCGACCCCGGCGTCGTCGGTGATGTCGGCTGTCAGGGCCACGACGTCGGCGCCGTCGTGCGCCGCGACGAACTCGTCGAGCCGGTCCTGGCTGACGTCGACCGCGATGACGCGGCCGCCTTCCCGGGCGACGCGCGACGCGGTGGCGCGTCCGATGCCCGAGCCGGCGCCGGTCACGATGACGGTCTGGCCGGTGAAGCGGCCGGCGGTGATCTTCTCGGCCCACTCGGAGGCCGGAGTCGCCGCAGCAGCGGCGGCAGCGGCATCCGTCTCGGTGGGGACGCCGTCGGGGTTCACCTGCGCGACCAGCGCATCGAGCGCCGCCTGCGGGAAGGCGCCGCCGCTCATGGCGACGAGGTTGCTGATCGGCAGGCCCGCGATGGGTGAGAGCGCGTCGGCGCTCTGCCCGCCCTGAGCGAGGAGCCCGCGCAGCGCCGCACCGCCGGCGGGGTCGTCGAGCCAGCTCTGGATGGTGGATGCCCCGGTGAGGGGAGTGGTGGTGCTCATGGGTGTCCCTTTCTTCGTGCGATGCGGCAGTGCGCGCCGGGTGGCGCGGGGCAGCGGGTCCGGGAACGAGGGGGTTGCTTCGGGCAGCTCCTACCGGACATCTGTGTCCGGTATTAGGCTACACCCGTGCCGAGCACCGCATCCCCCCGTGCGAACCCCCGCCCGAATCGCGGGCCCGCTGCTGCCGCCGACAACCGGCGTGCGCTCATCGCCGCCGCCCGCGAGGTCTACGCCGAAGGCGGCCTCACCGCGCCGTTCAGCGCGGTCGCCAAACGCGCCGGCGTCGGGCAGGGCAGTCTCTACCGCCACTTCCCCGACCGCACCGCGCTCGCGGTCGCCGTCTTCGAAGACAACGTGCGCGAGCTCGAGGACTACACGTCAGAGCCCGACCGCACCGTCGACGACCTGCTCGACCGCGTCGTGGACCAGGCGGTGGTCTCGACCGCCCTCATCGAGCTCATCACCGCCGACCTCTCCGACGCGCGCATCGCCACCCTGGGCGCCCGGTTCCACGCCCTCGTCGAGCGTCTGGTCGCACGCGATCGCCAGGCGGGCCGCGTCGGCGCCCACCTCGAAGCGGACGATGTCACGATGGCGGCGGGGATGCTGGCGACCGAGCTGGCACGCGCGCAGCCGGCGCATCGTGCGGCCGCGGCACGCCGCGCGCGAGCACTCTTCGCTGCGGCCTTCGCCCCCAGGTGACGCCCCGATTATGCTCCTGCCATGGGCAGGTTCATCTACGACACCAACGCCAACTCGGTGGACATCGAGGATCGCACGCTGGCTCATCTGCGCATCGTCATCATGAACAAGCTGCGCCGGTCCGAACCCTTCATGTTCGACATCGAGATCGGCGACGGCAGCGGTCGACGCAGCTTCTGGATCCATCCCGCCGTGCCGATCCAGTTCCACTTCTTCGGCAGCCGTCTCCCGCGCATCAACCGTCGATGGGTCGAGGAGCTCATGCTCGCCGCGAGCGGACCGAACGGGCTGACCATCGTCCCCGAGCCCGACGCCGACGAGCGCGAGCCCGCCGAGATCTGACCGTCAGGACGAGCCGATGTCGTCGGGGCTCACTTCGGTGCCGGCGACGGTGAGGCGCTCGACGTCGAGGCTCTCGACGTCGACGTTGCCGAGCGTGACGTCGCGACCATCGCCCTCGCCAGCCCCGACACCGGCGGCGGTCGGAACCGGCCCGGTGTCGAAGTGCTCGGCGACGAGCATGATGCCGCCGGTCGAGCTCGCGGAGTTGGCGAGCTCCTCGATCCAGTCGCGGCTGAGTTCGGCCGGCTCGGGGTCGTCGAAGACGAAGCGCAGCGGAATGGACGGGTGCAGCCAGATCGTGCTGCGCCCCCGCGGCTGGTCGTCGGGGTGCTTCCACGACACCGTGAAGCTCTCGTCACGACGCAGCTTGGTCGCGATGACGACCTTCAGGTGCGCGAGCGCGCGGTCCTCGATGTGGATCGGCATCGCGCTGCCGCCGTAGTAGATGGTGCCCACGCGCCCACCATAACCCCTGGGCCCGCGGTTGCGGGGTTCAGAGTCTCGACCACGCCTCGGTCAGGACGCTGCGGAGGATCTGCTCGATCTCGTCGAACTCCTTCGGCCCGATCGTGAGCGGCGGGGCGAGCTGGATGACGGGGTCGCCCCGGTCGTCGGCGCGGCAGTAGAGGCCGGCGTCGAACAGCGCCTTCGACAGGAAGCCGCGCAGCAGACGCTCGGACTCGTCGTCGTCGAACGTCTCCTTCGTCGCCTTGTCTTTCACGAGCTCGATGCCGAAGAAGTAGCCGTCGCCGCGGACGTCGCCGACGATCGGCAGGTCGGTGAGCTTCTCGAGCGTCGACCGGAAGACCGGCGAGTACTCGCGCACCCGCTCGTTGAGGCCCTCCTCCTCGAAGATGTCGAGGTTCTCCAGTGCGACCGCCGCCGACACCGGGTGACCGCCGAAGGTGTACCCGTGGTAGAACGCGCGGTCGCCCGTGGCGAAGGGCTCATAGATGCGGTCGCTCACGATGGTGGCACCGATGGGGGAGTAGCCGCTGGTCATCGCCTTCGCGCACGTGATCATGTCGGGCACGTAGCCGTATGCGTCGCAGGCGAACATGTGGCCGATGCGGCCGAAGGCGCAGATGACCTCATCCGACACGAGCAGCACGTCGTACTTGTCGCAGATCTCGCGCACCCGCTGGAAGTACCCGGGAGGAGGCGGGAAGCAGCCGCCGGAGTTCTGCACCGGCTCGAGGAAGACGGCGGCCACCGTGTCAGGACCCTCGAACTGGATCATCTCCTCGATGCGGTCGGCCGCCCACACGCCGAACTCCTCGACGCTGCCGGTCGGCGCGCCCATGTCGCCCGCGCGGTAGAAGTTGGTGTTGGGCACGCGGAAGCCGCCCGGGGTCACGGGCTCGAACATCGACTTCATCGCGGGGATGCCGGTGATCGCGAGCGCGCCCTGCGGCGTGCCGTGGTAGGCCACCGAGCGCGAGATGACCTTATGCTTGGTCGGCTTGCCCTGGATCTTCCAGTAGTACTTCGCCAGCTTGAAGGCGGTCTCGACGGCCTCGCCGCCGCCGGTCGAGAAGAAGACCTTGTTGAGGTCGCCGGGCGCGTAGTCGGCCAGACGATCGGCGAGCTCGATCGCGGCCGGGTGCGCGTACGACCAGATCGGGAAGAAGGCGAGCTCTTCCGCCTGCTTGGCGGCCACCTCGGCCAGGCGCCGGCGCCCATGGCCGGCGGCGACGACGAACAGGCCGGCGAGCCCGTCGATGTACTGCTTGCCCTGCGAGTCCCAGATGTGGTGGCCCTCGCCCTTGACGATGATCGGGACGCCCGGACCCTCGGTCATCACCGACTGGCGGGCGAAGTGCATCCAGAGGTGGTCCTTGGCCATCTGCTGCAGCTCGGCGTCGCTGCGAGCGGGGCGCTGGGTCACGGATTGCGCGGTGGTGGACATGAAAGGCCTTCCGTCGGACGTGCTCCCACGCTACTCGCGCCGCCCGCGCGGGCGGTTGCGACGTTTCGTCCGGTTCGGATGCCGCGGGCACCGGACCGTCCGGCGCACCGGGCTTCGCGGCATCCGTCGTCCCTCCGCTCGCCTGTCGCGAAGTGTCGAGTGATCCGGTGTTTCGTGACGGGGGAGCAGGGGGAGGTGGGGCCCCGGGTCAGGTCGAGCCGCGCTCGATGAGGGTGGTCGGGAGCACGATCGGCGAGGGCGGGAGCGCGGCCCCGGCGGCGGCATCGGCCAGTGCCGTCACGGCGGCGGCCGCCATCTCGCGGATGGGCTGGCGCACCGTCGTGAGGGGCGGCGTCAGCCAGCGCGCCCCGCGGAGGTCGTCGAACCCGACGACGAGCACATCGTCGGGGATGCGGCGCCCAGTGGCGATCGCGGCCGCGTACACGCCGGCCGCCATCTCGTCCGAGCACGCGAACACCCCGAGCCGCTCACCCTCGCCGAGACCGCGCAGCAGCGGCACCGCGGCCTCGCGGGCGGCTGCCGCACCCCAGTCGGCCTGCAGCGCGACGAGCTCGGCGCCCGGGCGGGCGAGCCGCAGCCCCTCGCGGAACCCGGCGTTGCGGGCCCGGCCGTAGCGGTACGGCGGTGAGCCCAGCATGATCGCGAACCGCGTCGCGCCACGCGCCGTGAGGTGCATCGCCGCGGCGACGCCGCCCTCGTGATCGGTCGAGCGCACGCTCGTGAGCCCGCGCGAGGTCTCGGCCTGCGGGTCCATGAGCACGACCGGGATCGCAGCGTCGTCGAGCGCCGCCAGCTGCGATGCCGTCGGCGAGATCAGCCCCAGCACCACCCCGGCCGACCCGCGCCGGCGGATGCGCATCGGCCAGTCGTCGTCGGGGGTGTCGCGCTCCTCCGTGAGAACGAGGTCGTAGCCAGCCGCCGCCGCGGCGCTGCGGGCGCCCGCCGTCACCTCGTCCGAGTACGCGTTGTGGTACCAGCCGAGCACGAGGTCGATGAGCCGCGCCGAGCCGGGCGGGCGACCTCCGACGGCGGGATCGCGTGTGTATCCGAGGGTGCGCGCCACGGCGAGCACTCGGCGACGCGTCGTCGCCGACAGATCCCCGCGGCCGCTGAGCGCCCGGGACGCGGTCGCCACACTGACCTGCGCCGCCGCGGCGACGGCGCCGAGCGTCACGCGCGCGGCGCTCGCGGGCAGCTCGGCGGGCAGGGCCGGCTCGGGCGCCCACCCCGGCCTGGCGCTCGGGCCCGGCGCCGGCCCGGGCCTCAGCGCCGACACAGCCCCCTCCGGCAGGTCGCCGGCGGGGGTGTTCCCGGAATCGCGCACACCTCACTGTCGACGACGGCGAGGTTTTGCGCAACATCCTCGACCCGTGCCGAGGGCGATGGCATCGTCTCTGGCGGAAAGGGCCACCACGATGACGACGACGACATCGCCGCTGCGGATCGCGCTGATCGGCACCGGCTTCATGGGCCGCATGCACACGCAGGCGTGGCGCACGGCTCCCCGGTTCTTCGACCTGCCGCTGGCTCCCGAGCCCGCGCTGCTGGTCGGCCGCCGCCCCGACGCCACGGCCGAGTCCGCGGCCCGCTGGGGCTGGAACGAGCACTCCGTCGACTGGCGCGAGGCGATCTCGCGCGACGACATCGACGCGGTCGACATCTGCACGCCGGGCGACACGCACGCCGAGATCGCGCTCGCGGCGCTCGCCGCCGGCAAGCACGTCCTGTGCGAGAAGCCGCTGGCGAACACGGTCGCCCAGGCGCAGGAGATGACGGATGCCGCGTCCCGCGCGTCCGGAATCGCGATGTGCGGATTCAGCTACCGGCGCACGCCGGCGCTGGCTCTTGCGCGCGAGCTCATCGCCGACGGACGTGTGGGGGAGATCCGCCACGTGCGGGCCCAGTATCTGCAGGACTGGCTGAGCGATCCGGACTCGCCGCACACCTGGCGGCTCGACCGCGACCGGGCGGGATCCGGCGCGCTCGGCGACATCGGAGCGCACAGCATCGACACCGCGCAGTGGCTGACCGGGCAGGACATCGCGGCGGTCTCCGCGACGGTCCGCACCTTCGTCACGTCGCGGCCCCGGCGCTCGGCGGTCGAGGGGCTCGGCGGCGTCGCGGCCGACACGTCCGACCGGCTGCCCGTGAGCGTCGACGACGCCGCCGCCTTCACCGCACGCTTCGCCGGCGGCGCGCTCGGCGTCTTCGAGGCGACCCGCATGGCCACGGGCCGGCGCAACGCGAACCGCATCGAGATCAACGGCGACCGCGGCTCGATCGCCTTCGACTTCGAGCGCATGAACGAGCTCGAGGTGTACGACGCCGCCGCCGATGCCGCGCAGGGCTTCCGGCGGGTGCAGGTCACCGAGGCGCGGCATCCGTATGCCGGAGCGTGGTGGCCGGCCGGCCACGGACTGGGCTACGAACACCTCTTCACGCACCAGGCCGTCGACTTCGTGCGCGCCGTCGCGGGAGAGATCCCGCCGTCGCCGAGCTTCGCCGACGCGCTGCAGGTACAGCGCGTGCTCGCCGCCGTCGAGCAGAGCGCCGCGCACGACAGCATCTTCACGCCGGTGGCAGCAGCCGCCGCCGACCCCGAAGGGATCTCCTCATGACCCGCACCGCCCTCGTCGTCCGCGGCGGATGGGACGGCCACCATCCGATCGAGGCGACCGACCTCTTCCTTCCGTTCCTCCGCGACAGCGGCTTCGACGTCACGGTCGAGGACGACCCGGAGGTCTACGCCGACGCCGACCGGATGGCCGCCACCGACCTCGTCGTGCAGTGCGTGACGATGTCGCGGGCCTCTCACGAGGCCGTCCGCGGCCTGCGCGAGGCGGTCGCCGCCGGCACCGGGCTGGCGGGCTGGCACGGCGGCATCGCCGACTCGTTCCGCGCCAGCTCGGACTACCTCCAGCTCGTGGGAGGGCAGTTCGCGACCCACCCCTCCAAGCACCCCGACGAGGTGCACGGCGACCAGACCGACAACTACCTCGACTACACCGTCGAGATCACCGAGCTCGGCCGCGCGCACGACATCACCGCGGGCCTCGGCGACTTCGCGCTGCGCACCGAGCAGTACTGGGTGCTGCACGACGACCTCATCGACGTGCTGGCGACCACCACCCACCCCGTCCAGCCGTACCACCCGTGGCACCGCCCGATCGTCTCGCCGGCGGTGTGGACGCGCGACTGGGGGCAGGGGCGCGTCTTCGTCTCGACACCTGGCCACAGCCTCGACGTGCTCCAGGACGACAACGTCCGCACCATCATCGAGCGCGGCCTCCTCTGGGCAGCGCGATGACGCGCGGCACGGTGAACGACATCGGCATCGTCGGGTTGGGCGTGATCTCGCGCCAGTACCTCGACACCCTCCTCGTCGCGTCCGGCGTGCGGGTCGCCGCCGTCGCCGACCTGGACGCTTCGCGGGCGCAGGCCGCCGCGGACGCCATCCCGGGCTGTCGCGCCGTGACCACCGACGAGCTGCTCGCCGACCCCGGCGTCGGCACGGTGCTGAACCTGACGATCCCCGCCGCGCACGCCGATGTCGCGCTCGGCGCCATCGCCCACGGCAAGGACGTGTACGGCGAGAAGCCGCTCGCCGCGACCCTCGCCGACGCGGAGCGGGTGATGGATGCCGCCACCGCCGCGGGCGTCCGCGTCGGGAGTGCGCCCGACACGGTGCTCGGAACCGGTGTGCAGACCGCGCGCGCCGCGATCGACGAGGGACGCATCGGCCGCCCCGTGTCGGCGTCTGCGACGTGGGTCTCGGCGGGCCACGAGTCGTGGCATCCGCAGCCCGACTTCTACTACCGCGAGGGCGGTGGGCCGCTGCTCGACATGGGGCCGTACTACGTCTCGTCGCTCGTGCAGCTGCTCGGACCTGTCACGCACGTGTCGGGCGCCGCTTCCCGCTCGCGCGATGAGCGCGTGATCGGCTCGGGGCCGCGGGCCGGCGAGCGCATCGGCGTCGAGGTCGACACGCACCTCACCGGCATCCTGCACCACGGATCGGGGGCGATCTCGACGGTGACCATGAGCTTCGACGGGGTCCGCTCGACCGCGGCCCCCATCGAGGTGCACGGCATCGAGGGCTCGCTGCTCGTGCCCGACCCGAATCACTTCGACGGCGATGTGCAGCTGCATCCGGCCGGCGGCGAGTGGCAGACGCTCGAGCCCTCGGCGGGCTACCTCGACTCGAGTCGCGGCGTGGGGCTCCTCGACTTCATCGCCGGGCCCGCACGGGCCAGCGGTGCACTGGCCCTGCACGCGCTCGAGATCATGACCGCGCTCGCCGTCTCGTCGGCGTCGGGCGTCCGCGAGCCGCTGCGCACCACCGTCGATCGTCCCCCGCTCGTCCCGCTCACCCCCGCATCCACCTGGAGGAACCTGTGACCACGGCCCGCGCCGTCATCGACCTCGACGTCCCCGGTGACGTCATCAGCCGCCACCTCTACGGGCACTTCGCCGAGCACCTCGGCCGCTGCATCTACGGCGGGTTCTGGGTGGGCGAGGACTCCGCGATCCCGAACGTCCGCGGCATCCGCTCCGACGTCGTCGAGGCGCTGCGGGCTCTCGGCATCCCGAACCTCCGCTGGCCGGGCGGGTGCTTCGCCGACGACTACCACTGGCGCGACGGCATCGGCCCGCGCGAGACCCGCCCGACGATGGTGAACACCCACTGGGGCGACGTCGTCGAGAACAACCACTTCGGCACGCACGAGTTCATGGACCTGTGCGACCTGCTGGGTGCCGACGCGTACGTGAACGGCAACGTCGGCAGCGGCACGGTGCGGGAGATGAGCGAGTGGGTGGAGTACCTCACCCGCGACGGCGACAGCCCGATGGCGCGCCTGCGCCGCGAGAACGGGCGCGACGAACCGTGGAGGGTGCCGTTCTGGGGCATCGGGAACGAGGCGTGGGGATGCGGCGGCAACATGACGGCCGAGCAGTACGCCCTCGAGGCGCGCCGCTACGGCACCTTCTGCCGCAACCACGGCGGCAATGAGCTGTACCGCATCGCCGCCGGCGCGTCGGACGACGACATCACCTGGACGCGCGCGCTCATGGAATCGCTCGGATGCCTCACCTGCGGCTCGAACCCGACGCCGGTGTTCCAGGGGGTGTCGTTCCACTACTACTCGCACGCCGGATCGGGCATCAACACCGAGTCGGCGACGCAGTTCACCGAGGACGAGTTCTACGGCACCATGCGCAAGGCGCTGGATGTGGAACGGGTGATCCGCCGGCACGAGGCCGTCATGGACTCCTACGACCCCGACCGCAAGGTGGGGCTCATCCTCGACGAGTGGGGCACGTGGTGGAACGTCGAGCCGGGCACCAATCCCGGCTTCCTGTTCCAGCAGAACACCGTGCGCGACGCGCTCGTGGCGGCCGTGCACTTCGACGCGTTCCACCGGCACGCGGGGCGCCTGAAGATGGCGAACATCGCGCAGACGCTCAACGTGCTGCAGGCGATGATCCTGACCGACGACGACGGCGCGATGGTGCTGACGCCGACGTACCACGTGTTCGAGATGAACCGCGGCCACCACGACGCCACCGCGCTCGCCGCCCACGTGCTGTCGTCGCCCGCCGTGGCCGACGACGTGCCCGGGCTGTCGGTGTCGGCCTCAGTCGCCGGCGACGGCGCCACGGCGCTCGTGTCGCTGTCGAACCTGTCGCTCGACGCGGCGCTCGAGGTGCGCGTCGACCTCCGCGGCCGTGACGCCGCGGTCCGTCGTGCCCGCGTGCTCACGGGGACGGATGCCGCAGCCCACAACACTCCCGACACGCCGGACGCCGTCGCGCCGGTGGCGCTGGAGACGTCGCTGGATTCCGGGGTGCTGTCGGTGACCCTGCCCCCGCACTCGTTCGCGACGGTGGAGCTCGAGCTCGCGTAGCCCAGGCACCCGTTTGCCGAGCTGAGGCGCCCGCGCCGCCGTGCGCCGGTCGCGGGCGCTTCGTCTCGGTCGCTGCGCTCCCTCGCTCAACGACCGGGGCCGGGCCTCCGGTCGCTGCGCTCGCTCGCTCAACGACCGGGGCACAGGCCTCCGGTCGTTGAGCGAGCGAAGCGAGACGAAACGCGTCGGCGCCTCAGACGGCGGCGGGCGCCTCGATCGAGACCGTCGCGGTGGCGACGCGCGCGTCCTCGGCGGTGACCGCGTGCACCGGGCCGGTGAGCTCGATGCGGGTCTCGGTCTCACGCTCGGCGCACGAGGGGCCGACCCAGAGCTCGATCGCGCCGGGCTCGACGATGCGCCGGCCGTCGCGCCCGGTGAACGCCAGTCGCGACGCGGGCACCGTGAACTCGACTGTCGCCGTCTCGCCGGGCCCGAGCGCGACGCGCTGGTAGGCGAGTAGCTGCGCGACGGGACGGGTGACCGACGCGAAGACGTCCCGCGCGTACAGCTGCACCACATCGGTACCGGCGCGCGCGCCGGCGTTCGACAGACGGACCCTGGCGGTGACGGAGCCGTCGGTGGCGGCATCCGTCGCCGACAGCTCTTCGCGCGCGAACGTCGTGTACGTCAGACCGTGTCCGAAGGGGAGCGCGGGGGTGTTGTCGGCGCTCGTGATCTCGGTCGGTCCGCCGAGGACCGGGTGCAGGTACGTGTACGGCTGCGCTCCCGCCGAGCGGGGAAGCGACACCGGCAGACGCCCGGACGGCTCCGCATCACCGGCGAGCAGGCGGGCGACCGCGGGGCCCCCCTCCTCGCCGGGGAAGAACGCCTGCACGACCGCGCCGGCGGCCGACGGCCCCTCGAGCATCCACCCGATCGCGTACGGCCGACCGGAGACGACGACCACGACGGTCGGCGTGCCGGTGGCGACGACCTCCTCGACGAGCCGGCGCTGGGCACCGGGCAGCTCGAGGTCGTCGACGTCGTTGCCCTCACCCACCGTTCCGCGACCGAACAGGCCCGCCCGATCGCCGACCACCACCACCGCGACCTCCGCGGAGGCGGCGGCGCGGGCCGCGTCGGCGATGCCGCGCGGATCGGGATCCTCGACGTCGCATCCCCGCTCGGCGACGAACTCGGCGTTCGCGAACCGGCTGCGCAGCGACTCGGCGATCGTCGGGATCTCGAAGCCGAGCGGGGTGCCCGGGTGATGCGCCAGGACGTGGTTGGCGAACGAGTAGCAGCCCATGAGCGACTCGGCCGCACCGGCGTTGGGGCCGATGACGGCGATGCGGCGCGGGCCGGCGAGGGGCAGCACGCCGTCGTTGCTGAGCAGCACCAGCGACTCCTCCGCGGCCCGGCGCGCGAGCGCGCGCAACTCGGGTCCGTCCAGCTCGACCGCGGTCGGCGGGGTCCGGAAGTCGGCGTCGAGCAGTCCGAGCTCCTCCTTCTGCGCGAGCACGCGCAGCACGGCGCGGTCGACGAGCGCCACCTCCTCCGGGTGCTCCTCCAGCCGGTCGCGCAGCGGCGCCACGAACGCGTCGCCGGTGGGCAGCTCGATATCGATCCCCGCCCGCAGCGCCAGCACCGCCGCCTCGCCGAGGTCGGCGGCGACGCCGTGGAGGGCGTGCAGGAATGCGACCGAGAAGTAGTCGGCGACCACGGTCCCGTCGAAGCCCCACTCCTCGCGCAGCACGCCGGTCAGCAGCTCGGGATTCGAGGCCACCGGCACGCCGTCGATCTCGGCGTACGAGTTCATCACCGAGCGCACGCCGCCGTCGCGCACCGCCATCTCGAACGGCGGGAGGATCACGTCGCGCAGCCGTCGTCCGCCCATATGCACCGGTGCGTGGTTGCGCCCGGCCTGCGACGCCGAATAGCCCGCGAAGTGCTTGAGCGTCGCGTGGACCCCCGCCGATTGCAGGCCGCGCACGTAGGCGGTGCCGATCGTGCCGACGACGTAGGGGTCTTCGGCGATGCACTCGTCGACCCGGCCCCACCGTGGGTCCGTCACGACGTCGAGCACGGGAGCCAGCCCCTGGTGGATGCCGAGCGTCCCCATCGTGCGGCCGATGGCGGCGCCGATCCGCTCGGTGAGCTCCGGGTCGAACGCGGCGCCCCAGGCGAGCGGCGTCGGCAGCGTCGCGGCCTTCCAGGCGGCGAGACCCGTGAGGCACTCCTCGTGCACGATGGCCGGGATGCCGAGCCGGGTGTCCTCGCGAAGGCGCCGCTGCTCCGCCCACAGCCACGCCGCCCGCTCGACCGGATCGACGGGGCGGGTTCCGTACACGCGTGTGAGGTGGCCGATGCCGTGGCTGGTGGCATCCTCGTACCGCGTGGAGGTGACCATCTCACCAGCCATCGGCGCGACCACCTCGTCACCCTGATCGACCCAGTACCCCACCAGCTGGGCGAGCTTCTCATCGATCGTCATCCGCGCATGGAGGGAGCGCACCCGCTCCGACGCCGCGGGCAGTTCCATGCCGCTCATCCCTTGACCGCCCCCGTCAGACCGCCGACGATGCGGCGCTCGAACAGGCTGAAGAACACCAGCGCGGGGAGCATCGACAGCGACGTGAAGGCGAGCACCTTCGCCGTGTCGACCGAGTACTGCGACGAGAACGCCTGGACACCGAGCGGCAGGGTGAACTGCGCCTCGTCGTTCAGGATGAACAGCGGCAGCAGGTAGCCGTTCCAGCTTCCGATGAAGGCGAGGATGGCGACGGTGATCACACCGGGTACCGCGAGCGGGAGGACCATCCGCCAGAAGAACGACAGGCGACCGCATCCGTCGATGTAGGCGGCCTCCTGGATCTCGTCGGGGATCGCCTTCAGGAAGGGGACGAGGATGATGATCGTCGTCGGCAGCGCGAATGCGATCTGGGGCAGGATGACGCCGGGCAGGCTGTTCATGAGCCCGAGGTTGCGCACCACGATGTAGAGCGGCGTGATCGCCACCGTGATCGGGAACATCAGGCCCGCGGCGAACAGCGCGTAGAGCGCCCCGCGCCCGACGAAGTCGTACCGCGCGATGACGTAGCTGGCCATGAGCCCGAGCACCACCGCGCCGGCGGTCGTGGCGAGGCCGACCATCGTCGAGTTCAGGACCTCGTTCCAGAAGAGGCCGCTGGTCAGGACATCGACGTAGTTCTGGGGGTTCCAGCTGGCCGGCAGCCCGGACGGGTCGACGGTGATCTCGGAGTTCGTGCGGAAGCCGCCGATGATGATGTACAGCACCGGCCCGAGCATCAGCGCGATCACGACGAGGGCGATGAAGTAGACCGCCGGGCTTCCCCACGGCAGCCTGTTGACGTCGCGACGGCGGCCCGGCGTCGTGTCGCGGAGCATGATGGTCCGGGTGCTCATCGAGTCCGTGGCGCTCACTTGACACCCCTCTCTGTGATGGCACCCGCGGTGTCGCGGCGCAGGATCGTGCGCTGGTAGATCAGCGCGACCACCAGCGAGATGACGAAGATGACGACGGCTACGGCGCTGCCGTACCCGAAGTTGCCCGAGTTGCGGCCGGTGGCGACCATGTAGATCGCCATCGTGTTGGTGCCCGCGACCGACGACACGTACTGGCCCCAGATGATGTAGACGAGATCGAACAGCTGCAGCGCGCCGATGATCGAGAGGAACGCCCAGATCCGAAGCGTCGGGCCCAGCAGCGGGAGCGTGATGGACCGCTGGATCTGCCAGTAGGAGGCGCCGTCGATCGCGGCGGCCTCGTACAGCTCCTGCGGAATCCCCTGCAGGCCCGCGAGGAAGAGGATCACCGCGAACCCGATGTACTTCCACGTGAGGATCGCCATGAGGGTCCAGATCGCGATGCCGGGGTCGGAGAGCCAGTCCTGTGCGAGAGCGCCGAGCCCGATCTTCTCCAGGAAGCTGTTCACCGCACCCGCCGTGGCGAGCATGAGGCTGAAGCCCGTGCCGACGATCACCTCGGCGATCACGTAAGGGACGAAGATCAGCACGCGGATCACCGACTGCCCGCGCATGCGGCGGTTGAGCAGCAGTGCCAGCAGGATCGCGAGCGGCCCCTGCAGCACGAGCGACGCGACGACGATGAAGGCGTTGTGCCCGAGCGCCTGCTGGAAGATCGGGTCGGTGAAGATCGTGACGTAGTTCTGCAGGCCGATGAAGTCGGTGGCGGGACCGAATCCCGACCAGCGGAAGAACCCGTAGTACGCCGCCATGATGACGGGGAAGATCACGAAGCCGACGAAGAAGATCAGGGCCGGGCCCACGAGGATCGCGACCTCGAGGCGCCCCGCCCAGCCCAGGCCTCGCGGGCGTCTGCGACCCTGCGGCACCGACGGGGGCGGCGTGACGCCGCCCCCGTCGTGCTCTGCAAGGCCGCGAGCGTCAGATGACATCTCGCGGAGTGACACGATCAGCCCTGCTTGCCCGCCGCGTTGACGGCGTCGACCAGCTTCTGCGGGTCGCTGTTGCCGGCGAGCATGTCGACGACGGCCACATTCAGGGCGTTTCCGACGTTCTGACCGAGCACCGTGTCGAGCCACTGCGAGACGAACGGAGCGCTGTTGTACGCCTCGAGGATCTGCTGGAGGTACGGCTCGGTGACGGCCTCCTGCGCCACGGTGTTGACCGGCGGCGAGTTGAAGGCCTTGTAGTAGGCGGTCTGCTGGTCGGCGCTCGCGACGAAGTTCAGGAAGTCCGCGCACTCGTCCGGGGCGTCGGCCGCGCACGAGTACCCGTCGACGCCGCCCATCATCGAGCCCGGCTCACCCTCGCCGCCCGCGATCTCCGGGAACGGGAACCACGCGAGGTCGGGGAGCGGCTTCTCGTCGGGTGTCAGAGAGGCGATCACGCCCGGGTCCCACGCTCCCATGAGCTCCATCGCCGCCTTGCGATTCGCGATCAGGCCGGCCGAGCTGCCCGCACCCTGCTGGGGCTCGGTGGTCAGGAAGCCCTCGTTGAACGGGTCGATCGACGCGAAGTCCTGCAGGTCTTCACCGGCGCGCAGCCAGCACTCGTCACTGAAGTCCTTCGTGTCGCCGGTCTCCTCGATGACCTCCGGGCTGCACTCCCGCAGCGCGAAGAAGTAGTACCAGTGCGCGGCCGGCCATGCGGCCTTGGCGCCGAGCGCGATGGGCTCGATGCCGGTCTCCTTGAGGCTCGCCACGGCGTCCTCGAGCTCGTCGATGCTCTCGGGATTCGCCGTGATCCCGGCGTTGTCGAAGGCATCCTGACTGTAGAAGAACCCGCCGGGCAGCACCGACAGGGGCATCGCCCACACCTTGTCCTGGTACGTCTCCGCGGCGAAGGAGCCCTCCGGGATCTCGCTCTTGACGTCGTCGGAGACGAGGTCGGTCAGGTCCTTCAGCTGGCCGGCGTTGACCATGGCGGCCATCTTGCCGCCGCCGCGCTGGAGGAAGATGTCGGGCGGATCGCCCGCGTTCAGGGCGGTCTGCAGCTTGCCGTCCATGTCTTCGTTCTGCACCGACTGCATCTTGATCGTGACGTTCGGGTTCTCCTCCTCGAACGCGGCGATCGCGTCCTTCCAGAACTGCTGACCCGGGCCGGTGGTGGAGTTCTGCCACAGCGTCATCTCGACCGTGCCGTCGCCGCTGTCGCTCCCGCCGCCGGCGCTGCAGCCGGCGAGCGCCAGCGCACCGACGACAAGTGCTGCCGAACCCGCGAGGATTCTCTTGCCCTTCATGTGATTCCCGTTCTCTTCATCGAGGAGCACCACTGCTCCGGGGTGCTGAGTCCGCGCGAGAAATCGCGCGATGCGCGGTCCGCCGACCGCATGAAAAGTATGCGCAGACAACAAATCCGTGTCAAACGTTTTCAAAATCGTTTTCGAAGCCGTTATGCTTCCGAGATCATGAAGCGCCGACCCACGATCACCGACGTCGCCGCGGCAGCCGGCGTCTCCGTCGCCACGGTGTCGAAGGCCGTCAACGGCCGCTACGGCGTCGCGCCCGAGACTGTGGATCGCGTGCTCCAGGTGGTCGCCGACCTCGGCTACGAGTCGAGTCTCATCGCCAGCAGCATGCGGTCGCGGACGACGGGGGTGATCGGCGTGCTCGTCGCCGACTTCGAGCCGTTCAGTGCCGAGGTCCTCAAGGGGGTCGGGCAGGCGCTGAGCGACTCGAGGTACGACCTGCTCGCGTACTCGGGCACGCGCTCCACGGCGGAGGGATGGGAGCGTCGCTCGCTGTCGCGGCTGAGCGGCACTCTCATCGACGGCGCCATCATGGTGACGCCGACGGTGGTCAATGTGAACGCCGATGTGCCCGTCGTCGCGATCGACCCGCATACCGGGCCCGCCGACCTGCCGACGGTCGAGTGCGACAGCTTCGGCGGCGCACTGCAGGCGACCCGCAGCCTCATCGACCTGGGGCACACTCGGATCGGCTTCATCGCCGGACGTCCCGATCTGCGCTCATCGATCGCTCGCGACGCCGGCTACCGCCGGGCGCTGACGGATGCCGGCCTCCCGGTCGACCCGGCCCTGGTGGGCTCGGGGAGCTACCGTCAGGATGCCGTCCGCATGGCTGCGCTCGAGATGCTCCGCCGCTCCGATCGGCCCACCGCCGTCTTCGCCGCGAACGACCTCTCGGCCCTCGAGATCGTGCGGGTCGCGTCGGAGCTCGGCCTCGAGGTGCCGCGCGACCTGTCGGTGATCGGGTTCGACGACGTGCCCGAGGCATCCAAGGCCATCCCGGCGCTGTCGACCGTGCGCCAGCCCATGCAGGTGCTCGGGGCCGAGGCGGCCCGCATGCTCCTCGACCTGATGGACGGCATCACACCGACGGTCACCCACGTGAAGCTCCCGACGAGACTCGTCCTTCGCGAGACGACGGCGCCGCCGGCGTGATGCCCACCGTCAGCCCGCCGCGCCGCCGGGGTCATGCCCACCGTCAGCCCGCCGCGCCGCCGGGGTCATGCCCACCGTCAGCCCGCCGCGCGGGTCATGCTCCGGTCAGCAGGCGTGATGCCCGCCGTCAGGCCGGTGCGATGCCGGCGGGATCCCGCAGCAGCTCGCTGAACGCCGCCTCCGCCGCGCCGATGAGGAGCCGGTCCTCGGCGAGAGAGGCGACGCGGATCTGCAGCTCCTCCGCGTTGGCAGACATGGTCTGCTCCTGCACGAGCGCGGTGAACCCCGCCAGGTCGACATCGGCGATCGTCGCCAGGAACCCGCCGAGCACCACCACGCCGGGGTTGAGCGCGTTCACGGCGTTCGCCAGCGCGGTGGAGAGGATCCGGCGCTGGCGGTCCACCTCCTCCACGGCCGATGGTCCCGCCACCGCCACCGCGGCCGCGAGCGCCGGCTCGTCCGCCGCGACGAGCCCGACCGCCGCGAGCAGCCGTGCCCGGCTCACCTCGTCCTCCAGCACGCCGTCGTCGGCGCGGCGGTCCGTCGCCGCGGCGATGCCGGGGCGGTTCTGCCCGAACTCGCCGGTGTAGCCGCCGGCGCCGAGCAGCGGCATCCCGTGCACGATGAGGCCGCCGCCGATGCCGCTCGCGCCGCCGTTGAGGTACACGACGTCGTCGAACCCGGCGGCCGCGCCGAACAGGTGCTCGGCGATCGCCCCGAGCGTGGCATCGTTGCCGACGGTCGTGGGCAGCCCGGTCGTCTCGGCGACGAGGTCGCGCAGCGGCGCATCGGTCCAGCGCAGGTGGGGTGCGTTGCGGACGAGTCCGTCGGCGGCACGCACGAGGCCGGGCACCGCCAGGCCCACGCCGACGATCCGCGCGGCGGCGAGGTCGTCGTCCTGCCACCGTCCGATGCGATCCGCGATGAGCCGTGCCGTCTCGTCGGTGGTCAGCAGGTGGTCGACCTCGATGCGCTCCCGCACGGGGATGCCGCGGTCGAGGCCCACGGCCGCGATGGTGAGCGCGTCGACCTCGGGGTTCACGGCGATCGCCACGACGCCGGGGTCGGCGGCCACGATCGGCGAGGGGCGGCCGACCCGGCGGGAGGGGTCGGGGGCGCGTTCGATCACCAGCCCGCCGCGCACCAGTTCGGCGACGAGGTCGGCGATCGTGGAGCGGTTGAGTCCGGTCGCCTCGGTGAGCGCGGCCCGCGAGAGCGGACCCTCGAGATGCACCAGCCGCAGCAGGCGGGCCAGGTTGCGCTGGCGCACGCCTTCGGCCGGGGACAGTTCGGTCATCCGTCTCACTGTAGGGCCCGATGCGGGCGCGCGAGTGGACTTTGTTGTTCCGCGCTTCAAAACCCGGTCGGCGCGGGACGAGAGGTCACGCCGACGCGCGCGGCAGCGGCAGGGGTGAGATCGAGTCGACCGCTGCGGTGAAGTCCAGCGTCTGCAGGACCTCGACGGCGCGGTCGTAGCGGGCGCCGGCGAGCACGACGAACACGGCGCCGACGACGTCGATGAAGCCCACGGTCGTGCCGCATGCCCTGACCTCGTAGCGATCGATGTCGATGCGCTCCCAGCGGATGGCCGAGTCGTCCGGTGCCGGCGGCTGGGGTCGGCGTGGGGGAAGCTCCTTGAGCGAGGGCATGACCCGCGCGCGCAGACTGTTCCGCCGTGCTGCCGGGGACGGCCTTTCGAGCACCATCGCGAGCCTCCTGTCGTACTGCGAACGATCCTGGTGGCCCGGGCAATCCGGTGCACGGGGCTTGACGTCCGCCCGGCGAGCGGGTAGCGCCGTCCGTGCCGCTCGGCGCACCCCGGTGTGGCCGCTCCCTGTTGTAGTCGGTGCGGATGAATCCCGTGTCGCCGCGGCGTGAACGTCCGGTGCCGCTCGCTTGGGCGTCCGGTTTCGTGCTGGACGCGGCATCCGTTCTGGTATACGTTGTCGGCAGCAACAATTCTCGCGAAGGAGCGCCATGCCCACCCCGACCCGCGCCGACAAATTCTCGTTCGGCCTCTGGACCATCGGCTACAACGGGACCGACCCGTTCGGCGGCCCCACCCGCAACCACCTCGACGTCGTGCACGCGGTCGAGAAGCTCGCCGAGCTCGGCGCGTACGGCCTGACGTTCCACGACGACGACCTCTTCGCGTTCGGGTCGACCGACGCCGAGCGCCAGACGCAGATCGACCGCCTCAAGGGCGCGCTCGCCGACACCGGCCTCATCGTGCCGATGGTGACCACCAACCTGTTCTCCGCCCCCGTGTTCAAGGACGGCGGCTTCACGTCCAACGACCGCGACGTGCGCCGCTTCGCGCTGCGCAAGGTGCTCCGCCAGCTCGACCTCGGTGCCGAGCTCGGCGCCAAGACGTTCGTCATGTGGGGCGGCCGCGAGGGCGCCGAGTACGACTCGGCCAAAGACATCCGCGCCGCGCTCGAGCGCTACCGCGAGGCCGTGAACCTGCTCGGCGACTACGTCACCGACAAGGGCTACGACATCCGCTTCGCCATCGAGCCGAAGCCCAACGAGCCGCGCGGCGACATCCTGCTGCCGACGCTCGGCCACGCGATCGCCTTCATCGACTCGCTCGAGCGCCCCGAGCTCGTCGGCCTCAACCCCGAGGTCGGCCACGAGCAGATGGCGGGCCTCAACTTCGCCGCCGGCATCGCCCAGGCGCTGTACCACGGCAAGCTCTTCCACATCGACCTCAACGGCCAGCGCGGCATCAAGTACGACCAGGACCTCGTGTTCGGCCACGGCGACCTGCACAACGCGTTCGCCCTCGTCGACCTGCTCGAGAACGGCGGCCCGGGCGGCGTGCCGGCCTACGACGGCCCGCGTCACTTCGACTACAAGCCCTCGCGCACCGAGGACGAGACCGGCGTCTGGGACTCGGCGGCCGCGAACATGCGCACCTACCTGCTGCTCAAGGAGCGCGCCGCGGCCTTCCGCGCCGATCCCGAGGTGCAGGAGGCGCTCGCCGCGGCCAAGGTCGACGAGCTCTCGGTGCCGACGCTCAACGAAGGCGAGTCGTACGACGACTTCCTCGCCGACCGCTCCGCCTACGAGGACTTCGACGCGAACGCCTACCTCGGCGGCAAGGGCTTCGGCTTCGTCCGCCTGCAGCAGCTCGCGACCGAGCACCTGCTCGGCGCCCGCGGCTGACCGCATCCATATCTCGACCGCGAGAGTACGACTGGCGGACGAAGGGTAGGCAACCTCCCTACCTCTCGGCGACCAGCTGTACTCTCGCGGTCGCAGTCGAGTTCGAGTTCGAGGAGGAGGGCGAGCGATGAGCCTCGTCATGGGAGTCGACTCGTCGACGCAGTCGTGCAAGGTCGTGGTGACGGATGCCGCCACCGGCGCGGTGGTCCGGCAGGGGCGCGCGGCGCACCCCGACGGGACGTCCGTCGACCCCGGTGCGTGGTGGACGGCGCTGCAGGCGGCGATCGCCGACGCCGGCGGACTCGAGCCCAGCGCCGCGGGCACCGCAGCGGTCCAGGCATGGGCGATCGGCGGGCAGCAGCACGGCATGGTCGCGCTCGACGCCGACGGCCGGGTCATCCGCGACGCCCTGCTGTGGAACGACACCCGCTCGGCGCAGGCGGCTGCCGACCTCATCGCCGAGTTCGGCGCCGACGAGCTCGCGCGGCGGACCGGACTCGTGCCCGTGGCATCCTTCACCATCACCAAGCTGCGCTGGCTGCGCGACGCCGAGCCCGGCAACGCGGCGCGCGTCGCCGCAGTGGCGCTGCCGCACGACTGGCTCACCTGGCGCCTGCGCGGCTTCGGGCCCGAGGGTGAGTCGCCCCGCGGGCCGGTGCTCGACGAGCTCGTGACGGATCGATCGGATGCCTCGGGCACCGGCTACTGGAACCCCGAGACCGGCGGCTACGACCGCGACCTCCTCATCGCCGCACTGGGGCACGACGCCGTCCTGCCGCGGGTGCTGGGACCGGACGAGTGGGTGACGGATGCCGCGGGCCGGCGTGTCGGCGGCGGCGCCGGCGACAACGCGGGCGCAGCCCTCGGACTCGGCGCCGGACCGGGCGACGTGGTCGTGTCGATCGGCACGAGCGGCACCGTCTTCGCGGTGAGCGAGGAGCGCACGATCGATCCGACGGGCACGGTCGCGGGCTTCGCGGACTGCACCGGCCGATTCCTCCCGCTCGTCGCCACCCTCAACGCCGCCCGGGTGCTCGACGCGATCGGCCGCATCCTGGCCGTCGACCACGCCGAGCTCTCGCGCCTCGCGCTGGCTGCCGAGCCCGGTGCCGGAGGACTGGCGCTGGTGCCGTACTTCGAGGGCGAGCGCACGCCGAACCTGCCGGACGCGACGGCCTCGCTCAGCGGCATGACCCTCGCCTCGACCACGCGCGAGAACCTCGCGCGGGCCGCGGTCGAGGGCATGCTCTCGGGCCTCGCCGCGGGCCTGGGGGCGCTCCGGGGGCTCGGTGTTCCACTCCAGCGCGCGCTGCTCGTCGGAGGGGGCGCCCAGTCCGAGGCGGTGCGCGCGATCGCGCCGCTCGTGCTGGGGCTTCCCGTCGAGGTGCCCGAGCCCGGCGAGTATGTGGCGCTCGGCGCCGCCCGGCAGGCGGCATCCGTCCTCTCCGCCTGAGCCGCATCGCCCCCCCCCGCCCCCCCGGGTTCCGTCCGCACGACTCGTCGCGGGCCGACGAGAGCCGGGTTTCCGGTTGCAGGGACGCCGTGGCGGCGCGACGGGACCGAATCCCGAACGACGCGCGGGCGCGGACTCTCGCCCGGCGGCCGGACACCCGCGCCCCGGCGCGGGTGCGGCGGTACGATTCCGGCATGGCGGACACGATCGCCGTCCTCGAGCGGGCGCGGACGGCCTATCGATCCGGTGACTGGGACGCGGCGCGCGACGACTTCGCGACGGCTCGTCGCGACCACGCCGTCACCGGCGACGACGTCCGTGCGCTCGCGGCGTGCGAGTGGTGGCTCGGGCGGCAGGAGGCCTGCCTGGATCACCTCGAGTCGGCGTTCCGGATGCTGTCGGGTGACGGCGACGACATGGGCGCCGCCGAGACGGCGCTGGTCATCGCGCTCGTGCGACTGACCCGGGCCGAGCTCACGGTCGGCACCGCCTGGGCGCGGCGCGCGCACCGGATGCTCGCCGATCTGCCCGATGGCCGCGCCCATGCCTACGACGTGTACCTCACCGCGAGCATGGACCTCGACGGCACCGGATCCCTCTGGCCTGCCGACAGCGTTTCCCGCATGCAGGAGCTCGCGGCGACGCTGCGGTCGCCCGCGGTCTCGGCGCTCAGCGCGGTGGTGACCGGCATGCACGACATCCGGGCGGGGCGCACCGCCGAGGGCTTCGCGCAGCTCGACGAGGCGATGCTGTGCGTCGTCTCGGACGAGCTCGAGCCCGAGTGGGCGGGCGACGTGCTGTGCACGACGATCCACGTCTGTCACGAGCTCGCCGACTTCCGCCGTATGTCCGACTGGACCCGCGCCGCCGAGGCGTGGTGCGCGGCCCGTGGCAACGACGTCGTCTACGCCGGCGTGTGCCGCGTGCACCGACTCGAGCTGCAGTCGGTGAGCGGGGAGTGGGATGCCGCGGAGTCGGCGCTGCAGCGTGCGTGCGACGATCTGGGCTCCGACCACCCTTGGGTGGCAGGCGAGGGCTGGTATCAGGTGGGTGAGATCCGCCGGCTGCGCGGCGACGCCGCGGGGGCACGCGAGGCGTACGGACGGGCGCGCTCGGCCGGCATCGACCCCGTTCCCGGCGAGGCCCTGCTGGTGCGGGCGGAAGGCGACGCCGCGAGGGCGGCGGCGATGATCACCGCCTCGCTCGAACAGCGCGACCGCATGGGCCGCGCGCGGCTGCTCCGCCCGGGCGTGGAGATCGCGCTGGCCGTCGGCCGGCCCGACTGGGCGCGGCAGCTCGTCGACGAGCTGGAGGCCGACGCCGGCGACTTCGGCAGCGAGGGGTTCCAGGCCTGGGCGGCGCACGCCGCCGGGATGGTCCTGGTGCACGAGGGCGATGCGGGCGCCGCGATCGGCCGGCTCCACGCGGCGCTCGACCTCTTCCGCCGGCTGCGGCAGCCGTGGGAGCAGGCGAACGTGCTCAGCTGGCTGGCCTCGGCGCATGAGCTGCAGGGCGAGGCCGCTCTCGCGGCCGAGCTTCGCGAGCAGGCGCAAGACCTCTTCGTCCGGCTCGGTGCGCCACCCGTCGTGGTCCACGGCGCCGCGGTGCCAGGCGCGGCCACCGGCCCGCTGACCGCGCGGGAGTCCGAGATCGTCGAGCTCGTCGCCCGGGGTCGTTCGAACCGCGAGATCGCGGCGGAGCTCTTCATCAGCGAGAAGACCGTGAGCCGGCATCTCGCCAATGTCTACCTGAAGCTCGACGTCGGCTCGCGCACCGCTGCGGCCGCGTGGTGGCACGACGCCGGCCGACGCGCGACCTGAGCCCCGGCCAGGCCGCGCCGTGCTTCTGCATCGAATGATGCAGACGCACCTCGGGGCTTGCGCTGTTCGCCCGATGCGCGCGGGGGACCGGGATCCGTAGCTTCGTCGGCAGACGCAGCGCGATGCTGCCCGAAGGAGACCTCATGTCCACCACGATGACCGAGACCGCTGACACTGCCCGCACCACCGAGACCGACCAGACCGCCGGAGCCGCGCCCGCCTCCGCCGCCCACGCGGCGTCAGCGGGGCTCGACCCGACGGCCGCCTTCGCCGACCGCATGATGGGAGCCGCCCTCGGCTGGTTCGACCTCATGGCCGTCCACCTCGGGTCCCAGCTCGGCTGGTACGCCGCGCTTTCGCAGGCCGACGGCCTCACGGCCGGCGAGCTGGCCGCGCGCACCTCGACCGATGCCCGCTATGCGAGGGAATGGCTCGAACAGCAGGCGGCGAGCGGCATCCTCCGCGCCGACGACGCAACCGATGCCGAAGCGCGGCGCTTCCGCCTGGCCGACGGCGTGGCCGAAGTGCTGCTCGACCGCGACAGCCTCTCGTACCTCGAGCCTCTCGCCCGGATGGCCGCGGCCTCGTCGGCACAGCTCGACGCCCTGCTCGAGGCCTACCGCGCCGGCGGCGGTGTGAGCTGGGAGCAGTTGGGCGCTCACGCCCGTGAGGCCCAGGCAGACATGAATCGTCCCTGGTTCGCCCAGTTGCCCGCGCTCTTCGCCGGTGTGGAGCGCCTCGACGAGGTGCTCCGCCGCCCCGCTGCCCGCATCGCCGACCTCGGCGCCGGGGGCGGGTGGTCGTCGATCGCGCTCGCGCAGGCCTACCCCGGGCTGCGCGTGGTCGGGTTCGACGTCGACGAGGCCTCCGTCGAGATGGCGCGGCGCAACGCCGCCGACGCCGGCGTCGCCGACCGCGTCGAGTTCCTGCTCTCGGACGCCGCACTCGTCGCCGCGCAGGGCCCCTTCGACGGCGTCTTCGCGTTCGAGTGCCTGCACGACATGCCGCACCCCGTCGAGGTGCTCGCCGCGGCCCGCGCCGCGGTCGGCGACGGCGGCGTGGTGGTGATCATGGACGAGGCGAGCGGGGAGGAGTTCGCGCAAGACGCGAACGAGCTCGAGCGGCTGCTGTACGGCTTCAGCCTGTTCGTGTGCCTCCCCGACGGCATGGCGCACCGCCCGAGCGCGGGCACCGGCACCGTGATGCGGCCCGCGACGCTCCGCGGCTACGCGCGCGCCGCCGGCTGGAGCGACGTCCGTGTCGTGATCCCCGAGTTCGGGCTCTGGCGGTTCTACGAGATCGTCTGACCCGCACCGCGCCCCGTCGCGGAGCTGCTCACGACCGAGGTCTCCCGCGGCGCGGGCGCCTGCGCCACCCCGGCGCCTGCGCCACCCCGGCGCTTGCGCCGCCCCTGCGTGCCGTTCGCAGGATCGATCCGGATGCCGCGGCCTGTGGCCACGGCATCCGACGGCGGCCGCGATGACAGAGCCGCGTGCGTCCTGAGAACGGCGGGGGTCGTGGGCGACAATGGGCGGATGGAGGCCGCCGACGACGCGCAGCTCGACGCCATCGCGGCGGAGCTGTACGCCCTGCCGCCGGCGGAGTTCACCGCGGCCCGCAACCGCCGCGCGGAGAGGTCGGGGGGCGCCCTCGCCAAGCGGCTGAAGGCGCTGCGCAAGCCGACGGTCGCGGCCTGGGCGGTGAACCTCCTGGCCGGTGGCGGTCAGCTCGCCGACGCGGTGGAGCTCTCTGCGGCCCTGCGCGAAGCGCAGGACGACCTCGACGGAGCCGAGCTTGCGCGCCTCGGCCGCCAGCGGCGGCAGCTGGTGGCGGCGCTCGCGAAGCAGGCGGTCGGCCTTGCCGAAGAGGCGGGCGGCACCGTCAGTGCCGCGGCACGCGACGATGTCGAGAAGACGATCAACGCGGCGGTGATGGATGCCGCAGCCGCCGCCGCAGTGCTCACCGCCCGGCTCGTCAAGCCGCTGGAGGCGGGCGACATCGAGCCCGAGATGCTCGCCGACGCGGTCGGCGGCTCGCTGCCGGGCGTCGTCGCGCCGCCGCCGCGCGACGACCTCGCCGACCGCCGCGCGCGCAAGGCCGCGGAGAAGGCGGCGCGCGAGGCGGAGCGGCTCGCGAACGAGGCCGAGCGCGAGCTCGCGCGCGTCGACGCCCGCCGCGCCAAGGCGCAGGAGCGCGTCGACCACGTCCGCGAGCGCATCGACGATCTGCGCCGCGACCTCGCCGCACTCGAGGCCGACGAGGAGGCGGCGGTCGACAAGCTCGACGCCGTCGAGCGCGACCGCTCAGCCGCCGCCGCCAAGGCCCGCGACGCCGCGAAGGAGTCCGAGCGCGCGCAGCGAGCCCTCGACGACCTCTGACCTCCCGACGCGCCCCGGCCTGCGGCATCCGTCCCGCCGCCCATGGCAGTCTCGGTCGGTCGGTCGCATGCCCTGCCCCAGTCCCCCGTCGAGATGGTGCGTTCTCGCCGAGAACGCACGTCGTCGGCGCCGAGAACATGCGCTCTCGCCGAGAATATGCAATGTCGACGCGCGGCGGGCGCACCACCCCGACCCGCGGACGCGCCCGGGGGGCGGCATCCGCTCTCACAGGACTCTCGTAGGCCGCGCGCATAGCGTGAAGCGCATGGCGACTCCCGCACCATCGGTGCCCGCGACGGCGTCCGACGAAGGCGAGATCACGGTCTCGCCGACCGAGCTCCGGGAGCTCCGCGACGAACTGCAGCGGTTCATGATGGAGTACCGCTTCGGCCTGCAGGAGGTCGAGACCAAGATCGGGATCCTGCGCGACGAGTTCCTCCTCACCCACGACTACAACCCGATCGAGCACGTCTCGAGCCGCGTGAAGTCGCCCGACAGCCTCGTCGAGAAGGTGCAGCGCAAGGGCATCGATCCCGACTTCGCGTCCATCCGGCGGAGCATCACCGACATCGCGGGCATCCGCATCACGTGCAGCTTCACCGCCGACGTCTACCGGCTCTTCGACCTTCTGACCGCGCAGGACGACGTGCGCCTGATCCAGGTGAAGGACTACATCGCCTCGCCGAAGGCCAACGGCTACAAGAGCCTCCACGCCATCCTCGAGGTGCCGGTGTTCCTGTCGACCGGACGCATCGAGGTGCCCGTCGAAGTCCAGTTCCGCACCATCGCGATGGACTTCTGGGCCAGCCTCGAGCACAAGATCTACTACAAGTACGCCACCCGCGTGCCCGACGAGCTGCTGGCGAGCCTGAAGGACGCCGCCGACACCGCCGCCGAGCTCGACGCGCGCATGGAGCGACTGCACCGCCAGATCCGGGGTGGCAGCGCCGGCCAGTCCGCACCGGTCGCCGTGCGCGAGATCGGCCCCGTCACCTCGGCCGAGTCGTCGACGGATGCCGCAGCCCCCGGTCACGCCGACCCTCGGGCCCGCGAGGTCTGACCCGCGACCTCACCGCCCACGCCGCTCCCGCCAGCCTGGACGTGCTCGGCCTCGCCGCCCGGCCCTGCCACACCCGGGCGCACCGGTCCCTGCCGGACCCCGCCGCCCCGACCCGTCGAGTGAGTGCGGTCTCGGCGAACGAGCATGCTCTCGGCGCCGACGACGTGGTGGTTCGCCGAGAAACCACGATGTCGGCGAGGGAGCGGGCGGGGACCCCGCCGGCGAACCTCAGCCGGCGAGCACCGTTTCCGCGGTGTCGAGGTACTCGTCGATGTCGCGCGGGCCGAAGACGGCGACGTTCGCGACGTAGCCCTGCGCGAGCGCCGCCACGGTGCGGGCGGTGCCGGCGGCCAGGCCTTCGGCATCGGTGGGGTCAGCCGCCTGCTCCAGCGACCACGGGCCGAGGGCGGCAGCCAGCGACGCGCGCAAACGGCCCGCGGTGCGCAGCATCTCCTCGTGGAGTCCGGGCTCCACCATCGCCTCGCCCCAGAACTGCAGCACGAGGCTCGGCGGCAGGCCGACCTCCTCGAAGACTCCGAGCATGCCGCGCAGGGCCTGCCGCGGCGTCACGACGTCGCCGCGCTCACCGGAGGTCTCGAGGGCGTCGATGCGGGGCAGCAGGAATCTGCCCACGATGTACCGCGCGAGCTCGGCCTTGTTCGAGAAGTGCGAGTAGATGGCCCCGGTCGACAGGCCCGACTCCGCCACGATGTCGGCGATCGACGTGTCGCGCACGCCGTTGCGCTCGAGGCATCGGAGGGCGGCGCGGGCGATCTCGTCGCGCCGCGCCTCGCGGTACTCATCCGACACTTTGGGCATGGAAAGAGAATACCTATTCTGTTATCCTCGCAAACAGAACCACCATTCTCTTTAGGAGGTCGCCATGAGCGTCCATCGTTCCGGACCGCGTTCCGACGCGATCGTCCGCCCGACCAAGTGGGGCGTCGCCGCACTGCTCGGGCTCGTCGGCTCGGTCATCGTCGCCCTCGTCGTGATGGCGTTCGTCTGGCCCGCCGCCACCTCGCAGCCGCAGAATCTGCCCGTCGGCATCTCCGGACCCGCGGATGCCGTCTCCGCCGTCGAGACGAAGCTCGCCGAGCAGGACCCGGCGCCGTTCGCCCTGCACGAGGTCGGCTCCCGAGACGACGCGGTGTCGCAGATCGAGTCGCGCGAGCTCTACGGCGCGATCCTCCTCGGCGAGCAGCCGGAGGTCCTGGTCGCGAGCGCCGCGAGCCCGGTCGCCGCCCAGGCGCTGCGCGGCGTGGCCGCGCAGCTGCAGTCGCAGATCGACACCGCCGCGAAGGCGGCGCTCACCGAGCAGCTCACCGCGATCGTCGGCGCCCTGCAGTCGGGCGTGCGGCCCCAGCTGCCCGAGGGCGGTGGCGGCGCCGCCCCCGAGATCCCGACCGTGACCGTCACCGACGTGGTGCCGCTCGCCGAGGGCGACAGCTCGGGCGCCGGGCTTGCGGCATCCGTCTTCCCGCTCGTGCTGGGCGGCATGCTCGGCGGCATCCTGCTCACCCTGCTGGTGCAGGGCGTCGTGCGGCGTCTGGTCGGTCTCGTCGTCTTCGGTGTCGCGGCGGGCGCGCTCATCACCCTCGTGATGCAGACGTGGTTCGGCATGCTCACCGGCGACTGGCTGCTGAACGCCGCCGTGATCGGGCTCGGGGTGAGCGCGACGTCGGCGCTCATCATCGGGCTGGCCGCCGTCATGGGGCCGGCGGGCATCGGTGTCGGCGCCGTCATCACGATGTTCATCGCGAATCCCATCGCCGGTGCCGCTATGCCCCCGCAGTTCCTGCCAGAGCCGTGGGGTGCGATCGGCCAGTTCTTCGTGCCGGGCGCGTCGGCGACGCTGCTGCGGTCGGTGATGTACTTCCCGGATGCCGCGACCCTGGCGCAGTGGCTGATCCTCGGCTCGTGGCTGGTCGGTGGGGTGGTGCTGGCGCTCATCGGCCACCGGCGCACCCGCGCCGAACTCACCCCGCCGGCGCAGCAGCTCGAGCCCGCCGACACGGCCGCGGACGACGGCGCCTCCAGCGAACGGGCAGCACCCGTTCACGCATGAGCGGGCCGCGGCGCGGTACGGTCGCACCGATGGGGACCCCGCCGCGCCGCGTCCGCCGACTGCGCTTCGTCACCGCCTTCGTGGCGGCGACGCTCGCCGTGGTGGGCGGCGTCGTCGCCGCGGAGGAGATCCGGCTGATCGGCGACGCGCTCGAGCGGCCGGGCATCGACGCGTTCTACGCCCAGCCCGCCGGCGCCTCGACGGCGAGCCCGGGTCGATCGTCAAAGTCGATCCGCTCCTGGGCGCGCCGCTCGCGAGCCGGGCGTGGCGCATCATGTACCGCACGACCGATGTGCACGGCGATCCCGCGGTGTCGACCGGCGTGCTCGTCGTGCCGCTCACGCCGGCCCCGCCGGGCGGCCGCACCATCCTGTCGTGGGGGCACCCGACGACCGGGGCCGCGCGGGAGTGCGCGCCCTCGTACGGCTTCGACCCGTTCCTTGGGATCGAGGGGCTCCGCTTCCTGCTCGACCGGGGGTACGCGGTCGTCGCGACGGACTACGTCGGGATGGGGACCGAGGGGACGGACTCGTACCTCGTCGGCGTCACGGGCGGCAACGCCGTGCTCGACGCCGCGCGGGCGGCGCGCGGGGTGCCCGAAGCGCGCGCCGGCGACGACCTGGCGCTGTGGGGCCACTCGCAGGGCGGCCAGGCGGTGCTGTTCGCCGCCCAGCGGGCGGCCGAGTACGCGCCCGAGCTGAGCCTCGCGGCCGTTGCCGCGGCCGCGCCCGCCGCCGACCTGCCCGGCCTGATGAGCGCCCACCTCGACGACATCTCCGGCGTCACGATCGGGTCGTACGCGTTCACCGCGTACGCCGAGGTCTACCCCGAAGCCGGCCTCGACGGCATCCTCACCCCCGCGGCGCAGGGGATCGTCCCGCGCATGAACGAGCTCTGCCTGCTGTCGAACATCTCCGCGCTCCACCGCATCGGCGCGCCGCTCGTGGGCGACTTCACGACCCGTGATCCCACGACGACCGAGCCCTGGGCCACGCTCTTCGCCGAGAACTCCGCGGGGGCGACCGGGTTCGATGCGCCCCTCTTCCTCGCCCAGGGTCTCGACGACGAACTCGTCGTGCCGAGCGACACGACCGAGTTCGCCGCGCACGAGTCGTCGCTGGGCATCGACGTGACCTACCACGAGATCCCCTTCGCCGACCACGGGACGGTGGCCTACCTCGCCCTTCCCGCGCTGCTGCGGTGGCTGGACGGGGTCGCATCCGGGTGAGCCGGGATGGCTAGTCTGATCGCGTGGAACCGACTCATCCCGTGACGCTGCTGCTCGTCCCGCTGCTGGCCGTGCTGGCGCCGCTCCTGGCGCGGGCCCTCGGGCGCTGGGTGCGGATCCCGGTGGTGGTCTTCGAGCTGGTGCTCGGCATCCTGATCGGTCCGGCGGTGCTCGGCTGGGCAGCGCCCGCGGCGTTCATCTCCACCCTCGCGGACTTCGGGCTGGCGATGCTGTTCTTCGTGGCGGGCACCGAGATCGAGTTCGGGGCGTTCCGGGGCCGGCTCGGCAGACGCGCGAGCGCGGGCTGGCTCATCAGCCTCGCTGCCGGCGTCGCCGCAGGCTTCCTCCTTGCTCCGGGCGAGGCCGCGGTCGTCATCGGCATCGCGCTCTGCTCGACGGCGCTCGGCACCCTGCTGCCGATGCTGCGGGACGCCGGTGAGCTGCGTACCCCGTTCGGCCAGGCGGTCGCCGCGATCGGCGCGGTGGGCGAGTTCGGGCCCCTGATCGCCATCTCGCTGTTCCTCGGCGGGCGGGATCTGGGGGTGGCGACCGTGGTGCTCGTGGCCTTCGCCGCCGTTGCCGCGCTCGCGATCTGGCTGGCGTTCAAGCTCCCGCGCGGGGCGATGCACGCGTTCGTCAGCTCCACCCTGCACACCTCCGGCCAGTTCGCCGTCCGTGTCGTCTTCCTCATCCTCTGCGCGCTGATCGCGCTCAGCATCGTGCTCGACCTCGACATGCTCCTCGGCGCGTTCGCCGCCGGCATCATCTGGCGTCTCATCATGCGCGACGCCTCCGAGGCCGACCGCGAGGCCGTCGAGAGCAAGATCGAGGGCGTCGCCTTCGGCTTCCTGGTGCCCGTCTTCTTCATCTACACCGGCATAACCTTCAACCTCCAGGCGCTCCTCGACGATCCGTCGCTCTTCCTGCTGCTCCCAGTGGTGCTCGTGGCCCTCTTCGTGGTGCGCGGGCTGCCGTCGATGCTGGCGGCGCCCGTCGGGTCGTCGCGCAAGGAGCGGTTCTCGATCGCGCTCCTGGGCGCCACCGGGCTGCCGATCATCGTCGCGGTCACCGGGATCGGCGTCGACGAGGGGATCCTCTCGTCCACGCAGCAGACGGTGCTGGTCGCGGCGGGCATGCTGTCGGTGCTGCTGTTCCCGCTCCTCGGAATGGCGCTGCGTGGGGAGCGCGTCCGTGCGGGCAGCGCGCTCGAGGACGACATGGCGTGACCGCTCCCGACCCGTTCGACGCCGCACGCGCCCGCCTCGCGGCCGCGCCCCGCGAAGCGCTCGGCGAGCTCCTCGCGCCGCGGCGGCTGCTGGGCCTGGCGCGGGCACCGCGGATCGTGCGGCGAGGCTCGGCATGGCATCTCGGTGTGCTGCTCCTCACCGACGACGCGGTGCTCGCCACCGGCGACATCATCCGCGCCCGGCAGCAGGCCCGCCGCGGCTACACCGCCGAGTCGCAGCGCCGTCGCGCCGAACTTGCGGCCGCGGCGCGACGGGGCGGTTTCGCGGAGGGCGAGACCGTGCACATCGGGTGGCGCGTGCTCGACCCCGCGGCGCCGGCCGCCGACGACACCGGCGCCGCGAGCGCGCGACCGGCCGAGGCATCCGGTCCGCTCGTCTTCGCGGACGGCTCGCTCTTCGTCCGCTGGAGCACCACCGGCGGGCTCGTGCCGCTGGAGTCGTACCTCGCGGAGCGGGTCGGGCTCCTCCTCGACCCGCCCGCGGGCGCATAGCGGCGCGCACCCGCTGCTGCCGCACCCGCGGCCTATCCGCCCGGGGAGCGCTTGTCAATGACGTCACCGCGGCCGCCGGCGCCCTCTACGTTGTGAGCATGGCTGCACGGGACCTCATCCGCCAGATCCTGGTCATCTGCGCTTTCTGCTTCATGATCGTCGCGGCGATGGTGGGCACGGGCCTCTTCGGCGGCACCCCCGTGCAAGACCTGCAGGACGGCGCCCTCGACGAGGACGGCTCGTACCTCGCGCCGGCCAGCCCCGCATTCTCGATCTGGACGGTCATCTACGTCGGCCTCTTCGCCTACACCGTGTGGCAGGCGCTGCCGCGCCAGCGCTCCACCGAACGCCAGCGGGTGCTCGGGTGGCTCATCGCGGGCACGATGGTCCTGAACGGGCTGTGGCTGGTCGCCGCCCAGTTCGGCTCGCTGCCGCTCACGGTGCTCGCGATCATCGTGCTGCTCGCCCTCCTCGGCGTCACCTTCCACCGCACCGTCATCGAGCCGGCCGACGGCTGGGCCGACCGGCTGCTCGTCGACGGGGTCACCGGCCTGCATCTCGGCTGGGTCACGCTCGCGACGGTCGCCAACATCACCGCCTGGCTCACGGTGATCGGACCCCCCGACTGGGAGGACTCGGCGACCCTATGGGGCGTCATCGTCCTCGTCGCCGTGGCGGTCATCGGCCTCGGCATCGGGGCGGCGAGCCACTGGCGCCTGGCGCCCGCCCTCGCGCTGGCGTGGGGACTCTCCTGGCTCGCCGTCGGACGACTGACCGGTGAGCCGTCGAGCGCCGCCATCGGCTTCACGGCGCTGGGAGTGGCGGCTCTGATCCTCGCCGCGTCGGTCATCGGCACGGTCGTCCGCGAGGCGTCGGCCGTCCGCAACGCAGAAGCCTGACTCAGGCCGGGGCGAAGCGCGAGGCGAAGGCCTTCAGCAGCCGGGCCGGTTCGGTGACGGATGCCGCGAGCACGCGCGCTGCGATCGCGTCGTAGTCGCTGGACTCGAAGTAGCCGTCGTCGCGGTACACGGCCATGCGCTCGGTGAACGCCTTCGCCGTCGGCTCGGGGTGGAACTGGGTCGCGTAGAGCCGGTCGCCCACGCGGTACGCCTGGACGGGGCATCCGTCATTCGAGGCGAGGAGGACCGCCCCGGGCGGCAGCCGATCCGTGCCCTCCTTATGGGCGGTGAGGGCGGTGAAGCGACGGGCGATGCCCCCGAACACGGGGTCGCCGGCAGCGGCGGCCGTCAGCTCGACGGCCACCGGACCGGTGTCTTCGGGGAATGCCCGGCTCACCGACCCGCCGAGCACCTTGGTCGCGATGCCGATGCCGTAACAGGTGAACAGTGCGGCCGGGCCGTCGCCCGCCGCGGTGCGCTCGGCGATGCGGGCGAGATCGGCCTCGAGCCGCCGCTGCGTGTCGGTCTTGGTCGACTCGGGGTCGGTGGTGTTGAACGGGCTGCCGCCGATGAGGAATCCGGCGTACCGCTCGAACGCGTCGGCCGGGAGCGGTTCGCGCACCAGATCATGGCGGGCGAGGCGGTCCTCGTCGAGCCGCATCGCGGTGCGGAACGACTCGTACTCCGCGGCGGCCGCGCCCTGCTGCGGGCGCACGCAGACATAGAGCAGCGGCGCGGTCGTCATGCGAGCAGTCTAGGGTCCGGCACCACGCCCGGCGAGTCCGGCGAAACCCACCGACCCGGTCGCAGGATTTCTTCGCCAGCGTGTATCAGCACGGCACTATCGCGCTCGGGCATGGTGTGGACAGAATGGGCGTCATGACGCGTATGGGCGCCGAGAATGGGCCCCCGCCGCCAGAGGACCCGCGCGACGCGACGGCGGCGCACGGCGAGACGGTGGGGGACGTCGACTCCGCGGAGCCGGCGAGGTGGGAGCGCGCCGCAGCGCTCTTCGTGCGGTGGCGTGACGGTGACAGTCGCGCCATGGACGAGCTCGTGCGCCTGATGTCGCCGCCGCTGTGGCACGTCGTCCGGTCGTACGGTCTCGATCACGCGCTCGCGCAGGACGTCGTGCAGACGACGTGGCTGACGCTCGTGCGCCGTCACGAGACCATCAACGACCCGCTCGCGGTGTCGGGATGGCTCTCGATGTGCGCCCGTCGCGAGGCGTGGCGGGTCGGCAAGCAGCATCGGCGCGCCGATGCGACCGAGGCCGAGTCGCTCGAACCGCACCTTCCGGTCCACGAATCCGCCGAGCAGACCGCCGCGCACCACGACGAGAATCGTCGCCTGTGGAGTGCGGTCGCGACGCTCAACGATCGATGCCAGCGTCTGCTGCGGATCGTCGCGTTCGAGGATCGCCCCGACTATGCCCGCATCGCCGAAGACCTCGCGATGCCCATCGGATCGATCGGACCGACCCGCCAGCGCTGCCTCGCCAAACTGCGCGCGGCTCTCGGGGGCGCGGGGAAGAGGGAAGACGACGATGGAATCTGAGGACTTCGCGGCCGACGCCGCGCTCTTCGCACGAATGCGCCGCATGTGGGAGGAGATCGACCCGGTGCCCGCCGACCTGGTGGACCGGATGGTCGCCGCCGTCGCGGTCGAGGACCTGTCGCGCGAGTATGCGCTGCTCACGCTCGTCGAGGGCAGCCTCGCCGCGGTGCGCGGCGAGAGCGACACCGCGACGCTGCAGTTCAGCGACGGCACGACCACCGTGCTGCTGCACGTCACCGCCACCGAGGACGGCGGCCGGCGCGTGGACGGATGGGTGGATGCCGCGGCCCTCGCGATCCGGCTGGTGCAGGACGACCGCGAGTGGGCCACTGATCCCGGCGAACACGGGCGGTTCGCCTTCGAGGAGGTCGCACCCGGGGTGGCGCGGCTCCGCCTGGTGGTGCGCGACGCCGACGGGGCGCTGCGCGACTTCCAGACCCCGCAGTTCGAAGTCTGAAGCAGTACGACGACGTAGGAAGACGGATCCCGCGGCCTGGGGGCCGCGGATTCCGCATGTGTGAGGAGACACGATGAGCAACCCCGTGACCCCCGGCCGTGCCGATGACTGGCGGAGGCGCTACGACGCGTTCCGCCCTCGCGGCGTGGAGCTGGACCCCGCCAAGGAGCCGGTGGAGCCGTACACCGCCTATCCGACCACGTATGCCCCCGGGCACCTCCTGCTGACCGATGAGGGCCACGAGGATGCGATCCGCAGCAACCTGGACCGGGCCGCCGGCGAGTTCGGCTGGGCGGTCGACATCGATCGGGACCCCTCCGACGAGGTGGTCGCCGCCGGCGTCGCGCGCAGGCTCGCCCGCAGTCAGCCCCGCGCGCCGATCGTGCGTCGCGTCCGCATCCGTCCCAACCCTCAGCCGGGGCGTGATGACCAGCCCGTTCCTCCCGTTGACGCGTGGCGGCTGCTGCAGCGGATGCGCGCGCTGGTGCTCGACCCGGGTGAGGACGTCGACACTCAGGCCGAGACCCGCGACGCCTCGCCGCGGGTTCCCGTCGTCAAGGACCCGGAGACGCTGAAGGGGGTCGGACTCGACCATGTGATGTCGGTCGGGCCGTTCGGTCACACCAACCCGTTCGGGCACACGAACCCGTTCGGGCACACGAACCCGTTCGGGCACACGAACCCTTTCGGGCACACGAACCCCTTCGGTCCGGACAGCTACGCCCGCCCGGGGAGCGGAGGTCGCCAGGTCGTGGACTACGTCGGCCCGGCACCGGCCCGACGAGAGGGTGAGATTCCCGGCAGGCGACCGGTCGTCGCGTTCATGGACACCGGCTGCTGGTCCGGACACGACTGGTTCGAAGGCAGGATGCTCGAGAAGCCACCGACCTTGGGGATCGTCTCCGCCGACAGCGATCCGGAGATCAAGGGCGACATCGCGGGGCCGCTGGACGGATTCCTCGACGGTGCGGCGGGCCACGGCACTTTCGTCGCCGGGGTCATCCTCCAGGCCTGCCCGGATGCGCTGCTCCTGCCGATCCGGGTCGCCGACAGCATGGGAACGGTGCTGGAAGGAGACTTCCTGGACGCGGTTCAGGACTTCCTCGAGGCGCTCGAGGGCGGGCTCGTGGTCGATGCGCTGAACATCTCGCTCGGGTACTACCACGAGACACCCGCGGACGAGCAGTTCGACAAGACGCTGAGCCGGCTGCTGGTGCGGATCCGCGAGCTGGGCTGCGCGGTCGTGTGCTCGGCCGGCAACGACTCGACCTCCCGTCCCGCCTTCCCGGCCTCGCTGTGGGGCTGGCCCGACGCGGAGTTCCACGTCGAGGATCCGAAGGATGCCGCTCCGCACGTCGCCGTCGGGGCGCTGAACCCCAACGGCTCGGTGGCGCTCTTCAGCAACGTCGGACGCTGGGTCGGCACCTTCACACAGGGCGTGTCGATCGTGAGCACCTCGCCCAAGTTCCAAGGCGGGATGCAGGCGGGCTCGCGGGCCGACCGGAACGGGCAGCGACGAGAGGGTCTCGACCCCGACGACTTCGCCAGCGGTTTCGCGGTGTGGAGCGGCACGTCCTTCGCAGCGCCCTACATCGCGGGCCGGCTGGCGGCCGGCATCGCCGAAGGGCTCATGGACGCAACGACGCAGACCGATGCGGCGTCCCGTTCAGCGAGACTGCGCGAGGTGCACGACGGACTGAAGGACGAGTTGGACGAGGGGATCATGGCGCCCTGACCTCCGGTGCGCCTACACATGGAACGCGCTCATCCGCCAGACTGAGGCGGTGACCAGCACGGCGGAGATCCTTCATCGCCGCGGTGTGGAGGCGGCCAACCGGGGCAGGTATGCGGAGGCTCGGCGGCTGCTCGACACGGCGGCGAGGAGGACTCAGGACGTCGACCTGCTCGCCCGGATCGCGGGCACGTCCGCGTACATCATGGCGCGCACCGGCGATCTCAGCGGTGCTGAGCGTCGTTGCCGCGACGCGCTGGATGCCGCCGGCATCTCGGGCGAGACCCGCGCCGTCCTGTACGGGCAGCTGGGGGCCCTCGCGGAGCAATCGGGCCGCCTGGACGACGCCCAGCGCCTGCTGAGCGAGGCGATCCGCGCCGTGGACGCCGATTCGGTCGTCGTCGCGCGCATGCTGGTGACGCGCAGCCTGGTCAACATGAGCAGGCGGCGACTGGACCTCGCGGGCGATGACGCTGTGGCGGCGATGACGGTCTACGCGCACAACGGCATGCGGGTCGAGGAGGCTCAGATCCGGCACAACCTGGGGTACATCGCTCTGCTGCGCGGCGATCTCGTCCCCGCGTTGAGCGAGATGATGGCCGCCCGGCGCGCGCTGACGGATGTCTCGGAGGTGACCACCGCGATCTGCGATGTCGATCGCGCGCAGGTCCTGCGGGACGCCGGGCTGACCACCGACGCCGAGCGGCTGCTCGAGAGGGCCGCCGTCAGCTTCGGTCGCCAGCGGATGCCGCAGGCGAGGGCAGAAGCCGAGTTCGAACTCGCCCGATCGCTGCTGTCGCACTCGGCGCAGCGCGCGAGCAGGGTTGCGGGAGGTGCCGCGCGGCGATTCCGCCGGGTGGGCCACGACACCTGGGCTGCGCGCGCAGAAGGGCTGCGCATGCGCGCCCTGCTCAGCGGCGGCCGTACCGAGTACTCCGGTGGCGATGCGCCACAGCCACGCCGGCTGCCGCGTGCGGATGAGATCGACGCGGTCGTGACGCAGCTGCAGGCCGCAGGATTCCGCACGGACGCGACCGCCCTCCGCCTCACCCAGCAGCGCTCCGAGGTGCGCCGAGGCAGGGACGACCTGCCCTCCGTCAGGCTGCCTTCGTCAGCGCCCCTCGAGCTGCAGCTGCTCGCGGACGAGGTGCGGGCGGCGCGCGCGCAGATGCGGGGGCGTCCCGCGCAGGCTCGGCGGCACCTGCGAAGCGGCGTCGACGCGCTTTCGCGCTGGCAGCAGACCTCGGGGAGCATCGACCTGCAGACGTCGGTGATGATGCACGGGAGCGCGCTGATCTACGCCGGCATGTCGTCGGCGGTCGAATCCGGTCGGGCGGAGACGGTCTTCGAATGGTCCGAGCGGGCACGGCACCTGAGTCAGCAGGTCTCACCGCTGCGCCCACCTCCTGATCCGGCGATGGCCGAGGAGCTGGCGGAGCTCCGGCTGCTCCGACTCGAGGACTCGTCGGGCGACTGGCTCTCGGGCTCCCGAGCGGCCGCGATCCGCGAGCGAGCGCGGGAGCGCCAGTGGTCGTCCACCCGGGCCGATCATGTAGACGAGCGCATCAGCCTCGAGACGCTCCGACGGGCACTGCCACCCGACACGGCGTTCATCGCCTATGTCTTCACGGGGTCGGTGATCGTCGCGCTGGTGGTTCGCGATGACGCCGTGTCGCTCGTCCCGCTGCATCCCTGGGAATCGATCCGCACTCGTCTCAGGGGGCTCCGCGCCGATCTCGACATGGCCGCCACGGTGCGGTCCGGACCGATCGTCGACGTCATCGGGCAGGCGCTCGAGGAGCGCCTGTCGCACCTGTCGGACGCGCTGCTCGCCGAGCCGATGGCGGCGGCAGAGCGGGATCGGATCGTCCTCACCGTCCCCGGCGTGCTGAACGGTGTTCCCTGGGCCATGCTCCCCGCGATGCGCGGCCGCGCATTCACGATCGCGGCATCGGCGACACGCTGGGTCTCGTCGCAGGCAGCCGGCCGCTCGCTGCCGGGCCGAGCCGGATTCGCGGTGGGTCCGCGCGTCCCCCGCGGGGAGGAGGAGGTGTCGGGGGCGTCGCTTCGGTGGCACGACCGGGAGGTGCTCCGCGGTGCGCAGGCGACGGCGTCCGCCGTCACAGACCTGGCCGCCCAGGTCGATGTGCTGCATCTTGCCGCGCACGGTCGTCACGCCGTGGACAACCCCATGTTCTCGGGGCTCGAGCTGGTCGACGGAACGCTCTTCGGCTACGACATCGATCTCATCCCGCACCTGCCCGACACGGTCGTCCTCTCCGCATGCGAGGTGGGGCGCTCCTCCGTCCGCTGGGGCGAGGAGGCGGTGGGAATGACGCGCATCTGGCTGCACGCGGGAGCCCGGTCGGTCATCGCCGCGCCGGTGGTGGTGGCCGACGACGACGCCTGCGAGCTGCTGGGCGCGGTGCACGAGGGTCTGGCAGGGGGCGTTCCGCCGTCCGTGGCACTGGCCGAGGCATCCCGTCGCACCGGCATCATCGCCCCCTTCCAGGTGCACGGCGCAGGCTTCTGAGAATTTCTCGCGTCCGCGTGTATCAGAGCGGATGCCGCCGACTCCTCCTACCCGGAACGGCTCGCTCCGCCCGGACCTGGGGGGCGAAGGCGAGCGGAAGACCGATCTTGGGGAATCGCAGCTCGGCATGCGGGTCTTCAGCGCCGATTCCGCGAGGGGTGCCACGTCTGGGGACTGGGGTGGCGCCCCTCGCAGCTGCGCGCCGGGCGGCAGTCAGGCGCGCGACGAGTTCGCGGTGCGGCCGCGGACGATGCCCACGAACGCGTCGACCGCGGGCGTCGTGCGGTCAGCCACCCAGGCGAGGGCGACCGTCGAGCCGGGTGCATCCCGCAG
Source organism: Microbacterium sp. M3 (assembly GCF_033548675.1). Lineage (NCBI taxonomy): Bacteria > Bacillati > Actinomycetota > Actinomycetes > Micrococcales > Microbacteriaceae > Microbacterium > Microbacterium sp. M3. The sequence goes on from NZ_JAWTZT010000004.1 coordinate 257,953, forward strand.
CGGGCGATAGTCGACGTCCTTGCGATGGTGCAGTCGGGCGAGCGACATCGGCACCACCACGATCCCCACCCCTGTGGCCACGGTCGCGATCGCCTCGCCCGTGTCGGCCGGGGGAGCGAACCGTGGCGCCGCGGTCCCGGGGAACGATCTCGAACGGATGCCGAGCACGTCGTCCGCGGGAACGATGAGCACCTCGCCCTCGAGGTCGGAAGCGGCGAGCTCGTCGGCCGCCGTCAGGTGCGAGTCCTTCGCGCAGACGACGACCGGCAGCTCGTCGTAGAGGGGGATCGCGTGCAGTCCGTCCCGGTCGAGGGGAAGTCGCACGATCGCGGCGTCGACCTCGCCGTCGAGGAGTGCGCGGCGCTCGTCGGCGAAGGCCAGCGGCACCAGCGTGAGCGGGGTGCGCGGCATCCGCTCGTTCCAGGTGTCGATCCACTTGCCGGGCGTCGCGCCGGCGATCGCGCCCAGCGTGAACGAGGCCGGCATCGCCGGCTCGGCGGGTGGTGTCGGAGACGGGCCGGGCGACGGCTGCGGCCGACGCGCTGCGGCGGGCTTCGCCTTCGCCGCGGGACCCGGCCGCTTGCCGGGCGTGCCCCGCCCCCGTGCGTTTCCGCGCGACCCGCCCTTCGCCATACGGTTCAGCGTAGCCGGGGCGATATCGTTCGCTCATGGTGACGATCCTGGCGACGGCGTTCGCGGCGCTCGCGGCGCTGCTGCACGTGTACATCTTCGTGATGGAGAGCGTGCAGTGGACGCAGCCGAAGATCTGGAAACGCTTCGGTGTGGCCGACCAGGCCGCCGCCGACACCACGAAGCCGATGGCGTACAACCAGGGGTTCTACAACCTGTTCCTCGCGATCGGCGTGGTCATCGGGCTGGTGCTCATGTTTGCGGGGGCCGAGGCCGCGCCGGTGCACGCGGCCGGACTCGCCCTCGTGCTGTTCAGCCTGGGCTCCATGGTCGCCGCGGCGCTGGTGCTGCTCACGACGGGCATGAAGTACCTGCGGCCGGCCCTCATCCAGGGGACGCTGCCGCTCATCGGCTTCGTGCTGTTCCTGTTCGCGTGACCGCTCAGCCGCACGCGCCCCACTGACCCGCCGACGCGGCCGCGGCGGCCGACTCGAGCGAGCGCAGCAGATCCTCCTGGCCGCGGTTGGGTGAGTAGACCTCGACGCGTGCATCGCCCTGTGCGACGAGCTCGCCGTTGACGAAGCGGCCGTCGGGCGTCCAGACGTACAGCAGCGTCCGGCCGTACTGATCGTGCACCTCGACGTCGGGCGCGACCCAGATGGTCGACCCCGGAGGAGTCAGCGACGCGAGCTTCGCCGTCGCCTCTTCGCCCCAGCAATCGGGCGAGGGTGAGATCTCAGGGGTGTCGACCCCCAGCAGGCGGACGCGGGTCGAATCGAGGTCGCCGACGACGGCGTTGGGCACCGCGACGCGAGCGCGCAGGGTGTCGCCGTCGTGGACGCTCTCGACGGTCATCTCGAAGGCTCCGGCCGGGATGGCCGGCATGGTGACGGCCGTGTCGGGAGCAGGCACGGCATCGTGCGCCGCGTCGTCACCACGACCGGCGAACCACCAGACGGCAGCGCCCGCGATCGCGAGCAGCAGCAGGCCGATGAGGACGCGTCTGACCACCCCGAGAGCCTATGCGGTGGCGGCGACATGCCGCCGCCACCCTGGGGCAGAGCGACGCGCGGGTCGACCGGCTCAGCGACCGGGCGGATCAGGCGGCTCAGCGATCGGGCGGATCAGGCGGCGAGCCGGAGACCTCGTCTGTCGGTCGCGACGCGCTCCCCGTCGCCGACGGTCTCGTCGTCGCCGATGAGCGAGCCTCCGGCGACGCGCGCGTCGTGGCCGATCTGCGTCCGCACCCCGATCTTGGCGCGCGGGCCGATCGCGGCACGCGGGCCGATGTGCGCATGCGGGGCGATCTCGGCATCCGGGCCGATGACGGCATCCGTCTCGACCCAGACGCCGCGGCCCACATGCGCGCCCGCGGCGATCTGCACACCCGGTTCGACATACGCGCCCACTTCCACGACGGCGCTCGGGTGCACCTTCGCGCCATGCGCGATGAGGCCGCGACCATTCACGTGCTTGCGATAGCGCAGCGTCTCGCCCTGGTCGTTCTCGATGTCGATGTAGTTCTTACCCACAGTCCCCTCCTGCAGCACCGGAAGGCGCTGAGTACAGGAATAACCTCGTCCTTCACAGATTCATTCCCCCGCATCGGACCCTTTGGATGCACGGGGCTTGCCAGATGTTCGGAACAGGGTTAGAGAGTGGATTGCCGCCGGCGTCCGGATCAGCGTGCGACGTGCTCGTCCGCTGCCGCGAGCGCCCGGTCGATGACGTCCAGGCCCCGCAGCAGCTCGTCCTCGGCGATGACGAGCGGCGGCGCCACATGCACGCGGTTGAAGTGCGTGAAGGGCCACACGCCGTCGCGCTTGCAGGCGGCCGCGACGGCCGCGATGGGCGCGGCATCCGCTCCGCCGGCGTTGAACGGCACGAGCTGCTCGCGCGTCTCGCGATCCTTCACGAGCTCGATCGCCCAGAAGAGGCCCATTCCGCGCACGTCGCCGACGGATGGATGCCGCGACGCGATGTCGCGCAGCCGGGGCTCGACGACACGCGTGCCCAGGTCGCGCACGCGCTCCAGGATGCCGTCGCGCTCGAACACCTCGAAGGTGGCGACGCCCGCCGCGCACGCCAGCGGGTGTCCCGAGTAGGTGAGGCCGCCGGGGAACGAGAGGGTGTCGAAGTGCGAGGCGATGCGGTCCGAGATGACCACGCCGCCGAGAGGCACATAACCGGAGTTCACGCCCTTCGCGAAAGTGATGAGGTCGGGCTGAACGTCGAACGCCTGGAACGCGAACCACTCGCCCACGCGGCCGAAGCCCACCATGACCTCGTCGGCGATGTAGACGATGCCGTACCGGTCGCACAGCGCCCGCACACCGGCGAGGTACCCGGGCGGCGGCACGAGGACGCCGTTCGTGCCGACGATCGTCTCGATGATGATCGCCGCGATCGTCGAGGCGCCTTCGAGCATGATGGTCTGCTCGAGGTGCTCGAGGGCGCGCTGGGTCTCCTCCTCGATGCTCGAGGAGTGGAACGCCGAGCGGTACGGGTAGGGCCCGAAGAACTTCGCCGTCGAGCCGTCGCCCGGCTCGTTCGGCCAGCGCCGCGGATCGCCCGTGAGCGAGATCGCCGTCGTGGTGTTGCCGTGGTAGCTGCGGTACATCGACAGGACCTTGCGTCGGCCCGTGACGAGGCGCGCCATGCGCACGGCGTTCTCGTTCGCGTCGGCGCCGCCGTTGGTGAAGAACACCTTCTCGAAGCCGTCGCCCGCGACCTCGGCGATGCGCCGCGCCAGCTCGCCGCGGACGTCGTTGGCCATCGACGGCTGGATCGTCGCGAGGCGCCCGGCCTGCCGCTGGATCGCCGCGACGAGATCGGGATGCTGGTGCCCGAGGTTGAGGTTCACCAGCTGCGAGCTGAAGTCGAGGTAGGCGTTGCCGTCGTAGTCCCAGAACGTCGAACCCTCGCCCGCCGCCACCGGCAGCGGATCGATGAGGGCCTGTGCGCTCCACGAGTGGAAAACGTGCCCGCGGTCGTCGGCGCGCACGCGCGCGTCGGCGTCGCGGTCGGGGAGCGGGCGCGGGGCGCCGGCCGGGTCGGTGTAAACGGCGGGAGTGGCGAGCGTGTCGGTCATGGGGAGCTCCAGTCGGGGTGTCGGTCGTTGAGCGAGCGAGGAACGAGCGAGACGAAACGCGTCGCGGGTCCGGACGGTGCCGAGCCCGTTTCGTCTCGCGTCGCTCGCTCGACGACCGGGAGTCGGGGTCAGTTGTTCTGGGGGAAGCCGAGGTTGATGCCGCCGTGGCTGGCGGGGTCGAGCCAGCGGCTGGTGATGGCCTTCTCGCGGGTGAAGAAGTCGAAGCCGTGGACGCCGTAGGCTTTCGCGTCGCCGAACAGGGACTGCTTCCAGCCGCCGAACGAGTGGTAGGCGACGGGGACGGGGATGGGCACGTTGATGCCGATCATGCCGACCTGCACCTCTTTCTGGAACCGGCGGGCAGCGCCGCCGTCGTTGGTGAAGATCGCGGTGCCGTTGCCGAACTGACCGGAGTTGATCAGGTCCAGCCCCTCGTCGTAGGAGGCGACGCGGACGACCGAGAGGACGGGTCCGAAGATCTCCTCCTGATACGCGCGGGAGGTGGTGGGGATGTCGTCGATCAGGGTGGGGCCGAAGAAGAACCCGTCCTCGTGACCCTGGACGGTGTAGTTCCGGCCGTCGACGACGATGGTCGCGCCATCGGCCTCGGCGATGTCGACGTAGGAGGAGACCTTGTCGCGGTGGATGTCGGTGATCAGCGGCCCCATGTCGGGCTCGACCCCGTCGACGCCCGCCCCGTTGCCGATCTTGAGCTTGCCGATGCGGTCCTGGATCTTGGCGATGAGCTCGTCGGCGACGGGTTCGACGGCGAGGACGACGCTGATGGCCATGCAGCGTTCTCCGGCGGCGCCGTACCCGGCGTTGACGGCCTGGTCGGCGACGAGGTCCAGGTCGGCGTCGGGGAGCACGAGCATGTGGTTCTTCGCGCCGCCGAGCGCCTGCACCCGCTTGCCGTGCTTGCTGGCGGTCTCGTAGATGTACTGCGCGATCGGGGTGGACCCGACGAAGCTGATCGACTGCACCACCGGGGAGGTGAGCAGCCCGTCCACGGCCAGCTTGTCGCCCTGCAGCACCGTGAACACCCCGTCCGGCAGGCCCGCTTCCTGCCACGCCTGCGCGAGCCACAGCGCCGCCGACGGGTCCTTCTCCGACGGCTTGAGGATCACCGCGTTGCCGGCGGCGATCGCGATCGGCACGAACCACAACGGCACCATCACCGGGAAGTTGAACGGGCTGATCACCCCCACGACCCCCAGCGGCTGCTTCAGCGAGTACACATCGATCCCCGTCGACGCGTTCTCACTGAACGCCCCCTTGATCAGATGCGGGAACCCGGTCGCCAGCTCCACGACCTCCTGACCGCGCAGGATCTCCCCCATCGCGTCGGAGACGACCTTGCCGTGCTCGGCGGTGATGATCTCCGCCAGCTCCCGCTTGCGGGCATTCAGGATCTCCCGGAAGTTGAACAGCACGGTCTGCCGCTTCGCGATCGAGTAGTCCTTCCACACCGCGAACCCGGCCTCCGCCGACGCGATGGCCTCGTCGATCTCGGCCTGATCGGCCAGCGCCACGCGGGCGGTCACAGCCCCGGTGGCGGGATTGTGCACCGGGGCGGTCCGGCCGCTGTTCGAGGGACGCTCGGCCCCGTCGATCCAGTGCGAGACGACCCGCACCTCGGCGTCGGAGGTCGCGGGGGCGACGGCGATCTCGGTGATGCTCATGGGGTAACCTCTCGGTGTCGGACAGATCGTGCGGCGATCCTCTAGGCTTGACGGGTCCCAGCCTGTCAGAGAAGAAGAGGCGGCCACGGTGCCCGACCGTCGCGAAGATCGGACGATCCAAACGGATCGTCCGGCAGATCGAACAGCCGATGAGACCCTCCCCACGGTGCGCGAGGTGATCGCCCTCGACGCCGTCGCCCACGGCGTGCCCGAGGTGCTCGTGGGAGACGACGCGCTCGACGCGCGGGTGCGATGGATGCACGTGTCCGACAGTGCGGGTGTCGCCCGTCTCCTCGACGGGGGTGAGCTGCTCCTGTCGACGGGATCGTCGTGGCCGGCCGAGCCGGCAGACCTTCGGCGCTTCGTCGACGAACTGGCCGACGCCGGATTGTCAGGCCTCGTGCTCGAGCTGGGCACGCACTACCGCTACGTCCCGGCGGTGGTCGTCGAGGCGGCGCGGCAGCGCGGCCTCGCCCTGGTCGTGCTGCATCGCGAGGTCAAGTTCGTGAGCCTCACCGAGGCGGTGCACAGCCGGATCATCACGGGGCAGACCGATGCGCTCCGCGCTCGTGACGAGGTGCGCGAGCGCTTCACGGCTCTCGTGCTGCGCGGTTCCCCGGCGGATTTCATCGTGCATCAGCTCGCGCAGACCCTCGGTGCCCCCATCGTGCTGGAGAACCTCGGCTACGAGGTGGTCGCCGCCGAGGTCCCGCTCGCCCTGGAGGAGGAGCTCTTCACCGAGTGGGAGCTGCGTTCCCGCTCCGCGCACCGCCGGTCCGAGCAGCGACGCGAGCGCGGCATGGCGGCCGGCGGCGACGACTGGCTGATCGTGCCGGTCGAGGCACGCGGCATCCGCTGGGGCAACCTGATCGCCCTGCCCGGGCCCGAGCATCCCGCCGGACGCACCGCTGTGCTCGAGCAGGGTGCGATCGCCCTGGCGGTCGGACGCCTCGCCGACGGCGACGCCGACGAGTGGGCGCGCATCGGGCGACGCCGCCTCGTCGACGGGCTGCTCGCCGGCCGGTTCGCCGGTGTCGGCGGCGCCGCCGCGCGGCTCGAGGCCGCCGGCCTGCCGCTGCGGGGTGCGAAGCTGTATGGCCTGGTCGTGTCGGGTGCGCCGGTGGCGGCGGAGCGAGCGGATGCCGCGGCCCGCGCCCTGCGCGGCCGCGCGCTGGCGGGTTCGGCGCCGGTCGGGGTCGCGGCGCCGGCGACCGCGATGCTGGTGTCGCTCCCGGTCGATGCCGTGTTCGACGATGCCGCCGTGCTGGCATTCGTGCGCTCCCTCGTCGATGCCGCCGACGTGGAGCGGGTCACCGTCTCGGTCGGGCGCGCGGCGGAGGGGATCGACGCCGCCCTCGCCTCGGTCCACGAAGCGGTCGACCTGGCCGGCGGCAGGCGTCGCCGCGCCGGGCGGGGACCCAGCCTGCGTCGCGTCGAGAACCGGCCGCTGGTGCAGCTCGTGACCGCACTGCGCGACGACCACCGCGTGCTCGAGCACGGTGAACGCATGCTCGCGCCGCTCATCGCCCACGACCTCTCGCGATCGGGCGACCTCCTCGATGTCCTCGAGGCCATGCTCGCCCACCCGGGCAATCGCACCGCGGCGGCCGGGGCATCCCACCTCTCCCGGTCGGTGTTCTACCAGCGCATCGCCCTCATCGAAGAGCTGCTGAACGCCGACCTCGACGACGGTGAGACCCAGACCGCCCTGCACCTGGCGTTGCTGGTGCGGAGGTCGGCCGGCCGCTGACGGGCTAGGAGTCCACGGCCTCCCATGGGTCGAGGAGGTCGATACCGAGGCCCTCGAAGTCCTTCGTGTTGCGCGTCGCCAAGCTGGCACCGTGAGCTGCGGCGACGGCGGCGATCATCCCGTCCTCCACGGACAGCGGGCGTCCGGCGATCCGCCGGATCTCCTGCAGGCGCGCGTACTTCCGGGCGGCGCGTTCGTCGAACGGCAGCACCCGGCTTCCCGAAAGGATCGAGTCGATGGCGGCGATGAGACGCTCACGCCGGGCCCCCGCGGGAAGCCGCCGAGCCCCGACCAGGAGTTCGGCGACGGAGATCGCGGTGACCGCAGCATCCGTCTGCGTCTTCATCCATGCGACGACGGCGATCTCGGGGTCAGTGCGCAGCGGTTCGGACAGCACGTTCGTGTCGAGGATGATCACGACAGATCGAGCTCGCGGGGGACGCTGCGTTCGGGCAGCTCCAGGTCGATGGCGAGGCTGCTCGTCGCATCGATCCAGTCGACGATCATGCTGCTGGGCGACACCGCGCTCGTCAGGATCGCGCGTGCTTCTGCCTCCATCGAACGGCCGTGCGCGGCCGCTCGCTCCCGGAGGCGCTGCTGAACGCCGTCGTCGAGATTTCGGACGGTGATGGCACCCACGTCGACTCCCTCCGCAATGCTGGCAATGCTAGCACTTCGATGTCGGAGGCGGTCGCCATGCTCTGGCCATGGAGACAACCATCGACATCCAAGCCGAATCGTTCGTCCGCGACCTCGCCGCCGCGATCGTCGCCCCGCGGGCCGGTGAATGCCTCGCGTGCTATCTCGATCGCGTCGTGCGCGACGCGCCCTGTGACGGCTCCCTGCGCCTGTCGCGCATGTATCGCGACGCGCTCGCGCCGCGGGCCGTCGCGCTCGAGAGCCGGCTCGAAAGCGGCGGCGGATTCTGCGACTGCGAGGTGCTGATGAACGTCTACTGGTCGAAGGCCGAAGAGGTGAAACCCTGTCGCGGCGCGAGGCGCGGGTCCACGAAACCGTGCGACCTCTGGTTCCGCCGCAGGCGCGGTGATGGATGGTGAAGCCCGGAGGTCAGCCGGCGATGTAGACCTTGCGGAGCGTCTCGCGCACCGTCCACACCGTGCGCATGCCCGCCGTCAGGCGGGCCACCGACCCTGCGCGAAGCTCGATCTGCTCGAGCGAGGGATCGTCGAACGACACCGTGGCCGAGCCCGAGAGCACGACGAACACCTCATCCGCCTCGACGTCGGTCGACGTGCCCGGAGTGTGCTCCCAGACCCCGATGGCGCCCGACAGCTCCGCGAATCCCGTGCGCGGCGCCCCCTCGAGGACCTGCTCAGCGGGCAGCGGTTCGAGCGCGATAGGGAGGGCCGCGGCATCCGTCACGATTCCCGGGTTCACGAGTCGAACCCGAGGCCCAGCGCGTCCAGCGTCTTCAGCAGGAGGTTGCGCTTGCCCTTGTTGTGATCGGCGCGGTCGAGCGACCAGCGGGTGGCGTTGATGCCGATCGCGGCAGCCGGCTCGGGCGGGAACGGCAGCGGGCGCTTGCGCACCATCTCGAGCTCGGTCCGCTCGTTCGAGACGCCGTCGAGCAGGTCGAGCATCACCTCGCCGGCGAAGCGCGTCGAGCCGACGCCGAGCCCGGTGAAGCCGGCGGCGTAGGCGATGCGGCGGTCGCGCGCGGTGCCGAAGAACGCCGTGAACTGCGTCGAGGTGTCGATCGCGCCCGCCCACTGATGGGTGAAGCGCAGTCCCTCGAGCTGGGGGAACGTCGTGAAGAAGTGGCTCGCGAGCTTCTGCCACGTCTCGGGCCGGTGCTCGTGGGCCGGGTTCACCCGGCGGCCGTACCGGTAGACGGCGTCGTAGCCGCCGAACAGGATCCGGTTGTCCTGCGTGATCCGGTAGTAGTGGAACTGGTTCGCCAGATCGCCGATGCCCTGACGATCCTGCCAGCCGATGGCGGCGAGCTGGTCGGCGCTGAGCGGTTCGGTCATGAGCACGTAGTCGTACACCGGAACCGTCATGAGCTTGTTTCGCTTGAGGAGCGACGGGAAGACGTTGGTGCCGAGGGCGGCGCGGCGTGCCTCGACCCGGCCGCCGGGGGTCGCCACGACCACTCCGGGGCCGCTGGTGTCGAGCCCGGTCACGTGCGAGCGCTCGAAGATCTCGACGCCGCGCTCTTCGCACACGCGCGCGAGTTCGGCGGCCATGCGGGCAGGGTGCACCATGCCGCACGCTTCCTTCTCCCATACCGCGGCGAGATACGTGGGGGAGTGGACGGATGCCTGGGCCTCGGCCTGGTCCAGATAGACCACGCCCTCCTCGCCCTCGGCGGCCCACTCCTGCAGCCACTCGACCTGGTGCGGTTCGACCGCCGGCGCGAGCTGGCCAGTGCGCTCGAACTGGAAGTCCATGCCGTACGTCGCCTCGGACGCCTCGATCGCATCGAGGTTCTCGCGGCCGAGCCGATCGAGCGTCGGCATCTCCTTCGGCCAGCGCGACATGCCGTTCTCATGCCCGTGCGTGAGGCTCGCCTCGCAGAAGCCGCCGTTGCGGCCCGACGCGGCCCAGCCGACGCGCTGCGCCTCGAGCACGACGATCTTCGCGTCAGGGTCGCGTTCGGCGGCGAGCAGCGCCGTCCACAGGCCGGTGTAGCCGCCGCCCACGACTACGAGGTCGGCGCGATGCGTGCCGACGAGCGCCGGGCGATCGGGCAGCAGGCTCTCGGGAAGGTCGTCGCGCCAGAAGACCGAGTGTGCCGCTCCGGCGAGGGAGTGCTCGACGACGGATGCTGCCGGCCGCTGTCGTTCGAAGACGGTCGTGCCCACGGTTATCAACTCCGATGCGTTTGGTGCTCCCATCCTCGCCCGGCGGCGTGCGCGGCGACGAGGGCCGGTGTCGGAAGTTGGCGGCGGCGCCGGACAGGTTGTCGGGGCCGTCGTGCCGGTCAGCGCGGAGCGAGCTCGCCGACCAGGGCGTCGACGTCGGCGACGCGGGCGTAGGTGCCGTCGAGAGCCGCCATGAACGCCAGGTGCACCTGCGCCCCCGGCACCGTGCGGCCGTCGTACGCGAGGTCGGGCGCCGCGCACGCGTCCTGCGCGACCGCGAGCGAGAAGCCGAGATCGGATGCCGCGCGCACGGTGGCGTCGACGCACATGCTCGACATCATGCCGGCGACGACGATCTCGTCCGCGTCGGCGGCGCGCAGCAGCGCCTCCAGGCCCGTTCCGAGGAACGCGTTGGGCTCGTGCTTGACGACGACGTGCTCCTCGCCGTCGGGCGCGACGCGCGGGTCGAACTCCACGCCCGGGGTGCTCGGGGCGAAGAACGCCGCGTCCGGCGCATCCCACACGTGCTGCACGTGCACGACCCGCTCACCGGTGCGGCGGAACGCGGCGAGGAGTCGCGCAGCGGCGTCGGCCGCGGCATCGGGGTCGACCAGCGGATGCCGCCCACCCGGGAAGTAGTCGCGCTGGATGTCGATGAGGAGCAGGAGTCGGGTCACCGCAACAGCATAGGAGCGCGCCGGGTGCGTTTCGTCTCGCTTCATGCCTTTCGACGGCCCCGGACGCCGGTCGTTGAGCGAGCGAGGAACGAGCGAGACGAAACGCCCCGAGCCCGGCGCGGAACCGTGTCAGGCGTCGTCCGCGGCGTACACCCGCTCACCCTCGACGAACGTCTGCAGCGCCCGTGCGGCGCCGATCTCGTCGGCCGGACCGGCGAACGGGTCGCGGTCGAGCACCACGAGGTCGGCGAGCTTGCCCGCCTCGATCGTGCCGGTGACGTCGTCGAGGTGATTCGCCCACGCCGAGCCCGCCGTGTACGCGGTGAGCGAGGTGGCGAGGTCGATCGCCTGCTCGGGCAGGAACGCGTCGTACTCCCCCTCTTCGTGTCCCGGCGCGGCCCGGCGGTTGACCGCGGTATGGATCGCCGCCATCGGGTCGGGCGTGGAGACCGACCAGTCGCTCCCCGCCGCGAGCACGGCGCCGGCGCGCAGCAGGTCGCCGAACGGGTACTGCCAGGCGCTCCGCGGGTCGCCGAGGAACGGCAGCGTGAGCTCCACCATCTGCGGTTCGTAGGTCGCCCAGAGCGACTGCATGTTCGCGGCCACGCCGAGCCGGCGGAAGCGCGGCACGTCTTCGGGGTGCACCACCTGGATGTGCGCGATGTGGTGGCGGTTGTCGGCGCGGCCGTTGCGGGCGATGGCGTGCTCGACGGCGTCGAGGCACTCGCGCACCGCGCGGTCGCCGATGGCGTGGAAGTGGACCTGGAAGCCCTCGGCGTCCAGCAGCGGCACCGCCTCGTTCAGCACCTCGGGGGCGACGAACGAGATGCCGGAGTTGTCGGTGAAGTGACCGTGGCCGTCGCAGTACGGCTCGAGCATGGACGCCGTGAAGTTCTCGGCGACGCCGTCCTGCATGACCTTCACCGAAGTCGCCGCGAAGCGACCGCCGCGATAGCGGTCGCGGCGGTCGAGGATCGAGGGGATCTGCTCCAGGCCGCGGGTGCGGTCCCACCAGATCGCACCGACGACGCGCGCGGTGAGGGTGCCGTCCGCAGCCGCCTGGAGATACGCGGGGCCCGGGTCTCCGGCATCCCCGTACGATCCGACGATGGCGTCCTGCCAGGCGGTGATGCCGAAGGAGTGCAGGTAGCGCTGGCCGAGGAGCAGCGCCTCGGTCAGGCGCTCGAGCGGCTCCTCGGGCAGCAGGCGATTGACGAGGGCCATCGCGCCTTCGTGAAGCGTGCCCGACGGCGCGCCGTCGACGCCGCGCTCGATGCGTCCGTCCGCGGGATCGGGCGTGTCGCGGTCGATGCCGGCGAGGCGCAGGGCAGCGGAGTTGACCCACGCCCCGTGCCCGTCGCGGTTCGGGAAGAACGCCGGCCGGTCGCCGGTCACGGCGTCGAGCGCTGCGGCGGTCGGCGTGCCGCCCGGGAAGGCCGACATCTGCCAGCCGCCGCCGAGGATCCACTCCTCGGCCGGATGCTCCGCGACGTACCGGCCGATCGCCGCGGCGTACTCCGCGGCGGTGGCGAGGTGGGCGAGGTCGCAGCGCAGCAGGTCGAGCCCGCCCCAGACCGGATGCACGTGCGCGTCCTGGAAGCCCGGCAGCAGCATCCTGCCGTGAAGGTCGACGACCTCCGTCGACGGGCCGATGAGCTCCCGGACCCGGTCGCCGCCCACCGCGACGATGCGGCCGCCGGTGACCGCGACGGCGCTCGCCTGGGAGCGCACGGTGTTCGCCGTGAAGACGGGCCCGCCGGTGAAGACGAGGTCGGCGTGTGTCATCGTTCCTTCCTCAGCCGCCGGTCATCGTGCGGGCGATCTGCGTCGCGGAGTCCCCGGCGCGCTTGAGCACCAGCGCCACAAGGGCGAGGGCGACGAGGGTCAGCAGCAGCATGATCGTCGACACCGCCGCGATCTCGGGACGCAGCCCCGACCGCACGGCGCTCAGCACGTACACCGGCCACGGCGTCGTGCCCGAGACCTGCACGAAGGCCGCCACGATCGTGTTGTCGAGGCTCAGCGTGAAGGCCAGCAGGAAGCCCGCGAGCACAGCCGGCATCGCCAGCGCCAGCGTGACGCGACGGAACGTCGTGAAGGGCTTCGCATAGAGATCAGCGGATGCCTCTTCCAGGTGCGCGTCCTGCCCCACGAGCCGTGCGCGCACGATGTACGACACCACCGCGGTCGCGAACAGCGACGAGCCGACCGACAGGCGCACGATGCCGTCGTTGAAGACGGAGATGCCGAGGTCCTGCCCGAGGAAGACCATCCAGGGCAGCAGCGCCACGGCGTCGACGATCTCGGGCGTGACGGAGACCAGCAGCAGAAGCCCCAGGAACCACCACACCCACTTGCCCGGATGCCGTGCCATCGCGATCCCGGCGAGCGTGCCGAGCACCGTCGCGATGACGGCGGCGATGAGTGCGGTGATGAGCGAGACCCGCACCGCGCTCTGGATGGCGGGCTTGGCGAGGATCGTGCCGAACGCATCGAATCCGAAGCCGTCCCACGAGACCAGCAGGCGGCCGGTGTTGAAGGAGTAGATGACGATGACGATGATCGGCAGGAACAGGAAGAGCATCACCAGGACGCCCCATACGCCGAACGCGACGTCCGACCACGAGCGCCGCGCGCGCCGGCGGGGCGCACCTCCGGGTCGTGCCTCGCGCTCCTGCGCCTGCAGGAGCGTCTCGGTCAGGGTCTGCACGGTCATGTCGTCACCTCCAGGATCGCCGCGGGGGCGGCATCCGTCTTCGCCGTCGCCGGTGCAGGCCCGAGCACGAGTCGGTTCCGCGAGCGGAACGGCAGGGCGACCGCCCACAGGATCACCGCGGCGACTCCGATCGTCAGCATGATGACGAGCATGAGCAGCACCGCCATCGCGGATCCGAGCGCCCAGTTCTGCGCGGTCTGGAACTGGCTCGCGACGAGCTGACCGACCATGTTGCCCTTCGCGCCGCCCAGCACCGTCGCGGTGATGTAGTCGCCCATCAGGGGGATGAACACCAGCAGCACGCCCGCGACGATGCCGGGCTGCGACAGCGGCAGCGTCACGCGGAAGAAGGTCGTGAGCTTGCCCGCGCCGAGGTCTTTCGACGCCTCGCGCAGAGCCGGACCGACGCGGTCGAACGCGACGAACAGCGGCAGGATCATGAGCGGCAGGTAGTTGTAGACGACGCCGATGATGACCGCGGTGCGCGTGTACAGCAGCTCGAGCGGCCCGTCGAGCACGCCGATGCCCTGCAGCAGCGCCGACAGCCAGCCCTCGGGCGCGAGGATCACCTGCCAGCCGATCGTTCGGACGAGGAAATTGGTCCAGAACGGCACGAGCACGAGCGCGATCAGCAGCCCGCGACGCTGGGGCTTGACCTTGAAGGCCATCCAGTACGCCACCGGCGCGCCGATGACGAAGCACAGCACCGTGCCGATGATGCCCACCCAGAGGGTGTTGGCGAACGTCGCGAAGAAGGTCGGCGAGACCGCCTCGACGTACCGGTCGAACGAGAGGATGTCGTTGGCGTGGGTGCCGAAGATGCCGGGCTTGTACCCGAAGCTGAACCACACCACCATCGCGACCGGTGCGACGAAGAAGACCAGGAGCCACGCCCACGCCGGTACGGCGAGCGCGGCCCCCGCCGACCGGCTACGCACCGGCGGCGGCCTTCATCTCGTTGTAGATCTCCACACGCGTGGTCTGCGAGTCGTTGAGCTCCTGCTCGTGCATCGTCTCGAGCTGCTCCGGGGTGAAGAAGATCATGTCCGAGAGCTCGAGGCCGCTTTCCTCGGCCGCCGCCTGCATGTCCTTGCCGCCGACGTTGTAGCCGATGTAGTCGAGGTTCAGCGCCAGGTTCTCGGGCGTCATCGAGTAGTTGATGAACGCGTGTGCGGCCTCGGGGTGCGGGGCCCCGGCGGCGATCGCCCAGTTGTCCATCCACAGCTCGGTCTGCGGGCCGGGGAGCACCCACTGCCACCGCTCGGGCTCGCTGGATTCCATGAGGCCCAGACGCGCGTCGCCGTTCCACGACTGCATGAGCACCTGCGTGCCCTGCGGGATCGCGTTGGTGCCCGGGTAGGAGTCGAAGGCCGAGACGTGCGGGGCGATCTGCTCGACGAGGAACGCGCGGCACGCCTCGAGCTCGTCGGGGTCCTCGGTGTTCCAGTCCATGTCGTTGGCCCAGAAGTAGGCGCCGATGATGCCGGCCGGGTCGTCCGACATGGCGGTCTTGCCGCTGGCCTCGTTCTGGGCCGCGTCGAAGAAATCCGCCCACGTGGTGAGCTCGCGGGTGATGACGTTCTTGTCGTAGACGAAGCCGGTCGTGCCCCACGCCTTGCAGACCGAGTAGTCGTTCGAGGGGTCCCACGCACGGCCGAGGAACGCCGGATCCATGTTCGACATGTTCGGCAGCAGCTCCTTGTTGAACTTCGTGAGCAGGCCGTTCTCGATCATCTGCGGGATGAAGACCCCGGTCGGGACGACGATGTCGTACCCGGAGGTGCCCTTCGCGGCGATGAGCTTCGCGATGAGCTCCTCGTTCGACGAGTACGAGTCGAGCGTCACCTTCGTGCCCTCCTCCGAGGTGAAGCCCGAGACCACGTCGGGGGAGTCGTAATCGCCCCAGGTGTACACCGAGAGGTCGCTCTCCAGCTCTCCGCCGGTCGCCTGCGGCGCCGGCGAGCCGCTGCCGCCGGGTGCGCACGCCGCGAGCACGGTGGCCCCGCCCGCGAGGGCGGCCAAGCTCAGGAAGCGCCGGCGCGACAGCTCGCGCACGATGGCGGGCGTCGAGCCCTGCGGGGCGAGGATGCGGAGCGGGTTGCGAGGCTGAGTCATCGGGTACTCCTGGGTCGGTCGGGCCCGGCAGCCGGGGTGCGGATGCCGTGGCACCGAGTGGTGCGTCGGGTTCGGGCGGGTCGGGTCGGGCAGGTCAGGCGGTCGGCGGTGCGGTGTATCCGCCCTGCTGGGCGGCGTCGTCGGCAGGGAAGAGCAGGACGTGCTGCGCGGTCCACGTGCACGTGACGCGGTCGCCGACCGCGAGCGGCGGCGCGTCGGGCGTGGGCCGGCGCACGATGAGGCTCTGATCCTGGCCGAGGCGCACCAGGTACTGCATCGTGTCGCCGAGGTGCGAGACGCCGATGAGCTCCCCTTGGACCGCGTTCGCCTCGGGAAGAGCGCCCTCGGCGGTGCCGGACTTCTCGATGCGGATGAACTCGGGTCGCACGGCGGCCTCGCCCAGATTCGTCCCGGTGAGCACCGGCGCCGCGCCGCGCACGAGCGCGTGCGGCGACGTGATGGCGGCACCCGCTTCGGCCGTCGGCCCGCGGAAGAAGTTCTGCTGCCCGACGAAGGCGGCCACGTACGCCGAGGCCGGCCGCGCATACACGGTGTCGGCGTCGGCGAGCTGGTCGATGCGGCCGGCGCGCATGATGGCGATGCGGTCGCTCATCGAGAGAGCTTCACCCTGGTCGTGCGTGACGAAGACGAACGTGATGCCCAGCCGCGACTGCAGCAGCTTGAGCTCGAGCTGCATCTCTTCGCGCAGCTGCCGGTCGAGCGCTCCGAGCGGCTCGTCGAGCAGCAGGACGGCCGGGCGGTTGACGAGCGCGCGGGCCAGCGCGATGCGCTGCTGCTGGCCGCCCGAGAGCTGCGTGGGCTTGCGGTCGCCGAAGCTGCGCATCTGCACGAGGTCCAGCGCCTGCGTCACCCGCTCGCGGACTTCCGCCTTCGGCGTGCGGCGCTGCTGCAGGCCGTACGCGACGTTCTCGGCCACCGAGAGGTGGGGGAACAGCGCGTACGCCTGGAAGACCGTGTTCACGTCGCGCTTGTACGGCGGCACGCCTCGCACGGGACGCCCTGAGATGAGGATGTCGCCGGCGTCCGGCTGCTCGAATCCCGCGATCATGCGCAGGGTCGTGGTCTTGCCGCAGCCCGAGGGGCCGAGCAGCGAGATGAACTCGCCCGGCTGGATCTCCAGCGAGAGATCGTCGACGGCCGGCTGCTCGCCGTAGTACTTCGTGATGCCCGACAGGACGACGGCCCCGCGCGCGCCTTCGCTGCCGGTGGGAACATGCTCCGCCTTCGCTTGTGCTGCGGTCGCCATGCCTGTGGACATCGTCACCTCGTGAGGTTCCTCGTGATCGCCGGCGGCGCAACGCTGCGCCGCCTATCGGGTGTGAGGTATTCAATATGGCGTCGTGGTGCCCTGCAACGCGCCCGAGTCCGAACCGGACGATCCGGGGTGCCGGGGCCCGCCGGTGCGACAGATCGTCCGGCGCTGTGTAACGGCGAGGAAACCGCGGCGTTTCCGCTCAGGCACGCCGGCACGCAGGGGTCGGCTGTGCGCCGGACCGACATTCCGTCCGCCGGGCATCGTGATGAAAGCGTGCTCTGCCGCCGCTCACCCCTGGCAGGTCGGGCACCAGAACACGATCCGCTCGCGGGTCGGATCGGCACCCAGGGTGCCGCCGCGGATCAGCGACCCGCAGCGCCGGCATGGGCGATTCTCGCGGCGATAGACCCACGTCGAGCGCCCCGGGCGCGCGTCGCCGGTGAACGTGCGGCCGGAGCGATCGCGGTTGGCGTTGATCATCCGGGCTCCGAGATCGACGATGGCTGCGGCATCCGTCTCGGTTGCGGGCGTCGTGGGCAGCACGCCCCGGACGAACAGGATCTCGTTGACGTACTCGTTGCCGAAGCCGGCGATGTTGCGCTGGTCCTGCAGCGCCACGTGCACGGGGCGCGAGTCGAGTGACAGGCGCCGTGCGGCCTCGGCGGCATCCCAGTCGGACGAGAGCGGATCGGGCCCGAGATAGCCGACCAGGTCGTCCTCGTCGGCGGTGGGGACCACCTTGATGTCGGCCAGGTCGAACCCGACCGTCTCCCACTCGGTGCCGTCAGGCGCCGTCGCCCCGATCACGGCGCGGGCGCGGAACGCCGGGGCGCGCCAGCGCTCGCCGCGGCGGTAGACGTGCCACTCGCCCTCCATCTTCAGGTGGGTGTGGAGCGTCCAGGTGCCGATGCGGTGCAGCAGGTGCTTGCCGCGCGACACGACGTCGTGCACGACCTCGCCCCGTAGGTCGATGGTCGCGGCCTGCGGCACGCGCAGCTCGAAGCGCGTGACCGTCGCGCCTGCGAGCGCGGCGTTCAGGCGCCGCGCCGCGCGGAAGACGGTGTCGCCCTCAGGCACGTGCGTCCTCCGGATCCTCGAGCACGGACGCCCGCGGGCTCCGCCCGTCGCTGCCCGTGGCCGCCCGGTCCTCAGGCACGGGCGCCCTCGCGGCCGTC
Organism: Microbacterium sp. M3; assembly: GCF_033548675.1. Taxonomy (NCBI): domain Bacteria; kingdom Bacillati; phylum Actinomycetota; class Actinomycetes; order Micrococcales; family Microbacteriaceae; genus Microbacterium; species Microbacterium sp. M3. The sequence continues at coordinate 275,890 of NZ_JAWTZT010000004.1, forward strand.
CGGTCCCGGCGTCCCGGAACCAGCTCCCTGCGCCTGCCGGAGGGTGTCGCCCGCGGTGAGCCGGCGCAGCGTGAGGCCGCGCGGCGACTCGACGAAGCCGGCATCCCGCAGGGCCCCGCCCACCCCGGTGCCGTAGACGAACGCCCCGTTCACCTGCTCGATCGTCAGGGTGTCGAGCCGTCGCGAGCGCGCCGTCGTCGCGAGCCCTTTCGTCGCGGCCGCGAGGACTGCCTCGTCGCCGGTGAAGGCGAGCGCCGACTTGCCGCCGCGCTCGAGGTAGAGCGCGAGGGCGCCGTCGACGAGCACGACGAGCGCCCCGGCCTTGCGTCCCGGCCGGTGCCCGACTCCCACCAGGGCCGGCCACGCGAGCGCGGCGCCGTAGGGGTTGGCGGGGTCGGTCGCGGCGAGGGTCACCGCCCGGAGCGGCGGAGGGTCGGCGAGTCCTGCGAACTCGCGCAGGCGGTCGACGGTCGCCGAAGCGGCGAACTGCGCGGCGCCGAGCTTCTCGATCACGTAGCCCCGGCGGCAGTGCCCGGCCTCTTCGAAGCCGGCGAGCACCCGGTATGTCTGCGCGAAGCCGCCGGGCACGCCCTCGGACTGCACCGCGCCGCGGGTCACGACGCCGTACCGATCCAGCAGCAGGCTCGCGGTGGCGGTCGCGCGCAGCGCGGCATCGGCCTCGGCCGCAGGCAGCAGCGACCAGCGTCCGCCGATGGCCGGCGGTCGCGCCGGCACCGACGCCGCGACCGCGCGCACCGCCGCGCCGCGATACAGCCGGGCGCGGGGTGTGCGGCGACTGACCCGATGCGCCTGCGAGCCGCCCGACACGAGCGAGCGCACCGGGGCGAAGGTGTCGTTCGTGACGCGGCCCGCCCACGTGAGGCGCCAGAGCGCCTCGACCACCGACTGCTCGTTCTCGGCGCCGGTGGCCTGTCGCAGCTGGGCCGCGAAGTACGCGCCCCCGCCGCCGAGTGCGGCGAGCAGCTGCGCATCGAGCGAGCCCGGCGCGGGCTCGTCGGCCTCGTCGGGCAGTGCGAGCGTCAGCGGGACGGCGTCGGCGGGGTGCAGCGCGATCCAGCCGTCACGCCCGGGCAGGCTGCCGTGCCCCGACCAGACGACCTCGCCCGTCGCGGTCAGCTCGTCGAGCATGCCGGGGCTGTAGTCGGCGACCCGCGACGGCAGCACGAGGGACTCCCACGCGCTCGCCGGGATCGGCACGCCCGCGAGCTGCTCGACCACCGCGGCGACGCCGTCGATCCCCTCGAGCGGTCGGCTGACGTGCTGCCACACCGGCAGGAACCGCGCGTACGCGTGCTGCGGAACCGGCTCGACGCTCCCGCGGATCGCGGCGAGCGAGCGCATCCGCAGCCGTCGCAGCACCTCGGTGTCGCACCACTCCGCCTCGTCGCCGCGGCCGCCGTCGCTGCCCGGCGCCGTCGACGTGTCGGGCAGGAAGAACCCGCTCGTCACACGCCCCTGCGACTCGAGCCGCTGCAGGGTGTGGCGCGCGACGGCGACGCCGATGCCGAGGCGGTCGGCCGCGGCATCCGCCCGGAAAGGTCCGTGGGTGCGGGCATGGCGGGCCAGCAGGTCGCCGAGCGGGTCGGCGACCGGCTCGAGGAATGCGGTGGGGATGCCCACCGGCAGCGGCACGCCCAGGGCGTCGCGCAGGCGACCGGCGTCTTCGATGGCGGCGATGCGGGCGACCCCGGCGATCGTGACCGGGATGGCCCGGCGCGTCGTGACCAGGGCGTCCAGGAGAGCGGATGCCGCCGCCTCCGTCGCGTGGGCGCCCCCGACGCCGTCGGAGCCGGGGTCGGCCCCGAGACGCACCGCGACCTCGGCGGCGTCGAGCGGGCCGAGCAGTCGCAGGAGATCGGCCACCCCTTCGAGACCGCGCGCGCGACGCTCGGGGTCGAGGCGCTGCGCTTCGCGCTCGAACTGCGCGATGACCTCGGGGTCGAGGAGCTCGCGCATCTCGACCTTGCCGAGCAGCTCCGACAGCAGCGCGGGGTCGACCGAGAGCGCCGCCGCGCGACGCTCCGCGAGCGGGGAGTCGCCCTCGTACATGAACGCGCCGACATAGCCGAACAGCAGGTCTCGGGCGAACGGCGACGGCTGCGGCGGCTCGGTCTCGATGAGCCGGATGCGGCGCTCGCCGATACCCCGCATCAGTCGCAGCAGCGACGGCACGTCGTAGACGTCCTGCAGCACCTCGCGCAGCGTCTCGAGGATGATCGGGAACGTCGGGTAGCGCTTGGCGACCTCGAGCAGCTGCGCCGAGCGCTGCCGCTGCTGCCACAGCGGCGTGCGCTTGCCGGGGTTGCGGCGGGGCATCAGCAGGGCGCGCGCCGCGCACTCGCGGAACCGCGAGGCGAACAGCGCCGAGCCGCCGACTTCCTCGGTCACGATCTGGTCGAGCTCGTCGGGGTCGAAGACGAAGAGGTCGGCGCCCGGCGGCTCCGCCGTCGCGTCGGGGATGCGGGCGATGATGCCGTCGTCGCTCGCGACCGCCGAGCCGTCGACGCCCAGCCGTTCGCGGATGCGGGCGTTGACCGCCAGCGCCCACGGCGCGTGCACCTGCATGCCGTAGGGGGAGTGGAGGATGACGCGCCAGTCGCCGACCTCGTCGCGACCGCGTTCGACGGTGAGCTGACGGTCGGTGGGAAGCGTGCCGGTGGCCTCGCGCTGCTCGGCCAGGTAGGCGAGCAGGTTGTCCTGCGCGTAGTCGTCGAGGCCGGCCTCGCGCAGCCGCGCCTCGGCCTTGTCGGGCTTCGCCGTCGACACCTCGCGCGAGAACCTGCCGAGCGCCTCGCCCAGTTCGGCCGGCCGCCCGATGCCGTCGCCGTGCCAGAACGGCACCTTGCCCGGCTGTCCGAACGCCGGCACGACGTTCACGCGGTCGTGCGTGATCTCCACGATGCGCCAGCTCGTGGTGCCGAGCGTGAAGACGTCGTTGACGCGCGACTCGTAGACCATCTCCTCGTCGAGCTCGCCGACGCGGGCGTTCTGCGATTCCCCCGCGATGAAGACGCCGAACAGGCCGCGGTCGGGGATCGTTCCGCCGCTCGTCACGGCGATGTGCTGCGCGCCCGGGCGTCCCGTGAGCACCCCGAGGTCGCGGTCCCACACGACGCGGGGCCGGAGTTCCGCGAACTCGTCGGAGGGGAACCTGCCGGCGATGAGGTCGAGGGTGGCCTCGTAGGCCGATCGGGGCAGCGAGCGGAACGGCGCGCTGCGCTTGAGCGTCTCGTACCAGCCCTCCACGTCGACCGGACCGACCGCCGCGGCGGCGACCGTCTGCTGGGCGAGGATGTCGAGCGGGTTCTGCGGGATGGCGATGGCCTCGATCTGGCCTGCCAGCATCCGCTCCGTGACGATGGCGGTGTGCAGCACGTCGCCCCGGTGCTTGGGGAACAGCGCCGCCCGGCTGACCTCGCCGACCTGGTGCCCGGCGCGGCCGATGCGCTGCAGCCCTGAAGCGGCGCTGGGCGGCGCCTCGACCTGGATCACGAGGTCGACGGCGCCCATGTCGATGCCGAGCTCGAGGCTGCTCGTGGCCACCACGCAGCGCAGCGCGCCCGACTTCAGCTCCTCCTCGACCTGCGCACGCTGCTCCTTCGACACCGAGCCGTGATGCGCTTTCGCGAGCACGGGGTCGGCACCCGCGGTTGCTCCCGCCTGGGCCATCATCGCCGCCGGCACGCTCGCGTCCGGCAGGTCCAGTCCGAGGCGCTCGGAGTAGATCTCGTTGAGCCGGCCGGTGAGACGCTCCGCGAGGCGTCGCGAGTTGCAGAACACGATCGTCGACCGCTGCTGCAGGATGCGATCGACGATCGCCTCCTCGACGTGCGGCCACACCGAGCCGGTGATCTCGGTCTCGCCGCCGCCCGTGGCGCGGGACCCGCGGCCGGCGGAACCGTCGTTGAACCAGTCCTCGTCGACGGGCTCGCCGGACTCGTCGGTGCCGCCGGATGCCGGGGCCGAGGCATCCGTCCCGCTCCACGCGGCGGGATCGGACTGATACGCGCTCGGCGCGGGCGGCGGGTTGAGCATGTCGCCGATCGGCACGACGACCTTCATGTCGAACGCCTTGCTCGCCCGCGGGGCGACGATCTCCACCGGTTCTGCGCCGCCGAGGAACCGCGCCACCTCGTCGATCGGACGGACGGTGGCCGACAGCCCGATGCGCTGGGCGGCCGGCGCCTCGGGCGCGAACGAGCGGCGGAGCGCATCGAGGCGCTCGAGGCTCACCGCCAGGTGCGCCCCGCGCTTGGTGGCGGCGACGGCGTGCACCTCGTCGACGATGACGGTGTGCACGTCGCGCAGCGTCTCGCCCGCGCGGCTCGTCAGCATGAGGTACAGCGACTCGGGGGTCGTGATGAGGATGTCGGGCGGCGCCTGCACCAGCTTGCGCCGGTCGGCGGCGGGGGTGTCGCCCGAGCGCACCCCGACGCCGACGTCGGGAACGGTCAGACCGAGCCGTCGCGCCGACTGCCCGATGCCCACCAGCGGCGAACGCAGATTGCGCTCGACGTCGACGCCCAGGGCCTTGAGCGGTGAGATGTAGAGGATGCGCGTCGCGGGGGCCGCGGCATCCCGTTTCTTCTTCCGGCCGTCGGGAGGGGGAGCGGATGCCGCGGCAGCCGCCTTGTCGTGGAACACCCGGTCGATCGCCCACAGGAAGGCCGACAGCGTCTTGCCCGATCCGGTCGGTGCGACGACGAGGGCATGCTTGCCGGCCGAGATGGCCTGCCATGCACCTTTCTGGGCCTCGGTCGGGGCGGGGAAGGCGCCGCGGAACCACTCCTGCGTGGCAGGACCGAACCGCTCCAGGACGTCGCCCATCCCTCCATCTTCGTCGCGATCGCCGACATCGGGCCAGGCTGGGCCTCGGCCGACGCGTCGCGTATGCTCGGTGGGCCCCCCGCATGCCGTCAACGCCGAGGACCGTCATGGAGTCGACGCCGTCGAGCGCGTGGGACGCTCCGACGCCCCTCACGCGCCGCACGGATCCCGTGTCAGCCGCGCGCTCCTGGTCGCGCTCGCGACGTGCGCGCACCTTCGGCCTGGGCGCCCTCTGCGGTGGGCTCGCCCTCTCGCTCGTGGTCGTCGTCACCTCGATCTTCGCGGCCTCCGCCGACCGGCCGCCGCTGCTGCCGCAGCCCGCTCCCGCGGCGGAGGAGCGCCCCGCGCCGCGCGTCACCCCGACGCCGACCCCCTCGCCCACGGTGCTCAAGGTCGCGGAGGAGCCGGCCGACACGGTTCCCGAGCCCGAGGCCGAGGCTGAGACGGTCGTCGACCCGGCGCCCGCGCCCGAGCCGACTGCCGTCGAGCCGCCGCCTGCTGCCGCGGACGAGGCCGAGCCCGCGCCCGGCAACAGCGGCAGCGCGCCCGGGCGCACCAAGACCCCGAAGAACCCCTGACCCGCGATTCAGCGCTCGTCGGGGATGAGGATCCACAGGAGCAGGTAGAGCAGGATCGACACGCCGAAGAAGACGGTCGCACCCACCGTCAGCACCCGGATCGGCACCACGCTGCAGCCGAAGCGGTCGGCGACCCCCTGGCAGACTCCGGCGATCATGCGCCCCTTCCGGGGACGGACCAGGCGATGCATGCGTTCATCATGGTCCGGGGCGCCGGCCCGCGCCAGGGGGTCAGCGCTCGGACGGCACCAGGAGCCAGAGCAGGACGTAGATCCAGAGCGAGAGGCCGAAGAAGAGGACGGCCGCCACGGTGAGAATGCGGACGAGCGTGACGTTCCACCCGAACCGGTTGGCCACGGCCGCGCAGACGCCTGCGATCCAACGGCCCTGCTGAGGTCTGACGAGTGCGTTCATGGCACCATCCTCGCCCGCGCGAGGCGCGGCCGCACGGGTGCAGACCCCCGGCTTCGAACGGGCGCCGGCCCGCGGCATCCGCTCTCCTCTCATGAGGACGGATGCCGCGGCCCGGGGCTCACCGCTCGGTCAGCCGCCCGTCGCGGTCGAGCTCGAGGGTGAGCGTCACGCCGATGCGCTCGAGGAACGTGTCGTCATGGCTCACCACGAGGACCGCGCCGCGGTAGGCGGCGAGGGCGGCGACGAGCTGGTCGACCGTGTCGAGGTCGAGGTTGTTCGTCGGCTCGTCGAACACGAGCAGCTGCGGGGGCGGGTCGGCGAGCATCAGCCGGGCGAGCGCGACGCGGAACCGCTCGCCGCCCGACAGGGTCGCCACCGGCCGCTCGACCGCCGCACCCCGGATGAGGAACCGGGCGAGCCGGTTGCGCAGCTCGACCATCGTGACGCTCGGCGCCGCCGGCGCCACGTTGTCGAGCACCGACCCGGCGTCGTTGAGCCCGTCGACGCGCTGCGGCAGGTAGCCGACGCGGTCGGTGTGCAGTTCGGCGTGTGCGGAACTCCACGGATCCGGCGTCGATTCGCCCGACTCCGCGGCGGCGTGCCCGAGCCCGCCCGAATCCGTGGAGTTCCGCAGGCCGACACCGACCAGCTTCTCCAGCAGCGTCGTCTTGCCGGCGCCGTTCGGGCCGATCAGCGCGACCCGCTCGGGGCCCTGGATGATCCACGAGTGCTCCTCGTCGCCCAGCGTGGCGATGCGACGGCCCGCGGGCACGCCCGGGTCGGGCAGGTCGATCTTCACGATGTCGTCGTCGCGCACGCGGCGCTCGGCGGCATCGAGGGCCTCGCGGGCGGATGCCTCGCGATCGGACTTCTCGCCGCGCAGCTTGCCGGCCGAGACCTGGGCCGCGCGCTTGAGGTTGCCGGCCACGATCGGCGGCACGCGCTTCTCGAGCTGCGCCTTCCGGCCCATCGCGGCCCGCCGCGCGATCGTCGTCTCGGCCTCGATGCGCTGACGCTTCTCGCGCTTCACGGCCTGCCGGGCCGTGCGCTCGGCGTCGCGGGCGGCGCCCTGCTCGGCGTCGAGCCACGCGCGCCACTCGGAGTACGGGCCGCCGAAGACCGACAGCTCGTTCGCGTACAGCTCGGCGGTGTCGTCCATGAGCTCCAGGAGCGCGGTGTCGTGGCTGACCACGACCAGCGCCCCGCGCCAGGACCGCACCATGTCGTGCAGGCGCGCGCGTGCCTGCCGGTCGAGGTTGTTGGTGGGCTCGTCGAGCAGCGCGATCGGCGCGCCGCGCAGCCGGATGCCGGCGATCGCGGTGAGCACTGCCTCTCCGCCCGACAGCTGGCCGACGCTGCGGTCGAGCATGTCGGGCGCGAGGCCGGCCTCGGCGAGGGCGGCATGGGCGCGCGCCTCGACGTCCCAGTCCGAACCGACCGCGTCGAAGTGACGCGGGTCGGCGTCACCGGACTCGATCGCGCGCAGTGCGCGGAGCGTCTCGCCGACGCCGAGCAGATCGGCCACGGGCCGGTCGACGTCGAGCGTCAGGCGCTGCGGCAGGTACGCGGCATCCGCTGTGCGTGCGACGTGTCCGCCGCCGGGCTCGAGCTCTCCGGCGATGAGCCGCAGCAGCGTCGATTTGCCGGAGCCGTTGCGGCCGACGAGGCCGGTGCGGCCCGAGCCGAACGAGCCGCTGACGTCGCTGAGGGCGGCGGTGCCATCGGGCCACGCGAACGAGAGCCGGTCGAGGACGACGGCGGGGGTGAGGGTGTGTGCGGGCATGAGGTCTCCTGTGTCAGTCGTGCGCTGACACCGAGGACCGCGAGCCGCCCGGGCATGGCGAGGCCGGGTGAGAAGCGGGGGATCGACGTGCAGCGCGGAATCAGATGCGCCGGCGCGTCGAGTCGACGGGGCAGCGCGATTACAGCGCGGACGCGTCGATCAGCTTCAAGGGAGTTCCTCACCGAGGGGACAAAGGCCGTCAGCCACCATAGCGGACCGTCCTGAGCGTGACCAGTGCTTCGTGCGAGGGCCTGGATCTCCGTCGCGTGGGGGAGTCGGCGAGACGGGCCGGCCTCATAGCGTCGATGCATGACGCAACAGAAGGCACCCGACGGGCCCAACGCGGCGGCCTGGGGCGCCGGCATCGCCCTGGGGATCGGTGTCGGCACCTCGCTCGGCGTGGCGCTCGGCAACATCGCCCTCGGCGTCGGCCTCGGGCTGGCGTTCGGCATCGCCCTGGCGGTGGCGCTCAGCGGCGCGGGACGGAGCGGAGCCAAGGGGGACGCCCGGCCCGACAGCGCCGCCGGCGGAGCGGCCGCCGTGGACGGGCGCCCGGCCGGCGACACGGCAGGCGACGGCGGCCGGGGCTCATCCGACGGCGGATCCGAGGGCGGCGGCTCCGACGGTGGCGGAGGCGGCGGAGGGGACTGACCCGCGGCTCAGCCGGCGGAATCGGAACGGAGCTCTTCGAGCTGCTTCTCGAGGAATCCCCGCACGTCGGCGAGCTCCACCTCCGACACGCTGTGGGTCAGGCCCTGGTAGACGCGGCCGCTGAGCTCGACGTGCTCGGGCAGCCACTGCGTCGTGTGCGCGACGAGGAAGCCCGGGATGACGTCGTCGTTCGTGCCGCGGCCCCAGAAGACCGCGGGCCGGCGTTCGGCGAGAGCGGCATCGCCGGGCAGCTCGCCCGGCGTGGCGTAGCCGGAGAGGTTGACGGCGTAGGCGAACCGCTCGGCGTCGAGCCGCATGGCCTGCAGCGACACCGCACCGCCCTGCGAGAAGCCGAGGAGACCGACGGATGCCGCGCCCCCGGCGTGTGCGTCGACCCATTCGAGCACGGCCTGAGCCGCGCGTGTCACGTGCGACGGGTCGCGTCCGTCCAGGCCGTCGATGGGATACCAGGAGCGGCCCGGCGCCGGCCACGGCGGCACCAGGGGAGCGGCGAGGCTGGCGACCACGAAGTCGTCGGGCAGGTAGGCGCGGAGCGGATACAGGTCGTGCTCGTCGGCGCCGTAGCCGTGCAGCAGCAGGAGGAGATGGCGCCCGGCGAGCGCGGTGCGCTCGGCCGACCACAGCACGGCGTCCGCGTCGAGGACGAGCGCTTCGGTCATGGGCACATCCTCGCACGCCCTGCCGACACCGGGACGGGGCCGACACCGGGACGGGGCCGACGCCCGAACCGCGCAGACGCCGGAAGAGGGGCAACACGGGTCGCGGCCTCTGCGCGCGGGCGCTGCGCGGGGTATACAGGAGGCATGTCCGTGCGCACCCCCGACCCCGAGCCGGCAGGCGACGAGCCGTTCGGCCCGCCGGCCGGGAACATCTCGAACCCCGCGTGGCTGAGCGACATCGAGCTCGAGGAGGCGCGACGGCGCCTTCCGATGCTCTACGTCGAGGGCATCCCGGTGCGCACCGACGGCATGGGCCAGGTGACGCAGGTGGGGATCCTCCTGCGCGCCACCCCGGTGGGCGAGATCTCGCGGACGATCGTTTCGGGCCGCGTGCGCTACGGTGAGACCGTGCGCGACGCGCTGTTCCGGCACCTCGAGAACGACCTCGGCCCGATGGCCTTCCCGCTGCTCCCGCCGCAGCCGACGCCCTTCACCGTCGCCGAGTACTTCCCGCTCCCCGGCGTCAGTGCCTACCACGACGATCGTCAGCACGCCGTGTCGCTCGCGTTCGTGGTGCCGGTCACCGGCACGTGCGAGCCTCGTCAGGACGCACTCGAAGTCACCTGGCTGACACCAGAGGAAGCGGCATCCGATGCGCTCGCCGCCGAGATGGAGGGCGGCCGCGGCACCCTCGTGCGCCTGGCCCTCGCCAGCGTCGGCGCCCTGCGCTGAGCGGCCGCGAACCCCGGCGACCGGCTCTCGCGGACGTCGGCGCCGCCGCCTAGGCTCGGCAGGGTGACTCTCGCACCCCTGCCGTTCCCCGCCGACGCCTCCGGCTGGGCGGCCTTCGTCGCTGACCGTCCCGCACAGCGCATCGCGCGCGTCCGGGAGATCGACGCGCGGCTCACGTCCGAGCCCGAGCTCTCCACGGTCGAACGCCTCGAGCTGTGGAACGACGCCGACATCGCGCTCGCCGAGGCGCTGAGCGAGGCGTATGTCATCAGTGAGGCGCATCCCGACGCGGCGGTGCGCGAGACGGCGGAGACCCAGGTGCAGGCGGTCGAGTCGCTGTCGGCGGCCCGCCTGCTCGATCGTGAGCTGTGGAACGCCTTCGCGGATGCCGAGGCCGACGGGCTGGACGCCGATCAGGAGCGTCTGCTCGCGCACCTGCGGCGCGACTTCCGGCGCGGTGGCGTCGAGCTCGACGACGCCCAGCGCGCGCGGGCGCGTGAGCTCGCCGACCGCGACACCGAGCTGTCGCTGACGTTCTCGCGCAACATCCGGGACGGGCGTCGCGAGATCACCGTTCCGGCGTCGGGGCTCGCGGGGATGCCCCAGGACTTCCTCGACGCGCATCCGGCCGACGAGAACGGCCGGGTGACCCTCACCACGGATTACCCCGACCTCATGCCGATCCGCGACTACGCCGCCGACCGCGCGACGCGGACCGCGCTCGTCAGCACCTACAACGACCTCGCGTGGCCCGAGAACGACCCGATCCTGGCCGAGCTGCTCGAGGTGCGCGCCGAGCGGGCGCGGCTGCTCGGCTACGCCGACTGGGCCGACTACGAGACCGAGACCCGCATGATCGGCTCGGGCGCCGAGATCCCGGCATTCCTGTCGCGCCTCGACGAAGCCTCGCGCGCGGCCGCCGACGCGGAGTACCCGCTCCTCCTCGAACGGCTGCGGCGCGACGCGCCCGACGCCGACGTCGTCAGCACCGCCGACTTCTGGTACCTGCTCGGCGCGATCAAACGCGAGCAGTACGACGTCGACGCGCAGCTCGTCCGCTCTTACTTCCCGTTCGAGCGCGTCGTCACCGGCGTGCTCGACGTGACCGGCCGCCTGCTCGACGTCGAGTACGTCGCGGTGGACGAGCCGACGTGGCACGACGACGTGCGCACCTACGACGTGGTGCGCGGGGGCGACCGGCTCGGTCGCATCCACCTCGACCTGCACCCGCGCGAGGGCAAGTTCAACCACGCCGCGTGCTTCCCGCTCGCGCCGGGGGTCGCCGCTCGCGTGCTGCCGGAGGCCGCGCTGCTGTGCAACTTCTCCCGCGGTCTGCTCGAGCACGACGAGGTCGTGACGTTCTTCCACGAGTTCGGGCACCTCGTGCACGACATCCTCGGCGGCCGCCAGCGCTTCGCGCGGTTCAGCGGCGTCGCGACCGAGTGGGACTTCGTCGAGGCGCCGAGCCAGCTCCTCGAGGAGTGGGCGTGGGATGCCGGAGTCCTGGCCTCCTTCAGCGCCGACGCTTGGGGCGACCCGATCCCGGCGGCCCTGGTGGAGCGCATGCGCACCGCCGACGCGTTCGGCCGTGCGCTGGAGGTGCGGCGGCAGCTCGGTCACGCCAACGTGTCGTACCACCTGCACGTCGACCGGCCGGTCGACCTTCAGGCCGAGACCGAGCGCCTCTACGCCGAGACGAGCCCGGTCCAGCCGCTTCCCGGGCTGCACCCCTACGCGGGCTTCGGGCACCTGACGGGGTACGGCGCCTGCTACTACACGTACCAGTGGAGCCTCGTCATCGCGCGCGACCTCCTCAGCGGATTCGCGGACGGCCTGATGGACCCGGAAGCCGCGCGCCGGTACCGCACCGAGGTGCTGGAACGCGGTGGATCCCGCGACGCCCGCGACCTCGTCGAAGCGTTCCTCGGGCGCGCGTCGACCTTCGACGCCTACCGGGAGTGGCTCGCCGGCGACTGACGTTTCGCGGACGCGGGGCGGGGAGGTATTGTTCAGACACCCCCTGCGCAGTCACCCCTGCGACACAGACCCCCCGGTGTCGTCGAGGCGATGAGGCCCTGCTGTCGCGCGCCCGGCGACCTGGTTCGCCCCGCGGAGCGGCGGGCCGCGTCGCCGCGCCGAAAAGCGCTCGCCGACACGTGAATCAGAAGCGGAGACACAGGATGTCCGATCACGCCGTGAGCGCCGGAAGCCCCGATCAGGAAGACGCGACGCCGTTCGACAATCTCATCGGCGAGACGACGACGACCGCCTTCGGGTCGGGGTTCACCACGACGTTCCGCGGATACGATAAGGACGAGGTGGATGCCGCGATCGCCGGTCTCGACGCACGTGTGCGTGCGGCGAACGACGAGGTGACCCAGCTCAAGCAGCACCAGCGGCGCGCCGGTGCCGCCGTCGCGCAGAGCCGGGCCAAGGCCGAGCGACTCGAGGCCGAGCTGCAGGCCGCGGTCGACCGTCGTCAGGCCGAGGTCGATGCCGCCATCGCCGCCCGCCAGGCCGAGGTCGACGCGACGCTCGCCGCTCGACAGGACGAGATCGACCGGCTCCAGGCGGCGCTGGCGGCTGCCGAGGAAGGCCGCCGCGCCGACCGCGAGCGCGCGGCCGCGGACGCCTCGAAGGCCCGTGCAGAGGACGACGACGTCGTCCAGCGGCTGCAGGGCGAGCTCGAACTGGCCAACGCCAAGATCGCCGACGCCGAGCAGCGGGTCCAGTCGCTCAGCGACGAGCTCGTCGGTGCGACCACCGAGTCGCCGAACCGCCAGCAGTTCGAAGAGGTGCTCCGGGTGGCCGAAGACCAGGCGAGCCTCCTCATCCGCAACGCCACGATCCAGGGCGATCGGCTGCTCGAAGCAGCGCGCGAAGAGATCGCGAACCGTCGTTCGTCGGCGCAGGCCGAGGCCGACGCGATCATCTCGCAGGCCCAGAGCGACGCGCAGCAGGTGCGTCTCAAGATCGACACCGAGCTGACCGCCCACGAGGCGCGCGTCGAGCGCGAGACCGCCCACGCTGCCGAACGGGTGTCGCAGGCCGAGCGCGAGGCGGCCGCCATCCGCTCCGAGGCCGAGAAGGGCGCCGCGCTGCTGCGGTCGACCGTCGCACGCGAGACGGCCCGCGACCGGGCCGAGGCCGAGGACGCGGTGCGCGAGCTGCGACTGCGCGCGCTCGAGTTCGAGGCATCCCTCACCCGTCGCCAGGACGATGCCCACCAGGAGTTCCTCGTGCTGCACAACCAGGCGGTGGCGCACGCGGAGCGCATCACGCAGGACGCGAACGAGCAGGTCGCGGCGTCGCTCGAGCACGCCCAGCGTGTGTCGGTGAAGGCCGAGGACTTCGAGCGCCTCATGCGGGCGCAGTCGCAGCAGATCGAGGCCGACGCGCAGCTGCGCGCCCGCGAGCACCTCGAGCAGGCGCACGTGAAGGCCGAGCGCATCATCGACCTCGTCACGTCGCACTCGCAGGCGGTGCTGCGCGACGCCGAGGACCGCACCCGCCAGCTGCGGTGGCAGCAGCACCAGCTGATGAGCTTCATGGCCGAGGTCAAGGAGCTCATCCGCCCCGAGGGCCTGCTCTCTGCCGCGAGCGCCGACGAGCCGTCGGCGCAGGCCCCCAGCGCCGATGGCGCCGATGCGCAGGTGACGGATGCCGCGGCCGCCGCGCCGGGGATCGGCGAGGCCGCCGGTGACCTGACGCCGGACACCGAGGGCGGCGAGGCGGAGGTTGCGGGTGAGCCCGCTGAGGTCGAGGGCGGCGAGGCCGAAGTCGAAGGCGAGGCCGCTGAGGTCGAGGGCGGCGAGGCCGAGGTCGAGGGCGCCGAGGTCGACGGTGCTGATGTCACTGCGGGCGAAGACGACCCAGCGGTTGCCGAGGTCGCCGAGGCCGGTGCCGAGCAGCCCGGCGATGCGCCGGCCGAGCGCGAAGGCGCACACGAAGACTGACCCCCGCTCGTTGAGCGAAGGGCGCTCCAGCGCCCGAAGACGAAACGCCTCGAGCCCGCGGTGTGCGCCGGGCTCGGGGCGTTTCGTCTCGCTCGTTCCTCGCTCGCTCGACGACCGGTGACCGGGTGTGCGCCAGGCTCGGGGCGTTTCGTCTCGCTCGTTCCTCGCTCGCTCAACGACCGGCGGCCCCGGGTGCGCGCCGGGCTCGGGGCGTTTCGGCTCGCTCGTTCCTCGCTCGCGCGACGACCGGTGACCTGGTGTGCGCCAGGCTCGGGGCGTGTCGTCTCGCTCGTTCCTCGCGCGCTCAACGACCGGCGGACCCGGGTGCGCGCCGGGCTCGGGGCGTTTCGTCTCGCTCGTTCCTCGCTCGCTCAACGACCGGCGGACCCGGGTGCGCGCCGGGCTCGGGGCGTTTCGACTCGCTCGTTCCTCGCTCGCTCAACGACCGGCGGACCCGGGCCCGCGGCATCCGCCCCTCTTCAACAGGTCAACCGCGGTTCTGCAGGAGCATCGGGCGCGGAACTCTCCTGTGGAAGCCCGGTTGGCCTGCCGAGCGACATAGCGGTCGCCGGCGCATCGCGGCGGAAGGCGCGGGCGCGAGACTCGGAGAGCGGGCGAGAATCGGCCGATCCGCCGTGATGCGGCCGATTCCCGCGGGATCTCCGACTTCCGCCGGGACCCGCCCGCGGACCGGCCCGGGTCAGGCGGCCGAGGTCTCGCGGGCGATCGCGGCGAGGAAGGCGTCGATGTCGTTCTCGGACGTGTCGAAGCTGCACATCCAGCGGACCTCGTTCTTCGCGGCATCCCAGTCGTAGAAGCGGAACGACGCGCGCAGGCGGTCGGCGACGCCGTCGGGCAGCGTCGCGAAGACGCCGTTCGCCTGCGTCGGCTGCGTGAACGCGACGCCGCGGATCGATCCGTCGGCGAGCCCGGCCTCGATGCCCGCGCGCAGCCGCTGCGCCATGGCGTTGGAGTGCGACGCGTTGCGCAGCCACAGGTCGCCCTCGAGCAGCGCGATCAGCTGCGCCGACACGAACCGCATCTTCGACGCGAGCTGCATGTCGAGCTTGCGCAGGAAGGTGAGCCCCTGCGACGCCTCGGGGTCGAGGACCACGATCGCCTCGCCCAGCATCGCGCCGTTCTTCGTCCCGCCGAAGCTCAGCACGTCGACGCCGACGTCGCGCGTGAACGCGCGGAACGGCACGCCGAGCGACGCCGCTGCGTTCGAGATGCGCGAGCCGTCCATGTGCAGCCGCATCCCGAGGGAGTGGGCGTGGTCGGCGATCGCCCGCACCTCCTCGACGGTGTACAGGGTGCCGAGCTCGGTGGACTGCGTGATCGACACCACGAGCGGCTGCGCGCGGTGCTCGTCGCCCCAGCCCCACGCCTCGCGGTCGATGAGCTCGGGGGTCAGCTTGCCGTCGTCGGCCGGGACGGTGAGCAGCTTGATGCCCGCGACGCGCTCCGGGGCGCCGCCCTCGTCGACGTTGATGTGGGCCGTGCCGGCCGCGATGACCGCACCCCAGCGGGGCAGCATCGACTGCATGCCCACCACGTTGGCCCCGGTGCCGTTGAACACCGGGTACGCCTCCACGCCGTCGCCGAAGTGACCGGCCATGACCTCCTGCAGGCGCTCGGTGTAGACGTCCTCGCCGTACGAGACCTGGTGTCCGTCGTTCGCGGCGGCGATCGCCGCGAGCACCTCGGGGTGGATGCCGGAGTAGTTGTCGGAGGCGAACCCGCGCAGGTTCGTGTCGTGGATCGTGGTCACGGGTGTCCAATCTAGTTCGTGGGTTCCCGGCTGCTGACGCGCTCGCTCGCTGCGGTCGTGGCGGGATGCTCCGTCTCCCTCGTTGCTCGCTCGCTCGACAGGCCGGGAACGTCGATCGAGCGCGCGGTCAGAGGGAGGGGTCGGTGAGGGCGACGATGGTGTCGTTCAGTTCCGTCGCGTCCGTCATCCAGAGGTCGGCGAACCGCTGCGCGAGCGCGTCCTCGAGCCCCGAGAGGCTCTTGGTGCGGAAGATGACGGATGCCGCCGCCAGCGGCTTGCCCGCATCGCGGGCGTCCTTCGCGAAGCCCTGGGCGACGGCCCGCGCCCACGCCTCGCTCGCGGCCTTGACGGCGGCGTAGTTCGCGCCGCCGGCCAGGGGGCGCTCGACCGCCACCGACGAGACGATGGCCGTGCGCGCCGAGTCCGACGCGCGCAGGTCGGCGTCGAACGCCCGGCTCACGTGGCGCAGCGCCGTGAGCGCGCCCTCCAGGAACCGGTAATCGTCGTCGCTCTGGCCGGCCAGACCGCCGCCGCCCCGCCAGCCCCCGACGAGGTGGAGCACACCGTCGACGGCGCCCTCGGCGGCGTGCACGCGCTCGGCGAGCGCGATCACCTCGCCCTCATCGCCGAGGTCGCACACCTCGGTGCGGACGCTGCCGGAGGATCCCACCGCGAGGGGTGCGGCATCCGACTCCAACGCCTCGGCGAACTCCCGCAGCTTGCCGGCGTCCCGGCCGACGGCCACCACCCGCGCCCCGGCGTCCCGCAGCTCGCGAGCTGCGGCGAGTCCGGACGCGCTGGTCGCCCCCGCGATGACGACGAGCCTGCCTGCGACGCTCATACCTCCACCCTTTCACGTCGACGACGTACGGTCTCGTCGAGCCACCACGTCGTCGTCGCCCACGACGTGCGTTCTCGACGAGAACGCACGATCTCGCCGAGAACGGTCAGGCCGATTCAGGAGTCGCGGCCGGTGATGCCGGCGGTCGACTCGATCACCGGCTTCATCTTCTTGTCGAGCGCCTCGAAGAACATCGACAGCGGGAACTCGTCGTCCAGGACCGCGTCGGTGTAGCCCTTCGGCGCCCCGGCAAGGACCTCGTCGGGCAGCCCGCGCGCCCACTGCGAGGCGGGGTTCGGGGTCAGCGTGCCGCGCACGAGGTCGTAGGCCGCGAGCCAGTGCGCCGTCTTGGGCCGGTCGATCGAACGCCAGTACAGCTCGTCGATCGCGTCGGCCAGCGCCACGACGGCGGCGGGCACGTCGTCCCAGTCGAACGCGAGCGCCGTGTCGGTCCAATGCAGCACACCGCGCTGATGCAGCCACGCGAACAGCAGCTGGCCACCGAGCCCGTCGTAGTTGCGCACGCGCGTGCCGGTGATCGAGAACCGGAAGATGCGGTCGAAGATGACGGCGTACTGCACGAGCTTCGCGTGCTCGAGCATCTCGGCCTCGGCGGCATCGAGCCGCTCGCCCGCATCGACGCGGGCGCTCAGCCGCTTCTGGATCGCGACGCACTCGCGGAAGGCCGTGAGATCGCACCGCAGCTCTTCGAGCGAGTACAGGAAGTACGGCATCCGCTGCTTGATCATGAACGGGTCGAACGGCAGATCGCCGCGCATGTGGGTGCGGTCGTGGATGATGTCCCACATCACGAACGTCTTCTCGGTGAGCGCCTGGTCGTCGAGCATGCGCGCGGCGTCGTCGGGCAGGTCGAGCTTCGTGATCCCGGCGGCGGCGCGCACGACGCGACGGTAGCGCGCGGCCTCGCGGTCCTGGAAGATCGCCCCCCACGTGAACGCGGGGATCTCGCGCATCGCCACGGTCTCGGGGAACAGCACGGCGCTGTTGGTGTCATACCCCGGCGTGAAGTCGAGGAACCGCAGCGACACGAACAGCTTGTTCGTGTACTCCGTCTCGAGCTGCGCGATGAACTCGGGCCAGATCACCTCGACGAGCACGGCCTCGACGTGGCGGTCGGACGAGCCGTTCTGCGTGTACATGGGGAAGACGACGAGATGACGGATGCCGTCGACACGGTGCTGCTGCGGCTGGAAGGCCGCGAGCGAATCGAGGAAGTCCGGGATGCCGAACCCCTCGTCCGTCCAGCGCTCGAAGTCGCGCACCGAAGCGCCCAGGTACTCCGCATCGTGCGGGAACGCGGGGGCGAGCGCCTGGATGCCGGCGACGATCTCGGCGACGTGCGCGCGGGCTGCGTCGTGGGACGCGGCATCCGGAATCGATCCGTCCTTGATCTGCAGGGGCTGGAGCGCCGTCGCGGCGGCCTTGAGGCGAAGCCAGGCGTCGCTCGTCTCGGCATCGCGGGCGTCCTCGACGACCTCGGGTTCGCCGACGATCGCCTTCGCGGTGTGAAGGGTGCTGCTGGACATGCTGAACCTCCGATCTTCGAGTGCGGTATCGCCCACGATTCTAGAGAAGTTCCCTTGTGGACGTGATTCGACAGGAAAGTTTCCTGCGCACGCTAAAGTCGACACATGGCTCCTCTGGACGACGCGATCGACGCCGGCATCGTCCGCGCGGTCTCGAACGACGCCCGCGCGACGCTCGCCGACCTGTCGGCGGCGGTGGGTCTGTCGGTCTCGGCCGTGCAGACGCGGCTGCGCCGGCTCGAGGCGCGCGGCGTCATCACCGGATACCGCGCACTGGTCGACGCCGAGGCGGTGGGCAAGCCGCTCGCGGCCTTCGTGGAGATCACGCCGCTCGACCCGGCCCAGCCCGACAACGCCCCCGAGCTGCTCGAGCACCTCTCCGAGATCGAGGCGTGCCACTCGATCGCCGGCGACGCCAGCTACATGCTGCTCGTCCGGGTGGCGACGCCCCGGCACCTCGAGTCGCTCATCCGCGACATCCGCGCCGCGGCATCGGTCAACACCCGCACGACGGTGGTGCTGCAGACGTTCTACGAGAACCGCCCGCTCCTTCCCGCCTGACGCCTCCGGCGTCTCGGCCATAGCCGCCGGGAGTCGCTGCCGCGCCGGGCCGGGCCGGGCCGGGTGGCCGAAACCGGGGATTCGCGTCGAGACCGGGGTCGTCGCCCCGTGGTTCGACGCGAACCCCTGAGTTCGCTGCCTCTCGGTAGGTGGGGCAACGGCGGAGCGCGCCCGGGCTCAGCGCAAGTCCCGGCCCCGCAGCGTGCGCGTGGGTAGTGTCGCGGTATGCCGTCCACCTCGCCCCCTCAACCGCACGGCCGTGGTGTGCTCATCGTCCGCAACACCGCGTCGGGCACGGCCGTGGTGCGGGCCGACCCCGCGGGCATCTTCGCGGCGCGCCTTCCCGAGGCGGCGGTGCACGAGCTCGCCGACGGCGAAGACCTCGCGGACGTCGTCGCAGCGGCGATGGAATCGGATGCCGCGCCCGCCGTGCTCGGCATCTACGGCGGCGACGGCTCGGTGTCGCGCATGGCGCAGCTCGCACGCCGCTATGAGCGGCCGCTGCTCGCGATGCCGGGCGGGACGTTCAACCACTTCGTGCGGGCGCTCGGAGTCGACAGCGTGGGCGCCGCGATCGACGCGTACGAGGCGGCCACGACCGTCGAGGTCGGCGTCGCGGACGCGACCGCCGATGACGACCAGCCGCTGACGGTGCTCAACGTCGTCTCGGTGGGCGCGTACCCGGAGCTCATCGAGGAGCGCGAACGGCGCACGAGCCTCGGGAAGTGGATCGGCGGCGTCGTCGCCACCGCGGCGGCGCTCCGCCGCGCGGAGCCGCTGACCATCGTGCGCGAGGGGCGCCGGGCGCGCGTGTGGTCGGTGTTCGTGAGCGTCGGGCGCAACGATCCCGACCGCGTCGCCACGATGCAGCGGCAGGAGGCCGAGACGGGCGTGCTGGACGTCCGCATCCACCACGCGCGCGGCTCCAAGGTGCGCGCCCTCGCCTCGCTCGCGTTCGGCAAGCGCACGGCCGCGGTGCTGCGCGCGGTGCGGCTGTTCCCCCGCGACGAGGACGTCGAGCGGCTCGTGGTGCGCGACCTCGAGCTGCAGGTGCGGCCCGAGCCGGGGCATCCGTCCGTCTTCGTCCACGACGGCGAGCTCGAGCAGCGCGCGCCCGGCGGCTTCCGCCTCCGCTGCACCGCCGTGCCGGGCGCCGTGACGGTGTTCGCCCCGGGGGATGCCCGGGGTCGTTGAGCGAGCGGGAGCGAGTCGAAACGCGGGGCGGTACGCGGGGGCGGTACGCGGGGTCCGGGGCGTTTCGTCTCGGTCGCTGGCGCTCCCTCGCTCAACGACCGGGGCTTCTTTCCCGAGGGTTTCGGCTCGGTCGCCGGCGCTCCCTCGCTCGGCGACCGGGCCTACTGATCCCGGTCGTCGAGAGAGAGGAGGCGGGTCAGTCGTGCTGGGGGAAGCCCAGGTTGATGCCGCCGTGCGACGGGTCGAGCCAGCGCGAGGTGATCGCCTTCTCGGCAGTGAAGAACTCGAACCCGTGCGGGCCGTACGCCTTCGCATCGCCGAACAGCGAGGCCTTCCATCCGCCGAACGAGTGGTAGGCGACCGGCACGGGTATCGGCACGTTGATGCCGATCATGCCCACCGTCGCCTCGCGCTGGAAGCGCCGCGCCGCGCCGCCGTCATTGGTGAAGATCGCGGTGCCGTTGCCGTACCGGCTGGCGTTGATGATGCCGAGGCCCTCCTCATAGCCCTCGACCCGCACGACCGAGAGCACCGGTCCGAAGATCTCGTCGGTGTACACCGTCGACGAGGTCGGCACCTTGTCGATGAGCGTCGGCCCGAGCCAGAACCCGCCCGGGTCGCCGTCGACCTCGACTCCGCGGCCGTCGACCACGACGGCGGCGCCGTCATCGCCCGCCACATCGATGTAGGACGTGACCTTGTCGCGGTGCTGGCCGGTGATGAGCGGGCCCATGTCGCACCCGCGCGTACCGTCACCGACCTTCAGCCCGGCCATCCGGTCCGCGACCTTCGCCACGAACTCGTCGGCCACCGAGTCCACCGCCAGCACGACCGAGATCGCCATGCAGCGCTCGCCGGCCGAGCCGAAGCCCGCGTTCACCGCGGCGTCGGCGGCGAGGTCGAGGTCGGCATCCGGCAGCACCAGCATGTGGTTCTTCGCGCCGCCGAGCGCCTGCACGCGCTTGCCCTGCGCGGTCGCCGTCTCATAGACGTACTTCGCGATCGGCGTCGAGCCGACGAACGAGATCGCGCGCACGTCGGGGTGCTCGAGCAGCGCGTCGACGGCCTCCTTGTCGCCGTGCACGACGTTGAAGACGCCGTCGGGCAGCCCCGCCTCGGTGAGCAGCGCCGCGAGCCAGTTGGCGGCGGTCGGGTCCTTCTCCGAGGGCTTCAGCACCACGGCGTTGCCCGCGGCCAGCGCGATCGAGAAGAACCACAGCGGCACCATCGCCGGGAAGTTGAACGGGCTGATGATGCCGACGACGCCGAGTGGCTGGCGCAGCGTATAGACGTCGATGCCCGTCGAGACGTTCTCGGAGTACGCGCCCTTGGTGAGGTGGCCGAGGCCGCACGCGAACTCCACGACCTCCATGCCGCGGGCGATCTCGCCCAGCGCGTCCGACAGCACCTTGCCGTGCTCGGCGGTGAGGATCTCGGCCAGCTCCTGCTTGCGGGCGTTGAGCAGCTCGCGGAAGGAGAACAGCACCGCCTGGCGCTTGGCGATCGAGGCGTCGCGCCACTGCTCCCACGCCGTGGACGCGGCATCCACCGCCTCACCCACGTCTTCGTGCGTCGCGAACCGCACGTGCTTCTGGACCGTTCCGAGTGCCGGGTTGAACACCTGGCCGGTGCGATCGGATGCCCCGGCCCAGGGTGCGCCGTTCACCCAGTGCTCCAGGATCACCGTGCCGGCGCCCACCTCGTCGGTGCGCTCCATCATGTCCGTCATTGTCGTGTTCCTCCTTCGGAAGCGCCGCAGGCCTTCCCTGTCGGTCGGCTCCGGCGCGCTGCACGCGTCAGAAGAGGTCTTCTTCGACGCTCGTCAGTGCTTCATCGTAGATCGCCATCGCCTCGCGCACCTCACCGTCGGTGACGACGCAGGGCGGCACCACGTGGATGCGGTTCTCGGCGGCGAAGGGGAGCAGTCCCCGTGCCGTGAGCTCCTTCTTGAGGCGACCGATGACGTCGGCGCCCACCGGCTCGCGGGTGTCCTGGTCGCTCACGAGGTCGAGTGCCCAGAACACCCCCTCGCCGCGCACCTCGCCGATGAGCGGATGCCGCGACCCGAGGTCGCGAAGGCCCGGGCCGATCGCCTCCTCGCCGACCCGCCGGGCGTTGTCGACGATGCCCTCCGCCTCCATCGCGCCGATCGCCGCGACGATGGACGCCGCGGCCAGCGGGTGGCCGGAGTAGGTGAGTCCGCCGGGGAAGACCCGCTCGTCGAACGTCGCCGAGATCTCCTCCGAGATGATGACGCCGCCCACCGGCACGTAGCCGGAGTTCACGCCCTTGGCGAAGGTGATGAGGTCGGGGACGACATCGTGGCCCTCGAAGGCGAACCAGCGTCCGGTGCGACCGAAGCCCGCCATCACCTCGTCGAGGATGAGCACGATCCCGTACCTGTCGGCGAGGGCCCGCACCCCGGCGAGGTATCCGGGGGGCGGCACCAGGATGCCGGCGGTGCCGGGCACCGACTCCAGCAGCAGCGCCGCGATGGTGGCCGGTCCCTCGGACTGGATGACACGCTCGAGGTGGTGGAGGGCGCGCTCGCACTCCTCCTCGGGGGTCGTCGCCCAGAACTCGGTGCGGTACAGGAAGGGCCCGAAGAAGTGCGCGTGGCCGCGGGCGTACTGATTCGGCATCCGTCGCCAGTCGCCGGTCGCGACGATCGCCGCGCCGGTGTTGCCGTGATACGAGCGGTACGTCGAGAGCACGGTGTCGCGGCCGGTGTGAAGGCGGGCCATGCGGATCGCGTTCTCGATCGCGTCGGCGCCGCCGTTCGTGAAGAACACCTTGGCGAAACCGGCCGGCGCCTTGCCGAGGATGCTCTGCGCCGCCCGTCCGCGCACGAGATTGGCGGTCGCGGGGCCGATGGTCGCGAGCTCCTCGGCCTGTGCGCGGATCGCCGCGACGACGGCCGGATGCTGGTGGCCGATGTTCACGTTGACCAGCTGGCTCGAGAAGTCGAGCATGCGGTTGCCGGCGTGGTCCCACACCGTCGTTCCCGAGCCGCCGGCGATGACCGGCAGGTCGAGGCCGGCCTGCGCCGACCAGGAGTGGAAGACGTGCGCGCGGTCGAGGTCCTTGGCGAGGGCATCGAGGTCTTCGGTCATGCGGCCACGTTCCCCGTTCTCGTGCGGCGGGTCAAGGGCGTTCCGTCTCGCGTTCCCCGCGTGGAGGCCGGAGTGTCCGGCCGCCCCGGGGCCCGGAGCCGGGGTCCGGGGCCGGTGGCCGAGGCCCGGGGCCGGGTCCGGGGCGCCGGGGTGGCCGGTCAGGCCCCCATTGCCCGCTCGGCGCGCACCCGGCGCAGGATCGCCACGCCGAACCAGACGGCCGGCACGAAGCCCACGGCGGTGACGGCCGTGAACAGCAGGGGCGTGAACGGCACCACGAACATGACGATGGACGGGACGATCGCGAAGGCGAGCAGCCACCACGGCACCACGCCGGCGCGTGCGAGGCCCGCGGTCGCGAGCGGCGTCGCGAGGAGGTTCAGCATCGGCAGCATCGCGAGGATGCCGAACACCGAGCCGCCCTGCACAGCCTCCGACAGTGCGACCGCGGTGGCGGAGTCGAGCTCGATGCCGATCGTCATCGTCCAGAAGTCGAACAGCACCCAGCCCGACACCAGCGCGTGGCTGAGCGTCGCGAGGAGCGCGCCGATGAGGGTCAGCCAGCCGCCGCGGGCGCCACGGACGAGGCCCGGCACGGCCAGGAAGCCGAGCGCGAGGAACAGGTTGCCGACGTGCAGCAGCACGGCCGACGCCTGGGTCAGTGCGGGGTCGGCGGCGAGCGAGGCGATGTAGTCGGCCGTCGCCTCCGAGGCCTGGGGCGGCGAGGTCGCGATCCCGGCGGTGTACAGCGCCGCGCCGGCGATCAGCGCCAGCCCGCCCAGGGCGGTCAGCCGGCGTCCGGGAACGGAGACGGCGGCGGGTGCGGGAACGGTGTCGAGGGTGGTCATGTCGGTCCTTCCGGTTCGAGGGCTCGTCGAGCCGTCACCGAAGCTATGGGCGACCGGCCGGCCGGCGGATCGTCCGGTGGCATCGACCTCGCGCGCCGCGCGGGGGAAGGAGCGGATGCCGCGTTCCCCCGTACGACGGACGCGCGCCGCTCCGCGCGGGCCCTAGCATTCCGGCATGGGCTCGATCGCACCCGCTCCGCACTCCCGGCTGACGCGCCATGCGCCCACGCTGCTGTTCGTCACCGGCGGTGCGCTCGTGATCGCGCTTTCGCTGGCGGAGTTCCTCCTGGACGATCGCGTCGCGGTGCCGCCGCAGGCGCTCATCCCGCCGATCGTGGTGGGCGTGGTGGTGATGCTGGCGCCGCGGTGGCCGCTGACGGCCGCGATCGTGGCGGCGCTGACGCCCCCGCTCAACCTGCTCGCCGGCGCGCCCGGCCCTGGCGGCGTGCAGCTGCTCGCGATCCTGCTCCTCCTCGGTCGCGCGGCCGCCGTCCTCCCTGCGCGGCGCGCAGCCTGGGCGCTCGGGGTGGGCGCCGCCGCGGCGCTCGCCGCCGGACTGCTCGGCTCTGCGGCGCTGTGGGAGGGCCTCTTCACGGTGTCGGTGTACGTCGCCGCCTTCGGCGTCGGCCTGCTCGTGCGTCGCGAGCGCGCGCAGTCGCAGCGGCTGCGCGAGCTCACAGTCGAGCTCACCGAGCAGCGCGAGACCGCGGCCGCTGCCGCCGTGATGGCCGAGCGGGCGCGCATCGCGCGCGACGTGCACGACTCGGTCGCCCACCAGGTCAGCGTCATGGTGCTGCAGATCGGAGGGCTCCGGCGCCTCCTGCCCGAGCGTCCCGACGCGCAGGAGGTGCTCCGCGGCCTCGAGGGCGTCGGTCGCGAGGCCGTGGACGAGATGCGGCGTGTCGTGGGCCTCATGCGGGAGCCCGCCGCCGACGAGCATCCCTCGCTCAGCCGGCTCGACCGGGTGCTGGCGCCGCTGCGCGACGCCGGCATGCCGATCGGGCTGGAGGTCACCGGCGACCCGGTCGCCCTGCCGCCCCTGCAGGACACCGCGCTCGTGCGCGTCGTGCAGGAGTCGCTCTCGAACATCGTGCGGCACGCCGGTGCGGCGGCGACCGCGATCGAGGTCGCGTACCTGGCCGACGCGGTGCGCGTCACCGTCACCGACGACGGCGTGTTCCGGCGCGCCGACGGCGCCGCGCCGTCGAGCGGACACGGCGTCCGCATCATGCGCGAGCGAATGACCGTGGCGGGCGGCACCCTGAGCGCCGGTCCGCTGGGCGGTGGCTGGCGGGTCGTCGCCGAGGTGCCGCTGCGCGACCGCGAGGCCGCCCCGACAGGAACTGCGGTGGTCCCGTGATCCGGGTGCTGCTGGTCGACGACCAGGCCATGGTGCGCGCGGGTCTGCGCATGGTGCTGAGCGCCGAAGACGACGTCGAGGTGGTGGGCGAGGCGTCCGACGGCGCCGAGGCGCTGCGCCTCGTGAACCGGCATCGCCCCGACGTGGTGCTGCTCGACATCCGCATGCCGGGAATGGACGGCCTCGAGGCGGCTCGCCGGCTGTCGGCGGATGCCGCGGCCCCCGGCATCCTCATGCTCACCACGTTCGATGAGCACGAGATCGTCGACGAGGCGCTCTCGCTGGGCGTCGCGGGCTTCCTCTTGAAGGCGTCCTCGCCGGAGCAGCTGGTGGATGCCGTGCGCGCGGTCGCGGCGGGATCGGGGGTGCTCGATCCGGCCATCACGCGGCACGTGATCGACCGGTTCGCCGACGCCCCGCGTGCCGACCCGCGGGCAGCGGCCGCCCTCGCGGACCTGAGCCCTCGCGAGGTCGACGTGCTCCGCCTCGTCGCGGCGGGCCGCAGCAACGCCGAGATCGCGTCGGTGCTGTTCCTCGGCGAGGCGACGGTCAAGACGCACGTGAGCCGCATGCTGCTGAAGCTCGGGCTGCGCGACCGCGTGCAGGCCGTCGCGTTCGCCTACGAGAGCGGGCTGCTGACGCCCGGCGGCTGAGCGGGTCGCCGGCCGGTCAGGACTTCGCGGTCAGGTGGGACTGCAGGGCGGGGATCACGCTCTCGCCGTAGACCCGGAGCGTCTCCTCCTTGTTGTCGTGCTGGAGGTACCCCGCGAACTGCGTGACGCCGAGCGCTCTCAGTTGCTCCAGCTTGGCGATGTGATCGGATGCCGAGCCGAGGATGCAGAAGCGGTCGACGATCTCGTCGGGCACGAAGTCGACGTGGTCGTTCTCAGCCCGGCCGTGCGTGTTGTAGTCGTAGCCCGTCCGGCCCTCGATGTAGTCCGCGAGGGCATCCGGAATGGCGCCGTGGTGACCGTACTTCGCGACGATGTCGGCCACGTGGTTGCCCACCATCCCGCCGAACCACCGGCACTGGTCGCGCATGTGCGGCCAGTCGTCACCGATGTACATGGGGGCGGCCACGCAGAAGGCGAGCGAGTCGGGGTCGCGGCCGGCGGCGGCCGCGGCATCCTTCACCGTCTTGATCATCCACGCGGCGATGTCGACGTCCGCGAGCTGCAGGATGAAGCCGTCGCCGACCTCGCCCGTCAGCTTCAGCGCCATGGGGCCGTACGCGGCCACCCACACGTCGAGCCGCGACCCCCGGCTCCACGGGAACTGCAGGGTCGCGCCCTTGTACTCGACCGCCCGCGAGTTGGCGAGCTCGCGGATGACGTGGATCGACTCGCGCAGCTCGGCCATCGTCGTGGGTTTGCCGTTGGTGACGCGCACCGCCGAGTCGCCGCGGCCGATGCCGCAGATCGTGCGGTTGCCGTACATCTCGTTGAGCGTGGCGAAGACGGATGCCGTGACCGTCCAGTCCCGGGTCGCCGGGTTCGTGACGAACGGCCCCACGGTCACGTGGTTCGTCTCGGCGAGGATCGCGGAGTGGATGACGTACGGCTCCTGCCACAGCAGGTGCGAGTCGAACGTCCACACGTGGCTGAAGCCGTGCGCCTCGGCGAGCTTCGCCAGCTGCACCGTGCGTGCCGCGGGCGGATTGGTCTGCAGGACGACTCCGAAGTCCATCAGTGCTCACCCCTCACTTGCATGTCCCGATTTCTCGTCTTCATGTCCGGATTTCCTCGGCATGCGCGCTCGCTTGCGGTGGAAAGTGGGACATGGGATGCCTCGAACCGGTGTTCATCCTCAGATCAGGTACTGGCTGAGGCCGCGCTTGAGGAACTGTCCGTCGCCTTTGGCGCCGAGGTACTGCCCGGCGTCGACGATCACCTTGCCGCGCGAGATGACGGTGTCGACGTGACCGTCGATCTCGAACCCCTCCCACGCGGAGTGATCCATGTTCATGCGGTGCGACGCGGCGGAGATGGAGGTGTGCCCGTTCGGGTCGTACACGACGACGTCGCCGTCGGCGCCCGGCTGGATGACCCCCTTGCGCCCGTAGAGCCCGAACATGCGGGCCGGGGTGGTCGAGGTGAGCTCGACCCAGCGCTCGAGGGTGATCCTGCCGGTGACGACCCCCTGGTACATGAGGTCCATGCGGTGCTCCACCGACCCGATGCCGTTCGGGATCGCGCGGAAGTCCTCGAGACCGAGCTCCTTCTGCCCCTTCATGCAGAACGGGCAGTGGTCGGTCGACACCATCTGGATGTCGTTCGTGCGGAGGGCCTGCCACATGTGGTGCTGGTGGCCCTCGTTCCGGCTGCGCAGCGGTGTCGAGCACACCCACTTGGCGCCCTCGAACTGACCCCACTCCTCGCTGAACGCTCCCAGCTGCTCCTCCAGCGACAGGTACAGGTACTGCGGGCACGTCTCGCCGAACACGTTCCAGCCCTGGTCGCGCGCCCACGCGATCTGCTCGACGGCCTGCTTGGCGCTGACGTGGACGGTGTAGAGCGGGGCGCCGGTGAGGTTGGCGAGCATGATCGCGCGGTGCGTCGCCTCCTCCTCCATCTGCCACGCGCGGGCGATGCCGTGGTAATAGGGGGCCTTCTTCCCGGCATCCGCCAACTGGGCCGCCAGCACGTCGATCGCCGGGCCGTTCTCGGCGTGCATCATCGTGAGCAGGCCGGTCTCGGCCGACACCTGCATCGCCTTCAGCACCTGCGCGTCGTCGGAGTAGAAGACGCCGGGGTAGGCCATGAAGAGCTTGAAGCTCGACACGCCCTCGTCGAGGAGGCCCCGCATGGCGGCGAGCGACTCGTCATCGACGCCGCCGACGATCTGGTGGAAGCCGTAGTCGATCGCGCAGTTGCCGGCGGCCTTCTCGTGCCACGCGGCGAGGCCGTCCTGCACGCGCTCGCCGTACCGCTGCACGGCGAAGTCGATGATCGACGTCGTGCCGCCCCACGCCGCCGCCCGCGTACCGGTCTCGAAGGTGTCGGACGCGTTCGTGCCGCCGAACGGCAGCTCCATGTGGGTGTGGGCATCGATGCCGCCGGGGATCACGTACTTGCCGGTCGCGTCGATGACCGTGTCGACGGATGCCGCGACATCCGTCCCGAGAAGCTGCGAGCCCGGCGCGAGCACCGCCGCGATGGTCTCGCCGTCGATGAGCACGTCGGCCGCGCCGCGTCCGGTCGCCGAGACGACGGTGCCGCCCGTGATGAGTGTCGTGGTCATGTCAGAAGTCCCTCCCCATGCATGTCCCGATTTCTCGTGCTCATGTCCCGATCTCGTTCGCTCCGGCCACGGTTTGGAGACGAAATCGGGACACGGAGGAATGGATGCCGCGCCCTCACGGCTGCGCGATCCTCGTGTACGAGTCGGGGCGGCGGTCGCGGTAGAACTGCCAGTCATCGCGCATGTCGCGGACCATGTCGAGGTCGAGGTCGCGCACCAGGAGCTCCTCGTCGGTGCCGGAGCCCCGCTCGCCCACGAAGTCACCCCGCGGGTCGATCACCTGGCTCGTGCCGTAGAAGTCGACGGCCAGCTCGCCGTACTCGTTGTCTTCACGGCCGACGCGGTTCGGCTGCAGCACGAAGTAGCCGTTCGCGACGGCGGCCGCGGGGCCTTCCACCTCCCACAGGCGGTTCGACAGCCCCGGCTTCGTCGCGTTCGGGTTGAAGACCATGTGGGCGTCGTTGAGCCCGAGCTCGCGCCATCCCTCGGGGAAGTGCCGGTCGTAGCAGATGTACATGCCGACGCGGCCGACGGCGGTGTCGAACACCGGGTAGCCCAGGTTGCCCGGCCGGAAGTAGAACTTCTCCCAGAACCGGTCGAGGTGGGGGAGGTGGTGCTTGCGGTACTTGCCGAGGATCGTGCCGTCGGCATCGACCAGCACCGACGTGTTGTAGTACACCCCGGTCTCGGCCTCTTCGTAGATCGGGAGCACCATGACCAGCCCGAGCTCCTTCGCGACGGCCGCGAACCGCTGCACGATCGGGCCGTCGGCCGCCTCGGCGAAGCGGTAGTACTTCTTGTCTTGCGTGATGCCGAAGTACGGGCCGTAGAAGAGCTCCTGGAAGCACACCACCTGCGCGCCCTGGCCGGCGGCATCCCGCGCGAAGCCCTCGTGCTTGTCGAGCATCGACTCCTTGTCACCCGTCCAGGTGGTCTGCGAGATGGCCGCGCGTACCGTCGTCATGGTTCTCCGTCCGTCGCCCCCGTTGACGCGACAGTAGGGCCTCGCTCCGCGCCGCGCAATGGTCGGGTGGGCCGACCATTCGGGCCTGGCGCCGCGTCGCGCGCTGTACATCGGCCGACGGATGCCGCCGCCCGGCCGGGTACACCGCAGGGCGGATGCCGCGGCATCCGTTCTCCCGTACCGTGAAACGGTGTTCCGCGCTCTGAAGCCGTACCAGCTCGCCGTCGACGTGTCGCTCGGCGTGCTGTTCGCGCTGGTGGCGTGGCCGGTGGAGATCCTGGTCGGGGGTTCGACGCCGCTGGATGCGCCGTTCGGAAGCCCGGCGCAGCTGCTGTCGGCGCTCGCGATCGCGTCGTTCTTCGGCGCCGCGCTCGCCGTGCGACGGCTCGCGCCCGCGCTGGCGCTGACGCTGGCCTGGGCGGGCGCCCTGCTCCAGGTCGGTCTCGGCCGGCCGCCGAGCCTCTCCGACGTCGCCATCTTCGGCGTGCTGTATGCCACCGCGGCCTACGGGACCGCGCGCGTGTACTGGGCGGGGCTGGCATCCGCGCTCGTCGGCGCGCTCGTCATCACGGTGTACCTGATGGCGGGCCCGATGTTCGCCGGCGGCGGCCTGTCGTGGCAGAACCTTCCGCTGGCGCTGGTGATGCTCGTGGCCGCCGCGTTCGCGCTCGGCCTGTCGTGGACCATCGGCGCGCTCGTGCGCACCGCGGTGCGCGCGCGGGAGACCCGCGAGGCTCAGCGCCGGGCCGAGGCCGACGCGATCGCCGAGCAGGAGCGCGTGCGCATCGCGCGCGACATGCATGACGTCGTTGCCCACTCCCTCGCTGTCGTGATCGCGCAGGCCGACGGCGCCCGCTACGCCGCGGCGGCCGATCCCGCGGCGGCGACCGAGGCGCTCACCACGATCTCGTCCACGGCGCGCGCCGCGCTCGCCGACGTGCGCCTCCTGCTCGGCCAGCTGCGCCATCGGCAGGGCGACGGGCCGCAGCCGACCCTGGCCGACCTCGAGGAGCTCTACGCCCAGGTGCGCGCCGCGGGCGTGGGGCTGCGCGTCGACCTCGATCCGGCGCCCCCGGGCGAGCCGCCCGCCGCCGTGCAGCTCGCGGTGTACCGCATCCTGCAGGAGGCGCTGACGAACGCGCTGCGGCACGGCGCCCCCGGCGGACCGGTGGACGTGCGCCTGGCGTGGCTGCCCGACCGCGTCGAGCTGTCGGTGCGCAACCCGCTGCCGACCGAACCCGTCGCCGCCGCCCGGTCGGGGCACGGGCTCATCGGCATGCGCGAGCGCGCCCAGCTCGCGGGCGGCCGCCTCGACGTCGCGGACGAGGCCGGCGCGTTCACCGTGCGCGCCACCATCCCGCTCGGAGCCCCGGCATGATGCCTTCCGTGCTCGCCGACCTCCCGCTCGGAGCCCCGGCATGACGCCTTCCGCGCGCGCCGACCTCCCGCTCGGAGCCCCGGCATGATGCCTTCCGTGCGCGCCGACCTCCCGCTCGGAGCCCCGGCATGAGGGGTGCCGTGCTCGCCGGCCGCCGCGCTCGGAGCCCCGGCATGAGGGGTGCTGTGCTCGCCGACCATGTCCCACTTTCGACCGCAAACGGGGCGTTTTGCGGCAGAAAGTGGGACACCAAGGGCAGAAAGTGGGACACCAAGGGCAGAAAGTGGGACACCAAGGGCAGAAAGTGGGACATGGAAGGAGGCCGGGCATGATCCGCGTCGCGCTCGTCGACGACCAGGCGCTGTTCCGCGCCGGCATCCGCATGCTCGTCGACTCGCAGCCCGACCTGGAGGTCGTGGCCGAGGCATCCGACGGCCGCGAGGCGATCGCCGCCATCCGTCAGGCGCGGCCCGACGTCGTGCTGATGGACATCCGCATGCCCGTCATGGACGGGCTCGCGGCCACCGCCGAGCTGCTCGCCGACCCCCCGACCGAGGGCACACCGTCGCCGCGCATCGTGATGCTCACGACCTTCGACCTCGACGAGGCCGCGGCGCGCGCGATCCGGCAGGGGGCGAGCGGGTTCCTGCTGAAGGACGCCGATCCCGAGTTCCTGCTCGCGGCGATCCGCACGGTGCATTCCGGTTCCGCGGTGATCGCGGCCTCCGCGACGCGCGAGCTCTTCGAGAGATTCACGGATGCCGCATCCCGGCCCATCCCGCCGGCCTACGAGGAGCTCACCGAGCGCGAGCGCGAGATCTTCGCCCTCGCCGCCCGCGGGCTGTCCAATGCCGAGATCGCCGCGCGGGAGTTCCTGTCGGAGGCGACGGTGAAGACGCACATCAGCCGCATCCTCACCAAGCTCGCACTGCGCGACCGGGTGCAGCTCGTCGTCTTCGCCTTCGAGCACGGCCTGGTGTAGCTCCCGCACCGGCGCCCGGGGTCGTGCCGGCGTCGGAGCCGGCCGGGCTTCCGGGCCTCCGGTCGGCCAGTCTTCGGTCTTGAGACCTGCCGGATTCAGTCTGGGCCGAAGCCGCTCGGCGGCCTGGCCGTGAGTTTCCGTGCCTCGCGCCCGCGTGGCCGACGCTGAGGCTGAATCCGGCAGGCTCCGGCTCGACGACCGCCTCGCGCCGCCGATCATCCTCAAGATGTAGGACGGATGCCTCGCCCGGCGGACGCGCGCGACAGAACCGCCTTCCTAGCGTCGGAGACATGGAACTCTCTTCGACCGACCTGGGCCTGGCGGCCCGGGTGCAGCAGCTGACCAAGACCTTCGGTGCGGGCGAGAGCGCGGTGCACGCGCTCGACGGCGTGAGCGTCGGGATCCGCCGCGGCGAGTTCACGGCGATCATGGGTCCGTCGGGCTCGGGCAAGTCGACGCTCATGCACATCATGGCGGGCCTCGACGCGCCGTCGTCGGGCCGCGCGTGGATCGGCGACACCGACATCACGGGCCTCTCCGACCTCGAGCTCACGATCCTGCGCCGCCGCCGCGTCGGCTTCGTCTTCCAGGCGTTCAACCTCGTCCCCACCCTCGACGCGCTCGGCAACATCCTCCTGCCGTTCGACCTCGACGGCCGCCGGCCGACGACGCTCGAGCGCGCGCGCATCGACGGGCTCGTCGAGCGGCTCGGACTGGCATCGCGCCTGAACCATCGCCCGCACCAGCTCTCGGGCGGCCAGCAGCAGCGTGTCGCCATCGCGCGTGCGCTCGCCACCGCGCCCGACCTCGTCTTCGCCGACGAGCCCACGGGCAACCTCGACTCCCGCTCGGGGCGCGAGGTGCTGGCGCTTCTGGCCGCCGCCACGCGCGAGCAGGGGCAGTCGATCGCGATGGTGACGCACGACCCCGTCGCCGCGTCGCACGCCGACCGCGTCCTGTTCCTCGGCGACGGCCGGATCGTCGCCGACAAGCCGCGGCAGAGCGCCGAGGAGATCTCGGCGTACATGCTCGCCTCCGAGCTGGGCGCCGATGCCCGGGCGACGGGGGTGGCCTCGTGAGCGCCGTGGCAGAGACCACGACGGGAGAGCGGATGCCGCGGCCCGCGGCATCCGGAATCCGCCCGCGCGCGGCGACCGCTCCTTTCGCATGGCTGCGGGAGCGGGGGATGGGGGCGAGCATCCTCGTCGCGGCGATCTCGACCGCGTTCGGCGCGATCCTGCTGAGCGCGACCGGGTTCATCGCGGCGGTGCTGAGCGCCGACCCGTACATCGGGGACAGTGGAACGCTCGCCGTCGTGCTGGGCATCATGAGCTTCCTGCTCATCGGCGTCGCGGTCTATGTGGCCTCGATCGTCACCGCCAACACCTTCGCGACCGTCATCGCCGGGCGCACCCGCCGCATCGCGCTGCTGCGCCTCATCGGCGCCTCCGCGCGCTCGCAGCGCGCCGAGGTCGCCCGTCAGGGTCTCGTCGTCGGGATCATCGGCGCGGTGCTCGGACTCGTCGGCGGCACCGTCGTGTCGTGGGCGGGAGTGGCGCTCGCCGTCGCGCTGCTCGGCATCGACGGCGTCGACTACGTCGTCGCGCAGCCGGTCCTCGTGATCCCGGCCGTGATCGTCGCCCTCACCACGTGGGCGGCAGCGTGGGCCGGTTCACGGCGGGTGCTCACGGTGACGCCGCTGCAGGCGCTCGGCGGTGCGGTCGAGGCATCCCATGACGCCTTCGTCCGTCGCGGAGCGCGCAACGGCGCCGCGATCGCGCTGTTCGCGATCGGCGGGGCGCTGCTGGCCGGCGGCATCGCGCTCGGCCTCATCACGCCGCTCGGCGTGGTCGTCGCGTTCTTCGGCGGCATCTTCTCGTTCACGGGCCTCGCCCTCGGCGCCACGCTCGTGATGCCCCCGATGCTGCGGCTCGTGGGCCGGTGGTTCGGTCAGGCGCCGACGGCGCGTCTCGCTGCCGAGAACGCGCTGCGCTACCCGGAGCGGTCGAGCCGGATGGCCATCGGCGTGGTGATGGGCGTCACCCTCGTGACGATGCTCGCGGTCGCGCTGGAGACGGTGAAGGTCGTGCTCGCCACCTCGGCCGGGGGCGAGCTCGACACCGAGTTCGCGACGGTGATCGACACCTTCTCGGGCATCATGATGGGCCTCGTCGCCGTGTCGGCCGTCATCGCCGCCGTCGGCCTCGTGAACCTCCTGACGATCGGCGTGGTGCAGCGGCGGCGAGAGCTGGGACTGCTGCGGGCACTGGGCGTGTCGACCGGTCAGGTGCGCCGGATGGTGCTGCTCGAGGCCGCGCACATCACTATCACCGCGACGGTCACCGGGCTCGTGCTGGGGGTCGCCTACGGCTGGGCAGGCGCGCAGTCGCTGCTGGGCAGCGTGCCGATGCCGCCGTCGTTCTCGGCGCCGACGCTCGTGGCGCCCGCGGTGCCGTGGGTCCCGGTCCTCATCATCGTGGTCGCCACCGCCGTGCTGACGCTCGTCGCGGCGGTCGTGCCCACGCGCCTCGCGACCCGGGTCGCGCCGGTCGAGGCGCTGGCCGACTGAGGCTGGGGGGCAGTACCGGTCGTTGAGCGAGCGGAGCGAGTCGAAACGGCACGGACCCGGCGCGGGCTGTCGGTGGACGTTTCGTCTCGCTCGTTCCTCGCTCGCTCAACGACCGGGGGCCGCGACACGGACGAACGGGCCGTGCGCGGCGTCGGAGACGAGCTCGACGTACTCCTCGGTGTCGAGATCGTCGGTCGAGATCAGCTCGGCCACCTCGCGCAGGGCGCTCACGAGGTTCGTCTGCGGCACCGCGTTGTCGCGCTCGCCGTGCACGCCCTCGCACGTCGACATCAGGGCGGTGAGGCCGGGAGCGTCGTCGGGACGCGCCTTCCACAGCGCGTGCAGTGATCGCGGCGTCGCGTTCCGGCTGCCGTGGTGACCGACCTTGTAGAGGTCGACGCGGGCCAGTCGCGCGCGCAGCTTCGCATCGCGCGGAAGCTGGTCGAGGGTGTGGCGCCAGTTCTCGATCTGCGCGTCGCCGGGGAACAGGAGCGTCACCCCGCCGACCCGCAGCAGCAGGACGAGGCTGGTGTTGTTCAGCGCATCATCGAGGTCGCGCACGAGACGCGCCGCCGAGTGCGAGCGCTCGCTCGCGAGCCGCTCGACGAGCCACCGCACCGGCCCTGGCGGCGGGCTCGGCGGCGTGGGAGCACCGGCTTCGGCTGCCGAGCCGGCCGCCCGCAGCGAGGCGTCGAGGGCCGTGAGCCAGTACTCGGGGTCGTTCTCGCGCTGCTTCGCGACTCGCGGATCCTGGTCGACGGTCGGCGGCCCGAGCACGAGCGTCTCGAGTCCCGGCACCACCTCGGCGAGGTCCAGATCCATTCCGGCGTGCAGGTAGCGCCCCCGCCCGTCCTCAGAGAGCTCCTCGAGCAGTGCGACCGCCTCGGCGTTCTTGAGCTGGTCCTCCGCGGCGGCGCGGATGTCGTCGTCGAGTCCGGCGACATCGCTCAGCCGCGCGACGTGCTCCTGCGCCCGGGCGAGGAGCGCCGCGTACCGTGCCGACGCAGCGCTCACGCCGCCCGCCGGTGCCGCCGGGCTCACGCCGCCCGCGGCCGGCGCCCGGTCAGCGGCCCGGGACGCCGCAGTCGAACCCGCCCCGGCCGTCCGCGTCGCGGCCGCCCCCGCCGCCGCGGACGCCGGTCCGGCCGCTCGGGCACCCGCGCCCGACGGGCCGTCGGCGGTCGGCGCGAGGGCGGGATCCTCGGTCCACGAGCGCAGCACCAGCTTCGGCGCGAGCTTCTTCATCACGGCGGCCGCGGCGCCCACCTCGAAGCCCCGGAGGTGGTCGCGGTGGCGGTGCGTGACCACCAGCACGTCGAGCACGCCGCCGGTGTGCTCGTCGACGAGCGCAGCCACGTCGGCCATGCGCCCGCGGGCCTTCCCGGGCCGGGGCGGGTGACTGCTGCCGAAGTCGATCAGCAGGTGGCGCTCGGCGCGGCCATCGGGCAGCGGCTCGTCATACTCGACCGACAGCAGGAAGCAGTCGCCGAAGCCCACCTGGTACATGCGCACGCGCACGCGGACCGGGGTGCTCACCATGCCTCCCCGGAGCTCATGTCGGCGCTGTGCAGCGCCGCGAACGTCTGACCGCGCCCGGCTTCCTCCGAGAAGCCCAGCCGCTGCGCCGCAGTGCGGCGGCCCGTTCCGGCGAGGTACTCCAGCCGCCGCTTCTGGCGCCGCCAGTCGTCGAGCCGCTTGTAGATGTGCAGCTTCAGCCGGCCGAACTGGTCGAAGATCAGCGTGCCGCCGCCGAACAGCTGCACCGCGGCATCCGGATCGATGTCGGGGGAGAGCTGCAGACCCGACTCGTTCACGAACTCGCGGGCGCTCATGTCGGCCGTCTGCACGTAGGTCGCGACCGACTCCGGCACGATGAGCCCGTCGGGCCCGATCCGCTGCGTCGGCAGCACCGATTCGATGACGGTGTAGTACTTTGTCGCGACGTCGAGTCGCCGGGCGTTCTGCCACAGGAAGCGGAAGACCTCGTCGCGGTCGTTGCGCAGGCCCGCGAAGTTGATCCCGAGGTAGTGCGGCGGCAGCTCGGCGTCGAGGACGTCGGTCACGCGGTCGGCGGGGCGCCGGATGCCGGCCCGCCCGAAGCCGTCGACGAGGAGGCGGCGGTACCCCAGGTCGTCGTCGGGCACGACCTCCTTGTCGGCGAGCAGCACGGCGTTGAGCAGATCGGAGAAGTCGAACTCGACGGGCGGCAGGTAGTCGAGCCCGCGGATGAGCATCGTCAGCAGCTGACTCGCGGCCTTGGCGCCCTCTTCGGCGGCCCGCGCGCGATCGACGGTGATCCGGCGGCCGCCCGCGTCCGCACCTTTCGGGATCGACAGCACCGCATCCAGCCGCGTCGTCCAGATCTCCACGAGCAGGTTGAACGCGATCGCCACCAGCACTTCACCCCGGCGGTGGGGCTCGGCGTATTCGGGCAGCTCGGCCCAGTTCGGCGGCGGCGGACGCAGTGCCGACTCGCGCAGCGCACCCCGGCCCTGCGTCAGCACGCTGCCCACCTGCTCGGCGACCTTGGCCAGCACGCTGGCCTGCAGCGCCTCGGGCTCGATCGCCCGGCGATGGATGCGGCCGTGACGGTCGGGCGTGCCGAGCGTCTGCTCGACGACCGTGCGCATCGAGAAGACCGACAGCAGCGCGACGATGTCGGCGAAGCCCTCGTGGAATGCCGCCTGATCGGCGAGGCTCGGCTCGAGGAACCGGCGGCGGAGCCCGTCGAGCACGGCGTGCGTCGTCTCGTGCACCACGACGTCGTGGCTGAGGCACGTGTAGACCGGCGGCGCCTCCGCCGCGGCGGGGACGTAGCCGAACAGCAGCGCCCGGTCGTCGAACGAGTAGTACGCGTTCGCCTCGGGGAACGCGTGCGGCACGAGGTAGAGCTGGTGGCTCTCGAACGCCCACGGCAGGCGGCGCCCGAGCGCGGTCTCGAACGTCGCGAGCGTGCGCGCCGCCGTGGCGTACACGTGCTGCGCGTGGAACGCCTTGTCGGTGCGCAGGGTGTGGTCCTCGGCATCCGCGAACACGTCCTCGTTCCCGAACGGCACGTGCTTGATGTACTCGCCCGTGGCGGTGTCGTAGTCGACGACGTGCAGCCGCGCGCCGCGCGGCCCGTCCTCCATGCGCGACCAGGGCACCTTGACCTGCGCCGTGAGGATCTTCTCGTCGTCGCCGTGGACAGACGGGTCCTGGGCCACCAGCCGCAGCGTGGTGTGCGTGCGCGGCTTGTCGACGGGCTGGGCGAACTCGACATCGTCCGGCATGTCACACCTCCGGCGGGGGCGTCGCCTCGCCGTCGAGGCGTTCTCCCCCCGCCCTGGATGAGGGCGGGGGCAGGCCCCGTGATACCGGACAGGCTACCCCTGCGCGCGGCGCTCTGGCAGGTGCCGCGGCATCCGTCAAGAGGGGTGCGCCCACGCCCGAGCGCCGGACAGGCTGGCCTCATGCAGATCGAGATCGTGGAGCACGAACCGCCCTACCGCGTCGGTGTCGTCATCGGCAGCCTGTCGCGCGAATCCGTCAACCGCCGCCTGGCCGAGGCGCTGCAGAAGCTCGCACCCGCCGAGCTGGAGTTCTTCGAGATCCGCTACGGCGACCTGCCCCTGTACAACCGCGACCTGGACGCCGACTACCCCCAGGTGGCGCGGGACTTCAAGGCGGCGATCCGGTCGGCCGACGCGGTGCTCTTCGTCACCCCGGAGTACAACCGCTCCATCCCCGGACCGCTCAAGAACGCCATCGACTGGGGCAGCCGCCCCTACGGCGACAACGCCTGGGAAGACAAGCCCACCGGCGTCATCGGCGGTTCGCCGGGCAAGATCGGCACCGCCGTGGGGCAGCAGACCCTGCGCGGCACCCTCAGCTACCTGAACGCGCGGCAGATGACCTCGCCCGAGGCGTACATCCAGCTGACCCCCGGGCTCATCGATGACGAGGGCCGGGTCACCGACGGCGAGACCGAGGAGTTCCTGCGTCTGTTCATGTCGAAGTTCCGCGAGTACATCGCCCGCGTCCTCACGGTGATCCCGCAGGACTGAAAGACGAGCGGATGCCGGCGGCCCGCGCCCGTGCGCGGCGCCCGGTGACCGCGCGCGATGCCCCGTAGGGCACCGCGGGCGGCGGTGGCGGCATCCGTCTCCCGGATCGCCGGGTCAGGCGGCCGGGGTCTCGGCGTCGGGCCCGAATCGCCGGGTCAGGCGGCCGGCGTCTCGGCGTCGGCCTCGGGGTCGGACTCGGGGTCGTGCGCCCACGTCGGGGCCAGCGCGCGGACGCGCGCCGCGCGCCACTGCCACACGCCCCACAGCACCGGCCAGAGCAGTGGCGCGGTGGGCCCGCCGATCACGAGACGGTCGCGCCACAGGGTCTTGCCGGGCTCGCCCGGCGCCGGCGACACCGCCATCTGGTGGTCCCACACGTCGAGGCTCGCGAGCGGACCGGTGAGCGGGATGCCGCTGTCACGGAAGATCCGCACCTGCCCGCCGGGTTCGTCGACCGACCGCTCGCTGACGTGGATGAGCTGGCGCCCCATCGGCACCGAGCCGAGTGCCGACAGCTGCACCGGCACGTCGTCGCCCGGCGTCCACGACGTCGGCAGGCCGCTCGGCACGAGCGGCGCGAGGTCGAGCAGCGGGCCGTAGAGCTCGGCCACCGCGCGGGGCGAGTGCACCGCGCGCCATGCCGCGTCGGCGTCGCAGTCGATCACGAACTTCAGCAGGATCCGCATGCGCTCCAGTGTCGCACCCGCCCCGTGCCGCAGATCGGGGCTTGCGCCGGGCGTCGACATCATGCGCTCTTGCCGAGATGCCACGCGCGCATGACGTGTGCGCTCGGCGAGGGCACATGGTCTGGACGCGGCGGTCGCTGAGGGGGAAGGGCCGGATGCCGCGGCCTACGCTGGACGGATGCCCGAGAGCCCGTTCGACCAGCACCGCTACCAGGTCCGCCACGACTGGGGCGCCGAGGGGCTGCAACGCCTCGCCCCCGCCGATGTCGTGGTCGTCGTCGACGTGCTCCGGTTCTCGACGACGGTGACGGATGCCGTGGCCCGCGGCGAGAGCGTGCCGCTCGACGCCGCCGCGCACGCGGTCTCGCTCAACGGCGCCGCGGTGGCGCAGGCCGCGGACGCGACCGGAGCCGTGGTGCTCCTCGGATGCCTCCGCAATGCGGCGGCGGTCGCCCGAGCCGTGCTCGACGTCCAGCACGAGCGGGGCGCACGCACCAGCATCGCGGTCATCGCCGCCGGCGAGCTCGCGGGCCGCGCACCCGGAGCAGCGCTGCGGTTCGCGGTCGAGGATCAGCTCGGTGCGGGCGCGATCATCGACGCCCTCGGCGACCTCGGCGTCGACCACACGTCACCCGAGGCTGCCGCGGCCTGCGAGGCGTTCCGCGGGCTCCGCGGGGCGGTGCGCCACCTGCTGACCGCGAGCGGGTCGGGGCAGGAGCTGCTCGATCTCGGCCGCCGCGACGAGGTGCTGAACGCTGCGGCGGTGGATGCGGCATCCGTCGTCCCGGTGCTCCGTGACGGCGCGTTCGTGGCCCTCTGACGACGTCAGTCGCGCGGGGTCATCGCCGCGAGGCGGGTGGCCCGGGTGATCTCGCGACGCGTCCAGGCGAAGGCGTACTGCTCGTCGAAGTGCGGTGCGCACTTCGCGCAGGACGTGGGCCGGGTCGCCTTGCGGTGCCGGTAGGCGACGTGGCCGGCCGGGCACACGCCGATCCACGGCGCGAGCTCGGTCGCGGTCTCGCCGTTGTGGGTCGTGCCGCCCACGTAACCGAGGTCGTGCGCCACCGCCTTCCAGCGGGGGCCGTGCCCCGCGCGGGAACCCGCCAGCGCGTGCGCGACCTCGTGCAGGAGCGTCTGGTGATTGGTGTCGTCGTCGTAGCGCGCCGCGAGATAGCGCGACACGCTGATGCGCTTGTGCGTGTAGTCGCACAGCCCCGCGCGGCGCTTGGCGTTGTCGAAGGCGAAGCTCCACGAGTCGTCGAGGTGGAGGGCGATCAGGGCCTCGGCCCAGTGCCGCACGCGATGCAGTTCCGACATGTGCGCGAGACTAGAACGTATCTCCGACACTCATGGTGGCGGTGGGTCTCAGCTGGCGACGGATGCCGCGGCCCGGCGCCGGTCGGCGGCGTCGATGGCGAGCAGCGTCGACTCGAGCTGGTCTTCGGTGGCTCCGGACTCCTGACGCAGGAAGAGCGCGCGCTTGAAGTCCTTGCGGGCGGCCTCGAAGTCGCCGGCGTCGTAGTTGACCTTGCCGCGGTGCTGGTAGGCGAAGGCGCCGATGCCGGCCCAGCCCTGCCCCTCGGCCTCTTCGGCGCACGTCGTGAGCTCCTGCTCGGCCGCGGCGTACGCGCCGCGCGCCTGCAGCACCGTGGCATGCAGGATGCGGGCACGCAGCAGGTCCTTGCGGGTGCCGGCCATGCGCGCGACGCGCACGGACTGCTCCGAGACGACGAGCGCGTCCTCGGCGCGGTCGAGCACCTTCAGCAGCCATACGCGCTCGAGGAGCGCGGGGAGGCTCCGCTGCTCGCCGATCTCGTCGAGCCGCTCGGAGCACTGACGCGCATCCACCTGCTCGCGGAGAGTGTCGGGGTCGAACCCGCGGATGTAGCTCACGTCTGACTCCCTTCGCCGCGTCGATGGCTGTTCCAGTGTGCCCTCTCGCCCGCCCGGAGCCCGTCGTGCCACGCCGGGCCGCGGCATCCGTCCCTCTTCACACGGGCCGAACGTCAGCGGGTGAAGACGGATGCCGAGGGCTTGGGCGAAGGGGTCGCGTCGGCGTCCGTCGCGACGCGGGCGCCGCGCGCGAACTCGTCCAGCTCGCGTCCCTCGGCGACCTTGGCGGGGTGCGGACCCGCGGCCATGAGCCGCGGCAGCCACTCGGTCGGAAGCGGCGCGCGCGATGCTGCGATGACGAGGTTGCCGAACCGGCGGCCCTTGAGCGTCTGCACCTCGGCGAGCACGATGACGTGCTCGAGCACGGCCTGCACGGTCGCCACCTCGCGGCGGGCGAAGGCGAGGCCGGCGCCGTCGGCGACGTTCACCAGCAGCACGCCGTCGGGTGCCAGGAACCGCGCCGCCTCGGTGAAGAACTCCACCGTCGTCAGGTGCGCGGGCGTCTGCGCACCCGAGTACACGTCCGACACGACGAGGTCGGCCGTGCCGACGAGTCCGGCGGGCAGGCGGCCGAGCGTCGCGCGGGCGTCGCCGATCCGCACGCGGATCCGCGCGCCCCGGGGGAGCGGCAGGTTCTCGCGGACGAGGTCCCACAGGGCCGGCTCGAGCTCGACGACCTGCTGCCGCGAGCCCGGCCGCGTCGCCTCGATGTAGCGCGGGATGGTCAGGGCCCCGGCGCCCAGGTGGATCGCGGTCAGGGGCTGCCCCGGCATCCGGAGCCGGTCGATCACCGCACCCATACGTGCGACGTACTCGAAGTGCAGGTGCGTCGGATCGTCGAGGTCGACGTGGGACTGCGGCGTGCCGTCGACGTCGAGCTCCCAGCCGCCGCCGAAGGCCGACGGCACGACGCGGGCGAGCGTGTCGTCCGACAGCCGGACGGAGGGGACGGATGCCGCGCCCCGCGAACGTGCCATGCCACCACGTTAGCCCCGCCCCGTCGTCCCGGCGGCCCGTCGTCCCGGCCGCTCCGCGGCGACGCGACCTGCAGAACTCCACGGATCCGGCGCGCCCAGCCCCGCCTGGCGGGGTTCGGGCACCGAAGGGCCTCGCTTCCGTGGAGTTGCGCAGACGACTGCCCGGGCAGCCGCCGGGCTAGCGTGGAGGCATGGCGGAGATCGACCTCAACGCGGACCTCGGCGAGACCGTCGACGGGGTGCCGACGGCCGACGACGAGGCGATGTTCGCGGTGATCTCGAGCGCGAGCGTGGCGTGCGGCGGCCACGCCGGCGATGCCGTCTCGATGCGCGCGGCGGTCGACCGCGCCGCCCGATACGGCGTCGCGATCGGCGCGCACCCGTCCTACCCCGACGCCGCGAACTTCGGCCGGGTCGCGATGTCGATGGACCCCGCCGACCTGGCTACCGCCGTGAGCGGGCAGCTGACCGCGCTCGCGGGGGCGGGCGCCGACATCCGCTACGTGAAGCCGCACGGCGCGCTCTACCACGCCGTCACCCTCGACCGGCGGCAGGCGGATGCCGTCGCCCGCGCGGTGGCCGATCTCGCCGCGTCGCTCGGCCGGCCCCTGCCCCTGCTGGGCCTGCGGGGCGAGATCGCGGGGGCCGCGGCATCCGTCGGTCTTCCCTTCGTCCGCGAGGCGTTCCTCGATCGCGGCTACCTGCCCGGCGGCGGGCTGGTGCCGCGTTCGCAGCCGGGGGCACTGCTCCACGACCCCGCGGAGGTCGCGGCGCGCGCCGTGCGGCTCGTGCGCGAAGGGGTGGTGGCGGCGGTCGACGGCACGGAGGTGGAAGCGGATGCCGCATCGCTGTGCCTGCACGGCGACTCACCCGCCGCGGTCGAGATGTCGCGCGCGGTGCGGGCGGCGCTGGATTCCGACGGCG
The DNA here is from genome assembly GCF_033548675.1 of Microbacterium sp. M3. Taxonomy (NCBI): domain Bacteria; kingdom Bacillati; phylum Actinomycetota; class Actinomycetes; order Micrococcales; family Microbacteriaceae; genus Microbacterium; species Microbacterium sp. M3. The sequence goes on from NZ_JAWTZT010000004.1 coordinate 318,426, forward strand.
TCGCGGTGCGGGCCCCGTGGTGAGCAGGAGCCGGAGATGGTGACGGCACGGGTGCTGCCGATGGGGGAGCGGGCGTTCCTGGTGGAAGCGGGCTCCCTCGACGACGTGCTCGCGCTGCACGCCGCGCTCGCCGCCTCGCGTCCGCCGGGAGTGGTCGACCTCGTGCCGGCGGCGCGCACCGTGCTCGTGCGGGTGGATCCGCGCCGGCTCGCCCTGGCCGCGGCGCACGCGTGGGCGCGCGCGGCGGTGTCATCGGCCGAGGCGACGAACATGACGCACGGACCCCTCGTCGAGCTCGACACGGTCTACGACGGGGCCGACCTCGACGAGACGGCCGCCCTGCTCGGGCTCACGGCCGGCGAGCTGGTGCGCCGGCACGGCGACGCCGAGTGGCGCGTGGCCTTCACCGGGTTCGCGCCGGGCTTCGGATATCTGGTCAGCGACGACTGGCCGTTCGACGTGCCCCGCCTGGCATCACCCCGCACCCGCGTGCCGTCCGGTGCGGTGGGGCTGGCGGGCACGTTCTCGGGCGCCTATCCGCGCGAGACCCCCGGTGGCTGGCGGCTCATCGGCACGACGACCGCAGCGCTCTTCGATCCGGATGCCGCCTCCCCGGCACTCCTCGCGCCAGGCACGCGCGTCCGCTTCCGCGCCATCGCCCGCGCTCCCCGGGCCGTCGTTGCGGCGGGCGGCCCGGTCCGCGAGCCCGCGCCGGCGGAGGCGGATGCCCACCGAGGAGATCGGCCGAACGGAGGAGGATCTGCGCCGAATCGTCCTCAGTTCCGCAGATCTCCTCATCTCCGCGACGGACCTGCGACTCCGGGAGCGGCGCACCAGCACCTGCCGGCGGCGTCGGGTGGCGGCATCCGGATCCTCGAACCGGGCCTCTTGGCGACGCTGCAGGATCTCGGGCGGGCGGGCGCGGCATCCGTCGGCGTCGCCGTCTCGGGCGCCCTCGACCGGTCGGCGCTCCGCACCGCGCACCGCCTCGTCGGCAACCCCGAGGACGCCACGGCGATCGAGGTCACGATGGGCGGTCTGCGCGCCATCGCCGAGCGCGACGCGTGGGTGGCGGTGACGGGGGCCTGGGGTCCCGTGCGGATCGCCGGCCGCGAGGTCGACCCCTACCAGGCGCACGCGTGGCCCGCCGGCGCGGAGCTCGAGCTCGGCTGGTTCGCGCACGGCGCGCGCGCCTACGTCGCGGTGCGCGGCGGGCTCGATGGTCCGGTCGTGCTCGGGTCGCGCGCCACCGATGTGCTGGCGGGCCTCGGCCGACCGCCGCTTCGTGCCGGCGATGTCGTGGCCCTCCTCGACGGGGCGCGGGAGCCGATCCCCGTGGCCCCGCCCGGCGCGTGGGGTGCGCCGCACGACGACCAGCTCGAGCTGGAGCTCGCCCCCGGACCCCGCGCCGACTGGTTCGCCCCGACGGCGCTGTCGTCGCTCTTCGACGCCGTCTGGACGGTGTCGAACCAGGCGGATCGCGTGGGTGCGCGCCTCGACGGGCCGGAGCTCGTCCGCGCCCGCAGCGGTGAGCTGGCGAGCGAGGGCATGGTGCCGGGCGCGCTGCAGGTGCCGCCCAGCGGGCGCCCGACGATCCTGCTGGCCGACGGTCCGGTGACGGGCGGGTATCCGGTCATCGCGGTGATGACGGATGCCTCGCTCGACCTCGTGGCGCAGGCCCGGCCGGGCACGCGCATCCGGTTCCGGCACGCCCGTCCGCGCCCCTGAGCCGGGCGGGCGACCCCGCGGAGGAGCCGCCGGCCGGCACTGTCAGTCCGCACCGGCCTCCAGCAGGTCGGCGGTCGCTCGGAGGATCGCCACGATGGCGGCGGTGCGCACCTCGGCGGACGCCCGCTGCCCGTCGCCCGAGACCGCGGCGGCGAGCGCCGCGGCGGCCGCTGCCGGTGCGGCAGACGCGTCGGGCGCCGCGTCGCCGGCCGACGACAGCAGCACGCGCGTGCCCAGGGCGCCGGCCGCCGACAGCAGGGGGCGCTGTTCGTACGCGTCGTCGATGATGTCGACCACCGCCGCAGTGAAGTCGCGGTACGTCAAGGCGGGTGATTTCGCGAGCACGCTGAGCGCGGCCGAGGTGAAGACCCCGTGCCCGTTCGTCTCGAGGGCCACCTGGTCGGGCTGGCAGGCGCTGATGAGCACCTCGCGACCGTCGGCGCGCGCCGACGGCGGGGCCGCCGCCCGGTCGGTCTCGACCGCGACCACCTGCCGCCAGGCGGCGGCGCGGAACGGGTCGCCGAGCGCCGCCGCCCGCTCGGCGCGGAAGCGGGCCTCCTCGTCGGCGTCGAGCACCGTCATGCGCTTCTTCGCGCCGGGCGGCGTCGTGCGCGCTTCAGCCTCTTCCGGCGTGATCTCGCGATTCACGGTGCCCGAGTGGCACGAGTCGAAGAACAGGGTGACCGAGACGCCCTCGGGGATCGCGTCCCAGATGGCGCCGAGGTCGTCGTCGACGATGAGCTGCCCGTCCCGGAAGTCGACCGGGCACAGCGCCTCGTCGCGCCGCCCGAACTCGTCGGTCTCGTCGCCGTCGAGGTCGGGCACGAAGGTGCCGTGACCCGAGAACTGGATCGCCACCACGTCGCCGTCGCGGGACGACGAGACCTTGTCGAGCATGGCGCGCAGGATCCGGTCGCGCGTCGCCTCCTGGTTGTGGATCGACTCGACCTGGAATCCCGCCTTGCCGAGGGCGTCCGACCACGCCTGCGCGTCGGCCACGCAGCCGCCCAGGGGGTCGCGCGGGTACTCGTCGATGCCGATGCACAGCGCCCGCTTGCGGGGGGTTGCGCCACGGGCCGCCGTGGGCTCGGCCCGGGGCGCCGGCGTGACATCCGCGACGACGTCGCGCGAGCGCGCTGGAAAGACGGTGAGCCGATCGGGCTCGTTGCTGTCGGGCACGCCGACCACGCGGCGAGCCAGCGACATCATCGTCTCCTCGTCGTTGTCGAAGGCCCCGTGCGAGGTCGCCTGCGTGCTGCTGCGGCGGCCGCGGGCGATGGGCCCGAGCACCAGCCGCTCACCGCGGTCGCCGAGGTAGGCCATCGTCCGCCCCGAGCGCCGCAGGTGCTCCTCGAGACCCAGGATCTGCGCGTCGCGCTCCGCCTCGAAGGCGCGTGACACGAGGTACAGCAGCGACTTGCGGTACACGCCGGCCGTGTTGTCGCGCTTCTCGTGCGTCTCGTCCATGGTGAAGATCGCGAGGTCCTGGATCTTCCCCGTCTCGGCCAGGGGCAGCAGCGTCGCCTCGAACGTGTCGACGCGGACGGCCGGCGCGAGCAGGGTGACGCTCTTCACGCTCTCGACGCGATCGTCGCCCTCGAACAGCCGAGGCACGAAGTGCGAGTGGTAGATCGAGCCGGCGCTGTGGCCGGCGACGTGCAGCTCGACCGCCCCCGGATTGGCCGCCATGTACTCGCGCAGCGCCGCGGCGAGCACGAACGCCCCGCCCGGATCGCCGCCCTCGACGCTCGGCAGGCAGGAACCCGCGGAGTCGAGCTTCATGTCGTCCCAGAACTTGCGACCCCCGAGCACGCGCGCGGCGGCTTCGACGGCGAGGTCGGTGACGTCGGTGAAGCCGCGCTCGCCGGCCTTGCCGCGCAGCACGTCCTGGAGCGTGGTCTTGAACCCGCTCTCCCACACCAGGTGGATGGGGTAGACGCCGTTCTTCTTCCACCACCCCACCTGCCGCTGCGCCGTCAGCAGCCCGGCCGACTTGTCGGTCAGTCCGCCGTGCGCCCAGATCAGCACCGGGACCGGCGCGGGCGTCTCGCCGGCCGGTGTCTTCTTCGCGCGCTGATCGACGAACGCCGCGAGGTCCTCGTCGATCATGCGGCGGACGTCGTCGGCGGTGGTGGCGAAGTCGTCCACCGTACGCGGCTTGGCGGCGGCGCTCGCGGCGAGCTTGCCGTCGGCGGTGTGCACGACGTGCTTGCGCAGCGCGGCGAGATCGGCGGCGCTGAGGCCGGCGCCACGGGTGGTCGTGGTGGTGGCGGGCATGATGTCACGTCCTGTCTGGTCGGTGGTGGGGGCGGTGGTGGTGGCGGTGGCGGTGGCGGTGGCGGTGGGGTCGGGTCGGGTCGGGTCGTACGGTGGGGGCGATCAGCGGGGCACGAGCCGGGCGCGGGGGTCGGCGAAGACGGTGAAGGCGAGCGAGGTGAGGTCTCCGGCATCCCTCGCCGCGTGTCGGGCGGCGAGCACCGCTTCGCCGAGCGTCTCGCGCCTGCCGAGCGCGTGCTCGTAGAAGGTGCGCACGAAGGCCGCCGACACGTCGTCGCGCACCGCCCACGAGCAGCCGATGAACACGCCGACGCCGCCGCGCAGGAACACCTCGGCGAAGCCGCCGAGGCCGGTGGCGCCCGCGCGCAGGCGGCCGACGTCGCACGCGCTCAGGAACACGAACGGCGCGCCTCGCGCACTGCCGTCGGCGGCCCCGACGACATCGCCGAGCTCGGGCAGGTCGCGACGGGCGTCCGAATCCGTATACGAGCCCGTGCCGTCGTCGCTGTCTTCCGACCAGGTCGCGAAGGCGATCTCCTGGCCGAGCGGCGCCGCGTCGCGCCACCGGCCGTGCCCGGCGAAGTGCAGCAGGTCGAAGCCTTCGGCGATGACAGCACGCAGCTCCGCCGGATCGGCGGCCGACCGCGGCGGCGCCGAGAGCAGCGCCCCGATGGTGGTGACCTCCTCCCGGGCGCGCGGGAGGTCGTACTCGGGGTTGACGTACTCCGGCGCGATCGCGACGACGCGTTCCGCGTCGAGGGGGATGACGGTCGGGCGCGGCGTGCCGTACATCCAGCGCGTCAGCCCCAGATCCCCGAGGAAGAACCGGTCCGGATCGGCGCGCTGCCGGTCGACGGGCACCAGGTGCACGATCTCCCACGGGATGTCGAGCTCGCCCGAGGTCTGCAGCACCAGCTGAGAGATGCGCCGGCGCTTGCTCCACAGCAGGGCGTTGATGTCGTCGCCGAGCAGCTCGCGCGCGATCCGGGCGCCGAGCGAGCGCACGTCGCGGCGGACGGTGTCGGCCGCTTCGTCCGGGTCGTCGGCGGCCTCGGGCTCGAAGCCGTCGCGGATCCTGGCGAGCTCGGCGTAGATCTCCTCGACGTAGCCCGCCTTGTCGTCAAGCCGCACGACGTGGTGTCTCACGGTGCGGCCGACCTTCGCCGTGATGTGCAGCTCGGAGGTGCCGTGCGAGAGCGACTCGTCGATGGCGAGCGTCGGCAGGTCGGCGATCTCGCGCGGCGGGACGGCGACGGATGCCGCGACCACGTGCGAGTCGCCGCCGCCGAGCCCGTCGGCTTCGTCGGCCGGCAGGATGGGCGCGCTCAGCGCGAGCACGGCGAGCGGCGTGACGACGGGCGGCTGCGTGAACGTCACGGTGATGTGGCCGCGCCCCGGCGCGTCGGGCACGAGGCGGAACACGAGCCGCCGCGGCTGGTCCGCCGTCGTCGGCAGCGTGGTGGTGACGGTCGACGGTGCGCCGCCCGCGAGGGCGAGGCCGCGCAGCTGGACGCTCACCTCGATGTCGCGGGAGGGGTCGAAGCGCGCCCGCGTGCGTCGCCGGGAGGTGCCGGGGGTCGAGGCAAGCTCGGCGAGCGACAGCCGCACCACGGCGTCGAAGGCGACGCCCGCGACGATGCCCGACGGGATCTCGGCATCGACGAAGGCCGGCACCGGGGCTGCGCCGTCGAGCCCCTCAACGGGCCCGGGGGCTGCCCCGCCCCCGTCCGCGGCCCCGGGCGAGGCGGCCACCGGCGCATGCGGCAGCGCATGGTCGGGCGCGGGGGCGACGGCCGGCGGCGGCGCAGGAGCCGGCACCGGCACGAGATCCGGCGCCGGAGCGAGCCCGGGCGAGCGCCCGCCGACAGCCCCGCCGATCGGCCCCGTGTCGAAAACCGCGTCGCCCAGGTCGATCTCCGGAACGGCGGGCGGCGGCGGTGCCGACTCGAGCTCGCCGCCCATGCCCATGCCGCCGCGCATCACCTCCGCTTCGAGCTCGGTCAGGGCATCCGCGGACGCGCCCGCCACCACGGTGAGGTGCAGCGTGCGGTCGGCCTCGACGGCGATCTCGCGGGCGACGTCGCCGCCAGGCAGCCGGTCGAGGCGCACGAACTCCGCGATCCCCTCCCGCACGACGATCGCCGCGTAGTGGAGGTCGGCCGCGCCTCGCACGCGGACGGTCGCCGTCCCCGTCGCGAACGCGTGCACGACGACATCGGCGAGCAGCGCGATGCCGTGGGCGTCGGCCGCGGCATCCGGCGGCGCATGATCGATGCGCACGTCCACGGCGCCACGGTCGCCGATGACCTCGACGACGCCACGCGGCGCATCCGGAACGCGAGCCATCTCGACCCCCTCGCACCGGTGCCCGATTCCCCACGGGCACCGTCACCCGACCAATCCGAGGAGCCACAGTCCGGTGCACAGCATACGAGCGTGCCCCTCACCGCACCAGAGCGCCGTGCTGTCGTCTTGATACGTCGGAGGAGAGCGGATGCCGCGGCCCCCGGCATCCGCTCGCTACCAGGTGCGCAGCTTCTCGGCGACCGCGGCGTACTCGTCCTCGGGCAGCGCCAGCTGCACGGCCTCGCCGACGGTGAGCTCCTCGCCGGCCGCCTCGCCGGCCGCGACGCTCTGCGGGTCGCGCCCGCGCAGGATCTCGAGGTACGGCGTGTGCACCGTGAACGCCTCGACGTCGAAGATGCCGATGCGGCGGCGGATCTCACCGGCCGCCACCGCGAGCGCCGCGGCGCGCCACGCCTCGCCGTGCGCCGCGGCGACCGCGCACACGCCTTCGAGGCCGTACGCGACGCCCTCCTCGTAGTGCAGCGTGACCGACAGCAGAAGGGTGTGGATGAACTCGTGCTCGGCGTCCTCGATGCGCCCGAGCTGGAAGTTCAGCCGAGAGCGGAGGTTGCCGGCGACCGACGTCGTGAACAGGTCGCCGCCCGACTCGGCGACCGACGTCGCGCGGTCGAAGTGCGCCAGCGCGTCGCCGGTGGCGCCGCGCACCCACGCCAGGCGGCCGAGCGAGACCTCGGTGATCGCCTCGGCCCAGGTGTTGCCGCGCTCGCGCAGGGTGACCACGGCCTCGCGCAGCTCGGCCTCGGCCTTGTCGGCGTCGAGCTCCGAGAACTGCACCCGCGCCGTCGCGCGCGCGGCCAGCGCCATCGCCGCCGCGTCCTCGTCGCCGCTCTCGGTGAAAAGGCGCACGCACTCGCCCAGGCCCGCGACCACCTGCTCGCTCGGCCGCTGCCACATCTCGCCCCACAGGGCGAAGAACCAGGCGATCGCGCGCGTGTGCTGCGTGATGGGCTGATCGTGCTGCTTCTCGAGCAGCTCCAGCATCCACACCCGCACCTCGGCGAAGAAGCCCGAGATCCACCAGTAGATGAGAAGGCTCCACGCGAAGTCGCCGGCGTCGTCGAGGCGGTTCGTGTAGACCAGATGCCGCACCGCCGCGCGAAGATTGGGCAGCTCGAGCCCCAGCCGCAGCACCGCGTCCGCCTGGCCGCGCCCGCCGAGCTCCGGGGCCACCTGCCGCACCAGCTCGCAGTAGTAGTCGGCGTGGGCGCGCCGCACCCGGTCGGCGTCGCCGTTCGCCTTGAGGCGGCCGACCGCGTACTCGCGCACGATCGCCAGCAGCGAGAACACCCGGCGCCCGCCGATCTCGTACTGCTTCACGAGCGAGCCGTCGACCAGGGCGGCCAGCCCGTCGATCGCCTGGCCCTCCCACGGGCGGCCGGCGCCCAGCGCCTCCACCGCCTCGAGCGTGAAACGCGTCGCGAACACGCCGAGGTCGTCGAGCAGCGCGCGCTCGGCCGCGGGGAGGAGGCTCACACTCCAGTCGATGGTCGCGCGCATGGTGCGGTGCCGCTCCGGCAGGTCGCGCACCGCCGCGGTCAGCAGCGGCAGGCTCTGCCCGAGGCGCTCGGCGATGCCGGCGGGGGTGAGGATCCGCACCTTCGCGGCGGCGAGCTCGATCGCCAGCGGCAGGCCCTCGAGCGTGCGGCAGATGTCGGCGAGATCGCGCGCGTTGTCGCCGGTGACGTCGAAGTCCGGGTCGATCGCGCGGGCCCGGTCCACGAAGAGCGACACCGCCGCCGACCGGGTGGCGCGGTCGAGGCTCGCCGGCCCGTCGCCCGGCGGCGTCGACAGCGCCGGCACCTCGTACACGCGCTCGCCGCGGATGCGCAGCACGACGCGGCTGGTGACGAGGAACGTCGCCGACGGCGCGACCGTGTACAGCCGCACCAGGACGGGTGCGGCATCCACGATCTGCTCGAAGTTGTCGAGCACGATCAGCACCCGCCGCTCGGCCAGCGCGTGCGCGATGCGCTCTTCGAGCGCGGCTTCGCCGTTGTCGCGGATGCCGAGATAGTAGGCGATCGTCGGCAGCAGCAGACCCGGCTCGAGCACCCCCTCGAGCAGCACGAAGTACACCCCGTCGGGGAAGAGGTCCTCGCACGCGAGCGCCGTCTCGATCGCGAGCCGGCTCTTGCCGATGCCGCCGGGGCCGATGAGGCTGACCACCCGGTCGGTGCCGCGCGCGAGGAGCGTGCGCACCGCGTCGATGTCGGGCTCTCGGCCGATGGTGGTCGTGTACGGCACCGGCACGCGACCGACGAGGGTCGTCGGCGCCTCCTCGAGCTCGGGCGCGCTCGGGACGCGCGACTCGTCGAAACGCTCGGCGAGCAGCATCGCCAGATCGCCGGCCACCTGGTCCTCGAGCTCGGCCGCCGAGCGGAAGTGCAGGTATGCCGCGGTGTCGTCGGCCTGGATGCGCGCGATGAGCTCGGCCAGACGCTCGTCACGGCCGTCGGCATCTTTGACGTAGATGAGCTTCGGCATGCCCCGCGGGGCGAGGTTGTACTCGTCCTCGAGGCCCGACACCTGCTCCTCCGGCGCCACCCAGCCGTAGCTGGCGCCGTAGATCCCGACGAACACGTCGCTCTGCGCGAGGTACGAGCGGTACAGGTCGCGCGGCGGATGAGGACGCGCGCCCAGCTCGAACATCACGGGCGCGAGCCGCAGCCGCTCGATCGCCGACCGCACCGCTTCGCGTTCTTCCGCGAGCTCGCGCAGCGTCGAGCTCACGAACACCCGGATCCGCTGGTCGGGAGTGCGGATCACGGGGTGTCCCACCCCAGTCATGTGCATATATTGGCCCGATCGCGCCGGATGCGCCATGGTCTGCCGTTGCGCTGCGCCGGAAGGATCCGGGCTTTCGCATGTCGCGAGGGCCCTTCCGCCCGCCCCGGCCCAGGAGTATGGTGCGGCCCTGACGGCGCCGATGGGGGAGCCGTCCGCCCGACCGGGGAGGGCGAGCTCACTGGGAGGGGAATGCGATGAAGAAGGCCTTGGCATGCGCGATCGTGGCCGTCGGGCTGGTGCTCGGCGGCGGCGGAGCCGCGATGGCAGGTGAGGTGAACGGCAACGGCGAGGACATCCCGGCGCCGGGCAAGGCGTCGTCGGAGTGCGTCTTCTCCGGGCAGGACACCGTCGACAGCGTCGAGAACAACCCTCCGGGGTTCGACGACGACATGCTGGGGATGCGCGGCAACCAGGACAAGGGCTACAAGGGGGTGCAGAGCTACGGCGTGTTCGTGAAGGCCGGGCTCAAGGCCATGGTCCCGAGCCCGGGAATGGCCTGCCGCGGCAACCTGCCGCCGATGGAGCCGATGGAGTAATCCGCTCGAACACGCGCCTGCGTTCCCGGGCGGGCCCCGGGAGCGCAGGCGCTGCGGCGTCGGAGGCGGCTTATACCGCAGCATCCGAAAGTCGTCAAGAATCCGACTGGACACGGCGCGTCGTCCGGGATATAGTTGGTCTTTGCGCTCTTGGATTCCCCCTGCCCTCATATGGTGGTCGGCTGTGTCTGCGCCCACTCGCGTGACTGCGAGGCGTGCGCCGCGGACTTCGGGGACGACTGAGCACTCCACCTGATCACAAGGAAACGAGCCCCACGGGCCCACGGAGGTAATCCCCTTGGCTGCTGCGCGCAACGCATCCAACCCCACCACCACCCCCAAGAACGGACGCGGAGCATCCCGCCTCTCGTTCGCCAAGATCTCCGACACGCTGACGGTCCCCGACCTTCTCGCGCTGCAGACCGAGTCGTTCGACTGGCTCGTCGGCAACGAGGCATGGAAGGCCCGCGTCGCCGACGCGAAGGCCGCCGGTCGCACCGATGTGCCCGAGGTCAGCGGCCTCGAGGAGATCTTCGAGGAGATCTCTCCGATCGAGGACCTGAGCGAGACCATGCAGCTCTCGTTCACGAACCCGTACCTCGAGCCCGAGAAGTACTCCATCGAGGAGTGCAAGGAGCGCGGCAAGACGTACGCGGCCCCGCTCTACGTCGAGGCCGAGTTCATGAACCACCAGACCGGTGAGATCAAGACCCAGACGGTCTTCATGGGCGACTTCCCGCTCCAGACCGACAAGGGCACGTTCATCATCAACGGCACCGAGCGCGTCGTCGTGTCGCAGCTCGTCCGTTCGCCCGGCGTCTACTTCGACAAGACGCCCGACAAGACCTCCGACAAGGACATCGTGTCGGCGCGCGTCATCCCCTCGCGCGGCGCATGGCTCGAGTTCGAGATCGACAAGCGCGACCAGGTCGGCGTGCGCATCGACCGCAAGCGCAAGCAGTCGGTGACGGTGTTCCTCAAGGCGCTCGGCCTCACCAGCGAGGACATCCTCGCCGAGTTCGCCGGCTTCGACTCGATCGAGGAGACGCTCTCGAAGGACACGATCCTCAGCAAGGAGGACGCCCTCCGCGACATCTACCGCAAGCTGCGTCCGGGCGAGCAGGTCGCCGCCGAGGCCGCCCGCGCGCTGCTGGACAACTTCTACTTCAACCCGAAGCGCTACGACCTGGCGAAGGTCGGCCGGTACAAGATCAACCACAAGCTCGGTCTCGACAAGCCGCTCACCGACTCGGTGCTGACGGTCGACGACATCGTCGCGACGATCAAGTACCTCGTCCGCCTGCACCGCGGCGACGTCACCTTCGACGGCGTGCGCGGCGGCAAGCCGGCCGAGATCCGCCTCGACGTCGACGACATCGACAACTTCGGCAACCGCCGCATCCGCGCGGTCGGCGAGCTCATCCAGAACCAGGTCCGCACGGGTCTGTCGCGCATGGAGCGCGTCGTCCGCGAGCGCATGACCACGCAGGACATCGAGGCGATCACGCCGCAGACCCTGATCAACGTCCGCCCTGTCGTGGCCGCGATCAAGGAGTTCTTCGGAACCTCGCAGCTCTCGCAGTTCATGGACCAGAACAACCCGCTCGCGGGTCTGACGCACAAGCGCCGCCTCTCGGCCCTCGGCCCCGGCGGTCTGTCGCGTGAGCGCGCGGGCGTCGAGGTCCGTGACGTCCACCCGTCGCACTACGGCCGCATGTGCCCGATCGAGACGCCGGAAGGCCCGAACATCGGCCTGATCGGCTCGCTCGCGTCGTTCGCGCGCATCAACGCGTTCGGCTTCATCGAGACGCCGTACCGCCGCGTGGTCGAGGGCAAGGTCACCGACCAGATCGACTACCTGACCGCCTCCGAGGAGAGCGACTACATCGTCGCGCAGGCCGGTGTCGAGCTGAAGGCCGACGGCAGCTTCGCGCAGGACCGCGTGCTGGCCCGTCGCGGCCAGGGTGGCGAGGTCGACCTGTTCCACGCCGAGGAGATCGGCTACATGGACGTCTCGCCGCGCCAGATGGTGTCGGTGGCGACCTCGCTCATCCCCTTCCTCGAGCACGACGACGCCAACCGCGCCCTCATGGGTGCGAACATGCAGCGCCAGGCCGTGCCGCTCCTGCGTTCGGAGTCGCCGGTGGTCGGCACGGGCATGGAGGGCTTCGCCGCGATCGACGCCGGTGACGTCGTCACCGCCGACAAGGCCGGTGTCGTCGTCGAGGTCTCGGCCGACGTCGTGACCGTGCAGCTGGACGAGGGCGGCACGCAGGACTACTTCCTGCGCAAGTTCGACCGCTCGAACCAGGGCACGTCGTACAACCAGCGCGTGGTCGTCTCGGCCGGTGAGCGCGTCGAGGCCGGCGAGGTCATCGCCGACGGTCCCGCGACCGAGGACGGCGAGCTCGCCCTCGGCAAGAACCTCCTCGTCGCCTTCATGACGTGGGAGGGTCACAACTTCGAGGACGCGATCATCCTCAGCCAGGACCTGGTGAAGGACGACACCCTCTCCTCGATCCACATCGAGGAGTACGAGGTCGACGCGCGCGACACGAAGCTCGGCAAGGAGGAGATCACGCGTGATCTCCCCAACGTCAGCCCCGACCTCCTGAAGGACCTCGACGAGCGCGGCATCATCCGCATCGGCGCCGAGGTGCGTCCCGGTGACATCCTCGTCGGCAAGGTCACGCCCAAGGGCGAGACCGAGCTGTCGGCCGAGGAGCGCCTGCTCCGCGCGATCTTCAACGAGAAGAGCCGCGAGGTGCGCGACACGTCGCTGAAGGTGCCCCACGGTGAGCAGGGCACGATCATCGCGGTCAAGGAGTTCAACGCCGAGGACGGCGACGACGAGCTCGGCTCGGGCGTCAACCGCCGCGTCGTGGTCTACATCGCCCAGAAGCGCAAGATCACCGAGGGCGACAAGCTCGCCGGCCGCCACGGCAACAAGGGCGTCATCGCGAAGATCCTGCCCGTCGAGGACATGCCGTTCCTCGCCGACGGCACGCCGGTCCAGGTCATCCTGAACCCGCTCGGCATCCCCGGTCGAATGAACTTCGGCCAGGTCCTCGAGCTGCACCTCGGCTGGATCGCCAAGCAGGGCTGGAAGGTCGAGGGCACCCCGGAGTGGGCCGCTCAGCTGCCCGAGCAGGCCTTCGAGGCACCCGCGGGCACCAAGGTCGCCACGCCGGTGTTCGACGGCGCGTTCGAGGCGGAGATCGCGGGTCTGCTCGACTCGACGCTCCCCACGCGCGACGGCGAGCGCCTGATCGACTCCTCGGGCAAGACGCAGCTGTTCGACGGCCGCTCCGGCGAGCCGTTCCCGGCTCCGATCTCGGTCGGCTACATGTACATCCTGAAGCTGCACCACCTCGTGGACGACAAGATCCACGCGCGCTCGACGGGCCCGTACTCGATGATCACCCAGCAGCCGCTCGGTGGTAAGGCGCAGTTCGGCGGTCAGCGCTTCGGTGAGATGGAGGTGTGGGCCCTCGAGGCCTACGGCGCCGCATACGCGCTCCAGGAGCTCCTCACGATCAAGTCCGACGACATCCTCGGCCGCGTCAAGGTGTACGAGGCGATCGTCAAGGGCGAGAACATCCAGGAGCCCGGCATCCCCGAGTCGTTCAAGGTGCTCATGAAGGAGATGCAGTCGCTCTGCCTGAACGTCGAGGTCCTCTCGGCCGACGGCACCGCGGTCAACCTCCGCGACACCGACGACGAGGCCTTCCGTGCCGCCGAAGAGCTCGGCATCAACATCTCCAGCCGTTTCGAGTCCTCGTCGATCGACGAGATCTGATCCGGCCGACAGCGATTTCGCGATTTACAGAGACACAGGAGAACTAGTGCTCGACGCAACCACTTTCGATGAGCTTCGCATCGGCCTGGCCACCGCCGACGACATCCGTCGTTGGTCCTACGGCGAGGTCAAGAAGCCCGAGACCATCAACTACCGCACGCTCAAGCCCGAGAAGGACGGCCTCTTCGGCGAGCAGATCTTCGGCCCCTCCCGCGACTGGGAGTGCGCCTGCGGCAAGTACAAGCGCGTCCGCTTCAAGGGCATCGTGTGCGAGCGCTGCGGCGTGGAGGTCACCAAGTCCTCCGTCCGCCGCGAGCGCATGGGCCACATCGAGCTCGCCGCGCCCGTCACTCACATCTGGTACTTCAAGGGCGTGCCCTCGCGCCTCGGGTACCTGCTCGACATGGCGCCGAAGGACCTCGAGAAGGTCATCTACTTCGCCGCCTACATGGTGATCTCCGTCGACGAGGAGGCGCGCCACCGCGACCTCGCGACGCAGGAGAACAACATCCGCCTCGAGCTGAAGACGCTCGCCGACCGCCGCGACGCGCGCGTGGCCACCCGCCTCCAGAAGCTGGAGGAGGAGCTCGCCGCGCTCGAGGAGGAGGGCGCCAAGGCCGACCAGAAGAAGAAGGTCAAGGACGCCGCCGAGAAGGAGATGGCGGCGATCCGCAAGAACTCCGACGAGCAGATCGCCCGTCTCGAGCGCGTGTGGGAGGACTTCCGCACGCTCGAGGTCGGTCAGCTCAAGGGTGAGGACGAGATCTTCCACGAGCTGCAGGACCGCTTCGGTCAGTACTTCGACGCCCACATGGGTGCCGAGTCGATCAAGCGCCGCCTGGAGAGCTTCGACCTGCAGGCCGAGGCCGACAGCCTCCACCTGCAGATCTCGGAGGGCAAGGGCCAGCGCAAGATCCGTGCGATCAAGCGCCTCAAGGTCGTCAACTCGTTCCTCGCGACCGGCATGAGCCCGGCCTCGATGGTGCTCGACGTCGTGCCGGTGATCCCGCCGGAGCTGCGCCCGATGGTGCAGCTGGACGGTGGCCGCTTCGCGACCTCCGACCTCAACGACCTGTACCGCCGCGTGATCAACCGCAACAACCGCCTCCGTCGCCTGATCGACCTCGGTGCTCCCGAGATCATCGTCAACAACGAGAAGCGCATGCTGCAGGAGGCCGTCGACGCGCTGTTCGACAACGGCCGCCGCGGCCGCCCCGTCACGGGTACCGGCAACCGCGCCCTGAAGTCCCTGAGCGACATGCTCAAGGGAAAGCAGGGTCGCTTCCGCCAGAACCTGCTCGGAAAGCGCGTGGACTACTCGGGCCGTTCGGTCATCATCGTGGGCCCGCAGCTCAAGCTCCACCAGTGCGGTCTGCCCAAGCAGATGGCGCTCGAGCTGTTCAAGCCGTTCGTGATCAAGCGCCTGATCGACCTCGGTCACTCGCAGAACATCAAGGCGGCCAAGCGCGCCGTCGAGCGCACGCGTCCCGAGGTGTGGGACGTGCTCGAGGAGATCATCCGCGAGCGCCCCGTGCTCCTCAACCGCGCACCCACGCTGCACCGCCTCGGCATCCAGGCCTTCGAGCCGCAGCTCGTCGAGGGCAAGGCCATCCAGCTGCACCCGCTCGTCTGCGCCGCCTTCAACGCGGACTTCGACGGTGACCAGATGGCCGTGCACCTGCCGCTGTCGGTCGAGGCCCAGGCCGAGGCCCGCATCCTGATGCTCGCCTCGAACAACATCCTGAAGCCCTCGGACGGCCGCCCGGTGACCCTGCCCTCGCAGGACATGATCATCGGCCTGCACCACCTGACCACGGTCAAGGAGGGCGCCGCCGGTGAGGGTCGTGTGTTCGGCTCGGTCGGCGAGGCGATCCTGGCCAAGGACGAGGGCACCCTCGACCTGCAGGCCAAGGTCCGCATCCGCATCCCCGGGCTCGCCTTCCTCGAGGGCGAGGCTCCCGAGGGCTACGAGCGCCACGGCCTCGTGGACGCGTCGCTCGGCCAGGCGATCTTCAACGACACCCTGCCCAAGGGGTACCCGTTCGTGCGCGAGCAGGCCGACAAGGGCAAGCTGTCGCAGATCGTCAACAAGCTCGCCGAGGAGTACCCGAAGGTGGAGGTCGCGGCTTCGCTCGACCGCATCAAGGACGCCGGCTTCTACTGGGCCACCCGCTCGGGTGTCACGGTGGCGCTGAGCGACATCCTCACGCCGCCCAACAAGGGCGAGATCGTCGCGGGCTACGAGAAGCAGGCCGCGAAGGTCCAGGGCCAGTTCGAGAAGGGCCTCACCACCGACGCCGAGCGTCGCCAGGAGCTCATCAAGATCTGGACCGAGGCGACCGACGAGGTCCAGAAGGCGATGCGCGACCACTTCCCGGCCGACAACACCATCAACCGCATGGTGTCGTCCGGTGCACGTGGTAACTGGCTGCAGATCCGCAACATCGCGGGTATGCGAGGCCTGGTGAACAACCCGAAGGGTGAGATCATCCCGCGTCCGATCATCTCCTCGTACCGCGAGGGTCTGTCGGTGGCGGAGTACTTCATCGCGACGCACGGTGCCCGTAAGGGTCTGGCCGACACGGCCCTCCGTACCGCCGACTCGGGCTACCTGACCCGTCGCCTCGTCGACGTCTCGCAGGACGTCATCATCCGCGAGGAGGACTGCGGCACGACCAAGGGCCTCGAGTTCACGATCGCCGCTCCGGGCGCCGACGGCGTGCTGGTGCGCGACGCGAACGTCGAGAACTCGGTGTTCGCCCGCACGCTCGCGGCCGACGCCACGGCTCCGAACGGCGATGTCGTCGCCTCGGCCGGTGAGGACGTCGGCGACGTGCTCATCGACAAGCTCGTCGAGGCGGGTGTCGAGTCCATCAAGGTGCGCTCGGTGCTCACCTGCGACTCGGCGGTCGGCGTCTGCGCGAAGTGCTACGGCCGTTCGCTGGCCACCGGCAAGATCGTCGACATCGGCGAGGCCGTGGGCATCATCGCGGCCCAGTCGATCGGTGAGCCCGGCACGCAGCTGACGATGCGTACCTTCCACACCGGTGGTTCGGCCTCGGCCGACGACATCACGCAGGGTCTTCCCCGCGTGCAGGAGCTGTTCGAGGCCCGCACCCCGAAGGGCGCGTCGCCGATCGCGGAGGCCGACGGCCGCATCACGATCGACGAGACCGAGAAGTCGAAGAAGGTCATCCTCACGCCCGACAACGGCGACGAGCCGCACGTCTACCCGGTCCTGAAGCGCGCGACGCTCCTGGTCGAGGACGGCCAGCACGTCACCGTCGGTCAGCCGCTGCAGGTCGGCACGCTCGACCCCAAGGAGGTCATGCGCGTGCAGGGTGCCCGCGAGGTGCAGAAGTACCTCGTCAACGGCGTCCAGGGCGTGTACCGCTCGCAGGGTGTGCCGATCCACGACAAGCACATCGAGGTCATCGTCCGCCAGATGCTGCGGAAGGTCACCGTGGTCGACCACGGCGACACGACGCTGCTGCCGGGTGAGCTGGTGGACTTCAAGCGCTACCAGTCGATCAACCGCGAGGCCGTGGGCGAGGGCAAGCGCCCCGCGTCGGGTCGTCCCGAGCTGATGGGTATCACGAAGGCGTCGCTCGCGACGGAGTCTTGGCTGTCGGCCGCGTCGTTCCAGGAGACCACCCGCGTCCTCACGCAGGCGGCCATGGAGGGCAAGAGCGACCCGCTCGTCGGCCTCAAGGAGAACGTCATCATCGGAAAGCTCATCCCTGCCGGAACCGGTCTTGCGAAGTACCGCAACGTCACGGTCGAGGCGACGGAGGAGGCGAAGTCCGAGCGGTACCCCAACCGCATCTTCGCCTCGGACGGCGCGTACAGCGACGCCGACCTGAGCTACGTCGACTTCGACAGCTTCTCCACCGACGGTTTCACGACCGACTACAACTAGACGCGACTCGGGTCAATGCGAGCGAAGCCCGCGTTGACGCGAGTCGGGTCTAGATCGAGTAGCGAGCGCCAGCGAGCGTATCGAGATCTCGAGGAGGGTCTCTTGAGACATTGACCACGACGAAGGGCCCCGGCATCGCCGGGGCCCTTCGTCGTTTCTGAGGACGGATGCCGGGGTCAGTACTGCGTCGTGACTCCGGTGTCGCCGGTGGTGCCGGTGGTGCCGGTCGTGCCGGTGGTGCCGGAGACGTTCTCGGTCACGTTGCCCTTGACGCGGTCGGCCGTGGCCTGCGCCTCGTCCTTGACCGTCTCGGCGGACGACACCGCGGACTCCTTGACCTGCTCCACGGCGTCCTTCGCCGGCTCCTTGAGATTGTCGGCCACCTCGTGCGCGGCATCCTTCGCCTTGTCCATGGCCTTGTCGACGAGCGGCTGCGCCTGGTCGCGCAGCTGGGTGCTCCACCGCTTCTCGGCGTCGGTCGTCGGGATGAGGCTCGCCACGAGGAAGCCGACGCCGGCGGCGAGCAGGCCCACCACGAGCGGCGTGCCCTGGGCCTGCCGGCGCGCGCGGTTCGGCAGGTCCTTCACCGCGTCGCCCGCGGCGCCGGGCTTGTCGCCGACCGCGTGCCCGGCCGAGGAGGCCGTGTCGCCCACGTCGTCGGCGACACCCATGACGCGACCCTTGACGTCGCCCAGCACCTGGCGGGCGCGGGTCTTCTGGCGCTCCATGATCTTCGGCGGCGAGACCTTGTCGGCGAGCGCGTCGACGTCACGGCCGAGCTCGTCGCGCGTCGCCTCGATGTCAGCGCGGATCTGATCGGGGTTGCTCATTATCGGTTCTCCTCATTCCTCTTGAGCGCGTCGGGGATCTCCTTGACGGTCTCGACCGTCTGAGGCGCTCCTTGCACGGACTTGAGCCGGCTCCGCCCGATGGCGAACAGGATGCCGGCGATGATGGCCCAGATGACGGCCACGATGACGGCCGACCAGCCGAGGCTGTCGAGCAGGTCGCCGAGGGCCCACCAGAGGGCGACGGACAGGAAGAACACGGCCATGAGGCCGGCGTATCCTGCCCCACCCAGGAGCCCCGCGCCCTTCCCGGCACGCTTGGCGGATTCGCTGAGCTCGGCCTTGGCCAGCTCGAGCTCCTTCCGCATCAGCGTGGAGAGGTCGCGCGAGACTTCCCCGACCAGGTCGCCCAGCGAGGTCTCGGCCGCCTTCTGCTGAGACGGCGTGGGCATGTCGGTCATCGTCGTTCCTCTCCGCCCGTGGTCCACTCGTCACCGGTGGTGCCGGCCGGCGGTGTCCAGACATCGCCGGAGGCCGTCGACGACTCCGCGCCCGCAGACAGCGGGTCCACGCTCTGCTCCTCGGCGAGGGCGTCGCCGATCGGCGTCCCTCCGCCGTACGCTGCGGTGCCGGCGCCCGTCGCGCCCGCGTAGGCGCCGGTGCCCGCGTAGGCGCCGGTGGTGCCGGCGTACGCGCCCGTGGTGCCCGCGTAGCCCCCGGAGGTGCCGTCGGTCAGCATCCGCTGGCCGCCGGACGTGCCCTTGTCGTCGCGCGCGTCCGAGACGAGCGCCTTGGTGACGCGCCCGGCGATGAGTCCCACGCCGGCCGCGATGGCCAGGAAGGCTCCGGTGTGCCGGCGCGCGAAGCTGCGCACCTCGTACACGACGTCGGCCGGCTCGCGCTGCTCCAGCCAGTCGGCGACTCGCCGGGTATGCTCGCCGACCGCGCGCACCGCGCTGGTCGCCGCCCCGCCCGAGCCCGTGGCGGTGCCGTCCGCGAGGCCCGAGAGCTCGTCGCTCGTGCTGCGCAGGGCGTCTGCGGCGCGACGCTGCTGGGTCGATGCCTGGTCCGTCAACTGGGTCCGTGTCTCGTACAGGAAGCCCTTCGCGGCGCTCTTCGCGTCGTGCGCCACGCCCTTGACCTCTTCGCCGGCGACGCCCGCGACGTGCTTGGCACCCGCGTCCACCTCGGCGACCGAATCGGTCACTCGTTCCTTCATGTCGCCGGAGCCTGTGCTATGGGCCGCGCCCGTGCTCGGGGTTGCATACGGATCGGTGTCGTAAGTCGACATGCTCCTCCTCCATCTCACGCGCGGTGTCGGACCGGCCATGTGCCGGGCCTGGGAGATCCGCCGTGGCAACTACCGTCGGTCATGACAGGCGTTTGAAAGAGGGGGTCGCAGTCCAGGCGACTGCGGAGTATCCTGCGCGAGAACCGGCGGCGCGTCCGTCGGTGCCCTTCGAGGGCGCTCTCCCGACGTGCAACGCCCCACGACCCGCCTGATCAGCGCACGAACCCGGGCCCCTTTCCGCGCGGATGCCGCCGCCGCGGCGTGGGTCAAAGGCATCCGTCCATCCCGGCTTACCGTGGAGACGGAGGTCGGGGGCATGGCGCGGATCGGGGGTCGCAACTCGTGGATCGCCGTGCCCGCAGGACTCGTGTGCGCCGGGGTCGTGGGGGCGCTGGTGTGGCTGGCGCTGCCGATGGTGCCGGTGACGGTGGCGTGGGTCGGCGACACGCTGCGCAGCGCCACGGCGCCGCAACCCGGCGTCACCGCCGCTCCGACACCCGCGCAGGCCGCGGTCGAGGGCGCGCCGGTCGACTGCCGCACGATCTATCCCGATGATCTGTGGAACGAGCTCACCTGGCAGCCGGGATCGCTGCTGAACCAGTCGGCGGCGCCACCCGCCACGTCCGCGACCTCGTTCCGGGACGCCGCGGCGCCGGACGTCATCGTGACCTGCACCTGGCTGTCGGACGCGGGCGGGATCGTCTCGACGCTGTCGAAGGTGGCGGGAGATGCCTCGTCCATCGCCGAGGCCGCGCTGTCGGGCGAGGGGTTCGCGTGCGCGGCCGCCGACGGGGGGCTCGTCTGCACCCGGACGGTGGGCGCGGTGCGAGAGGATCACACGTTCCGCGAAGGGCTGTGGCTGGCGAGCGTCGAGACCGACTGGCAGCCCGAGGACTTCGGACCCCGGCTCGACCGCGGCGTGTGGGGCTAGTCGAAGATGGCGCCGACGACGGCGTCGGTGTAGCCGCTCGGCGCGAGGTTGGAGTACACCGTGTCGATGAGGATGTCGTCGCGCCAGAACAGGGTGCGCCCGTCGGTTACCGGGTAGGTCGGGTTCGGCCACGTCTTCTCGCACCGCGTGCCGCCGGTGGGCGTGTAGCAGGCGAAGCCCTCATCGGCCACGAGCTGGTTCAGCATGTCGAGCGCGGGTCCGCGCGACATGTAGCTGATCGTCGTCATCAGCCCCGTCGTGTCGGCGGCCGGGTCGCGCCACACGCACACGAGGCTCCCGTCGGCCTGGGGGCCGGATGCCCCGAACGCCGGGTCGTTGAGCGGTACGCCGTCGAGCTGGTCGAGCACGGCGGCGGTGAGCATCTCCCGGCAGTCGTCCGGGATCTCGGCGCGGAAGGTGGCGGAGGGCGACGGCGTCGGCGTCCCGGTCGGGCCCGCCGACGCCGACGTCGACGCCGACGGCGTCTGCTGCCCACCGGATCCGGACGGTGCGTCCTCGGGCGCGCAGGCGGCGAGTCCGGCGAGGACGAGCAGCGCTGCGCCGGCGCCCGCCGCACGCATCGTCGCCGCGCGGAGCCGACGCCCGCGGTGCGTGGGCCGGGCGGCCGCTCGCCGCATCGCTCGGGGTGCCATGGTGCCCAGGGTAGGGGCATCCGCTCGCTGCATCGCGAGCAACGCGCCCGCCGCAGCCCGCGGCAGCGCAGAACGACGCGCGCAATCGCCCGGCACGCCTCCGCCGGATGGGCGGAACCGCGGGCTACTCTGCCTCTGCGGGGATCAGCCCTGCGTGAGGAGTGCCTGCGATGAGTGACCCCAAGTCGTCCTACGGCGAGCCCGTCGACGAGCCGCGCGGCGTCGACGATGTCGTCGGTCGTGCGAACGAAGGCCTCGCCGAGGCGGAGGCCGCCGGTCGTGGCGCCGTCGACGAGAACTCCAGCGACCGAGACGCCGACACCTCCCCCGACGACGCATCGGCCGCCGAGTACCGCGCCGAGGCGGATGCCGCAGACCGCGCCGACTCGGCCGCTCCCGTGACCGCCGACAGCGGCACCGCCGCCCCGAACACGGCCGAGCCCGCCCCCGCACCCGCCGAGCCCGACCCGTGGGACTCGCCGGAGGCCGCCTCCCTCGACTACTCCTCGCCCGCGCCGGTCGCCGCGGACGCGCCCACCGTGGTCGCCGCGCCCGTCGTGACGCCCAGCGAGCCCACCGTCGCCGAGACCACGGTCATCGAGCCGGCGGTCGTGCCGGCCCCCGCACCGCAGCCCATCTTCGTCCAGGCGCCCGAAGCGCCGCGGCCGCGCGGCAACCGTGCCGCCGCGGGGGCGATCGGCCTGCTCGCGGCGCTCTCGTTCGCCGTGCTGTACCTGGCCGCACGGCTCGGGTTCGACGCCCTCGCCGGCGACGTCACGGGCGCCGACATCGGCACGTGGGCCCTCGGCACGCTCGCCACGGCGGCCTTCTGGGTGCCGGTGGTGGTCTTCTTCCTCGCGTTCTGGCTGCTCGGCGCGATCATCAACCGCGGCCGCTGGGGCGCCTGGGTGATCTTCGGCCTGCTGGTCGGCGTCGCCGCCTACGGCGGGCACATCCTCGGCGCGCTGTTCCAGGCGCCGTTCTGGGAGCTCACCGCCAGCGAGGGCGCGCGCCTCGTCGAGGCCGAGCTGCTCGCGCCGCTCGCGATCGCCGCGTTCGTCATCGGTCGTGAGCTCACGATCTGGTTCGGCGCCTGGGCCGCAGCGCGCGCCAAGCGCGTCACTGAGCTCAACATCGAGGCGCAGCGCGAGTACGAGCGCACGCTCGAGGCCGGCCCGCAGCTCGTCCGCGCGTAGCATCCGCGCCCGCCTGCGCGATCCCCGACGTAGGCTGGCGGCATGACCGCTGACGGTGGGGCGGGACTGTCGAGCGGATCCGTCCGCCCGCCCGTCGCCCTCGCCTTCGCCACGATCGCGTTCGTGGCGCTCACGATCTTCGGCCTCGGCATGACCAGCCTCGCCACCGGCGAGGACGTCATCGCCACGCCGGGTCTCGGCCAGGTGCCCGGCATCGCCGGCGTCATCTGCGCCGGACTCGCCTTCGCCGGCGGGCTGTGGGCGACGATCGGCCGCGCGGAGGGGACGGATGCCGCAGCCCGCGGCGGTGACTCGGTTCCCGCCGGCGTGGGCCCGCGGACCGATCCCGCACCAGCGGCGGGCACGCGCGGCCGCGGGGCGCGGCATCCGTCGTACTGGGGTGCCGCGTGGACGACGGCGGCCGCGTTCCTCGCGTACATCGGCGCGGTCTGGCTCGGGGCTCTCGTGACCGGGGCCTCGCTCGGAGTGGCGACCGGGGTCGCCGGGCGGCTGGCGACCTCGTGGTTCGGCGCCGTCGTGGCGGCGGCCGCGTTCGTCTGCGCGTGGGCCGGCATCGCGCTGGTGCGCACCCGCGCCCATCGGCCGCGCTGGCCGTGGGAGGACGAGTTCGACGAGTGACCGGCGGGTCGGGCCGCCGGCATCCGTCCCGCGTCTGGGTGAGAACCGCCGTCCACCGCGGGAATCCGGGCGGGAACGGATGCCGCGTACTAGCGTTGAGCCCGTGGAGCGGTCGCTCGAGACCCAGGTCAGCCAGGCTGTGGACGCCTGGCTCGTGTGGCTGCCCCGCTGGGAGCCGGCCACGCACCGCGGACGCACGGCCCCGTGCCGCCGCTGCTTCGGGTCGCCGGTGCTCTCGGCGGCCGGGCTCGGCGCCGACGTGCCCCACGGCGTGCAGCACGGGCTGTCGACCCGGATCAAGACGATCGTCGACCGCTCGGTCGCCGAGTACACGGCGGTGAACCTGCCGATGCTGCAGACCGAGCTCGATCAGCAGGCCGCCCGCAACCGCGCCCGCAGCTACCGGCCGGGGGAGGGGCTCGACCCCGAGTTCGAAGGGCTGCCGCTCGACCCCGACCCGGTGCCCGGCGCGCCCTTCCTCTTCACGATCGCGGGCCTCGCCGAGCAGGCCGACGCCGACGTCCCGGCGCTTCCTCCGCTGACCGACGAGGCCAAGGCCGCGCTGCGGCAGGAGGTCGGGCTCGCCGACGACTACGCGAACATGGTGGGCCGCGAGGTCTGCACGATCCTGCTGCACCATCGCCTGCGGATCCAGGCGGCCGTCACCGAGTACGTCGAGCCGCAGATCGAGGCGATG
This sequence comes from Microbacterium sp. M3, assembly GCF_033548675.1. Taxonomy (NCBI): domain Bacteria; kingdom Bacillati; phylum Actinomycetota; class Actinomycetes; order Micrococcales; family Microbacteriaceae; genus Microbacterium; species Microbacterium sp. M3. Next base: position 342,034 of record NZ_JAWTZT010000004.1, read on the forward strand.
CTCGCCGACCTGACGAAGTCGCTCGACGCGCCGTTCGACCCGCACGACACCGGCGACCCCGACCGCCTCGGCTGACGCGCCGACCTCCGCGGATCTGCCGGATCCACAAAGGGCCCTGCCGTCGGGTGTTTCGCAGGTCGCTTTGTTAGCATGGCCAGGTTTGTTGCCGTCTCGACGGCGCGTCGGGTCTAGGTAGCGGACGATGGGGAGGTCGGGGTGGCCACACGCCTTCCGTCCGCGCCCCCGATCCTGCCGGGACTGGCCTACATCCGCCCGCTCGGTTCGGGCGGATTCGCCGACGTCTTCCTGTACGAGCAGGACATGCCGCGGCGCAACGTCGCCGTGAAGGTCATGCCGAGGGACGTGCGCGATCCCGAGCTGCGCCGCATGTTCAATGCCGAGGCCGACGTGCTCGCGCACCTGTCGGCACACCCGTCGATCGTGACCGTGTATCAGGCGAGCATCTCGGCCGACGGCCGGCCCTACATCGTGATGGAGTTCTGCCCGGGCTCGCTCGCGCAGCGCTACCGCGTCGAGCGGATCCCGGTCGAGGAGGTGCTCGCCATCGGCGTGCGGATGGCCAGCGCCCTCGAGTCCGCCCACCGCGCGGGTCTGGTGCACCGCGACATCAAGCCGAGCAACATCCTCATCACGACCTTCGGCACGCCGGTGCTGGCGGACTTCGGCATCTCGGCCTCGCTGCAGCGCAAGAGCGGCGGCGAGGTGCTCGCGATGTCGATCCCGTGGAGCGCCCCCGAGGTCGTCGCCGAGCAGACCAGCGGCACCGTGTCCAGCGAGGTGTGGAGCCTCGGCGCCACCGTCTACTCGCTGCTGGCCGGGCACAGTCCGTTCGAACGCCGCGAGCGCGGGCAGAACACCAAAGACCTGCTGCGCCGGCGGATCGCCCGGGCGACCTACATCGAGATCCCCCGCACCGATGTGCCGGCCTCGCTGCAGAGCGCGCTGGCGGTCGCGATGAGCCGCGATCCCGGCCGCCGGTTCGAGTCGGCCCGCGCGTTCGGCGAGGCGCTGCGGGCCGTTCAGTCCGAGCTCGGCCTGTCGCCGACGCCGCTCGAGATCCCCGACGCGGAGTGGTCTCCGGCATCCGCTCCCGTCGATTTCGCCGACTCGGGCCTGCGCGGTCCCGCCCGCTCGCGGGTCGAGCGCGACCACACGCGCAAGGTGCGCGCGGGCACCGGCGTGGCCTCGCTCGCCCGTGACGAAGACACCGACATCTCCGCCCCGAACCCGCGCCGCGGGCGCAGCGCGCTGCCGTGGCTCGTCGGCATCGGCGCGGGCCTGGTGGTCGGCGCGGGCGCGGTCGTGGCGACGCTGTTCATGGCGGGGGTGCTGTGATGCGTCGCGGCACTCTGGCGGGTCTCGTCGCTGCCGGCGCGGTCGTCGCCACGGTCATCGGCATCAGTGTCGTCTGGCCCGGCCTCGACGCGCAGGAGACGCCCGACGTCGACACCGCCGTCTGGGCGCTGCAGACCGGCGACGGGCGACGCTACGCGCGCGTGAACACCTCGGTGGGCGAGCTCGACACCGTGCGCACCATCAGCAACCCCGACCAGGTCGTGCAGACGGGGGATGCCGCGTACCTCTTCAGCGACAGCTACAGCACGATCACGCGCATCGACGCCGCGATGCCCGCCGACCTCGACGAAGAGGCGCTGCAGTCGTCGCAGAAGACGCCGCCCGGCACGACCGACGTCGTGACCGCGGGCGACTACGTGGCCTACCTCACCGACTCCGGAGCCGTCTTCGCCGGCTACCTCTCGAGCGGCTCGGCGTCGCAGCTCGACCCCTTCGCGTCCGACGACGAGGACGCGCCCCAGTACACCGCTGACGCCCTCGCCATCGATGAGCGCGGCATGCTGTTCGCCTACTCGCGCGCGGACGGCGCCGTGCTGCGGTACGACGTCCGCGCGGGCGAGGTGCGCGGGCGCGATCCGCTGGACGCCGAAGGCCTCGCCGCGCCCGCGATCACAGCCGCCGGCGACACGTGGGCGGTCGTCGACACCGAAGAGGGCGACGTGTGGCTGCGGGGACAGGATGCCTCGACGCAGGCGCCGACGACCGGCGCCGTGGTGGTCGGGGCGCCCGACCCCCGCGGGTCGGCGGTCTATCTCGCCGACGACACCGGGCTCGTCGAGGTGCCCGTCGACGGGACCGAGCCGCAGGTCGTCCAGGGCGGCAACGGCGCGGTGCTCGGCACCCCCGCGCAGCCGATCACGCACGACGGCGAGACCTACGCCGCGTGGATCGGCCAGGGCGACGCCGGCGGTCTCTTGTGGAGCTCGGACGGGCAGACGGTCGTGCTCGACTACGGCGACGAGACGATGCCCGACCAGCGGCGCCCGTCGTTCGTGGCGAGCGGCTCGGCGGTCATCCTCAACGAGACGCGGTCGGGCTGGGCCTGGTCCGTCCCCGACGGCACGCTCATCCCGTCGAGCCAGGACTGGAGCCTCGACGACCGCACCGACCCCGATGCGGTGCCGAGCGAAGAGCAGCTGCAGGTGGTGCTCGACCCCAAGCCGCCGGTGGCCGAGCCCGACGCGTTCGGCGTGCGCGCCGGCGCGCTGGCGTCGCTGCCGGTGCTCATGAACGACCACGACCCGAACGAGGACGTGCTGACGATCGACCCCGCGTCGGTCACGGGGCTCGACCCGGGCTTCGGCACCGTCTCGGTCACCGACGACGGCCAGCGCTTCGCCCTGCGGGTCGACCCGGCGGCGACCGGCTCGGCGACCTTCTCGTACGCCGTGACCGACGGCACGGCCGAGGGCGGCCTGCTGTCGGATCCGACGACGGTGACGGTGACCGTGGCGGATGCGGCGGTCGACTCGGCGCCCGAGTGGTGCGGCGTCGAGCGCTGCCTCGTCGAATGGCCGCAGCCCGAGGTCGCCCGCGGCGGCACGGTGACCGTGCCGGTGCTACCCGGCTGGGTCGATCCCGAGGGTGACCCGCTGCTGCTCCTGGCAGTCGAGAACACGACGGGATCGGGCAGCGTCGCGGCGACGCCCGCGGGCGACGTCGTCTACCAGCACAGCGACACCGGCGACGGCGGCGAGCAGCTGGTCGACCTGGCGGTCACGATCGCCGACACCCAGGGCAACACGACGGTGAAGTCGCTCGTGGTCAAGGTGTCCCCCCAGCCGCAGCTGACCGCCCAGTCGTTCGCCCTCACCGACACGGTCGCCTCGGGCATCACCGTGGACGTGGCCGACCACGTCACGGGCACCGCCGGCACCCTCTCGCTCTCCTCGGCCCGCGTGCTCGACGACGCCGCCGCGACGGCCACCATCGTGGGCGGCTCCACGTCCTTCGACTTCTCCGCGCCCGCGGCGGGCACGTACCGCGTCGACTTCACGGTCACCGACGGCGTCAGCGAGGCCAACGGCACCGCGCGCATCACGCTCCTTCCGGCCGACGCGCCGGCGCAGCTCGCCACCTCGCCCGTCGTGGCGTTCGTGCACCCGCAGCAGGACGCGACGCTCGACGTCTTCGACGCGGTGTCGAACCCCACGCGACGTGTGCTTCTCCTCAGCGACGTGTCGGCGAGGGCGGATGCCGGCGCCACCCTGTCGGTCGACGCCGTCGGCCAGAACCACCTCCGGGTCTCGGGCACGACGGCCGACGGTGCGCCCGGGCGGCTCGGCACCGTGTCGTACGTCGTCAGCGACGGCACCGAGGACGCCGGGTCGAGCGTGATCGGCGAGGCCACCGTCTACCTGCTGCCGCAGGCGCCCGAGCTCGCGCCCATCGCGGTCGACGACGCCGTCGTGGTGCGCGCGGGCGCCCAGATCGACATCCCGGTGCTCGACAACGACATCTCCCCGGCGGGCGGACGCCCGACGCTGAACCCGGCCACGGTGCGCTCGACCGCCGAGGGCGCCCTGGCGTTCGCCTCGGGCGACCTGCTGCGCTACCTCGCGCCCGACGAGCCGGGCGAGTACGGCATCGAGTACTCGGTGTTCACCACCGGCGCGCCGGCGCTCGTCGACACGGCGACCGTGCGGGTGCGGGTGATCGACGACGATGCCAACCGCGCCCCGACCGCTGACACGCTCGAGGGCCGCGTGCTCAGCGGCCAGTCGGCCCTGCTGCCGTTCGACGGCTTCGGCATGGATCCCGACGGCGACGTCGTGACGCTCGACCGGATCGTCTCCCAGCCCGAGCGCGGTGCCGCCACGATCTCGGCGGACGGCACGTCCATCCTCTACACGAGCGTTCCCGGCGACAGCGGGCAGGCGTCGTTCCGCTATCGCGTCGTGGACGCGTTCGGCGAGACGGCCGAGGGCTCGGTGCGGGTGGGCGTGCTCGACAGCGAGGCGAACCCCAGCCCCGTCACCTTCACCGACTACGTCCAGGTGCAGGTGGGCGAGGCCAACACGATCCGGGTCAGCCCGCTCTCGAACGACGTCGACCCCACGATGGGCGAGCTGAAGGTGACCGGCGTGCGGCCGGACATGCCGGCCGCGCTCGTGGACGGCAGCGACAACCCCGAGTACGCGCGCCTGGCCGAGCAGATCGCGGACGTCGACGACACCACGGTCGTGATCTCGGCGGGCGACGAGCCGGGCACCATGTCGTTCCTCTACGACGTCGAGTCCTCGTCGGGCAACACCGGCCGCGGTCTCGTGGTGGTGCGGGTGGTGCGCGAGAGCGTGCCGGACTTCCCGGTGGTCGACGACACGATCCTCACGGTCGAGACGCGCGACGACTTCACGCGCGGCGTGGACGTGCTGGACGGCAAGGTGGCCTGGTCGGGCGGCGACGTCTCGGATCTCGAGCTGTCGCTGTGGGGCGAGCCCGAGGGCGTGTCGGTGAAGGGCTCGCGCCTGAGCGGCGAGCTCCCCGCCACCACCCGGCTCATCCCGTTCGCCGTCACCGGCGAGGGCGCCGCCGGCGAGGTGACCTCGTACGGCTTCCTGCGCGTCCCGGGCGACGACGACCTGGCGCTCACGCTGCGGGCGGGCGCGGCATCCCCCGACGTCACCGAGCTGGAGTCGACGACGTTCGACATGGCGAGCCTGGTGGCCCGGCCCCGCGGCTCGTCGATCGAGGTGGGCGACGAGGTGCGCGCCTCCGGCGCCCGTGCCGAGGCCGCGTGCACCGTCGAGTCGGCGACCGTCTTGCGGTACGACGCCGGCGCCGGCGCCCCGTGGGTGGATGCCTGCCAGGTGCCGGTGCGCCTGGCGGGGAAGGACGACTGGACCTACCTGTCGGTGCCCATCGTCGTGAACCCCCGCGACCCGCAGCCCGAGCTGCGACCCGGGTCGATCACGGTCGGCCCCGGCGAGACGGCCACGTTCGATCTCAAGAACATGACCACCTGGCAGCTGCGCGAGGACTGGGAGGGCATCCAGTACGCCCTCCAGCACTCCGGCGCGGCATTCGAGGTGAGCCAGGCCGGCTCGGTGGTCACCGTGACCGGCGCCGACCGTGCCGTCCCCGGCTCGGAGGAGGCGGTGCTCGTCTCGGTGACGAGCCACCCGGCGGTCACTCCGGCCCGCCTCATCCTGCGCGTCGGCGCCGCGCCGTCGACGCTCCCGCAGGGCGGCTCGGTGGTGCAGCAGTGCTCGCAGGCCAGCGGCTCGTCGTGCACGATCCCGGTCATCGGGGCGAACGGGGAGGTCAACCCGCTCCCCGGCACGCCCCTCGAGCTCGTCGACGTGCGGCAGACCGGCGCCTGCGCCGGCGTCGGCTTCCAGGTGGCCTCGAGCGGCTCGGTCACGGCGACGTGGACGGCGGATGCCCCGGGGGCGACGTGCACCGCCTCGTTCTCGGTCCGCGACGCCCAGGGCCGCGTGACGAACTCCGAGCGCGACGGTCGCGTGCTGCTGGACCTGCTCGGCTACCCGAAGGCTCCTGCCAGCCTCGTGCAGACGGCCTACGCCGACGGCAGCGTGACGCTGCGCGTCGACCCGGGGCAGTCGCGCCAGGCGTATCCCGCGCTCTCGGGCTTCGTGGTCCGCTCCGGCGGCCAGGAGGTCGTGCGGTGCACGGCCGACGGCGTCTGCCCGCCGATCCCCGCGCCGAACGGCGAGCCGCGGACGTACGAGGCATGGGCGGTCAACAGCGTCGGCGAGTCGAAGGCCAGCGTCCGGACCACGGGCTGGGCGTACGACGCGCCGCAGGCGCCGGCGAGCGTCACCGCGGCTCCGGCCGTCACCGGCGACGGCAACGGCGGTGTGGTGTCGCTCGTGATCGACGGCATCGAGACCGGCGAGACCGGGAGCCTGCAGATCTCGAGCCCCGCCGGCGAGACGGTGACGGTGCCCGTGCACCGCAACCAGACCCGCGTCGACGTGCCGTGGTTCCGGGTCGGCAGCAACACCGGCACCCTCGTCACGGTGACCCCGTACTCCCGGTTCGAGCTGCCGCCGGGTCTCGGGGGCAGCGCGACGGGCGCGGTCGCGACGGTGCAGACGAACGGCGTCGGCAGCCCGCAGTCGCCGCAGCTGACCCTGAGCTCGGTCAGCAACGGCGACGGCACCTCCACCATCACCGCGGCGGCCTCGGCGAGCCGGAACGGCGACGGGTCGACGCTGCGCTTCGGGGTCGTGCAGGAAGGGCAGCGCTGCGTCGCCGAGCAGGCCGCGAACGGCAACACCGACACGTCCTTCACGACCAGCTTCACGGTGGAGGACGGAAACGAGTACACGTACCGCCTGTGCGTGGAGTCGTACTGGGGCGACCGGTCCTACGGCCGGGCCGAGTCCACGGCGAGCACGCGCGCGCAGCAGTCCGGCAGGGCCCCGCGCGATTACACCTTCGTCGTCGGCTCGCAGCCGCGCGACGGCGGCAGCCGCGCCGAGTGGGTCATCACCGACACGCCCACGTCGCCCGAGCGGCCGCCGCGCAACAACGAGGTGCTGTTCTCGAACTTCCCGAACAACACCATCTTCGACAACGACCCGGGTATCCAGGTCTGGTACCGGCATCAGTTCTGGCAGCAGGACTCCGCCCGCGCCACCGTCACCCCGGCGCCGGGCAGCGCGCCGTACCAGGTGTGGGCCAACTGGAGCATCGGCGCCTGCGCGGGCGGCCAGACGCTGCCGCTCGGCGGCAACTCGTCCTCCATCGCCGGGAAGAAGGCGACGATCACCTGGAGCGACGCGGGCGTCACGTTCCGCGCGCGCAACGGCCGCGCGCTCACGTACGAGGGCGGCTGGAAGGTGCCGCAGGGCACCGCGAGCATCGAGGGCCTCAGCTGGCGCGCGTCGTGGGGCGCGTACGGCCTGAGCGATGCCACGCGGACGCTGAGCGTCGCGAACTGCTCGCCCAACGAGCCGCTGCCGACGGGCGTCGTCGCGGGCGCGCCGGGGTACTTCACCCCGGACTACGCCCGTCTCCCCGGAAACCTCAGCGAGCTGCGCTCGATAGGCGCCATGGGCCAGACGACCGCATGGACGCCCGGACAGTACGTGGCGCTCGGTGACGGCTCGGAGGCCCACTGGGACGGCACCGCCTGGACCAGCGGCCGCGCCCCCTAGCATCGGGCGCCGGCACCCGCTCGGCCGCCGGCATCCACCCTCCCTCCGACCAGCCCCAGCCCCACACAGCAAGGACACGACACGACATGACGATCACGCAGGAGCAGGCCGACTGGTTCGCGCAGACGTTCGGGCAGCTGGCCGACAACGTCGAGCGCGCGGTGCTCGGCAAGCGCCACGTCGTCGAGCTCGTGCTCACCGCGATGCTGAGCGACGGACACGTTCTGCTCGAGGACGTGCCGGGGACGGGCAAGACGTCGCTCGCCCGGGCGATGGGGCAGTCCGTGCAGGGCACGAACACGCGCATCCAGTTCACGCCCGACCTCCTGCCGAGCGACATCACGGGCCTCAGCGTCTACGACCAGAAGGAGGGCGTGTTCGAGTTCCACGCGGGACCGATCTTCGCCAACATCGTGCTGGCCGACGAGATCAACCGCGCGAGCCCCAAGACGCAGTCGGCGCTCCTCGAGGTCATGGAGGAGGGACGTGTCACCATCGACGGCGTCTCGCGCGAGGTGGGCGTGCCGTTCCTCGTGGTCGCGACGCAGAACCCCGTCGAGCAGGCGGGCACCTACCGCCTCCCCGAGGCGCAGCTCGACCGCTTCATGATGCGCACGTCGCTCGGCTACCCCGACCACGCCGCCACCGTGCGGATCCTCGACGGCGCGGCCGTCGCGACCGCCGAGCTGACCCCGATCATCACGCCGCAGGCGCTCGTCGGCATGGCCGACCTCGCGGCGCAGGTCTACGTCGACGCCCTCGTGCTCGACTACATCGCGCGGCTCGTCGACGGCACCCGCGCAGCCGACGAGGTGCGGCTCGGCGTCAGCATCCGCGGTGCGCTCGCGCTCACGCGCGCCGTCCGCACCCGCGCCGCGTCGCAGGGCCGCACGTACGCGACGCCCGACGACGTCAAGGCGCTCGCCGTGCCCGTGCTCTCGCACCGCCTCATCCTGCACCCCGAGGCGGAGTTCGACGGCGTGACCCAGGAGACCGTGGTCGGGCAGGTGCTGCTCGACGTGGCTCCGCCCTCGAGGCGCGAAGCCGTATGAGCCTCACCGAATCGCGCCTCACGCGCACCGTCCAGTCCACCGGCACGACCGGCCGCACGCATGTCACCGCCACGGCGACGAGCGTCGCCTCGTCGCGCCGCAGTCGCGCGTTCGTGCGCGCGGCCGTGTGGTGGACCGGGATGTGGCGCGCGGCCGGTTCGGGCATCGCCGCGGCGGCCGAGTGGACCGCCGGCACCGTGCGGCCGGCGGGTGTGCTCGTGGCGGCCGCGGCCACCGCGGGCCTCGTGCTCGGCATCGTGTTCGGCTGGATGGAGTTCATGGTTGCGGGCGCGGCCTCGCTCGTGCTCCTCGCCGCCGCCGTGCCGTTCCTGTTCGGCGCGCGCGCCTACGACGTCGACCTCACGCTGACCCACGAGCGCGTGGTCGCCGGCGAGGGGGTCACGGGCCGCATCGTGGTGCGCAACGACGGCCACCGCATCGCCCTGCCGGGGCGCCTCGACATCCCCGTCGCGGGCGGACTGGTCGAGTTCGGCGTGCCGCTGCTGCGGCCCGGCCACACCGTCGAGCAGCCCCTCGAGATCCCGGGCCTGCGTCGGGGCATCGTGACCGTCGGACCCGCCACCACCGTGCGCAGCGACCCGATCGGGCTGCTGCGCCGCGAGCACTCGTTCCCCGACGTGCACGACGTCTACGTGCACCCCCGCACGACGGCGCTGCCGTCCACGAGCGCGGGCCTCATCCGCGATCTCGAGGGCAGCCCCACGCGGCGCCTCGTCGACGCCGACATGTCGTTCCACGCGATCCGGGAGTACGCGCCCGGCGACTCGCGCCGGCAGATCCACTGGCGCTCCACCGCGAAGACCGGTCGCCTCATGGTGCGGCAGTACGAGGAGTCCCGCCGCTCGCGCATGGCCGTGGTGCTCGCGGTCGCCGAGGCGGAGTACGCCGACGCCGACGAGTTCGAGCTCGCCGTGTCGTGCGCCGCGTCGCTGGGCCTTCGCGCCGTCCACGACGCCCGTGATGTGCAGATCGTGACCGGGTCCGAGATCCCGCGCGTCGTGCGCGGACGCCTGCGGGCGATCCGCCACATCCCGTCCGCGGCGCCGCGCCCGATGCTCGACGGCTTCAGCGGCGTCGAGCTGCTCGAGAGCACCATGCCGGTCGGCGACGTGTGCCGCCTCACCGCCGAGGCGGGCGAGCGCCTGTCGATCGCTTTCGTCGTCGCGGGCTCGCGGGTCACGCTCTCGCGCCTGCAGCAGGCCGCGCTCGCCTTCCCGTCCGACACCGCGGTGGTCGGTCTCATCTGCGACGAGCGCGCCCACCCCCGCATGCAGCCGGTGTCGGGCATGACCGTGCTCACCGTCGGCACGCTCGACGACCTGTCCGGCCTGCTCCTCCGCGGAGCGACGTCGTGAGCGTTCCCGAGAAGGGTGCAGATCCCCTGCTGGCGCCGGCGGATGCCTCGCCCCGTGGCATGCCGGACGCCGCAGGTGCGCGCGGCCCCGCACCGCGTCGTGCGGGCGGTGCGCCCCGCTACTCGCCGCGCATCCTCGCGGGCGCGCTGTTCGCACTGGCCGTCGTGGCCGTCGCCGCCGTCGCCGCGTGGCCGGTGTACCGCTCGGAGAGCTTCCTGCTGCTGGTCGCGGTCGGGGCACTGGTCGGCGGCGGCATCGCCGTCGCGTCGTGGCTGCGCCGCTGGAACGGCTGGATCGTCGCGGGCGCCCTCGCAGCTGCGGTGCTGGTGCTGGGCGTTCCCCTGGCGGTGCCGTCGCGACTCGGGCCGCCCGACGAGCTGCTGCGGGGCCTGGGTGAGCTGGCCTCGGGCCTCGTGTTCGGCTGGAAGGACCTCGTCACCGTCGAGCTGCCCGTCGGCTCGTACCGCAACCTCCTCGTGCCGGCGCTCGTGGTCTTCCTGGTGGGCACGTGCGTCGTGCTGCTGCTCGCGTGGCGCGACGACAGCGGCGCCTACGCCGCCGTGCCGGTCGCGCTCGGGATGGTGACCTTCGGCCTGTTCTTCGGGCGCACCACGGTCAGCGCGCCGCTCGCCGTCGGGCCGGTGTTCCTGTACGCCCCGCTCGAGACGGCGATCGGGCTCGCGGGTCTGCTCGCTTGCCTGCTGTGGCTCGCGTGGCGCACGCACGACGAGCGCACCCGCGCACTGCACCGGGCTGCGGCATCCAGCGGCGTCCGCTTCTCGCGACGCCCCACCCGCGCCGACCGCCGTCGCACCGCCCTCGGTGCCGGCATGGTCGTCGGCGCGCTGGTGCTGGCCGTCGCGGTCGTGCCTTACGCCGCGCGCGGCGCCGACCGCGAGGTGCTGCGGTCGGCCGTCGGGCCCGACATCGACCTGTCGGCCGAGGTGAGCCCGCTGTCGGAGTACCGTGCGCTGTTCTCCGACGGGCGCGCCGGCGAGGTGCTGTTCACGGTCGAGGCGGTCTCGGGCTCGCTCCCCGAGCGGGTGCGGATCGCGACGCTCGACGCGTACGACGGCGAGGTGTTCCGCTCCGGCGGCGAGGGGGCGGTCGACGCAGGACGGTTCGTGCGCGTGCCCTCCGCGCTCGACGCCGGCGACGGAACCCCCGTGGAGGCGCGGATCGAGATCCAGGGCTGGGACGAGATCTGGATGCCCACCGCCGGCCGGCTGGAGGCCGTCGAGTTCGAGGGGGAGCGGCCGACCTCGCTCGCCGACCGCTTTTACTACAACGCCGCGGCCTCGGCCGGAGTGCAGACCGCCGGCGGCGGGCTGGAGCCGGGTGACGCCTACGTCGTCCGCGGGGTCGAGCCCGAGAGCGTCGAGCTGTCGCAGCTCGAAGCCCCCGGCGGCCCCGCCGGAGTGACCGCGCCCGACAGCCTGCGCACGTGGATGGATGAGCACGCGACCGGATCGGGCGGCGCCGCGCTCGCCGGGCTGGTGTCGCTGCTCCGCGAGCGGGGCTACCTCAGCCACGGGCTCACCGTCGGCGACGACGAGCCCGACTGGGTGCGGGCGCTCCCCGACTACAGCTTCCAGCCGAGCGCCTCGGGACACTCGCTCGCCCGCGTCGACACCATGTTCGCCCGCCTGCTCGAGCGTGAGACCGATCCGCGGGCCGCGGCATCCGGCGATTACGTCGCGGCGATCGGCGACGACGAGCAGTTCGCGGTCGCTGTCGCCCTCATGGCCCGCGAGCTCGGGTTCCCCTCGCGCGTCGTGCTGGGAGCACGCCTGTCGTCGGCGGACCCGGGGCTCGCGACGTGCGACGAGGGCGCCTGCCGCGCGCAGGATCTGACGGCGTGGACCGAGGTGCAGTCGTCCGACGGACGCTGGATCGCCGTCGACGCCACGCCGCAGTACGCGCAGTCGCCGAGTCTCGATGTGACCGAGCAGCGCGACCCCGAGAACGTGACGGAGGTGCGCCCCGAGTCGGTCGAGGAGGTCGTGCCGCCCGAGCCCTCGCAGGAGGATTCGGCCGACGACGGCGCCCCCGAGGAGGAGAGCGGCCCGGACCTCGCGTGGCTCTGGCCGCTGCTGCGGATCGGTGGGATCTCGCTGCTCGTCCTCGCTCTCGCGCTCGGTCCGTTCCTCATCGTGCTGAGTACCAAGGCCGCCCGCCGGCGCTCGCGCCGTCGCGTCGGCGCACCCGCCGCGCGGATCGCCGGAGGGTGGGAAGAGCTCGTCGACGCCGCGCTCGACACCGGGCGCACCGCGCCGCGCACCCTGACCCGCACCGAGCTCGCCGACGCGTTCGGCACACCTGGCGCCCCGGCGCTCGCACGCGACGCGGATCGCGCCGTCTTCTCGGCGGCGAGCCTGTCCGACGACGACGCACGCCGGTACTGGCAGGCCGTCGACGACGAGCGGCGCGCACTGCGACGTGAGCGCGGGTTCTGGCGCGGCGTGCTCGCGACCGTATCTTTGAGATCGTTGTTCCGTCCACTGGCGCCGGCATCCGGTGTCCGCACGCGATTCGCCGAGAGGGGGAGACGACGGGCAGAGCCCGTGCGTCCCATGCCATGAACGCCACCGATGCCTCCGCGGCGATCCTCGGATCGCTGATCAGCTTGCTGCTGTTCGCGGGTCTGTACGTCTGGACGGCCCTCGCCCTCTCCGCGGTCTTCCGCAAGTCCGGCGTCGAGCCGTGGCAGGCCTGGGTGCCGATCCTCAACCTCATCGTGCTGCTGCGCCTGGCGGGGCTCTCGCCCTGGCTCGTGGTGTTGGCCTTCATCCCGATCGTGAACCTCGCCTTCCTCGTGGCGTGGGCGATCGCGCTCTACCGCGTGAACGCGGCCTTCGGGCACGGCGTGGGCATGACCGTGCTCGGCATCCTCGCCTTCCCGGTGTGGGCGTCGATCGTCGGCTGGGGGAGTGCGCGCTGGGTCGGACGGGAGCAGGATGCCGCGTCCCGCGCGTCGGTGGGCGGCGGCGTCCGTCGGTCGGGTGATGGCGCGGGCGCTCTGCCGCCGCTTCCCCCGTTCCCGACGCCCGCGTCGCAGACAGGGGCCCTTCCGGCGTTCCCGCAGCCCGGGCAGCCGATGGCCGCGCCCGCCGGGTTCGCGCCGACGTCGTCGTTCGCGCCGCCTCCCGCGTACGTGCCGCCGGCTGCCGGTCCCGCCACCGGCCCGCTCACGGGACCGGTGGAGCCGTTCGTGCCCGCGATGCCCACCGGGTACCCGGCTGCCGGTGCGCCGGCCTACGCCGCGCCCGTCGAGCGGCCGGCCGAGGAGGAAACGGATGCACCGGCCCCGCCGGTCGGTGCCGCGGCATCGGCCGAGGCCCTGCCGGGTATCGTCCCGCCGCCGGGCGGCTGGACGCCGCCGCCCCTCCCGGGCCGCCCCGTGGCTGCCGGGTCGGCGAACGCCGGGCCGGCGAACCCCGGGTCGACGGACGAGCGCGGCGGAGAGGATGCCGATCCCTGGCAGGGCTTCGCGCTCGACTCCACCGACCTGAGCGGAGAGGTCACCGGCGCCGTTCCGGGTGCGCCGGCGCCCATCTCGGCGGTGCCGGTCCCGGTGGACGAGGCGCCCCTCACGTCCACGCCGTTCGCCGCGCCGGCTGCGAGCGTGAGCGGCAACGGTTCGGATGGCGACCACTACGCCGTGCCCGAGTCGGCCACCACGAGCCAGGGCATCACGCGCCCGCCGGTCACGCGCGTGCCGGCCGCCGGCGCGTCGGACGACGAGCGCGAGCCGTGGGCGCCCGCCCGGTCGCCGCTCAGCGACGCCGACGCGTTCCCCGAGGCCTCGGGCCCCGTCTCAGCCATCGCCGGGGCGCCGGATGCCGGCTCGCCGCGCTCGGCGCGATCGTCGGTGTCGGCGTTCCACGCGAAGCCCGAGATCCCCGACGACCAGGACGTTCTCGAAGAGACGGTCATCGCCCGACGCAAGCGCACCGACTGGACCCTCGTGCCGCCCGCCGGCGATCCGGTGGCGCTGTCGTCGGAGGTCGTGATCCTCGGACGCCGCCCTGCCTCCGACCCCGACTTCCCGGGAGCGCAGCTCATCGCCATCCCGGACGGCACCGTGTCGAAGACCCACGCCCGCCTCCGGCTGCGCGACGACCGCTGGTACGTCACCGATCTCGACTCCACCAACGGCGTGCTGTTCGCCACGGTGATGGGCACCGAGGTCGAGGTGCCCCGCGGCGAAGAGGTCGAGGCCGGTGACCGGTTCCTGCTCGGCGACGCGGAGGTGCGGCTGCAGCGGAGCGACGGGTGACCGCCGCCGCGGACCAGAACGAACCGCCGCGCCGACGGTCGGGCTCGCCGCAGCCGTCGACGCCGGTGCCCGAGCTGCCCGAGGAGACGATCGTCGTCCGGCGTCCGGGGGCGCCGGTGCCGGCGCCCCCGGACGAGCGCACCAGCCCGCCGCGCCGACGCTCGGGTTCCCCGAAGCCCCCGACGTCCGGTGACGACCTCCCCGAGGAAACCATCGTCGTCCGGCGCGGTGATGCCCAGCCTCGTGCGGCCGGGCCCGGCGCGCCCGCGGTGGCCGATCTCCCGGACGAGACGGTCGTGCGCCGCGCGGGGGCGCAGCCTGCGGCGACCGCGCCCGTCGCACCCGTGGCTGACGACTTCCCGGAGGAGACGATCGTGCGCCGTGGGGGCGCGCAGAATTCCCCGTCCCGCCCTGCAGGACCCGTGGCCGACGACTTCCCCGAGGAGACGATCGTGCGTCGCGGGGGTACGCCGCGTCCCGCACCGCGGCCGGCGGCGCCGGCCGACGACTTCCCGGAGCAGACGGCTCTGCGTCGGGGGAGTGCGGGCGCGACCCCGCCCGTCACGGACGACCCGGCCGACGACCTCACCATGATCCGCCGGGGCGCCCAGCCACCCGCGCCGGCCTCCGACGCGCCCGCCGCGACACCGGCCTCCGACGGCGTCGACGAGGCCACCGTCGTCCGCGGCTCCTTCACCGCTCCCACGGTCGCCGCGACCGGCTCGGACGGTGCCGCACCGGCTGCCTCGTCGGCGAGCCGCACCATCGACACGCCCGCGCGTCTCCGCGCCGCACGGTCGCCCGAGGGCGGCGCCGAGATCTACCGCGCCCGTCCGCTTCCACCGCCGGCGGCACCGCGCGCCGAGCCGCCGCGAGGTGCACCCCAGGCCCACGTCGACACCGCCGCGACCGAGGAGGCGGCCCGCCGCCGCACACGCCGTCGTGCCGTCGTCGTCGCGGTCGCGGCATCCGTCCTCATCGCGGTCGCCGTCGCCGCGATCGCGGTGCTGCTCACCGTCGGCTGAGGCCCCGGCGGCGGTCCTCCGGGCCAGGTTTGCCCGGCCCCCGAAACCCACGTATCATAGATCGGGTGTGCGCTCACGCGCGCCGTCCGACGTGCCTCGGCGTGTCGGCGGCCGGGCGGGCGCCGCATCTCAGGGAACGGCCTGCGAACAGGCCACCCCCACGGCATATCCACCATGAAAGTTCGGCAGGTTCCTGTCGCGCCGGTGGGTTTGTGGTGAAACCACGACGCTGTCACCGTGCAGCACAACAAGGAGAGAACGTGCCAACCATTCAGCAGTTGGTTCGCAAGGGTCGCTCGCCCAAGGTCTCGAAGACCAAGGCGCCGGCGCTCAAGGCGAACCCGCAGCAGGCGGGTGTCTGCACCCGTGTGTACACCACCACCCCGAAGAAGCCGAACTCGGCGATGCGCAAGGTCGCTCGTGTGAAGCTCCGCAACGGCACCGAGGTCACCGCGTACATCCCCGGTGAGGGCCACAACCTGCAGGAGCACTCGCTCGTGCTCGTCCGTGGAGGCCGTGTGAAGGACCTCCCCGGTGTCCGCTACAAGATCGTCCGTGGTGCGCTCGACACCCAGGCCGTCAAGAACCGTAAGCAGGCCCGCAGCCGCTACGGCGCGAAGAAGGGTTGAGTTAGATGCCTCGTAAGGGACCCGCCCCGAAGCGCCCCGTCGTCAACGACCCGGTGTACGGCGCCCCCGTCGTCACCCAGCTGGTCAACAAGATCCTCGTCGACGGCAAGAAGTCGCTCGCCGAGTCGATCGTCTACGGCGCCCTCCGCGGCGTCGAGGCGAAGAACGGCCAGGACGCCGTCGCCACCCTCAAGAAGGCGCTCGACAACGTGCGCCCCACCCTCGAGGTCAAGTCGCGCCGCGTCGGTGGCTCGACCTACCAGGTGCCGGTCGAGGTCAAGCCTCACCGCGCCAACACGCTCGCCCTCCGCTGGCTCGTGAGCTACGCCAAGGGGCGTCGTGAGAAGACGATGACCGAGCGCCTCCAGAACGAGATCCTGGATGCCTCGAACGGCCTGGGTGCCGCGGTCAAGCGCCGCGAAGACACCCACAAGATGGCCGAGTCGAACCGCGCCTTCGCGCACTACCGCTGGTAACCAGCATCAGAGCGTTTCGCTCGTACACGCTCGCTCAACGACCGGGCCCCGGTCGTTGAGCGAGCGAAGCGAGACGAAACGCCCCCGAACCACCTTCAACCCGTAAGGACACCCCCGTGGCACAAGAAGTGCTCACCGACCTCAACAAGGTCCGCAACATCGGCATCATGGCGCACATCGATGCCGGCAAGACGACGACGACCGAGCGCATCCTGTTCTACACGGGCGTCAACCACAAGATCGGCGAGACGCACGACGGCGCTGCCACCACCGACTGGATGGAGCAGGAGCAGGAGCGCGGCATCACGATCACGTCGGCCGCCGTCACCTGCTTCTGGAACAAGAACCAGATCAACATCATCGACACGCCCGGCCACGTCGACTTCACGGTCGAGGTCGAGCGTTCGCTCCGCGTCCTCGACGGCGCGGTCGCGGTGTTCGACGGCAAGGAGGGCGTCGAGCCCCAGTCCGAGACCGTGTGGCGCCAGGCCGACAAGTACGACGTCCCCCGCATCTGCTTCGTCAACAAGATGGACAAGCTGGGCGCCGACTTCTACTTCACGGTCGACACCATCGTCAACCGCCTGAAGGCCAAGCCCCTCGTGCTCCAGCTGCCCATCGGCTCGGAGAGCGACTTCGTGGGTGTCGTCGACCTCGTCGAGATGCGCGCACTGGTGTGGCCCGGCGACGCCAAGGGCGACGTGACCATGGGCGCCAAGTACGAGATCCAGGAGATCCCGGCCGACCTCGCCGACAAGGCGGCGGAGTACCGCGAGATCCTGCTCGAGACGGTCGCCGAGTCCGACGAGGAGCTTCTCGAGAAGCACTTCGGCGGCGAGGAGCTGACGGTCGCCGAGATCAAGGCCGCCATCCGCAAGCTCACCATCGCCTCGGAGCTCTACCCCGTGCTCTGCGGCTCGGCGTTCAAGAACCGCGGCGTGCAGCCGATGCTCGACGCCGTCGTGGACTACCTCCCGTCGCCCCTCGACGTCCCCGCCATCGAGGCGAAGGACCCGAAGGACGAAGAGGTCATCATCGAGCGCCACGCCGACCGTGACGAGCCGTTCGCGGCCCTCGCGTTCAAGATCGTGACGCACCCGTTCTTCGGTCGCCTCACCTACATCCGCGTGTACTCGGGTCACCTCGACTCCGGCGCCCAGGTCGTCAACGCGACCAAGGGCAAGAAGGAGCGCATCGGGAAGATCTTCCAGATGCACGCCAACAAGGAGATGCCGGTCGACTCGGTCACCGCCGGTCACATCTACGCGGTCATCGGCCTGAAGGACACCACCACCGGTGACACGCTGGCCGACAGCGCCAACCAGGTCGTCCTCGAGTCGATGACGTTCCCGGAGCCGGTCATCGAGGTCGCCATCGAGCCGAAGACCAAGGCCGACCAGGAGAAGCTGGGTCTCGCGATCCAGAAGCTCGCCGAAGAGGACCCGACGTTCCGCGTCGAGCAGAACGCCGAGACCGGCCAGACGGTCATCAAGGGCATGGGCGAGCTGCACCTCGACATCCTCGTGGACCGCATGAAGCGCGAGTTCAAGGTCGAGGCCAACGTCGGCAAGCCGCAGGTGGCGTACCGCGAGACGATCCGCAAGACCGTCGAGCGTCACGACTACACGCACAAGAAGCAGACCGGTGGTTCGGGTCAGTTCGCGAAGATCCAGTTCGCGCTCGAGCCCCTCGAGGTCACGGCCGACAAGACGTACGAGTTCGAGAACAAGGTCACCGGTGGCCGCATCCCGCGCGAGTACATCGAGCCGACCAACCAGGGCTTCCAGGACGCCATGAACGTCGGCGTGCTCGCCGGCTACCCCATGGTGGGCGTGAAGGCCATCCTGATGGACGGCGCGTCGCACGACGTCGACTCGTCCGAGATGGCGTTCAAGATCGCGGGCTCCATGGGCTTCAAGGAGGCCGTCCGCAAGGCGAACCCCGTCATCCTCGAGCCGCTCATGGCCGTCGAGGTGCGTACTCCTGAGGAGTACATGGGCGACGTCATCGGCGACCTGAACTCGCGTCGTGGCCAGATCCAGTCGATGGAGGACGCCCAGGGCGTCAAGGTCGTCCGCGCGCTGGTCCCGCTCTCGGAGATGTTCGGCTACATCGGCGACCTGCGCTCGAAGACCTCGGGCCGCGCCGTGTACTCGATGGAGTTCGACAGCTACGCCGAGGTTCCTCGCAACGTGGCCGACGAGATCATCCAGAAGACCAAGGGCGAGTAAGCCCTGTCGGATGCCGGGGTCCAGTGGCCCCGGCATCCGGATTCACAACTTCACACCGTAAGCTAGAGAAATCCCCGTAGACGACCGGCGCACACCAGCGCCCGGAACCTCTACACGAACGTCCTGAGGAGGACCCAGTGGCTAAGGCCAAGTTCGAGCGCACCAAGCCGCACGTGAACATCGGAACGATCGGTCACGTCGACCACGGCAAGACCACGCTCACCGCAGCGATCTCGAAGGTGCTCGCCGACAAGTACCCGTCGGCCACCAACGTGCAGCGTGACTTCGCGTCGATCGACTCCGCTCCCGAGGAGCGCCAGCGCGGCATCACGATCAACATCTCGCACGTCGAGTACGAGACCCCCAAGCGTCACTACGCTCACGTCGACGCCCCGGGTCACGCCGACTACATCAAGAACATGATCACCGGTGCCGCCCAGATGGACGGCGCGATCCTGGTTGTCGCGGCCACTGACGGCCCGATGGCTCAGACGCGTGAGCACGTTCTGCTCGCCAAGCAGGTCGGCGTTCCCTACCTGCTCGTCGCGCTGAACAAGAGCGACATGGTCGACGACGAGGAGATCCTGGAGCTCGTCGAGCTCGAGGTCCGCGAGCTCCTCTCGTCGCAGGACTTCGACGGCGACAACGCCCCCGTCGTGCGCGTCTCGGGCCTCAAGGCTCTCGAGGGCGACGCCGAGTGGGTCGAGAAGATCGTCGAGCTCATGGACGCCGTCGACGAGTCGATCCCCGACCCGGTGCGTGACAAGGACAAGCCGTTCCTCATGCCCATCGAGGACGTCTTCACCATCACCGGCCGTGGCACGGTCGTCACGGGCCGCGCCGAGCGTGGCACGCTGGCCATCAACTCCGAGGTCGAGATCGTGGGTCTGCGCCCGACGCAGAAGACGATCGTCACCGGTATCGAGATGTTCCACAAGCAGCTCGACGAGGCGTGGGCCGGCGAGAACTGTGGTCTGCTCCTCCGCGGCACCAAGCGTGACGACGTCGAGCGCGGCCAGGTCGTCGTGAAGCCCGGTTCGGTCACCCCGCACACCAACTTCGAGGGCACGGCGTACATCCTGTCCAAGGAGGAGGGCGGCCGTCACAACCCGTTCTTCACGAACTACCGCCCGCAGTTCTACTTCCGCACCACCGACGTCACCGGCGTCATCACGCTGCCCGAGGGCACCGAGATGGTCATGCCCGGCGACACCACCGACATGACGGTCGAGCTGATCCAGCCGATCGCCATGGAGGAGGGCCTCGGCTACGCCATCCGTGAGGGTGGCCGCACCGTCGGCGCCGGCACGGTCACGAAGATCCTGAAGTAATCTTCGAACTGCTGTAAACGGAGGGGCCGGATCCGCAAGGGTCCGGCCCCTCCTTCGTTTCCAGGCCGAGCAGGGTCAGGCCAAGCCGGGAAGTTGGCGTACAGGATGTCGTCTGCCACCTCGTGCGTCGGCCAGTCGCGCTCGTCGCGGAGCGGCGCCCGGCGCGCTCGGCTGCGCTGAAGCGAAGAACTCCATCCATCCGCACCGAACGAAGGCAACATCAGTGCACGACCGGCTTCCATCCGGACTCCCTGCCGGGGCGAACGTCATCGTTGTCATGTACAACAGCAGCTCAACCCTCGACGCGCTGTTCGCCGGGTTGCGGGCCAACCGCGACTCCATCGCACAGTTAGCCCTCGTGGACAACGGCAGCTCCGATAGTTCCGCCGCGCTTGCGCGAGCTGCTCTCGCCGACTTGGGCGTCGATGGCGTCGTCATCGAATCCACAAACGTGGGATTTGCCGGAGGGCATTGGGCGGCGCGCGCGGCGTTCAATGACATCACCTTGCCTACACTGTGCCTCAACCCGGACGTGCAGCTGGACGAGGGTGCATTGCGTGACATGATCCTCGTCCAACAGACATCTCAAGGCGAGGCGGCTATTGTCACCACGCCGCTGATTGGCTTGGACGGTGTGGAGGATTCCGCCTCGCGACGGCGTCTCCCTACGCTCACTACTGGCGCTCTTTACTCCCTGGTCGGAAAGCTGCTTCCACAACGGCTGCGCTACAACAGGGTTGTCGCAACGCCGACCCAGACGCTCGGCGGGATCGAGGTTTCGCAGGTCGAGGCAACAACAGGGGCGTTGATGCTTGTTAGCCCTTCGTTTCGGGCTGCGTCGACGGGAATCTTCGACCGGGACTACTTCATGTATGGGGAGGATCTCCAGCTATGCCTGGACGCCAAGACTGCCGGGCGCTCGGTGATCATGGTCGAACGACGCGCCTCGGTACATGTCAAGGGTGTGTCTAGCGGATTCCCCCGCTCATGGCGGAGCAATCGTGCGTTTCACGACGCCTTGTTCGTGTATTACAGCAAGAACTTGTCACGGACCCCGATTGATAGGGCTTTGGTCCGACTCGCAGTCGGTGCGCGCCTCTTCCTAAGTGGAGCCGCCGGGATTCTCGCACGCTCTTTCCGGCGGCGATCGTGAGCGGCGCGAGAGGCCAGGCCGGTCTCACCGCCACCGTTCTCGTCGCGGCGGCTCTGCCCTTCATTTTGACGCCGTGGAAGGCGCAAGCGCTTGGCCCCAGCGGCCGTGGAGAAGTGGGGTTCTTCGGTGCGACCTTCTCCATCATTCTGGGGTGCGCAGCGCTTGGCATTCGCTACGCGTACTACGAAGTACGCTCCCGTCAACCCGAGCGGCTGAGCGTGGTGGGTCGTCGACTTCTGGTGTTGGCATACGGTGTCGCGGGTGTTGCCACGCTGCTGGCACTCCTCGTGGCGAGCCGATCGATGTCACCCGCGATAATGATCGCGCTGGCAGTCGCGTGGTTGATTTCGCCGGTGCAGCTCTTCACTCAAACAGAATTGAGTGAGGCGCAGGCCGCGCAGCGGCGCATGCGCGTGGCCGCGTTGTCATCAACACCCGCCTTGTTCGAGTCCGCGGCCACTCTTCTTCTCCTGCTCGGTCAGCGCATGACCGTCGCGGCGTCGGTGTTCGTGACCATGACGTCGGAGGTGTTGCGCGGTCTCGTCGCTGGCCTTTTCCGCCGACGTGACCGGTCCGTGGACACCCCTTGGTTCGATCTCTCACGCCGCTCCGTTGTGCTCGCGCCCATTGGACTCCTACCGATCGTGGTCGCCAACCTGGACACCGTCGTGTTCGCTTGGTTCGTGCCGAACGCGGTACTTGGCGAATACTCCGTCTCGAAACTCGCCATCAACGTCATGTTGCTCATTGCTGTCACTCTTGAGGGCCGCGTCGCGCGGGGTCTCCCTCACCGGCGCGGCTTCACTCTTGTCGTCGTGGCGTTGGGAGCATGCGCTGCCACTGGGGCTGCCTTGGGATACCTCCTCACGCCGATACTGTTCGGAGAGGAGTTCGAAGCCACCAGGTACGCGTTCCTCGTGACTTCGATTGCGGGGTGGTTCGGGTCGATTTTCACCCTCGCTGCCGCGCGAGGTGCGTGGAATGGACGCGGTCGAGTCGCCAATGTAGCGTCGGTCGTGGCAGCCAGCGTCATTCTTGCATCCTCGCTAGTTCTTGGACTGCTCTGGCCGGACGCGCCCGCGTGGGCGCTGGGACTCCCCGCGCTGCTGAGCTATGGCGTGGCTGCGGTCATAGCAGTTGCGGGAACGCGTGGAGGGAATCGAGTTGACACTCATTAGCCGTATCGTGGAGCGCATCCGTCCCGCGGGGCAATCAGACGTCGGCTCGACCGTCAAGATGCCCCAGCTACTGGGGTGGTACGCGCGAAAGGGTGCCGTACCGGCACTTCGTGGCCTGTGGTATCGCCTATGGTTGGGCTCCGCGCCGTTCCCGCTGTTTATCGGGCGAGCGGTCACCATCCACTACGCGCGACGTGTTCGTGTAGGCGCAGGTTTCTACCTCGGTGATTCATCTCGTGTCCTGGCCCTGTCCGTTGAGGGTGTGACCATTGGGAACCGTGTCACAATCCGCGAGAACGCATGGATCCAGTGTGCATCGAGTCTGCGCAACCCAGGAATCGCTCTGACTATCGGAGACGGCACCTACATCGGGCCCTACAGCGTAATCGGTGTGGGCGGTCCGATCATCATCGGAGAGCGATGCCAATTCGGTGCGGGCGTGACTTTGATCGCCGAGAATCATGAGGTAACCGCGCACGGCGTGAGCGCACACGACGTGATCCGGAAGGGAATCACGATCGGCTCGGGGACGTGGATTGGACACCGCGCGACCGTGCTGGACGGCGTCGAACTAGGGGAGAACTGTGTTGTCGGTGCTGGTGCTGTCGTCACCAGGAGTTTTCCTGCAGGCACGACGTTGGTGGGCGTCCCTGCTCGACCCGTGACCTCGAGCGCAGGGCGAGAAGGTGCCTGAGCGCGCTGCGTCGAGTCTTCGCTGGACCGATCGGTATGGGCGGGGGTGGTTGTCTGTGGACGGCTTTGTCCTCGTGACGACAGCCTGGCTATTGGCGGGACCTCGCATTGAACTGTTGTCCATCGCGAGTTCGTCCATTCGGCTGGAGGACCTCCTGCTCTTCGCGCTACTCGTGCTCGCCGCGGTGCACGGGTGGAAGCGCGTCAAAGCAGTCGTGGGACTGAGAATGCTCGTGGCTACGGGTGCAGTCGTTACCGTCGGCATTCTCAGCGCCGTGATCGCAGTCGCCGCGGGTCGCATCGACGCACTGGCGGGCCTGCTGTATGTGGCGCGGCCGATCGAGTATTGGGTCGTCCTCCCCGCGGTCTTGCTTTGCCTCAAGCGCAGCGAGGGACGCTCGCGGCGCGTGGTCGTCACGCTCGCAGTAGTGACGTGCCTACAAGTGACAGTCGGCGCCCTGCAGGTGCTTGGCGTGCCTATCGGGTTCTCGAAGTTCACATACGAACGCGCCGCAGGGCTGACCGCTGGGCCGTACGAACTGGGTGCGATGTGCGCGATGCTGGTTTGCTTCTGGCTCTACCGGCGAAGCTACGCTTTGGCGGCGATAGCCCTCGTCGGCATCATCCTTTCGCAGTCCCGGATATCGCTCGCAGCAGTGGCACTCGGCATCGCCATTATCCTGCTCAGCGCTTGGGGAACAATTTCCAGGTCGCTGGCAAGGCTCTGGCGTCGGCGAGCGGTTTTCGTGTCGACCCTTGCAGGCATTTTCGTGCTCACCGTCCTCTTGGCTGCGTGGCTCGGCAGGCCAGTCATCGAACGGCTCACTGACACAAGCCTTGTAAACGCATGGGTCGACGCACAACGCTTCTCGCACGCCGCGCCAATTCTGACGACATCAGACGCGTACTCGCATGTCGCGTTCGATCGCATCGACACCGTGCTAACAGGAGCCAGCATCGAAGACGTCAGCAATGTTGTGCGCTTCTTCCGCTGGCAGCTGCTGCTGGCCGCTATGGCGGCAACGCCGCTCGCATGGGTGTTCGGTCTGGGGCCGTCGTTCGCGGGCCCGTCGGTCGACGGCACGATCCTGCGAATACTGGTCGAGTTCGGGTTGGTGGGCCTGATCGCCTGGATAGCGTGGTTCTACCAGTCAGTTCGCGGCGCTGGGGTGTGGCTCGTAGCAGTCCTGGCCACGCTCGTCGTGGGGTCAACCACCATCGACCTGATGTTCGCCCTGCGACCGATGGTGCTGTTCTGGTTCCTCGCGGCATTCGCTCGCATCGAACGCCCTCTCCGTGATGCCGCCTTGAGTCCGAGGAGTACAAGTGATCAGGGTTGACGTTGTCGTCCGATCGGATGCCGACATCAAGTTCGGTGGCGACGTGCACCAGGTTCGTCAGTACGAGCAGCATCTTGCGGGCAGAGCAGACCTGAAAGTCGTCGCGTTCCATCCAGCGATGACGCTGAGACCGGATGCCGTTGTCCATTACGTCAACGTGGATAGGCCGTTCGATTTCCTGAGGACGGTTGAGCTCGCGGGCGATCGGCGAATAGTCGTGTCTCCGATTCATCATTCGTTGCCACGTACGAGAAGAATGAGGTTGGCTGAGCGAGGGCGTGGCCTTAGATCACTCGTCGACCGGATCGCCCCGGAGGCCATGCGTGAATGGCTTGCATCCGGCGTGCGCGGAGCCAAGTCATCGCCTTCACGGCGCGAGTCGATGGCGTCAGCGGCGAACTCCGTTCGCGCTATTGCCCAAGTCCCTAAACTGTGGGCACGAGTAGGACGCTCTCTCGACCGCTGTTCGGCCGTTGCAGTACTCGCCTCCGGGGAGCAACGAGACCTCATGGTCGACACCGGCTGGCGGGGAGAGAATGCCCGCATCATCCCGAACGGGAAGCCCGGGCTGTCGGATGTCGCCGACATGTGGGAGTGGAGCAAGCGGCCAATCAGCATGATAACGGTGGGTCGCATCGAGCCGCGCAAACGGTCGCTAGAGCTCGCGCAAGCGGCGGCATCGAAAGACGCGCGAATCGTGTTCGCCGGCTCGCTCGGAGACGAGCGGTCGACTTATGCTCAGCAGTTCTTGAATCTGGCCGAGTCTTCGCCCACGGTCGACTATCGAGGCTCCATAAGTCATGACGAAGTGCTACGGCTCATGGGGCAGTCTCGGGTGCTTGTCAACGCGTCCTGGGTCGAAGTGCAAAGCCTCGTTGACCTCGAAGCAGCGCACCTCGGGACGCGGGTGGTTTCGCTGCCGAACGGGAACTCAGAGGAGTGGCTGCCCGATCACGTCACGTACACTCCGGACTTCGACCTCGATCAGCTAGTTGACACGGCCACGGCCGCTGCCTCGACGTCTGTAGGTCCCGGCGCTCCCAGCTATGCCTGGGATTGGCAGCGCGCCGCCGATTCTTTACACGCCTTGTACTTGGGAAGTTGAGGTGATGGTCCGTGTTTCCTGAGCCGGAAGTGCGAGGGGCGCTGCAGCGAGCGGTTAAGCATCCGCCGTCAAGGCTTCCATGGGTCGATGCCGCGCGCGCGCTTTGCGTAGTCGGCATCGTGCTGATGCACTTTTGGATCTGGGTGTATGGGCCAACCGCGGATCGCTATTCAAAGGATCTGGGCGGGTGGCTCGCCATCACCGATGTGATGCTGGCCTTTCGCATGCCTTTGTTGTTTGCTCTGTCAGGGCTCCTGGTTTCCTCGCGGGTCCGCAACGGTTGGAGCGACCGCAGAAATCTGGTACGAGTCGCGAACTCGTACTACCTATATGCGGTCTGGCTAACCGTTTATGCGGTCATTTCGGTCGTCGTCGCCCAGCCTCTTCCGTACTCGATCTCCTCGCCCCGCGCGTACTTGTCTCAGCTAGTCCGACCTGATACACCGCTCTGGTTTATATTCTTTCTCGCAGTTAATGTCGCCCTATTGACAACCTTGCGTCGAATCTCGCCGGCGCTGATAATGATCGCGCTGGTGGGAGTTTCGATGTGGGCGCTCGCTTACGATTTCCCACCGTCGGTGGCGCTTATGGGGCGCGGTCTTTACTACATGCTGTTCTTCGCAGTCGGCGTCTATCTGCGGCCGATTATGATAAGTCTGGCTTCGGGATCTTTGTGGTGGAAGATTCCCATCGCGATTATGATATTTGTTTGGGTGACGCGGCTGTTTCCGACGCTCGACTACCTGAGCTATGAATGGTTGATCGCATACATCGCGAGGGACCTGTCGGCCATCGCGGTCGGAATCAGTGGAGTGGCGGCCCTCTGCTACGTGAAGCCACTGACGAGATTGCTTCAATACGTCGGGCAGCGGACGCTTGCCGTCTATGTGCTTCACCTGCCCATCATCTGGGGGATTTTGCTCCTGACACGCCTGCTTTCGAACGAAACGATCGACAACGCACCGCTGCGACTGATTGCACCCTTGATCGCATCGATCGCCATCGTCGCTGTTTCCATAATTGTCGCTACAGCTTTGCAGCGATCGTCATGGGGTCGAGTCCTCTTCGACATTCCATCTGTGGTGAAGAATCGGCTGATGGATGGAGTCAAAGCGTGACGATAGTAGACGCTATCCCGGTCCGTGGCGCAGCAAGCTGAGTGGAGCAGGAATGATCAACATCGTTCGGGATATCGATTGGCCCCGACGCTACGCAAGCAGACTCTTCTACTCGGATGCGGCGGTGATCGCCCTGACGTTTGCGACCTACTCATTGCTGGCTCTCGACGAACTTTCGCAACTTGTCGCGTGGCCGGGGCCATTCAACATCCCCTACTGGGCGTTGCTGATTGTCGTCGCCTTCGTATGGCTGATCGGCTTAGATGTGATCGACACTCGGGACCGCCATATCGTCGGTCACGGGAGCACCGAGTACCAGCGTCTCGTGAATGCGACGCTCGCGGTCTTCGCGTTCCTCGTCGCTCTTGCCTTCTTCCTCCAGATGGACGTCGCGCGGTCGCTCTTCGCGATCGCCCTTCCGTTTGGCCTGGCGGCTCTCCTCGCGTCGCGATGGTTGTGGAGGCAGTGGCTTCGGCGATTCCAGCGCAAGGGCCATTACGTCTACCGGGCCGTGGTGCTCGGCGAGCCTGCAAAGGTCGCGCACATCATCCGCCAGATCCAGCAGGCGCCGGACTCGGGCATCCTGATCGTCGGGGCGGTGACGACGGCGCCGGGGGAGAACGAGTACATAGCGGGCGTTCCCGTCGTCGGCGGTCTCGCATCCGCAACGACGGCTGTAGAGGCCCTCGGCGCCGACACGATGATCGTCTCCTCGGCGGACGCCCTCGACCCGAAGGCCATGCGGCGGATCGGCTGGGAGATGGCGGACCGCGATGTGGACTGGGTCGTCGCACCTGCACTCACCGACGTCGCCGGTCCCCGTATCCATGCTCGGCCGGTTGCCGGCCTTCCGCTCGTGCACGTCGACTTCCCCAAGCTCGAGGGCTACAAGCGGGTCGCCAAACGCACCTTCGACATCGTCGGCTCCTCGCTCATGATCCTGGTCTTCTCGCCGATCCTTCTGGCGACGGCCATCGCGATTCGGGTGGACGGCCCGGGGCCACTCTTCTATCACCAGACGCGCATCGGTCGGCGCGGCCGCGAGTTCGGCATGATCAAGTTCCGCTCGATGGTGGCCAACGCCGACGATCAGCTCGCCAGCCTCCTCGACGTCCAGGGCACCACCGACCAGCCACTGTTCAAAGTCACGAACGACCCCCGCATCACGAAGGTCGGCCGCTTCATTCGCAAGCACTCGATCGACGAACTGCCGCAGCTCTTCAACGTCTTCCTCGGCCAGATGAGTCTCGTTGGGCCTCGCCCTCAGCGCGCAGCTGAAGTCGCACTCTACGACGATGACGCGCACCGACGACTCCTGGTCAAGCCGGGGATGAGCGGCCTCTGGCAGGTCAGCGGGCGCTCCAAGCTCTCGTGGGACGATGCCATCCGCCTCGACCTCTACTACGTCGAGAACTGGTCGTTCACCCAAGACATCCAGATCCTGTTCCGCACGATCAAGGCGGTCATCGCTCCCGGCGAAACCGCCCACTGACCGCGCTTCTCGGCACGATCACAGGCCCTGGCCGATAGCATCCTCTGGTGTCTCCCAAGCCTCGCTCCGGTCGCTACCGCCACGGTCGCGCCGGCAATCACGCGCCGCCCCCGCGGCGGCGTCGGCGCTGGCCCTGGGTTGTCGTAGGCACATTCGTCGTTCTCGGCGGCATTGCGGCCGTCGGCGGGATCTTCGGTCTGCAGGCGCTGGAGGTCCGCGACGACCTCATGCTCGCTAAGGCGAAGCTGGGCTCGCTGACTGAGGCGTACAAGATCGGCGATGCCGCGCAGATGCAAGCCATCGGCACAGAGACGCTCGAGCTCACTGCGCAGGCGAACGAGACCGTCCAGGGTCCCCTGTGGGACATGGCTTCCGCCGTTCCCTTCGTCGGCGCGAACGTCGCGGCGGTCAAGAGCGCCACCGAAGCCACTCATATCATCGTCCGCGACGCGCTGCCCTCGGGCATCGAGCTCCTGGGCATCATGTCGCCCGACAAGCTAAAGGTCGAAGGCGGCGGCATCAACCTCGCGCCGTTCCAGCAGGCGCAGCTGACGCTTCCGCAAGTCAAGGGCGTCCTCGCCGAGGCGCAGACGAAGATCGCAGGCATCGACCGCGCAGCGCTTCTCCCGGTCGTCGACGATGCTGTCGGCCAGCTCATCTCCGTGGTCGACCAGGCAGGCCCGCTGCTCGACACGGCCGAGCAGCTCCTGCCGATCGCTCTGCGCATGGCGGGCTCCGAGGGTCCGCGCAACTACCTCGTCGTCTTCCAGAACAACGCCGAGATCCGCGCGACCGGTGGAAATGCGGCGACCTCGACGGTAATACACACCGACGCCGGCAAGATCCAGAAGGTCGAGGACGAGACGGTCGAGGACTTCTACCTCGCAGGCGTCAATGGCCGACTCAGGTCCGACCTCCCCGATGAGACGCTCGAGCTCTACGAGGCCGACTTCACCCGGAACGCGCAGAACTTCACCCGCACGCCGGACTTCCCCACGACGGCGTCGATGTTCTCCCAGCTGTGGACGCAGACCAATGACACGCAGCTCGACGGCGTGATCTCCATCGACCCGGTCGCGCTGTCGTACATGCTGGCAGCCACCGGTCCCGTGCCGCTCGAGGACGGCTCGGAGATCAACGCCGAGAACGCAGTGAAGCTGCTGCTCAGCGACACGTACGAGCGCTTCGGCACCAACGGCCTCGCCGCTGACGCGTACTTCGCGGACGTCTCCTCGCGCGTCTTCGACAAGATCGCCAGCGGCTCCTGGAGCCCCACCGCCATGATCGACCAGGTGATGCGCTCGGTCGAGGAGCAGCGAATCTACGCCTGGTTCCCGCGCGAAGACGAGAACGCGATCGTGACGGAGTTCAACGTCGACGGTGCCCTGCCCGCCGACAACGTCGAGGCGACGCAGATCGGCATGTACCTGAACGACGCCTCGTACAGCAAGCTGGAGTACTACCTCTCGACATCGATGAACGTGACGTGCGACCCCACCGCCCGCACGGTGACCACGTCGCTCACCATGAACTCGACCGTCCCAGGCAACGACCTGAGCGGGTACACCCTCGCCTGGCGGAACAACTCGCTGGGTCTGCCGCGCACGACGATGATCCTCGACGTGCTCTCCGTTGCCCCGCCGGGATCGACCATCACCTCGATCGACCCGGCCGATGGCGACATCAAGCGGTGGAACCGCGACGGCGTCGAGAAGGGGCATCCGCTCGCCAGCCGCACGATGCTCCTCGAGATGGGCGAGTCGAAGACCGTGTCGTTCACCGCAGCACTGCCGGAGGGGCCGCTCGGTCCGCTCGAGGTGCGTTACTCGCCCACGGTGACGCAGACCCCGGTGACGGTCGACGCGTCGTGCGCCGCGCTCTTTCCGGCGGCCGAGTGAGCGGCGGGCGCCTGCCGTCCACCAGCGGGCCGCGTCACGCCATCATCGTGATGATGGCGCTCGGGTACGGGATCTTCCTCGCGTTCGTGGTGTTCTGGCCGAGCCCGATCGACGCGCCCGTGCAAGGGCTGCTCGAGCGCGCGATCGCCGAACTACACGAGCGCGGAGTGCCGACGTTCATCGACTACGACTTCATCGAGTCGTTCGCCAACATCCTGCTCTTCATCCCCGTCGGGTTCCTCTTCGGTCTGATGATCCCGCTCCGGTGGTGGCCGATCGCACTGCTGCTCGGCCCGGCTCTCTCGGCCGCCATCGAGCTCGCACAGCGCTACGTCCTCGACGAGCGGGTCTCGACCGTTCAGGACGTGATCGCCAACTCCATCGGCTCTACCATCGGGGTGCTCATCGCCGTCGTCATCCGCGCCATCGTCAAGGCGCGCGACGAGCAGGTGATCGCGCGACACGAGGCGCAGGTGCGCGGCTCCACACCCGCCTGAGCATGGCGCAGAACGGATGCCGGCGGCATCCGTCATCCGTCGACGCGACCGAGCGGCGGCCCAAACAGACGCGGGCGGGGTGTTGCACGCCACCCGCCGCGCGCCAGAATGGGCGTCGAACGCCCCCGCCGGGGGAGCCAGAAGGAGCGGACATGGGTATCGACGACCTCGTCAACCAGGGCAAGGAATTCCTCGAGCAGAACAAGGACCAGATCAACGACGCGCTGAAGTCCGAGCAGGCCGAAGGGGTCAGCGACAACGTGCTCGACGCGGCCGCGGAGTTCGTCAAGAAGGTCGCTCCCGACAGCATCGATCAGCACGTGGACGGCGTCCGCGACAGCGTCGACAAGGCCGTCGGCAACGAGTAACCGCAGGTAGAACCGCACTTCGAAGCGGCCCGGGGAGACCCGGGCCGCTTCGGCGTTTCCTGAGGCGATCGTGACCTGCCCGTGACAAGCCGTGCTTGACGGCGCTCGCGAATCGCCGCTAGCTTGACCGTGGGCTACGTGTGGCCGGCGCAACTGGGGAGTTTTGCCGGACTGCACACTTGGGGAGCCTGACCGGGAATTCGGGGTCCCCTCGAGCTGACATCAGCGAGAAGGGGAAACCTTGATGTCTGGGCACTGGGGAAATGACGGTTCGGCGCGCGCGGGAGTCCGCCGCAGGCTGCGGGCGGCTCGGGAGCGCGACCGCAAGCTGACGATGAGGCACCGGTGGTACGCCGGTGGGATCGCGACGGTGCTGTCTGGCGCGCTCATCTTCACGGGCGTGACGCCCGCGGTCGCCGAGGTGGTGGCGCCACCCGTCGAGCAGTCGTCGACTGAGGCGAACCCGCCCGCCGACGAGACGCCGGTGGAGACGACGCCGCCTGCGGAGCGGATCGCGCCGGTCGAAGAGACCCCGGCCGAGCCCGCACCTGCGCCGGCCGAGCCCGCTCCTGCGCCGGCCGACCCTGCGCCCGCACCCGCGCCCGCGCCCGACACCGAGCAGCCGGCTCCCGCAGAGGGAACTGAGGCGGATGCCGCCACCGACGACCAGTCGGCGTCGCGGCTCGCGGCGCCCGACGCCGGGATCTCGCTGCTCGCGGCGGGACCCGACGGCGGCGTGCCGCCGTACATCTACTGGACCGCGGTCGACGGCGGCGGCAACCTCGTCGCCGGCACCACCTTCGAGGTGCAGGCGCGCAGCGGAGGATTCGGCGGAGGCTGGAGCAGCGGCAGCCTGACCGACGTGGCCGACTGCACCACCGCCCCGTGTACCGGCTACGACCTCGACCCGAACGCCGGCGAGTTCCTCGTGAAGCAGCTCGACGACCGGAGCATCGCGAACAACACGCGCTACCGCGTCGCCCAGGCCGCTGCTCCTGCGGGCTACCAGTTCGACGACGCCTGGCGCGACAGCAACAGCAGCGGCAGCTGGAGCGGCCAGACCTTCAACTTCGGCGAGTTCGAGAACGTCCTGCCCGCACCCGGCACGATCACGATCCAGAAGGGCGGCCTGCGCACGGGCGCCCAGACGGTCGCGGGCCTCCAGGGCGCGACGTTCGAGGTCTTCAAGGGCGGCAGCAGCACCACGCCCGACACGAACCCCGCGAACCTCATCGGCAGCTGTGTCACGGCCGCCAACGGGCAGTGCTCCGTCCCGGCGCCTCCGGGTGCGCAGTACTGGATCGTCGAGAAGTCGGCGCCCGCCGGCTGGAGCAGCATCGACCAGCTCTACGCCGACGACGCCAACACGCCGTACCGCTTCCGCACCGACACCGTCACCTCGGGCTCGAACACGACGTACCCGAAGGTCGGCACGGGCGGCGGCGCCACTACGTCGTCGGGCTACTGGGCGAACGTCCTGCAGAATCCGACGGCACTCCAGGCCTGCGGCATCCGCGTCGGTCTTCTCATCGACCTCTCGAACTCGATCGACAGCACCGAGCTCGGCCAGCTGAAGAGCGCGGCCAACGGCTTCGTCGACGCTCTGCAGGGCACGCCGTCGTCGCTCGCGCTGTGGACCTTCGCCACCAGCGCTCCGGCGAGCGGCGGCGCGAACGGCAAGCTCAACCTGACCTCCGTGTCGACGCCCGCCGGCGCGACCACGGTGAAGAACAAGATCAACGGGCTCACGCAGCCCGGCGGTGACGCCGGTGCGACCAACTGGGACCAGGGCCTCTGGCAGGTTGCGAACGACGCCGCCAACAAGGTGGACGTCCTGCTGATGCTCACGGACGGCACCCCGACGGTCTACGGCCCGAGCGCCGACGGCCCGGGCAACTACTCGCGCTTCCGCGAGGTCGAGACCTCGGTGTTCTCGGCCAACGCCGTCAAGAACCTCGGCACGCGCGTGGTTCCCGTCGGCATCGGTGTCGGCAGCGCCGAGGCGAACATCAAGGCCATCTCGGGTCCGGCGATCAACAGCGACTACTACCTCGTCGCCAACTACTCGGCGCTCGCCGGCTTCCTGCAGAACCTCGCCAAGGGCCAGTGCGACAGCACGATCAACGTCACCAAGATGGTGGTGCCCTCCGGCGGCACGATCGCCAACGCGACCCCGACGGCCAACTGGGGCTTCTCGGCCACGAGCGGCAACCCGGTCACGCCGGGCAGCGGGTCGACCAACGCCTCGGGCGCCATCAGCTTCAAGGTGTCGGGCCTGCCCTCGGGTCAGAGCGCCGGCGTCACCATCACCGAAGAGAACCGCGCGGGCTACACCCTGCTCAAGCAGGGCGGCAAGAACGCGGTCTGCAAGAACGATCTCGGCCAGAACGTGACGGTGACGGATGCCGGATCCCTCGGCTTCACCGCCAACGCCACCGGTGGGCGCATCGTGACCTGCACGGTGTACAACCAGGCACCCGACCCGCAGGTGAAGCTCAAGGTCGTCAAGAAGTGGGTGATCAACGGCACCCCGTACGACAACGACGACCCGGCGCGCCCGTTCGGATCGGCGGCTCTCTCGCTGACCGGCAACCCGGGCGCCGTCTTCGGCACCGAGTACACGTACAACGTGGGCTCGACCGTGGCGATCGGTGAGACCGTGACGGGCCTGCCCCCGTTCTGCACGAACAGCGCGAGCGGCACCGGCAACCACACCATGACGGCGTCGCCGAACCCGAACGTCGTCACGATCACGAACACCGTGACGTGCACCACCAAGCTGAAGCTGAGCAAGAAGGTCGAGGGCGGGAACGCCTTGCCGACGCTCTGGACGCTGAAGGGCACGGGTCCGGGCGGCGCGCTGACCGGTCCGACCGGCGGCGGCCCCGCGACGTCGCTCACCAATGTCACGCCCGGCGCGCGCTACGTGCTGAGCGAGGGCGCGGGTGACGCGCGGTACACCCAGGAGGTCGCGCCGAACGCGACCCCGGTGGCGGGATCGACCGGCTCGTGGCACTGCTACATCCTCAACGCCGACGGCACCCGTGGCAGCGAAGGCGCCGGCGGACTGAACGGCTGGGTCGAGGTGCAGCTCGGGCAGCACGTCGACTGCGAGGCCGTCAACCAGACGGCGAGCCTCGTCGTGCTCAAGCACGTGGTGAACGACGACGGAGGGTCGCAGAGCGCCTCCGCCTGGGACCTCACCGCGACCCCCGCGGCACTGAGCGGCCTGACGGCGACGACCGTCGACGGCTCCGAGACCGCGAGTGCGGCCAACACCGTCCAGGTGCGGCCGAACCACGTGTACACGATCTCCGAGACCGGGCCGACCGGATACGAGAAGGTCACCCTGCAGCAGCTCGTGGGCGGCACCTGGGTCGATGTCTCGGGATGGGACGTGAGCGTCCCGGCGGCCGGGACGGCGACCTACCGGATCGTCAACGACGACATCGCACCCCGGCTCACGCTCGTGAAGGAGGTGACGAACAACGACGGCGGCACCACGCCCAACACGGCCTGGACGCTGACCGCGACGACCGAGGACGGGCCGGGCCTGAGCGGCCCGACGGGCACCTCCGGTGCGGTGGCAGCCGGCGCTGTCTACACCCTGTCGGAGAGCTCGAACGCCGGCTACGACTGGGCGAGCCTTTCATGCACGAACGGGCATGACACGAGCAAGGGCGACCCGACGCTGACCCTGACGCCGGGCGAGAACGTCACCTGCACGTTCCGCAACGACGACCAGCCGGGCAAGCTGACCCTGCTCAAGTCGGTCGACACGAGCAACGGCGGAACCGCGGCGCCGAGCGACTGGAACCAGAAGCTCACCGCCAAGCGCGGCGCCGATGCGACGCTGTCGTTCAACCACAACGAGACGAAGACCGTGCCCGCCGGCGTCTACACGCTCGCGGAGGTCAACCAGCTCACCGGCTACGAGTGGACCAACCTGGTGTGCTCGACCGGGCAGACGTCGATGGACCTGAAGACCGTCACGGTTCCGAACGGCACGAGCGTCACCTGCACGTTCACGAACCGCGCCATCAAGCCGACACTGAACCTGGTGAAGCTCGTCGACAACAAGAACGGCACCGGTTCGGCGACGCCCGAGCTGTGGACGCTGACCGCCGCATCGGCCGGACAGCCGTCCGTCACCGGTCAGGGAGCGGCCTCCGGCGCGGTCATGCCCGGAAAGGAATATGTCCTCTCCGAGAGCGAGAACGTGTCGGGCTACACCGCCGGCGACTGGAGCTGCTACCTCACCGGAAGCAGCCCCAGGGTCGCCTTCCCTGTCGATGACGACGTCGTCGTCCCGGTGGTCGGCAAGAACGTGACCTGTGAGATCACGAACACCGCCGTGCCCGCCGAGGGCGGCATCGTCAAGAAGGTCAGCGCCGGCTCCCCGGAGCAGATCGCGACCGGCCCCGACGCGGGCAAGTGGCGGATCGTCTACGACATCACCGTCACGAACAAGTCGCGCACCTCGACGCTGTTCTACTCGCTGAGCGACGCTCTGCAGCTCGGCGCGGGCATCAGTGCCACATCCGCCGCATGGACCGGGCCGAACGGGACGGGCGACGTGTTCGCGGCCGCCGGCACCGCCACGCTCGCGACCGACGTGTCGCTCGCGCCGCAGACCGACGCCGCCCAGCCGCTGGCGACGCACGTCTACACCGTGACGGTGATCGCGGACGTCGCGGCCTCCGCCGCGGGTGCCGACACCTCGGTCTGCACGTCGACGCAGTCGAAGCGCGCCTTCCTCAACAGCGCCACGCTCACGGTCGACGGCACGCCGACGACGGTGCAGGACTGCGCGCAGCCGGTGTTCCCGACGATCGACAAGAAGGGGACCAACCCGGCGTCGCAGAACGCGGATGCCTCGTGGAACGTGGAGTACACGGTCACCGTGGGCAACCCCAGCGACACGACGGCCGTGCAGGCGACGCTGAGCGACGCCTTCCCGGCGGCGCCCGCCGGCTGGACGCTCGCCGCGAACGAGTGGACCGTGACCCCGGTCGGCGACGCCCCGGAGCCCGCGGCATCGCCGTACGCACCCGGTTCTGCGACCATCTGGCAGGGAACACTGCCGGCCGACACGAGCTACTCGTACACGGTGACCGGCACCCTGGTGCCGTCGACGTCGGCGACGCCGATCGGCGACTGCACGGCTCAGGGCGGTCTCCGTAACAAGGCCACGGTCACGTCGGGTCAGATCGTGAAGGACGACACCGGCTGCGTCAGCATCGTGCAGCCGCCCGTCGAGGTGTTCAAGGCCGACGGCGTCGTGACGCAGCTGGCCGACGGCACGTGGCAGATCGACTACGCGATCGAGGTGCAGAACACCAGCGCGACGACCGCGACGGTCTACACCCTGACCGACACGCCTGACCTCGGCGACGGCTTCACCGCCGCCGGACCGGGCACGTGGCGCGATCCCGCCGACCACGGGGTCGAGGTCGCTGCACCGGCCGCGAACACGCCGATCGGGCTCAAGGGCACCGCTGACGGAACGCACACCTACGTGTACCGCGTGCTGGCGACCTTCGACCCCGAAGCCGACGAGCCGCAGCTGGAGTGCGAGCCCGGGCAGGGCGGCGCCTTCCACAACGTCGCCGCGGTCGCGTTCCCGGGCGGGACCGACAGCGACGACGCCTGCGCCGAGCCCGGCGCGCCGAAGGTGACCAAGACGGCCGCCGCTCCGTCGCCCGGACCTGGGGGCTCGTGGCTGCTGTCGTACACCGTGGTGGTGGAGAACACCAGCGGCATGACGCTCGCCTACACGCTGGACGACGAGCCGTGGGCCGTCCCGACCGGCGTGAACCTGACCACGGCGTGGGCGGTCTCCGGCCCGGTCATCGACCCGGCCGACGGGGGTGCCGCAACGCTCACCCCGGGCTGGGACGGCGACACGCAGCCTCAGTTGGCGACCGGCACGATCGCGGACGACGCGACGCACACCTACACCGTCACGGCGGGCGTGACCCTCACGACGGGCGTCGACCCCGACGTGCTGGCGTGCGGCGAGAGCCCGGCCGAGAACAACGGCATCTGGAACACGACGGTCGTCACGAACGGCGTGTTCGAGGACTCGGCAGAGGACTGCATCGAGGTGCTGCCCGTGCCCGTCGAGGTCGCGAAGTCCAACGGCGTCGTGTCGCAGGGCGAGGGCGGCGTGTGGACGATCGCGTACACGGTGACGGTGTCGAACCCGAACCCGCTGCCGAGCGTCTACACCCTCACCGACACGCCGCAGTTCGACGGCAGCTTCCAGATCCTCACGCAGGGCTGGGTGGGCTCGCCC
The DNA here is from genome assembly GCF_033548675.1 of Microbacterium sp. M3. NCBI lineage: Bacteria > Bacillati > Actinomycetota > Actinomycetes > Micrococcales > Microbacteriaceae > Microbacterium > Microbacterium sp. M3. Next base: position 379,075 of record NZ_JAWTZT010000004.1, read on the forward strand.
GACACCACGGACGTGCCGATCGGGGCGAACGCCACCGGCGAAGCGGCGCACACGTACACCTACCTGGTGACGGCCAAGTCCACGGTCGACCCGGTCCCGGCCTCGGGCCTGCGGTGCACCGACCAGGGCGGCGGCTTCTTCAACGTGGCGACGGTCTCGTTCCCGGGCGGCACCGACAGCGACAGCGGCTGCGGCATCCCCGTGAAGCCCGCCGTCAACAAGATCGCGCTGCCGTCGATCCAGAACCCGGTGACGGGCGAGTGGACGCTGCGCTACGCGGTGTCGGTCACGAACACGAGCGGCCTCCCGCTCTGGTACTCGGCGAAGGACACCCCGCAGCCGCTCCCGGCGGGAGCGACCGGCGGCGCGTGGCAGGTGCTCACCCCGACCCTGCAGGGCGGCGGCACGGCCGTGGTGAACCCGCTGTGGAACGGTGCGGGCGTGCCCGACCTCGCGACGGGCAACATCCCGCACGGGGCCACGCACACCTTCACGCTCACGCGGACCGTCATGCTGGCGGCATCCGTCCCCGACGCTCTGCTCGACTGCGAGAACGCCGACAGCGCACTCTGGAACCGCACCGCGGTCACTAACGGCATCGGTGGAAACGATGCCGCCGCGTGTGCGCTGGTCGAGCGCCCGGCCGTCGACATCGACAAGTCGGTGACCGGCACGAAGCAGCTGGCGGACGGCACGTGGGAGATCACGTACGACGTGGTCGTCACGAACACGTCGGACGAGCTGGCCGCCGTGTACAGCCTCGAGGACGCCCTGCAGTTCGGTGGCGACATCGACATCGCGGATGCCTCGTGGATCGGTCCGAACGGACCCGGAACCTTCGAGGGCCCGGCGTGGAGCGCCACGCTGGCCACCGACCAGGTGCTGGCGCCGCTCGGCGACGGCGCGGGCGAGGACACCTACACGGTGACCGTCCACGCGACCGTCGATGCCGACGCCTGGGACGGCGAGACGCTGGCGTGCCAGGAGGGCGAGACGCCCGGGGCCGGCGGTTTCCTCAACACGGCGACGGTCACGGTGAACGGCGAGCCGATCACCGACGACGCGTGCACCGAGCCTGAGCTGCCGACGTTCGAGAAGGTCGGCGTCTCGGCATCGCAGGACGAGGACGACGCCACGAAGTGGCTCGTGACCTACGAGCTGCGGGTCACCGGGAGCGGGTTCGACACGTTCTACTCGCTGTCGGACACGCCGGAGTTCGCGGACGGGATCAGCGTGATCTCGGGCGCCGCGCAGCGCACCGACATCGATCCGGCCGGACCGGTGATCCCGGTGACGGCGGGCGCGGACTTCGTGACCGACGTACCGCTCGGCGCCACCGATGAGCCGCATGTCTACACGGTCGCGTGGCTGGTCGACATCACCGACACGTTCGATCCCGATCTCGCGGCGTGCGACGGTGAGGGCACCGGCTTCTTCAACACGGCGCTGCTGTCGATCGGTGAGATCGAGATCCCGGGCGAGCACTGCCTCCCCGTCGAGGACCGGGTGTACCCGGTGCCGACGAAGACGGTGACGTCGACGACCCAGAACCCGGAGACGGGCGACTGGATCATCGTCTACCAGATCGACGTCGAGCTGGCGGCGGAGGGTCCGCTGAACCCGAACGGCCGGTCGGCGGAGTACGACCTCGTCGACCAGCTGGAGTTCGGCGGCGACATCAACATCGGCAGCGCGTCGTGGACGGGCGAGTCGGAGGGCGACTTCACGGGTCCGGACGACCCGGCGCAGCTCGCGACCGACAAGACCATCGACGCGGGGGAGACCCACACCTACGTGGTGCGTGTCGTGGCGAGCGTGACGGCCGACGCGATCGAGGGCGAGACCACCGAGTGCGTGCGGGGAGAGGTGCCGGCTGCCGGCGGGTTCCTCAACACCGCGCTGCTCAGCTCGGGGGGAGTCGAGACCCCGGTCGCGGACTGCTCCGAGCCGGTGTTCCCCGAGATCGAGAAGCACGGCGGGGCGACCACCGACAACGGCGACGGCACGTGGGACATCGAGTACTACGTCACCGTGAGCTACCCGGAGTCCGACGCCGACCCGCTTCCCGAGTCGGTCGCGTACGACCTGACCGACGCGCCGGCGCTTCCCGCCGGTGTCGAGCTGGACGGTGACTGGTCCGCCGAGGCGGCGGGCGAGGGAACCCCCGGGCCCACGACGCCGTCGTGGAACGGCTCGGGCACCTGGACGGTCGTCGACGGGGGCGAGCTCACGCCCGAGAACGGCGTGCACACCTACCGGGTGTTCGCGACGGTCGCGGTCACGGGGCCGCCGGCCGGCGAGCCCGAGGTGTGCGACGAGACCGAGGGCTCCGGCATCCTGATCCCGAATGTCGGGACGATCACGTCCGGTGACTACACGGCCGACGACGAGGGCTGCCAGGTCGTGCACTTCGACGACGTCGGGATCGAGAAGACCGCGGTCCTCGGCGAAGGTCAGGAGTCCGTCGAGCCGGGCGACACGTTCAGCTACGAGCTGACGGTCACCAACCACGGCACGCGCCCGACGACCGACGTGCGGGTCACGGACGACGACCTGAACGATCGCCTCGACATCCTCGGGCTCAGCGTGTCGCCCGCGGAGGTCGCCTGGCACACGGCGCCCGGGTGGACCGAGAACGGGGGAGACCAGTCCAACGACGTCGTCGACCTCACGCTCGACTCGCTCGGCGTCGGGGAGTCGGCGGTGATCACCATCGAGGTGGAGTTCCTGCCCTACGAGCAGGAGCCCGTCCTCTACGACCACGACGGCAACCCGGAGACGCCCGACATCGAGGGTCTCCCGCAGGTGGTCGGCGAGGACGGCCTTCCCGAGAACCCGGAGGCGATCGACCTGCTCGAGAACACCGCGTGCGTCGCGACCGAGCGCGACGGCGTCGAGGAGAACAACTGCGACTCGGCCGAAGTGCCCGTGCGCGACCTGGTCGCGCTCGTGTACACGCGATGCGTGAACGACGCACCGTTCCTCGGGTGGACCGTGACCAAGTCGCAGTCGCTGGTGAGCGAGCCGATCGACTTCCTCTGGAAGCCGAACAACGCCGACGTCACGCCGCAGACCTCGCCCGCGCAGGTCGCGATCACCCAGCCGGGTGGCTCGACGACCTGGAGCGACGAGATCGCGTGGCCCGGTGCGGTGTTCACGCCGCCGCCGTCGAGCGTCTCGATCGACTACCCCGGCTGGCGCGCGATCGAGGGTTCCGACATCGTCGCGGGCTCGAGCCCGACGCAGTACTACCTGCCCGGCACGGACGTCGTGATGACGCCGGCCCAGCAGGCGGACTACGTCTTCAACGGCCTGATCCTCGACCCGAGCGAGCTCGATTTCGCCTGGCGCGGTGTCACCGACATCACGTTCACGGTGAACCCGGAGCTGCAGTTCTCGACCGCGTACCCGCCGGCGACGCCCGAGTGCTTCGTGGCGCGTCACACCGAGGTGCAGATCGACAAGGCGGCCAGCGTGCAGCGCACCGAGCCCGGCAAGTCGTTCAGCTACACGCTCGACGTGGCCAACGTGAGCAGCGACTCGGCGGCCGAGGGCGTGGTGGTGACCGACACGATCCCTGCCGACATCCGGATCACCGCGGTGAACTGGCCGGGTAAGGGCGATGCCGACGCGTTCCCGAACTGGCAGTCGTGCGAGGTCACGGGGCAGAACGGCGAGGGCTACGGCGGCACGTTGAGGTGCGTGCTGTTCGGACCCCTGCAGCCGATCGGCTCCGACAACGGCGGCGCGTCCACGGCTCCGCGGATCACCCTGTCGGCGACGGTGAACCCGTCCTCGACGGCGAACACGGTCACCAACGTCGCGGTGGTCGACTACCACACGTTCGGCAATCCTGAGGATCCGGGCCGTGACTCCGACGACGCCACCGTGCTGCTGTCGGCGCTGCCTGCGACGGGCAGCGGGCCGGTCCTGCCGCTGCTGATGCTCGGCTTCCTGGCGCTGCTGGCGGGCGTGACGGCTCTGGTCGTGACCCGTCGCCGCCGCGGTGAGGCTCGGCCGACGCTCTGACGAAACGGGGGCGGGTGCTTCGGCATCCGCCCCTTTTTCGTGCCCCGACGGGGTTCTTTCGAGTCCGGCACTTGACGGCGATGGTCGCCGGCCCTACCTTTACCCGTGGGAACACGTGTCGGCTCGTGTTTGGGGAGATAGCCGAACTTCGGGAAATTTGGGATTCCCGGGTTCTGGGGAACATCGATTCCGAGTCGTCGCGTGCTGGGAGGGGCTCCGACTTGGGGCACCCTGCGTCGTGATGACAAGGGTGAAGAGATGTTTCGTCGTACTTTCGTGCGCGCCTCGAACATTGAGGGTCTGCGCCGTCGCATGCGTCAGGAGCGGACTCAGGAGCGCAGACTCGCACTCCAGAGGCGCTGGTATGTGGGAGGGCTCGCGGCGGTCGTCGCCAGCTCGCTCGTGTTCTCGGGGATGTCCCCGGCGGTGGCCGAGGAGGTGACCGACCCCACCACGACGACGGAGCAGGCGACCACGCAGGCGACGGATGCCGCGACCCCGCCTGCTGCGGAAGAGCCCGCGGCCCCGCCCGCCGCGGTCGAGCCGGCGCCGGTCGAGCCGGCCCCTGCGGCCCCGGAGGCGACGACGCCAGAAGCGACGACGCCGGACGAGGTCGAGGCGGCCCCGTTCGCTGCGCTCGCCGCGCCGAACGCGGAGGAGGACGTCGTAGCGCTGGCGTGTACGCCGCTGTTCTACGGCTTCGAGATCGACGGCGACCGGCCCGCCAACTGCGGTGGCAACGACTGGGACTCGGTTCCCGACGCATCGACGAACGGCCACGGTCCGTACAAGACCGACAACGACATCAGCGACCCGGCGACCTGGTACGCGGCGGGCAACCCCGCGCAGCACTCCACCATCTTGAACGGACAGGCGTGGTCCACCCTCGTCAACGGCGACCCCATTCTGTTCGCCGCGTGGGACCGTGAGAGTGGCACCGGTTCGTCGGGCTTCATCATCGAGATCACCAAGGCGCCGACGCGCACGGGGGGCATCGGCAACGTGCCTCAGCCCGACCGTTCGCAGGGTGGCACCGTCTTCTACCTCGACCAGAGCGGCAACAACGGCACCATCCTCCGCGGTGCATGCACCTACACGAGCCTGGCCAACTACCCCGGCACCTGTGTCACGAGCAACTTCCCGGCGGGAAGCTTCGCCGGCGTGACCAGCGAGGACGGGACGTTCGTCGAGGTCGGCCTCAACCTCGCGCTGCTGGCGAACGTCAAGCCGGGCTGCCCGCCGACGCTCGGATCGGCCGTCTACATCCGCTCGTTCACGGGCAACAACAACGAGCTCGGCGGCAACATCCAGGCGTGGGCGGGTCCGCTGACCATCACGCCGCCCTCCACCTGCGGCAGCCTCGCGATCACCAAGAAGAACGAGGCCGGCGCCGGACTCCAGGGAGCAACCTTCCGGATCTCGCCGAGCCCGACCACTAACGACCCCTACCTCGACGTGACCACCGGCGTCGGTGGCACGATCACCCTCTCCGGCACGGTCAAGCCGGGTGCTTACACGGTGACCGAGATCGACGCTCCCCCCGGCTACCTGCTTCCGACTCCCGCAAGCCAGCCGGTCAACGTCGTCACGGGCCAGACGGCCAGCCTCGTCTTCATCGACCCGCTCGGTGCAGTCTCGTGGGAGAAGCGCAGCGCGGCGGCGGGCAACCCGCTCCTGGGTGGCGCGACTTTCCGGATCACCGCAACCGGCGGCGACGCCGCGAACGCACCGTGGGACCTCGATTCGAATCCCATCACGGTGACGGACAACGCCGGGCGTGACACCAACCCGGCCGCCGGTCAGCTCACGGTGACGGGGCTGCCTACCGGTACGTACTCGGTCGTCGAGACCGCGGCGCCGTCCGGCTACGTGCTCGACGCGACCCCCCGCACCTTCGAGATCAAGGACGGGGCTGCCAGTGCCACCATCGAGAACGACTTCATCAACATCCCGTACGCGACGGTCACCCTCACGAAGAACTGGGTGAACGCGTTCGACGGTGACAAGGCCGACATCTCGATCGGCGGCGACGGGCAGGCCGCGGCCACCTCCACCGCTCCCGTGAACGGTCCGGTGATCCAGGTGCAGGTCGCCCCAGGCTCCGAGCTGGATCTCCTCGAGGTGCTGAACGGGCAGAACCGCGGGTCCTACACGTCGTCGCTGTCGTGCGGCGCGCTGCCGATCAGCGACAACCAGGGCACCAGCGGATCGATCACGGTGCCGCAGTGGCCGGCCTCGGCGACGCCGGTGGCCTGCACGTTCACCAACACGGCCAAGACCACCACCGTCACCCTGCAGAAGAAGTGGGTCGACGCCTTCCAGGGCGACTCGGCCAAGCTCTCGCTGACGGGTGACGCGGACGGCGCGACGAGCGTCGCCACCGGTGCGGCGGGTTCGCAGCTCGACGACACGAACGTCGCCACGGCGACCGTGCGGGTCGGCGAGACGGTGAACTTCGGCGAGCAGCTGACGACGCCCAGCGGCGCGTCGTACGGCACGACGTTCTCGTGCACGCCGACGCAGACGCTCACGGGCGGCGACAAGGCGTACACGCTGGAGCGGATGCCGGATGCCAACGTGGTCTGCACGTTCACGAACGCGGCCCAGAAGGCGACCGTCACCCTGAAGAAGCAGTGGGTGAACGCCTTCGAGGACGACATCGCGCACCTGTCGATCACGGGCGCCGGGACCGCTTCGGCGGCCGCGGAGGCTCCCGAGGGCAACGGCACGTCGCCGCAGACCGCGCAGGTGAGCGTCCGTATCGGCGACAAGGTGAGCCTCTCCGAGGAGCTCGACGGCGACAACCAGGGCGACTACACCTCGACCTGGTCGTGCACCAACGGCCAGAGCGGCAACGGTGAGAACATCGGGCAGCTCACGGTCACCGGGAGCGTCGAGTGCACCATCGTCAACACGGCGAAGACCATCGAGGTGAAGGTCCACAAGACGTGGGTCGACGCGTTCGGCGGTGACACCGCGCAGATCTCGCTGAACGGCGAGACCAAGCCCTCGACCGCGGGTACCCTCGGCCAGCTCATCGTCAACGAGACCGACTCCGACGTGGTCGTCCAGACGGTCCGCGTGGGCGACGACGTGAACATCGCGGAGTCGCTGACGGGCAACCGCGGCACGTACTCCTCGAGCTACGTGTGCACCGGCTACGCGACGCAGGGATCGACCACCACGATCCCCGGGTTCGAGGCGCCGGGCGTGAACGTGGAGTGCACCTTCACGAACACCTCCGTCAAGGTCGGTGTCCTGCTGCAGAAGCGCTGGGTCGGAGGCCTGCTGAACGACGAGTCGCTGCTCTCGGTCAGCCCCGAGTTCGGACCGCTCCTCACCAAGCTGTCGAAGATCACCGGCGGCGTCACCACCTTCACCGACGAGACCAACGTCATCGAGCTGCAGGCGCGCATCGGCGCGGTGCTGCCGATGGCGGAGTCGGTGACCGGCAACGGTGAGTATGACTCGTCCTACAGCTGCCTCGGCGGCGGTCAGACGTCGGGTCAGGGCGCCGGGCGCGCGTTCGCACTCACGGTGACCGCGGCGACGAGCCCCGACGGCAAGATCCGCTGCCTCTTCGTCAACACGGCGCGCACCGCCACGGTGCACCTCGTGAAGACGTGGGTCAACGGGCAGACGGGAGACTCTGCCGACCTGTCGATCTCGGGCCTCGTCGCCACGACCGGCACCTCGGTGTCGAACGGCGCCGTCGGCTCGTTCACCGACACCGAGAACGCGATCTCGAAGCAGGCGCTCATCGGCAGCCAGGTCACCGTGGGCGAGCTGATCAAGGTGGTCAAGGGCGCGGCATCCGACTACACCAGCACCCTGGTGTGCACGACGGGCGACGAGACCGAGATCTTCGCGGCCGACGGGCGTCAGGGCGCCTTCCCGATGCCGAACGAGAGCGTCTGGTGCGAGTTCACCAACACGGCCGAGCAGCCCACTCTGGCGCTCGCCAAGGTCGTGACGGGTGCTCCCGGTGTCTCCGACACCAACTGGGTGCTCACCGCGGCGCCGGAGCTCGGCCCGGTGCTGACCAACCTGAACGGCGGTGACGTTCCGCGCGTCGCGGTGCCTGCCGGCATGCCGTTCCACCTCTCCGAGGCGCTGAAGGCGGCGTTCCCCGGATCGAACGAGTTCGCCGCCGGTCAGTGGGCGTGCTTCAACGAGGCGGAGACGCCAATCGCCGTGACGAACAGTGTCGCGGGGGCGGCCGATCTCGCTGGTCTGAACAAGGGAGAGGACGTCACCTGTGTGATCGTCAACTCCCACCTCGACCAGGGCTTCGACTTCGACAAGTCGGCCGTGAGCTCGGTGCAGCGTCCCGACGGGACGTGGGACGTGACCTACAAGATCACGGTGCACAACAACTCCGTGCTCGTGCCGGTCATGTACGACCTCTCCGACACGCTCGACGAGCCGGCTGACGGCGTCACCTACCTCGACGCCGCGTGGACGGGCCCGACCTCGGGGTCGTTCGACCTCGAGACGAGCCTGACCGCCGACCTCGCCACCGGTGAGGAGCTCGCGCCGTATGACGCCGTGGCGCAGAACGACGCGATCTACACCGTCGTCGTCCACGTCGCGGTCGACGCGGTGCCCGCCGAGTCGGAGGCCTGCCCCGACGAGGAGGACGGCATCGGCATCGTCAACTCGGCGACCATCACGGTCGGCGAGGAGTCCGACACCGATGACGCGTGCGGCACGGTGCACTTCGACGACGTCGACATCGAGAAGACGGCGTCCGACCTGCCCGAGGGCGGTTCGGTCGAGCCGGGCGACACGTTCGACTACGTGCTCACCGTGACCAACAACGGCACGCGCACGGCAGAGGACGTCGTCGTCACCGACGAGGTGCCCGAGCGTCTCGAGGTCGTCGATGTCACGCTGCCGGACGGCTGGACGAACGACAACGGCACCGACCTCGTGGACGGTGACAACGTGCTGAGCGTCAGCGTTCCGACGCTGGCCGTCGGAGCCTCGGCCGAGATCGTGCTGACGGTGCAGCTCACCGCCACGCCGGTCGCGCCGGTCGAGCCGGGCGACAGCGCCGAGCAGCCGCCCGCTCCGCTCGAGGAGCTGACCAACACGGCATGTGTGGCAGCCGAGCGCGACCAGGTGGAGGAGAACAACTGCGACACTGTCGACATCCCGGTGCGGGAGATCACGGCGATCGTCTACACCAGGTGCGTGGGCGACGCCCCGCTCCTCGGGTGGACGATCACCAAGTCTCAGGCGCTCCTCGGTGAGGAGATCAACTTCCTGTGGACTCCCGACAGCGGGACCGCCACGACCGACCCTGCGGAGGTGGCGATCACCCAGCCGGGCGGCACGGCGACCTGGAACGACGAGATCGACTGGCCGGGAGCGGCGTTCACCCCCTCGGGCGTGAGCATCGACTACCCGGGCTGGCGGCCCATCGTCGCGAGCGACATCGTCCCCGGTTCGAGCCCGACGCAGTATTACTACCCGGGCACGACCGAGATCATCTCGGCCGAGGACCAGCCGGACTACGTGTTCAACGGTCTGATCCTGGATGACAGCGAGCTCGACTACGCGTGGCGCCTCGGCTCCACCGTGACCTTCCAGGTCAACCCCGAGCTGGTGTTCGCGGTGGAGTACCCGGCGGCGACGCCCGAGTGCTTCGTCGCCCGCCACTCCGACGTCCAGATCGAGAAGACGGCCAGCGTCGACAAGACGCAGCCCGGCGCCTCGTTCACCTACAGCCTGGCTGTGGCGAACGTGAGCGACGACAGCGCAGCCGAGAACGTGGTCGTCACCGACACGATCCCGGCCGACATCAAGATCACGGACGTGACCTGGACCGGCAAGGGCGACGCGAACGTGTTCCCGAACTGGCAGTCCTGCGAGGTGACGGGTCAGAACGCGTCGGGTTACGGCGGAGCGCTCGAGTGCGTGCTCTTCGGACCCCTGCAGCCGCAGGGTGCGAACGAGGGTGCCTCTGCTGCTCCGACGATCACGCTCTCGGCGACGGTGAACCCGGCGTCGAAGGCGAGCTCGATCACCAACGTGGCGGTCGTCGATTACCACACCTTCGGTAACCCGGACGACCCGGGCCGCGACTCCGACGACGCCACCGTGCTGCTGTCGGCGCTGCCCGTCACGGGTGGGTCCATCCCGCCGGTGCTCGTGATCCTCGGCCTGCTGGCGCTCCTCGCCGGCACGACGATGATCGTGGTGACGCGGCGCCGCCGCGGAGAAGCCCGAGGCACCGTCTGATCGTGGGGGAGAGCGGAACGGCCCCAAGATCCGCTCTCCTCCACCGCCAACCGGATCGCCCTGCGATCCTGGGGCCACGAGCCCCCTCGCCGTCGCCGGCGAGGGGGCTCGGTCGTGCGCGCGGTTCGGCTCGCGGGACGAGAGGGAAGACGGATGCCGCAGCCGCCGGCATCCGTCTCCTGTGAGGCCGCCGTGGGTCGGCGGGGGCGATTCGCGCCCGCGGGGTGATGCACGATAGCCTGCTCAGACGACGGAAATCGTCGGCCGTGGTCCTTGGGAGGACCGTCGGCACCGGGAAGCGTTCGGCCCGAACCGCGTGCGACCCGTCACCGCCTCACGGTGGTGAGAAAGGGTGCGCCTCGGCGCGCCACGGCAGGAACAGCACCTCGTGTGCTGCTGGGAAGACGGCGTGCTCCGGTGCGTCGTGAGCAGGAACGGTGCGTTCGCGCATCGCTGGGAAGCACGGTGCGCGTGGGCGCGCCGTGAGCAAGAACGGTGCGTTCGCGCACCGCTGGGATGTACGGCGTGCTTCGGCGCGCCGCTGGGAAGGGGACGGTGTGCTTCGGCACGCCGCTGGGAAGAACGGCGTGCTCCGGCGCGCCGCTGGGACGGCGCTTCGGCGCCGAGTTTGGGGAAATCACTGTGTCTGCAGTGCGCAAGAGAACATTGAAGGCTTTCGCCGGCGCGTTGGTCGCCGCCGCTCTCGTGGTGGCGCCGCTCGTCACCGCCGGAGCCTCGGCGGCGGGCAAGGACAAGGAGCCGGCCCAGCTCGTCGGAGTGGTCGGTGAACGGCAGCCGTTCACTCCGGAGACGAACCAGACGTCGTACTGGAAGAAGCAGTTCTCCGACACGATCGTGGAGTGCTACAGCGCCGAGGGCAACACGAGCCACGGCAAGATCACCGACGGTGGCAAGACCGTCACGCTGAACCCGTACCAGGACTCCTGGCCGGGTGACCGCTGGGAGCTGCTCGTCGTGAAGGGCGGCGCCGAGGAGATCAACGTGATCAAGCTGCCGAAGGCGGGCGTCGCGTACGCCTCGCTCGAGAACAACGGCGGCCAGCAGTCGAACGTTTCGCACTGGATCGTCTGCAAGGGCAAGACGCCCGAGGTTCCGCAGACGCCGGCCCCCACGCAGAAGATCGACTGCACCTCGATCACGGTCGACTATCACCGCGCGCTGCGCAACGGCGACCACATCAACTTCCAGGTCCGTGCGGGCGAGCGCGAGTACCAGGTCAACCTCTACGTCGACCGCAACATCGCCGGCGGCTGGGACACCATGGGCCTCCGCGACTCGAAGGGCGGCACCGTGCCGCTGACCCAGGCCGAGGTCGAGTCCGGCGTCATCACCTGGAAGTACTCGGAGCTGCTCGACGACCCGGCGTTCACCGTGACCTTCGTCCAGACGAACGAGACCGACACCTGGCCGAACCTCCAGTGCGGCACCCCCGAAGAGGAGGAGCCCGAGCCCACGATCCCCGACCCGAAGGTGGAGCGCGGCGAGTGGACCGACGGCGCGTGGAAGTGCGGCGACACGACGGTGACGCAGACCCGCAATGTCGTCACGACCACGTACAAGCTCGAGAACGGTGCGGTCGTCCCGACGGTCGAGAACACGACCGAGACGCAGACGCGTCCGCTGACCTCGGCCGAGATCGGTGAGAAGTGCGATCTGGTCCCTGGCGACATCAACGCCGTCTGTGTCGGCGACGTGCCGTACCTCGGCTACGAGCTCACGCTGCCCGCCGGCTACGTGGTCGACAGCAAGACGCCCGTGACCATCACGTTCCTCAACCCCGAGGGCGAGAACTACGTCGTGAAGAACCAGCCGCTGGATGGCGAGCTGCTGTGGCCGGGCGCCTCGGCGACCGCGCCGAAGATGTGGCCGGGCTGGGAACTCGTCGGCGGCGAGTACGTCAAGACCGACGGCAACTACGACTGGACGCGCGAAGGCGTGACCGTGCGCTTCGAGGTCAACCCGTCGTACTTCACCGAGGTGGAGTACCCGAAGGCCTCGGCTGAGTGCGCCAACCCGCCGATCGGCGGGCCCGACGGCTCCGAGGAGCCGACCCCGGGCACCGTGACGCCCGGTGACGGCACCCCGGCCGGCACGCCGGGCACCCCCGCGGGCACCCCGGCGGCGTCGACCGACGCCTCCGCGCTGGCGGTCACCGGTGGCGGCCTGAGCCCGCTCGTCGTCGCCGCCGGCGGCGCCGCGCTGGCTGCCGGCATCATCGTCCTCGCGATCGCGGCGCACCGCCGCCGCAACGTGGGAGCCGGCACCGAAAGCTGACCTATATAAAGAGGAATGGGGCGGTCGCGCACAGCGCGGCCGTCCCATTCCTCTGTGGCCACTGCCGCGAGAGTACAGCTGGTCGCCCAGATGTTGGTTGGTTCCCTACCTCTCGTCCACCACTTGTACTCTCGCCGACTCAGGTGCGGCGGGGAGGCGCCGGAGCCCAGGGTGGGAACAACTCGCGCGTTCCTCCACCACGGCGAGAGGATGCGCGCGGTCCACCTGGGAAGCCGCCGAGCATACGCGCATCGCGACACGCCCGAGTTTGCGACACGCCCGGGGTGCACGTAGACTAGTGAGGTTCCACATTCCGGTGCCCCTCTTGGCGCGCGCCGGATCACTGCCAGGGCAGTGCATAGGCAGCGCAACGCGCAGAGTCCTAGGCCGCGGGCAGCAGAACCACCACATCTCGAATCCACCCCAGTGCGGAGCATTGCCTCGCGTGCGGGCGGAGAACGGATGCCGGGAATCGGGCTTCGGCGCGGCACCCCGGATTGACAGCAGAACAGCGGTGCAGCATCCCTCGACAAGCTCGGGAACCGAGCGGCCGCGAGGAGTAAGTGCCCCGGCGCGCAAGCGCCATGTGCGTCCAATGCCCGAGAGGTATGACGCGGAAAGAGAGACAGACAATGGCGGGACAGAAGATCCGCATTCGCCTGAAGTCGTACGACCACGAGGTCATCGACTCGTCGGCGCGGAAGATCGTCGACACCGTGACCCGTGCGGGCGCGACGGTCGTGGGCCCCGTGCCCCTTCCGACCGAGAAGAACGTGATCGCCGTGATCCGTTCGCCTCACAAGTACAAGGACAGCCGCGAGCACTTCGAGATGCGCACCCACAAGCGTCTGATCGACATCGTCGACCCGACGCCCAAGGCGGTCGACTCGCTCATGCGCCTCGACCTCCCGGCCGATGTCAACATCGAGATCAAGCTCTGAGGTTCGACATGGCTGACATCAACTCCAAGGTTTCCAAGGGCCTGCTGGGCACCAAGCTCGGCATGACCCAGGTCTGGGACGAGAACGGCAAGCTCGTTCCCGTCACCGTCATCGAGATCGCTCCGAACGTCGTGACCCAGGTCCGCACGCCGGAGAAGGACGGCTACAAGGCTGTTCAGATCGCTTACGGCCAGATCGACCCCCGCAAGGTGAACAAGCCCCAGACGGCTCACTTCGAGGCCGCAGGCGTCACCCCGCGCCGCCACCTGACCGAGATCCGCACGGCTGACGCCGCGGACTACGCGCTCGGTCAGGAGCTCACGGTGGACGCCACGTTCGAGGCCGGCCAGCTGGTCGACGTCGTCGGCACCAGCAAGGGCAAGGGCACCGCGGGTGTCATGAAGCGCCACAACTTCAAGGGCGTCTCCGCTTCGCACGGTGCGCACCGCAACCACCGCAAGCCCGGTTCGATCGGCGCCTCGTCGACCCCGAGCCGCGTCTTCAAGGGCATGCGCATGGCCGGCCGTATGGGTGGCGAGCGCGTGACCGTCCTCAACCTCACGGTGCACGCCATCGACGCCGAGAAGGGTCTGCTGCTCGTCAAGGGCGCCGTCCCCGGCGCGCGCGGCCGCATCGTCTACGTCCGCAACGCAGTGAAGGGTGCCTGATCTCATGGCTGACTCGACTCTCGCGCTCGACGTCGTGAACGCAGACGGCAAGAAGGCGGGCTCCGTGGAGCTCCCCGCCGCCCTGTTCGACGTCAAGACGAACATCCCGCTCATCCACCAGGTCGTCGTCGCGCAGCTCGCGGCGGCTCGCCAGGGCACCCACTCGACCAAGCGTCGCGGTGAGGTCTCGGGCGCCGGCCGCAAGCCCTTCAAGCAGAAGGGCACGGGTAACGCCCGTCAGGGCTCGATCCGCGCGCCGCACATGACCGGCGGTGGCATCGTGCACGGCCCGAAGCCGCGAGACTACTCGCAGCGCACCCCCAAGAAGATGATCGCGGCCGCCCTGCTGGGCGCGCTCAGCGACCGCGCTCGCGGCGAGCGTCTCCACGTCGTGGAGTCGTTCGGCATCGAGGGTGCTCCGTCGACCAAGGCCGCTGCCGCGGTCCTGACCGGTCTCGGCGCCGTCAAGAACGTGCTCGTCGTGGTGGACCGCGCCGACGACATCAACGTCCTGAGCGTCCGCAACCTCGCGTTCGCGCACGTGCTGCCGTTCGACCAGCTCAACGCCTACGACGTGCTCGTCTCGGACGACATCGTCTTCACCAAGTCGGCCTACGACGCGTTCGTCGCGTCGAAGACCGTCGCCACCGAGGAGGCCTCGGCATGACCGCCGTCAACAAGGACCCGCGCGACATCATCCTGAAGCCGGTCGTTTCGGAGAAGAGCTACGGGCTCATCGACGAGGGCAAGTACACCTTCCTCGTCGACCCCCGCGCCTCGAAGACCGAGATCAAGCTCGCGATCGAGAAGATCTTCGGCGTCAAGGTCGCCGCGGTGAACACGCTCAACCGCGCGGGCAAGGCCCGTCGCACCCGCTTCGGCACCGGCAAGCGCAAGGACACCAAGCGCGCCATCGTGACCCTGAAGTCGGGCACCATCGACATCTTCACGGCAGTCGGCTGACGGTCGGGACAGAGGACTAGAGAACTATGGCTATTCGCAAGTACAAGCCCACGACCCCGGGTCGCCGCGGCTCGTCGGTGGCCGACTTCGCCGAGATCACTCGATCGACGCCCGAGAAGTCGCTCCTCCGCCCGCTCAGCAAGACCGGTGGCCGCAACAACCAGGGCCGCATCACCACGCGTCACATCGGTGGTGGCCACAAGCGTCAGTACCGCGTCATCGACTTCCGTCGCAACGACAAGGACGGCATCAACGCCAAGGTCGCTCACATCGAGTACGACCCCAACCGCACCGCGCGCATCGCGCTCCTGCACTACTTCGACGGCGAGAAGCGCTACATCATCGCGCCGAACAAGCTGTCGCAGGGCGACATCGTCGAGTCGGGTCCGTCGGCCGACATCAAGCCGGGCAACAACCTGCCGCTGAAGAACATCCCCACCGGTACCGTGATCCACGCGATCGAGCTCCGCCCCGGCGGCGGCGCGAAGCTGGCCCGCTCGGCCGGTGCGTCGGTTCGCCTGGTGGCGAAGGACGGCCCCTACGCCCAGCTGCGTCTGCCCTCGGGCGAGATCCGCAACGTCGACGCGCGCTGCCGCGCGACCGTCGGCGAGGTCGGCAACGCCGAGCAGTCGAACATCAACTGGGGCAAGGCCGGCCGCAACCGCTGGAAGGGCATCCGCCCGACCGTCCGCGGTGTCGCCATGAACCCGGTCGACCACCCGCACGGTGGTGGTGAGGGCAAGACGTCCGGTGGTCGTCACCCGGTTTCGCCGTGGGGTCAGGCCGAGGGCCGCACCCGTCACGCGAACAAGGAAAGCGACAAGTACATCGTCCGTCGTCGCAACGCCGGCAAGAAGCGGAAGTAGGAGTAGAGGAAGATGCCTCGTAGCCTTAAGAAGGGCCCCTTCGTCGACGAGCACCTGCTTCGCAAGGTCGTCGTCCAGAACGAAGCCGGTACCAAGAACGTCATCAAGACCTGGTCGCGCCGTTCGATGATCATCCCGGCCATGCTGGGTCACACCATCGCCGTGCACGACGGTCGCAAGCACATCCCCGTGTTCGTGACCGAGACCATGGTCGGCCACAAGCTGGGCGAGTTCGCGCCCACCCGCACCTTCCGCGGCCACGTGAAGGACGACAAGAAGGGCCGCCGCCGCTGACGCGGGGGCAGAGGAGAGAGAAATGGTGGAGTCCATCGCACGCGTGCGACACATCCGCGTGACCCCTCAGAAGGCTCGTCGTGTCGTTGCGCTCATCAAGGGCAAGCAGGCTGAGGAGGCCCTGGCCATCCTCAAGTTCGCGCCGCAGGGTGCGAGCGAGCCGATCTACAAGCTCGTCGCCGCCGCGATCGCGAACGCTCGCGTCAAGGCAGACAAGGACGGCGAGTACCTGGACGAGCAGGACCTGTACGTGAAGAACGCGTACGTCGACGAGGGCACGACGCTCAAGCGTTTCCAGCCCCGCGCGCAGGGTCGTGCGTTCCAGATCAAGAAGCGCACCAGCCACATCACCGTCGTGCTCTCGACCCCCGAGGTCGCGGAGACGGCGCCGGCTGCCAAGAGCAAGAAGGCGAGCAAGTAATGGGACAGAAGGTCAACCCGTACGGCTTCCGCCTCGGCATCACCACGGACCACGTGTCGCGTTGGTTCTCGGACTCGACGAAGCCCGGACAGCGCTACGCCGACTACGTGGCCGAGGACATCAAGATCCGTCGCCTGCTGACGACGTCGCTGGACCGCGCCGGCGTCAGCAACATCGAGATCGAGCGCACCCGTGACCGCGTTCGCGTCGACATCCACACCGCCCGCCCGGGCATCGTGATCGGTCGCCGCGGCGCCGAGGCCGAGCGCATCCGCGCCGACCTCGAGAAGCTCACCGGAAAGCAGATCCAGCTGAACATCCTCGAGGTCAAGAACCCCGAGGCCGACGCCCAGCTCGTCGCGCAGGGCATCGCCGAGCAGCTCACCGCTCGTGTGGCGTTCCGCCGCGCGATGCGCAAGGGCCTGCAGGGCGCGCAGCGCGCCGGCGCCAAGGGCGTCCGCATCCAGGTCTCCGGCCGCCTCGGCGGCGCCGAGATGAGCCGCTCGGAGTTCTACCGCGAGGGTCGTGTGCCGCTGCACACGCTGCGCGCGAACATCGACTACGGCTTCTACGAGGCGAAGACCACCTTCGGCCGCATCGGCGTGAAGGTCTGGATCTACAAGGGCGACCTCACCAACAAGGAGCTCGCTCGCGAGCAGGCCAACGCGCCCAAGTCGGACCGTCGTCGTGACGACCGTCGTGGCGGCCCGCGTGGCGACCGCGGCGAGCGTGGCGGCGACCGCCGCAACGAGGCCCCCGTGGCAGAAGGAGCGTCGGCGTAATGCTCATCCCCCGCAAGGTCAAGTACCGCAAGCAGCACCACCCCAAGCGCGATGGCCAGGCCACCGGCGGCACGAAGGTCTCCTTCGGCGAGTTCGGCATCCAGGCCCTCACGCCCGCTTACGTGACGAACCGTCAGATCGAGTCCGCTCGTATCGCGATGACCCGTCACATCAAGCGTGGCGGCAAGGTGTGGATCAACATCTACCCCGACCGTCCGCTCACCAAGAAGCCGGCCGAGACCCGCATGGGTTCCGGTAAGGGTTCGCCGGAGTGGTGGGTCGCAAACGTCAAGCCGGGTCGCGTCCTCTTCGAGGTCGCCGGTGTCAACGAGCAGCTCGCTCGTGAGGCCCTGACCCGTGCCATCCACAAGCTGCCGCTCAAGGCACGCATCATCAAGCGCGAGGAGGGCGACGCGTAATGGCGATCGGCACCAAGACGCTCGCCCCGAGCGAGCTCGACACGTTCGAAGACCAGCGCCTCGTCGAGGAGCTGCGCAAGGCCAAGGAAGAGCTGTTCAACCTGCGCTTCCAGTCGGCGACCGGCCAGCTCGAGAGCCACGGCCGCATCCGTGCGGTCAAGCGCGACATCGCGCGGCTCTACACCGTGATCCGTGAGCGCGAGCTCGGCATCCGTGCCACGCCCGCGCCGCTCGAGACCGCGACGAAGGCGAAGAAGACGAAGGCCAAGAAGGCGGATGCCGCTGACTCGGCCGCGAAGGAAGAGGCCGAGTGATGGCTGACAAGAAGCAGGCCGCCGAGGTCGAGCACGCCGAGCACGACGTCCGCGACGCCGACGCCCGTGGTTACCGCAAGGCCCGCCGCGGCTACGTCGTCAGCGACAAGATGGACAAGACCATCGTCGTCGAGGTCGAGGACCGCGTGAAGCACCCGCTGTACGGCAAGGTCATCCGCCGGACCTCCAAGGTCAAGGCGCACGACGAGGGCAACACGGCCGGCATCGGCGACCTCGTCCTCATCAACGAGACCCGCCCGCTGAGCGCCACCAAGCGCTGGCGTCTGGTCGAGATCCTGGAGAAGGCCAAGTGATTCAGAACGAGTCGCGCCTCAAGGTCGCCGACAACACGGGAGCCAAGGAGCTGCTCACGATCCGCGTTCTGGGTGGTTCCAACCGCCGTTACGCCGGTCTGGGCGACATCATCGTGGCCACCGTCAAGGACGCGATCCCGGGCGGAAACGTCAAGAAGGGCGACGTGGTCAAGGCCGTCGTCGTCCGTACCGTCAAGTCGACCCGTCGTCCCGACGGCTCGTACATCAAGTTCGACGAGAACGCCGCCGTGATCCTGAAGAACGACGGGGAGCCCCGCGGCACCCGTATCTTCGGACCGGTCGGCCGTGAGCTTCGCGACAAGAAGTTCATGAAGATCGTCTCGCTCGCACCGGAGGTGATCTGACCTCATGGCCAAGATCAAGAAGGGTGACCTGGTTCAGGTCATCACGGGCAAGAAGCAGGACAAGGGCGGCGACCGCGGCAAGCAGGGCAAGGTCCTCGAGGTCCTGTCCGAGCAGAACCGCGTCATCGTCGAGGGCGTGAACTACGTCACGAAGCACAACCGGGTCGGCCAGTCGCAGCGCGGCACCAAGACCGGTGGCATCGAGACGATGGAAGCCCCCATCCACATCTCCAACGTCCAGGTCGTCGACCCCTCGACCAAGAAGCCGACCCGTGTCGGCCACCGTGTCGAGGAGCAGACCAAGGACGGCGTGAAGCGCACCGTCCGCGTGCGCTACGCGAAGAAGTCAGGCAAGGACCTCTGAATATGAGCACCACCGCCCTCGAGACTGGCAAAATCCAGCCTCGTCTGAAGGCCAAGTACCACGCCGAGATCAAGAAGGCTCTGCAGGACGAGTTCGGCTACGCCAACGTCATGCAGATCCCCGGTCTCGTGAAGGTCGTCGTGAACACCGGTGTCGGCGAGGCAGCTCGCGACAGCAAGGTGATCGACGGCGCGGTCGACGATCTCACCAAGATCACCGGCCAGAAGCCCGTCGTCACCAAGGCCCGCAAGTCCATCGCGCAGTTCAAGCTGCGCGAGGGCCAGGCCATCGGTGCGCACGTCACCCTCCGCGGCGACCGCGCCTGGGAGTTCGTGGACCGCCTGGTCAACCTCGCCCTGCCCCGCATCCGCGACTTCCGCGGACTGTCGGCCAAGCAGTTCGACGGTCACGGCAACTACACGTTCGGTCTCCAGGAGCAGTCGGTGTTCCACGAGATCAACCAGGACAAGATCGACCGCGTCCGCGGCTTCGACATCACTGTCGTGACGTCGGCGAAGACGGATGCCGAGGGCCGCGCCCTGCTGCGCGCGCTCGGCTTCCCGTTCAAGGCCGACGACGCGCAGGCGTAATCCTGACGGATGCCGCGGCCGGCGCACGCGCGGCGGCTGCGGCATCCATCCCACAACTGAACACGGACATCATGGAAGGTCGTCTGGCGTGTAACGGCAGCCGATACCTCGTGAACAAAGGAATCAAGAAATGACAATGACAGACCCGGTCGCAGACATGCTGACCCGTCTGCGCAACGCGAACTCGGCGCACCACGACTCCGTGTCGCTGCCGAGCTCCAAGCTCAAGACCCACATCGCCGAGATCCTCAAGCAGGAGGGCTACATCTCCTCCTGGGAGGTCAGCGACGCCCGTGTCGGCCAGACCCTCACGCTGACGCTCAAGTACGGCCCGAACCGCGAGCGGTCGATCGCCGGCATCAAGCGCGTGTCGAAGCCCGGTCTCCGCGTGTACGCGAAGTCGACCGAGATCCCTCGTGTCCTCGGCGGCCTCGGCGTCGCGATCCTGTCCACCTCCTCCGGTCTTCTCACCGACCGCCAGGCCGAGCAGAAGGGCGTGGGTGGGGAAGTCCTCGCCTACGTGTGGTGATCTGACATGTCGCGTATCGGTCGTCTCCCGATCGACGTCCCCGCCGGCGTGACCGTTTCGGTCGCCGGTCAGGACGTCACCGTCAAGGGCCCCAAGGGCGAGCTCCTGCTCACCGTGGCCCGTCCCATCGAAGTCAAGGTCGAAGAGGGCCAGGTCGTCGTGACCCGTCCCGACGACGAGCGCGCCTCGCGCTCGCTGCACGGCCTGACCCGCACGCTCATCAACAACAACATCATCGGTGTGACCCAGGGCTACTCCAAGGGCCTCGAGGTCGTCGGCACGGGTTACCGCGTGGCGCAGAAGGGCACGGCGGTCGAGTTCGCACTCGGCTTCTCGCACCCCGTTCTCGTCGAGGCGCCCGCCGGCATCACCCTGACCGTCGAGGGCAACAACAAGCTCACGGTCTCGGGCATCGACAAGCAGGCTGTCGGCGAGGCCGCGGCCAACATCCGCAAGATCCGCAAGCCCGAGCCGTACAAGGGCAAGGGTGTGCGCTACGCCGGCGAGGTCGTCCGGCGCAAGGCCGGAAAGGCTGGTAAGTAACCATGGCCGTGAAGTCGAAGTCCGACGCGCGCGCGCGTCGTCACGCCCGCCTTCGCAAGAAGGTCGTCGGCACCCCCGAGCGTCCGCGCCTGGTCGTCACGCGCTCGGCCCGCCACGTCTTCGTCCAGATCGTCGACGACAGCAAGGGCCACACGCTGGCCTCGGCCTCGACCCTCGAGACCGACCTGCGCACGTCCGACGCTGACAAGACCGCCAAGGCCCGCAAGGTCGGCGAGCTCCTCGCGGAGCGCGCCAAGGCCGCCGGTGTCTCGGACGTCGTGTTCGACCGTGGCGGAAACCGCTACGCGGGCCGTGTCGCGGCGATCGCCGACGGCGCCCGCGAGGGAGGTCTGAACCTGTGAGTGACAACAAGGAGAACATCGTGACCGAGCAGGCAGCTGCCGAGGCTCCGGCCGAGGCCGCCACCGCGCCCGCCGAGCGCGAGCGCGAGCCGCGTCGCGGTGGCCGCGAGCGCAACCAGACCCGCGGTGACCGCGGTGGTCGCGACCGCAACGAGAGCCAGTTCCTCGAGCGCGTCGTCACCATCAACCGCGTGTCGAAGGTCGTCAAGGGTGGTCGTCGCTTCAGCTTCACCGCGCTTGTCGTCGTCGGCGACGGCAACGGTGTGGTGGGCGTCGGCTACGGCAAGGCCCGCGAGGTGCCCCTGGCCATCTCGAAGGGTGTCGAAGAGGCCAAGCGCAACTTCTTCCGCGTGCCGCGCGTCGGCTCGACCATCCCGCACCCGGTGCAGGGTGAGGCCGCTGCCGGTGTGGTGCTGCTGCGCCCCGCCGCCGCCGGTACCGGTGTTATCGCCGGTGGGCCCGTGCGTGCCGTCCTCGAGTGCGCCGGCATCCACGACGTGCTGTCGAAGTCGCTCGGCTCGTCGAACACGATCAACATCGTCCACGCGACGGTGGAGGCCCTGAAGCAGCTCGAGGAGCCCCGTGCGGTCGCCGCGCGTCGTGGCCTCGACTTCGACCAGGTCGCCCCCGCTCGTCTCGTCCGTGCCGAGGCTGAGGCCGCGGCCGCTGCGAAGGCAGGTGTCTGATGGCTGCGCGTCTGAAGGTCACGCAGGTCAAGTCCAAGGTGAGCGAGAAGCAGAACCAGCGCGACACGCTGCGTTCGCTGGGTCTCAAGCGGATCGGCGACTCGGTCGTCCGTCCCGACGACGCGCAGACGCGCGGTTACGTCCGGACCGTCGCGCACCTCGTCAAGGTTGAGGAGATCGACTGATGGCTGAGAAGGCCGAGAAGAACGAGGCCGTCGAGGCCGAGAAGGCTCCGAAGGCCGCCGCCAAGAAGGCTGCTGCCCCCAAGGCCGCCGCTGAGAAGAAGGCGCCCGCCGCCGCCAAGGCCGACAAGGCCGAGAAGGCTGCGCCCGCGAAGAAGGCTGCCCCGAAGAAGGACGTCCCGGCTTCGCGCCCGGGCGTGCTCAAGGTGCACCACCTGCGTCCGGTCCCCGGCTCGAACACCGCGAAGACCCGTGTCGGTCGCGGTGAGGGCTCGAAGGGCAAGACCGCGGGCCGCGGTACCAAGGGTACGAAGGCTCGCTACCAGGTCAAGGTCGGCTTCGAGGGTGGGCAGATGCCGCTGCACATGCGCACCCCGAAGCTGCGCGGCTTCAAGAACCCCTTCCGCGTCGAGTACCAGGTCGTGAACCTGGACAAGCTCGCGGAGCTGTACCCCTCGGGTGGCGACGTCACCGTCGGCGACCTGGTCGCCAAGGGTGCGGTGCGCAAGAACGAGAAGGTCAAGGTGCTCGGCACCGGCGACATCTCGGTGAAGCTCAACGTGTCGGTCGACAAGGTCTCGGGTTCCGCCGAGCAGAAGATCGTCGCCGCGGGCGGCACCGTCAAGTAATACGCGCACAGTGGGGGTCGGAGCTTGCTCCGGCCCCCACTGGGTTACCCTGGACGTCGGCACGTCGTGCGTGCCGGCACCCCCTCTGGAGGAATCCTCTTGTTCAGCGCCATCGCGCGGATCTTCCGCACCCCCGACCTGCGGCGGAAGATCGCATTCACCCTGGCGATCATCGCCCTGTACCGCTTCGGCGCGCACGTGCCTGCGCCGTTCGTCGACTTCCCGAACGTGCAGTCGTGCATCGATCAGTCCGCCGGCACCGAGGGCCTGCTCTCGCTGGTGAACCTGTTCTCGGGCGGTGCGCTGCTCCAGCTGTCGATCTTCGCGCTCGGCGTCATGCCGTACATCACCGCGACGATCATCGTGCAGCTGCTGCGCGTGGTCATCCCGCACTTCGAGACCCTCTACAAGGAGGGTCAGGCGGGCCAGGCGAAGCTCACGCAGTACACCCGGTACCTGACGATCGCGCTCGCACTCCTCCAGTCGACGACCCTCGTCACCGTGGCCCGCAGTGGTCAGCTCTTCGGCACGACCGGCATCCCCGAGTGCGAGAACCTCCTCACGAACGACGTGTGGTGGGCGCAGCTGCTCATGATCATCACGATGACCGCCGGCACCGGCCTCATCATGTGGTTCGCCGAGCTCGTCACCGAGCGCGGCATCGGCAACGGCATGTCGCTCCTCATCTTCACCTCGATCGCCGCCGCGTTCCCCGCCTCGATGTGGGCGATCTGGCAGTCGCGCGGCTTCGAGGTCTTCCTGCTCGTCCTCGCCGTCGGCATCGTCGTCGTCGCGCTCGTGGTCTTCGTCGAGCAGTCGCAGCGCCGCATCCCGGTGCAGTACGCCAAGCGCATGGTCGGTCGTCGCACCTACGGCGGCACGAACACCTACATCCCGATCAAGGTGAACATGGCCGGCGTCGTGCCCGTCATCTTCGCCTCGTCGCTGCTCTATATCCCGGCCCTCATCGCGCAGTTCAACCAGCCGCAGGCGGGCGAGGAAGTGCCCGCCTGGGTGGCGTGGATCCAGCTGTACCTCGTGCGCGGCGACCACCCGCTGTACATGTTCCTGTACTTCCTGCTCATCGTCGGGTTCACCTACTTCTACGTCGCGATCACCTTCAACCCGGTCGAGGTCGCCGACAACATGAAGAAGTACGGCGGCTTCATCCCCGGCATCCGCGCGGGTCGCCCGACGGCCGAGTACCTCGACTACGTCCTGACGCGCATCACGCTTCCGGGCTCCATCTACCTCGGTCTGATCGCGCTGCTGCCGCTCATCGCGCTGGCGACGGTCGGCGCCAACCAGAACTTCCCGTTCGGCGGCGCTTCGATCCTCATCATCGTCGGCGTCGGCCTCGAGACGGTGAAGCAGATCGACGCACAGCTGCAGCAGCGGCACTACGAAGGGCTTCTCCGATGACCCGTCTTCTGATCGTCGGCCCGCAGGGCTCCGGCAAGGGCACCCAGGGAATCCGCATCGCCGAGGCGTTCGGGGTCCCGGCCATCTCGACGGGCGACGTCTTCCGCGCCGCGGTCGCGGAGGGCTCCGAGCTCGGCACGCAGGTGAAGGCGATCATCGAGGCCGGCGACCTGGTGTCGGACGAGCTGACCAGCGCCGTGGTGCGCGAGCGCCTGTCGCAGGCGGACGCCGAGAACGGGTTCCTGCTCGACGGGTATCCTCGCAACGTCGCCCAGGTCATGCACCTCGACGAGTTCCTCCAGGGGCGCGACGAAGAGCTCGACGCCGTGATCCTCCTCGACGTGCCGCGCGACGAGAGCATCTCGCGCATCGCGCTGCGCGCACGGGAGCAGGGCCGCACCGACGACACCGAAGAGGTCATCGCCAACCGCCTCGCGATCTACGAGCGCGAGACCTCGCCGATCATCGGCGTCTACGAGTCGCGCGACATCGTCGACCGGGTCGACGGGGTCGGCACGTTCGACGAGATCACCGAGCGCATCGTGTCGGCGCTCGAGGCGCGCGGACTCGCCCGCGTCCCCGTCGCCTGATCCCGTGTCGCTTCGCCGCTCCATCTACAAGTCGCCCGCCCAGCTGCGGGCGATGGTCGAGCCCGGCCTGATCACGGCGGCGGCGCTCGACGCCGCGCGCGGACTCATCGCCCCCGGCGTGACGACCGCAGAACTGGATGCCGCGGCATCCGCTCTCATCACGGCTCGAGGCGCGAAGTCCAACTTCCAGATGGTGCGGGGCTACCGCCACACCATCTGCGCGTCGGTGAACGAAGAGGTCGTGCACGGCATCCCCGGCGACCGCGTGCTCGGTGCCGGAGACATCGTGTCGGTCGACGCCGGAGCCGAATACAAGGGCTGGAACGGCGACTCCGCGTTCACGTTCGTGCTGCCCGATGACACGCGCCCCGAGCTCGTCGCCGAGCGGCAGCGCCTGTCGGACGTCACCGAGGGCTCGCTGTGGGCGGGCATCGCCGCGCTCGCGTCCGCGAAGCACATCGGCGAGATCGGCGTGGCGATCCAGGAGTACATCGAGGCGAACTCGCCGGCTTCCGGCACGTACGGGATCCTTCGCGAGTACGTGGGCCACGGCATCGGGCGCAAGATGCACGAGTCGCCGTCGGTGTTCAACTACCGCGTCGCCGACACCGGGCCGGAGGTGCGTCCCGGGCTGGTGCTCGCGATCGAGCCGATGGTCGTGATCGGCGACCAGGCCACCTTCGTCGAGGACGACGGCTGGACGGTCTCCACGGTCGACGGCACGGCGGGCTCCCACTGGGAGCACAGCGTGGCCGTGCACGAAGACGGAATCTGGGTGCTCACGGCACCCGACGGCGGTGCCGCCGGCCTGCAGGCATTCGGCGTCACCCCGCGCGAGATCGCCTAGGAGGGCTCGAATGGCACAGGCAGCACGCAAGGTCAACTGGTTCGCGATCTGGGTGACGGCCGGCGTCGTGGTGGCGCTCGTGCTCGTCGCGGTGCTCGTCGTGACGCTCAACATCGCCGCCACCCCCAAGCCGCTGCCGACCGAGGTCAACACGCCGTCGGCTTCCAACATCGACGCCGAGACCGGCGCCATCCTCGTCGGCGACGGGGAGGACCAGCTCGGCACCTACGTCGACTTCATGTGCCCCGTCTGCAACCAGTTCGAGCAGGTCTACGGTTCGGAGATCGAAGGCATGGTCGACGACGGCAGCATCACGCTGGCCATCCACCCGATCTCGATCCTCGACGGGCAGTCGCAGGGCACGCAGTTCTCCACCCGCTCCGCCAACGCCGCGTACTGCGTGGCCGTCGAGGACCCCGACGCGTCGCTGCCGTTCCTGCAGGCGATGTTCGAGAACCAGCCGGCCGAGGGCACCAAGGGCCTCACCAACAACGAGATCCTCGAGATCGCGTCGGGCGTCGGCGTCTCGGGCATCGACTCGTGCGTGAACGACGGCACCTACGCGGGCTACGTCACGGCGATGACGGCCGAGACGCCGATCCAGCCCGGCTCCCAGGGCATCGGAACGCCGACCATCACGGTCAACGGCGAGGTCATCGCCAACTCGCAGCTGCCCGAGCAGGGCCAGCTGGCGACGCTGTTCCAGTAAGCAGAGGAGAGCGGATGCCGGGGCCCCCGGCATCCACTCCACCTCCGCGTGGTCCCTCGACCTCCGGCCGCTCGGACCGCGGGGGAAAGCGCGTTTCACCAGGACCGGGTGATTCCCACCCGGCGGCCGCGGGCTATGGTCGGATCATGTCTCACCCGAAGAGACGGCTGATCGGCGCGCCCGCCGCCCTCGCAACAGCCGCATTCACCGCCGCCCTCCTCGTCCCCTTCGGCGCGCTTCCTGCGGGACCCGCCGCGGCCGCCATCGGGGAGTGCCCGACGGGGACGATCCCTGCGCCCGGGACGCCCGCGGAGAACGCGCTCTGGACGGACGCGAACGTGGCCGTGTACGCGGGCGGCGACTTCCTCGCCGACGGCGGCGCTGCCGAGTCGGAAGGGCTGCTCGTCGTCGAAGGTGACGCCACCTTCGACAAGGAGTTCGCCGGGCGCTTCAACGTCGGCTGGGTCGGCGTCGGGTCGCAGGTCACCGCACCTCCGGGATCCACCATGCTCGCCGTCGGCGGGAATCTGACCGTCGCCGCGAGCACCGTGCTCGACGTCGGCTCGGGCGCCTCCGAGCCCGATGGCTCATTGCTCGGAGGGGACGTGCTGGTGGGTGGCTCGGTGAGCCCGGTCTTCCCCGCACCCCAGTATGAGCTCAACAACGGCAGTCTCGCCTCCGGCCTCGGTACCGCCGCCCTCGCCGACTACTCCGGGTTCGGGGCGCTCGTCACCGACACCTCGGCGGACCTCGCGACGGAGCCGGTGACGGGGGCGACCTCGGTCGCCGGCAACACGGTGACCTTCACCGGCGACGGACAGGCCGCGGCTCTCCAGGTCTTCACGCTCACGGCCGCGCAGGCCAGCGCCATCACCGAGGTCTACTTCATCGACATCGCCGACGATGCGCCCGTGGTGATCAACGTGACGGGTGGCCCGTCCGTGACCCTGGCGCACAACTACATCGCAAACGATGGCGACCGCGCCGACGACCTCACCTCATCGCTGTTCGGCATGGTCGCGGCGCGCACGCTGTGGAACATCGTCGACGCCACGACGGTGAACCTGGCCGGCTCCAGCCAGCTCCTCGGGAGCATCCTGGCGCCGGGCGCCGATCTCGACATCACCGCGAGCACGAACGGTCGCGTCTACGCGGGCGGCGACATCCGCATGCACGGGGTCGGCAACGAACTGCACAACTACCCGTGGATCGCGGCGCCGTTCGACTGCGTTCCGACGACGAACGCGGTCACCGGGACGGTGACCCTGCAGAAGCTGCTCGCCGACGGAAGTGCAGGTTTCCTTCCGGTCGGCCCCAGCGGCCTTCCGAAGTTCGCCGGCACCGTCGAGTGCGCAGTGGCGGAGGGTGGCACCTTCGCGGAGGAGTGGACCCTCCGGCCGCCGAACGTGATCACGATCGAAGGTCTGCCCGTCGGCGCCGAGTGCACCATCGCCGAGGACCTCACGCGGGTCTCCCAGGATCGGGACGGCCTCGCCGATGTGCCGCTGCGCGACCTCGTCTGGGCCGAGCCGGTGTGGACGGTGAACGGCGAGACCGTGCAGGGTCCCGTGACCTTCATCGTTCCCGCCCCCGGCAGCTCGACGAACGTCGCTCTCACCGTCGCCAATGAGCTGCGACTCGGCTCCTTCGCCATCACCAAGACCGTCGAGAACCTCGACGCGCTCGAATACGTCGACGCCTTCTCCGGCGCCTGGAGCTGCACCCACGTCGACGCCCCGGGGATGTCGGGTACGTGGTCCCTCGGAGCAGGGGAGACCACCCCCTCCTTCGAGGTGCCGCTGGGCTCGGAGTGCGCGGTCGTGGAGGATGCGCCCGATGCCCCCGCCGACGCGGAATGGGCGACGAGCATCGCGCCCGCGGAGTTCACGATCTCGTCCGACGAGACCGTGGTCGCCGTCACGGTGACCAACACCCTTTCTGCGGATCGGCCGACGCCGGCGCCGACGCCGACCCCCACCCCTGACACCGGACCCCGGCCGGACTCGGACGCGGCGCTGCCGGCGACGGGTGCGACGGTGCCATGGTGGGCGATCGCGGTGGGCGGGGCGCTCCTCGTCGCCGGTGCGGCTGTCTCGGCCGTCACCGTGACCAGGCGTCGACGCGGCTGATGCGGGGGAGGGTGCCGCGGCCGGCGGCATCCTCCGGTGATTTGCCGAGGCATCCACTATCACGTATGCTTGATCTTTGGTGCGTTGCGCCTTCATTGGCGTGTCGCAGCACCGAACCCCATCCACCGCAGACCGACCGGTCTGCACAACTGTAAGCGAGCGTATGGCGAAGAAAGACGGTGTCATCGAGATCGAGGGCGTCGTGTCCGAGGCTCTGCCCAACGCGATGTTCCGCGTCGAGCTCAGCAACGGACACAAGGTGCTCGCAACGATCTCGGGCAAGATGCGGCAGAACTACATCCGCATCATCCCCGAGGACCGTGTCGTCGTGGAGCTCTCGCCCTACGACCTCACCCGCGGGCGCATCGTCTACCGCTACCGCTAGGCCGGTCGAGAAGTAACGCCCCGCGCTCCGGCGCGCCCGGCGAAGACAGCGAAGAGAAGAAACATGAAGGTCAACCCCTCCGTCAAGCCCATCTGCGACCACTGCAAGGTCATCCGTCGCCACGGTCGCGTCATGGTGATCTGCAAGAGCAACCCGCGTCACAAGCAGCGCCAGGGCTGACATGAACGGATGCCTCGGGCCGAGGCATCCGTCATCCCACAACTGAACACGACTACAGGCAGCATCAGAACCCGCTCGGCGGGGGACACCTCGGGCTGGAGGCCCGGGCACCGACGCTGCTCCACACCTCCACTCACTCCCAGGAGAACCGCATGGCACGTCTTGCCGGCGTTGACATCCCGCGCGACAAGCGCGTGGTGATCGCCCTCACGTACATCTACGGCGTCGGCCGTACCCGCTCGATCGAGATCCTCAAGGCGACGGACATCGACGAGAGCATCCGCGTCAAGGACCTCAGCGACGACCAGCTCGTCGCGCTCCGCGACTACATCGAAGGCAACTACAAGGTCGAGGGTGATCTCCGCCGCGAGGTCGCCGCCGACATCCGCCGCAAGGTCGAGATCGGCTCCTACGAGGGTCTGCGTCACCGCCGCGGCCTCCCGGTGCGCGGTCAGCGCACGAAGACGAACGCCCGTACCCGCAAGGGCCCGAAGCGCACCGTCGCCGGCAAGAAGAAGGCGCGCTAAGGCGCGGCCCCCAGGGTTTCAGAGGAGCAAAGCAATGGCACAGGCCAAGTCCGCCGCGCGCAAGCCGCGCCGCAAGGAGAAGAAGAACATCGCGCTGGGCCAGGCCCACATCAAGTCGACGTTCAACAACACGATCGTCTCGATCACCGACCCGTCGGGCGCCGTCATCAGCTGGGCGTCGTCGGGTGGCGTGGGCTTCAAGGGCTCGCGCAAGTCGACGCCGTACGCCGCCGGCATGGCCGCGGAGTCCGCTGCCCGCCAGGCGCAGGAGCACGGCGTCAAGAAGGTCGACGTCTTCGTCAAGGGCCCGGGCTCGGGCCGCGAGACCGCGATCCGCTCGCTGACGGCCGCCGGCCTCGAGGTCGGCTCCATCCAGGACGTGACGCCGCAGGCCCACAACGGCTGCCGTCCGCCCAAGCGCCGCCGCGTCTGACATCCCGGAGCCGGGGCACCCTTCGTGGGTGTCCCGGCTACCGCACGCTTCACGGATGCCGCGGCCCGGCCGACATCGCCGGGCCGAGGCATCCCGAGTAAAACTCAACACCTCACCCACCGCACGTGTCATATAGCGGGCACGTGATCGAAAGGAACACATAGTGCTCATCGCACAGCGTCCCACTCTGACCGAGGAGAAGATCGGGGAGTTCCGCAGCCGTTTCGTCATCGAGCCGCTCGAGCCCGGCTTCGGTTACACGATCGGCAACGCGCTGCGTCGCAGCCTCCTGTCGTCGATCCCCGGCGCAGCCGTGACGTCCATCCGCATCGACGGCGTCCTCCACGAGTTCAGCACCATCCCGGGTGTGAAGGAGGATGTCACCGAGATCATCCTCAACATCAAGCAGCTGGTCGTCTCCAGCGAGCGCGACGAGCCCATCACCGCGTACCTGCGCAAGACCGGCGCCGGTGAGGTCACCGCCGCCGACATCTCGGCGCCCGCCGGTGTCGAGGTGCACAACCCCGAGCTGGTCATCGCGACGCTCAACGACACCGCGAAGTTCGAGCTCGAGCTGACCATCGAGCGCGGTCGCGGCTACGTGTCGGCGACGCAGAACCGCAACGAGTACGCCGAGGCCGGCCAGATCCCGGTCGACTCGATCTACTCGCCGGTCCTCAAGGTCTCGTACCGCGTCGACGCCACGCGTGCCGGTGAGCGCACCGACTTCGACAAGCTCGTGCTGGACGTCGAGACCAAGGCATCGATCGCCCCGCGCGACGCCGTCGCTTCGGCCGGCCGCACCCTCACGGAGCTCTTCGGCCTCGCCCGCGAGCTCAACGTCGAGGCCGAGGGAATCGAGATCGGCCCGGCGCCGGTCGAGACCGTGCTCTCGAACGAGCTGTCGATGCCGATCGAGGACCTCGACCTGTCGGTCCGCTCGTACAACTGCCTCAAGCGCGAAGGCATCAACACCGTGTCGGAGCTCGTCGCCCTCTCGGAGACGCAGCTCATGAACATCCGCAACTTCGGTCAGAAGTCGGTCGACGAGGTGCGCGACAAGCTCGTCTCGCTCGGCCTGTCGCTGAAGGACTCGGTCCCCGGGTTCGACGGTGCGCACTTCTACGGCGGCTACGACGACGAGACCGTCTGAGCCGTTTGGTTCCGGATGCCGGGGGTCCCGGCATCCGTCCGCAGACCGACTTTTCACACTGGAGTAACTGAGAATGCCCAAGCCCACCAAGGGTCCCCGCCTCGGAGGCGGTCCCGCACACGAGCGCCTGCTGCTTGCGAACCTCGCCGCCGCGCTGTTCACGCACAAGTCGATCAAGACGACCGAGACCAAGGCCAAGCGCCTGCGTCCGCTCGCCGAGCGCCTGATCACGTTCGCCAAGCGCGGCGACCTGCACGCGCGTCGTCGTGTGCTGTCGGTCATCGGTGACAAGGAAGTCGTGCACGTCCTGTTCACCGAGATCGCGCCGCTGGTCGCCGACCGTGAGGGCGGCTACACCCGCATCACGAAGGTCGGCAACCGCAAGGGCGACAACGCCCCGATGGCCGTCATCGAGCTCGTCCTCGAGCCCGTGACGAAGAAGCCGTCGGCGAAGAAGGCCGCGGCCGCCAAGGCCGAGGCCGCCCCGGTCGCCGAGGAGGCTCCGGTCGAGGAGACCGCCGACGAGACCCCCGCGAACGACGAGGCCGCCGAGGCCGGCGCCGAGTCGCAGGAGGAGGGCGCGGCCGCCGAGGCTGCGGCCGAGGAGGCCGTCGAGGCTCCCGCCGAGGAGAAGTCCGCGTAAGCGGATCGCCGGGCGTCGTCGCCCGGCCGGTCGCGGCGTCACGCCCGACCACCCTTGCACCGCGAGACCCGTCACCCGCTGGGTGGCGGGTCTCGCTGCGTCTGCGGGCGGTGCGTCGCCGGCGGTGCGTCGCCGGCGGTGCGTCGCCGCGGCGTCGGGGATACCCCCCGGGTCGGAGAGATCCACGTGGGAGGATCCGACCGGCTGTAGATCTCCGACCGGGTGGCGGGGGGTGGGCCGGGGTGCCAACCGGGTGGCGGCGGTGGAGCGGGGTGCCAACCGGGTGGCGGCGGTGGAGCGGGGTGCCGCCGGGGCAGCGGTGGAGCGGGGTGCCGACGTGGCAGCGGTGGAGCGGGGTGCCGACGTGGCGGCGGTCGGCGCGGGTGGGCACCGTGCGCCTCGGTAGGCTGGGTCGGTGCGGATCCGGCTCGACATCGCCTACGACGGCACGCATTTCCGCGGCTGGGCGCGCCAGCCCGGGCTGCGCACGGTGCAGGAGACCATCGAGTCGGCGCTGGGGCGCGTGGTGGGCGGCGATCCGCGGCTCGTGGTCGCCGGGCGCACCGACGCGGGGGTGCACGCCAGCGGGCAGGTCGCCCATGTCGACCTCGACGAGGGCCAGCGCGCCCGCATGCTCGCGCGCCACGCGCGGCCTGCCGCCGCAGAGCCGACGCCCGACGAGCGTGCGGCGGCGCTCGCGGCGCGCATCACCGGTGTGGTCGGCGCCTACTCCGACGTCGCCGTGCACCGCTCGCGCCTCGCGCCCGAGGGCTTCGACGCGCGCTTCTCGGCGGTGTGGCGGCGCTACGAGTACCGCATCGCCGACGTCGTCACCGGGTACGACCCGCTCGAGCGGCATCGGACCACGTCGGTGCGGGCATCCCTCGAGGCCGAGGCGATGGATGCCGCCGCCCGGGCCCTCATCGGGCTGCACGACTTCGCGGCCTACTGCAAGCCGCGCGAAGAGGCCACGACGATCCGCACGCTCCTCGAGTTCGACTGGCACAGGGACGCGCTCGGCGTCCTGGTGGCGAACGTCAAGGCCGACGCGTTCTGCCACAGCATGGTGCGGGCGCTCGTGGGCGCGTGCGTCGCGGTCGGTGAGGGGCGGCTCGACGTGGACGACGTCGTCGATATCCGCGACGCGCAGGAGCGCGTGCCGGAGGTGAAGGTGCTGGCCGCGCGCGGCCTCACGCTGACCGAGGTCGGGTATCCCGCCGACGAGCTGCTGGCGCAGCGCGCGGATCAGACCCGCGCGCGCCGCGATCGCGAGTGAGGCGCCCCGGCTAGACTGACCGGACGTCCGGCGGGGGTCGATTCGGGGGTTTCATGCGCAGGTTCAGCCGGTTCGCCGGAGTCGTCGCGTTCGCGGTCATCGGCACCGCGGCGCTCGCCGGCTGCGGACCGGCGCCGTGGGAGACGGATGCCGCGCCCTCGGCATCCACCACCCCCACCCCGACCGTCGTGCCCACTCCCGTGCCCAACGACCTCTCCAGCGGCTCGACGCAGCGGGCGCTCACGGCCGGAGCCGTCAGCGCCACCGTCGACTACTGGTCGACGCTGTCGATGGACAAGTGGACTGCCGCGGCGATCAAGCCGGTCAGCGTCTCGATGACGACGACGGTCGTGCCCGACGACGGGCAGAAGGTGTACCTGCAGCGCGCCACCATGATCGCGGTGCCGTCGTCGCCGACGGGTGCCCTTCCCGCGCTCGATCCGCAGGTCGACGCCGCGACCGTCAGCCCGGGGTACCTGGTGCTGTCGCCCTACAGCTACTCGCAGACCTTCAACGTCGGGCCCGTGCCCGAGGAGGCGACGTCGGTCACGCTCCAGTTCAGCTATGACTTCCTGGTGCAGACGACGCCGACGTCGAGCGAGTACGCCAAGCAGACCGCGACCGACACGCTCACGATAGCTCTGAGCGACTGATCAGCCGTTCGACGATCGTCGAGCCCACGCGCTCCCACCGGTCGCCGCCCTTCTCGCTGGCGAACCGCGCCGCCTCGCGGCCGGTGTACACCAGCGCGTCGAGGTCGTAGCCGAGCACCGACGCGGGCGCCCAGCCCGCGCTGGCGGTCGGGCGGATGGGCAGCGCTCCGTGCACGTCGAGCAGGGTCACCCGCTCGAGGATCGTCCGCAGCAGGTCGCGCACGGCGGCGTCCGAGCGCGGCACGAGCACGACGACCGCGCCCGCCGACGGCGTGCCGACGTCGGACTCGGCCGGGAACACGGCTCGGACCTCTTCGGCGAGGCCCTCCGACAGCTCGGCGAAGGCCGCGGCACCGGCGGTCTGCCGGATGTCGAGCGCGTCGTCGAGCTGCAGGTACACGATCGACCAGGCCTCCGACGTCTTCGCCGCGCGCAGCAGGCGGTCGCCGGCGATCTGTTCGAACTGCTGCCAGGCCGATGACCCGGCCGATGCACGGCCGAGCCCGCTGTCGCGGGCCGCGGTGCCGACCACGGCGATCAGGGCGCACGCGACGTACACGAGCATGCCGGCCGACGAGATCAGCCGCACCAGCGCGAAGTCGTCGCCGCCCGACGGCGGGTAGACGATCCCGGCGATCAGCGTCGCCGTGCCGGTGACGAAGAAGGCGACCGACACGATCGCGAGGGGGAGCAGCAGCTTGTCGTTGCGGCGGCCGGCGGCGCGCGCCCAGTCGAGCACGAAGAGCCCCGCGAAGACGGATGCCGCGAAGAACGCCGTGCGGTACGCCAGAGTGAACCAGCTCAAGCCGTCGACGGTCGCGAGTCCGACTGCCGCGACGACCGCCAGCGCCGCGCCCGCCCAGACGTGCGGGCGGAGCCCCCAGGCGGCGCGGAAGCCCGACCACAGGAAGGCCGGCGCCCCCAGCAGCGCGCCCAGCGAGGCTCGCCGGAGCGCCTCCATGTCGTTCACCTCCGCGGCGACGACACCGTAGGTCGCGAGCATCGCGAGCGTGAAGGCGAAGCTCCAGTACAGCGTGGAAAGCCCGGGCTTCACGAGGAACGCGATGCCGATGGTCAGCACCGTGGCCAGCGTCGTGATCAGGGCTTGAGCCACTCCGAGGTTCAGGCCCGTGCCGGTGAGGAGATCGGTCATGCGCTGCCTCCCGCGGCGTGATCGGGGTGGGGGTGGGGATGCTCCGTGCGGGCGAGCGGGAACCGCACGTCGACCCGCGTTCCCACGCCGACGTCGCTGTCGATCGAGAGGGTGCCGCCGTGGGCCGTCACGATGTCGTTGCTGATGCCGAGCCCGAGACCGCTGCCGCCGCTCTTCTTCTTCGCCTCCGCGGTGCGGAAGTAGGGAGTCAGGATGTTCGGCAGGTCCTCCGCGGCGATGCCGATGCCGGTGTCGGCGACCGACAGCACGACGGCGCCGTCGTCGACCGCGCCGACGATCTGCACGCGCCCGTCGCGCGGGGTGTACTTGATCGCGTTGCTGACGACGTTGTCGACGACCTGCCGCAGCCGGAATCCGTCGGCCGTGATCGGGAGGGCCTGATCGGCCTGCACGTCGATCTGCACCCCGGCCGCCGCTGCCGTGGGCCGGAACGACGCCACCGACTCCATCAGGATCTGACGCAGGTCGATGTCGTCCACCTCGTCGCGCCCCGAGAACCCGCGGCGCGACGTGGACACGAGGCTCTCGGTCATCTTCAGCATGCGCTCGCTCGCGCCGATGATCGTCTCGAACCGCTCGCGTGTGCGCGGCGTGAGGTCGTCGAGGTCGAGCGCGAGCTCGGCGTTGCCGATCATGACCGTGAGCGGGTGCTTGAGCTCGTGCGACGCCATCGCGGTGAACCGTTCCCGCTCGCGCTGCGCGTAGGTGAGCGCTGTGACGTCGTGCACGAGGAGCAGGATGCTCGACTCCTCGTCGCCGCGGGCCGCGAGTCGCTTCGCGGTCACCGACAGCGCGCGCCATTCACCTTCGGCGGTGAACAGCCACACCGATGCGTCGGTGAACGTCTCGCCGCGGGCGGCCCGTGTGAAGGGCCGCTCGGGGAGGGGCACCGGCATGCCGCGCAGGCCGGTGTACTCGATCGAGCGCGCGGGGAGCGTCGGATCGAGCGGGTCGAGCCCGTACAGCCGCGAGTACGCGTCGTTCACCGCGAGCACCGCGCCGTCGGCGGAGAGCCGGGCGATACCCGTGTCGATGCCGTTGAGGATCTCGGTCGTGCGGCGCTCCTGGTCGGCCCGGCGCGTGAAGGTGGCGGTGAGCCGGCCGGCCTGCCGGCGCAGCAGCCGGCGCAGCGATCGCGTGCGTCGGAGGGCGATGTGCGCGGTGATGCCGATGAAGGTGAGCGTCAGCAGGACGACGAACCCCCGGAGTGCGGCCACGGCGCCGGCCGACAGCGCCGAGTCCACGAGCAGGATGACGCCGATGACCGCCAGGAGCGCCGCCAGCGCGGTCGCGCGGAAGTGCATCGCCACCCACATCACGGGGATGCCCCACAGGAAGCCCAGCCGCAACTCGGTGCCGCTGGACATGAGCCCGATCGCGAGCGCGTCGGCGAACGGGATCGCCAGTACCGCGGCGGCGGACAGCCGGGCCCAGGGCAGTGCGAGCGTCGC
This sequence comes from Microbacterium sp. M3, assembly GCF_033548675.1. Taxonomy (NCBI): domain Bacteria; kingdom Bacillati; phylum Actinomycetota; class Actinomycetes; order Micrococcales; family Microbacteriaceae; genus Microbacterium; species Microbacterium sp. M3. The sequence goes on from NZ_JAWTZT010000004.1 coordinate 415,449, forward strand.
CAGCGTGAGCACCACCACGAGGATCACGCCGAGGAGGAAGCTCCACCGGCCGAACAGCGCCGGTTCGAGCACCATCACCAGGAGCGCCGTGCTGAGCACCGTCGCGGCGAGCACCAGCTGGGTGAGCCAGATGGACCGGGTGCGAGCGTCTGGGATTCCCACGACGAACGTCGCTCGCGCCGCCCCGGTAGCCATGGGGTTGATTCTATTGACCCGGCCACCGGCCCCTTCGGTGCGCGCCCGAGAGTCGGCGAACGCTTCTTGCGGATGCCTTGCGCGAACCTTGCGGAAGCACTCGCCGTCTCTCGGGTGGCCGTTGCGGTGGCCGGGGGAGGCTGTTCTCATGCCGGAAGCGCCGGCACGAGAAACCGAAAGCGACGACCGTGACCGACCTGCTCCCGTTCACCCGCAGCCCGCGGACGATTCACCGCAGCGAGGCGACCGCCTTGCCGGAGGACGTCGCCGGCGCCACGGTGCCCGGGTTCGCCGACGACTTCGAGGCTGTGCTCGACGACACCTCGGTGCACCGCTCGACGATCGGCTGCGTCATCCCGGCATACAACGAGGAGGAGTCGATCGCCCAGGTGATCGAGTCGCTCCTCGGGCAGACCCGCGTGCCGGACGTCATCCACGTCGTCGTCAACAACACCTCCGACGCGACGGTGAGGATCGCGTCGCGCTATGCCGGTCCGCACGAGGTGGTCACCGAGCTCGGCGAGCAGTTCACCGAGGTGTTCGTCCACGACATCGGCAAGAACCCCGACAAGAAGGTCGGAGCGCTCAACTACGGCTACACCCTCGTCGAGGGGTACGACTACCTGCTCGGCGTGGACGGTGACACCGTGGCCGATGCCCAGGCGGTCGAGTACCTCGAGGGCGAGGCGGTCTCCGACACCCGCATCGGCGGCATCTCGGCGATCTACTCGATCGACGACAAGCCGATCAAGGGCGGCATCGCGAAGTTCCTGATCACCGGCCAGCGTGCCCAGTTCGCGGCCTTCAACCTGCACAACCTGCTGCGCGGACGCAACATGGCGGTGCTCGGCGGACAGTTCTCCATCTTCTCGACGCAGGCGCTGCGCGACGTCATGACGCAGAATCACCAGTCCACGCCGTGGGTCAAGGACTCCGAGGTCGAGGACTCGCTGCTCTCGCTGCAGATCAGGAGCGCCGGCTATCTGACCAAGATCAGCCCGTTCGCCCGCGCCGACGTCGGCGGCATGACGACGCTGCGCGCCCTCGACGCGCAGCAGGTGAAGTGGACCTACGGCGCGATCGAGCTGATGTGGCCCGGCCAGCGCGGCGACACCAAGGGCCAGCCGTTCCACCCCAACCTGCGGGTGCGATGGCTCGAGAACTTCGGCATGCTCACGAACCTGTTCGTGCGGGTGGCGTTCGTCGTCCTCCTCGCGGGCTCGCTGTCGATCGGCGCCTTCGTCTTCTCGCCGTGGTGGCTGCTGCCACCGGTGGTGGCGATCGCCCTCAACACGCGCATGGCCCTCACGATGCAGAACCGCGATGCCCGCGACATCCTCTTCGCCGTCACGCTGGTGCCGGCCGAGGTGTACATGTGGCTGCGGCTCAGCTACTTCGCGCGGTCGTGGACCCGGTTCCTCTCGCGCAAGAAGGTCGACAACTGGGCGATGCAGGCCAAGGCCGAGCGCGGCGCGGGCCTCGGCCACTGGACCCCGCTCATCGTGGTCGTCGCCTCGGTCGTCGCCATGGCGATCATCTGGTCGATGCTCGGCCCGATGGTGCAGTCGACCATCCTGTGGATCGGCTGGCCGATCGTCGGGGTCGTGACGGTGTTGCAGACACTGTCCATGTTCTTCAAGCTCATCCGTCGACAGCACGGATACAAGGTCTGACCCGTCACCCGAAGTCGGGTCGGAACTGGGGAAGCGCCGAGGCTGGGGAGCACGGCGCGGGGGAGGAAGGAGAGGGTGCCCGTCTGGGGAGGCGGGCACCCTCCCGACAGCCCGCGGAGGCATCTGCTCGTCTGGGGCGAGCGGATGCCTCCGCCGGGGCTCCGGCGATCAGACGGCGTCGGCGGTCAGCCGATAGCCGACTCCCCGCACCGTTTCGATGTAGCGAGGCTGGGCGGCGCTCTCGCCGAGCTTGCGCCGGAGGTTCGTCATGTGGGCCTCGACCGCGCGCTTGTCGGCGTCGCCGACGAAGTAGCTCGTCACGTACGACTCGCCCCGCAGCACGAGCGTGAGATCGGCCTTGCTGCGCACGCGACGCTTGGACTCGAGGAGCGTCGCCAGCAGATCGAACTCGGTGCGCGTGAGCTCGAGCTCGTCGTCGCCGAGGAGCACGATCCGGTTGTCGGGGTGCAGCCGCAGGTCGCGGTGCACGAGCCATTCGCCGGCCTCGCCGTCGCCCGGGTCCAGGTCGGCCGTCGTCGTCGGCGCAGCGGCGTCAGTCGCCGGGGCTGCGGCATCCGTCTCCGTCGCGAGCGGAACCTGCTCGGCGGGCCGGGTCGGGATCGCGGCCGTCGCCGGGCGGGCGGCGGGGAAGGAGGGGCCGACGCTGCCCTGCGAGGGCGGCGTCGCCGCGGCGGGAGCGGACGCGCGCGAGCGGCGCAGCAGCGCCTCGACGCGGGCGCGCAGCTCGCGCGGGCGGAAGGGCTTCAGGAGGTAGTCGTCGGCGCCCGCGCCCAGCCCCGCGATCACGTCGGCCTCGTCGTTGAGCCCGGTCAGCATGATGATGAACGTGTCGGACTGCGCGCGGATGCGCTTGGCGGCCTCGATGCCGTCGATGCCCGGCATGTTGACGTCGATCGTCGTCAGGAGCGGCTTGTAGGTGAGCACCGCGCGGACGCCGTCGATGCCGTTGCCGACCGAGACGGTCGAGAAGCCCGCGGATTCGAGCACCTCCGCGAGGATGTGGCGGATCTCGGGGTCGTCCTCGATGATGACGGCGGTCTGGAGCTCGGGCGCTGGGGTGCTCATGAAGCGGCTCTCTCGGACGTGTGCGAACGACGAGCGGCGCGGAGCACATCCCCAGCAGCGGCCCCGTCCGCTCCCCTGATGGTACAGGGCGAAGGGAAACTCCTGATCCCGGGTCAGTCCGGTGACCGCCGCGGCGCGTCACGACGCACGCCGGGCCTCAGCCCGCGCGCACCTCGCGGGTGAGCTCCACCGCGGCGGCGGGCCACCACGCGCCCGCCGGCGGACCGCCGTGGCATTCGCCGTCGCTCTCGCCGGGCGGCTTGATCCAGAGGTTGGTGTCGACGACGTCGTCGCCGATCGCGCCGCCGGGCTCACCGACGAGCGCGCCTGGCGGATTGCACCACTCGCCGTCCGACCCGGCGCCGTTGCGCGATGTGTCGATGAGCGCGTGCATGCCGTCCAGGCGACCGGCCAGCTCGTGCGCGAACGCGATCTCGTCGGCCGTCGCGTTGTAGTTCGACACGTTGGTCGCGAATCCGCGGATGCCGCCACCGGCGGCCACCCGCGACACGAGGTCGGCGATCTCGGCGACGGGCAGCCACTGCGAGTGTCCCGCATCGACGTAGATCGACGTGTCGTCCGACCGCAGCGCCTCGGCCGCGTCGCGGAGCTGCCGGACCCGCTCCTCGACGTTGCCGCATTCGGGCGCGAGGGCGAGGCTGTCGGGCTCGAGCACGACGATCGGCGAGACGTCTGCGGCCTCTCGGAGCGCGGCGCCGATCTCGCGCGTCCAGTCCGCGTACGCGTCCTCGTCCAGGCCTCCCGCCGAATGGCCTCCGCAGTCGCGCCCCGGCAGGCCGTAGACGACGACCGCGACGCGGGCGGATTGCGCACGCGCCTCCGCTGCCAGCTGCCCGATCGTCTTCGCCACGTCTCCCGGCGGCACCGCCTCGGGCGTGAGCCAGAACGCCGTCGGCTGCGCGCTCAGGTACTCCGCGGCCGCCTGCTCGGGCGTGCCGGCCGCGGCGCGGGACGCGGCATCCGTCGCCTGAGACAGCTCGGATGCGACGATGACCGTGCCGTGGCCCGGCGGCGTGGCGCCCTGCCCGGCCAGCGCGACCGCGGTGATCGCCGCGGCGCCGCCGAGGGCGACGAGACCCACGGTGGCGACGATCGCCAGGGTGCGTCGCGATGTGGGCACGTACGCGAGCCTACGAGAAACGTCGGCCCAGCCCGGGAGATCAGGCGGTGCGAGGACGCGGGCTGCGCACGCCGGCGGTGGATCCGGTGCGGGGAGACGGCACGGTCCTGGTGACCGTGCGAGGTGTCGTGGCGCGCTTCGACCCCACGACCTGCAGCAGTGCGGCGGCCAGCGGGCTCGCCGATGTCGCCTCGGACTCGAACGCGTCCACCACCACGACGGCGGCAGATTCGAATTCACGGGCCTTGTCGAGTGCGGCGCGACGCTGCGCGACCACGCGGTCGGCGGCGGCGTACTGCGCACGGAGTCGCTCGCGGTGGGTCTCCTCGACGCCGGGTCGCGCGGCGGTGCGCTCGAGGGCCTCGGCGGCGCGGGACCGGGCGACCACGCTGATGCGCAGCTCGCGCTCGGCGAGCTCGCGGGCGGTGCGGCTCGCGTCGCGGGCATCGGCGAGCTCGGCGCGGATGGTCTTCGCGGAACGGGTGGCGGCCATGGGGTCCTCCTGGGTCGGGTGTCGTGCGGGTCGGGTGCGGTGCGGTCGGGTGACGTGCGGTCGGCGATGCCGTGGACCGGCACACCACTCCAGAGCCGCGGCATCCGGTTTTCGTACATCCGTCGCCCGGCAGTTGCTGAGAGCTCCCGATGTGTACGTGTCAAGGTCATTCCGCAGAAACCCGGCGGGCCTAGGCTGGCCTCGACATGAAGGTCATCTCGTACAACCTGCGAAAGCATCGCGCGGTGGGGGAGCTCGTCCACCTCGTCGAGCGTCACGGTGCCGACGTGCTGTGCCTGCAAGAGGCCGACACGAGCGACATCCCCGACGAGATCTCGGGTCTGCGGCTGGCGGACTCGACGCAGCGCAACCGCCTGGGCCTCGCGGTCTACTACCGCGAGAACACCTATCGCGCCGTCGACGTGCGGGCGCTGGCTCTCAAGAAGTCGCTGCACGACCGCGTGCTCAAGCCCGCCGAGGAGCGTCTGCTCGGCGTGAGGCTGCACGACATCGACGAGAACACCGACCTCATCGTGGCCTCGTTCCACGCAGCCCCGCTCACCGCGCTGAACTCGCTGCGCCGACACCAGATCCGCACCGCGCTCGGCGAACTGCAGCAGCTGGGCGAGGGGCTGCCGGCGCTCATGGTGGGGGACTACAACTACCCCGTCTTCAAAGAGCGGCTGGGTCAGCACATCCGCGAGCAGGGGTACGAGCTCAACCTGTCGGACTCGCGCACCTACACGCGGTACCGCTTCTTCCGCGGGCACTACGACTTCGCGACCTCCGTCGGATTCGAGATCGACCGCGTGCGCACGCTCCCGCAGGGGCTCAGCGACCACCTGCCGATCCTGGTGACGGCCCACCCCGCCGCCGGTGTGCGACGGGTGATCGAGATCGCCGACCCCGAGGCGGCGGCCGCCGGCGGAAAGACCGGCGCGGCCTGACCTCGCCGGGGAGGTTCCGACTCGCGGTCCCGCGGTCCCGCGGTCCCGCGGTCTCGCGGTCCCGCGGTCCCGCGGTCGTAGAGCCCCGCACCCCGCCGTTCCCCGGTCGTTGAGCGAGCGAGGAACGAGCGAGACGAAACGCCTCGGACCCACCGCAGACCTGTGGCTCGACGAGGGTGCCCGGCGGCGGCAGAACCTGGCAACGGCCCCCGCCCCGCCTGACCACTGACAACGGGGCGCCGCGGGAGTACCATTGCCCTCGTGACGAGGGGGATCGTCACGCGCTCCGAACCCGACGGTGCGCAGACCGGGGCCGTTCTCGAGGACGAGGCGACGCCTGTTCCGGCGCGCCACCGGCGCGCGTGGCCGTGGATCGTGGTCGCGCTGCTCACCCTGCTGCTGGTGGGCGGTGTGGTCGTCGGCGCCCTCGCGATGCAGTTCTGGTCGGAGGCGCAGCGGGCGCGCGCCGCGCTGCAACGGGCAGCGGCCGGGATCGAGACGCTGCGCGCCGATCTCGGTGATGCCGACACCGCGCACGTGCGCGCGGTCACCGACGAGGTCCAGGCGAACGTCGCCCTCGCCATCGCGACAGTGGATGGGCCGCTGTGGGAGATCGCGACGAACGTGCCGTTCGTCGGGCAGAACGTCGACGCCGTACGGCGCGTGACCCACGCCGTCGACGTGCTCGTCGAGCGCGCGCTGCCGGTGGGCCTGCAGCTCATGGCGGTCACCGACCTCGACCGGCTCACCGTGGCGGGCGGTGGGATCGACCTCGAGCCCTTCCGGCAGGCGCAGGGCTCGATCCCCGAGATCGCCGCCGCATTCACCGACGCGCAGGCGATCGTCGCGCCGATCGACACCGCCGCGCTGCTCCCCGAGGTCGGCGAGTCCATCGCCGACATCCTGGGTGTCATCGACGTCGCGACCCCGGCCCTCGGGGTGGCCGAGAAATACCTCCCGACGCTGCTCGACATGGCCGGGTCGGGCGGCACCAGGACGTACCTGCTGATCTTCCAGAACAACGCCGAGATCCGTGCGACAGGCGGCAACCCCGCCGCGAGCATGATCGTGACGCTGACCGACGGCAAGCTGGGGTTCGTCGACCAGGCCAGCTCCCGCACGTTCTACGACGCGGGCACCCAGGGAGAGGAGTACGTGCCGCTGCCCGGTGAGACCACGGGCCTCTACCTGCCCACCCTCACCCGGCACTCGCAGGACTTCACGTTCACGCCCGACTTCCCGACGACCGCGCAGCTGTTCCAGGCGTTGTGGGTGCACACGACCGGCGCGACGTTCGACGGCGTCATCTCGATCGACCCCGTGGTGCTCGCGCACCTGCTCGCGGTGGCGGGTCCGGTGACGCTCGGCACGGGCGAGCAGCTCACCGCCGACAATGCCGTGAAGGTCCTGCTCAGCGACGCGTACGAGCGCTTCCCCGTCGGCGCCGACTCGGACGCGTTCTTCGCGGATGCCGCGCGGCAGGTGTTCGACCACCTCACGGCGTCCGCGTGGGATCCGCTGCAGATGCTCGGCGCGCTCGAGCAGTCCGCCGAGGAGCAGCGCATCAACCTCGCCTTCACCGACCCTGCGGCGCAGGCGCTCGCCGTCGAATTCGGCCTCGACGGCGCGCTCGCACCTGACACCGCGACGCAGACACAGGTGGGGATCTACCTGAACGACTCTTCGGTCGGCAAGCTCGAGTACCACCTCGCCACGTCTGTGACCGCGACCTGCGATGCCGCGGCGCGCACCATCACGACGACGATGACCCTTCACAACGGCATCAGCGACGACATCCGCAGTCCGTTCACGCTGGGGTTCCGCAACCGGGGGTTCGGCGTGCCGTCCACCACGATGATCCTCGACGTGCTCTTCTTCGCACCCCCGGGCGCGCAGATCACCCAGACCGTGCCGGCGCGCGGCGACGTCGTGAAGTGGGAGCGCAGCGGCGTCGAGAAGGGCAACACGGCGGTGAGCAAGACCGTGTTCGTCGGCCAGGGCGAGACCGAGACGGTCTCGTTCACCGCCGTGCTCCCCGCCGGCGCCCTCGGCCCGCTGCGACTGCGCTACACCCCGACGGCGTCGTCCACTCCCGTCACCGTCGACGCGAGCTGCGACGAACTCTTCCCGACACCGGATCGGTAGCGAGCGACGCGCGAAGCCAGGCGGAACGTCCCCGGAACCTCCCGAACCCCCGGGGACGTTTCGTCTGCCCGCCGAAGTCCGGCGCCGCGGAGCCCGGACCTCAGCGGGCGAGGATGGTCGGGTCGGGGTCGGACCACTTCTCGATGCCCTGCACGACCCAGAACCCGAAGAACAGCGCGAGGGCGGCCGCTTCGACGATGAGGACGATGGGGATGCCGGAGGCATCGGCCTGCGGCAGCAGCACCACGTAGAGGACCAGCAGCAGCACCAGGCCCACCGCGATCGCCGTGTACAGCACGCGGAAGACGGGCGACGGCTGCGGACCGCGCCGCGGGAAGGCGTTGCGGACCGCGACCGCCGCGAAGAGTGCGAAGAACGCGGTGGTGGCCACGAAGTGCGCCTGGTCGAGGAAGGCCTCACGGGCGAAGGCCCACGTGAGGCCGGTCGCCGCCAGCACGAGCGCCGCGACGAGCAGCGACGGCCAGACGGTCGCGAGCGAGACCTGTCGCAGCGCGGCGAGCACGAGGGCGAGAACCAGGACGAGCACGCCGAGCACGAGGTAGACGGCGACGCCGTTCGCGGCATCCGCTTCATATTCCGTCGGGAAGCAGCGACCGGAGCAGGCGACATCGACGCCGGGCACGGCGCCGGCCGCGACGGTGGTGGGCACCAGTGCGATGAGCGGCGCGAACAGCGCGGCGGCGTCGAGGAGCGCTCGTTCGGCGCCGCGGCCGGACAGTGCGAAGAGAGCCAGCGACACGGCGATGAGCGCCCCGACGAAGACGTTGCGGGCGGGGGTGTAGTAGTAGTCGCTGACCGAGGTCAGCCAGCCGTACGTCGTCGCCGCCTGCGCGATGGCGACGAAGATCGCGACGACGGTGCCGGCGATGCCGATGCGCAGGTAGCGGTAGGTGCGCTCGAGCGACGTCGACGGCGCGGGGGAGGACATGCCGATCACCCTAGCGGCCGCCTGCGACGGCGCCCCTTGAGCGCGATGTCTCCTACACGCGCACCGCGTCGGAGTGATCCCGGTACCAGGCCACGGTTCGCTCGAGTCCGTCCTCCAGCGTGATCTTCGACGTCCAGCCGGCCGCGGCGAGCTTCGACACGTCGAGCAGTTTCTGCGGCGTGCCGTCGGGCTTGGAGGTGTCCCACTCGGTCTCGCCGTCGAAGCCGACCGCGTCGGCGATCGTGTCGGCGACCTCCCGGATGGTGACGTCCGAGCCGGAGCCGACGTTCACCTGCTCTGGTCCGTCGTAGTGCTCGAGCAGATGCAGCACGGCGTCGGCCATGTCGTCGGCGTGCAGGAACTCGCGTCGAGGCGTGCCGGTTCCCCAGTTCGTCACCGATGGTGCGCCCGACGTCACGGCCTCGGCGTAGCGACGGATCAGCGCCGGGAGAACATGCGAACCGCGCGGTGAGAAGTTGTCGTTCGGCCCGTAGAGGTTGGTGGGCATCGCCGAGATCCACGGCAGTCCGTATTGGCGCCGGACGGCCTGGATGTTCAGGATGCCGGCGATCTTGGCGATCGCGTACGCGTCGTTCGTCGGTTCAAGCGCTCCGGTGAGAAGCGCGTCTTCGCGGATCGGCTGCTCAGCGAACTTGGGATAGATGCACGACGAACCGAGGAACGCGACCCGCTCGACCTCGTTCTCCAGCGCAGCGTCGAGCACGTTCGATTGGATGCGGAGGTTGTCGCTCAAGAAGTCGACGGGATACGTGCTGTTCGCGAGGATGCCTCCCACCTTCGCCGCGGCGAGCACCAGGTATCGCGGCCTGATCTCGGCGAGGTAGGCGAAGACGTCGTCGCGGTTCTTGAGGTCGAGTTCCGCGGACGTCCTTCCGACGATGTTCGTGAATCCTGCGCCCTCGAGTCTTCGGACGATGGCCGAGCCGACAAGACCTCGGTGACCGGCTACGTAGAACGGCGCGTCGCGGTCCAGGCCACCGGGCGTGTACTGGACGCCGTCGGTTGCAGCGGTCATCGGCCGACCAGCGACGGCTCGGGGGTCCACGAGGCGAGGTTGACCGAGTCGATCCACTCCGGGCGCTTGTCGAGCGCCTCGATGTCGGCGTCGACCATGAGCCTTGCGAGGTCCTTGCCGTCGAGCGTGGCGTTCCAGCCGAGCTTCTCGGCGGCCCGGGCCGGGTCGCCGATCAGGGCGTCGACCTCGGTCGGGCGCAGGTAGCGCTCGTCGAACTTCACGAACTCGTGCCAGTCGAGGCCCACGTGTCCGAAGGATGCCTCGAGGAAGTCGCGAATCGTGTAGCCCTGGCCCGTCGCGAGCACGAAGTCCTCGGGTTCGTCGATCTGCAGCATCCGCCACATGCCTTCCACGTACTCGGCCGCATAGCCCCAGTCTCTGATCGAGTCCAGGTTGCCGAGATAGAGCTCCTTCTGATCGCCTGCCTGGATGCGGGCGACCGCGCGCGAGATCTTGCGCGTGACGAAAGTCTCGCCGCGCCGCGGAGACTCGTGATTGAAGAGGATGCCGTTCACCGCGAACATGTCGTACGCCTCGCGGTAGTTCTTGGTGATCCAGAAGCTGTAGAGCTTGGCGGCCGCATACGGCGAACGCGGACAGAAGGGTGAGAACTCGTTCTGGGGCGGCGGCGTGGCTCCGTAGAGCTCCGACGTGGAGGCCTGGTAGAACTTCGTGTCGATCCCCGACGACCGCACGGCCTCGAGCAGGCGGACCGTGCCGATTCCCGTCGTATCGGCGGTGTGCACAGGCTCGTCGAACGACACGCGCACGTGCGACTGAGCCGCAAGGTTGTAGACCTCGTCGGGATGGATCTTGACCAGAAGGCTCACCAGACCGGCACCATCGCTGAGGTCGCCGTAGTGGAGGAACAGCCGCGCGCTCGGCTCGTGCGGATCGACATAGAGATGGTCGATGCGATGAGTATTGAAAGTCGACGCACGGCGGATGAGGCCATGGACCTCGTAGCCCTTTCCGAGCAGAAGCTCGGCGAGGTACGAGCCATCCTGACCGGTGATCCCGGTGATGAGTGCACGCTTCACGTCGTACTCCGTCCCCCAGCGACTCGCGGAGGTCGTTCGGCCTCGGCACAAGTCACGGATTCGCGACGCGGGCAGCCAGGCTCGGGTGATCCTGTCGGGAGCTGTCCCCGTTGAGAATAGAGAGACGATACCGCAGGCTGACCACGGAAAACAGGCCTCTTAGATCACAGGGTGGAAGCGCTCGCTCGTCGTTTCCCTCCGTGGGATGCTGCCGCGGAGCGTCTACGGGCGTCCCATGCCGTAGTAGGTCCAGCCGGCGGCGCGCCAGGCGGCCGCGTCCCAGCCGTTGCGTCCGTCGACGACGATGCGACCTCGGGTGAGGGTCGCGGCGTGCTCGGGGGTGAGCTCGCGGCGGTACTCGTCCCATTCGGTCACCATGATGATGGCGTCGGCTTCGCGGAGCGCGTCGTCGCGCTCCGCGACGTAGTTCAGCTGAGGGTGCAGGCGCTGGGCGTTCTCGAGCGCGGCGGGGTCGGTGATCGTGACCCAGGCTCCCAGACCGTGCAGTCGCACGGCGACGTCGAGGGCGGGGGAATCACGGATGTCGTCGCTGTGCGGCTTGAACGCTGCTCCGAGCACCGTCACGTTCTTCTTGAAGACGGATCCGCCGAGTGCCTCGACGACGAGATCGACCGCACGCCGGCGGCGGCGGAGGTTGATGGCATCGACCTCGCGGAGGAACGCGACCGACTCACCGCGGCCCAGCTCTTCGGCGCGGGCGGAGAAGGCGCGGATGTCTTTCGGGAGGCATCCGCCGCCGAACCCGATGCCGGCTCCGAGGAAGCGCCGGCCGATGCGCACGTCGTGCCCGAGCGCGTCGGCGAGCTGCGTGACGTCGGCCCCGGTGACCTCGGCGATCTCGGCCATCGCGTTGATGAATGAGATCTTCGTGGCGAGGAAGGCGTTCGCCGCGACCTTGACCAGCTCGGCGGTCGCGAGGTCGGTGACGATGAACGGCGCGCCGTTGGCGAGGGCCGCGTGGTACACCTCGCGGAGCACGTCCGCGGCCGCCGCACCGGCCTCATCCGGCTCGCCGGTCGTCGAACTGGTCGGAACGCCGACCACGAGCCGGTCGGGGTCGACGGTGTCTTTCACCGCCCAGCCCTCGCGGAGGAATTCGGGGTTCCACACCAGGGTGGCCCCGGTCGCCTCGACGCGCGGGGCCAGCTCGGCGGCGGTGCCGACCGGGACGGTGGACTTGCCGGCCACGACGTCACCCGGTGCGAGGTACGGCAGCAGCCCGTCGATCGCCGCACCGACGTAGGTGAGGTCGGCGGCGTCGCCGTCCTTCTGCTGCGGGGTGCCGACGCCGACGAAGTGCACGGCGGACCCGGATGCCGCAGCCATGTCGGTCGTGAACGTCAGGCGTCCAGCGGCGATGCCCTCGGCGAGCAACGGCTCCAGGTGCGGTTCATGGAACGGTGCTCTGCCGAGCGAGAGCGACCGCACCTTGGCCTCGTCGACATCGATGCCGACCACGTCATGTCCGAGCGACGCCATCGCCGCGGCGTGGACCGCCCCCAGGTAGCCGCAGCCGATGACGGACAGGCGCATGGTCGGTACTCCATCCGCGCGCTGGACAACGCGCACGCACGAGAGGTACCGCGGCGGGATGGCTGGCTGATGACCGATGCGTGACGCATCGGTGCGGCACTGTCGCGCGCAGAGATGCGGGGCGCCGCGGTTTGGTCGCGGCATCCATCTGTCGTAGTATTGATCTTTGGTGTCCGGCTCAGCTGACCCGGCACCGCGAACGTGAGCCCTCCACTGGCGTGTTCCGTCCCTCATCGAGAGGCAGAACCACCCCGGAGTGGGATTCACGAACCTCTCCGTTCGAATCAAGAAAGCAGCACTACTGTGACGCGCACTTACACCCCCAAGGCTGGCGAAGCTCAGCGCGAGTGGCTGGTCATCGACGCGACCGACGTCGTCCTCGGCCGTCTCGCCTCGCACGCCGCCGCGCTCCTGCGTGGCAAGCACAAGGCCACCTTCGCCCCCCACGTCGACATGGGCGACTTCGTCATCATCATCAACGCCGAGAAGGTCGCGCTGACGGGCCAGAAGCTCGAGCAGAAGAAGGCCTACCGCCACTCGGGCTACCCGGGCGGCCTCAAGGCGGTCACGTACTCCGAGCTCCTCGAGAAGAACCCGGTCCGCGCCGTCGAGAAGGCCGTCCGCGGCATGCTCCCGAAGAACACCCTCGGCGCCAACCAGCTGTCGAAGCTCAAGGTGTACCGGGGTGCCGAGCACCCGCACGCCGCGCAGAAGCCCACCGCGTACGTTTTCGACCAGGTCGCCCAGTAAGCGCCGTACAGACAAGGACACACTGATGGCGAACATCGAAGAAACCCCCACGAGCTACTCCACCGAGTCCCAGGTCGACGAGACCGCCGTTGCGACCGAGCGCCCCGTGCTCTCGGTCTCGGGCGCGGCCGTCGGTCGCCGCAAGCAGGCCATCGCCCGCGTGCGCGTGATCCCCGGCTCGGGCACCATCACCGTCAACGGCCGTGCGTTCGAGGACTACTTCCCGAACAAGCTGCACCAGCAGCTCATCACCGACCCGTTCACGGTTCTCAACCTCACCGGCGCCTACGACGTCATCGTCCGCATCTCGGGCGGTGGCCCCTCGGGTCAGGCCGGCGCGCTGCGCCTCGGCATCGCCCGTGCGCTGAACGAGATCGACGCCGAGAACAACCGCCCGACCCTCAAGAAGGCCGGCTTCCTCTCGCGTGACGCCCGCGTCATCGAGCGCAAGAAGGCCGGTCTCAAGAAGGCCCGCAAGGCGCCGCAGTACTCGAAGCGCTGATCGGCTCCATCTCCGCATGCCGATCTTTGGCACGGACGGGGTGAGGGGGCTGGCCAACGGCCCCCTCACCGCCGATCTCGCACTGTCCCTGGCCCAGGCGACCGCCGTCGTCCTGGGCCAGGGCCGTTCTGCCGAGGCGCGTCGCGCCGCCGGCAAGCGCATCACCGCCGTCGTCGCGCGCGACCCGCGCGTGTCGGGCGAATTCCTCTCCGCCGCAGTCGAGGCGGGACTCGCCTCGTCGGGTGTCGACGTCTACGACGCCGGAGTGCTGCCCACCCCGGCGGCGGCGTTCCTGATCGCCGACATGGATGCCGACTTCGGCGTCATGGTCTCGGCATCCCACAATCCCGCCCCCGACAACGGCATCAAGATCTTCGCCCGCGGCGGCGTGAAGCTGCCCGACATCGTCGAAGCCCGCATCGAGCAGGCCATGGCCGGCGACAAGCTGCTGCCGACCGGAGCCGACGTGGGCCGGATCCGCCGCTTCTCCGACGCCGAGGACCGCTACGCGCTGCACCTGCTCGGCTCGCTGCCGCACCGGCTCGAGGGCCTGCACGTCGTGCTCGACTGCGCCCACGGCGCCGCGTCGGGAGTCTCGCCGCAGACGTTCACCGACGCCGGCGCACGAGTCACGGTGATCGGCGCCGACCCCGACGGCCTCAACATCAACGACGGTGTCGGATCTACGCACCTCGACGTGCTCGCCCAGGCGGTCGTCGAGCACCGTGCCGACGTGGGCATCGCGCACGACGGCGACGCCGACCGCTGCCTCGCGGTCGACGCCAACGGAAACGTCGTCGACGGCGACCAGATCATGGCGATCCTCGCGGTCTCGATGAAGAACCGCGGGCACCTCAAGGACGACACGCTCGTCGCCACCGTGATGAGCAACCTGGGCCTGCACCGCGCGATGTCGGCGCACGGCATCCACGTCGAGACCACGGCGGTCGGCGACCGCTACGTGCTCGAGCGCATGAACGAGGGCGGCTTCTCGCTCGGTGGCGAGCAGTCCGGCCACGTCATCATGAGCGAGTACGCCACCACCGGCGACGGGCTGCTCACCGGGCTCCACCTCGTCGCCGAGATGGCGCGCACCGGCAAGACGCTCGAGGAGCTCGCCTCGATCATGACCGTGTACCCGCAGGTGCTCGTGAACGTGAAGGGCGTGGACCGTTCGCGTGCCGCCACCGACGAGGGTGTGCAGGATGCCGTCGCCCGCGCATCCGCCCAGCTCGGGCTGTCGGGGCGCGTGCTGCTGCGTCCGTCGGGCACCGAGCAGCTGGTGCGCGTGATGGTGGAGGCCGCGTCGGAGGATGAGGCCCGTCGTCACGCCGACACCCTCGCCGACGTCGTGCGCGAGCGCCTCGCTCTGTAGTCCCGGCATCCGTCCCGAGAGGCGGGTCGTCGCCCCACACGCGGCCGACCCGCCTCTCGGGCTGCCGCCCCACGGGGTCTTGGTCGGGCGCGTTTCGTCTCGGTCGCCGGCGCTCCCTCGCTCGACGACCGGACGTCTTCCGAGGCGCCGCGCCGGGGGCCTTGTCTTCATTTGATATATGAGACTTCCAGTCTCTAGGCTGTCGAGAGTGCCCGGGTCGGGGAGAGCCGGGCGCACCGATCCGTCGCGGCCCCATGCCGTGCTGTGGTCTAGTCGGTGCCGGGTTCTGGGGACCCGGCGCCGCGACCGTTGAGGCGGCGGCCCCCACGGGACCATTCCGCGGCGGATAATCGAGGGATGGGGGACCCTGAAGCTCGTTCGCGTCGGCCGGCAGGCCAGACCCGAGCGCGCATGCTCGAGGTGGCTGTGGAGCGCGTGCGCGCGGAAGGACTCCAGCTCGACTACGCCAACATCGAGCTGGAAGACCTCATACGGGCCGCGGGGGTGCCGCGCTCGACGGTGTTCCGCATCTGGCCCGACCGTGTGGCGTTCGTCGCGGACCTCGTGCGCGCGCTGTTCGAAGCCGATCCCGGGTTCGACACCGGATTCGACGACAGCACGCGGGACGTCCTCCAGCAGGCGATGGCCCGAGAGGCCCCCGCCACGGATGCGACACCCGATGGGCCGCCCGCGGCGCTGCGGGAGGCGCTGCGGGTGACCGTCGCGCACAACATGGCCGCCGTCGAGCACTCGGTCGCCTGGCGGACGTACCGCACCATGTCGGCGGCGCTGGCCAGCGGCGATGCGGTTCCCGGCGGCGAGGACATCCGCGCCCTGCTGTCGGAGATCGTGGACCGCTATCTCGGGCGCATGGCCGAGATCTACCGCGGGCTCAACGAGGCCTTCGGGCTGCGCATGCGAGAGGGCGTGGACGAACGCGATCTGGCGGTCGCGGTGATGGCGATGATCGACGGGATGGGCGACCACCGCCGCATCCAGCCGACGCTGGTGGACGGGCCCCGCGCCGTCGCGCTCGGCGACGAGGGCCCGCGCGACTGGCATCTGGCGGGCATCGCGGTGTACGGCATCTACACCGCCTTCACCGAGCCCGCTGACGAGTAGGCCCCTCCCGCGCGTGCGCGACGATCGCCGACGTCACCGGCTGTCGGCGCGTCGGCCCTAGGCTGGGCGCATGCCCACTGGTCCGACGCGGCGCGCACGCGTGAGCGATGTCGCCGCCGCGGCGGGCGTCTCGGCGACGACGGTCTCGCACGCGCTGAGTGGCGCGCGGGCGGTGAACGCCGAGACGCGCGACCGGATCCTCGCCGTCGCACGTGAGCTCGGATACGTCCCGGACCGCGTGGCCAGCGGCCTGCGCCGCCGCCGTACCGGGATCGTCGGCCTGATCGGCGACGACGTCGCGGCGACTCCGTTCGCCGGCCGCATCATCGAAGGTGCGCGTCGGGCCGGGCTCGAGCGCGACGTGCTGCTGATGGTCGCCGAGAGCGGCGGCGATGCCGCGGCGGAGAGCGACCTCGTCGCGCGGTTCCTGGCGCAGCGGGTCGACGGCCTGTTGATCGCCCGCATGTACCACCAGCGGGTAGCTCGGCCTGACATGCCGGACGACGTGCCCGTCGTGCTTGTAGACGCGGCGCCTCAGCCGGGCTGGGAGGTCGACGCCGTCGTGCCCGACGAGGCGCAGATCGCCGCCCTCGCGTGCGAGCGCCTCACGCGTGACGGGCACCGCGACATCGCGTACGTCGGCACCACCGACGAGTCCCGCGCGGCTCGCGGCCGTCTCATCGGTGTGCGATCTGCGCTGGGTGACGCGGGCATCGCCCTGGGCGGCGGTCGCCTCGATTTCTGTGCCTCCGAAGCGGCGGGCGGCCGCGAAGCGGGCGGGCGACTCCTCGATCAGCCTGTCCCGCCCACGGCGGTGATCTGCTTCAACGACCAGATCGCGATGGGCGTGATGCAGGCCGCCAGTCGTCGTGGCATCTCGGTCCCGGCGGGTCTTTCCGTCGTGGGGATCGACGACCTGCGCCCCGTCGCCGACGCCCTCGATCCCGGGCTCACGACGGTCGCGCTGCCCCACGAAGCGATGGGTAGGTGGGGGATGACTCGCCTGCTCGACAGGATCGACGGCAACGCGCCCTCCCACGGCGACGGAGTCCATCTGCTCCACGGTTGGCTCGTGGAACGCCAGTCCGTCGCCGCACCAGCCGCTCGCTGACCCAGCCCTGTTCGCGCTGCTACTCCCGTTCGACCGGCGCAACCCGCAGCGGAGTGAGGCTCGCAGCCGAGATGGAGACCTCTTCTCTCACCGCCTCGAGCTCCAGACCGCGCTCACCCGTCGTTCCGAACGTCGCCATCGTGAGCGCGGCACGCCCGCCCCCCGCGAAGACCTCGATCGAGGCGGCGTCCACCACGATGTCCAGCTGCATGCGGCCATCCGCCGGCTCCACCGCCGCTGTGCGGACCTCGCGATACGTCTCGGGCATCGCGCCGGCCACGGCGTCACTGTCCCGCGTGACGAACACCGACCGCGACTCGAAGTCGTAGCCCACTGTCGCGAAACTGCCATCGCCCGTCAGCACCTTCACCCTGAGCTCGCCGGCCGGGCTCGCAGCATCCAATCGCAGCCGATACGCACCCGATGCCGGCACTGTGACGTCGACGGTGCCGCCGTCGGGCAGCTGCGCATCCTCGAGGTCTTGCGGGACGCCTGAGACCGAGTCCAGCCCGGGCGCCGGCGTCGAGCGCAGCGTGGCCCGCCCACCCGCGGCATCGAGCGTGATCGAGCGCACGAGCGAGTCCGATCCGCCATACCAGTCCTCGGTGGGGAACCGGTCCGCGTAGGCCCAGTTGTTCATCCACCCGATGCTGTACCGCGACGCGAGGCGATCGCGCTCATCGAGGCGCGGGTCGTCCCATGTGACCGCTGCGTAGAAGTCCGGGCCGTGATCCATCCATTGGTGGCCGGTGCCGTCGGCGGTGAAGCGCTCGCCGTCCCACTCGCCCACCCAGTAGGCGGTTCCCGTCGTCTTGCCCTCCGCGGCGCCGTTCGCGCCTGCGACGAGCACCCAGCGAACGTCATCGGGGTCGCCGTCGACCGCCATCGGGAACAGGTCGGGGCATTCGAGCACGCCGAGCTCGGTCGTGACGAAATCGGACGCGTACGTCCAGTCGCGCAGGTTCGGCGACGTGTAGAAACCGATGCGGTCGTGCTCGGCGAGGGCCATCGCCCAGCGCCCGGCCGCGTCGTCCCAGAACACGCGTGGATCACGCCAGTCGGCGACGCCGGGATTGTCCATCACCGGATTTCCCTCGAACGACTCGAAGCGGTAGCCGCCGTCGCGCGAGACGAACAGCGACTGGCGCTGCACGCCGTCGACCTGCTGCGTCACGAGCGCGATCACGGCACCCTCGCCGAATCCGGCGGTGTTCTTCTCGTCGACGACCGCGGTGCCGGTCCAGATGTCGCCGAGACCGTTCGCGTACTTGTCGATCGCGACGCCTTCGTCGGTCCAGTGCACGAGGTCGGTTGAGGTCGCGTGGTACCACGCGGTGCCGTTCCCGTCGGGATAGTCGGCGTTGTAGAGGTAGTAGTAGTGCCACACGCCGTCGAGGAGGAACGGCTTCTGCGGGTCATTCATCCAGTTCTCGCCGGGCGTGAGGTGGATCCCGGGCCGGTGCACCGACCAGTCGGCGGGCCGCGCTGACGTGTCCGGGGATGTGGCCGTCGGAGTCGGCCGCACGTCGGGGCTGCCGTCCCAGGGTCGCAGCACGGCGATCGCGGTTCCGAGCCCGAGCGCCACCACGGCGATGGCAGCCGCCGCCCAGAGCAGGCTGCGCCGCCAGGGGAACGTTGTCGGGGCGTCGTGAGCGTGCATCGCGGATTCCTTCCGTCTGGTGCGGGGAGTGTCGGCGGCGGTGCTGTCGGCAGCCGGCGCCCGTGCGTCGAGCCAAGGCATCCGCGCTCATACCGGGGACGATGCCCGCGGTATCGGCGAGAATCCCCTGCCTCGGCGATGGGGTGAAAGCGCGCCGCGGGGTGGGGATGGACGGAACGGATGCCTCGGCACGGGGCCGTGCCGAGGCATCCGCTCGACTGTCAGGTCAGGTCGCGTCAGCGCAGCGGCGTGACCTTGCCGCCCGGGTTGACGTTGATGTTCGACGGGATGTCGGCGTAGCCGCCGAGTCCGCCGTTGCCGTACGAGTAGTCGACCGCCGACGATGCGCCGTCGATGTCGATCTTGACCGTCGGCGCAAGCGTGCCGCCGCGGCGGAAGTCGCCCTCCGTGCCGATCGTGTCGATGAACGACTGGACCAGTCCGCCGGGCATCACGTAGTGCGAGTACGCCTGGAAGTGCCCGATCGGCTGGTTGAAGTCCGGCGCGAACGGCTGTCCGCCCGCGAAGTTGAGGTTCGTCGGGTTGCCGAGTGCCAGGCCCGAACCGGAGTTCATCGGCTGGTAGTCGCTGCGGATGCCGTCGCCGACGAAGCCGTAGACGCCTTCGGGGCCGTCGATGCCGTTCGCGAAGGTGCCGCGGTGGCTGATGGTGAAGAGGTAGTACTTGCCGTCCTTCATGTAGATCTGCGGGCGCTCGGTCTGGTCGGTGACGCAGTTCGCCGACAGGATGGGCGGCAGGAACTCCCACTCGGTGAGCTCCTTGTTCTTCGCCTTCGCGAGACCGACGTTGCCGATCTGGTACGTGGCGCCCGAGGCGTTCACCTGCTCGACCGTCTCGGCGAAGGGGTCGCCCTCGCGGTAGCCGAGGTCCTCTTCGTCGCACGTCGCCGTCTCGCGGGGCATGGCGGAGTTGCCCTCGAAGACCATGTACGTCTCACCGGGGTGAGCCGGGTCCTCGAACGTGAACGGGTCGCGGAAGTTGAAGAACTCGTTCTGGGCACCGGTCTGGTAGTAGGTGCCGTCGGCCTGCAGCAGGTCGGTGACCTTGTCGAAGCCGGTCAGCTTCACGCCGTTCTTGTTGGCGTGCACCTTGCCGACGCTCAGTGCGATCCGCGGGTCGTAGGGCTTGCGGTTGCTGCCATCCTCGTTGCGATAGAACGCGACATCGGTGAAGAACAGCTTGATCTCGCCGCCCTTCGAGATGCGCGCCGAACCCGACCACTGGGTCTGGTGACTGTACGACTGGTCGGGGAAGATCTGCCCGGTCACGCCTTCGCCGAAGACCAGGCCGCCGTACGTCCAGCCACCGTTCTCCGGACGCTCGTCGGCAGGGACGCCGGCGGGCCGATAGAAGTAGCCGATCTTCGCGAACACGTGGCGCTCGTCGAACACGAGACTGCGGTCGGCGACGAGCGAGAAGATGATCTCCTGGCCGTTGACGCTGTACTGATTGGCGTCCTCATCGGTCAGCGGCCACGAGTCCCACACCCACACCTGCTCGTTGCTCATGTCGGGGAAGTCCTGCGGAACCGCGGGCATGGTGAGCTCGGCGGGCATCGAGTTCTGCTTCGAGCCCGCGGTCGGATCCGAAAGCCGCTTGAGCTGCCGGGCGTCGGCGCGGGTCCACTTCGCGGTGAAGTCGTCCTCGGGGGCGTAGGCCTGCTGCGTGTGCTCGGTCGGCTGAGGACCGTCCTGCAGGTCGGGGACCGTCGTCGCAACGGGTGCCGCAGTGGCTGCCGCCGGCAGTCCGACGAGCACGGCTGCTGCGACCGCGGCGGCCGTGAGGCCACCGGCCAGGGCGCGCCTGACCTTCTTCGGGGGAGTGTGCATTTCTGGTTCGCTCCTTGGATTCTCAGCAATGCAAATCGATTTGCATCGCGTACACATAGTCGCATGTGCGACGCGATCGCGCACATGTGGATCCAGCTGCATGAAGTTCGCGCAACCCGGCACTTGACGTCGCATTGCCAATCGGTCCATAATCAAACCCGCCCGATAAATCGATTTAGCACAAGGGAGTGTCTCTAATGGCGAGGGCCCGGATCTCAGACGTTGCGGCGGCAGCCGGCGTTTCGGTGACCACGGTCTCGCTCGTCATGAACGACGTGGAGTCCCGCATCTCGGACGAGACCCGCCAGCGCGTGCGCGAGGCGGCGCGTGCGGTCGGGTACGCCCCGAACTCCGTCGCCCGGGGGCTCCGCACGCAGCGGACGCGCACGGTCGGACTCATCTCCGACCAGATCGCGACTACCCCCTTCGCAGGGCGCATGCTCGCCGGCGCACAGGACGCCGCCCGAGACAACGGCTACCTCGTCTATCTGATCGACACCGGCGGCGACGCTGAGATCGAGCGCGAGGCGATCGACGCGCTGACCGCGCAGCAGGTCGACGCGATGATCTACGCGTGCATGTGGCACCGCATCGTCGACGTGCCCCAGGGCGTCTCCGCGAAGACCGTGCTGCTCGACTGCCGACCGGTGAAGGGCGGCTACCGCAGCGTCGTCCCCGACGACCGCGCCGGAGGAACAGCCGCGGTGCGCGAGCTCGTCGCCGCGGGTCACCGGCGGATCGCCTATATCGACACCGATGACGGTCCCATCGCCTCGCGACTGCGCCACGAGGGCTATCTCGAGGCGCTCGCAGAGGCCGGCATCCCGGCCGACCCGGCGCTTCACATCACCGGCGACACCTCGGCCCACGGTGGTCGCGCGGCGGCAGAGGTCCTGCTCGATCTCCCCGACGACGAGCGCCCTACCGGCATCTTCTGCTTCAACGACCGCATGGCGGCCGGCGTCTACATCGCCGCACACCGCCGCGGCCTCGACATCCCGCGCGATCTGTCGGTCGTCGGCTACGACGACCAGCAGTTGATCGCCGCGGAACAGGATCCCCCACTCACCACCGTCGCCCTGCCCCATTACGCCATGGGCCGCTGGGCGATGGAGGTCGCGCTCGGCGTCCGCGCGGAAGGGGATGAGGACGCCACGCACCTGATGGAGTGTCCCGTCATCCGACGAGACTCCGTAGGCCCGCCGCCGGCGCAAGTCGCCAAACCGAACCGGCGACGGGCTTCACACACCGAGCGGCCGCCACTGGCGGCCCCCGATCGGTGACCCACGCGGGCGTGAGTCACCAAGAAAAGGAAACCACAACAATGCGCACAAGGACCCCGATCCTCGTGTCCGCGGGCCTGGTCACGGCGATCGCCCTGACCGGCTGCGGGCAAGCCGGCCAAGGTGATGCCACCACCGCGGACGGCCGCACCGAGTTGACGATGTGGACCCACTCGGCCGGCAACCCGGCCGAGCTCGAGGTCTACGAGCAGATCATCTCCGACTTCAACGAATCGCAGGACGAGTACCAGGTCGTGCACGAGTCGTTCCCGCAGGGCGCCTACAACGACGCGATCGTGGCGGCCGCGGCATCCGGCGATCTGCCCTGCCTGCTCGACCTCGACGGACCGATCATGCCGAACTGGGCGTGGGCGGGGTACCTGCAGCCGCTCGGCCTCCCCACCGAGATCACCGACTCACTGCTGCCCACCGCCGTCGGCGTGTGGGACGACGAGATCTACTCGGCCGGCTACTGGGATGCCGCGCTCGGCATCTTCGCGCGCAAGTCGGTGCTCGAGGGCAACGGCATCCGCATCCCGACCGTCGAGGAGCCGTGGACCACCGACGAGTTCGACGCGGCGCTCGCCACCCTCAAGGACGCCGGCTACGAGACCCCCATCGACATCGGAGCAGAAGACACCGGCGAATGGTGGCCCTACGCCTACTCGCCGTTCCTGCAGAGCTTCGGCGGCGACCTCATCGACCGCAACACCATGCTCTCGGCCGACGGTGCCCTCAATGGATCCGAGGCGCTGGCCTGGGGTGACTGGTTCGCCGGCCTCTTCGCCGACGGGTATGCGGGAAACAGCGGCACCGTGGGCAACCAGGAGTTCATCGACGATGAGGTGGCACTCAGCTACACCGGCGTGTGGAACGCGGTGGCCGCGCTCGACGCGGTCGGTGACGACCTGCTGATCCTGCCCCCGCCGGACCTCGGCAACGGGCCCAAGATCGGCGGCGGTTCATGGCAGTGGGCGATCTCGTCCGCGTGCGATGACGCCGACGGTGCACGTGCATACCTGGAGTTCAGCTTCCAGGACAAGTACATCACCGAGTTCGCCGACCAGCAGGTCGTGATCCCGGCGACGGATGCTGCCGCTCAGGCGTCGCAGTACTTCGGCGACGACGGTGCCCTGCGCCCGTTCGTCGAGTTCTCTGAGCAGTATGCGGTGCTGCGACCGGAGACGCCCGCGTACGCGGTCATCTCGGCGACGTTCGAGACGGCGGCCAAAGACATCATGAACGGCGCCGACGTCCAGGAGACGCTCAACCGGGCGGTCGCTGAGATCGACGCCAACATCGAGTCGAACGACGGCTACGGCTTCCAGTGATCCACCGTGCCGGCGAGGGCCACGCGGCCCTCGCCGGCGCACTCTCCGCGAGATCTGTCATGACTGTCACTCCTCCGACGGTCGCCGCCGAAGAGCCTCGGCGCGCCTACCGTCGCTTCCGGTCCATCAAGGGTCGCGAGACCTGGGCAGGACTGGGGATGATCGCCCCCGCGGGCATCCTCCTGGTGCTGTTCCTCGTCGTCCCGGTCATCCTCGCGTTCGCGCTGTCGTTCACGAACGCGCGTCTCGTCTCACCGAACCCGCCCCGGTTCGTCGGGTTCGACAACTTCATCCGCGCGTTCACGGCCGACCCCGTGTTCGTGCAGTCGGTGGGCAACACCGCGGTGTTCGCTCTCGTGGTCGTGCCGGTGCAGGCCGCGCTCGGGCTGCTCCTCGCGGTGCTGGTGAATCGGCGCATGCGCGGCGTCACCGCCTTCCGCGTGATCTTCTTCATCCCCGTCGTGACCTCGATCGTCGTGGTGTCGATCCTGTGGAAGTTCATGTACCAGAAGGACGGCCTCATCAACGCGATGTTCGATGCCCTCACCTTCGGGGCGTGGTCGAACGTCGACTGGCTGAACGACCCCAACACCGCCCTCGGAGCCATCATCGTGCTCTCGATCTGGCAGGCTGTCGGATTCCACATGATCATCTGGCTCGCGGGACTTCAGACGATCCCCGAGGAGCTCTACGAGGCCGCCAAGATGGATGGCGCGAGCCCGTGGCGGCAGTTCACGAACGTCACGTGGCCGGGCCTCAGGCCCACCATGGTCTTCGTCCTCGTGACGATCACCATCGCCGCCCTCGGCCTGTTCGTGCAGATCGACGTCATGACCCAGGGTGGGCCCGTGAACTCGACGTCGACCATCGTCTTCCATGCCGTGCGCAAGGGCTACGAGCAGCAGGAGATCGGGTACGCCGCGGCGATCTCGTTGATCTTCTTCGTCGCGGTCCTCGCCATCGCGCTCATCCAGCGCCGGATCACGCGAGAGAAGGATTGACGTGACCGCTACCCAGACTTTGACGACGGCTCCCGCGGGATCGTCGCGCCGCTCCACCCGCCCTGCGCCCGCGCGCAGCGAGAAGTCTCAGCGCGTCAGGGGCAAGGTGTTCCTGTACGTCGCCCTGTCGCTGTTCGGGATCATCTTCCTGTTCCCGCTGGTCTTCATGTTCGTGTCGAGCCTCAAGCCCGACAGTCAGATCCTGCAGGACATCGACTCACCCGCCGCCTTCCTGCCGGTCGGCGACATCAGCCTCGACAACTACTTCGGGGTGTTCGATCGCGTGCCCGTCGCGCAGTTCCTGTTCAACTCCGTACTCGTGACGGTGCTGACGGTGGGACTCGGACTCATCGTTAACTCGATGGCAGGCTTCGCGCTCTCCCGGCTGGCGTGGAAGGGGCGGATCGTCGTCCTCGCGCTGATCATCGCGACGCTGATCGTGCCGTTCGAAACGATCGCGGTGCCGATGGTCTACTGGGTTGCGCAACTGCCGACCCTCGTCATCGAGGGCGGCGTGCTCAAGTACGATTTCGGCTGGCTCAACACCTACGAGGTGCAGATCGTGCCGTTCATCGCGAACGCGTTCTCGATCTTCCTGTTCACGCAGTACTTCTCCACGATCCCGAAGTCGCTGGACGAGGCGGCGCGCATCGACGGCGCCAGCTGGTTCACCATCTACCGGCGCATCCTCGTGCCCCTGTCGGGCCCGGCCTTCGCGACAGTGGCGATCCTCACGTTCCTCCCCGCCTGGAACCAGTACCTCTGGCCCCTCATGGTGGTGCAGAAAGAGGAGCTGCGGCCGGTCATGGTCGGCATGCAGTACTTCTTCCAGCTCAACACCGCGTGGGGCGAGGTGATGGCCTACACCTCCCTCATCACGATCCCGGTGCTCATCGTCTTCCTGGTGTTCCAGCGCGCGTTCGTCAGCAGCATCGCCGCGAGCGGGGTGAAGGGATGAGCGAACGGATGCTGCGCCTCTTGGTCGTCGGCGAGGCCCTGGTCGACATCGTCCAGCGCGCGGACGGCAGCGTCGAGGAGGCGCCCGGCGGCAGCCCCGCGAACACGGCGCTGGCGCTCGGAAGGCTGGGACGACGCCCGACGCTGCTCACCCGCCTCGGCGACGACGATCGCGGCCGCCGCGTGAGGGCCTGGCTCGAGGGGTCCGATGTCCAGGTGGTGGCCGTCGCGTCGCCGCGCACGTCGACGGCCGCCGCCCGCCTGGACGCGAGCGGTGCCGCCACCTACGAGTTCGATCTCGAGTGGGATCTCGGGGCGAACGCCGACCGCCTCGAGGAAATCGCGAGCACCGCCGACCTCGTGCACGTCGGCTCTGTGGCCGCGGTGCTCGAACCCGGTGCCGGCCAGGTCGCGGCACTCGTGCGATCGGTGCGAGGGCGGGCGATCGTGACGTACGACCCCAACATCAGGCCGTCGCTCGTCGACGATCCCGACTGCGTCCGGGAGCGTGTCGCCGGACTGGTGCAGCTCGCCGACGTCGTGAAGGCGAGCGACGAAGACCTCCGGTGGCTGCACCCCGGACGCGACCTCGTCGAGGTCGCGCGTGAGTGGGTCGCTCGCGGCCCGCGGCTCGTCGTGGTCACGCTCGGGTCGGACGGTGCGATCGGCGTGACCGCCGACGGCGAGATCGCCGCGCCCGCCGTGGTGACCGACGTGGTCGACACCGTCGGCGCCGGCGACACGTTCATGGGTGTGCTCATCGACAGCATCGTCGGCAGCGACGACCTGCGAGCGTCGCTCCAGACGGCGGGTGGCAGCATCCGTTCGTCGGTCGTCGAATCCCTGCTTCGGCGATCAGCCGACGCGGCGGCGATCACCGTGTCGCGACCGGGCGCCGACCCGCCCCGCCGGGCCGAACTCGCCGCGCCGGCGACGCCGGCGGCAGCGCGGTAAGCCGCGGCAGCTCGCACTCGCACTCCCCGCCCGCCGGGCGGAGGGGCACACCATCGCGCGATCCACCGCGCACGACTCTCGAAGGAACTCTCGTGTTCGACCTCCCCGACTCCTGGGTATGGGACTACTGGTTCGCCGACGACGGCGAGCGCTACCACCTCTTCTTCCTCTACGCCTCGCGCGCGCTCCACGACCCCGAAGCGCGCCACTATCGCGCTTCGATCGGGCACGCGGTCTCTGTAGACCTCGTCGAGTGGACGCAGGTCGCCGATGCGCTGGTGCGCAGCGATGCGCCCGCCTTCGACGAGCTCGCCACGTGGACGGGATCGGTGGTGAGGCACCCCGACGGAACGTGGTTCATGTTCTACACGGGGGCGACCCTCGCACCGAACGGGAAGAACGTGCAGCGAATCGGCTTCGCGACCTCGCCGGACCTGTTCACCTGGACGAAGGCCGGTGCACCGGTACTCGAGGCGACGGCGCCCTGGTATGAGACGCTCTCGAGCGGCGCGTGGCATGACGAGGCCTTCCGCGACCCGTGGGTGTTCGCCGACCCGGACGGGGACGGCTGGCACATGCTCATCACCGCCCGGGCAGCCGAGGGCCCCGTCGACGGGCGGGGCGTCATCGGGCACGCCTGGTCGGCCGACCTGCGGACGTGGGAGCTGCGCGAGCCGCTCAGCGCGCCCAGCGTCGACGGATTCGGGCAGCTCGAGGTGCTGCAGGCGGAGGTCGTCGACGGGCGGCCGGTAGTGCTCTTCTCCTGCCTCAAGGAGCAGAGCACCGCGTCCCGTCGCGCCGCGGCCGGCGGCACGTGGGCAGTGCCGGCGGAGAGCCTGCTCGGGTCCTTCGACATCGACGCTGCCTACCCGCTGACAGACGAGCGGCTCTACGTCGGGCGCCTGCTGCAGCGCCGGTCCGACGGTGAGTGGCTGCTGTTCGCCTTCCGCAACATCGGCGATGACGGGCGGTTCGTCGGCGGTGTCACGGACCCGATGCCGGTGCAGTGGGACGGCGGCCGGCTCGTCCGCCGAGAAGCGGTGGGCGCCTCCGTCTGATCCGTCGGGGCCGGGGCTTCGCGGACGAGCCTCGGCCCCCTCCCGCTTCGGGGTGCCGCGTCCGTGCGACAGAAGGATGACGATGATGTCAGTTTCGAAGCGACGCTCCGTGCGTCTGACTGCGGGGGCGCTGGTCGCGATCGCGGTGGGGGTCAGCGGTGGTGTCGCGGCTGGCGCCGGCGATGCCCCAGCCGCAGCCGCAGCCGCCGAACCCTCCGACGACTACCGCGCGCAGTACCACTTCACCGTGCCTGACCACTGGAAGAACGACCCGCAGCGGCCGGTCTTCGTGGACGGCAAGTTCCACTACTACTACCTCTACAACAGCGAATACAACGCGGATCCCACCGCGAACTTTGGCACTGAATGGCGGCTCGCGACCTCGTACGACGGCGTCGTGTTCGCCGACCAGGGCGTTGCTGCGCCCAAGAAGACCAACGCCAACTACGACCTCTGGTCGGGATCGACCGTCCTCGACGAAGCGAACACGGCCGGATTCGGCGCCGGTGCTGTGGTCATGCTCGTCACCCAGATGGACCATCCCACTCCGGCGCAGCAGACGAACGCGTCCGGACCCCAGGCGCAGTTCCTCTGGTACTCGACGGATGGCGGCCGCAACTTCCGCCCCTACGGCGATGAGCCGGTCATCGCCAACGGCGGACGGGCGGACTTCCGCGACCCGAAGGTCGTGTGGGATGCCGAGCGCGGCCGCTGGGTGGCGCTGATCGCCGAGCGCGACCGGGTGAGCTTCTACACGTCACCGGACCTGAAGACGTGGTCCCGCACGTGGGAGTACGTGAACCCCGGCATCGGCACGATCGAGTGCCCGGACCTGTTCCCGATCCGCGCTGACGACGGCAGCGTGAAGTGGGTGTTCGGCGTCAGCGCGAACGGCTACGCCACAGGGGAGCCCGCGACCTTCGCATATTGGACGGGATCGTTCGACGGCACGTCCTTCACGTTCGACCAGAGCTCCCCGCAATGGCTCGACCATGGATTCGACTGGTACGGCGCGGTGACGTGGGAAGATCCCGCCGCGCCGATGGACCGTCGCTACGCGGTGGGCTGGATGAACAACTGGGACTACGCGCACTCGACCCCGACGTGGGCCGCCGACGGGTTCAACGGCACCGACTCGATCACCCGCGAGATCCGGCTCAAGAGGTACGGCTCGACGTTCAGCCTGGTGTCGCAGCCGGTGGCGGCGCTCGCTGACATCACCACGGCGCGAACGGAGCTCGGCGACGTGACGGTGGACGGGTTCTTGCCTCTTGCGTACGAAGGCGACGCGTACCAGATCGAGGCGGACGTGACGTGGGAGACCGCCACCAACATCGGCTTGCAGCTGAGGCGCTCCGCCGACGGCACGCGTCACGCCGATGTCGGCGTGACCGACACCTACGCCTACCTGAATCGCGGCCAGACCGGCTACCCGGTCGGAACCTGGAAGACAGAGAGCCGCACGCCTTTCCCCAGCGACGCCGACAGCGTGCATCTGCGCATCCTCGTGGACCGCACCACGATCGAGGTCTTCGTCGATGACGGCAGATACGCCCACTCGAGCCAGGTCTTCGCGCCACCCGGAGACGACGGAATCGCCCTGTACACGTCCGGCGGCGCGGCCGTCTTCCACGATCTGACCATCACCGAGTTCGGCAGCGTCGTGCAGCGGCCGGCCCGGCTGATCGCCGACTTCGAGGACGAGACGTGGGACCAAGGATGGACGGCGACGGGCAGCTTCGTCGGCGCAGGACCCAGCGCGGCCGACCTCCGCGGACAGGTAGGAGCTCGGCTCGCCGACACGTTCGTGGGCGGGGGTGACCCCGCCACGGGAACGATCACCTCGCCACCCTTCGCGATCGACAGGAGCTTCCTGCACTTCCTCGTCGGCGGCGGCGATCACCCGCTCGGCGTGGAGCCTGCCACCTCTGTGCAGCTGCTCATTGATGGGCAGCCCGTCCGGTCGGCGACCGGGACGGGGTCGGCGGAGTTGCGCCACGTCCAGTGGGATCTGCGCGACCTCGCTGGACGGGTCGCGCAATTCCAGATCCTCGACGATGCCACCGGTGCCTGGGGCCATCTGATGGTCGACCACGTCGTCCTCAGCGACTGAGCGCGTCGATCCCGACGGCGCCGCTCCTCGAGGACCGCGGCGACCCGGGTGTATCAGGCGCTGCGCCCGCTCAGTGGACGTCGTCGACCGTGAGTCCCAGCATCCGCAGCTCTTCCTGCGACTTTCCGGCGAGCTTGCGGCCGAGCAGCGGGCGCTTGTCGGCGTGCATCTTGAGGCCCTTCGGCTCGCGCGCGAGCGGTTCCTCCCAGCCGCGGTACAGCGCGAGCACGCGGAACGTGAAGCCGATGAGGAAGGCGATCGCCACGCTGATCCAGTACGGCACGCCCATCTCGTCGAGGACGATCCACACCAGGCCGGTGCCGATGGCGGTCGCGACGAACCATTCGCCCCGCACGAACTGCTTGGGGGTGACGCCGCTCGTGACGTCGATCAGGAAGCGCCCGGCCGTCGGTGCGATGACCGCGATCGCCAGCGCACCGAGGATGGGGTAGCCCGCCTCGTTCGCCTTCTGCGCGCCGATGATCGCGTACCAGGGGAGGGAGAACGAGGTCATGAATTGGAACAGGCCCTCGCGGAAGAGCTGACCGCTCGCGTACGCGATGAAGTAGCCGATGACACCCGCGACCACGCAGAACGTGATGTAGGCCGGGTTCATGAAGGCCGACGGCGGATTGCCGAGGATGACGTCGCGCGTGACGCCGCCGGCGATGCCGCCGATGATCGCCATGAGGATGATGCCCACGAACGTGTAGTTGCGGTAGTGATCGGGACGGCGAGCGAGCAGTGCGCCGTTCAGGGCGTTTGTCGTCGCCGCGATCAGGTCGACGGCGGTTCCTCCGCCCGTCAATGACCATGTGCCGAACGTGAGATCCATCGGGTGCATCGGGCTCCTCCTCGCCGGCGGCCGAGCAGGCCGCCACGTCACGGTAGACCGTGACCCGTGCGGACGGCATCGCGCGATTCGGGGGAAACCGCGGCGGGCTCAGGCGCTCGGCGCGCTCCAGCTGAGCGACTCGATGTAGCGCAGCAGCACGCCCTCCCGCAGAGCCCACGGCGAGACCTCGAGCTCGTCGACGTCCAGCAGCCGCATCGCCTCGTGCAGCACGACCGCCCCCGCGACGATCTGGAAGGTGCGATCGGCGGTGATGCCGGGCAGCTCTTGACGGGCGGATGCCGGGATCCGGGCGAGGCGCGGGATCCACGAGCTCAGCGAGGCGCGAGGGAGCAGCATCCGCTCGATCCCCGACCAGCCGGGAACCGGATAGCCCACGAGCTTGGCGAGCGAGCGGATCGCCTTCGATGAGCCGACCACGTGGTCGGGACGCGCGAGGCTCCCGAACGACTCGGCGACGGGAGCGAGCGTGGCGCGGGCGTGCTCGCGCAGCTGCTCGACGGCGGCCTCGCCGGGCGGATCGTCGGGGAGGAACTGCACGGTCATGCGCCCCGCGCCGAGGGGGACAGATGCCGCCTGCTCCGGCAGCTCGTCGGCACCGGCCGCGACCTCGAGCGAGCCGCCGCCGATGTCGAACAGCAGGATCTGGCCTGCGGCCCACCCGAACCAGCGGCGGACGGCGAGGAACGTGAACCGCGCCTCGGTCTCGCCGCCCAGCACCTGCAGCGGCTGGCCGAGCGCTTCCTCGATGAGGGCGATGACCTCCGCGCCGTTCGTGGCCTCCCGCACGGCGGAGGTCGCCGTCGCGAGCAGCTCGTCCACCTTCTCGGCCGCCGCGATGCGCCGCGCCTCTGTGACGGCATCGACCAGGGCGGTCACGCCCTGCGGGCTGATCGCCCCGTCCGGGTCGAGATACCGCATCAGGCGCAGCACGGTGCGCTGACTCGTCTGGGCGAGCGGGCGCCCGCCGGGGCGGACGTCGGCGACGAGCAGATGGACGGTGTTCGAGCCGATGTCGAGGACTCCCAGGCGCACGCCCTCAGAGTAGCGGGCGCCGGACGGCGAGCCGGAGATGAGGCGGAGATGAGAAACGGGATGCCGCATCTATGCGTCAGCGGATGCGCGGTCTAACGTCGGCGCCAGGGTGCCGACCTGGCACTCGTTCCCGCAGACGAGCCTCGAAGGCGAGGCCCGCGCACGGCGGCCGACAACTGCCGCCGCAGAACGAGGAGAACACGATGAATCGATCCCGCACCTCCGCGCGCCGCGCGGTGGCGCTCTCTGCTGCCGGGGCCACCGCCCTGGCCCTGGCGATCATGCCGGTCACCGCCGCCGCGGCCGCCCCCGGCGGATCGTGCGACAAGCGCAACAACAACACGGTCGCGAAGCTGCTGGAATGCGTCAGCGCCGAGGGTGCGCTGGAACACCTGCAGGCGTTCCAGGACATCGCGAACGCCAACGGCGGGAACCGGGCGGCCGCCACCCCCGGGTACGAGGCGAGCGTCGACTACGTCGTCGAGACCCTCGAAGCGGCGGGCTGGAAGGTGTCGATCGACGAGTTCGACTACTTCCTGTCGATCCCCTCCGTGCAGCAGCTGACTCCCGTGAACGTCGCGCAGCCGGCGGGCTACTTCTCCACCGGTGACACGGCGGCGGGTTCGGTGACGGGCACCGTCATCCCGGTCGATCTGGCGATCGCGAACCCCGCCACCAGCACGAGCGGGTGCGAGGCGGCCGACTTCGCCGGACTGAACTTCCTCGGCACCACCGACATCGCGCTCATCCAGCGCGGGGCGTGCGAGTTCGGCATCAAGGCGCGCAACGCCTACAACGCGGGGGCCGAGGCCGTCGTCATCATGAACCAGGGCAACGCCCCCGACCGCATGGACGCGCTCACCAACGTGACGCTGATCGGGGCCAACCCGACGCCGCTCGAGATCCCCGTGGTGTCGACGTCGTTCCAGGGCGGCGTCTCGCTGGCCCAGCCGGGCTCCACGGCCACGGTGACGCTCGCGATCGAGAACCACCCGCAGAAGAACGTCATCGCCGAGCTGCCCGGCCGCAACCCCGGCAACGTCGTCATGGCGGGAGCGCACCTCGACTCGGTGCCCGCGGGTCCGGGGATCAACGACAACGGCTCCGGCTCGGCCGCGCTGCTCGAGCTCGCCCAGAGCATGCAGAAGGTCAAGCCGCAGAACACCGTGCGCCTGGCGTGGTGGGCTGCCGAGGAGGAGGGTCTGCTCGGATCGGCGGCCTACGTCGACGGACTGAACGACGCCGAGAAGGACCGCATCGCGCTCTACCTCAACTTCGACATGGTCGCGTCGCCCAACTACATCTTCATGGTGTACGACGGGGACGAGTCCACGTGGGAGGCCCCGGTCGTGGTGCCGGAGGGCTCGGTGCAGATCGAGGATCTCTTCGAGAGCTACTTCACGAGCGTGGGCGTGCCCTACGACGACGCCGAGTTCAGCGGACGCAGCGACTACGAGGCGTTCATCCTCAACGGCATCCCGGCCGGTGGTCTCTTCACGGGCGCCGAGGACGAGAAGACGCCCGAGCAGGCGGAGATCTGGGGCGGCACGGCGGGCGAGTGGCTCGACCCGTGCTACCACCAGGCCTGCGACGACATCGACAACCTCAGCCTCGACGCGCTCGAGACCAACTCCGACGCCATCGCGCTCGCGGTGCTCGCCTACGCCTACTCCACCCAGTCGGTGAACGGCGTGCCCGGCGTCGACGTGCCGGGCGGCCTCACGCTGCCCGCGCCCGCCGGTGCCGAGGGCACGTGGGCCGGCGGTGGCGGCGGTCTGCACGGCCACGACCACGACCCCGTCGCGGACTGATCTCTCGACAGCACGGAGCGTGCCCGCCCTCGTCAGGAGGGCGGGCACGTCGTGTGAGCGGATGCCTCGGGCCGAGGCATCCGCTCGCTCTTATGCGACGCCGGCGAAGTGCAGCAGATCGACCATGCGGAAGTCGTCTCCCTGACGCGCGGGGTCGAGGGTCGGCAGCGACGGCTGCCAGTCGGGGTCCTGCGCCAGGTACGACGACCGGTCGCCCTGCAGGAGTCCGATGAGCACCTCGGCGACGATCCGCGCTCCGACAGGTCCGAGGCGGTCGCCGTCCTCGACCACGTCGGCCTCGCGCAGGATGTAGAACCACAGCGGCGTGCGGTCGTCCATGCCGTACTGCTGCAGGTCGTCGAGATCGTGCCGCGCGAGCTCGGGGAGGTTCATCGCCCGCGCGACCCGCTGCCCCGACGGCAGCGAGAAGGTCAGGTGGCGCAGCAGGTTGCGCTGCGCCAGCGACGCCGGGTTGGCGGCGGCATCCGGACGGGCGACGACCGATCCCGGCAGCGCGAACAGCGCCGTCGACAGCGTCGTGTCGATCTTCTTGTTCGGGCGGACGCTGCCGTCGCCGAAGTCGAAGAAGGTCGGCCAATCCACGAAGCGGCGCGGGGCGCGGCATCCGCCCGAGAGGTCGTCGGGGTCGCCGGCCGGCGTGCCCTCGGGGGTGAAGATCATGCCGAAGAACGGGCCGCCGTCGGCGTTGCCGGTGAAGTTGGCGCGGTACGAGGGCCGGATCTGGCTGTGCCCGAACCGGTAGGCCGCCACCGAGAACTCCACCGGGATGAACGGCTCGTTGTGCCACTGGTAGTGCTTGCGGCCCTTCTGCAGGATGTCGTCGACGACCGCCGAGCCGCACAGCGTGCGCGTGAAGTGGTGCACGACGATCCACTGGTAGTGCCAGCGCACGAGCCGCTGCGCCTCGGCGAAGACCTCGCCGGGGCTCGTGAGCCCGAGCTTGGTCTTCACGTGCTCGACGGCCGCGTTGTGGAACCGCAGCATCGCGGTCTGCAGCTGCGACACGATGAGGTTCTCGTCGTTGCGCGGATCCCCGATGAGCGCGACGCCCTGGGCGTTGCGGGGGAGATCCGACCGGCCGGGCGTCCCGCATTCCTCGACGAGCATCGTGATGCCGTGCCCCGCCTTCTGGTCGTAGAGGTACGGCGACGCGTTCGGACCGGATCCGTAGACGTTGTCGAGCCCGAGTCCCGGCGTGCGGAAGTTCGAGATGAACTCCGGGTCGACCTGCCGCTCGAGGCTCGAGGTCGGATCGAACGTGATGTCGTGGTCGATGAACTGCCCGAGGAACGTGTCGCCGGCGACGTGCGTCGTGCTGTTGCGGTTCTGGTGCGAGAGCGCCGGGTCGACGATGAGCTGCACGGGTCCGGCCGACAGGTCGTCGCCGGCGTCCATGATGCCGCCCGCCTTGCCGATGTCCAGGAGCGCCGCCCGCACCTCCGGGGTGTCGGCCGCGAACGGTGGCAGCTCGCCGAACATGCGGCCGAAGCGCCCCGCGTCGTAGTACTTGGAGCGCGGCGGGACGACGTCCGCCGGATACGAGCCGTGCCGGGTCATGATGTTCTCCTTCGTTCGGGCTCCCCCGTGCGCGCGGCACGCGCCGCACACGGGGAAGGAGCGGCGGAGCCCGGCGGAGATACACGCCGACTGTGGGGCGGCGACGTCGGCGAAACTCCACAGAATCCGGCATTGAGCGCCGGCGAAACGGATGCCGCGGCCCGATCCCGCCCGGATCCGTGGAGTTCCGCAGGGGGTC
Source organism: Microbacterium sp. M3 (assembly GCF_033548675.1). NCBI lineage: Bacteria > Bacillati > Actinomycetota > Actinomycetes > Micrococcales > Microbacteriaceae > Microbacterium > Microbacterium sp. M3. The sequence continues at coordinate 450,251 of NZ_JAWTZT010000004.1, forward strand.
TGCGCCTGAACCGTGCCCGGGCTGCCAGCGACTACGATGGGCGCGATGTCCGCCGACGAAGCGACCACGGTCACCCCCGCACTCTCGCTGTACCGCGAGATCGACCGCGCCGACTGGGCGCGCCTGTCGGCGGGGCTGACGCAGCCGCTCACCGAGACCGAGATCGTGCAGATCCGGGGGCTCGGCGACCGGCTCGACATGGCCGAGGTCGCGCAGGTGTACGTGCCGCTGTCGCGCCTGCTCTCGCTCTACGCGGAGTCGACCAAGCGACTGGGTGCGGAGGAGTCGGCCTTTCTCGGGGAGAGCGACTCGACCACCCCGTTCATCGTCGGTGTGGCGGGCTCGGTGGCCGTCGGCAAGTCCACGATCGCGCGGCTTCTGCGCGAGCTGACCAGTCGCTGGCCCGGCACCCCCCGCGTCGAGCTCGTCACGACCGACGGGTTCCTGTACCCCAACGCCGAACTCGAGCGCCGGGGTCTCATGCAGCGCAAGGGCTTCCCCGAGTCGTACGACCGGCGCGCGCTGGTGTCGTTCCTCACCGAGGTGAAGAGCGGCGCTCCCGAGGTGCGCGCTCCGTTCTACTCGCACATGCGCTACGACATCGTGCCCGACGCCGTGGTCACCGTGCGCCGGCCCGACATCGTCATCGTAGAAGGTCTCAACGTGCTGCAGCCGCCGCCGTCGCCCAACGACGTCGCGGTGAGCGAGCTGTTCGACTTCTCGATCTATGTGGATGCGGATGCCGCGCACATCGAGCAGTGGTACGTCGACCGCTTCCTCGCCCTCCGCCGGGGCGCGTTCAGCAACCCGAACTCGTTCTTCCGGGTGTTCGCCGAGCTGAGCGACGAGGACGCGGTGAGCCGCGCACTGGAGTTCTGGAACACGATCAACCTCCCCAACCTCGAGGAGAACGTGCTCCCCACGCGCCATCGCGCGAACCTGGTGCTGCAGAAGGCCGCCGACCACACCGTCGAGACGGTGCTCCTGCGCAAACTGTGACGCCGGCGGGCGTTTCGTCTCGCTCCGCTCGCTCAACGACCGGAGACCGGGGGCGTTTCGTCTCGCCGTACTCGCTCAACGGCCGTGCGCGAGCCACCGGTCGTTGAGCGAGCGAGGAACGAGCGAGACGAAACGCGCCGGGCACAGCGCAGGCGGCGGGCCGCGGCATCCGTCCCCCGCGGGATTCGTTCAGATTCCTTGCAAAACCCCCCCGCCTACCATTGTCGGCATGTGTGGAATCGTCGGATACGTGGGCCCGCGGCAGAGCCAGGCCATTCTGATCTCGGGGCTCTCGCGCCTGGAGTACCGCGGCTACGACTCCGCGGGCATCGCGGTCATCGACGGTGACGGCGACCTGGGAATGCGCAAGCGCGCGGGCAAGCTCAAGGTGCTGCGCGACGACCTCTCGTCGCACCCGATGAGCGACGGCACCACCGGCATCGGCCACACCCGCTGGGCGACCCACGGCGGCCCGACCGACGACAACGCCCACCCGCACCTGGCCGACGACGACCGGCTTGCCGTCATCCACAACGGCATCATCGAGAACTTCTCCGAGCTGAAGGACGAGCTGCTGGCCGAGGGCTTCACCTTCCGCAGCGAGACCGACACCGAGGTCGCCGCCGTCATGATCGGCCGCGAGTACCGTGCGACGGGGGACCTCGTCAGCGCGTTCCGCAACGTCGTGTCGCGCCTCGAGGGGGCCTTCACGCTCCTTGCGATGCACGAGGACCAGCCCGGGCTCGTCGTCGGCGCCCGCCGCAACTCGCCGCTCGTGATCGGGCTCGGCGAGGGCGAGAACTTCCTCGGCTCGGACGTCGCTGCGTTCGTCGAGCACACCCGCAACGCCCTCGCGATCGGTCAGGACCAGATCGTCGCGATCACGCCGTCGGGCGTCGAGGTCACCGACTTCGAGGGCAACCCGGTCGAGGTCGAGCCGTTCGAGGTGACGTGGGATGCCTCGGCCGCCGACAAGGGCGGCTGGTCGTCGTTCATGGCGAAGGAGGTCTCGGAAGAGCCCGAAGCCGTCGCCAACACGCTGCGCGGCCGCATCCGCGGCGGCGAGGTCGTGATCCCGGAGCTCGACGGCCTCGACGAGCTGTTCCAGGGCATCTCGCGCATCATCGTGATCGCGTGCGGTACCGCTGCCTACGCCGGGCAGGTCGGCAAGTACGCGATCGAGCAGTGGACGCGCATTCCCGTCGACGTCGAGCTCGCCCACGAGTTCCGCTACCGCGACCCGGTGATCGGCCCCGACACGCTGGTCGTGTCGATCAGCCAGTCGGGCGAGACCATGGACACCCTCATGGCTGTCAAGTACGCGCGCGAGCACGGCGCGCGGACGCTGTCGATCTGCAACACGCAGGGTGCCACCATTCCTCGCGAGTCCGACGCGATCGTCTACACGCACGCAGGCCCCGAGGTCGCCGTCGCCTCGACGAAGGCCTTCGTCGCCCAGATCACCGCGCTGTACCTGATGGGGCTCCACATCGCCCGCGTGCGCGGAGCGATCGACCACGAGAGCGCCGCCGCGCACATCGCCGAGCTCGAGGCCGTTCCCGGCAAGATCGCGCTGATCCTCGAGCGCGAGCAGCCGCGCATCGAGCAGTTCGCCGGCTGGATGGCCGACACCCGCTCGGTGCTGTTCCTGGGTCGTCACGTCGGCTTCCCGATCGCCCTCGAGGGGGCGCTCAAGCTCAAGGAGCTGGCGTACATCCACGCGGAGGGCTTCGCCGCGGGCGAGCTCAAGCACGGCCCGATCGCGCTGATCGAGCCGGGCCAGCCGGTCTTCGTCGTCGTGCCCTCGCCGAGCCAGTCGCCCGAGATGCACAAGAAGGTGGTGTCGAGCATCGAGGAGATCCGCGCGCGCGGCGCCCGCGTCATCTCGATCGCCGAAGAGGGCGACGCCGCCGTGCTGCCCAAGTCCGACGAGGTGCTGCGCATCCCGATGGCGGGCCCGCTCTTCGAGCCGCTCCTCGCCGTGGTGCCGCTGCACATCTTCGCGATGGGCCTCGCCACCGCCAAGGGCCTCGACGTCGACCAGCCCCGCAACCTCGCGAAGTCCGTCACCGTCGAGTGACGGCATCCGCCCCCTTCTTCTCCCTCTTCCCCTCCCCGTCGAGATCGTGCCATCTCGGCGAGACAGCACGTCGTCGGCGCCGGTGACGTGCTGTCTCGCCGAGGTACTGCTATCTCGACGAGGGAAAGGATGCGGGGCGACGGGCGGGGGATGCGGCGACGGGCCGGGGGAGCGGGGCGGCGCGATAGTCTGACGGATGCCGCGGACGCGGCTCGGCAGGAGGTTTCCGTGATCGTCGGCATCGGCGTCGACCTCGTCGACATCCCGCGCTTCGAGCGGACCCTCGCCCGCACCCCGCGGCTGCTCGAGCGGCTGTTCTCGGGCGGGGAGCGCAGCCTCAAGCCGCACTCGCTGGCCGCGCGGTACGCCGCGAAGGAGGCCTTCATCAAGGCGCTCGGCGGCTCGGACGGCGTGCATTGGACGGAGATCGAGATCACGTCCGAGGACTCCGGGCGACCGGTGTTCTCGCTGACCGGATCCACCGCCGCCGTCGTGGCCGCGCGCGGCATCACCGGCCTTCACCTGTCGTTGTCGCACGACGCGGGCCTGGCGACCGCATACGTCATCGCCGAGGCCCGCGACGGCGCTCGCCCGGAGGCCGCGCCCGCGGCGCCCGGGGCCGCGCCCGCGGCGGCGCCCGCGGCCGCGCCCGGGACGCCGAAACAGGGCATTCCGGCCGAAACCGGGGGCGTCGTCCCCGGTCTCGACGCAGACCCCTTGTCTCGCGAGCACGGCCGGGACGGCCGGGCCGCGACGGGCAGCGGCGGGGCGGGCGACGCCGCGGGCGCCGGCGCCGGCGGCGCGAGCTCGGAGGCCAGCGCATGAGCCGCCCGCCGGCCGGCGTGCTGCGCGAGGCGATCATCGACGTCGGGGCCATCGAAGACAACGTCCGGCATCTCCGCCGCCTCACCGGCTCCGAGGTCATCGCCGTCGTGAAGGCCGATGGCTACGGCCACGGCGCCGTGCGCTCCGCGCGCGCGGCCCTCGCCGGCGGCGCCACGCGCCTGGGCGTCTCCGACATCTCCGAGGCGCTGGCCCTCCGCCGCGGGGGCATCGACGCGCCGATCGTGGCATGGCTGCACGCCCCGGGCGCCGACTTCTCGGAGGCCGCCGCACGCGGCATCGAGCTCGGCATCTCGAACCTCGAGCAGCTGCAGAAGGCAGCGGCCGCGGCATCCGCCGACCGTCCCGTCGGAGTGCACCTGAAGCTCGAGACCGGGCTGTCGCGCAACGGCATCGCGCCGGCGGACTACCGGATCGTGTTCGCCGAGGCCGCGCGCCTCGAGCGCATCGGCCGGGTGCGCGTGATCGCGCTGTTCAGCCACCTCTCCAACGCGTCGGCCGACGACGACCGCGCCGCACTGCGCACGTTCGAGGATGCCGTCGGCGAGGCGGCCTCGCTCGGGCTCGCCCCGCCGCTGCGGCACATCGCGGCCACGCACGCCGCGATCGACCTGCCCGAGTCGCGACTCGGGTGCGTGCGGATCGGCATCGGCATCTACGGTCTCTCGCCCTTCGACGACCGCTCGGCGGCGGATCTCGGGCTGCGCCCGGCGATGACCCTGCACGGGGCGGTGGCCGCGGTGCGCCGCGTGCCGGCGGGGCAGGGCGTGTCGTACGGGTACGACTACCGCACCGACCGCGAGACGACGCTCGCGCTCGTGCCCCTCGGATACGCCGACGGGGTTCCCCGGCAGGCGTCGGGACTCGGGCCCGTCGTGATCGGCAACCGCCGGTTCACGGTCGCCGGGCGCATCGCCATGGACCAGTTCGTCGTCGATGTCGGCGACGCGCAGGTCGCCGTCGGCGACGAGGCGGTGCTGTTCGGCGACCCGACCCTCGGTGTGCCGGGGGCGACGGAATGGGCGGATGCCGCGGGCACCATCAACTACGAGATCGTGACGCGCGTCGGGGCGCGGGTGCCGCGGCGGGAGGTCGCGGAGTGAGGAATCGGTGCGCCGCCTCGCGCGTTCCGGATTCAGTCGCGGCCGTCGCGGTCGGGGAGGCGCGCCGCGGAATTCCGCGGTCCGCCCGGAGCAGACGAAACGCGCAGACTGAATCCGGCAGGGGGGAGGGGCGATGACCGGCATCGACGCGCTCGTGGGCACTCGCGAGATCACCTCGCCCGACGACATGGAGGCGCTCGGCGAGGAGATGGGACGGATGCTGCGCCCCGGCGACATGGTGGTGCTCACCGGTCCGCTGGGCGCGGGCAAGACCACGCTCACTCGCGGCATCGGCCGCGGGCTGGACGTGCGCGGACCGATCCAGAGCCCGACGTTCGTGCTCGCCCGCACCCACCCGTCGCTCGTCGGCGGTGCTCCGCTCGTGCACGTCGATGCGTACCGCCTGGGCTCGGCGGCGGAGCTCGACGACCTCGACATCGACTTCGATGCCTCGGTGGTCATCGTCGAGTGGGGCCGTGGCCTCGTCGACGGCCTCCGCGACCACTGGTGGGAGGTCGAGCTCGAGCGCGAGTGGCACGGCCGCGGCGTCGACAACGCCTGCGGCACGATCGGCCACGAGGCCGAGCTCGACGCCGACACTCCGCGCCTGGTGAAGATCACCCGACACCCGTAGCCCTCCCGCGTTCGTGCCGGTCGACCGGACTCGGTGCGGGCGTTTCGTCTCGCTTCGCTCGCTCGACGACCGGGGCTGGGTGGGGGCGTTTCGTTCGCTTCCCTCGCTCAATGACCGGGGCTGGGTGCGGGTGTTTAGTCTCGCTTCGCTCGCTCGACGACCGGGGCTCGAGCCTTGCGCCTGTCTCCGGTCGTTGAGCGAGGGAGCGCCGGCGACCGAGTCGAAACGGTCGCGGCGGCGCACGACCGAGCTTGGCGGCGCCCGGCGAACAGGGACGCCGGGCGACCGGGGCGGGCGTGGCGCCGACCGGGTGCGGGGCGCCGACCGGGTGCGGGGCGCCGACTACCCTGGAGGGGTGATCCTCGGCATCGACACGTCGCTCGGCTCCGCAGTGGCGGTCGTCGAGCCCGACGGTGTCATCCGCTCGCAGGTCGACAGCGCCGACCCGCGCGGCCACGCCGAGGTGATCGGCTCGCTGATCGAGCGGGCGCTGGCCGAGGCATCCGTCACCCCCGCCGCCATCACGCAGGTCGCCGCGGGGATGGGCCCCGGACCCTTCACCGGCCTGCGGGTCGGCATCGCCGCCGCGCGGACGTTCGCGCTCGGACGCGGGATCCCCGTCGTCCCTGTCGCGAGCCACGACGCGGTCGCGCTCGAGCTCCTGCTGCACACGGCGCTGACGTCGGACTGGGGCGCGCCCGACGGCGACGACGAGACGTTCGCCGTCGTGACCGACGCCCGCCGGCGCGAGTTCGCGTACTCGCTGTACCGCGGCCTCGACGACGACGGGCTGCCCGTCCGGCTCGCCGACCCGGCCCTCGCGCCGCGCGACGACCTCGACGCGATCCTCGGCGAGGCCGGCGCCGTGCGTCGCGACGCCGAGCGCATCCCCGCGGCCATGCTCGCGCTCGCCGCGGCGCGCGCCATCGCCGCCGGCCGCGCGATCGCCGGGGCCGACGCCCTGTACCTGCGCTCGCCCGACGTGACGCTGCCGCACGCGCCGAAGCGGGTGAACTCGTGACCATCCGCGCGGCGGTGGGCGCCGATCTCGCCGCCATCATGAAGCTTGAGCGGGCCTCGTTCCCCACCGATGCCTGGTCCGAGGCGATGATGCGCGAAGAGCTCGCGTCGCCGCACGGCTGGTACGTCGTCGACGACGAGTCGGGCCGCCTGGTCGGCTATGCGGGCCTGCGCGCGGTCGCCGGGGCGCGGGATGCCGACGTCCAGACCATCACGATCAGCGAGCTGTCGCGCGGCCGGGGCCGCGGGCGAGCGCTCCTTCGGGCGCTGCTGGCCGAGGCCGCGCGCCGCCGCGTGTCGGACGTCTTCCTGGAGGTGCGCGCCGACAACCCCGTCGCGCAGGCGCTCTACGTGTCGGAGGGGTTCGCCGAGATCGGCCGCAAGCCGCGGTACTACCAGCCCGACGACGTCGACGCCGTGGTGATGAAGCTCGACCTGCGCGGCTGGACGGCCGGTCGCGGCAACGGCGTCGGCGAAACTCCACAGAATTCGGCCGCGAGCGCCGGCGAGACGGATGCCGGGGCCCGATCCGGCTCGGATCCGTGGAGTTCTGCGGGAGGGGTGTGCACGTGAACCGCGCCGAACCGCTGGTGCTCGGCATCGAGACGAGCTGCGACGAGACCGGCATCGGGATCGTCCGTGGCCGCACGCTGCTCTCCAACACCATCGCCAGCTCCATGGACGAGCACGCCCGCTACGGCGGCGTCGTGCCCGAGGTCGCCGCGCGCGCCCACCTCGAGGCGCTGCAGCCGTCGATCGAGGCGGCGCTGGCCGAGTCCGGCGTCGCGCTCGCCGACCTCGACGCCGTCGCGGTGACGAGCGGACCGGGTCTCGCGGGCGCGCTCATGGTGGGCGTGGGCGCCGCGAAGGCGCTCGCGGTGTCGCTGGAGAAGCCGCTGTACGCCGTGAACCACCTCGTCGGGCACATCGCGGCCGACATCCTCGATGATGACGCGCCGCCGCTGGAGTACCCCACCGTCGCGCTGCTGGTGAGCGGGGGGCACACGTCGCTGCTCCTCGTCCGCGACCTGACGACCGACGTCGAGCTCCTCGGCGAGACCATGGACGACGCCGCGGGGGAGGCCTTCGACAAGGTCGCGCGCCTGCTCGGGCTGCCGTACCCCGGCGGGCCCGAGATCGACCGGGCCGCGGCATCCGGCGACCCGAAGGCGATCGCCTTCCCGCGCGGGCTGTCGCGCGCCAGCGACATGGCGAAGCACCGCTACGACTTCTCGTTCTCGGGCCTCAAGACCGCCGTCGCACGCTGGGTCGAGCAGCGCCAGGCCGCCGGTGAGGACGTGCCCGTCGCCGACGTCGCCGCCGGCTTCCGCGAGGCCGTCGTCGACGTGCTCGTGACGAAGGCGCTCGCCGCCTGCCGCGACCACGGGGTGCCGCGCCTGCTGCTCGGCGGCGGCGTCATCGCCAACCGCCGCCTGCGCGACGTGGCCCTCGAGCGCGCCGCCGCCGAGGGTGTGACGGTGCGCATCCCGCCGTTGTCGCTGTGCACCGACAACGGCGCCATGATCGCCGCCCTCGCGTCGGAGCTCATCATGTCGGGCCGCCCGCCGTCGACGCTCGGCTTCGGCGCCGACTCGACGCTGCCGGTCACCGAGATCCAGGTGGCGGGGTCGGCATGACGGACGAGCGGATGCCGCAGCCCGCCGATTCGCCGACCGCCGAGCCGGTGCGGCCGGACGACGCCGACGACCGGGCTGCTGCCGCGACCACACCCGGCGGTGAAGCAGGTCCACGGCCGGCCGCGGCTGCCGCGCCGCCGGTCCCGCCCGCCCTCGCACAGCCGGTCCCGCCCGCGCCGGCGGCAGGTCCGCGGGTCGAAGCGGCGTCGCCGGACGTCGACCTCGCGCAGGACGCCTCGCCGCTGCCCGGCGCGCATCGCGGCGGGTTCCAGCGGCTGCCCACCGCGCCCGTCGCTGTCACCGTGGAGTCGGCCCCGTCCGAGCCCGGCGGCGAGTTCACGCCCGACGCGACCTCGTGGGACGACTCGGACTCGGACTTCTCGCGCGGCCTCGGGGGATGGGCGCTCGCGTTCGCGATCATCGGGCTGCTCGTGTCGCTGTTCGTCGGATGGGGCTTCCCGATCGGCCTCGTGGCCATCGTGACGGCGATCATCGCCCTGCGCCGGCCGCAGGAGAGCCGCGCGGTCGCCGTGTGGGCGATCGTGCTGGGCACCGTCTCGATCCTGTACAGCGCGGGCTGGCTGCTGTTCGCGGCCTACCGCGCGAACCTCTTCGGCTGACCGTCAGACGCGCTCGGCGAGGATCGCCGTCCGCCGCGTTCCGATCCGCGTGAGGATCAGGGTCGCGGTCTCCGGTCCCCGCAGCTTCAGGCGCGTGCGCAGCGTCGCCGGGTCGACGTCGACACCGCGCTTCTTGATCTCCAGCCGCCCGATGTCGCGCTCGCGGAGCGCCTTGCCGAGAGCCTTCTCATCAGCGGGCAGCGTCTCGCGCACGCGGAACGTCTGGACGAACGGCGAGGTGAGCGCGGCGTCCGACGTGAGGTAGGCGATGTGCTCGTCGAGCATGCCGGCCTCCAGCGAGCGCGCCACGTCGCCGATGAGCCGCGCGCGGATCACCGCACCGTCGGGCTCGTGCAGGTAGGCGCCGAGGTCGCGCACCGGCTCGTCCGCGGCATCCGTCTCGGCGGTGATCTCGTGAGCGCGCGCCGCGGCCCCGTCGCCGCGGATGACCAGCGCGGCCCGGCGCACGCCCGCACGCGCCAGCGCGCCCGACCACAGCACGAGTTCGACCGTCGATCCGTCGGCGCTCACCCACTGCGCCTCGACGTCGTCGGGGATGAGGTCGCGGTCGAGGCCGGGCCCGAGCTTCACGCCCACCGGCATGCGGCGGGCGAGGTCGAACACCCAGTCCAGCGACGGCGACCAGTCGCCGGGGCGCGTGCGGGTGGTCTCGCCGTGCCCCGCGGTGCGGCGTGCAGGGTCGAGCCAGACGGCGTCGACGCCCCGGAGGTCGGTGTCTTCCGCGGTGCCGTGGCGCACCTCGACGTCGGCGCCGAAGGGCGCGAGATTGAAGGCGGCGATGCCGGCGGTCACCTCGTCGGCATCGACGGCCGTGACGCGCACGCCGAGGCCCGCGAGTCCGAGGGCGTCCCCGCCGATGCCGCAGCCGAGATCGGCGACGTGTGTGAGGCCCGCGTCGCGGAACCGCGCCGCGTGCCGTGCCGCGATCGGAAGCCGGGTCGCCTGTTCGAGCCCGGCGCGCGTGAACAGCATGCGCTCGGCGAGGTCGCCGAACTTGGTGCGCGCCCGCGTGCGCAGCCGCGCCTGTCCGACCACCGCCGAGACGAGGTCGGGGGAGTGGCCGTCTCGGCGCAGCCGCGTCACCGCGCGCGCGACGTCGTCGGACGACTCCACCGGAGGCATCGCGTCGAGCAGCCGGAGGCCTTCGGGCGTCAGGAGCGCGGTGAGCTCGGCGATCTCCATCCCGCCAGCCTAGGCGGCTCCTGCGAAGCCGTCGCCCGCCCCGGCCAGCGAGGCGCGCGCGACGCCGCGGCCTCGATTCGACTCCCGGCGCAACGGGCTGGCACTCACGTTGCGTGAGTGCCAGCCCGTTGCCTAGACTGGCGTAAGCACTCTCAATGTCAGAGTGCTAACGAGTCTTCAGTCTCAAGAAAGAAGAGGTAGACCGTGTCGGTTTCCATCAAGCCGCTCGAGGACCGCATCGTCATCAAGCAGGTCGAGGCCGAGCAGACCACGTCCAGCGGTCTGGTCATCCCCGACACCGCCAAGGAGAAGCCCCAGGAGGGCGAGGTCGTGGCGGTGGGCCCCGGCCGCATCGACGACAACGGCAACCGCATCCCGCTCGACGTCGCCGTCGGCGACCGCGTGATCTACAGCAAGTACGGCGGCACCGAGGTCAAGTTCGGCGGCGACGAGTTCCTCGTCCTGTCGGCTCGCGACGTCCTGGCGGTCGTCGTCCGCTGAGTTCTGCGCACCGCGTGACCGAGAGGGTCGGATGCCTCGGCATCCGGCCCTCTCGTCATGTCCGGGCGCTCGGACCGCCGCCGCCGTCGCCGGGCGTAGGCTGACCCGGTGAGTCCCGAGCAGTCCCCTTCCCCCGAACGCGGCACGGTGGACGGGCTCGACGACTCGACCGCCCTCGACCTGGGCGTCACCACGACCGGGAGCCGCGGCATCCGTCTCGCCGCCGCCGAAGCGCGCGAACGCACGCTCGGCGGCATCTACACCTTCTCGGCGTACCTGCTGTGGGGCTTCCTGCCGCTGTACTTCCTGCTGCTCGACCCCACGGGGCCGTGGGAGCTGGTGGCGTGGCGCATCCTCCTGTCGCTGGCGTTCTGCGCCCTGCTGCTCACCGTGACGCGCACGTGGCCGCGGCTGGCGGCGATCTTCCGGCAGCCGAAGGTGCTGGGCCTGACCGTCATCGCGGGTCTTCTGATCTACGTCAACTGGCAGGTCTTCATCTACGGGGCGCTGAGCGGCCACGTCATCGAGACGAGCCTCGGCTACTTCATCAACCCGATCGCCACCGTTCTCCTCGCCGTGCTCGTGCTGCGCGAGCGGCTGCGCGCCACGCAGTGGGTGGCGATCGGCGTCGCCGCCTGCGCCGTGCTCGTCATCATGATCGGGTACGGCGCCTTCCCGTGGATCGCGCTCACGCTCGCGGCGTCGTTCGGTCTGTACGGCCTGGTCAAGAAGAAGGTCGGCCCGTCGGTCGACGCGGTGAGCGGCCTGACGCTCGAGACCATGTGGCTGACGCCGATCGCCGTCGTCGTGCTCATCGTCGTCGGCGCCACCCAGGGCCTGACCATGGGGGCGGACGGCTGGGAGCACGCGGTGCTGCTCAGTCTCGCCGGCATCGTGACCGCGATCCCGCTGCTGCTCTTCGCGGCCGGCGCGCGCCGGGTCTCGCTCACGACCATCGGGCTGCTGCAGTTCGTCGCGCCGATCCTGCAGTTCATCATCGGGGTGTGGGTGCTGCAAGAGCCCATGCCGCTCGAGCGCTGGATCGGGTTCGGCCTGGTGTGGGTCGCGCTGATCATCCTCACCGTGGACTCGGTGGTGCACGCGCGCCGTTCGCGCGTCGCAGCGTCCTGACGCACGGCGCGGGCCCGTGCGGTGGCACTGCCGGCGACTTATCCACAGCGGCACGCCGTCGTGCGGCGATGGAATTGCCCGCCGACCACGCTTTTCAAGCTGTTACAGATCGTTAACGAAAGGCAACATTGGCGAGCCTCGACGGCGATTAGGTTTAGTGCACTGGGTCGGCGCCCGAGCCGTTCCCGTGGTAATCACACAGCAAGGAGCAACATGAGCGTCTTCACCCGCTCGCGCAAGTCCACCGTGCTCGGCGGCCTCGCGCTCATCGGCGCCAGCGCCCTCGTCCTCGCCGGCTGTGCCGGCGGCGGCACCGGCGGAACCGACGAACCCAGCGAGAGCGCAGGGCCCGTCGAGGACATGACCCTCAAGATCGGCACGGCGCTGCCGCAGACCGGAACGCTGGCGTTCCTCGGACCGCCCGAGGAGGCCGGCGTCGCGTATGCGCAGTCGCTGATCAACGAGTACGCCGAGACGACCGGCCTCGACGTCGACGTGACCTGGGGCGACTCGGGCGACCTCGACAACAAGGCGTACGAGACCGAGATCCCGCGCATCCTGGCCGAAGACCCGGCCGCCATCATCGGCGCCGCGTCGTCGGGTGTGTCGCTGCAGTTCATCGACCAGGTCATCGGCGAAGGCGTCATCCAGTTCTCGCCCGCCAACACGTCCGACCAGTTCACGAACTACGACGACAACGGCCTGTACTTCCGCACCGCGCCGTCCGACGTGCTGCAGGGCGAGGTCCACGGCAACTTCGTCGCCGAAGAGGGTCACCAGACGCTCGGTCTGATCGTCCTGAACGACGCGTACGGCACCGGTCTCGCGCAGTACATCACCGAGGCCTTCGAGGGTGCCGGCGGCGAGGTCGTCGCAGCCCCCACCTTCAACCAGGGCGACACGTCGTTCGACGCGCAGATCTCCGAGGTGCTCGCGGCCGACCCCGACGCGATCACCGTGATCAGCTTCGACGAGGCCAAGACGATCCTCCCGGCGCTCATCGACCGCGGCTTCGACCCGAACAACCTCTACCTCGTGGACGGCAACATGGCCGCCTACGACGAGGACTTCCCGGCGGGCCTGCTCGAGGGCGCCAAGGGAACCTACCCGGGCCCGACCCCGGCGCAGGTGCAGGACTTCATCGACGGCCTCAACGGCTTCGTCGAGGAGTCGGGTGACGAGGCGCTCAAGGACTACACCTACGCGCCCGAGTCGTTCGACGCCGTGAACCTGCTCGCGCTGGCCGCGCTCGCCGCCGGATCGACCGACTCGGCCGCCATCGCTGAGAAGCTCATCGAGGTCTCGGGCGGCTCGGGCGACGGCGAGAAGTGCGAGAGCTTCGCCGAGTGCGCCGACATCATCCTCGCGGGTGGCGTCGCGGACTACGACGGTGTCTCCAGCCCGGTGACGTTCAACGAGGTCGGCGACCCGACCGAGGGCTTCATCAACATCTACCAGTACGGCGCCGACAACAAGTACGTGCCGTACGAGGGCTGATCCCCTCTCCGCATCGCGCCCCCGGGTCTTCGGACCCGGGGGCGCTTCGCGTGGGCCGGAGGCGCCCGGCAGGGCTGTGGGAGGCGCCCCGCAGGGAGCCGTGGGGGCAGCGCGTGTGCAGGATTGCCCGGCTGCGAGTGCCGGCAGGGCTGTGCCGAGGCGCCCGGCAGCAAGCCGCGGTGGCAGCGCGTGGGGCGGGGTCGCCTGGCAGAGAGCACCCGGCCGCGAGTGGCCGGCAGGGAGCCGGCACGGGCGAATGAGAGCGGGGACGGATGCCGCCGGCATCCGTCCCCGCTCTTCAGCTCGTCTGCGCTGCTACTTGCCCAGCGTTCCGAGGTACAGCTCGGTGACCTTCGGGTCGTTGAGCAGGTCGCGGCCGGTGCCGGTGTAGGCGTCTCGGCCCTGGTCGAGGACGTACCCGCGGTCGCAGATCTGCAGGCAGCGGCGCGCGTTCTGCTCGACCATGATGCAGGTGACGCCGGCCTTGTTGATCTCGGAGACGCGGATGAACGCCTCGTCCTGACGGACGGGGGAGAGGCCGGCCGACGGCTCGTCGAGCAGCAGCACCTTCGGGTCCATCATGAGCGCACGGCTCATCGCGACCATCTGGCGCTCACCGCCCGACAGAGAGCCGGCGCGCTGCTTGAGTCGCTTGCCGAGCTCGGAGAAGATGCCGGTGACGAACTCGAGGCGCTCCTTGTAGACACCGGGGCGCTGGTAGAGCCCCATCTGGAGGTTCTCGGCGATCGTCAGGCTCGGGAAGACGTTGTTCGTCTGCGGGATGAACCCGACGCCGCGCGCGACCAGCTTGTTGGCCTTGAGGCCGGTGATGTCGTCGCCCTCGAGCGAGATGGTGCCGCTGCGCACGTTGACCTGACCGAAGATCGCCTTCAGGAGGGTCGACTTGCCGGCGCCGTTCGGCCCGATGATGCCGATGAGCTCACCCTCGTGCGCGGTGAGGCTGCAGCCGTTGAGGATGTTCACGCCCGGCAGGTAGCCCGCGTGCACGTCATCGACGACGACGACGGGGGTTCCGGTTGCGGTGGGAGCGGTCACTTGCCGTCCTCCTTCTCTTCCTCGGCCAGGCCCTGGTCGACGAGGGCGTCGGCGCTGACCGTGGTGGATGCCGCGGCATCCGTCGTCGGATCCGCTTCGATCACGTCGATGCGGCCGGTGACCACACCGAGGTCGAGCTCCTGGTGGGCGCCGAGGTAGGCGTCGATCACGGCCGGGTTCTTCATCACCGTGTCGGGGTCGCCCTCGGCGACGATCTTGCCCTCGGCCATCACCACGACCCAGTCGGCGATGTGGCGCACCATGTGCATGTCGTGCTCGACGAAGAGCACGGTCATGCCCTCTTCCTTGAGGTCGAGGATGTGATCCAGGAGCGACTGCGTGAGTGCCGGGTTCACGCCGGCCATGGGCTCGTCGAGCATGACCAGCGTGGGCTCCGTCATGAGCGACCGGGCCATCTCGAGCAGCTTGCGCTGGCCGCCTGAGAGGCTCGCGGCGAAGTCGTCGGACTTCGCGTCGAGCTTGAACTTGCGCAGCAGCACCATCGCGCGGTCTTCGAGCTCGGCATCCTGCGAGCGCCACAGCGCCGGGATGAGGCTCGCCCAGAACTTCTCGCCGCGCTGGTTCTTCGCGCCGAGCTTCATGTTCTCCATGACGGTGAGCAGCCCCAGCGCCTTGGTGAGCTGGAACGTGCGGACCAGGCCCATGCGCGAGACCTTGTAGGCGGGGACCCCCGACAGCGACGTGCCGTCGAACGTCCACGTGCCGTGATCGGGCTTGTCGAAGCCGGTCAGGAGGTTGAACAGCGTCGTCTTGCCTGCGCCGTTCGGTCCGATGAGTGCCGTGATCGCGCCGCGTGGGATCTCGAGGTGCGCGACGTCGACGGCGGTCACACCGCCGAAGGCGCGGTGCACGCCGTCGGCCACGATGATCGGGTCGACCTTGGCCACGCCGGGCGCGGGATCTCCGACGTGGAGCCCGGTGGTCTTCGGGCGGGCGACCGGCGCCGAGCCGGTGACCGGCGCCGAGCCGGTGGCGGGCGCGGAGCCGGTGGCCGGCGCGGTCCCGGCCGTGGTGTCGTTGCTGATGTTGCCGTCGGGTGCGGCGCCGTTACTTGACAAAGGTCAGCTCCTTCTTGTTGCCCAGGAGTCCCTGCGGCATGAAGATGACGAGCAGCATGAGTGCGACGCCCACGAGGATGAAGCGGAGCGTTCCGGCCTGGGTGGAGCTCAGGCCGAACAGCCATCCCGCCTGAGCCATAGCCGGGAGGATGTTCGAGAGGAACGTCTGCAGCACCCAGAAGATGATCGACCCGAGGATGGGGCCGAACACGGTCGCGGCGCCGCCGAGGAGGAGCGCGGTCCACACGAAGAACGTCAGCGACGTGACGTAGACGCCCGGGTTCACCGCCGAGGGGAGCGCGTAGACGACGCCGCCGGCGGCGGCGAGCACGCCGCCCAGCACGAGAGCCTGCATCTTGTAGGAGAAGACGTTCTTTCCGAGCGAGCGCACGGCATCCTCATCCTCGCGGATGCCCTTGAGGGTGCGGCCCCACGGGCTGCGGGTCAGCATCCACACCACCAGCACGGCGATGCCGAGTGTGATGAGGCCCATGATGCGCACCCACCACTGCGTCTCGTTGTACACCCACGGGCCGAAGCCGTACTCGCCGGGCGGGATCGGGTTCGACGCCCGGAAGCTCGCGTGATAGCCGCTGAGGCCGTCGGCCGAGCCGGTGACGTCGTCGAACGCGGTGGTGAGGAACAGCAGGCGCACGACCTCGGCGGCCGCGATGGTCACGATCGCGAGGTAGTCGCCGCGGAGCCGGAGGGTCGGGATGCCGAGGATCAGGGCGAAGACCGCTGCGCCGGCGAGGCCGACCAGTGCGCCCGCCCACCACGGGAAGCCGAACGTCAGGATCGAGATGGCGTAGCCGTAGGCGCCGATGGCCATGAAGCCCGCGATGCCCATGTTGATGAGGCCGGCGTAGCCGAAGTGCACCGCGAGGCCGAGGGCCGCGAGCGCGTAGGCGATCGTGGCGGGGCTCAGGATCGACGAGGCGGTGTTGGAGAGAATCTGAAGCCAGTCCATGAGTGTGCCCCTAACCGATCCGCTCGCGTCGTCCGAGGATGCCCTGTGGTCGGAAGAGCAGGATCACGATGAGGATGAACAGTGCGCTGGCGTACTTGAGGTCGGCCGGGATCCACAGGCTCGACACCTCCACCAGGACGCCGACGATGAGCGCACCGACCAGTGCGCCGTACGCGGTGCCGAGGCCGCCGAGGATGACCGCCGCGAACATGAGCAGAAGGATCTGCGCACCCATGTCCCACTTGATCCCCGGACGGTAGTAGGCGTAGAGGATGCCCGCGAGGCCGGCGAGAGCGCCGGCGACGATCCAGACCACCCGCACGACGGCGTCGACGTCGATGCCCGACGCGGCCGCGAGCGAGGGGTTGTCGGAGATCGCACGCGTCGCCTTGCCGATGCGGGACCGGGTGAGCCACAGCGCGAACGCGACGATCACGACGATCGAGATGCCCAGCGAGATCATGTCGAGGAGGCTCATCTGCACGGCGCCGAAGAGCGGGATCTGCGCGTTGGCCGAGCCCGGCAGCTGAAGCGTGCCGCCGCCGATGAAGAGCTGGTACGTGTAGCGCAGCGCGAGCGAGAGGCCGATGCTGACGATCATCAGCTGCACGACGCCGACGCGTCGCCGTCGCAGCGGTCTCCACAGGATCATGTCGAGCACGAGCCCGAGACCGGCGCTGAGGATGACGGCGGCGGGATAGGCGATCCACCACGGGAGCCCGAGCGTCGCCGGCACCACGAGGAAGTACGCCGCGATCGCGCCGAACGTCACCATCTCGCCGTGGGCGAAGTTGGAGATGCCGGTGGTGCCGTAGACGAGCGTCAAGCCGATGGCCGCGAGCGCGAGCATGAGGCCGAAGCTGACGCCCTGCACGATCCGCTGCATGAGCTGGTCGAAGAAGCTCGTGACGTTGCGCTCGCCCTCGCCGATGAAGAAGTTCACCGAGACGCGGCCGCCCTGGCCCATCTCGACTTCCTTGACGTTGGGCGAGTCGTCCTCGGGGTCGACGACCGCGATGCCTTCGGGCAGCGTGTCCTCGTCGAGCGTGACGACGTAGGTCTCACCCCGCTCGGGGACGTTGACATGCCACTGGCCGTCGGCGTCGGTCTCGACCTC
The DNA here is from genome assembly GCF_033548675.1 of Microbacterium sp. M3. Taxonomy (NCBI): domain Bacteria; kingdom Bacillati; phylum Actinomycetota; class Actinomycetes; order Micrococcales; family Microbacteriaceae; genus Microbacterium; species Microbacterium sp. M3. The sequence continues at coordinate 467,741 of NZ_JAWTZT010000004.1, forward strand.
CTGCTCTCCGCCAGGGCCGTCGATGGTCAGCACCACACCCTCGAGCGGCTCGCCGTCGAGCTGCACGTTGCCACTGATGCGGTAGGGGTCATCCTCCGCCGCCAGCGCGGGTGTGGATGTCGCGAACAATCCGATCGCGACGAGCACCAGGCCGAACAGCACAGCGAGTATGCGTGCTCGGTCGATGCGTCTCGTGGTCACAGTCCCCACAGAACCTCCAGTTCGGCACCACGCGCACACCGAAGCCCGGGTCGCATCGGCCGTGATGAACGACGGTACGAGCGTAATGTGTCGCGCTTGTTTCGCCTACGACACGCTGTGGATACGTGATCCGATCGCAACCCGCACCTGGTGTTTCGACGCGGTGGCGCACCCGCAGCCCACCCTCGCGCGCGCTCGCGCGTGCCGTATTGGCGGGAACAAAACGATGCCGCCCGGCGCTTAGAATCGAGTACGGAGCGTCACGAGCGCACCGGCCGTCGTCGTCCACACCCGAACAGAACGCGCCGCGCGCGAGGAGACCCCATGGAGCACAACGACCCCTTCGGATTCGTCGGACTGACCTACGACGACGTGCTGCTGCTGCCCGGCCACACCGACGTGATCCCGAGCGAGGCCGACACGTCGTCGCGAGTGACGCGGCGCATCACCGTCGCGACGCCGCTGCTGTCGGCCGCCATGGACACTGTGACCGAGGCCCGGCTGGCCATCGCCATCGCGCGCGAGGGCGGCATCGGCATCATCCACCGCAACCTCTCCATCGAGGACCAGGCGTCGATGGTCGATCGCGTGAAGCGCAGCGAGTCGGGCATGATCACCGACCCCATCACGACCACGCCCGACGCCACGATCGAAGAGGTCGACGCGCTCTGCGCCCAGTACCGCATCTCGGGCCTCCCCGTCGTCGACGAGAGCAACCACCTGGTCGGCATCGTCACCAATCGCGACATGCGCTTCGTCTCGGGCTTCGAGCGCCAGACGACAAAGGTGCGCGACGTCATGACGACCGAGGGGCTCGTCACCGGCCGCGTCGGGATCAGCGCCGGCGAGGTCATCGCGCTCTTCGCCCAGCACCGGGTCGAGAAGCTGCCGCTCATCGACGAGGACGGCACGCTGGCGGGTCTCATCACCATCAAGGACTTCGACAAGAGCGAGAAGTACCCGCTCGCCACCAAGGACGAGCAGGGCCGCCTGCGGGTCGGCGCCGCGATCGGCTTCTTCGGCGATGCGTGGGAGCGCGCCGAGGCTCTCCGCGACGCGGGGGTGGACGTCATCGTCGTCGACACCGCCAACGGCCAGTCCGCCGGCGTCATCGACATGGTCCGCCGGATCAAGGGCGACGAGTCGTTCGCCCACATCGACATCATCGGCGGCAACGTGGCCACCCGCGAGGGCGCCCAGGCGCTCATCGACGCGGGCGTGGACGCCGTCAAGGTGGGCGTCGGCCCGGGCTCGATCTGCACCACGCGCGTCGTCGCGGGTGTGGGCGTGCCGCAGGTGACGGCCATCTACGAGGCGTCCCTCGCCGCGCGCGAGGCGGGTGTCCCGGTGATCGCCGACGGCGGACTGCAGTACTCCGGCGACATCGCCAAGGCCCTCGTCGCCGGCGCCGACACGGTCATGCTCGGCTCGCTCCTCGCCGGCACCGACGAGTCGCCGGGTGAGATCGTCTTCCAGGGCGGCAAGCAGTTCAAGCAGTACCGCGGCATGGGGTCGCTGGGCGCCCTGCAGACGCGCGGCAAGAAGACCTCGTACTCGAAGGACCGCTACTTCCAGGCCGACGTCCCGAGCGACGACAAGCTCATCCCCGAGGGCATCGAGGGCCAGGTCGCGTACCGCGGGCCCGTCTCGGCCGTGGCGTATCAGCTCGTCGGCGGCCTCCGCCAGTCGATGTTCTACGTCGGTGCGCGCACCGTCGAAGAGCTCAAGGCCAAGGGCAAGTTCGTCCGCATCACGGCGGCCGGTCTCAAGGAGTCGCACCCGCACGACGTGCAGATCGTCGTCGAGGCGCCGAACTACAAGCGCTGACCGCTTCGTGAGACGGATGCCTCGGCCCCGCGCACTGCGCCGGGCCGGGGCATCCGTCGTTGTATCGGGGGTGTCACACTCCGCGCGGGCACCGGCGGTTGCGGGGCGCGAGTTGTGCGACATGCGCCGGGTGCGGACCGGCGTCAGGGGAGCCGGAAGACCTCGGCCGCCCGGGCGGTGTCGTCGATCGCCAGGTCGGCGAGCACCGCTCCGACCGCCGGGGTGAACTTGAAGCCGTGGCCCGAGAAGCCGGCCCCGACGACGATGCGGCCGCGGCGGTCGAGCACGAAGTCCTGCGAGTCGGTCGACGTGTAGGTGCAGCTGATCGGGACGGCCGTGTCGGGGTCGAGACCCGGCATCCATTCGCGCACGTAGTCGCGCAGCTGCGCGGCGAGCTCGGGCACGGGGCGGAAGGTGCGCGCATCGGGGTCGACCACCGGTCCCACGTGGTGCAGGCCCACCTTGACGCCTCGCCCGGCGTCGGCATGCCGTAGACGTTGGCGATCGGGCCGCGCTCGGGGTCGACGAAGTGGTTGAACGACGGCCAGCCGGTCTCTGCGGCCCGTGGCGAGAAGTGGGCAGGGCTCTCTTCGGTGACGGTGAGCCGGGGGAGAGGGAAGGAGGGCGGAAGGATGCCGCGGCTCCACGCCCCGGCCGTCACCACCAGAGTCTCGGCGACGAGCTCGTAGCGCTCACCGCCCGCCTCGATCGCCACGCGCACCCCGTCAGCCCGCTCGTCCAGGACGGTGACCGCGTGACCGAACCGGACGTCGGCTCCACGCGCGCGGGCGGCGGCCTCGAGCGCCTCCAGGGCGGCCGCGGCGCGCACCACGCCGGCGTCCGGTGTGAACAGCGCGTCGCCGTCGAACCGCATGCCGCTCCAGCGTCGGGCGGCCTGGCCGGCGCTCAGCACCTCGGCGCGCTCGCCGCGGGCCGACAGCGCGGCCTCGACGTCGACGATCAGCCGCTGGTCGCCGTGGCTGACGAGGCCGTGCAGCCGCAGGAGGGGCTCGCCGGTGGCCCGCGCGAGCGCGTCCCACTCGGTCCGCGCGAGCGCGAGCAGGTCGAGGTAGTGCTCCGTGCCGTAGGCGTTGTTGAAGTTGCGCGTCGCGCCGTGCGACGCGCCCCGCACGTGGCCGCGCTCGAAGCGCTCCACCGCGATGACGGGGTGGCCCCGCCGGGCCAGCTGCCACGTCGTGGCGAGACCCATCGCGCCGGCTCCGACGACGAGGTACGGGGTGTGCGGGGTCACGGATCCTCCTGCGAGCCGGTGCGCCGCAGTGAGGCGGCGCGAACGGGAGCGGGCCGCAGGGCGCGGGTCGCGGCATCCGTCTCCGCCTTCCATCCTCGCCCAGCCCCGGCCGCGGCGCCGGGTGATGCGACGGAGTGTGACGCCGCGTCGCGGGTGTGGCTACCCTGGCGGCATGATCAGGCAGCGGCGGCACCCCGCGGCGACGCAGCGCACCACACGGCTCGAGGCGTTCACCGACGGCGTCTTCGCGATCGCGGCCACCCTGCTGGTGCTCGATCTCACGCAGCACTCGCTCGGCGAGGCCGAGTCGGACGCTGCGATGTGGCAGGCGCTCGGGGGCATGAGCGAGCTGTTCGTGAACTTCGTGCTCAGCTTCGTGCTCCTGTGCCTCATGTGGATGGTGCACGTGCAGCAGTTCGAGCACATCGCGCGGGTCGACGCCACGATGGTGTGGCTCAACAACGCGCGGCTGCTGTTCATCGTGCTCGTCCCGTTCGCGACCAACCTCACGACCGAGTACTCCGAGTGGCTCGCCGGCCGCCTCGCGATGCCGGTGGCGTTCTTCCTCGCGATCCTCTTCAGCTGGCTCCAGTGGGCATGGGCGGTGCGCCGCCGCGACATCATGCTCCCCGACATGAGCCGAGCGGATGCCGTGGCCTACGGCCGCGGGTCGCTCAGCGCCCTGCTCATCTCGGCCGCGGTCGTGCTCCTGGCCCCGTGGGTCGGCTCGGCGGCGTTCCTGCTGTTCTTCTTCGACGGGCTCCTCACGCGCGCGCTGCGCGGCAAGGGAGGCTGACGGCGGCGGACGTGGCACGCGGACGCGGCTGCGCGAAACCTGGCCGGTGACCCCGACGCGCCGGGATGAGGCATCCGTCCGCGGCGTGTCCGGTCACCGACCAGGTTTTCCGAGGCTGCCGGGCGACGGGTCCGCCGCCCTGCTCCGTGATCAGCGAGCGGCGAGCTCGGGCTCGGGCTCGGGGGACGCGGCGCCGGCGGTGACGGATGCCTCGGCCGCGGCATCCGTCACGGTCTTTCCGGCGGGGAGCCACAGCGCCACGATCGTCGCGGCGAAGAGCACGGCGGCGCCCGTGAACACGGCGGGCCGCGCGGCGTCGACGTACAGGTCGGGCATGAGCTCGCCGCCGGCGCCGACGAAGATCGCGGTCATCACGGCCGTGCCCAGCGCGACGCCCAGCTCGCGGACGGTGGAGTTCACTCCCGACGCCTTGGCGTGGTTGACGAGGCCGAGGGTCGCCAGCAGCGCGGTGGCGGACGGCGCGAAGACGAGCGCCATGCCCACGCCGGCCATGACGAACGGGGCGATGAGCGCGGGATAGTCCACGTCGGTCGACATGACGGCGGCGATCCAGGTGAGGGCGACACCCTGCAGGGCGAGCCCCAGCACGAGGAGCAGCCGCGTGCCGACACGGGGTGCGAGCAGGCCCGCGATCGGTGCGACGAACATCGGGGCGAGCGTCCACGGCGTGGTCTGCACGGCGGCCTCGAGGGGCGACGAGCCGCCTACGACCTGCAAATACTGGATGAGGAGGAACACCGCGCCGAACGTGCCGAAGCTGAAGGCGAAGCCGACGACGTTCGTGATCGAGAAGGAGCGGTCGCGGAAGAGGCGCAGCGGCATGAGCGGCGCCTTGGCCCGGGTCTGCCAGAAGAGGAACGCGGCGATGAGCACCGCGCCCAGCGCGATCTCGGCGATGACGCTCACCGAGTCCCAGCCGTCGTCGTTGCCGCGCACGATCGCGTGGACGAGGGCCAGGACGCCGGCCGCGGCCAGCACGGCACCCGGCACGTCGATGCGCGCGCGGGCGCCGAAGTCGTTGTTGAGCACCACCAGTGCGAGCGGGATGGCCACGATCGCGACCGGCACGTTGATCCAGAAGATCGCCTGCCAGTTCCAGCCCTCCATGATCGCCCCGCCGACGAGCGGGCCGACCGCGACGCCGAGACCTGACACGCCGCCCCAGATGCCGATGGCAAGCGGTCGCCGGGCGGGTGGGACCGCGCCGCTCAGCAGGGCGAGCGACAGCGGCATGACCCCGGCCGCTCCGAGTCCCTGGAGTGCGCGGGCGGCGATGAGTTGGCCCGGGTCGCCGCTCAGCGCGGCGAAGACCGACCCCGCGCCGAACACGGCGATGCCGATGGCGAAGACGGTGCGGCGGCCGAACCGGTCGCCGAGCGCCGAGGCGACGAGGATCGCCCCGGCGAAGGCCAGTGTGTACGCGTTGACGAACCACTGCAGCTCTTCGACGCTCGCGCCCATGTCGCGATGCAGCACCGGGAGGGCGTTCGTCATGACGAGGTTGTCGAGCGTGGCCATGAACATCGGGAGGGATGCCGCGGCCAGCACGAGGGCGAAGGGGCGGGCGCGGCGCGAGCCGGCTGCCATGGAGATTTCGGTCACGGGAAGCTCCGGTTGTAATTGGATGATTACCTACGAGGAGCAATGTAGTAATCCACTGATTACAAAGTCAAGTCATTCGCTGATAACCTTTCGGCATGAGCTCTTCGGCATCTGACGGCAGTGCGGCCGCGACCCTGGACGACGCTGTCGACACCGGCCGTCGGCTGTCGTCCGACGAGCGCCGCCGGCAGATCCTGCAGGCGGCGATCGCCGTCTTCGGGGCGCGCGGATACGAGGGCGCGACCACGGACGAGGTGGCGCGCGCCGCCGGGGTGAGCCAGCCGTACGTGGTGCGCCTGTTCGGCTCGAAGGAGAACCTGTTCCTCGCGGCCATCGAGGACGCACTGGGTCGCATGCTGGTGGCCTTCCGCGCGGCGCTGGCCGCGCACCAGGCGGACGAGGAGCGCGAACCCGGGATCACCGCGGAGAAGGCGGCCGCCCAGCGGATCGGCCAGGCATACGTCGACCTCCTCGCGGTGCGGGGCCTGCACCAGACGCTCGCCCACGCGTACCTGCTCGGCAGCCACCCCGTGATCGGCGCGGCTGCCCGGCGCGGCTTCGCGGAGGTCTGGCGCTTCTTCCGTGACGAGATGGGCCTCGATGTCGATGAGGCCCGCGCCTTCATGGCCGAGGGCATGCTCATCAGCACGATGATCGGGCTGCGCATCGTCGACGACTACGGCTCCGACCCGCAGATCACCGAGCTCTTCCGGTCGTGCTTCCCGACCGAGCTGCCCCACGTGCTCGACGCCCTGCCGCGCGGCACCGACCGCTGGTAGCCGCGCCGAGCGGCGGGAGGGCGGTGAGGGATGCCGCGGCCTGGCCGCCGTCGGGGGCGCGGCGTAGGGTCGGGGGCATGTGCCGGAACATCCACACGCTCCACAACTTCGAGCCCGCCGCGACGTCGGACGAGGTGCACGCCGCGGCACTCCAGTACGTGCGCAAGATCGCGGGCACGACGAAGCCCTCGAAGGCGAATCAGGAGGCGTTCGACCGCGCCGTCCACGACATCGCGCACGTCACCCAGCATCTGCTCGACGACCTCGTTGCCAGCGCGCCGCCGAAGAACCGCGAGGTCGAGGCCGCGAAGGCGCGCGAACGCGCGATCAAGTCGGGCCGATACGCCGCGCCGGCGGCCTGACGCCGGGCGCTTCGGCCGCGACCGGCGTGAGCCGCGCGACGGGGATCGTCCGGCCCGACCTGCGCTCGTAGCGCTCGACACCGGGCACCCGCTCGATCACCTCCTGCCACGCGGCGTCCCGTTCGGCGCCGTGCAGCTCGCGCACGTCAGCGGCGAACCTCCTCGAGCCCGCCTGCACGTCCGTGCGCCCGGCGGCCCGGAGATTGCGGAACCAGTGGGGATCGCGCGGCGCGCCGCTGCCGGTGCCCCAGACGATGAAGCCGTCGTCGACGGGCAGCGCGCCGACGCAGGTCGAGCGGGGCTCTCCCGACCGGCGCCCCCGCGTCGTCAGCAGCAGCACGCGCGAGGCGCCCGGCCCCGGCACGGCGCGGCCGTCGGTGCGGCGGTACAGCCACACGCCGATCGCGCCGCCCGCGCGACGGAAGAAGCCTCGAACCGACATCGCGTCCCCTCACGCCGATCCTCCCACCGGGCGTACCCGCTGTCGACGGCTCTCTCCGCGCCTCGACCCGACGTGGGGTAGTCTGGTCGGCTCCCCTCGGACGGACGGTCCCGCGGAGCGGAGGGGAATCACCGTGGGCTACATCGACATCGCCGCCGTCTCGTACGCGCTGCCGGACGGCCGGCCACTCCTCGACGAGGTGTCGTTCCGTGTCGGCGAGGGCTCGACGACCGCGCTCATCGGGCCGAACGGCGCCGGCAAGACGACGCTGCTGCGCATCATCCGCGACGAGATCGCGCCGCTCTCGGGCGTCGTCCAGATCGACGGCGGTCTCGGCGTCATGGACCAGTTCGTCGGGCACGGCGAGCCGGGCCAGACGGTCCACGATCTCCTCATCCGCGTGGCGCCCGACCGCGTGCGCCGCGCGGCGCGCGAGCTCGAGGACGCCGAGGCGGCGATCATCGAGCACGACGACCTCGACACCCAGATGCGGTACGCCGGCGCGCTCGCCGACTACGCCGAGGCCGGCGGCTACGAGTACGAGACCGTGTGGGACACGTGCACGACCGCGGCCCTCGGCATCCCGTTCCCGCGTGCGCGGTTCCGCGAGCTCACCACGCTCTCGGGCGGCGAGCAGAAGCGGCTCGCGCTCGAGGCGCTGCTGCGCGGGCCCGACCAGGTGCTGCTGCTCGACGAGCCCGACAACTATCTCGATGTGCCCGGCAAGCGCTGGCTCGAGGAGCGGCTGCGCGAGACGCCGAAGACGGTGCTGCTGGTGTCGCACGACCGCGAGCTGCTGGCGCGCGCCGCCGATCGCATCGTGACCCTCGAGGCGGGAGGCGCGGGCAGCACGGCGTGGGTGCACGGCGGCGGCTTTGGAACGTACCACCGGGCCCGGGAGGACCGGATGGAACGGCTCGACGAGCTGCGACGGCGCTGGGACGAGCAGCACGCGAAGCTGAAGGCGCTGGTCGCCGACCTCAAGGTGAAGGCCGCCGCCAACGACGGCTTCGCGTCGCGCTATCGTGCGGCCCAGACGCGGCTGCGCAAGTTCGAAGACGCCGGGCCGCCGCAGGAGCGTCCGCGCGAGCAGGACCTCGACGTGCGGCTCCGCGGCGCGCGCACCGGCCGCCGCGCCGTCGTCGCCGAACAGCTCGAACTGACGGGGCTGATGAAACCCTTCGACCTGGAGGTCTGGTTCGGCGACCGCGTCGCGGTGCTGGGGTCGAACGGCTCGGGCAAGTCGCACTTCCTGCGGCTGCTCGCCCGTGGCGGCACCGACCCCGACGGGCGGCTCGGTCACGTCACCACGACCGGCTCGGGGCTCGATCCGGTCGCGCACACCGGGCGCGGTATCCTCGGCGCGCGCGTCGTGCCGGGTTGGTTCGCACAGACCCACCGCCACCCCGAGTTCGACGGCCGCACGCTGCTCGACATCCTGCACCGCGGCGAGGACGCCCGCGCCGGGCTCCCGCGCGAGGCCGCGAGCAGCGCTCTCGACCGGTACGGGCTCGTCGCCCAGGCCGAGCAGACGTTCGACAGCCTGTCGGGTGGTCAGCAGGCGCGGTTCCAGATCCTGCTGCTCGAACTGTCGGGGGCGACGCTGCTGCTGCTCGACGAGCCGACCGACAACCTCGACCTCGTCTCGGCCGAGGCCCTGCAGGATGCGCTCGCCCGCTTCGAGGGCACCGTCCTCGCCGTGACCCACGACCGGTGGCTCGCGAGGTCGTTCGACCGCTTCGTCGTCTTCGGCGCGGACGGCCGGGTCTTCGAGTCCGACGAGCCCGTCTGGGACGAGACCCGCGTCGCGCGGGCGCGCTGAGGAGATGACGGATGCCGCGGCCCGAGGCATCCGTCATCTCCGGTTTCGAATCGCGCACTTGGCGGAAGATCGCCCGTTCGACGTGCAAAGTGCGCGATTCGAAACCGGGGAACGACAGGTGAGGAGCCGGATCGGGCGCGTGGGGCCCGGCGGGTAGGCTGGGGGCGTGAGCATGGACATCGAACTCGGCCGCGCCAAGCGCGCACGTCGCGCGTACACGTTCGACGACATCGCGGTCGTGCCGTCGCGCCGCACGCGCAACCCGGAGGACGTCTCGACCACGTGGACGATCGACGCGTTCAGCTTCGACATCCCGGTGCTCGGCGCTCCCATGGACTCGGTCGTGAGCCCGCGCACCGCGATCATGCTGGGTCAGCTCGGCGGCCTCGGCGTGCTCGACCTCGAGGGCCTCTGGACGCGCTACGACGACCCCGAACCGCTCCTCGCCGAGATCTCGGGCCTCGAGAAGGCCGCCGCGACCCGGCGCATGCAGGAGCTCTACGCCGAGCCCATCAAGCCCGAGCTCGTGCGCGACCGGCTCGGCGAGATCCGCGCCGCCGGTGTCACGGTCGCCGGAGCGCTCACTCCGCAGCGCACCCAGGAGCTGTACGAGACCGTCGTCGCCGCCGGTGTCGACCTGTTCGTGATCCGCGGGACCACGGTCTCGGCCGAGCACGTCTCGAGCGTCGACCAGCCGCTCAACCTCAAGAAGTTCATCTACGACCTCGACGTGCCCGTCATCGTGGGCGGCGCCTCGACCTACACCGCGGCCCTGCATCTCATGCGCACGGGCGCGGCCGGCGTGCTCGTCGGCTTCGGTGGGGGAGCGGCGTCGACCACGCGCGCCACGCTGGGCCTCCACGCCCCCATGGCCACCGCCGTCGCCGACGTCGCAGGCGCGCGCCGCGACTACCTCGACGAGTCGGGCGGGCGCTACGTCCACGTCATCGCGGACGGCGGCGTGGGCACCTCGGGCGACATCGTCAAGGCCATCGCGATGGGCGCGGACGCCGTCATGCTCGGCGTGGCGCTGGCGCGGGCGACGGATGCCCCGGGCAAGGGCTTCCACTGGGGCCCCGAGGCGCATCACGCCAAGCTGCCGCGGGGCAAGCGCGTCAAGGTCGACCAGGTCGCCTCGCTCGAGGAGGTGCTCTACGGTCCGGCTCCGGTCGCCGACGGCACCGCGAACCTCATCGGAGCGCTGCGCAAGTCGATGGCCACGACCGGATACTCCGACCTCAAGGAGTTCCAGCGCGTCGAGGTCGTCGTCGCGCCCTACGCCGCGGGATGACCGACCCCGACGACGCGCGACCGCCGGTCGAGCCGCACGCGGCCGGGCCGGGGGACGAGCCCGGGGCGGTGGACGAGCGCGGGGCCGGTGAACCCGGCGACGCCGCGGGCAAGCCTGGGGCCGCCGGTGAACCCGGCGGCACTGCCGGCGAGCCCGGGCCGGCGGACGCCGAGGTCGCTGACGCGTTCCCGCCCACGCTGCGCGAGGTCATGGTGCGTCCGCAGTGGCTCGGCGTGCTGCTGCTGTGCCTGGTCGTCGCGGGCGTCTTCGCCTGGCTCGGCCAGTGGCAGCTGGCGCGGGCCATCGACACCGACCCGCTGCCTGCCGGCGTCACCGAAGAGGTGCGGCCGCTCGCCGACGTCACCGCGCCGGGTGAGTACCTTCCCGAGCCGCTGGTCGGCCAGCGCGTGGAGACCAGCGGCACGTGGGTGCCCGGTGACTTCCTCATCGTCGAGTCGCGCTACAACGACGGTGCCGAGGGCTACTGGGTGACCGGACAGCTGCGACTCGAGGGTGCCGACGAGCCGACGTCGATCGCCGTCGCCATCGGCTGGGCGCCGACCCGCGCAGACGCCGAGGCGGCGATCTCGCAGCTCGAGGCCGACGCCTCGGCACCGGATGCCCCCGACGAACCGATCACGGTCACCGGCCGCCTCATCTCCGACGAGGGGCCGTTCCCGCCGCGCAGCGACGAGCCTCCGCAGACCCTCACCCGCATGTCGCCGGCGGCCCTCCTCGGGCAGTGGCACGACACGGAAGAGCTCAACGTCTACCGGCCCTACCTCGCCTCCGAGTCGGCCGCCGCCGGCCTCGTCGACATCTCGTCGCCGGCACCCGCGGAGGGGTCGGGCGTCAACTGGCTCAACATCTTCTACGCCGCCGAGTGGGCCGTCTTCGCAGGCTTCGCTTTCTACCTCTGGTACCGGCTGGCGAAGGACGCCTGGGAGAAGGAGCTCGAGGACTTCGAGGACGAGCATCCCGGCCCCGGCGACGGAGGTGCCGAGGACGGCGCGCGGGCGGCCGCATCCTGAACCGAGGCCAGAAATCCCGTCGCTGCGCGGGCGATCCTCCCAGCTGCCGACCGCGGAGTGACCCAGCCCGACGGCCGCCCTCCCCGCACTCAGGGGAGGGCGGTCGTCGGCGTCAGGCGGGACGCAGCGACCTGGCAGGGGCGACGGGCGGATGCCGCGGGAAACGCCGCGGAATCCCGCGGGTAGACTGGGGGTCATGCCCCGCGCCCCCAAGCTCGCGTCGTTTCCGGCGATCCGCGGAGCCCTGAAGTTCTACCAGATCTGCTCGATCATCACCGGCACCATGCTGCTGCTGCTCCTGGCGGAGATGATCCTGAAGTACACGCCCATCCACCTCGAGCTGTTCCTCGGCGGATCCGGCGGCTTCCTCTGGTTCGCACCCGTCATCGCGGGCCCCGACTGCCAGTGGTGGTCGCTGTTCGCGCCGATGACCAACGAGTGCGAGATGATCTCGACCGGCGACGGCTTCAACCTCTCGCTCGGCATCCTGGTCGCCCACGGCTGGTTCTACGTCGTGTACCTCTTCTCGTGCTTCCGCGTGTGGAGCCTCATGCGGTGGCCGTTCGGGCGCTTCATCCTGCTCGCCCTCGGCGGCATCGTGCCGTTCCTGTCGTTCTTCATGGAGGCCCGTGTCGCTCGCGAAGTGCGTGCGTACCTCCAGTCCCGCGAGGACGCGGAGCTTCACTCCCGCGCCGCGCACTCCTCTCTCACACACGCGATCCCCACGGAGAACCAGCGTTGACTCAGCAGACCGAGACCTCCCAGCGTCCCGTCCTCGTCGTCGACTTCGGCGCGCAGTACGCGCAGCTGATCGCCCGGCGCGTCCGCGAGGCGGGCGTCTACAGCGAGATCGTGCCGCACACCGCGACCGCCGACGACATCGCCGCCAAGAACCCCGTCGGCATCATCCTCTCGGGCGGACCCTCGTCGGTCTACGAGGCGGGCGCACCCTCGCTCGACACCGGCGTCTTCGACCTCGGGGTGCCGACCCTCGGCATCTGCTACGGATTCCAGGTCATGGCGCAGGCTCTCGGCGGCGAGGTCGCCAACACCGGACTCCGTGAGTACGGGGCGACGGATGCCGCGGTCACAGGCGACGGCGGCGTGCTGCTGGGCGGTCAGCCGGTCGCGCAGAACGTGTGGATGAGCCACGGCGACCAGGTCTCGCGGGCGCCCGAGGGCTTCGATGTGCTCGCCTCGACCACCGCCACCCCCGTCGCGGCGTTCGGCAGCGACGAGCGCCGGTTCTACGGCGTGCAGTGGCACCCGGAGGTCAAGCACTCCGACCACGGCCAGCAGGTCATCGAGAACTTCCTCCACAAGGCCGCGGGGCTCCCGGCCGACTGGAACAGCGGCAACGTCATCGCCGAGCAGGTCGAGCGCATCCGCGCGCAGATCGGCTCGGGCCGGGTGATCTCCGCGCTGTCGGGCGGCGTCGACTCCGCCGTCTCGACAGCGCTCGTCCACGAGGCCGTCGGCGACCAGCTGACCGCGATCTTCGTCGACCACGGCCTGCTGCGAAAGGGCGAGCGCGAGCAGGTCGAGAACGACTACGTCGCCTCCACCGGCGTGCGCCTGGTCACGATCGATGCTCGTGAGCAGTTCCTGTCGGCCCTCGAGGGCGTGAGCGACCCCGAGCAGAAGCGCAAGATCATCGGCCGCGAGTTCATCCGTGCGTTCGAGGCCGCCGAGCGCGACCTCGTCGCCGAGGCCGCCGCCGACGGCGAGCCGATCCGGTTCCTCGTGCAGGGCACCCTCTACCCCGATGTCGTCGAGTCGGGCGGCGGCACGGGCACCGCGAACATCAAGTCGCACCACAACGTCGGCGGCCTCCCGGAAGACCTGCAGTTCGAGCTCGTCGAGCCGCTGCGCACCCTCTTCAAGGACGAGGTCCGCGCCATCGGCCGCGAGCTCGGCCTCCCCGAGGCGATCGTGGCGCGCCAGCCCTTTCCGGGCCCCGGCCTCGGCATCCGGATCGTCGGTGAGGTCACCGCTGACCGCCTCGAGATTCTGCGTGACGCCGACGCCATCGCGCGCGAGGAGCTGACGAAGGCGGGCCTCGACGGCGAGATCTGGCAGTGCCCGGTCGTGCTGCTCGCCGACGTGCGCTCGGTGGGCGTGCAGGGCGACGGCCGCACCTACGGCCACCCCATCGTGCTGCGCCCGGTCTCGAGCGAAGACGCGATGACCGCGGACTGGACGCGCCTGCCCTACGACGTGCTCTCGAAGATCTCGAACCGCATCACCAACGAGGTGCGCGAGGTCAACCGCGTGGTGCTCGACGTGACGTCCAAGCCCCCGGGGACCATCGAGTGGGAGTGACCCCGGATCGGGGTGGGGTGAAGAGAAGATCATCCCGTGACGGATGCCGCGGACCTCTGTCCGCGGCATCCGTCGTTTCCACGGCCCATGCCGCCTCGCCGCCATCGGGCCGTGCGGGAGGATGGACGGGTGACGAACGCGACCGACGACGCCCTGCCCGACGCGGACTACGTGCTCGTCGGCAGCCGCATCGCGCTCGGCCTCGACGGCGGGTTCGCCGTCGCCGTGCCGGCGCGCCTGCGCCTGCTCGAGGAGGCCGGTGCTCCCGAGCCGCTGATGCTGAGCGTCGACGGGCAGACGCCCGAGGCGCACGCCGCACAGCGCCGGGCGTTCGTCGACGGCGGTCACGTGGCCGACGCGTCGCGCATCCGCAACCTCTTCGACGAGGTCGTCGCCGACCCGTCGTGGCTCTTCGCCGCGGGAGAGCCGGCCGCGGGCACGGCGCCCTGGGCGGGCGAGTACCGCGTGGTGACGGATGCCGCGGACCGGCCGATCGTGTCGCTGCCGGTGCTGCGCGACGACCCGACGTGGCACCTCTCGGACGCGCCGGTCGTCGTGCACGCGCCCGGCGGGGATCGGGTGCTGCGGGGCTTCCGTGGCCTCTACGGCGCCTGGCTCACGCATATCGCCGACGCGCGCCGGCGCGCGGTGGGCGACCCCGATCGCCTACTCGTGGTGATGTTCGAGTCGCGGCAGATCGGCGAGGCGATGGCCGACTGGGACGACCCGCGCGTACGGCTGGTGCACACCGTGCACAACTCCCACCTTCCCGCGCCCCACGATGATCCCGACGCCCCCGTCACGGGCATGTGGCAACGCTGGCTCGCGACGGTCGATCGCTACGACGCGGTGCTCTGGCCCACGCGGGCGCAGCGCGACGAGGTGGCCGCGCGCTTCGGCGACCCCGGGACGTTCCACGTCGTGCCGAATCCGATCGACCTCGGTTCCGAGCCGCCGTCCGCGGCATCCCGCGATCCGCGATCAGTCGTGATGCTGAACCGCCTCGCGCCACAGAAGCGCGTGGACCTCGCGCTCCGGGCCTGGGCACGCGTGGTGGCCGAGGTGCCCGAGGCGCGCCTCGACATCTACGGCGACGGTCCGTTGCGGGACGAGCTGCAGGAGCTCGTCGACGAGCTCGGGCTCGCGGCATCCGTCACCCTGCACGGCGCGACCGGAGACCGCGACGCGATCTTCGACCGCGCGGCGGTGTTCGCGACTTCTACCGCGTTCGAGGGACAGGGCCTGTCGATCGCCGAGGCGCTCGCCCGCGGGCTGCCCGTCGTCTCGTTCGACGCGCGCTACGGCCCGCGTGAGGCGATCGCCGACGCCGGCGTCGTCGTGCCGCCCCGGGATGTGGAGGCCTTCGCCGACGCGCTCATCGGCTTGTTGCAGGACGACCGCCGCCGCGCTGACCTGTCGTCGCGCGCGCGGGCGGCCGCCGCGGCGTTCGCCCCCGACGCCATCCGGCCGGCTCTGGTCGCCGCGCTGCGCGCGGCGGTCGAGAATCCCTCGCGCCGCGCCCCTCGCTGACCGGGGGCGTTTCGTCTCGCTCCGCTCGCTCAACGACCGGTACCCCGGCCCTGGTCGTTGAGCGAGGAGCGCAGCGACGAGACGAAACGCCTCCTGTGGCAAGCGCACGCATCCGCCCGCAGCAGAACCGCCGAGGGCGGAAACGGATGCGGCGATCCGCCGCGGCGCGCAGGCTGGGCGCATGACAGACGACGGCAAGATCCCCCTGTTCGGCGCGGAGGCGCGCCGCGAGCTGTTCCACCAGCGCGTGCTCGTGCTCGACGGGCCGCTCGACGACGACAACGGCACCCTGATCGCGACGCAGCTGCTGGCGCTCGCGGCGGAGGACGAGGCATCCGACATCGCCCTGTGGATCCACTCGCCCGGTGGGTCGGTGCCCTCGATGCTGGCGATCCGCGACGTCATGCGCCTCATTCCCAATGACGTCGCGACGCTCGCGCTCGGCCTGGCGTGCAGTGCGGGGCAGTTCCTGCTGTCAGCCGGCACCCGCGGCAAGCGGCGCGCCCTGCCGCACGCGCGCATCCTCATGCACCAGGGGTCGTCGGGGATCGGCGGGTCCGCCGTCGACGTCGAGGTGCAGGCCGACGACCTGCGGCACACGCGCGACACGGTGCTCGGCCTCATCGCCGACGACACGGGGCAAAGCATCGAGCGCGTCTTCGAGGACTCGCTGCACGACCGCTGGTACACCGCCGCAGAAGCGCTCTCCTACGGCTTCATCGACGGCATCGTCGACGACTTCGCCCAGGTCGTGCCGCGGCGGCGGCGCCCGGCCGGGCTCGGTCTCGGACCGGCGGAGGTGGCGGCATGAGCTCCTACACGATCCCGAACGTCGTGGCGCAGCATCCGCGCGGCGACCGCGTCATGGACGTCTACTCGCACCTGCTCGCCGAGCGCGTCGTCTACCTGGGCACCGGCATCGACGCCGGCGTCGCCAACGCGCTCATCGCGCAGCTGCTGCACCTGGACGCCGACAGCCCCGAGCGCGACATCCAGCTCTACATCAACTGCGAGGGCGGCGATCCGTCGGCCATGCTCGCGGTGTACGACACGATGCAGCACGTGCGGCCCGAGGTCGCCACGACGGTGGTCGGGCAGGCGATCGGCGTCGGCGCCGTGATGCTGGCGGCGGGCGCGGCGGGCAAGCGCTCGGTGCTGCCGCACGCCCGCGTGGTGCTGCACCAGCCGGCGGGGCAGGGGAGGGGTGCGATTCCGGATCTCATCCTGCAGGCCGACGAGCTGGTGCGCGTGCGCGGCGAGGTCGAGGAGATCCTCGCGCGGCACACCGGACAGGATGCCGCCAAGCTCCGGTCCGACACCGACCGTGACCGCGTCTTCACCGCTGCCGACGCCGTGGCCTACGGCCTCGCGGATCACGTGCTCGACCGCGCACCGGTGGCCGCTCGGTGAGGGGCAGCCGAGTCGGAACGCGTCGGGGTGCGGGCGTTTCGTCTCGTCGCTCCGCTCCTCGCTCAACGACCGGTCCTTGGTTCCGGTCGTTGAGCGAGCGGAGCGAGACGAAACGCAGCGGCTCAGCGACCGGGCGCGGAGTCCGGGGCGCCGGGCCAGACCTTGCCGGCCCAGGGGTCGTAGTCGGCGATCAGCTCCTCCTGGGGCGGACGCTCGCCCTCGGGCACGTGCTGCAGGTTGACCCGCACGCGGTACCAGAGCGAGCTCGACCCGCGCATGCCGTCGACCAGCACGTCGGCGGGGTGCAGCTGTTCGGCGACGGAGGGATGCCGCGACCGCCACGTCTCGAGCGCCTCGAGCGCTTCGGGCTTGGTCTTGGTGCGGGCCACCTCGATGAGCGGCATGAGCGACTGGCGGCGCCCGTCGGGGCCGGCGCCCCGCGGCGGCTTCTCGGCAGGGCCGAGCTCGTCGGCCAGGCGCAGCAGCCCGTCGAGCGTGCCCACGGCGTCATCGATGCCGGCGTGCGGGTCGCCGCGCTCGGCGAAACGGGCCGGAACGGTCAGCACCGTGAACTCCTCGGGCCGCCGCTCGCGCACCTCGTCCCAGTCGAGCGGGGTGGAGACCCGCGCGTCGGCCAGCGGGCGGATCGAGTACGCCGAGGCGACCGTGCGGTCCTGGGCGTTCTGGTTGAAGTCGACGAACACGCTCTCGCCGCGCTCCTCCTTCCACCACCGGGCGGTGGCGAGGCCCGGGGCACGGTTCTCGATCTCGCGGGCGAGCGTCTCGGCGGCGAGCCGCACCTGCTTGTAGTCCCACTGCGGCGCGATGCGCACCAGGATGTGCATGCCGCGCGAACCGCTGGTCTTGGGCCAGCCCACGAGCCCGACGTCGTCGAGCACCTCGCGGGCGACGAACGCGACGTCGACGATCTGCGACCAGTCCACGCCCGGCATCGGGTCCAGGTCGATGCGCAGCTCGTCGGGATGATCGAGGTCCTCCGCGCGCACCGGGTGCGGGTTGAGGTCGAGGCACCCGAGGTTGACCACCCACGCGAGGCCCGCGGCATCCCGGATCACCGCCTCCTCCGCGGACGTGCCCCGGGCGTAGTGCAGGGTGGCGGTGTCGACGAAGCCGGGGTGGTTCTCGGGCACGCGCTTCTGGAAGAACGGCTCGGCGTCGATGCCCTTCGGGAAGCGCTTGAGCACCATCGGCCGGCCGCCGGCGCCGCGCAGGGCGCCCTCGGCGACGGCGAGGTAGTACTTCACGACGTCGAGCTTGGTGAGGCCCGGCTCGGGGAACACCATCTTCGTCGGGCTCGAGATGCGCACCTCGTGCCCGTCGACGTCGAGGATCTCGGCTTCCGCTTTCGAGGGGCTCATCCGGCTCACGCTAGCCGCGCCCCGGGTCTCTCGGCCAGGGGTTGCGCCTCCGCGGCTTTCGAATCGCGCACTTTGCAGTACGAGACCGCCGAAAACTGCAAAGTGCGCGATTCGAACGGTGGGGAGAGTCGCCGGAGGACGGTGCCGGCGACAGGTCGGTCAGGCCGCGAGGGCCAGGGAGGCCCGGCAGCCTACGGCCGCGGGCGACGCCGCCCGCGCGCGCAAGTCGTCGACCACTCCGGCGGTGAGCTCGATCAGCGTCACGTCGAGGGCGCCGGCGACCGCCGCGATCATCTCGCTCGACGGCTCCTTGAGTCCGCGCTCGATCTCGGAGAGGTACTGCGGCGAGACCCCGGCGCGGTCGGCGGTGTCGGTGAGACGCTCGCCGCGCTCGTGCCGCAGGCGACGCAGGCGATCGCCGAGCGCGTCGCGCCAGAGCGGCTCCGGCTCGCGAGCGGGGAGGGCCACGGGTCTCGGCAGCGGGATGATCTCGGCCATGCGCTCACGATAGGCCGCGACGTCCTCCGCGCCCAGGGCGTTCCGCTCTGAGCAGAACGGCCGTCTCGTCGTGCGCAGATGAGAAGCGGATGCCGCAGCCCGGGGCCGCGGCATCCGCTCTGCGTCAACGGATACAGAGTCGAGGGGTGTCGGTCGTGCCGAAGCGGTAGTCGTAGGTGGTGCCGTCGACGGTCACGACGACCTGCAAGCCGTCGATGAGCGCCTGCAGGTAGGAGACACCCGGCTCGGGGCAGCCGAGGGCGCCGTCGTTCCAGGTGACGGCCCGGGCCGAGACGAGCAGGGGCCTGCCGGCGACGCCGCGCGCGACGAGATCCGCGACGAGCGCGTCCCAGCGTGCGGGCAGGACCGCGGCGGGTTCGCCGCTGGGAGCGATCTGGCCCGTCGTCGGATCGGGCGGCGTGGGCTCGGTCATGGGTCTCCTCGACACGCGGTGAGGCAGAGCCGCAGCATGGTCGCGTCGGTGCCCCGGCGTCTCGTTGTGCGGCTCGTGGGACGGGTGTCAGCCTAGGCGGCCGGTCGCGGCTCTGCGTGGCGGTGACGTTCGCGCCGGGGCGGTGGGTTGTGCGCCGGGTCGGGGGCGTTTCGTCTCGGTCGCTGCGCTCCCTCGCTCAACGACCGGGTCCCTTCAGCGAACCCGCTGCCCCCGGGTCGCTGAGCGAGCGGAGCGAGACGAAACGCCTCGAGCCCCGGCATGCCGCCGTAGACAGCAGAACGGCCGCCCGGAGAACCGGGCGGCCGTTCGTGAGCGTCGTGCGTCAGTTGCTGCCGCGGACGATCGCGATGATGCGGAGGATCTCGACGTAGAGCCAGACGACCGTCACCATGATGCCGAAGGCGCCGAGCCAGGCGAACTGGCGGGGAGCGCCGTTGCGCACACCCTGCTGCACCTGGTCGAAGTCGAGCACCAGCGAGTAGGCGGCCATGATCACCACGAGCAGGCCGATGATGAGGCCGAGCGGGATGCCCATGATCTTCTCGCTGTACAGGCCGAAGGCGCCGTCCGTCACGCCGAACAGCATGAGGCCGACGTTGATGAGGCCGAAGATCAGGTAGCCGACCATGGCGATGAGGAAGATCTTCGTGGCGCGCTTGGACGCGCGGACCTTTCCGCTCGCGAAGAGAGCCAGCGTGACGCCGACCACGGTGAAGGTCGCGAGCGTCGCCTGGACGACGATGCCCGGCCACATGACCTCGAAGAAGGCCGAGATGCCGCCGACGAAGAGACCCTCGAACGCCGCGTACGCGAAGATCAGCGGCGGGCGGACCTTCTTGCGCGAGCCGAAGATGACGACCATCGCCATGACGAAGCCGCCGAGCGCACCGATCATCCAGGGGAGGATCGAGGGCTGCGTGACCTGGCGGGCGTCGAGTCCGCCGAGGGTCCACACCCAGCCGACGGCGGCCGTGACGAGGAGGATGGCGAAGAGGCCGACCGTCTTCCAGACGGTGTCCTCGACCGTCATGCGGTCGGTCTCGCGGGCGCCCGCCGCCGGAGCGGCGTACATGCCCTCGAGCTGCGCCTGGGTGGCGGCATCCGTTCCGGCGTGCTGCGCGGTCGCGAACTGCGTCGGCCCGCCCAGGTTCGCCGCCTGCGGACCACCGGGGTAGGTCTGAACGGCCTTCGGGTCCTGGAAGGCCGGGTTGTTGAACGCGGGGTTGTTGAGGGCCACTGCTCTCTCACACTCCAATGTCAAGGAAATCCCAGCACGGTGCTGTGAATCCACACTATCCGACGGGGGCGCGCGGAGCACTGCCGCGTGCTGGGAGAGGGCTATGAACGGATGCCGCGTCCTCGCGCCGTCCGCGGCACGAGGGCCGGGTTAAGGTGGGACGGTGCCGCGCCGTCCTCCGCTCGTCATCGGGCACCGCGGGGCGCCCGGGTACCGGCCGGAGCACTCGCGCTCCTCGTACGCGCTGGCCTTCGCGATGGGCGTGGACGCCGTCGAGCCCGACGTCGTCGTCTCGCGCGACGGGGTGCTCGTCGTCCGGCACGAGAACGAGATCTCGGGCACGACCGACGTCGCCGACCACCCCGAGTTCGCCGATCGCCGCACGACGAAGACGGTCGACGGCGCCGAGCTGAGCGGCTGGTTCACGGAGGACTTCACCTGGGACGAGCTTTCGACGCTGCGCTGCCGCGAGCGCATCCCGCAGCTGCGGCCCGCGAGCGCCACCTTCGACGACGAGCAGCCGGTGCTGCGGCTGCGCGACGTGCTCGACATGGTGCGCGAGGCCGCCCTCGAGTACGGACGCGAGATCGGCGTCGTGCTCGAGATCAAGCACGCGACCTACTTCGGTGCACAGGGATGGGATGTGGCGGCCCTCGTCGACGCCGAGCTGCGAGAAGCC
This sequence comes from Microbacterium sp. M3, assembly GCF_033548675.1. Classification (NCBI taxonomy): domain Bacteria; kingdom Bacillati; phylum Actinomycetota; class Actinomycetes; order Micrococcales; family Microbacteriaceae; genus Microbacterium; species Microbacterium sp. M3. Next base: position 488,676 of record NZ_JAWTZT010000004.1, read on the forward strand.
GGCTGGGCGCACGGCGAGCTGCCGCTGACCGTCGAGTCGTTCGAGTCGACGGTGCTCTTCGGCGTGAAGGAGCGGGGCATCGCCGCGGCCTACGTCTACCTGCTCGAGGCGTCGGGTCGGCCCTTCGACCTGCTCGCCGCCCACGGCAGGGCGGCGCCGACCTATCCGCAGACCGCGGCGCCGGCCGGCCTGGACGCGCTCGCCGGGCTGGTGGACGGGATCAGCGTCGACAAGCGCATGATCCTCGCGCCCGACAGGTTCGGGCGCAGCGCAGGCCCGTCGTCGGTCGTGGCCGACGCGCACGAGCGCGGGCTGCGCGTGTTCACGTGGACGTGCCGGCCCGAGAACCAGTTCCTCATCGGCCAGTTCCGCATGCGGGGCGGTGCTGCGGCGTTCGGCGACTGGGAGGACGAGTGGGCCCTCATCCGCGACACCGGCCTTGACGGCGTGTTCGTCGACCACCCCGATCTCGGCGTCGCGTTCTTCCGTCCATAACGCTCGGGCGACGAATTCCCGGCGCGCGGCGCCCGCGTCGCTAGGGTGAAGCCCGTGAGCTCCCTCGCCGCCGCCACGCCATCCATTCCCGCCGAGCCGGGCATCGTCGTGAGCGGCGTGCGTCGCGCGTTCGGCGAGGTGCAGGCCGTGCGCACCGTGACGCTGCACGCCCGTGCCGGCCGCGTGACCGGTCTGGTCGGTCCCAACGGCTCGGGCAAGACGACGCTGCTGCTGATGCTCGCCTCGCTGCTCGCCCCCGACGCCGGCACCATTCGCATCGAGGGCGTCGACCCCGTCGCAGATCCGCAGGCGGCCCGCGCCGTGCTCGGCTGGATGCCCGACGCGCTCGGCGCGTGGAACGCGCTCACCTCGCGCGAGACCCTCGCCGTGACCGCGCGGCTGTACGGGATGCCGAAGCCGGTGGCCGCCGCGCGCGCCGACGTGCTCCTCGCCGAGGTCGGGCTGGTCGACCTCGCCGACGCCCCTGCCCGCGTGCTGTCGCGCGGTCAGAAGCAGCGACTCGGGCTCGCGCGCGCCCTCGTGCACGACCCGCGCGTGCTGCTGCTCGACGAGCCGGCGTCGGGCCTCGACCCGCAGGCGCGCATCGACCTCCGGATGCTGCTGCGCCGATTCGCCGCCGAAGGACGCACCGTGCTGGTGTCGAGCCACATCCTCTCCGAGCTCGAAGAAGTCGTCGACGATGCCGTCTTCCTCATGGCCGGCACGACGGTCGACCCGGCCCGCGTCGAGGCGGCTGCCCGGCGCGCCCGGCCCTGGCGGGTTCGCCTGGCGCGGGGCGAGGCGGCGGAGTCGCTCGCCGCGGTCGCCGCCGCGCTGCGCGTGCCGCCCGAGAGCGTGGGCATCGACCGGCGCGACGTCATGGTGTCGTTCGAGTCGGAGGATGCCGCAGCCGCCGCGCTGCGCGACCTCGTCGGGGCGGGACTCGACGTGGTGGAGTTCGCGGCGGCGCAGGGCGCGCTCGAGCGCACGTTCCTCGACCTCGGCGACGGACGGCCGCCGCAGGCGCCGTCCGCTCCCGGACCGGTCGCTCCCTCGGCGGTGCCCGCCGCGCCTGCCGCTCCGGGCAGCCCCGCGCCGCCGCCGACGGACTCTGGGCATTCGGCGCGACCGGGGGACGCGGCATCCGGAACCACTGCCGGTGCGACCGACGAAGGCGAGGCGATCTCGTGAACGGCCAGCGGCTGGGCACCATCATCGGCCTGGAGCTGACGCAGCGCACCCGGAGCGTCGCCTGGTACGTGCTGCTCGGCGTCTTCGCGGTGCTGCTCGTGATCGTGACGGCGCTGTCGTTCCTCGCGTGGGGTGGCAGCCCCGAACCGGGCGGCGCCATCTACTCGACGATCGTCTACATCACCCTGCTGCTCGTGGTGCTGGTCTCGCCGACGCTGAGCGGCAACGCGATCAACGGAGACCGGGATGCCGCGACCCTGGCCCCCGTGCAGGTCACGCTGGCGACGACCGCCGAGATCCTGTTCGGCAAGGCGCTCGCCGCCTGGGTGACGGGGCTTGCGTTCGTGGCCGTGTCGGTGCCGTTCCTCGTGCTCGCCACTCTCGCCGGCGGCGGCGCTCCCGCGACGATCGCCGTGTCGCTGGTCGTGCTGGTGTTCGAGGTCGGAGTCATCTCGGCCATCGGCGTGGCGCTCAGCGGCATCCTGTCGCGCCCGCTGTTCTCGGTGGCGACCACGTACCTCGTCGTCGCGGCGCTCGTGATCGGGACGCTGATCGCGTTCGCGCTCGTGGGCTTCACCCTGCGCTCCGAGGTGACCAGCACCACCCGCAGCTTCGAGTACGACGCGTACACGGGCGACACCTTCCCCTGCTTCCCCGGCGAGGAGTCCAGCGAGGAGTACCCCTGCGATGAGGACGCGGAGCTGCGGTGCGGCCAATGGCAGACGTCGACCTACGACGTGCCGCGCTTCGACCACGTCTGGTGGCTGCTCGCGGCCAACCCGTTCGTGATCCTCGCCGACGCGACGCCCACGCAGTTCGATCCGGGCGGGTACCCGCGAGATCTCTTCGGCCAGATCAAGCTCGGCGTGCGCTCCGCGCAGGAGCCGCCTGAACTCGAGTACCGCTGGGACGAGTGCGCGCCGGGGCCGGCGGTCGACCAGCCGACGGCGCGCGAGCGGATCGACCAGTCGATGCCGAGCTGGTTCATCGGCATGGCCTTGCAGGCGCTGCTGGCGGCCGGGCTGCTCTGGTGGGCCTGGGCCCGTACCCGGACTCCCGCGGGTCGCCTGCCCTCGGGCACGCGCATCGCCTGACGCCCGGGCGCCCGCCCGAACCGCGGCGTGGCCGGTTCAGGCGAGCCGGGCGCGGATCACGCGGGCGGTCGCGACGGGGTCGGGGCGGTGCATCACCGACTCGGGCACCACGACCAGCTCTGCGCCGTCCATGGCCTCGGCGAGACGGTCGGCAGCCGTCAGCAGCAGCGGGAACGTCTGCTCGCCGCGGAGGATCGTCACGGGTGCGTCGACGGCCAGCATCTCGGGGCTGGGCGTGGACGAGACACGCACCAGGTTGGTGTCGTACACCGTGGACTGCGCCAGCGGCAGCAGTGCGGCGAACTGATCGCTCGCGCGGATGCCCTCGACCATCTCGCGGGGCAGTCCTACGCCCTCGAGCTGGAAGGTCACGATCGCCTCGTCGAGCAGGCCCTCATCGACGAAGGCCTGCAGCCGGTCGGCGAGGTCGTCGGCGGGCTCGTCCTCTCCGAACCGCATCGGCGGCTCGGAGAGGAACAGGGCGCTCACGGGCACGCCGCGCGACGCCGCCAGCAGGGCCAGCACCGCCCCGGACGAGTGCCCCAGGACCGCGGCCTCGCCACCGGTCGCGGCGATCACGGCCGCGAGATCCTCGACCTCGCGCTCGGGCGTCGACCCCGTCGCGTCACCGCTCGCGCCCCGGGCGCGTCGGTCCCACGTCACCGCCCGGAAGCCGGCATCGGTGAGCGCCGACGCGAGTCCTGCGGCGTCGGCGGCCCTCGACATCGCGCCGTTCACGATGACGACGACGGGACCGTCGCCGGTCTCGTCGTAGGCGATCGGGGTTCCGTCGGCGGAGGTCGTGGTGCGCATGTGCCCAGCAAACCACGGGCCTCCGACACGCGACAGGGACGCGGCATCCGTCCCCCGCAGGGATGCACGCCTCACCTCGGGTGTCAATGGCATGGGCTGGACGGCGGCCGGCACCCACTGTGGTCGGCATGAAGCACGTGACGTACGCGGACAAGGCCCTTCTCATCGACGACGAGGCCGCCGACTGGCTCATGGAGTACGCGCGGGCGCTGGGCGGGGCTCACATGACCGATTCCGTGACGCTGCGCGGGATCGGCATGGACGGGAACGAGGTCGAGTCCACGTTCCTCCTCAACGCGAGCACCGAGCTCGTGATGCAGACGGCGAACACGTCGGCGGAAGGCCCCGACAACGACGAGGCGATCGGCTACATGCAGGAGCGCACCCGGCTCATCCTCGCGCCACCCACCGTTCAGCCGATCGAGGATCCCGCCGACGCGCCCTGAACCCGGGAGCCGGGTGGAAGGATCCGTCGGCGTCCCTCAGCGCGGGTCGGGCGGCGTGCGCAGTCCGTCGAGCGCCGTCGAGAGCACGACGGTGCTCAGCTGCTCCGCGTCCAGTGCGCCGCCGGGGCGGTACCACTCGGTGAGAGAGTTCACCATGCCGAAGACGAGCCGGGTGGCCACGGCCGGGTCGACGTCGGCCCGGAGGTGCCCCTCGTCCTGCGCGCGACGGACCACCTCGGTGACGCGGTGGTCGAACACGCGCCGCCCACCGTTCAGCCGATCGAGGATCCCGCCGACGCGCCCTGAACCCGGGAGCCGGGTGGAAGGATCCGTCGGCGTCCCTCAGCGCGGGTCGGGCGGCGTGCGCAGTCCGTCGAGCGCCGTCGAGAGCACGACGGTGCTCAGCTGCTCCGCGTCCAGTGCGCCGCCGGGGCGGTACCACTCGGTGAGAGAGTTCACCATGCCGAAGACGAGCCGGGTGGCCACGGCCGGGTCGACGTCGGCCCGGAGGTGCCCCTCGTCCTGCGCGCGACGGACCACCTCGGTGACGCGGTGGTCGAACACGCGCCGCCGTTCGAGCGCCGACAGCTCGACGGGGCTGTTGCCCCGCACGCGCAGCAGCAGGGTGACCGACGGCAGCTTCTCGATGAGCACCCGCACGGCGCCCCGGATGACGTGGGCCAGTCGCGCATCGGCCGGCCCGTGCTGCGCCTCGGGATGCTCGAGCACCCGCTCGAGGCTCGTCAGCGCGTCGTCGAGCGCCAGGTCGAGCACATGCTCCTTCGAGGCGAAGTGGTGGTACAGCGCCGACTTCGTCAGCCCCAGCCGCTCGGCGAGGTCCGACACCGAGGTCGCGTCGTAGCCCTTCTCGTTGAAGAGGCTCACGGCGATGCCGAGCACCTGATCGCGGTCATAGCCCGGGCGCCCGCGCCGGGCGCGCGGCACGAGCTCATCGGTCGGCGGGGCGACGTCCATCGGGTGCCTCCTGCGTCTCGGTGCGCCACGGTCGCGGGCGATCGGCGACCATCGCTCAGTCTGCCCCAGTCGTGTTTGCGAAGTCCTCCGCTGCATGGCATATTACTGAACGATCGGTTGGGAAACTTCCGGTCGATGTCTTCCCGCAACGCGGCGGAACGAAGGATGACGATGTCCGAGCACGGCGCGGCTCCGCCGATCGAGATCGAACGGCAGTCCGATCGGGTCGTCGTGACGCTCGGCCGGCCCGAGACGCGCAACGCCATCGACCGGCGCACGATCGATGCGCTGCACGAGGTGTGCGCCGAGCTCGAGTCGGTGCCCCGCATCCTCATCCTCACCGGGTCCGGCGGCGTCTTCGCATCCGGCGCCGACATCGCGCAGCTGCGCGACCGGCGTGCGGCCGATGCGCGCGCGGGCATCAACACCATGGCCTTCCGCCGCATCCGGGCGCTGCCGATGCCGGTCATCGCCGCCGTCGACGGCTACGCGCTCGGGGGCGGGGCCGAGCTGGCCTATGCCGCCGACATCCGCATCGGCACGCCGACGCTGCGCATGGGCAACCCCGAGCCCGGGCTCGGCATCATCGCGGCGGCGGGCGCCACCTGGCGGCTGCCCGAAATCGTCGGCGAGGCGCGTGCGGCCGAGCTGCTGCTGACCGGGCGCATCGTCGACGCCGACGAGGCGGTGCGGTGGGGGCTGATCTCGGCGATCCATCCCGCCGACCAGCTGATGGCCGCGGCTCACCTCATCGCCGACCGCATCGCCGCCAACGACCCGCTGGCGACGCGCCACACCAAGACGGCGCTCCGCGCGCCCGCCGAGGCGCACCCCGGCATCGAGCTCGAGCTGCAGGCCGAGCTCTTCGAGAGCCCCGAGAAGCACCGGCGGATGACCGCGTTCCTCGAGAGGAAGCGGCCATGAGCGCCCCCGCCACGGTGGGCGTGCTCGGCGGCGGCCGCATGGGCGCCGGCATCGCCCACGCCTTCGCCGTGGCGGGCGCGCGAGTCGTCGTGGTCGAGCGCGACGCCGAGGCGGCCGAGGCCGCCCGCGAGCGGATGCGGCGCAGCCTCGCGCGGGCCGTCGAGCTCCACCCGTCGCTCTCGGCCGACGCCCTCGCCGCGGCTGTGCGCACGGGCGTCGACTTCGGCCTCTTCGCGGACTGCGAGCTGGTCGTCGAGGCGGTCTTCGAAGACCGTGCCGTCAAGACGCAGGCACTCCTCGACGTGGAGGCCGTGCTCGCGCCGGAGGCGGTGCTCGCCAGCAACACGTCGTCGATCTCCATCGACGCGCTCGCCGCGAGGCTGCGGCGCCCCGGCCGCTTCCTCGGCCTGCACTTCTTCAACCCGGTGCCCGCGTCGTCGCTGGTCGAGATCGTGATCGGCGCGGCGACCGAGCCCGAGCTCGAGGCCCGCGCCCGCGACTGGGTCGCCGCGCTCGGCAAGACGCCGATCGTCGTGCGCGACTCGCCCGGGTTCGCGTCCAGCCGGCTGGGCGTCGCCCTCGCCCTGGAGGCGATCCGCATGGTGGAGGAGCAGGTAGCGAGCCCCGCCGACATCGACGCGGCGATGGAGCAGGGGTACCGGCATCCGCTCGGTCCGCTGCGCACCACCGACATCGTGGGCCTCGACGTGCGGCTGGGGATCGCCGAAGAGCTGCACCGCACGCTCGGCGCGCGGTTCGAGCCGCCGCAGCTGCTGCGGCGCATGGTCGCCGACGGACACCTGGGCCGCAAGAGCGGCCGCGGATTCTACGAATGGAGCCAGACATGACCGGCATGCTCGCGAGCTACGTCGCGGACCAGTGGTGGATCCCGGCCGACGACACCGACGCGGCGGTCGTGCGCGACGCCTCGACCGGCGAGGTCGTCACGCGGGTGAGCACGCGCGGCATCGACCTGGCCGGCGCGCTCGAGCACGCGCGCACGGTGGGGCAGCGGAGCCTCGGCGAGCTGACGTTCCACCAGCGGGCGGTGCTGCTCAAGCAGTTCGCGATGGCGCTGACCGAGCGCAAGGAGGAGCTGTACGAGCTGTCGAAGCGGGCGGGGTCGACCGTGCGCGACTCGCTCAGCGACGTCGACGGCGGCATCGGCGTGCTGTTCACCTACTCCTCGAAGGGCCGGCGCGAGCTGCCGAACAGCCGCGTGTACGTCGACGGCAGCCCCGAGCCGCTGTCGAAGGACGGCTCGTTCCTGGGTCAGCACGTGTACACGCGCCTGCCGGGTGTCGCGCTGCAGATCAACGCCTTCAACTTCCCGATGTGGGGGGCGCTCGAGAAGTTCGCGCCGGCGTTCCTCGCCGGCGTGCCCACCGTCGTCAAGCCCGCGACCCCGAGCGCCTACATCGCCGAGGCCTGGGTGCGGATCCTCGTCGAGTCGGGCCTGCTTCCCGACGGCTCGCTGCAGCTGGTGTCGGGCGCCCTGCCGGGCGTGTTCGAGCTGCTGCGGCTCGGCGACCTCGTCGCCTTCACCGGCAGCGCGTCGACCGCCGAGCGCCTGCGCGCGCAGACGCCCGAGGGTGTGCGCTTCACCACCGAGACCGACTCGATCAACGCCTCGGTGCTCGGGCCCGACGCCACCCCCGGCACTCCCGAGTTCGACGCCTACGTCGGTCAGCTCATGGTCGAGCTCACCACCAAGGCCGGGCAGAAGTGCACGGCGATCCGCCGCGCGATCGTCCCGTCGGGCACCGCGCAGGCGCTCGTCGACGCGATCGGCGAGAAGATCGCACGTCGCATCGTGATCGGCGACCCGCACGCGGACGGCGTCACCATGGGCCCGCTCGTCTCGACGCAGCAGCGCGACGAGGTGCTGGCCCGGGTGGCCGAGCTCGAGGACGCCGGCGGACGGATCCTGCTGGGGTCGACGACCGCGCCGGACGTCGTGCACCCCGACGGCTCGACGGGCCCGGCCCCCGAGGGGGCGTTCATGGCCCCGCTCCTCGTCGGCTTCGACGATGCGCGCGTCGGCGCGGTGCACGACGTCGAGGCCTTCGGGCCGGTCGCGAGCGTGCTGACGTACGACACGCTCGAAGAGGCGGCCGACCTCGTGGGCCGCGGCGGCGGGTCGCTCGTGACGTCGGTCGCCACCCATGACACCGACGTCGCCGTCGAGCTGCTGAGCCGCATCGGCGCCTACAACGGCCGGGTGCTGTTCCTCAGCCGCGAGAACGCGCGCACGTCGACCGGGCACGGCGCGCCCGTGCCGCACCTCGTGCACGGCGGTCCGGGTCGCGCCGGCGGGGGAGAGGAGCTCGGCGGAATCCGCGCCGTGCTGCACCACATGCAGCGCACCGCGATCCAGGGATCGCCCGACATGCTCACGGCCATCACCGGCGTCTGGCATCAGGGCGCGGCATCCGTCGACGAGGGCACGCATCCGTTCCGCAAGTCGCTCGCCGAACTCCGCATCGGCGACCAGGTGCGCTCCGCCGACCGCGAGGTGAGCCTCGACGACATCGAGACCTTCGCGCGGTTCACCGGCGACACGTTCTACGCGCACATGGACGAGGACGCGGCATCCGCCAATCCCTTCTTCCCGGGTCGCGTCGCGCACGGCTACCTGCTCGTCTCGTGGGCGGCGGGCCTCTTCGTCGACCCCGCTCCCGGGCCGGTGCTCGCCAACTACGGGCTCGAGAACCTGCGCTTCGTCACGCCGGTGTCGCCGGGCGACCGCATCCGCGTGACGCTCACGGCGAAGCAGATCACGCCGCGCGAGACCGACGAGTACGGCGAGGTGCGGTGGGATGCCGTCATCCACAACCAGCGCGACGAGATCGTGGCGCAGTACGACGTGCTGACGCTGGTGGCGAAGGATGCCGCGGCCCCGGCGCCGTCGGGATCGCTCGCGTCGGCGGTGCCGGCGTGACCCTCCGCCCGATGATGCAGCGCGACCGCGCGTCGGCGGCGCTCGGCATGCGCGTGGAGCGCGACGAGCCGGGCGAGGCGGTGGTCAGCATGGTCGTGCGCGACGACATGCTGAACGGGTTCGACATCACCCACGGCGGCTTCGTCTTCGCGCTCGCCGACACCGCCTTCGCGATCGCGTGCAACGAGGACGACCGCATCACCGTCGCCGCGGGCGCCGACATCTCGTTCCTCAAGGCGACCCACGGCGGGCAGACGCTGACCGCCCGCGCGGCGCGTCGCGTCGTCAGCGGGCGCGCCGGTCTCTACGACGTCACGATCACCGATGAGACGGGCGAAGTGGTCGCAGAGTTCCGTGGCCGCTCGCTCGTCACCGACCGCCGGATCGAGCCGTGAGGGCCTTGTCGGTCGCAGACGGGGCGATTATCATAACTGAACGATCGGTCTGTAATAAGGAGTCGACATGACGACACCACCCGAGGCGGCCACGATCGACCTCGCACAGCGGGAGCGTCAGGCCGAGTTCGACGCGCTCATCGAGGCCGACCAGCGCATCGAGCCGCGCGATTGGATGCCGGAGGCCTATCGCAAGACCCTCATCCGGCAGATCTCGCAGCACGCGCACTCCGAGATCATCGGCATGCAGCCCGAGGGCAACTGGATCACGCGGGCGCCGAGCCTCAAGCGCAAGGCCATCCTGATGGCGAAGGTGCAGGACGAAGCGGGGCACGGCCTGTATCTCTACTCCGCCGCGCAGACGCTCGGGATCACGCGCGACGAGATGACCGAGCATCTCATCGAAGGTCGCGCCAAGTACTCGTCGATCTTCAACTACCCCACCCCGACGTGGGCCGACATGGGCGCGATCGGCTGGCTCGTCGACGGCGCCGCGATCTGCAACCAGGTGCCGCTGTGCCGCGCGTCGTACGGCCCGTACGGCCGCGCGATGGTGCGCATCTGCAAAGAGGAGTCGTTCCACCAGCGGCAGGGGTTCGAGATCCTGCTGTCGCTCATGCAGGGCACGCCCGCGCAGCGGAAGATGGCGCAGGATGCCGTGAACCGCTGGTACTGGCCCTCGCTCATGATGTTCGGGCCGCCCGATGACGCCTCGCCCAACTCGGCCCAGTCGATGGCATGGAAGATCAAGCGGTTCTCGAACGACGAGCTGCGCCAGCGGTTCATCGGGATGCTGGTGCCGCAGGCCGAGGTGCTCGGCGTGACGCTGCCCGACCCCGAACTGCGCTGGGACGCGTCGGCGGAGCGCTGGCACACGAGCGAGATCGACTGGTCGGAGCTGCAGGAGGTGATCGCGGGTCGCGGGGCGATGAACGCCGAGCGCATCCGCAACCGCCGCAACGCGCACGACGAGGGCGCCTGGGTGCGCGAGGCCGCCGCCGAGTACGCCCGCAAGCAGCAGGCGCGTACCCGGTCGTCGGGCGAGCGACGCTCGTCGAGCGAGGAGCGCAGCGACGAGACGAAACGCCCCGAGACGACGGAGGTTCCCTCATGACGACGCCCGGTGCTTCCTCACGCGAGTCGTGGCCGCTGTGGGAGGTGTTCGTGCGGGCCGGGCGGGGCCTGTCGCACGTGCACGCCGGATCGCTGCACGCCCCCGACGCCGAGCTCGCGCTGCGCAACGCGCGCGACCTCTACACGCGCCGTGGCGAGGGCACCTCGATCTGGGTGGTGCCGGCGGATGCGATCACGACGAGCGATCCCGACTCGAAGGGCGCGTTCTTCGAGAGCCCCGCGGGCAAGAACTACCGCCACGCGACGTACTACACGGCGTCCGAGGGGGTGCCGCACCTGTGACTCACGTGGACCCGGAACATCGGGGCGTCTCGACTCGCTCCGCTCGCTCAACGACCGCCGCTCGCTCAACGACCGGGGCCGTTGCGGTTGCGGTGCCTCCGGTCGTTGGGCCGGCAGCGACCGGGGCTGTTGCGGTGCCTCCGGTCGTTGAGCGAGGGAGCGCAGCGACCGAGACGAAACGCCCCGGTGACCCGCACGGGCATGTCACCGTCGAGCAGGTCGAGCTGTCGGCCGAGCTCGCCGGCGCCGAAGGCCGCGCGGCGACGGCCGACGTCGCCGAGTACGCGCTGTGGCTCGGCGACGACGCGCTCATCCTCGCGCAGCAGCTGGGGATGTGGATCGCGCGCGCCCCCGAGCTCGAGGAGGACGTCGCCCTGGCGAACATCGCCCTCGATCTGCTCGGGCACGCGCGGTCGTTCCTCCGCTACGCCGGCACCTTCGACGGCCGCACCGAGGACGATCTGGCGTACTGGCGGGACGAGCCGGAGTTCCGGTGCGCCTGGCTCTTCGAGCAGCCCAACGGCGACTTCGCGCAGACGATCGCGCGCCAGTTGGCGGCATCCGTCCATCTTTTCGAGCTCTACACGGCGCTGCAGGGGTCATCCGACGAGACGCTCGCGGCGATCGCCGCCAAGGCCGTGAAGGAGGTCGAGTACCACCGCGATCATGCCGTGCAGTGGACGCTGCGGCTCGCCGGCGGCACCGACGAATCGCGGTCGCGCCTGGTCCGGGCGATCGGCGACGTGTGGCCGTACGTGGGCGAGCTGTTCCGCGACGAGCCTCTCATCGACCGCCTTGACGGGGTGGCCGTGCGCCCGTCGGCGCTGCGGCCGGCGTTCGACGCCGTCATCGCGGCCGTCTTCGCCGAGGCCGAGCTCGAGGTGCCGGCGGGTCCGGTCTCGTCGGGGGGCGGCCGGCGCGGTGCGCACTTCTCGACGCTCGGCTACCTGCTCGCCGAGATGCAGGTGCTCGCGCGGCAGCATCCGGGGGCGACATGGTGACCGGTACGGCTCATAACTCAGGATGGACGGACAGAATCGCCCCCGAAACGCCCGCCGGGACGGGTTTCATCCTGAGTTGCGAACGTCCGGCGCCGATCACGGCATCCGCTGCCGACGCCGCGGAATCGAGCGGCCGCGCGGGGGCGGCGACAGCATCCGGCGGCGCCCTCGCGACCGGCGCGGCGCGTAATTCAGGATCAACGCACCGGATGGCCGCCGAAACGCCTGAGGGAACGGGATCCATCCTGAGTTGCGAACGCCCCGCACCCCGGCCGGCCCCCGTCGAAGCCCCCGACGCCGACCCCGCGGGCCGGCGGCGGCGGGCGTGGGCGGTGGCGGCATCGGTTCCCGATCCCGAGGTGCCGGTGCTCACGATCGAGGATCTCGGCGTGCTGCGCGACATCGTGGTCGAGGGCGGCCGGGTGACGGTGACCATCACGCCGACGTATTCGGGGTGCCCGGCGATGGACGCCATCCGCGATGACGTCGTGCTGGCCCTCAGGTCGGACGGGTTCGACGACGTCGTCGTGCGGCTCGTGCTGGCGCCCGCGTGGACGACGGACTGGATGACGGATGCCGGCAAGCAGAAGCTCGTCGACTACGGGATCGCCCCGCCCACGGGCCGCGCGGTCCATCCCGGCTCGGCGACAGGCGGTCCGATCCGGCTGGCGCTGTCGGTCCGGTGCCCGCGCTGCGGGTCGCTCGACACGCGCGAGCTCGCGCGGTTCGGGTCGACGTCGTGCAAGGCGCTGTACGAGTGCCGGGCGTGCCTCGAGCCCTTCGATCACTTCAAGGTGCACTGATGACGAACGACGCCGCACGACGGAGCCAGGAACCCGGCGACGCCGAACGGGAGCGGATCGCCGAGGCGCTTCTCACGACGGCCGTCGGCGGACCGCGCGAGCGCAAGCACCGGGCGCGGTTCCACTCGCTGCGGGTCGCGGCCGTACGCCCGCTGACCGATGCCGCGGTCGAGGTGACGTTCGCGATCCCCGAGGAGGTGCGCGACGAGTTCGGCTACCTCGCCGGGCAGCACGTCGCGCTGCGCAAAGAGCTCGACGGCCGCGAGCTGCGGCGCTCGTACTCGCTCTGCCGCGCCGAGGACTCGGGCGGCGGCGGAGACGGGCCCCGCACGATCAGCGTGGCGATCAAGCGCGACGAGGGCGGACGGTTCTCGACGTGGGCGCAGACCGAGCTGAAGGTCGGCGACCGCATCGACGTGATGAGTCCGCAGGGCACCTTCACGTCGCGGCTCGACGATCTCGACGGCGCGCACGTGGCGGGCATCGCGGCGGGGTCGGGCATCACGCCGCTCATGGCGCTCGCCGCCACGGTGCTGGCGCGGTCGGCGACGTCGCGGTTCACGCTCGTCTACACGAACCGGTCGAGCCTCGACGTGATGTTCCTCGACGAGCTCTCCGACCTCAAGGACCGCTACCCGACCCGCCTGGCGCTGCACCACGTGCTCTCGCGCGAGCAGCGCACCGCGCCCCTGCTGTCGGGCCGCATCGACGAGCCGCGGCTGCGCCGCATCCTCGACGAGCTCGTGCTGCCCGACACGGTGGACGAGTGGTTCCTGTGCGGCCCGTTCGAGCTCGTGCAGCTCTGTCGCGACACCCTCGCCGACATCGGGGTCGAGCCCGAGCACGTGCGGTACGAGCTCTTCACCACCGGCGAGGGCGAGCGCGCCGAGCCCGCCGCCGGGCGCCCCGTCGTGGTCGCGGCCGACGAGCCGGTGCGCCGTATCGAGTTCACGCTCGACGGGCAGTCGCAGTCGGTCGAGAGCCCTGTCGCCGCGCACGAGTCGATCCTGAACGCGGCGCTGCGCGTGCGCCCCGACGTGCCGTTCGCGTGCGCCGGGGGAGTGTGCGGCACCTGCCGCGCGCGCCTGGTCGCCGGCTCGGTCACGATGACCGAGAACTACGCGCTCGAACCCGACGAGCTCGAGCGCGGCTACGTGCTCACCTGCCAGTCCCATCCCACCTCGGAGTCCGTCACCGTCGACTACGACGTCTAGGAGAGCCCATGATCGACCTGCGCATCGACGACGCCGTCGCGCACATCACCCTCGACAACCCCGGCAAGCTCAACGCCCTCGACGAGCAGGCGGTGCGTGACCTCGGGGACGCGTACGCCGAGGCCGAGGGCGCCGGGGTGCGCGCGCTCGTGCTGCGCGGCAACGGCCGGGCGTTCTGCGCCGGGCGCGACATCTCCGGCGTCGACCCGGCCGACGACGACGTCATGGGCTACCTCGACGGGCTCGTGACGCCGGTGCTGCGGCGCATGTCGGCCTTTCCGGCACCCACGTTCGCGGCCGCGCACGGCGCGTGCCTCGGTGTCGGGCTCGGGCTGCTGATCGCCACCGACGTGGTCTACGTCGCCGACGACGCCAAGATCGGCTCGCCGTTCGCGGCCCTGGGTGCGACCCTCGACTCGGGCGGTCACGCCCTCTTCTACGAGCGCCTCGGCGCCCACAAGACCCTCGACCTCATCTACACCGGACGCCTCATGACCGGCGCAGAGGCGGTCGCGTCGGGGCTGTTCTCGCAGGCCATGCCGGCTGCCGAGCTCCAAAACGCGGTGACGGATGCCGCCACCCGCGCCGCCACCGGAGCCACGGCCGCCTTCCGGGCCAGCAAGGCGCTCATCGCCCGCCTGCGAGACGAGCGGCTGGGGCTCTGGGCCTCGGTGTCGGAGGAGAACGCGGCGCAGGCGGCGCTCTGCGACACCGAGGACTACCGGGAAGGCTTCGCGGCCTTCCAGGAGAAGAGGCGGCCGAGCTTCACCGGAGCCTGAGCCGGCGGCGATCGCGCGCTCGGGGGTGCGGCGATCGCGCGCGCTCGGGGTGCGGCCGGCGCGCTGGCCGAGCACAGTCCCGCGTGGTCAGCGGTGGTCGCGCGGGCTGCGCGGTCAGCGGTGGTCGAGCGCGGGCTGCGCGGTCAGCGGTGGTCGAGCACGGGCGCGCCGTGCGCCTCGTCGAGGGCTGCGGTCGCGGCGCGGCGGCCCTCGGCGATGAGCCGCGGAACGTCACGCATCGTCCACTGCGCCATGCGCTGCATCTCGGGCTGGATCAAGACGACCGTCGGGTCGGCGACGAGTTCGGCGATCTTCGTGGTCGTGCGCATCATCCGCACGTTCTCCCACTTGGCGTGCAGGTGCACGACGATGACGCGTTCGGCGCCCAGCTCGCGGGCCGCCGCGTGCGGCACGTTGTCGACCATGCCGCCGTCAGCCAGCAGTCGTCCGCCGAGCCGGACCGGAGGCAGGACCCCCGGCACGGCGATCGTCGCGCGCAGCGCCGCGCTCAGCGGCCCGATGGCGAGCGTCACCGCTTGACGTGTGCGCAGATCGGTCGCGACCGCGCCGAACCGCCGAGGCAGGTCTTCGATGCGCGGGTCCTCGCCGAGCAGGCGGTGGATGGCGTCGGTGACGACGCGTGTGTCGAGCAGGCCCCAGCGCGGCTGGAAGCTCCAGCGCGCGATCCGGTTCCAGCGGAACCGCAGCGCGATCTGCTCGACCTGCTCGCCGGTGAGCCCCGCGGCATAGGCGGATCCGACGAGCGCTCCGGAGCTGGTTCCCGTCACGATGCCGGGACGGATGCCTCGTTCCTCGAGCACCTGCAGCACGCCGACGTGCGCTGCGCCGAACGCGCCCCCGCCGCTGAGAGTGAGTCCCAGGCGGGGATCGTCGTCGGACTGGTTCGCGGAGGCCACGTCGCGACCGTACCACCGGCCGACCTCACGCCGCGGTGCCCCGTGCGCGACGCGTTTCGTCTCGCGGAGCGGTTCCTGAGTAGCGACGAAGGAGCGTATCGAAGGGCGCTCAACGACCGGGGAGGTCAAGGCCCGCGGTCGTTGAGCGAGGGAGCGCAACGACCGAGACGAAACGCCCCCGACCCGGCGACCACCGGGGCCCGCGGCATCCGTCAGCTCGCGGTCTGGAGGAACTCGCGCGCTCTGCCGACGAGGAACTCGGGCTTCTCCTCGGCCAGGTAGTAGCCGAAGCCCCGCACGCGCTCGACCGTGAGGTCGTCGGCGTGGTCCTGGTACCCGTCGAGCACCTCGGGGTGCTGCCCGTCGGGGAGGTCGTTGTCGTAGAGCACGGCTCCGTACATGGTCAGCGTCGGCGTCCGCAGGCGCATGCTGTTGTACTCGCCCGACATCGACCGCCGGCCCTCGGCGAACATCAGGTCGCGGTACAGGCGCGACCCGGCCCGCGCCCGTGCGGGATCGCGGAAGCGCGCCACGTACTGCTCGACGGCGTCGGGAGGGAAGACCGAGGGGTCGCTGGTGTCGCTCGTCATCTGCCAGCGCGGCAGCCGCTGACGACCGCGTCCGAGCAACCGGGGTCCGACGCCGCGTGCGGCGATCGCGAACATCGGCCAGAGCCGCCACATGTTGAGCAGGACCCGCGCGTGAAATGCCGCGTACGGGTGCGGTGTGGCGAAGTTCACGTACCGCCGGACGCGTTCCGGATGCCGCAGGCACAGGCGATAGCCCACGATGCCGCCCGAGTCGTATCCCATCAGGTCGACCCGGTCGATCTGCAGCGCATCGAGAAGCGCCACGATGTCGTCGACGAGCTGCTCCGAGTGGTAGCCGTCGGGCGGCGCATCCGTCCAGCCGGCGCCGCGGAGGTCGGGGCAGATCACCCGGTAGTGCGCGGCCAGCTCGGGGATGACCTTGCGCCACGCCCACCAGTGCTGCGGAAACCCGTGCAGCATCAGCAGCGGCGGCCCGTCGCCGGCCTCCGCCACGTGCATGCGCAGACCCGGCAGATCGACGAACCGGTGGCGCACGCCCTCGGCGTCCGGCAGGGACTCGACTCGGGTGTCGGTGTCTGCGGTGTTGTTTCGACCGTTGCCCCCAGGGGGCTTCATTGCGCCCATGGCGCGAGAATACTACGTTTCTAGTGCTAGATCCACTGTGTTTATAGTGGGACGTGACGTCTCATCGGGAGCGCGTGCTCGAGGCCGCGGTCGACCTCCTCGGCACCGGCGGGCTGCGTGCCCTCACCCATACGCGCGTCGACGAGCGCGCGGGTCTGCCGAAGGGATCGACGTCGAACTACTTCCGCACGCGCGCGGCGCTCGTCGCGGGTGTCTCGGACTGGATCGTCGCGCAGGAACTCGCCTCGCTCCGACCCGCGATGGCGCCCCGCTCGCCCGACGAGCTCGTCTTCGGGCTGTGCGCGCTCCTCGATGTCATCACGATCACCAACCGCAAGCTCACGACGGCGCGTCTGGTGCTGTTCATGGAGGCGAGCCACGACGCCGGCCTTCGCGCGGTTCTCCAGCGCGGGCGCGACGCCCTGGTGGGCGGTGTCGTCTCGGCCCTGGCGGCCATGGGCGCGTCAGATCCGGATGCCGCAGCCCGCACTCTCGCGGCCTGCATGGAGGGTCTGGTGCTCCACCGGATCGCACGGCACGATTTCAGCGATCCGCGTCCGATCCTCGAGACCGTGATCGCCGGGATCTTCCGCCCGCCCGCAGAGAGGCAGTAGTCCCCGCGGTCGTTGAGCGAGGGAGCGCAGCGACCGAGACGAAACGCGTCCGGGGCGCGGCGAGCACGGCGTGAGGTCGGAGCGGGCAGCGACGTCGGGCCGCGCTTCAGGCGGGATTCAGCCCGCGCGGTCCAGACTGGTGCCGATGCGGATTCTGGTGGTGGATGACGAGGTGCGCCTTGCCGACGGCATCCGTCGCGGTCTCGAGGCCGAGGGCTTCGGCGTCGATGTCGCGCACAACGGCGTCGACGGGCTGTGGCGGGCGCGTGAGACGGCGTACGACGCGATCGTGCTCGACCTCATGATGCCCGGCATGAGCGGCTGGAAGGTCTGCGAAGCGCTGCGCGCGGAGGAGAATTGGACGCCGGTGCTCATGCTCACCGCCAAGGACGGCGAGTGGGACCAGGTCGAGGCGCTCGAGACCGGCGCCGACGACTATGTCACGAAGCCCTTCTCGTTCGCGGTGCTCGTGGCGCGGCTGCGCGCGCTGATCCGCCGCGGCGGGGTGGAGCGGCCGACGGTGCTCGAGGCGGGCGATCTGCGGCTCGATCCGGGCGCCCGCCGGGCGTGGCGCGGCGAGGCCGAGATCGACCTCACGTCGCGGGAGTTCTCGGTGCTGGAGCACCTGATGCGCCATCGCGGGCAGGTGCAGTCGAAGCGCGATCTCATCGCCGGTGTGTGGAACGACGACTTCGAGGGCGACCCGAACATCGTCGAGGTGTACGTGGGGCACCTCCGGCGCAAGGTCGACCGGCCGTTCGGGCGTGCGGCGATCGAGACGATCCGCGGCGCCGGCTATCGTCTGGCGGCCGACGGTGGCTGAGAAGAGACGCCGTTCGCTGCGCACGCGCATCACCGCGGCCGCGACGCTGGTCGTCGCCGTCGCGCTGGTGTTCGGGGCGCTGGCGTTCTGGGGCATCCTGTCGGTCAGCGTCCGCGATGCCGCCGTGCGCGCAGCCGAGACGCGGGCGGAGCAGCTCGCCACCCGTGTCGACGCCGAGGGGCCCGCCGCGGTGGCCGAGCTCGACGACGACGTCGTGCAGGTGCTCGACGACACGGGCGCCGTCGTGGCGCGCTCCGACGAGGCCGAGTCCGGCGACCTGCCGAACACCGAGGGGCTCATCACCTATGACGACGAGCCGATGCTCGTGGTGCGAGAAGACCTCGACGACGGCACGCTCCTCCTCGGGGTCTCGGTCGAAGACGACCAGAGCACGCTCGCCACGGTGGCGGGGCTGCTCGCGGTCGCGGTCGCCGGCGTCGTCGCGCTCGTGGCCGCGATCACGTGGTGGGTCGTGGGGCGGGCGCTGCGCCCGGTGGCCCACATCCGCGCCGAGGTCGACGACATCACCGCGGACCGTCTCGATCGGCGCGTCGCCGTGCCTCGGTCGGGCGATGAGATCGCCGCGCTCGCCGGCACGATGAACCGCATGCTGGATCGGTTGGATGCCGCGGCCACCGCGCAGCGCCGGTTCGTGTCGGATGCCTCGCACGAGCTTCGATCGCCGCTCGCGACCATCCGACAGCACGCCGAGCTCGCGCAGCTGCACCCGGAGGCGACGTCGGTCGGCGACCTTGCCGAGGTGGTGCACGACGAGGGGCTGCGGATGCAGGAGCTCGTGGATGCGCTGCTGCTGCTGACGCGCCTCGACGAGCAGCCGATGCTGCGCCGCGAGTCCGTCGACCTGGACGATGTGGCGCTCGCGGAGGTCGCGCGGCTGCGCGCCGGGGGTGCCGTCGTCGACGGGTCGGGCATCCACGCCGCGCGGGTGCAGGGGGACCCCCGTCTGCTGGGCCAGCTCGTGCGCAACCTCGCTGACAACGCGGTCCGCCACGCGCGCGAGGCTGTCGCCATCGGGGTGGTCGAACGCGAGGGCCGGGTGCTGCTGACCGTCGACGACGACGGCGATGGCATTCCGCCGGGAGAGCGGGAGCGGGTCTTCGAGCGCTTCGTGCGGCTCGACGAGGGCCGTGCGCGGGACGCCGGCGGGAGCGGACTGGGGCTCGCGATCGTCCGCGCGATCGCTGAAGCCGAGGGCGGCGCTGTGTGGATCGAGGATTCGCCGCTCAGTGGGGCGCGGTTCTCGGTCGCGCTGCCGGCCGCTTCCTGAACGTCGCTTCAGGGCGCTTCAGGTCTGCTTCAGCGGTCGCTCGGCACCATCGGAGCATGGACGACAAGAACAGCACCCCCGAGACCTCCCCCGCCGGCGAGCCGCACGACGTGAGCCGGACCGAGGGAGCCCCCGTGTCCGGCCCGAGCGCCGCGGCCGCGAGCACCCCGACTTCCGCGGAGGGCACGCCGACCCCCCTCGCGCACGGCACGACCGGTCAGACCGAGGCGTTCGCCGCGACCCCGGCCGCCGCTCCCGCCGCGGCCCCGGCACCCGCCACAGCGGCCCCGGCTCCCGCCAGCGCGACGCCCGACCGCAAGCGCCGCCGCACCCGCGGCCTGCTGATCGGCGGCGGTGCGGTGCTGGCTGCCGCGCTTCTCGCCGGTGGCGGCATCGCCGTCGGCGCCGAGATCGCCGACGCGGTCGACGATGACGACAGCTCGTCCTCGTCGGTGTCGGACTCCGGCGACGACTCCGGCGGCGCCGACACCGACGATGACGCGCGTGACGCCGACACCGACGACGACGGCTCGAGCGATGACAGCGCGACCGGTGACCTGTCGAACCTGGGCACCGCCTCCGCCGACGACATCGTCGCCATGGTCGAAGCTGCTGCCGCCGCCGGCGACGGTGAGCCCGTCTCGGTCGACTTCGAACGTGACGGCAGCGCCCAGGTGACGCTCGAGGCGCAGGATGGCGCAGAGACCGAGGTGCGTGTCGATGCCGGGGGCGAGGCATCCGTCATCTCCACCGAGGAGGCCGACGCCGACGACGCGGCGCCGCAGTACGTCCTCGACGCCGACGCGATCGCGGCCATCGTCGACGCGGCGCTCGCCGAGGCCGACGGCCGCATCGTCGAGATCGAGGCCGACGACGACAGCACGTCCCCCTGGGACGTGAAGGTGCTGACCCAGGCCGGCGAGTTCATCGAGCTCGACCTCGATGCGGAGTTCGCGGTGGTCTCGACCGGCACCGACAGCGACGACTGACCGCAGCGGCAACGACGGCGGTCGCCCGATCCGGGCGGCCGCCGTTGCCGTGTCCGCTGATGACGCCCGGTGATCGGGGGGAGTTGCATGAGCCCGATCCGGTGGGGGGCCGAGTTCGCCGGTTGAACCGCGGGACGTGTTCAGCTGCCGTCGCTCCGTCCCGTGCCGCGGTGCGCGGCGTGACCTGATCCGGTCGGGGCGCATCCGGCGCGCGAACCGCGGGACGTGCTCAGCTGCCGTTGCGCAGATCGCCGAGCGTCGTGCGGGCGAAGCTCGCGCGGTCGAACCGGACAGCGCAGCCGTCTCCGGTAGGGCTCTGGCCCTCGAAGCCGAGGCGCACCTCGCCGAGGTCGTCGCCCAGCGCGAACGCGCGGACGAAGTGCCACCAGTCGCCGTCGGTCGAGGCGTGCAGCGCGAACACGCGCCCGACGCGCGAGATGCGCAGCCACACCTCGTCGCCGTCCACGGTGAACGAGTTGGCGTCGTCCGAGACCCCGCGCGTTACGACCGACACCACCATGAGCGAGCCGGCCGGAGAGCGCTCGAAGCACAGCTTGGCCCAGTGCCGCTCGTCCGCCCAGAGCAGCAGGACCGCGGCGTCGAAGGTCGCGCGGAAGTCGGCGCCGACGCGCGCGGCGAACACGAAGTCGCCTTCGCCGGGTGCGCCCAGCAGCGTGACGGCGTTGAGCAGCGTCTCGGCGGCCGTCCCGCTCTCGCCGCTCGGGTCGACGAAGATGTCGCTGTGGGGCGGGGCCAAGACCTCGACCCGGTCGTCGGTGACGGCCCACTCCGACCCCTCGGAGGGAGTCAGCTCGAAGGGGATGCCGGGAACGGCGAGGGGTGCGGGCATCAGGTTGCCTCTCCTGCGGTGTCGGTGGTGTGTGTTTTCGTGGTCGACGGGGTCGCGGCATCCGTCCCGTCTTCGGCTCAGGTCGCGCGCGCTTCGTGGAACCGGTCGATGAGGAAGGGGATGCCGCGGTCGTTCCACCACGACGGCAGCACGCTGCCGGCGGACATGCCATGGCCGGGGTCGAACTCGACGACGTAGAGGGCATCGTCGGCGTGCGCGAGCGAGTGGCCGACGATGGCGTCGGCCACGGCGCGGATCATCGCCTCGAGCTCTCGCGCGTCGCCGGGGCGCGGCGTCGTGGCGAACTCGGCGCGGAGCACGAGCCACAGGTAGGTGTCGCCGCGGAGTCCCCATGGCGTCGGGTCCGCCTCGAACAGTCGACCCACGGAATCGGGGGCGGTGGCAGGGGGGAACAGCCGGAGCGTCTGCGCCTGCACGCGCCGGTGGGTGTCGGGGCTGAACGAGACGAGCCTCACCTCGTCGACGCGCGTGGGAGTGCGGGCGATGGTGGTGACCGCGGCATCGATGGCGTCGTTGAGCGGCCAGGCGTAGATGCCCGCGCTGATCAGGGGGAAGGCGACGCTGCGGGCGCCGAGTTCGTCGGCGACCTCCAGTGCGCGGCGGTAGCAGGATTCGAGCAGTGCGCGGTCTCGCTCGCCGGCCGCGTGGTTCGGGCCGACCGTGTGGACGACCCACTGCGCGGTGAGGCTGCCGGCTGTCGTCCATCCGGCGTCGCCTGTCTGCAGGCCGTGGGGGAAGCGGGCGATGCAGTCGTCGAGGATGGCGGGTCCGCCGGCCCGGTGGATCGCGCCGTCGACGCCGCCGCCACCGCGCATGGCCCGGTTGGCGGCGTTGACGATCGCGTCGACGCGCTGCTGCGTGATGTCGCCGTGGACGGCGCGGACGGTGACCATCACCTCAGTCTTCCGCACCGGCACCCGCACCAGCTCGTGCGGAAATGCCGCACCGGCCTCGCGCGTTGCCCCTCGCATGCGATCGATCGTGTACTCACAGACCGGCAGTTCGTCCGTCCTCTCGCTCGCGGAGCGCGAGCCCGCGCATCCCGGACCAGGGGAGGTGCGCGTGAAGGTCGCCGTTTCGGGCGTGAACCCGACCGACTGGAAGTCGCGCGCCGGCAGCGGTGTGAGCCTCGCGTTCGACGAGGTCGTGCCGAATCAGGACGGCGCCGGAACGGTGGATGCCGTCGGCGAAGGTGTGACGGATCTCTCGGTGGGCGATCGCGTGTGGACGTATCTCTCGCAGCACCAGCGTCCGACCGGCACGGCGCAGGAGTACACCGTGGTTCCCGCCGAGCGGGCGGTGAAGCTGCCCGACGGTATCGGCTTCGACGTGGCTGCGAGCCTCGGGGTGCCCGCGATGACGGCGCATCGCGCGCTCACCGTGCACGAGTTCGGGCCGACGCGTCTGACCCCGGGTTCGCTCGACGGACGTGTCGTGCTGGTCGCCGGCGGAGCGGGTGCCGTCGGGCATGCGGCGATCCAGTTGAGTGTGTGGGCGGGTGCGACCGTCATCGCCACGATCTCGAGCGACGAGAAGGCCGCGCTCGCGCGTGCCGCGGGTGTGCATCACATCGTGAACTACCGTGACGAGGATGCCGCCGCGCAGATCGCGGCGCTGGCGCCCAGCGGCGTCGACCACATCGTCGAGGTGTCGATCGCGCAGAACGCCGCCCTCGACGGGCAGGTGATCGCCAATCACGGCTCGATCGCCTACTACGCCGACAACGGCGGCGACGAGGCGACGATCCCGGTGCGGCCGACGTTCGCGAAGAACGTGCGGATCCAGGGACTGCTTCTCTATACGGTGGGCGAGGCGGCGCTGTCGGCGGCTGTCGAAGACATCACGGCCGCGCTGCGCGATGGCGCCCTGCCGGTGGGTGAGGCGGCTGGTCTGCCGCTGACATGGTTCGCGCTCGACGCGGCGGCGGCGGCGCACGACGCGGTCGAGCAGGGCGCGGTGGGCAAGGTGCTCATCGACGTTTCCGGCGACAACCACTGACTCCGGCATCCGTTCCTCGCGGAGGAATGGATGCCGCGGCCCTCAGTGTGACGTGATCGCTCAGGTCGAGACGTCGTTCTCGATGTCTTCGGCGAGGTCGTCGAGTCGTTCGGGTCGCAGGTCGACGCCCACTTCGTGAAGGCGTTCCTCGAGGACGTGACTGACATCGTCGGTGACGTGGCCCTGCCGGATCTCGTCGCGGACGTCGTGGACGACGTGTTCGACGACGTCCTCCTGGTCTTCGTCGTCGACGGGTCCGCTGTCTTCGCTTCCTGTCATGGCCTGATCATGCGATCCACCCAGCCGCAGTGGGCACCCCCTTGACGACGCCGCCCGAAAGGTGGCGCGCTCCGTTCACCCGGTGTGCGGTGGCGAGCGGAAGCCCCGCGGGCTCCTCGAGATGAGGAGCCCCGCGGGGCTTCCGTCAACCGGACATGGCCTTCCTCGGCTTGAGGAATGCACGCGATTCCTGGCTCGCGCGCTTCTCAGCGCGCTTCTCCTTGAGCGACGACCGGGCGACCTTCTTCGCATCGCGTGATCGCGGCGACTTTCCTGACATGGCGACTCGCTTCCCCTCTTTCGGCTGGCGGGTGAACCCCTGACCATAGCCGCCTTCCGGTGGAAGTCAAGTCGCGCCGCGACCCGGCGGAAATCCTGCTGACTTGCCTTTTCTTGGAACCCGGCTATGGTGATGGCCATGATCTCGACGGCCTTCCCCCAGCGCACGGAGCGTCTTGTCGACGCCTCCGTCGTGACGGCCGTCGTCGACATCGCCGGCGCGCGCCACGAGGTGCTCCCGCCCCGGCGGCACGTCGCGGGTGGTCTGTCCGTGCAGCCCACTCTCCGCGTCGCGCCGCCCTGAGAGCCGTCCCGTCGAACGGCTCAACCGGACACACCCAGCGCGTCGCACCTGCGGCGCTTTTTTTGTACCCAAGGAGCAGGACATGACCATCCCCACCACCGACTCCGCCGCCTTCGCCGGCGCACAGCGCGAGCTGGAGCGCCAGCTCGACGAGCGGCTCGCCGTCCTCGAGGAGCTCAGCCCCTTCGCCCTCCCGAGCATCGATCCCGTCGCGTTCCAGACGGCGGCCTCGCACCGCGCCGCGGTGGAGCAGATCACGGCGGCGCTGAACCGGATCGCCGAGGGCACCTACGGACGCTGCACGCGGTGCGGCGAGCAGATCGCGCCGGCTCGGCTCGAGGTGCTCCCGTCCGCGGCCGCCTGCATCGAATGCCAGAGCCATGCTGACGCCGCGTAGCCGCAAGCCGGTGAGCATCCCGTCCCTTCCGCCGGTCGAACCGGAGGTCCGAAAGGCCGGTCTGTTCCGCCGCCGAGGGCAGGGCGGGGTCTCGCATCGCCGGCTGTCCGCACGGCACGACGCCGAATCCGCGCCCGCCGGCTCGACCGGTGGAGCTCACCAGCCAGGCAGCACCTTCCACGGCGCCACCGCGCGCTGGGTCGCCTTCGGCTGATCGCGCGCCCGGCTGACCGTGGGGCCGGGCAGCCCCGAGCCCGAGGCTCACCGGAGCCCGGGGTGTGCACAAGCCTCGGGCTGACCGCGGCCTCGGCGCGCTGACCGCGGCCTCGGCCCCCAGCCCTGGCCATACGCCCCTCGCCTGCCCGCGTCAACCTCCGCGCACGAATCCGCCCTTCCCGGCACTCTGGTTCCTCATCCTTCGGCCGCCGGGGCCGACCGCCGATCGAGGAGCCACCCATGCTGCCCACCGAAGTGCCCACCGACGCCGACGGGACGTCCCCCACGCGCCTCCGCCGCGCGATCACGGGGCCGCTCCTGTTCGCCTTCATTCTGGGCGACGTGCTCGGCGCCGGCATCTACGCGCTGATGGGAGTCCTGGGCGAGCGTGTCGGGGGGATGCTGTGGGCACCGCTCCTGCTGGCACTCCTGCTGGCGATGCTCACGGCCGGCTCCTACGCCGAGCTGGTGACGAAGTATCCGCGGGCCGGCGGTGCGGCGGTGTTCGCCGAGCGGGCCTTCCGCAACAGGCTCGTCTCGTTCCTCATCGGCTTCTCCATGCTCGCCGCCGGCGTGACGAGCGCGGCGGGCCTCTCGCTCGCGTTCGCGGGGGAGTACTTCCGCACTTTCATCGACCTGCCGACGATCCCGGTGGCCATCGCGTTCCTCGCTGTCGTCGCACTGCTCAATCTGCGCGGCATCCGTGAATCCATGGCCGCGAACTTCGTCATGACCGTGATCGAGGTGAGCGGCCTCGTGATCGTGGTGGTGGTGGTCGCGGTCATGATGGCGGGCGGCCGCGGAGACGTCTCGCGCGTCACCCAGCTGCCCGAGGGCGCGGGCCTCGCGACGGCGGTGCTCGGCGGCGCCATCATCGCGTACTACTCGTTCGTCGGTTTCGAGACCTCGGCCAACATGATCGAAGAGGTCAAGAAGCCCAGCAAGACCTACCCGATCGCGCTGTTCGCCGCGCTGATCACGGCGGGCGTGGTCTACATCCTCGTGGGCCTCGCGAGCGCCATCGCGCTGCCGGCCGACGAGCTCTCGGAGTCCAGCGGACCCCTCCTCGCCGTCGTCGAGGCGAGCGGCGTCGCGGTGCCGTCGTGGCTGTTCAGCCTCATCGCGCTCATCGCGGTGGCGAACGGCGCGCTGCTCACGATGATCATGACGAGTCGCCTCACCTACGGGATGTCGGAGCAGGGCCTCCTGCCCCGCGTCCTGTCCCGCGTGCTGCCCGGCCGCAAGACGCCGTGGGTCGCGATCCTCGTCACGACCCTCGTCGCCATGCTGCTGACGCTCGTCGGAGACCTCGCGACCCTCGCCGAGACCGTCGTGCTGCTCCTCCTGATCGTCTTCCTCAGCGCGAACGTCTCCGTTCTGGTGCTGCGACGCGACAAGGTCGAGCACGAGCACTTCCGCGTCTGGACCTTCATCCCCGTCCTCGGCATCGCCTCGTGCATCCTCCTGCTCACCCAGCAGCGCCCCATCGTCTGGCTCTTCGCCGCAGCGCTGCTGGCGGTCGGCGTCGTCCTTTACGTCGCCTCGCAGTGGGGCCGTCGGCGCGAGACCCGCACCGCCGAATCCGCCGCTGAAGAGCGCACGAATTGAGAATGCCGCCACCCCCGCCCGCGGCAGCCCCACGGCCGTGAGGTAGCCCGATCCCGACCCTCGGTCCTGCAGCGGTTCTGCAGGGGAACGGGGCTTGTGCAGGAGAGTCGTGCCCATTCCGGGCCTGCGGAAACCGCTGTTCACCTGCGGAACTCGTGCAGCGCGCGCACCCCGCCTCGTTCCTCGGTTGTGCGGTGGTTATGCAGGGGAACGGGGCTTGTGCAGGAGAGTCGTGCGCATTCCGGGCCTGCAGAACCCCTGTTCACCTGCAGAACTCGTGCAGCGCACGCACCGCGCCTCGTTCCTCGGTTGTGCGGTGGCTGTGCAGGGGAACGGGGCGGGTGA
This sequence comes from Microbacterium sp. M3, assembly GCF_033548675.1. Lineage (NCBI taxonomy): Bacteria > Bacillati > Actinomycetota > Actinomycetes > Micrococcales > Microbacteriaceae > Microbacterium > Microbacterium sp. M3. Next base: position 515,266 of record NZ_JAWTZT010000004.1, read on the forward strand.
GTCCCATAACGTGGTGTCACTTCCCGCGGGGTCGTCGTCGTCGTAGACGTCGAAGGGCCACCGTGGGATGAC
>NZ_JAWTZT010000005.1:0-306074 GCF_033548675.1 Microbacterium sp. M3
ACGAGTACATCCGCGACGTTGCACTGACCGCCTGAACTCACCCATGGAGTCTCGCCGAGAACGCACGATCTCGACGGTGGTGGGCGGTCCGGGCCCAGCGCGACCACGCCCAGCGCGAGCCGGGGCCCAGCGCGACGCGCGCCGCGCGACGCGCCCGCCCGGCACGCTCGCCCCTTCCCTCCCGCCGAGATAGCACCATCTGGGCGAGACAGCATGTCCTGGGCGCCGACGACATGGAGTCTCGCCGAGAACGCACTATCTCGACGGGTGATGGGGAGCGCGCTGGGACGGACCCGGGCGGGCGGGCGGGGGGCGGTCAGCCGTCGCGCTGCGCGCGCGCCTCGGCGCGCGTGCGAGGGCCGGGCGTTCCGTCCGCACCGGGCGTCGACGGCGCGGCATCACCCGACAGCGCGGGACCCTCCGACGGGGGTGCGGCGTCCGGCGCAGCCGCGGCCCCGCCCGCCGGAGCAACCCTGGTCCCGCCCGGCGCAGCGGCCCCGGCCCCGGCCCCGACGACCGAGGTCACGCGGCCGTCGTGCAGCTCGATCACGCGGTCGGCGCGCTGCACGAGCAGCGGGTCGTGGGTCGACACGAGGGCGGCGAGGCCCTGGGAGTGCACGAGGTCGCCGATGAGGTCCATGACGGTGGCGGCGGTGCGCGAGTCGAGCTGGCCGGTCGGCTCGTCGGCGATGAGCACGTGCGGCTGCGCGGCGATCGCGCGCGCGATCCCGACGCGCTGCTGCTGGCCACCCGAGAGCTCGCCCGGACGCTGCGCGGCATGCCCCGCGAGGCCGACGAGCCGCAGCGCCTCGGCGACACGGCGGTCGCGCTCTGCGGGCGGGGTCTTGACGATCCGCAGCGGCAGCTCGACGTTCTCGGCGGCCGACAGGATCGGGATCAGACCGAACGACTGGAACACGAAACCCAGCCGCTCGCGCCGCAGCGCAGCGAGCGCCTCCTCGTCGAGCGCGGTCGCGTCGACGTCGCCGATCCACACGCGTCCCGAGGTCGGCCGATCGAGCCCGCCCAGCATGTTCAGCAGGGTCGTCTTGCCCGCCCCCGAAGCGCCGCGCACCACGACCAGCTCGCCCGGCGCCACCTCGATGTCGATGTCGACGCAGGCGTGCACGTCGCCCGTCGCCGTGGCGAACGTGCGCGAGAGCCTCTCGCCCCGCAGTGCCGCGCTCATGACGGCTCCTCTCCGGTGGGGATGTCGGATGCCGCAGCCCGCGGCCCGTCGAATGCCTCGGGCGCTTCGTCCCGCTCCGCTCGCTCGACGACCGGGGCCGCCGGGGCCGCGTCGACGAGCCCGCGCGTTTCGTCCCGCTCCGCTCGCTCGACGACCGGGGCCGCCGAGGCCGCGTCGACGAGCCGGGGCGTTTCGTCCCGCTCCGCTCGCTCAACGACCGGGGCCGCCGGGGCCGCGTCGACGAGCCCGCGCGTTTCGTCCCGCTCCGCTCGCTCGACGACCGGGGCCGCCGAGGCCGCGTCGACGAGCCGGGGCGTTTCGTCCCGCTCCGCTCGCTCAACGACCGGGGCCGCCGGGGCCGCGTCGACGAGCCCGCGCGTTTCGTCCCGCTCCGCTCGCTCCACGACCGGGGCTGCCTCGGCGCGCTGGCCGGGCCACACGCCGACGTGGTCGGGTTCGAGCGCGAGGCGCACGCGCTCGCGGAGGTCGAGCGCCGCGACGAAGTCATCGGGAAGCTGCAGGCGCCCGACGCGATCGAGCACCGCGTACTCCTCGGCGACATGCTGCTCGGCGCCGTGCTCGTCGAGACGGGTGGAGCGGAGCACCTCGGTCGAGGTCCGCCCGTCACGGATCTGCACCGTGCGGGCGACGTGCTCCGACACGGCCGGGTCGTGCGTCACGATGAGGGTCGTGACGCCCAGCTCGCGGTTGACCGAGCGCATCGCCTCGAGCACGTGGGCGCTCGTGGCGTCGTCGAGCTCGCCGGTGGGCTCGTCGGCCAGCAGCACGCGCGGCTCGTTCGCGATCCCGACGGCGATCGCGACGCGCTGCTGCTCGCCGCCCGACATCTCGGCGGGCCTCCGGTCGGCGCAGTGCGACACCTCGAGCAGATCGAGCAGCTCCGCCACCCGAGCGCGCCGCTGCGCCGCGCCCCGCACGCTCCCGGTGATCGCGAGCACCGCGGCGACGTTCTCGCTCGCCGACAGGTACGGGAGCAGGTTGCGCGAAGTCTGCTGCCACACGAATCCGACGCTCCGGCGGCGGAACTCGACGCGCTCCTTCTCCTTCATCGTCAGCAGGTCGTGGCCGGCGACCCACGCGACGCCTGCCGTCGGCTGGTCGAGGCTCGACAGGATCGACAGCAGCGTCGACTTGCCCGAGCCCGAGGCGCCGACCACCGCCACGAGCTCGCCGGGGTCGATGCGCAGGTTCAGTCCCTGCAGCGCCTGCACCTCGACGCCCGCGCCGTGGGCGGCCGGCACCTTGAAGATGCGCACGAGGTCGGCGCACAGGATGTCGGCGTCCGGGGCCGCGCGCGGTCCCGTCGCGGCCGGTGCGGTGCCCGGCTGAGGCGCTTGTCGAACCACCATGGTCCTATCCTTCCTCCACCGTGCGCAGCGCCCCCGCGGCGCGCACGCGCCGGGAGACGAGCAGGGCGATCGCGGTCAGCACGACCGCGACGGTGACGAATCCCCCGACCGTGAGCAGGAGGATGCCGGGGTCGATCGCATACGCCGGTGCGACGGACGATCCGGTGAACGGCCGCAGGTCGACGGCCGCCATCACGACGAGCGGCACGATCGCGCCGAACACCGTGCCGGCGACCACGGCGGCCGCCGCCGGCGGTCCGATCTCCCACAGCGCGAGCGAGGTCGACGAGCGCCGCGGCGCGCCGAGGGTCCGCAGCAACGCGAGCACGCGGGCGCGCGGGCCCGCCGCGAGGGCCAGCGTCATGACGATCGCAAGCGCGCTGAGCAGGGCCGCGACGCCGGTCGCGAGCAGCAGCGCCCAGCGCACCGCCTGCACAGCCGGACCGGATTGGATGCCGGCTGCGACGTCGGCCGCGGTCTCGATGCGCACGGTCGGCCCGAGCACTTCGCGCAGCGCCGTCTCGACGGCATCCGTCGGCGCCCCGTCGTCCAGGCGCACCAGGATCGTCCGGTCGCTCTGGTCCTTTCCGAGCACGTCCTCGGCGTACGAGGAGTCGATCGCGACCCAGTTCGCCCGGTCGCCGACCGGCACCGGTCCGCGGGTCACGCCCACGAGCTCCGCGTCCACGCCGTCGAGGTTCAGGTCGTCGGTGTCGCCGATCAGGTCGGCCGCCTCCCCCGACGCGACCAGCGGCATGGGCCCGCCGTCGACCGGCTCGAGCGATACGCCGGGCGGCAGCATCCCGGGTCCGTCGCCCTGCACCGCGCGGAGGTCGGCGGCGTCGACGATGAACACGGAGGTGCTCTCGCGCACGCCGTCGATGTCGAGCGTCGCCGCGTCCGCCCCCGAGATGCCCGTCGCCCGGTCGACGCCCTCGATCTCGGCCACCCGATCGAGCTGCTCGCGCGTGAACAGCGCGCCCTGCACACTCAGGTCGGCGCCCACCTGCGCGCGCGAGGCCTCGGCGACGCCGGTCTGCAGGGTCGACAGCAGCACGGCCGACGACATCGCCACCGAGAGGCCGACGACGAGCGCGAGCACGGGCGTGACGCCGAGCGTCGGCTCGCGCAGCGCCCGCGCCGAGCCGAGGAAGGCGTCGAGGCCGGAGCCCCGGCGTGCGCGGGCGTGCGCCGCGGCCAGGGGCAGCGGATAGAGGCGGATGGTCACAAGGCAGGCCACGAGCGCGAGGAGGAGCGGCGTCGCGGCGAGCAGGACGTCGACCCCGTCGCTGTAGCCGCGGACGAACAGCAGCACCAGCGCGACGGCCGCGAGCCCCGCGATGACGGCCTCGGCGATGACCCGCATCCGCGATCCGCGGCGACCGAGGTCGGCGCGGGCCTGACGCTCGGCGACCGTCGGCGCCAGCACGAAGAGGATCACGACGGGCGAGAGCCCCGCGACGAGCGCGGTGGCGATCCCGGCCGCGCTCGGCGCCAGGCCGAAGACCAGCGCCCCGCCGGCGATGGCAGCAGCCGACCCGATCAGCGCGGGGACGACCCCGACGAGCACGCCCTCGGTGGCGAGCAGCCCCCGCAGCTGCCCGACCGAGGCGCCGCGCGCCGACAGCAGCCGCAGCCCGGGCCGGCGCCCCTCGAGGATCAGCCGGCAGCCGAGCACGAGCACGGCGGCGGCCACGCCCACGGGGCCCGCCACCAGCATGGCGATCACGCCCGCGGTCGACCGCTGCTGGCCGAGCGCGGACTGGATGGTGCCGGTGATGTCGGCGTCGAAGGCCAGGCTCAAGAGGCCCGGCCCCTGGTCCATGGTGCCGATCGGATGCGAGACCGCGGTCAGCCGGTTGAGCGCGGCGACCGCCTCCTCCGCGTTGTCGCCGTCGATGCGCGCCGTGTCGGTCGGGTACCAGACGAGCGTCGACCGCTTACCGCCGAGCCCGTAGGAGACCAGGGACGCCGGGTGGGCGTACGCCGTGCCGGTGACCCGCCGCGGCTGGTTGCCGTCGTCGAAGACGAACGGCTCGAGCACCGACGTGACGTGGTCCCAGTACTCCGAGTCGGGATCGACGGGTTCGAACAGGCCGACGAGCTCGAGCTGGACCAGCCCACCGAACGAGCCCACCGGCATCCGCTCGCCGACCGCCCAATCCAGCTCAGCGGCGGTCTCTTCCGAGAGCACCACCTCGACGCGGTTCTGGATCGGAAGTCCGCCGACGCCGGTGTCGAACGGCCCCGAGAGCTCGCTGGCCGCGGGCTCCGGCATCCGCCCCTCGACGATGCGGATCTCGTCCTCGTAGTCGGGGTCGAACGCGATCGTTGCGGCGCGCGTGCCGTCGCCGACCAAGAGCTGGTTGTCGGCGTTGCGCGTGATCATGCGGCCGGGACCGAGCGCGTCGGGGAGCGGGTCGTCGGCGCTCGCGCGGATCTCTTCGACGGATGCCGCGAACCGGCCCCAGATGTCGTCGGTCGTCGCCGGCTCGAGGTACGGCTCGTTGCCGAGCTGCGGGAAGGCGGTGCTCGTGACATTGTCGGAGACGACGTCGCGGATCGTCGGCGGGACGCCGTCGAGGCGCTCGCGCAGTGTCGCGTCGCCGACCGCGGCGAGCGCCGCCGGGGCCGCAGTGGCGAGCACGGCCAGCACGAAGACGAGCAGCGCGACGATCGCACCGCCGCCGGCGCGGGACCGGACGTGGTGCGCGACGAGCGCGCGGGTCGAGATGCGGCGGCTCACCGGGATTCCTCCCCGACCGTGCTGCTGCGCGCAGCGCGCGAGACGCTCACCGCGACGGCGGCCACGACGATCGCGAGACCCGCCGCGAGCACCGCGACCGCGGCTCCGAGCAGCCCCCACGAGAACGAGAGACCGCCGGCGGCGGGGAGGATGCCGGGGGTCACGGCCCGCACGAGCGCCGGCACGATGAGCCACGAGGCGAGCCCGCCCGTCACGGCACCCAGCACGAGCGCCGCGCCGAAGACCCCGCCGAGCTCGGCCGCCCGCATGCGTCCCTGCGTCGCGGCGCGGATGCCGAGCGCCCGCAGCACGCCGAGTTCGCGGCCGCGCGCGATCGCGAGGGTCTGGACGATCGCGAACGCCGCGACAAGCGAGAGCGCCATGGCGCCCGCGGTCGCGATCCACCACCCCGGCACCAGGGCGTGCGTGACCTCGGCCGCCACCCCCGGCGCGGCGGTCGCGACCGGCCGATCACCGAGGGCCGCGCTCATCTCGTCGTCGGCCGCGGGGTCGCCGGCCGCCCACACCGAATTCGGCGCGACGAACGAGGGGTCGCGCTGCAGCTGCGACACCAGCACGTTCTCGAGGGGTGCGAAGAACGCGAGGGCCGACGACGCGCCGGGCACGAGGTCGGTGATCGACGAGACCACCGCTTCGCCGCGACGCCCGCTCCCGGCGTAGCGGAACTCGAACGTGTCGCCCGGAACGATCCCGAGGTGGGCGGCGAGGGCACTCGTGACGACCACGGCCACCGGCGCGGGCTCGCTGTCGGATGCCGCGCCGTCCGCGAGCCACGCGATCACGTCGTTGATCCCGCTGGGGAACTCCACCGAGGCCCGGATGTCGAGCGGCTCCCCGCCGACGGCCTCCACCGACTCGACACTCACCTGCGTGGTGGCGCCCGTGAACGCCCGCTCGCGGAAGGCCCCGATCGCGAGCAGGCGCCAGGGGCCAGTGCCCTCCTCCGGCAGCGCCGCCTCCGCGACGAGCGAGGTCGAGCCGTCGTCATTCGCGGTCAGCTCGCCGTCGAGGATCACGTCGTCGGGCGTGCCGGTCGCATCGAGCAGCAGTGCTACAAGGCCGAAGCCCGGGTGGCGCGTGCCCGAGGACTCCGCCCGGGCGGTCACGCGGAGCGCCGTCGCCTCGTCGCCGAGCGGCAGCGGCTCGGCGGTCACGGCATCGCCGCCGGGTGAGGCGGTGCCCTCGAGCGCGGCCTTGTCTACGAGCCCGCCCGCCGAGGTCACGACGGGCGCGATGCCCGACGCCGGCACGGCGACGAGCTCGGCGTCGGCCTCGCCGATCTCGACCTCCTCGACGGTCGCGGGGGCGGACGCCTCGACGCCCTCGACGGATGCCGCGTCCGCGACCTGCACGGGGCTCGCGTACTGCGGCGACATGTCGACGCGCAGGTCGGCGCCCGCCCGCACGGCGGCGGAGTCGGTGACCATCGCGGACCAGGTCGCGCTGTAGGCGGAGGCGAAGACGGCCTGCGCGACGGTGAGCGCGACGAGCAGCACCGCGACGGCGTAGATGGGGATGCGGCGGGCGACCTGCCGTGCCGGGTACCCGGGCTGCAGCGCGGGGAACCTCGCCGCCGGCCGCGCCCACGCGACAGCCACGGCCCCGAAGACCGCGAGCGCGACGAGCGCCCCGGCCATCAGCACGACGGCGGGAGCGACGGCGACGATGGGGTCGAAGCCCCGCCCGCGCGCCCGCGGCAGCTGCCACACGACGAGCGCCGAGGCGAGCGGCACCACCACGATGACGGCGGCGGTCGTCGCGCGGCCGACGCGGGTAGTGGTGCGACGGCCTTCGCCGCGCCGCAGCGCGATCGCGAAGACGGCCGCGAGCAGGACGGCGGTAGCGAGCACCCACGGCCACGCGGCGAGCGCGGCGGCCGGAACCGCGCCGAAGACGGCGGCGAGACCGACGGCGACGCCGACACCGGCCACGGCGCCGATGAGGGCGACGACGACGCCCTCCGCGGCATCCGTCATCGTCGCCTGCCTGCGGGAGAAGCCTCGAGCACGGATCGTGGCCGTCTCGTGCTCGCGCGCCGCGGCCGCGAGGCGTGCGAGTTGCGCCACCGCCGTGCCCGCGAGGATCGCGACCATCAGCACCAGGGCCGGCGAGGCCGAGCCGAGCGCGACGGCTCCGACGCGCGCCTGCGCCGCCACCTCGTCGGGCGACAGGCCCGGGGGTGCGGGGTCGCCGGCGACCGCCACGGCTCGCTCGAGCCAGGCGATGACGACCGACACCGTCGCGACCGCGACCGCCACGGTGGCCGCCGCGCTGACGAGGAGCCCCACCTGCGCCCCCGCGCGCTGTCGCAGCAGTCGCACCGACGACGGCGCGGGGCGATCGGGCATGAGCTCGGTCCTCCGCGGTTCGGTCGGCGCTGACGGTTTCTGGAGCAAACCTAACGGAACGCGATCTCTCCGCGCGCGGGACCGGATCCCGCAGGCCCCGGCACGCATCGCACCGGCCTCGCGCGAGTGGGAGACTGTGGCCATGACGCTCCACATCACGGGCGACGACGCCGCCGACCGCCTCCTCACCGACGACCCGCTCGCGCTCCTCATCGGCATGCTGCTCGACCAGCAGGTGGCGATGGAGACCGCGTTCGCCGGACCGCTGAAGATCTCCGAGCGGGCGGGGACGCTGGATGCCGCGGCCCTGGCGAGCTTCGACGCCGAGGCGTTCGCCGAGCTGTTCAAGGCGACGCCCGCGGTGCACCGCTTCCCCGGGTCGATGGCCGCGCGCGTGCAGTCGCTGTGCGCGGCGGTCGAGCAGGACTGGGACGGCGACGCCGCCGCGATCTGGACCCGAGGCGACCCCGACGGCTCGACCGTGCTGAAGCGGCTGAAGAAGCTGCCGGGCTTCGGCGAGCAGAAGGCGAAGATCTTCCTCGCCCTGCTGGGCAAGCAGTACGGCTACGCGGGTCAGGGCTGGCGCGAGGCGGCCGGATCGTACGGCGACGAGGGCTCGTATCGCAGCGTCGCCGACATCGTCTCGCCGGAGTCGCTGACGAAGGTGCGCGAGTACAAGCGCGAGATGAAGCAGGCCGCCAGGGCTTGACGCCGAGGGAGACCCGAGGGGAACGCCGATGAAGAGGACCGGAGGGGACGTCGACGAGTTCATCGCCGCCGTCACACCTGCCAAGCGACAGCGGGATGCCGCGACCATGGTCGCGCTGATGCGCGAGGTCACCGGGCGCGAGCCCGAGCTGTGGGGCACGATCGTCGGCTTCGGGTCGTGCCACTACCGCTACCCCACGGGCACGGAGGGCGACGCGCCGATCGCCGCCTTCTCGCCGCGCCGCCAGGCCACCACCGTCTACCTCCTCGACACCGGGGCGCACGCCGACGAGCTCGCGAACCTCGGCCCCCACGACACCGGCGCCGGGTGCCTCTACATCAAGGACCTCGACGCCGTCGACGTCGAAGTCCTGCGCGGCGTCGTGGCCGCGGACTACGACCGCGTCGTCTCGGGCGACACCGGCTCCGCGAGCTTCACCGTCACCGGCTGACCGGGGCCGGAGTTCTCCACACTGCGGGCCGGAGTGTGGACACGGGGTCCCAACCCCTGGCTAGGGTGGGAGGACCCGCCCGCACCCGCGCCCTCTCGGAGACATCGTGCTGCCCTTCCTGATCGTCGGAGGCGTCGGCCTCGCCGTCCTGCTGATCTCGCTCATCGTCGGCGACATCTTCGACCACTTCGAGATCGGCGACGGCGCCATCTCGGGCACCGCTCTCGGCATCGCCGCCGTGGTCTTCGGCGCATCGGGCGTCCTCACCTACACGTCGGGCCTCGACACCGTCTGGGCCTACGTGCTGGCCGCGGTCCTCGCCGTGGTCGCGTACCTCATCGCCGTGGTGTTCGTGAAGCGGCTGACCAAGAGCTCGGACGGCGAGCCCACCTCGGCGGTCGGGCTCGGCGGCGTCACGCGATCGACGGTGACGCCCGCGGGCGGCGAGGTCAGCCTCGACGGACCGCACGAGGTCGAGCGCCGGCTCGCCTACGCCGACGACACCATCGCCGAAGGAGTGCGCATCCGCGTCGTCGAGCACTCCGGCACCCGCGTCAAGGTCGTCGCGGACTAGATCCCCCTGCGACACGGGCCGGGAACCCCGGGTCGCGGCATCCCTCAGGAAAGGTCGTCCATGACGAACGAACTCATCCAGGTCATCGCGGTCGTCGCGCTCATCGTCGCGGTGCTCGGGCTCATCGCGTTCATCGCGCGCCGCATCCGGCGCGTGCCGCCCAACGAGGCGCTGGTGATCGTCGGCCGCGGCGCCGGCAAGCCCGCTGCGGGCGAGATCGGCAGCGGGCAGCGCGTCGTGATCGGCGGCCGCACCTTCGTGTGGCCGGTGCTGCAGCAGGGCTTCTCGATCTCGCTCGAGCAGCGCCAGATCGGCATCACCGTCGAGGGCGTCGACAAGAACCGCATCAAGATCGCGATCAAGGCGTCCATCAACTTCAAGGTGTCGGGCACCGAGGAGGGCGTGCGCCGTGCCGCGCAGCGCTTCCTGTCGCAGCAGGACCTCCTCACCGAGATCATCAAGGAGTCGCTCGAGGGCTCGCTCCGCTCGATCGTGGGCGACATGACGATCGAGCAGATCATCTCCGACCGCAAGAGCCTGTCGGACCGCGTCGTCGCCGAGACGAAGGCCGACCTCGTCGAGCAGGGTCTGCAGGTCGACCTGCTCAACATCAGCGACATCTCGACGCCCGGCAGCGACTATCTCGCCAACCTCGGTCGCGCCGAGGCGGCGCGCGCCCGTCAGGTCGCCGAGATCAGCGAGGCCGAGGCCTCCCGTGCCAGCGAGTTCGCGCGCATCGAGGCGTCGGAGCAGATCGCCGAGCGGCAGAAGGCCCTCGCGCTCAAGCAGGCCACCATCAAGGCCGAGACCGATCGCGCGAATGCCGAGGCGCAGGCCGCCGGCCAGCTCGCCACAGCCGAGCAGGACAAGCTCGTCGCCGTGCAGGAGCGCGAGGCTCTCACCGAGCAGGCGCTCGTGACGCAGGAGCGCCTCGACATCGAGATCCGCAAGCCCGCCGAGGCGCAGGCCTACGCCGAGGTGCAGCGCGCGACCGCCCTGCGCGACGCCGCGAACGCCGCCACCGAGGCCGACGCCTTCAAGCGCACCAGGATCGCCGAGGCGAACAAGGTCGCCGCCGTGCAGGACGCCGAGGCGTCCGCCACCGCCGTGCGCGTGTCGGGTGAGGCCGAGCGCGACAAGCAGGTCGCCCTCGCGGCCGGTATCAAGGCCGAGGGTGAGGCGCGTGCCTCCGCGATCCAGGCCGAGGGTCTGGCCGAGGCCGCGTCGACCGACGCGAAGGCCCTCGCGCTCCAGAAGTACGGCGAGGCCGCACTGGCGCAGGAGATCATCTCGCGCCTGCCCGACATCGTCCGCGCGGCCGCCGAGCCGATCGCGTCGATCGACAAGCTCACGGTCGTCTCGACCGACGGCGCGTCCGAGATGACGAAGACCGTCGGCAAGGTGCTCGGCGAGGGCACCGAGGTGGTCAAGGGCCTCACCGGCCTCGACCTCACCACCCTGATGCAGGCGTTCGCCCTCAAGGCGGCCGGCGGCGAGATCGTGGCCGACGGCTCCCGCACCGCCCGGGCGGCCGCGGCGAAAGCGAGCACCGCGGTCACCGACGCGGTCGGCTGAGACGCCATGACGGATGCCGCGACCCGGGGTAGCGGCATCCGTCCCCCGAACGGCGGACAGCAGGCCCTGGTACGGTGCGTTAGCCTGGTGCCGCCATCGAATGAGGCCTGGACCGGCGATTTCTCGACGGAGGATCGATGACCGACAGCTGGAGCGTAGACCCCGACCGGGTCATCGGCGTGCTGGCAGGCGTCGACGACGAAGGCGTGGAGCTGGCCGAGGCCGCGGCGGCGATGGACCGGCTCGCCGCCTCCGGCGCGACGCTGTCGGTCGACGGCCGCACCACGCTGTCGCAGGCGTGGGAGGCGTTCCTCGACGAGCGGCGCCTCGTTCCCGGCAAGCTCATGCACACGCTCGCCATGTCGGCCCAGGCGCTCACCGAGGCGACGACCGCGGTCGTCGCGGGCGACGCGCGGATGATGTCGGACGGTCGCGACGCCGAGGCCCGGGCGCTGGATGAATGGGGCATCGACTCGCCCAACGCCTACGGCGGCGGGATGCTCTGATGGCGCTCGTTGATCCCGCATCGCTCCCGCACGTCGTCGACGGCGGCGCCGTCAGCGCCCTCGCGGACGGCCTCGTCGAGGCCGGGAACATCGTGGCCACCGCCTTCCCCGACGCGCACGATCGCTGGCACGGCCTGCAGACGGTCTTCGACGTGCGCGGGGCCGAGGGCGTGCACCACATGCTCGACCGGCCGCTCGCCGACTCCGAGGAGTTCGTGCGCGCGCTCAGCGACGCGCGGACGGTGCTGTGGGACGCCGCGACGCTCACGCTGCCCGACCTCGCGTCGCGCCGTGCCGAGCTCGCGGCCCGGATCACGTCGGTGAACGCCGACGGCGAGGCCGCCGACGAGGCGTACGCCGCCGCGGACGCCGCCTACTGGTCGCAGTGGCGGGCCGACGACGAATCCCTCGCCACCGCCGTGGCCCGTGGCGACCGGGTCGCCGCCGATGCCGCCCGCACGCGCGCCGCCGACGCCGGCGACGTCCTGCGCGACGACATCGCCCGGTTCCGCGCCGACGTCGACAACGCCGAGCAGATGATCGCCTCGCAGCTGACCCGCGTCACCGGAGGCACCGAGGTCCGCGGCGCGTGGGGCGAGCCGGTGCGGGTGTCGCAGACGTTCTGGGGGTTCGTCGACGCGCCGTATCCCGGCGCCCCGTTCGCGGCCACCACCACCACCACGCTCGCCCAGCACCTCACCGAGACCCTGTCGCAGGCCGTGGTCACCCGGATCGGCTGGCTCGGATCGGCCGACGACTCCGCCGTGCGCGAGTGGCTCGGGTCGCACCCCGACTTCGCGTCGGCGGTGGGGCTGGTCGACGTCGAGCGTGCCGAGCGGCTGTGGAACGACCTGGTGTCGGACTCGACGGCGCGCACCGGCGCCGACGGCGTCGCGACCGGGTGGGACGCCGGCCCGCTCGCGCAGCTGCTCGCGCTCGCGCCCCTCGCCGTCGGCAACCTCAACGGCATCCCCGCCGGGCAGCGCAACCTGTTCAACCGCGCCGGACTCGACCAGCTCCTCGCCGACGACGGGCTCAGCGACGACACGAGATCCGAGCTGCGCGGCGTGCGACGCGCGCTGCAGCTCGACCCGGGAGCGACGACGCTGCTCGCGCTCTTCCTCGACAGCAACGGCGAGCCTCGCGCCGCGATCGCCTACGGTGACGTGGAGCACAGCGACCTCGTGCTCACCGTCACCCACGGCATCGAGACCGACCTCGACAGCATCGACGCATGGAGCCGTACCACGCTCGATCTCCGGGACGACGTCGTCGGCGAGGCGGCGCGACGCGGGCAGGCGACCACGGTCGCGACGATCGCCTACTTCGGGTGGGACTCGGGCACCACCGGCACGGTGTTCGGCATGGATCACGCCGACGCCGGCGCCGCGGCGTACACCCAGCTGATGTCGGGCATCGCCGCGCGCAACCCCGATGCCCTGCGTGCCGGGTGGTTCCACTCCTACGGCACCACGATGGCGGCGCAGGCGCTCACCGACGACCCCGACCTGCTCGACGCGGCGTTCCTCTTCGGCTCGGCCGGGGTCAGCCCCGAGGCGGCCGCGTCGCTGCCCGACCTCGCCCGCTCGAGCGACCTCGAGCTCTACGCGAGCCATGCCGACAAGGACTGGACCGCGCCGATCGGCCGCAGCCTCTGGTCGAGCCACTCCACGAACCCGGGCGACCTGCTCGACGAAGCCCATCTCCTCGGAGCCGACGGCGGGATCGTCGACTTCGGTCCGGGCGCCGACGGCAGCGTCCTGCGCACCACCGGGCTCAGCACCGACGGCCACGCGTCGCACACGGGCAACCCGTGGTACGAATGGACCGGCGAGGAGATCGGCTACTTCGACGAGCGCGCGCAGTCGTATCTCGGCGGTGTCGACGGGCTCGCCGATCTGATCACGGAGGCGCGATGACTCGGGCCAGACGCTCCCGCGCGGCCGCGCTGCTCGCGGTCGCCGCTGTTCTTCTCACCGGTTGCGGAGGTACACCGATGCCCACCGACACCAGCAGCCCCGCGGTGTTCGAGAGCGCGAAGGAGGCGAACACGGCCTTCAAGGCCGCCGTCGCCGACGTGCAGAGCGAGCTGTGGACGGAGGAGTGGCGGGTCGGCGTCTACGGCGACATGCCGTCGGCGTGCGGCGCCGACCAGTACCGGTTCGAGCTGAGCCGCGACCTGCCGGTCGAGGACGGGTGGCGCTTCCCCGCCGATCCCGCCACGATGCGCGAGGACCTCGCGAGCTGGATGGAATCGAACGGCTACACCGACGTCACGGGGCTGAGCTACGAGGGCGACGTCGACACCCTCACGCTCACCGCCCGCAACGTCGACGCGGGCATCGACGAGCTGACCGTGCAATTCCACCCCGGCGAGGTGCAGGACGGCATCAGTCTGTCGGCCAAGAGCGTCTGCGAGCCCGGTGACGTCGACGCGCTGTCCGAGGAGATCTACCCCGGGCTCTACGAGGACTCCTCCCGCGAGTGGCCGCTCCCCGAGACCGAGCGGCCCGACGCGACGCCCGTGTTCGGGTTCACCGCGGACGGAGAGCCCCGCTGACACCTCCCGGACCTCTTCCCCCGCGTCGAGCAGTCCGTCCGACCCCGCGCAGTCGCCCATGTCCCACTTTCCTCGATCCATGTCCCGATTTCGGTCCCTTGGAGGGCCGCATGGGGCGAAAGTGGGACATGCGTCGTCGGGCCGGGCCGCGGCCGTGCGCCCGCCCGCCGGGCACGGCAGGAAAGGCCAGGTCGCGGCATCCGTCTAGACTCGACGGGTTCCCGTGAGACGGAAAGCCAGCCATGACGACACCGGATCAGACGCGCACCGCCGAGGTGGACCCCCTCGTCCTCACGGCACCGGCGGCCGCCGGGCAGCGCGTCGGGGCTTTCGCGGTCGACGTGCTCCCGCCCCTCGCACTGCTGGCCATCGCCGCGGTGATGTTCGCGATCGGCCAGGCCGCGCTGGGCTGGATCGCCGCGCTCCTCGCGGTCGCCGCGGTCGCGGCCGCCCTCGCGATGCTCGCGCGCACCGGTCGGAGCCCGGGTGGAATCGCCGCGGGCACCCGCACGGTCGACCGCCTCACCGGTGCCGCGCCCGGCACGTCGCTCCTGGCCGCGCTGTTCACCGGACGTCTGCGCCAGTGCGATCTGCGCCGCGGCCGCGACCCGTTCGCACCGGCTCTGGCGCCGTTCGTCTTCCCCGAGCCCGAGGCGGCGCCCGTCACCCCGGCGCGTGGCGGGATGCGGGGCGTCGCCCCCGTCGTGCAGCTCGACTCGGGGCAGCGCTTCTCGCTGGACTCGGCGCTCGTGCTCGGCCGCAACCCGTCCGCGCCGCGCGATGCACCGTCGGCCGTGTACCAGTGGGCCGACCTGTCGCGCACGCTGTCGAAGTCGCACGCGCGGCTGGAGTGGGACGGCCAGCTCGTCTGGGTCACCGACCTCGCCTCGACGAACGGCACCGCCCTTCGCACCGGCGGCGCGGCGCAGCCACTGCTCCCCTACCAGCGGACGCCGCTCCCGCCGGACGCGGTGCTCGAGCTCGGTGACCGGGTCGTCACGGTGAAGGTCGCGGCATGATCGGCGAGATTCCGGCCGAGCCGCTGGCGGTCGCACCGCACGTCGCCGCGCGGCTGCGCGGCCCCCGAGAAGGAGACGAGGCCTGATGCCCGATCAGCGCGACACCGTGCTCATCGAGCAGGCGAAGATCCAGCGCATGCGCCTGGGCTCCGCCCTGCTCTACGGTCACATCGACGAGCGGCGCACGGTCAACGACCACATGAAGCGGCTCGTCGGCTCCCTCATCCTCGCCGCCGTCGTGTGCGCGGTGTGCGCGGGCGTGTCGTTCGTCGTGCAGCTCCTCTCCGACCGCGATTCGGCGAGCAGCTCCGCGCCGGCCGCCGTCGCCTCGTTCCACACGGAGGTCTCATGAGCGTCCACACCCGCCTGACCGTCGCCGGCGCGACCCGTCGCAGCGAGGTCGTCGTGTCGAGCGCCGAGCCGCTCGGCGCCGCACTGCCCCGCCTGCTCGAGCTGCTCGGCGAGACCTCGGGCACGGTCGCGCGGCCGCTCACGCTCGTCGCGGCCGACGGCGAGCAGCTCGACATCGCCCGCTCGCCCCAGCAGCTCGAGCTCACCGACGGCACGCTGCTCCGTCTGGTGCGCCTCGACGCGGCGCCCCCGCCGCCGGTCGTCATCGACGTGACCGACGCCGCCGCCGACGCGCACGACGCGCGCCCCGACCGCTGGGACGACCGCGCCCGCCGGATCGCGGGCGGCGCCGCCATCGCGCTGGCCGCGGCGGCCGGTGGCCTCATCGCGCCCTGGGGCAGCCCTGTCATCGCCTCGTGGGCACTCCTCGGCGCGATCGTCGTGCTGCTCGCGGTCGCCACGACGCTCGGCCTCCCTCGCCTGCGCGGAGTGTCGGCGGTGGTCAGCGCCGCGGCGGCGGGACTGCTGCTGCCGCTCGGCATCGCGACTCTCACCGCCGCGAGCGCGGGCGGACTGGAGGGGGCGGCATCCGCTCTCCTCGCTGCGGCCGTCGTGATCGCGACCGGCGCGACCATCGTGCTGTTCGGGCTGGGGGTGGCGCTCCGCCGCCCCGGCGCGGCCGCCGGCGGGGCGGTCGGCGCCGTCGTCGCGTCCGTGCTGATCGGGCTCCTGCTGGCGGGGGTGGATGCCGCGGCCTCCGCCGCGATCGTCGGCACGGTCGCCGCTTTCGCCACCGGGCCGCTCCCGTGGATCGCGCTGTCGGCAGCGGGCCTGACGGCCCTGGACCAGCGCGTCGGAGACGGCGAGCGCGTGGCACGCGCGCGGGCGTTCGCCTCGATCGACGACGCGTACTCCGCGCTCACCTGGAGCGTCGTCACGCTCGCCGCGCTCCTCGCAGCCACGGGGGTCGCGCTGGTGCTGACCGACGAGCTGTGGAGCGGCCTGCTCGCCCTCGCCTTCGCCCTCGTCGCGGCGCTGCGCGCCCGCGCCTTCCCGCTGCGCGTCCAGGTCTGGGCACTGTGGGCCGCGGTCGCCGCGATCGGCCTCGTGGCACTCCTGCTGCACCTGAGCGGCCCGTCCGGGTGGCTCGGCGCGGCGGTCGCCGCCGCGGCGGCCGTCGTCGTCGCCATCGGCGTGCTGGCGCGGCCGGCGGCTCACGTGCGGGCGCGGCTGCGCGGCTTCGGCAACGTCATCGAGACCCTCGCGGTCGTGGCACTGCTGCCCCTCCTGCTCGGTGCGCTCGGGGTGTACGAGCAGCTCCTCGGCATGTTCGGAGGCGGCGCGTGAGCGTCGCCGTCCGCGGCATCCCCGCCGCGCTGTTCGGCAGCGCCGTGGCCCGCCGCACGGCGCTCACGGAATGGGATGCCGCCATCCGGGGCATCCTTCCGACCGCACGCCGGATCGGCTTCGTGTCGCTCGAGCCCGGCGTGGGCACGACGACCCTGGCGCTGCAGGTGCTGCGCATCATCGCGGCGCGGCGGAGCGATCCGGTGCTCGCCGTCGACGTCGCCGGCGGAGGCTCCGACCTCGCGGCCCGGCTGCAGCTGGCCGCGACACCCGCCGACGCGACGCGCGCCGGCGCCCGCACCACCGCCGAGGCGCTCACCGGCCTCCCGGCGGGGCCCGGGTGGTACGGCCTGCGGCCGTCCACGGCCGACGGCCCCGTCGCCGCGTGGCTCACGGAGGCGGCCCCCATCACCCGGTTCTTCGACGTGACGATCACGGACTTCGGGGTGCGGCATCCGCGAGTCGACCTCGCCGCGTGCGCCGCCGTCTCGGACGTGGTCTGCCTCGTCGGCGACGCCCGCCGCTCGCCCGCCGAGCTGCTGCGCGCGATCGCCCCCGCCGTCGCCGCGCTTCCGGAGTCCCCCACCCCCGTGCTCGCCCTCGTCGATCGCGAGGGGCGCGGCGACGCCGTCGCGCGGGCTATGGGCGACGATCCGTGGCCGGTGGTCGGCATCCCCGCCGACGGCGGACTGCGCGACGGCGGCCAGCCGCGCGGGCAGGCGGGCCAGCACGCGCTGCTGCGCCTGGCGGCGACCCTCGTCTCGGCGCGCGAGGCGGTGGCGCTGTGACCCTCCGCGTCATCCACCGGCCCGCTCGCATCACCCAGCCGGTCGAGCCGCCCGCCGAGGTCGTGCTCGCCCCGGCGCCGCCGATCGGCGAGAACACCGGCGGCTTCCCGATCCAGTCGCTGCTGCCGATCGTCGGCAGCCTGTCGTCGATCACCATGATCGTGCTGCTGCGCAACAACCCCGTCATGGTCATCGTCGGCGCGGTCATCCTCGTCGTGGCTCTCGTCGGCGGTGTGGGCATGGCCTTCACGGCGCGGGGCAACGCCGCGCGGCAGCGGCGCGTGCAGCGCGAGCGCTACCTCGACTACCTCGAGGAGACCCGCGGCACCGTGCGAGAGATCGCCGACGCCCATCGCACCGCCACGCTCGCGCTGCATCCCGCACCCGCGACGCTCGTCGAGGTCGGCGCGAACGCGGCACGACGGTGGGAGCGGCGGCCGGGCGACGCCGACTTCCTGCGGGTGCGGATCGGCACCGGCGACCTGCGGGCCGTCGAGGTGACACTCCCGCCCGAGCAGAATCCGGTGCAGCCGGCCGACCCCGTCATGAAGAGCGCCGCCGCGCGCCTGGTGCAGCTCGCGGGCGTCGCCCAGGGCATGCCCGCCGTGCTCGACCTGGAACGCGGCGGCCACGTGTCGATCGTGGGCGACCGCACCGCCACGCTCCCGGTCATGCGCGCGATCGCCGCGCAGCTGGGAGCACTGCACTCCCCCGACGACGTGCATCTCGCGGCGGTCGTGCCCGAGGCGGCGCGCCCCGCCTGGCACGGCTTCGACCTGCTGCCGCACGCCTCCGCCGCCACCCCGCAGCCGGGCGCCCTGGCCGCGCGACGCATCGCCCCGACCCTCCCCGAGCTGCTCGAGGCCATCGGTGACGAGCTGCGCGACCGTGTGGCCTCCGCGGCGGCCGCACGTCGCAGCGGCCGGCGCATCAAGCCCGGCCGGCTGGTGCTGTTCATCGACGAGGGGACGGATGCCGCCACCGCCCTCCCGCGGTTGGACTCTGCCCTCGATCTCGCCGACCTCGGCATCACGGTCGTCCACCTCGTCGACGACCGCCTCAAAGAGCCCGCCACGGTGAGTGCCCGCGTGACGGTGACGCCGGACGGCGCGACGATCGAGACGCCCGGCACCGGGGAGGACCCGGTGCGCGACATCGACCCCGATGCCGTCACGCCCGAGCTGCTCGAGGTGATCGCCCGGCCGCTCGCGGCTCTCCGGCTCACACGCACGAGCGCCGTGGACGCCGGTACGACGCTCGCACCCGACGTCACCGAACTGCTGGGGTTCGCCGACGTCGATGCCATCGATCTGCGCGCGGCGTGGCTCCCGCGCTCCCCGGGCGACTTCCTGCGGGTGCCGATCGGCGTCGACGACCGCGGCGCCCCCGTCATGATCGACCTCAAGGAGTCGGCGCAGCTCGGCATGGGCCCCCACGGCATCTGCATCGGCGCGACCGGCTCGGGCAAGAGCGAGCTGCTGCGGACGCTGATCCTCGGTCTCGCCCTCACGCACTCCCCCGACGACCTCAGCATGATCCTCGTCGACTACAAGGGCGGTGCGGCGTTCGCGCCGTTCGCGGGACTCCCCCATGTCGCCGGCATCATCGACAACCTGGCCGACGACCCGCAGCTCACCGAGCGGGCTCGCGAGAGCATCCAGGGCGAGGTCGTGCGGCGCCAGCGGCTGCTGAAGGACGCCGGGAACGCGGCATCCATCGGTCACTACC
Source organism: Microbacterium sp. M3 (assembly GCF_033548675.1). NCBI lineage: Bacteria > Bacillati > Actinomycetota > Actinomycetes > Micrococcales > Microbacteriaceae > Microbacterium > Microbacterium sp. M3. The sequence continues at coordinate 19,283 of NZ_JAWTZT010000005.1, forward strand.
GTCAGCTGCGCCGCGAGCGCCCGGAGCTTCCCGTGCTCCCCCACCTCTTCCTCGTGATCGACGAGTTCGGCGAGCTGCTCACGGCCGAGCCCGACTTCGTCGAGCTGCTGCTGACGATCGGGCGCATCGGCCGGTCGATCGGCGTGCACCTGCTGCTGTCGAGCCAGCGCATCGAGGGCGGGCGCCTGCGGGGCCTCGACACCTACCTCTCGTACCGGATCGGTCTGCGCACCTTCTCGGAGTCGGAGTCGGCCGTGGTGCTCGACACCCCCGACGCGTTCCACCTGCCGGCGATCCCGGGCTTCGGGTTCCTCAAGGTCGACACCTCGGTCTACACGCGCTTCCGCGCCGGATACGTGTCGGGCGCCGTGCCAGAGCCGTCCGACCCCGGTCCGGTGCAGCCCGACGCGCCCGTCGTGCTCGAACTTCCGCCGTACGACCGCGCGGCGGCGGACGCCGACGACGCCGAGACCGACCTCGAGCCCGAGACGCCCGAGACCGGTCGCACGCTCGTGCAGGCAGCGACCGAGCGGCTCTCGCGCGGCGTCGCCCGCACGCGCCCGGTGTGGCTGCCGCCCCTTCCACCCGTTCTCACGCTCGGCGGTGTGCTGCCGAGCTCGGAGGGCGAGAGCGCGGGCGGACGGCTGCGGGTGCCGATGGGGCTCCTCGACGACCCGACGCGTCAGCGTCAGGCGCCGTGGCTGCTCGACCTCACGCGCTCGGGTGGGCACATCTCGATCACCGGCGCGCCCCAGTCGGGCCGCTCGACGTTTCTGCGGACGCTCGCCGCGTCGATCGCCTTCACGCATTCGCCGCGCGAGGTCAGCGTCTACGGCATGGATCTCACCGGCGGCGGCCTGTCGCGCATCGAGCCCTTCCCGCACGTCGGCGGCGTGGCCACGCGCGGGCACCGCGAGCGCCTCACGCGCCTCCTCGAGGAGCTCACCGGCATGCTCGCGACGCGCGAGCGCGTGTTCCGCGAGCACAGCCTCGACTCGCTGGCCGACATGCGCCGGCGGCACGCCGACGGGCGGTTGCCCGAGCTGCCGAGCGCCGATGTCGTGCTGCTCGTCGACGGCCTGGGCGCGCTGCGCACCGACTTCGAAGACCTCGAGCAGCCGCTCAGCCAGCTGCTGGAGCGGGGCGGCAGCTTCGGCATCCACGTGGTCGTCACCCTGTCGCGGTGGAGCGAGCTGCGGCTGAACCTGCAGGGGCTCGTGGGCACGCGCCTCGAGCTCAAGCTCAACGACCCCGCCGACTCGCAGATCGCCCGCAAGCTGTCGTCGACGCTGCGCGCCGACGAGCCCGGCCGCGTGCTGACCGACGAGAAGCTGTTCGCCCAGGTCGCCCTGCCGCTGCTCGGCGAGGTCGACGACGCCGACATCGGCGAGGCGCTCGAGCAGATCGCCCGCGACAGCGCCGCGCGCTGGGGCGGACCGGGCGCCGCGCCCATCCGGCTGCTGCCCGAAGACCTGTCGCCGACCGAGCTGCCCGACGCCCTGGACGAGCCCGACGAGATCCCGCTGGGCCTGCGTCAGGACAGCATGCAGACCGTCGCGCTCGACCTCGTCACGCGCGATCCGCACCTGCTGGTGCTCGGCGACAGCCGCTGCGGCAAGACGACGGCGCTGCGCGGCGTCGTGCAGGGGGCGATCGACCGGCACTCGGCCGAAGAGCTCGTCATCGGCCTCATGGACGCCCGCGGCGAGCTGGCGGGCGAGATCCCCGACGACTACCTCGGCGGTCACGCCACGAGCGGCAAGCAGGCGCGGCTGCTCGCCGAGTCGATCGCGAGCGAGCTCGAGAAGCGTCAGGCCGACCGCAACGCCGGCGGCCCGCGCATCCTCGTGATCGCCGACGACTTCGACATCCTCGCCGCCGGCGGCACAGAGCCCCTGCGGCCGCTGCTGCCGTACCTCGCGTCGGCGCGCGACCTGCGGCTGAACGTCGTCGTCGCCCGGCCCGTCGCCGGTGCGTCGCGGGCGATGTTCGACCTCGCGCTGCAGGCGGTGCGCGACACCGGCGGCACGGCGCTCGTCATGTCGGGCGACCGCGCCGAGGGGCAGCTGCTGCCGAAGCTGTATGCCGAGCCGATGATCGCCGGCCGCGGGCGCCTCGCGCGCCGTGGCGAGCGTCCGACGCTGGTGCAGGTGGCGCACTTCACCGCGACGGAGGAGTCGGATGCCGCGGCCGACGTGCCGACGGCGGCCCCGGCCGCGCGGGACCGGACGGCCGGAGAGGACGTGCGCGCCGAGGTGGCGGCATCCGTCCCCGCGGTCGACACGCCGGCAGAGGCGGAGGCGCCCGCACGCGGCGGCCCGGAGACCTCCGGTGTCTCCGCCGGCCCGGCGCCGGCGACCGGCGCGGAACCTCTCAGGCGACGCCGCCGTCAGGAGGATGTGCTGTGAGATCTCCACAAGGTCGTTCGCAACCCTCGGCGAGGTGGGTTAGCCTGGCTGAGGTTTCATGATCTGTGCTCGGATCGGCGATTTCGTGTCGCCGCGATGAAAGGAAGACAGGCTGATGAAGTTCGCGATGGGTGCCGACACGCTCGGTGTGCTGACCAAGGCGACCAGCGGTTCCAGTGACGAGCTGTCGCTGCTGGTGCGGCAGCTGTTCGAGGCGGCAGAGCCGCTCGAGGGCCGGTTCCAGGGTGCGGGTCGTGCCGCGTTCGACCGGTTCAAGGGCCGCACCGACGAGATCTCGACCGAGCTGAAGGCCGCGCTCGACGGCGTGCTGACCGGTATCGGCGGGATGAACCGCTCGTTCCTCGAGGGCGAGTCCGCGATGATCGATTCGACCACCAGCATGGAAGCCGGCTCGTCGTTCGACGCCGCCCGCTTCGGTGCCGGCCGCTGAGCTGTCAGAGACGAGAGGACGCATCATGGCGAACCAGGGTGACCGTCGCGACTACGACATCGCGGCATCGCAGAACGCGCAGGACAACTTCAACCGCGTCGCGGCGCAGCTCGAGGCACTGATCGACCAGCGCGATAAGGACGTGCAGGCCGCGATGGCCGACTACAGCGCCGAGGGTGTGTCTGAGGACTACCGCGCCAAGGAGCTGCGCTGGAAGAACGCCGCCGGCGAGGTCCGCGGCATCATTCAGACGCTGCGCTCCTCGCTCGAGCGCAACGACGAGACCGCGCAGGACACGCTGCGCAAGGCCCGCGCCGCCGTCGAAGCGATCGGCTGACCGGGTCTGACCCCGCACTTCCGCGCAGAGAGGCCGGCGCCCTTCGCGGCGCCGGCCTCTGCTGCGATCGAGCCGGAGCGGGCCTCTGCGTCGCCTGACCACGGGCTCATGCCGTGACGAGGCGGACGAGCACCGAGGCACGCCGGCTGGCGGAAGCCGCGCTGGAGCACTCCCGTCTGCAGGACGGCGTGGAACGCGCGATCCTGGGTGACCCGATCGAGGCCGGGGACTTCTGGGTGTTCTTCTCCCAGAGCAGGGCGTACGTCGAAAGAGACGACCTCGACGCGATGCTCGCGGGCAACGCTCCGCTGGTCGTTCCGAAGGACGGCGGCGAGGTCTTCGCGCTCTCGCCGGCTCACGACATCGACGCGCAGATCGCAGACCTGCGACGCGGACGCCCCTGATCCGTTCCCGCGTGGCCTAGGCCCAGCCGGGTCCGGCCGGAGCGTCAGCGGCGGATGAACGGGATCGCGATCCGGTTCTCGAAGACTTGGCCCTTGCCGGCCTTCACGACCCCGATGATGATCACCACGACGTGCGCGACGCACAGCGCGGCCCAGATCAGGATCGGAGCTCCGATGGGCAAGAACCCGCGGAAGGTCTCACCGAAGAGGGCGGCGAACACGGCCGTCAGCGTGAAGGAGACGATCGTGACGGCGATGACCGTCAGTCCCCAGTTCGCCGCGTTGCGGGCGTTGCCCTCCGCGACGGGTCCGTTGCGCCGCTGCGCACCGTAGGCGGATGCCATCGCGATGCCCGCGATGATCATGCTGACGACGGGGATCGGGATGAAAGCCAGGAAGCCGAGGCCCCAGGCGACCGAGCCCGTCGCGGGCTTCGCGTACGGGGCGGGGTAGGCGGCGGGCGGCGCATAGCCCGGCTGCGAGGCCGGCACGGCGTACCCGGCCTGCGAGGCCGGCACGGCGTACCCCGGCTGGGCGGCGGGCGGTGGGGCGTAGCCCGGCTGAGGGGCCGGCACCGCGTAGCCGGGCTGCGCGGCGGGCGGCGGGGCATAGCCGGGCTGCGCCGGCGGCACCGCATAGCCGGGCTGCGCCGGCGGCGGGGCATACCCGGGCGGCGGGGGCACCGCGGGCTGACCCGGCTGCGGCGGGAGGGGCGGGGTGAGCGGGGCGTCGGCCATGGCGTCGTCCGTCGGGGTCAGGCGCCGGCGAGACGCTCGGCGAGGTAGGCGTGCAGGCCCTCGAGCGGCACGCGCTCCTGGCTCATCGTGTCGCGGTCGCGCACGGTGACGGCGCGGTCGTCGAGCGAGTCGAAGTCGACGGTGATGCAGAAGGGCGTGCCGATCTCGTCCTGGCGACGGTAGCGGCGGCCGATGGCGCCGGCGTCGTCGAAGTCGATGTTCCACTCGCCGCGGAGGTCTTCCGCCACCTCACGCGCGATGGGCGAGAGCTGCTCGTTGCGCGACAGCGGAAGCACCGCGGCCTTCACGGGCGCCAGGCGCGGGTCGAGCTTGAGCACCGTGCGGGTGTCGGTGCCGCCCTTCGCGTTCGGCGCCTCCTCCTCGTGGTACGCGTCGACGAGGAACGCCATCATGGCGCGGGTGAGGCCGAACGACGGCTCGATCACGTACGGGATGTACTTCTCACCCGAGGCCTGGTCGAAGTACGACAGCGACTGGCCCGAGGCCTCGGAGTGCGAGCCGAGATCGTAGTCGGTGCGGTTGGCGACGCCCATGAGCTCGCCCCACTCCTTGCCCGCGAAGCCGAAGCGGTACTCGACGTCGATGGTGCCGGCCGAGTAGTGCGCGCGGTCCTCTTCGGGCACGTCGAACTGGCGCATGTTCTCGGGGTCGATGCCGAGGTCGATGAACCAGTCCCAGCACGCCTGCACCCAGTGGTCGAACCACTCGCCGGCCTCGGCCGGCGGGGTGAAGAACTCGATCTCCATCTGCTCGAACTCGCGGGTGCGGAAGATGAAGTTGCCGGGCGTGATCTCGTTGCGGAACGCCTTGCCCACCTGGCCGATGCCGAACGGAGGCTTCTTGCGGCTCGCGGTGAGCACGTTGGAGAAGTTGACGAAGATGCCCTGCGCCGTCTCGGGGCGGAGGTAGTGCAGGCCCGACTCGTCGTCGACGACGCCGAGGTAGGTCTTCACGAGACCCGAGAACGCCTTGGGCTCGGTGTACTGACCCTTCGTGCCGCAGTTCGGGCACGGGATGTCGGCGAGGCCGTTCTCGGCCTTGCGGCCCTTGCGTGCCTCGAAGTCCTCGATGAGGTTGTCAGCGCGGAAGCGCTTGTGGCACTGCAGGCACTCGACGAGCGGGTCGGTGAACGTGGCGACGTGACCGGATGCCTCCCACACGCGCTTGGGCAGGATGATCGACGAGTCGAGGCCCACCATGTCGCCGCGGCCGCGCACGAAGGTCTGCCACCACTGGCGGCGGATGTTCTCCTTGAGCTCCGTGCCGAGGGGGCCGTAGTCCCACGCCGACCGGGATCCGCCGTAGATCTCACCGGCCTGGAACACGAACCCGCGGTGACGGGCGAGGGCGATGACTTTGTCGAGGCGAGACTGCTCGGCCACGGTGGCTCCAATGGTCGGGGAGGGATGCACGAGGGTGCGAAACGCCGCTGACCGCGGCATCCGTCGATTCTAGTCGCCGCCCGCCGGGCTGCCGGTGTCGCCGTCGCGCTTCCACCGCGCAGCGCCGGCGAGCGCCGACCGCGCTCCGTCGGCCACCGCAGCCCTTCGCGTCAGCGCAGGAACGGGATCGTCAGCGGGTAGGTGTACCACTCGCCGCGGTTGGCCTTCACGGCCGCGATGATGCAGAAGACGATGTTCAGCACGTACGCCGCCATGATGACGAAGATGCCGATGACCACGATGCTGAGGATCGCGCCGACGATGTAGGCGATCAGGATCGTCAGCTGGAAGTTGAGCGCGGTCGCGGTGTGCGCGCGCACGAACGGGCCGCGGTCCTTGAGTACGAGGAACCCGATGAGCGGAGCCAGGAAGCTGAAGAACAGGCCGCCGATGTGGACGAGCGTCGCCCACAGCTTCTCGTCGGAGGGGCTCATCTGCGGGGACTGCGGAGCGCCGTAGCCGTACGGCGGCGGAGGGGGGTTGGTCACGCCACCACCCTAGAGCCCGCGGAGCCTGCCCCGTCGGCGCGGCGCGGGCGCGTCAGCCTCCCACCTCGCACCGGACCCGGGTTCGCCGGCCGCAGCCGCGGCCGGCGCGGGCGGCGTCGCCGGCACGGCCGGCGGTCAGGCTTCGCGCAGTGCCTCGCGGTGGAGCTCCGCGACGGATGTGTGCCCCGACAGCCCGAGGGTGATGTCGAACTCCGCCAGCACGTTGCGCACGACCTCGCGCACGCCCGCCTCGCCGGCGATGCCGAGCCCGTACGCGTACGGACGCCCGAGGGCGACGGCGGTCGCGCCGAGCGCCAGCGCGATGAGCACGTCGGAACCCTGCCGCACCCCGGAGTCGAGGACGATCGGCACCCGGCCGGCGACGCGCTCGGCGATCGTCGGCAGCACCTCGAGCGTCGGCACGGACTGGTCGATCTGCCGCCCGCCGTGGTTCGAGATCCAGATACCGTCGACGCCGGCATCGAGCGCGCGGATCGCGTCGTCGGGGTGCACGATCCCCTTCAGGATGATCGGCAGCGAGGTCCACTGCCGCGCCTTCGCGAGGTCGTCCCAGGTGAGCGCGGGCGTCGAGAACACCTCGAGGAACGTCTCGACCGCGGCCCGCGGGAGGGGCGACCGCAGGTTTTCGCGCAGGCTCGCCGACCCGGTGAGCCGCGCCCCGCTGCGCGCGATGCGCACGCCCGCCGCCACGGCGTGCGGGGTGACCTTGACCGGCGGCGGGGCGTCGGCCGCGGCCGCCGGATCGAGTGCCGAGGAACGAGGCGTATCGAGATCATCCGTCCCCGCCCCCGTGCCCGCCGACGCGCGCACGCGTTCGCGCACCAGCTGCTGGAAGACGGGGTCGCTCGTGTACTGCGCGATGCCCATGCCACGCGTGAACGGCAGGTAGGCCAGGTCGAGGTCTCGCGTGCGCCAGCCGAGCAGGTGGGTGTCGAGCGTCACGACGATCGCTTCGCAGCCGGATGCCTCGGCCCGGCGCAGCAGCGAGGCGTTGAGCTCGTCGGACGCCGACCAGTAGAGCTGGAACAGCCGGGCTCCGTCGGGGGCGGCGTCGCGGACCTCCTCCATCGGGACGGACGCCTGGTTCGAGAGCGCGTACGGGACGCCGAGGGATGCCGCGGCCCGGGCGACGGCGAGGTCGGCGTCGCCGTGGGCCATCTCCATGACCCCGAGCGGAGCGAGGAGAAGGGGCGTCGGGCGCCGCACGCCGAGGAAGTCGATCGACAGGTCGCGCACCGACACGTCGCGGAGCGGCCGCGGCCACACCTGCCACCGCCCGAACGCGGCGCGGTTGGCGGCGACGGTGCGCTCGGCGCCCGCTCCCCCGGCGATGTACGCGAAGGCCTCGGCGCTCAGCGCCTTGCGCGCGGAGGCCTCGAGCGCCTCGGCGTCGACCGGCACCTTCGGACGGGTGCCGCTGATGCCGGCGCGGTAGATGTCGGACTGGGTCCGGCGCGAGATGCCGCGGGACGAGGCGGCGGGGTCATCGGGAGCGACACTGCTCATGCGGTCAGCCTACGCAGGGCCGCGGGCGCAGCGAGCCCGCCGCCGGGGTGGTCCGTATTCACCCCGGCGGCGGGGGTCTGGGAAAGCGCTCGCCCGGCGACCCTAAGCCACCGGACGCGTCGCATGCAAGCCCCGGGAGCGATCTCGTAAAAACGTTTCAGGAAACCCTTGCCTCTTTCGCGCAGCCCGTGTCAGACTGCCAGCGACCAGGACGGAATACGCTTTCCGCGTCGGTCGCAACAAACCCGGCCGCAGCCTCCCCGCTGCAGTCGGACCGGACAGGGCTCGAGTCCGTACGCGCCCGGTTCACGACGACGGATGCCGCGAGGCCGCGGTGTGCGCCGTCTTCCTTTGCCGATGCTGACAACAGGAGGAACCGTGCCCTACGTGTCTGCACGCGCCGATGGTGCGACGCGACCCGCTGACCACGCCCCGACGCCCCGGTCTCCCCGCCGCGGGCTCCGACTCGCCGCGATCGCAGGCGCCACCGCCGTGGTCGCCGCCCTGATCACCGCCACCCCGGCGGCGGCCGCACTGCCGCCCGCCGAAGACGGCGCCTGGCGCTTCGACTTCGGCACGGCCACCAGCCCCGTCGCCGAGGGCTACCAGCAGGTGCTCACCACCTCGCTTTACGCCGCCGAGAAGGGCTGGGGCATCACCCTTCCCGAGGGCTCGACGCTGTTCGACCGCAACCGCACCGGCAACCGCACCCCCGCCGACCCGCTCGCCGAGGACTTCGTCGCGGGCACGAACTGGGGCTTCCAGCTCGACGAGCTCCCCGTCGGCGACTACGACGTGACGGTGACCATCGGCGACGCGCTCGCGGGCACCTCGGGCACCAACGCGACGGTGTCGCTCGAGGGCGTCGCGCAGACGCGGCTGACCACGGGCGGCGCGGCCACCACGACCGAGACGTTCCGCACCACGGTGGAGGACGGCCAGCTCACCGTCGGCTTCACGGGCACCGGACTCGGCGCCTATGTCAACGGCCTCGTGGTCGCCCCGGTCGTCCCCGCGACTCCCGCTGATCTCACGACGACCCGGGTCGCCTGGAACGGCGTCGACCTCACCTGGTCACCGGCCGACGGGGCGGCGAGCTACCGCGTGCTGCGCGCCGACGTCGAGGGCGACACGACCGGCGAGTTCTCGGAGCTCGCCGAGACCACCGACCCCGCGTACACCGACGGCTCGGTCGTCGAGGGCGGCTCGTACGCCTACGCGGTCGTCGCTGTGAGCGCCTACGACCGGGCCTCCGACGCCACCGCCGAGGTGCGCTCAGGCGTCATCCCGGAGCTCGTCGCGCCCGCGGCGCCCGGCGACCTCGCCGTCGCGCAGGTGACGCGCGAGGCCGTCGTGCTCACATGGTCGGCGGTACCCAACGGCGACGAGTACGTCGTCGAGCGGGCGGGCGCCGACGGCGTCTTCGCGCCGCTCGCGAAGGTCACGGCACCGGGATACGCGGATGCCGCCGACACGGCGCAGCAGTGGACCTACCGGGTCACCGCGCGCAACCAGGCCGGCTCGTCGCCGGCATCGGCTCCCGTGACCTCCTCGGCCTATGCCGCGCCGGCGCCGCTGCCGCAGGGCGACGTCGTGACCTTCGACTTCGGCTCCGGCCAGGTGGCAGACGGCGCACTCCCGGTGACGTCCTCCACCGCCTACAGCGCGGAGTGGGGCTACGGCTTCTCGACCGCGCCCACCTCGGCCACGCCCGACGTCGACCGCGGCGGCGACGACGCGCTGCGCGGCGACTTCGTCGCGGCGGCCGGCGCGACCTTCCAGGCCGATCTCGGCGCCGGCGACTACTCCGTCCGGCTCGTGTCGGGCGACGCCGAGGCCCCGACCACCACGACGGTGACCGCCGAGGGCATCACGAAGGTGCTGGCCAACCCGCAGACGGCGGGGTCGTACCTCGACATGTCGTTCACGATCGCACTCGTCGACGGCACGCTCACCCTCGCGTTCGCGGGCGACGCCCCCGTCGTCAACGGCCTCACGATCACCCGCCTCCCCGCGCGCGTCGCCGGCGCGATCACCACGGCCTACGTGACGGGCGACTCCACCGTGCAGACCTACGACCCGATCGCCTACGCGCCGCAGGCCGGGTGGGGGCAGATGATCGACCGGTTCTTCGCCGACGATATCGCCTTCGCCAACCACGCGATCGGCGGCCGCTCGTCGAAGAACTTCATCACGCAGGGCCGCCTGGACGAGGTGCTGCGCAGCATCCGTCCCGGCGACTACCTCTTCGTGCAGTTCGGCCACAACGACGCCACGCAGGGCGTCGACGACCGCTACGCCAGCCCCGAGGACTACAAGGAGTATCTGCGGGTCTACGTCGAGGGCGCGCGTCAGCGCGGCGCGACGCCGATCCTCGTGACGCCGGTCTCGCGGCGGTCGTTCAACGCCGAGACGGGTCAGTTCAACGTGAGCTTCCCGGAGTACGTCGCGAAGATGACCGAGCTCGCCGTCGAGGAGGGCGTCCTGCTGGTCGACCTCTCGGCATCCAGCCGTGAGTATCTCGACGAGATCGGCCCGGAGGCCGCGAAGGCGGTCTTCCTGCACGTCGACCCGGGCGTCTTCCCCAACCGCCCGGCCGGCACGGTCGACGACACGCACTTCCAGGAGTACGGCGCGATCCAGATGGCGCGCCTGGTCGCACAGGACGTCGCCGGTCTCGACACCCCGCTCGCGGCGAAGGTCGCCGACATCGAGCCGCCCGCCGAGGTGCCGGCCGCCCCGCAGAACCTCGTCGCCGGCGCCATCAGCAACGGCGGTGCGACGCTGCAGTGGGATGCCTCGCCGACGGCCGACATCTACAAGATCTACCGCCAGGCCGTCGCCGACCCCGCTCCCGAGTGGACCCTCGTGGGCATGGTAACGCAGACGAGCTCGATCGTGCAGGGTCTCGCCGAGGGCACCGGCTATCGCTATCGCGTGATCGCCGTCAACGGCCGCGGCGAGTCCGAGCCGAGCCCGACCGTCACCTTCACCACCAAGCAGGCGCAGTACAAGTACGACTTCCAGCTCGCGGGCAACCCGCTGATGGCGGGGTACACCGAGGTGAACCCGAACACGGCGTACACGGCGGCGCGGGGTTACGGGTTCCTCAACACCCTGGCCGCCAACGCCGGCCGCGACCGCGGCGCCGCTGAAGGGTCGAACGACCTGGTGCGCGACTTCGTGCTCCCGGGCGACAGCTCGACCTTCGCCCTGGACGTGCCCAACGGCACCTACTCGGTGAAGACCTTCTCCGGCGACTGGATCGGCTCGACCCGCACCACCTTCCGCATCGAGGGCAAGGAGGCCGGCACCGGCAACGCCGGCCGCGGCGCGGTCAACGAGACCCTGCGCGGACCGTTCCTCGTCACCGACGGGCAGCTGAACGTCGAGGCGTACGGCGCAGCCGCGGGCACGCGTCTCAACGGGCTCGAGATCACTCCGATCCTCCTCGGCCCGGTGGGACTCGAGGTCGTCGACGTGAACGCCGACCCGGCGGCACCCAGCGTGTCGCTGGAGTGGGATGCCGAACCCGGCCTCACCTGGAACGTCTATCGTCAGTCGCCGTTCGACGCGAAGCCGGTGCTGGTCGCCGCGGTCGACGAGCCGGCGTTCGTCGACACGACGGCGCGCGTAGGCCTTGACTTCGAGTACCACGTCACGGCGGTCGACCAGACGGCGCTCGAGTCGGTGCCGTCGGCCACGGTCGAGGTCTCGTTCGTCGACCCCGACATCGCCGCTCCGGCCGCCCCGACCGGGCTGACGGTCGACAAGATCGAGAAGAACGCGGTGCAGCTCTCGTGGGCGCAGCCGCTCGGGGCGGACTACCACCTGGCGTTCCGCTCCGAGGTCGAGGGCGAGCGCGGTGAGCTGGTCGGCTTCGCCGACGCGAGCACCTACACCGACACCGGCGTGCTCACCACGATCCCGTACTACTACACGGTGGTCGCGGTGAACGCGGGCGGCGCCGGTGCGGCGTCGGCGCAGCTGAAGACCGCGGCGGTGACGGTGCTGCAGCGGCAGGCCGAGTACCTCGACCGGGCCCCGGCGGCGGTGTCGACGGATGCCGGAAACCTGGTGTCGTGGCGCATGCTCGGCACCGATCCCGACAGCGTGGCGTTCCACGTCTACCGCGACGGCACCCGCGTCACGACGGCGCCGATCACCGACTCGTCGAACTATCTCGACGAGGCCGGGGACGCGGCATCCGTCTACTTCGTCACCAAGGTTCTCGACGGCGTCGAGACCACCGAGACCGATCCGTTCGCGGTGCAGGCCGGTGACTACCGGTCGGTGGCGCTCGACAAGCCCGCCGACGCGTACGCGAAGGACGGCCAGCCCTACGGCTACCGCGCCAACGACGTGAGCGTGGGCGACGTCGACGGCGACGGCCAGTACGAGCTGATCGTGAAGTGGGATCCGACGAACTCGAAGGACAACTCGTCGGGCGGCTACACCGGCAACGTGTATCTCGACGCCTACCGGCTCGACGGCACGCGGCTGTGGCGGATCGACCTGGGCGTGAACATCCGGGCCGGCGCGCACTACACGCAGTTCCAGGTCTTCGACTACGACGGCGACGGCCGTGCCGAGGTGATGGCGAAGACCGCCGACGGCACGATCGACGGCGTCGGTCAGCCCATCGGCAACGCCGGCGCCGACCACCGCAACAGCTCGGGCTACGTGCTGAGCGGACCGGAGTTCCTCACGGTCTTCGAGGGCGCCACCGGCGCCGCCGTCGACACGGTGGACTACGTGCCCGCGCGCGGCGACGTCGGGGCGTGGGGCGACGCCTACGGCAACCGGGTCGACCGGTTCCTGGCCGCGACCGCCTACCTCGACGGCGAGCACCCCAGCGCGGTCTTCAGCCGCGGGTACTACACCCGCGCGGTGGTCGCCGCGTACGACTTCGACGGCGCGCAGCTCACCGAGCGGTGGGTGCTCGACTCGAACGAGGCCGGCAACGAGGGCCTGTACGGCATGGGCAACCACAACCTGTCGGTGGCCGACGTGGACGGCGACGCCAAGGACGAGATCGTCTTCGGCTCGGCGACGATCGACGACGACGGCGGGCTGCTCTACTCGACCGGACTCGGCCACGGCGACGCCATCCACGTCTCCGACCTGGTGCCCTCGAACCCCGGCCTCGAGGTCTTCGCGGCCCACGAGGACATGGGGCGCTCCGAGAACCGTGGTGCCACGATGCGCGACGCGCGCACGGGCGAGATCCTCTGGGACATCCCGGCGGACCGCGACACGGGCCGTGCGGCATCGGGCGACATCGACCCGCGCTACGAGGGAGCTGAGGGCTGGGCCGTCGGCGGCGACGCCGCGTGGAACTCCCGCGAGGGCTACCTCATGTCGGCCGACGGCGAGCGCATCGGCAGCCGGATCCCCGCGGCGAACTTCCTCGCGTGGTTCGACGGCGACCCGCTGCGCGAGATCGTCGACCACGAGTTCGACGACGGGCCCCGCACGGGGGTGCCGACGATCGCCAAGTGGAACTGGGAGACGCAGACCGCAGAGCCGATCCTGCGCGCGGACGGTGCCCTGTCGAACAACGACACCAAGGGCACGCCCAACCTGCAGGCCGACCTGTTCGGCGACTGGCGTGAGGAGATCGCCTGGCGCTCGGCCGACTCGAGCGAGCTGCGCATCTACTCGACCACCGACGAGACCGACCTGCGCATCCGCACGCTGATGCACGACCCGGTCTACCGCCTGTCGGTCGCGTGGCAGAACACCGGCTACAACCAGCCGCCGCAGACGAGCTTCTTCCTCGGCGACGGCATGGCCACCCCGCCGGCCCCGCGCATCGCGGTGACGGGCGACCCCTCGGGGGCGTCCGACACCACGCCGCCGGTGCTGTCCGGCCTGCCGCAGGACGGCGCTCTGCTGCCGAGCACGGCCACCTTCACGGTGGGCGTGACGGCCGACGACCCCGAGTCGGGCGTGCGCAACCTCGACATCGCGTTCGACGGCGAGCCGGTCGCACCGGGTCAGACCATCGAGCTCGACGGGCTCGTGGGCACGCACACCCTGTCGGTCAACGCGGTCAACCACGACGGCCTGGTGACCCAGGCGTCGGTGCAGCTGCTGGTGTTCGACGACGAGGGGGCGACGGCGGCACCGGGCCGCGGCATCCTGTCGTCGAACTCCGGCTGGGAGGACGGCCTGCACGACGGCACGTTCACGGTGTCGATGAACCTCTGGCACGGGGTCAACGGCGCGGTGTACAAGCTGTACGAGAACGGCACGCTCATCTCGACGAAGCTGCTCGACGCGAACTCGCCGCAGGCGCAGGTGTCGACGGTCGATGTGACCGGCAAGCCCAACGGCACGTACGTGTACACGGGCGAGCTGATCAACGCCGCAGGCTGGACGGCGACCAGCTCGGTGACCGTGAAGGTGAAGGATGCCGCGCCCGCGGCCCCCGTCCTCTCGCACGACAACAATCGTGACAAGGACGGCAACTACACGGTGACCGCGAACCTCTGGTGGGGCACCAACGGCACCGCGTACCGCCTCTACGAGAACGGGGTGATGATCGACGAGCAGTCGCTCACCGCCGCCTCGCCGAACGCGCAGCGCGCGCAGACCGCGATCGCCGGACGCGCACCGGGCACGTACGTGTACGTCGCCGAGTTCGCCAACGCGGCCGGGTCGACGTCGTCGAAGCCGATCACGGTGACGGTGAGGTAGCGGGTTCCGCAATCCGTGGGGGAGGTCTTCGCACACCAGGTGCGGAGACCTCCCCTCCGTTTGCGCGGAGCGCTTCCTGCGCTCCGCGGGCATCGAGTTCGTTTTCGGTGCCGACGTGGGATTCTGTCCCCCGAAAGGGGGATACCGGCCCTTTATGAACCCCGTCTAATGTCCGAGACAGAGCGCCCATCTCCCGGCACGACCACGGGATGCACGGTGCGGCGCGACCTCGGGGGAGAACATGAAACGTTCCTGGTTCACCGCAGCCGCCGCTGCACTCGTGCTCGCGATCGGGACGGTGGGCGCGGCAGCGCCGGCTGCCGCCGCGCCGCCGGAGTCCGACTGGGAGGCTTCCGCTTCGGCTGACGTCGTGTCGCTGTCGCTCAGCACGCTGGGCATCACCCTGACCGAACTCGGCGTCGCCACGAGTGCGACAGCCACCGGCACGACGCTCGCACCGCAGGCCACCTCGCAGTCGGCGAACCTCTCGGCGGATGTCCTCGGTCTCGGCATCGGCGTCGTCGAGAACACGCAGACCGCTCCCCCGACGACTGCGCCGACGGGCCTCGACCTGCTCGCCGTCAATGCCGCGATTCTCAATCTCGGCGCACTGACGTCGACGAACGAGGCGAACTGGACGGTGGACGAGGCCTGCGTGACGGAAGGCGTGCTCGCACAGGCCGACACGCAGATCGCGGGCATCGACGTTCTGGCCGGAACGGTCGAGGTCGGTGCCGCTTCCGTGACGAGCACCACGCGGCTCGCCCTGAATTCGGGAGCGAACTACGGCGTCCAGAGCATCGCGACCGGCTCCATCGCCGGCTTGAGCCTGCTCAACGAGGCGATCGGCATCGAGGTGATCGGCACGCCCACGCTGACGGCGACGTCGACGGGGACCACCGACAGCGTCGCGTACACCCCGGCCACCGTGAACGTCACGTTCGACGGGGTGACCAGCACGCTCACGCCGGGCGTCGCCTTCCCGCTCACGGTCGGCACGACGCAGGTGTCGATCACCGTGAATGAGCCTCCCACCACGGGCACGGCGTCCGCATCCTTCGACTTCCTGTCCATCTCGATCGACAGCCTGCTCGGCACCGATGTCACCCTCGGAGTTCTGCCGCTGAGCGTCGACGCGACCGCGCCCGCCGGCGGGATCGACTGCCCGCCCCCGGCGCCGGCCATTCTCGCGCCGGCCGCAGGCTCCACGACCGCAGACAGCACCCCCACCATCAGCGGCACCGCCCTTCCGGGCGCCACCGTGACGGTCACGCTGGACGGCAGCCCGCTCGCACCGGCTGTCACCGCCGACGCGGGCGGCAACTGGTCGCTCACGGCGCCGACGCTGGGCGACGGCCTGCACACCGTCAGCGCGACGCAGACCGTCAACGGGCAGATCAGTCCGCCCTCGGCAGACGTCTCGTTCGCCGTCGACACGACGGCGCCCGCAGCGCCGGTGGTCGTCGCCCCCGCGAACGGCTCGAGCACCGCCGACAACACCCCGACCGTCAGCGGCACCGCCGCCCCGGGCTCGACCGTGACGGTCAGCATCGACGGCAGTGCCATCGCCCCCACGGCCACCGCCGACGGCAGCGGCAACTGGTCGGTCACCGCGCCGACGCTCGCCGACGGCTCGCACACGGTCAACGCGGTCGCCGCCGACGCCGTCGGCAACACCTCGCCGGTGTCGAACACGAACACCTTCACCGTCGACACGACCGCGCCGGCGGCGCCCGTCGTGGTCACGCCGGTGAACGGCTCGAGCACGAACGACAACACCCCGACGATCAGCGGCACGGCGGTTCCGGGCTCGACGGTGACGGCCAGCATCGACGGCAGCGCCATCACGCCGACCACGACGGCCGATGGCAGCGGCAACTGGACCCTGACCGCCCCGACGCTCGCTGACGGGTCCCACACCGTCAACGCCGTCGCCGCCGACGCCCTCGGCAACACCTCGCCGGTCTCCAACACGAACACCTTCACCGTCGACACGGCCGCACCCGTGGCGCCTGTCGTGAGCACGCCCGCGAACGGCTCGACCATCTCCGACAACACGCCGACCATCACGGGCACCGGTGAACCGAACGCCACCATCCGGGTGAGCATCGACGGGTCTCCCCTGGTCGCCACCACGACGGCGGATGCCGGCGGCAACTGGTCGCTCGCCTCGCCGGTGCTGGACGACGGCTCCCACACGGTCAACGCCACCGCGACCGACGCGGCGGGCAACGTCTCGCCCGTGTCGAACACCAACACGTTCACCGTCGACACGACCGCGCCGGATGCGCCGGTGGTCGTCGCCCCCGCGAACGGTTCGACCACCGCCGACAGCACGCCGACGATCAGCGGCACCGCCGTGCCCGGTTCGACCGTGACGGTCCGCATCGACGGCAGCGCGATCGCGCCGACCACCACGGCCGACGGCAGCGGCAACTGGTCGCTCACCGCGCCGGCGCTCGCGGACGGCTCCCACACCGTCAACGCGGTCGCGGCTGACGCCGTCGGCAACACCTCGCCGGTCTCCAACACGAACACCTTCACCGTCGACACCACCGCGCCGGCAGCGCCCGTCGTCGTCACCCCGGCGGACGGGTCGACCACCGGCGACAGCACCCCGACGATCAGCGGCACCGCCGTTCCCGGCTCCACCGTCAGGGTCAGCGTCGACGGCGGCGAGCTCGCGACCACCGCCACGACCGATGGCAGCGGCAACTGGTCGCTGACCGCGCCGACGCTCGCCGACGGCTCCCACACCGTCAACGCGGTCGCCGCCGACGCCGTCGGCAACACCTCGCCGGTCTCCAACACGAACACCTTCACCGTCGACACGACCGCGCCGGCAGCGCCGGTGGTCGTCGCCCCCGCGAACGGTTCGACCACCGCCGACAGCACGCCGACGATCAGCGGCACCGCCGTCCCCGGCTCCACCGTGACCGTTCGCATCGACGGCAGTGCCATCGCTCCGACGGCCACGGCCGACGGCAGCGGCAACTGGACCGTGACCGCGCCGACGCTCGCCGACGGCTCCCACACCGTCAACGCGGTCGCCGCCGACGCCGTCGGCAACACCTCGCCCGTGTCGAACACGAACACCTTCACCGTCGACACGACCGCGCCGGCGGCGCCCGTCGTCGTCACCCCCGCGGACGGCTCCACGACCGCCGACGACACACCCACCGTCAGCGGCACCGCCGAGGCCGGGGCCACCGTGACGGTCAGCATCGACGGCGCCGCCATCGCCCCGGCCGCCACCGCCGACGGCAGCGGCAACTGGTCGGTCACCGCGCCCACGCTCGCCGACGGCGCGCACACGGCCAACGCGGTCGCCACCGACGCAGGCGGCAACACCTCGCCGGTGTCGAACACCAACACGTTCACCGTCGACACCGCCGCCCCGGCGGCGCCGGTCATCACGACGCCGGTGAACAACGCCGTGCTGAACGACGCGACACCGCCGATCGGCGGCACCGCGGAAGCCGGCGCCACCGTCACGGTGACGATCGACGGCGTGGTCGCAGGCACTACCACGGCGACCGGCGGCAACTGGACGTTCACGCCCGGCGAGCCGCTCGCCGACGGGCCGCACACCGTCGTGGCGACCGCCGCCGACGCCGCGGGCAACACCAGCGGACCGTCCGACGCCGTCGCGTTCGTCGTCGACACGGCGGCACCGGCCGCGCCGATCATCACGAGCCCGGCGAACGACGACGTGCTGACCGACAGCACGCCGACGATCACCGGATCTGCCGAGGCCGACTCGACGGTCACCGTGATCATCGACGGCGAGGTGGCCGGCACCACCACCGCCGACGGCACCGGGGCCTGGAGCTTCACGCCCGCATCACCGCTGGCCGACGGCGAGCACACCGTCACTGCGACGGCCCGAGATGCCGCGGGCAACACGGGCCCCGAGGCGGAGGAGGTCATCTTCACGATCGACACCGTCGCGCCACTCGCACCGGTCATCACCGCTCCGGTCGGCGGGTCGACCACGAACGACGCCACCCCGGCCATCACCGGCACGGCCGAGCCGGGCAGCACGGTGACGGTCGTGATCGACGGAACGACGGCCGGCACCACCACCGCCGACGGCACCGGGGCGTGGACCTTCACGCCCGCATCGCCGCTCGCCGACGGCGAGCACACCGTCAGCGCGACGGCCACGGACGCGGCCGGGCAGGTCAGCCCCGCCTCGGACGAGGTCACGTTCACGGTCGACACCACGCCGCCGGCCGCACCGATCATCACGAGCCCGCAGAACGGCGCCACGACCGATGACGCCACGCCTCCGGTGACCGGCACGGCCGAGCCCGGCTCGACGGTCGCGGTCATCATCGACGGCACCCTCGCCGGATCGACCACCGCGAACGGCCAGGGCGCGTGGACGTTCACGCCGACATCGCCGCTCGGTGCCGGCGCGCACACCATCACGGCGAGCGCGACCGACGCGGCGGGCAACGTCGGGCCGGCCTCGGCCCCGGTGACCGTGACCGTCCGCGTCCTGGCGCCGGTGTCACCGGCCGCACCCGCGAGCAGCGGACTGGCGGCGACGGGTGGCACGACGCCGCTGGCCGTCGGCACGTTCGGGATGATCCTGCTCGCGCTCGGACTGATCACACTGCGGTCGCGACACCGCCGCGTGAGCTGACGCCGTCCACCGCACAGCGGCCGGCCACCCTCGGGTGGCCGGCCGCTCGCGTATCGGAAGGTCCTCAGCCGCCGAAGCCGCACCAGTCCGCGACCCACGTGAGGATCCGGCCGCGCAGCTCCTCCCCCACGAAGAGCTGGAACTCCCCGGGCTCGCCCTCGAGCTCGACGCGCACCTCGAAGATCGTCCCGCGCTTGTCCTCCTGCACGGCATGAGGGTCGCACCGGAACGGCACGAGCGGGATCTCGCGCACGACGGGTGCGGTGTCTCCGGGGCGCACCTCCAGGTCGAGCGGATACACCTGCGCCGACCCGGCGCTGCCGAAGTCGAGGAGGTTCGTGCCCTCGATCCCCGTCACGACGGCCTCCCCCGTGCCGGTCGGCGAGACGGTCAGCTGCAGCGCCGCGGGCTCGCCCGGCGCGGAGGGTGTGAATCCGGTGAACGCGAGGGTCGCGGCATCCGTCACCCGCTCGTAGAGGCATTCGCGCTCGTGGAGCGGGGCGAGGAAGCCGAGCCGGTCGCGAGCGAATGCCGCCAGCTCGGTCGCGCCGGAATCCGACAGGATCTCGAGCACCACCCGTGACTCGCCGTCGTCGCCGGCGGTGCAGTCGACGGCCGGGAGCTGCACGCGGATGTCGACGGATCCGCCCGGGCGCACCACGCTCTCGCGGTCCGCGATGACCCGCGCGGCGGGTCCGTCGAAGCGGTCGTCCTCGACGCGCACCGCCCCGACCGTGAGCGGCTCGTCCGACTCGTTGGTGACGTGCACCTGCATCTGCCGGGGCGCGACGTCGGCCCGCAGCTGCTGAAGCTCCACGGCCACCCCGGCCGGCAGAGCCGTGGCCGACGGGTCGGCGGACGACGCCGCGCACCCCGCCAGCACGAACGCCGCCGCGGCGACGACGGCCGCGAGCGCCGGCATCCGGCTCCCCTCCCTCGGGAAGGGCGATCGCGGCGCGCTTCGCACGGCAGCCCCGTCGGCCTCAGCGGGTGAGCGTCTCGCGCGCCACGGTGACGTCGTCGAGGGCAAGAGGATCGATCTCGACGCCGAGTCCGTGCCCGAGGGGCACGCGCACGTGGCCGTCTTCGAGCACGGCGGGCTCGGTGACGATGTCGCGCGTGTAGAAGCGGCTCGACGCCGACACGTCGCCCGGCAACGTGAAGCCCGGCAGGGCGGCGAGCGCAGCGTTGGCGGCACGGCCGATGCCGGTCTCGAGCATCCCGCCGCACCACACCGGCACGCCGGCGGCGAGGCACCGGTCGTGGATGCGCACCGCCTCGAGGTAGCCGCCGACGCGGCCGGCCTTGATGTTGACGACGGATGCCGCGCCCAGCGCGAGCGCGTCGGCGGCGGCCTTGTCCGAGACGATCGACTCGTCGAGGCACACCGGCGTCTGGAGCTGCCGCGCGAGGGTGGCGTGGTCGACGAGGTCGTCCTCCTGGAGCGGCTGCTCGATGAGCAGGAGGTCGAAGCGGTCGAGCTCGGCGAGGGTCGCGGCGTCGGCGAGCGTGTACGCCGAGTTCGCGTCGACCTGCAGCGGGATGCTCCCGAACGCGTCGCGCACCGCGGCGGTGTCGCGCACGTCGCGCCCGGGCTTGATCTTGATCTTGATGCGCACGTAGCCCTCGTCGAGGTAGCCGCGGACGGTCTCGACGAGCGCCGCCGGGTCGCGCTGGATGCCCACCGACACCCCGCTCGGCACGCGCTCGCGCTCGGCGCCGACGTACTCGGCGAAGCTGCGCCCCTCGGCGCGGAGCGCGGCGTCGAGCACGGCGAGCTCGAGTCCGGCCTTCGCCATGCGGTGCCCCTTGAAGGGCTCGAGCACGCCGGCGACGTCCTCGGGAGCGAGGCGGCCGCGCTCGTGAACGGCACCGTCGAGCAGCGCCGGCGCCAGGAACCGCAGCGCGACGTCCCACGCGCCCTGCGTGTACTCGCTGGAGTAGAGCGGATCGGCCTGCGTGACGATCTCACCCCACCCGTCGCCGTCAGCGGTCAGCGCGCGCACGACGATGACCTCGCGCACCGTCTCGGTGCCGAACGAGGTGGTGAACGGGGCGACGAGCGGCAGGTGCAGCACCCGAAGCTCGAATCCTTGCAGGGCGACGGATGCCGCGGGCCGGGCGATGGGCATGCGCTCAGCGTACGCCCGGGCCCGGACCCTGACGGGTTCCGGCCGGAGCTTCGGCTAGTGCGCGAAGCGGGCGGTGGCGAGGTCGCGGCGGACGGGCACGTACGTGGCGCGCGCCCGGCGCGGACGGCGGCGGCGCGGCTCTGCCGGCGCGCTCGCCGTGGGGGTGCCTCGCATGGCGTCGCCCAGGGCGACGATCAGGGTCTCGATGTGCTCGCGCATTGCTTCTTCTCCTCGTTCGCCTGAGAAGAGCGGCGGGCGCCTGCGCTGATACGTCCGTCTACCCGCACTCGACGCTACGCGCGGGTTCCGACATGCAACCCCGTAGCGCGCACGCGCCCGGCCCGGCGCCGGTGAGAATCGGAGATCCTGCAGAAATCGGCCCGGGCCCGCGGCATCCGTCCGATCCTCGCGGGATCTCCGATCGCCGCGGGCGCGGCGTCACCGGAAGCGCGGGTCGTTGCCCGGCTTCGTGTCGACCTTGAGGCCGAGCGCGTCGGCGACATCGGCCCACGAGACGTAGGAGAAGTTCGTCGCGTCGCGCTCGTCGTCCACCTCCGCTCCGGTGTCGGGCTCGTCGTGGGTGACGAGGAGGCCCTCGCGGTATGCGCCGACGGCGCGGTTCGTCACCGCGAGCCCGTCCGAGCCGTTGACGTCGTCGACGCCGTCGACGCCCGCCACGCGGAAGGTCCCCACCAGGTCGTTGCGGCCCTGCGTGCGGTAGACGGCGTAGGTGTCGTCGCCCTGGCTCGAGACGATGACGTAGCCGGTGGCGCCGGGGCCGTAGTAGACGTCCACGCCCTCGGCGTCGGCCGTCAGCGCCGAGCCGCCGGAACCGGCCGCCTGCGGGTCGGCCGGCGTGCACTCCTCCGACTCGGGGTCGTACACGTCGTGGATGCCGAAGTCCCGCACCCGGTCGATGAGCCGCGGCTCGCCCGAGCCGATCGGGAGCTGCAGCCGCCACAGGCCGACGTCCTCCTGCCCGGCGTACAGCACGCCGGTGCGCTGGTCGACGCTCAGCCCTTCGAGCTGCGGCAGCACGCCGGGCTCGTCGCACGGCGTCCACGTGGTGCCGTCGGGAAGCGGGAACGACGCCGGGAAGTCGAGGGTCGCCGTGTCGCTGTATCCGACGCGGCCGTCGCCGGTGGTGAGCGAGACCGTCGCGATCGTCGTCGTGCCCTCGCGGGTCACGACGGCGACGGGTGCCTCACCGGCCGGCTGCCAGACGGCGACGCCGTAGGCGGTCTGCTCGTCGTCGACCTCCGCGCGATCGGCGCTGAAGAGGAACGGCAGTTCCGGCGCGGTCACCTCGCGCAGGGGGACGGATGCCGCGGCCCCGGCGCCGTCGATCGCGAAGAAGCGCAGCTGATCGTTGTAGCGGTCCGAGACGACCGCGACGTCGACGAGGCCGTCGCCGAGGTCGAGCCCGTACGCGATGTCGACGTTGTTGTAGCGTCCGTCGGCGCCGTCCGCCCGCGGCGCCGGTTCGGCGGTGAGCGCCTGCAGCTCGACCCCGTCGAGGTCGTAGACCCGCAGCCCGCCCTCCTTGGCGGTGGCGATGACGATCGAGTCGCGGGAGTCGTCGGGATCGACCCAGATGGCCGGGTCGTCGCCGGACGCGTTGCCGCCCGCTTCGTCGTCGTACAGGACGGGGGTCTCGACACCCGTCGTGACGACCGCGGGCGGGCGGGGCTCGTGGGACGGGCGCGCCGAAGCGGTGAGGGGGACCGAGACGGCCAGAACGGCGGCGAGCGGCGCCGCGAGCAGGAGTCGGGGAGACATGCATCCGAGCGTGGCCCGCGCACGCGAACTCGGCGTGTCGCCCGGGTGAACGCTCCCCTCCTGGGCAGGCCGGCCCCGACCCGCTCACCTGTCACGTTTCGTCGGGCGAGCCGGCAAGATGCGACAGGTGAGCGGTAGTTGCCACCGCGCGGTCAGGCGGGCAGCTCGGCGAAGGCGCGCACGGGAAAGGTGCCGAACCCCTCGACCGCGGGCGGGGCGGCCGTGAAGCGCGCGCCCCGCGGTGGCAGGGCGCCGAGGTTCGTGAGGTGCTCGACGACGTGCACGCCCGCGCCGAGCAGCAGCGAGTGCGCGGGCCGCTCGCCGCCCCCGGAGCCCGTGGAAGGGTCGGCGTCGTCGATGTTCACCGAGTCGATGCCGACGAGCACGGCACCGGCGTCGATGAGCCACTGCGCGGCCTCGCCCGTCAGGAACGGGGCTCCGTGACCGTACTCGGGCCGCCCGAACCACCGGTCCCACCCGGTGTGCAGCAGCACCGCGGCGCCGCGCACGTCGCGATCGGCGAGCGTGGTCGAACGGATGCCTCGGCGCGAGGCATCCCACGAATCCTCGAGGTGGAAGACCTCGGCGCGCAGGCCGACGAGCGTCGACAGGTCGAGTCCGGCCAGGTCGCGGCCGTCGGCGTAACGGTGGAAGGGCGAGTCCAGGTAGGTGCCGGTGTTGCCGATCATGTGGATGACGTCCATCGCGAACTCGGTGCCCGGCGCGTAGCGCGCGCGGGAGTCCTCGCGCGTGAGGTGGGGCGTGATCGTCGGCGCCGGGAGCCCCGGGTACGTCACGAGCCCGGCCCTGATCGGGTGGCTGAGGTCGACGATGCGCGTCTCGCGTGATGCTTCAGGCGCGGGAACCGGTGGGATGCCGCGGCTGCCGCGGTGCGGCTCCTCGACGATCCGCAGGCCGCGCAGCTCCACCTCGTCCACGAGGGCGAGGCCGAGGTGCGTGACGAGGAGGCGTGCGATCTCGTCCTCGGTCGCCCCGGCGGACGGCAGGTCGAGCCGGAAGCCGGTGCCCGACATCCCTCCCCCGTTGGCGAAGCGGATGTCGAAGTCGAAGTGGGCGCGATACTCGGGCATGGCGGTCAGCCTAGGGACGCGGCGTGCTGCGCACGCGAGGAGGAATGCGAATCAGAGGACGATTTCTGCCGTTCTGCCCTCGATCCCGCAGAAGCCCGCTGTTACGCAGGCGCGGCGCGGGGTGCATTCTCCGAACGCGGCCGCGCGAGCGCAACCCCGTGCCGGTCGGCGAGGCCCATCCGTAGCGTCGGGGCATGGAGACCTTCGACTTCACCCCACGACGCGCCATCGTCACCGCCTCAGACTCGGGGATCGGGCAGGCGACGGCCATCGCTCTCGCCGACGCCGGCCTCGACGTCGGCATCACCTGGCACAGCGACGAGGAGGGCGCCGAGAAGACCGCCGCCGCGGTGCGCGACCGCGGCCGCCGCGCCGAGGTCACGCAGTTCGACGCGACCGACCTCGGGACCGTCGCCACCACGATCGACGAGCTCGTCACGCGACTCGGCGGCCTCGACGTCTTCGTCAACAACGCCGGCGGCGGCTCGGGCGGGCCGTTCCTCGACGTCTCGATCGACGACTGGCGCCAGGTCGTGTCGCTCAACCTCGACGGCGCATTCGCGGGGCTCCAGGCCGCCGCGCGGCACATGGTGCGCGCGGGCACCGGCGGGCGCCTCATCGCGATCACGAGCGTCCACGAGACCCAGCCCCGGGTGGGCTCGGCCGCGTACGTCGCCGCCAAGCACGGCCTCGGCGGTCTCATCGAGACGATGGCGCAGGAGCTCGGCGCGCACGCGATCACGGCCAACGCGGTGGCGCCGGGCGAGATCGCGACGCCGCTGACGAACCAGGATCCCGAGGACGCCGAGAACACGGATCGTCCGGGGATCCCGCTCGGGCGACCGGGCAAGCCGGAGGAGATCGCGGCCGTGGTGGCGTTCCTGGCGTCGCCCGCCGCGAGCTACGTCACCGGCGCGAGCTGGACCGTCGACGGCGGCATGCTGCAGATGGGCCCACAGGCGGGCTCGCACTTGAAGAGCGACGACTGGCGGAAGGGATGACCATGGACCACGAAGACCGGGTCGACAGCACCGGCATGACCGATGACGAGAAGCGCCACGACCAGTTGACGTCGGCGCCGAACGCCGTCGAGTGCGACGCAGACCCGCGCATCGACGTCACGCACCGCGACGGCGTCACGCGCATCGACATCCGCGACGACGCCGATGTGCGGCCCGGTGACCCCACGAAGGATCCGCAGGAGTAGCTCGGGCTGCCGAACTCCACGGATCCGGCCCGCAGCACGGGGTGCGGTGCCGGCCCGAGAGCTCGGGCGCGCGGATCCGTGGAGTTCTGCAGAGTGCGGATCGCCGGCGCCGCCTCAGGGGCGGACGAGCAGGTAGCCGCGGTCGTCGTCGAAGCCGCCGATCGCGAGGCCCCCGGCCAGGTGCCCGGTGAGCGCGTCGCGCACGCGCAGGCGCCAGGCCGCGGCATCCGCCGGCGCTTCCCGACGCATCGCCTCGATGTCGTGCGGGATCTCGACCGACGCGACCACGCGATCGTCGCCCGGCGTCGGCACGGGCGGTGCGGCCAGCGCCCACGACACCATGATGCGGTCGGTCTCGTCGCCGCGGTTGACGCCGTCGTCCATCGGTCCGTAGTGGTTCACGAGGTACTCGGTGACCCGCGTGCCGAGCACGCGCAGGTTGAAGTGGGCGTTGCGCGCGACGAGCGGATCGAAGGTCCACGTGATGTGGCCGACTCCGCGGGCGAGCGCCCATTCCTGCTGGTGCCGCTTCAGCACGCGCCCGAGGCCCTGCGACCGGTGGTCGGCGAGCACGCCGGTGATGTGGCTGTGCATGGAGCGCGCCGACGGCTCGGCGAAGAAGGCGACGGATGCCCCGACCATGCGCTCGCCGTCGTACAGGCCGACGGCGTAGTTGCCCGAGTGGGCGAGCGCGCGCAGCAGGTTCGGCGGCATGCCGCCCCGGTCGCCGCCCCATACCTCGGCGAGCACCGCCGACGCGCGGTGGACCTCGTCGACCGTATCGAGGAAGCGGATGTCGATGCCGGGCGGGGTCGGGATCTCGGGCATGCCCTAAGTCTGCACCCGGCGCCTCTCGGCCCGCCCTGCCGTTGTCGCTCACCTGTCACGACCTGCCGGCCCAGGCGGCACTTCGCGACAGGTGAGCAGCAAGGGGCGCGCGGAGCCCGCGGGGGTGCGGCGCCGATAGCCTGAAGTGATGGGTACGGGTGACGACGACGCGAGACGACGACGACTCACCCGGATGCCGCGTCAGGGCGCCATCGTGGCGGTGCTGGCCATCGCGGGTCTGGCGTCGTCGTTCATGTTCACCCTCGTGGTCCCGATACAGTCCAAGCTTCCCGAGCTGCTCAACGCCAGCCGCGACGACACCGCCTGGGTCGTGACGTCCACGCTCCTGGCGGCGGCGGTCATGACGCCGATCGCGGGGCGCCTCGGCGACATGTACGGCAAGCGGCGCATCGTGCTGGTGCTGCTCGCGCTCCTGGTCGCGGGATCGGTCATCGCCGCGGCATCCCCCGGCATCGTCGGCGTGATCATCGGACGCACCTTGCAGGGCGCCGTGACCGGAGTGATCCCGCTCGGCATCTCGATCCTCCGCGACGTGCTGCACGAAGACCGGGTGGACTCGGCCATCGCCCTCATCAGCGCGACGCTCGGCGTGGGCGGCGCGCTCGGCCTGCCGATCAGCGCGTTCATCACCGAGCGCAGCGACTGGCACGTGCTGTTCTGGGTCGCCGCGGCGCTGGGCGCGATCGTGTTCGCCCTGGTGCTGTGGATCGTGCCGGTCAGCGCGCTGCGCACCGGCGGCAGGTTCGACTACGTCGGCACCGCCGGGCTCGCCATCGGTCTCGTCGGCGTGCTGCTGGCGGTGTCGCGCGGCAACGAGTGGGGCTGGACCTCGCCCGCCGTGCTCGCCTGCGGCCTCGGGGGCATCGTCGTGCTGCTCGCGTGGGGCTGGTACGAGCTGCGCATCGCCGACCCCCTGCTCGACCTGCGCGTCGCGGCCCGGCGGCCGGTGCTGCTGACGAACCTCGCGTCGATCGCCTTCGGCTTCTCGCTGTTCGCGTCGAACGTCGTGTACCCGCAGATGCTCGAGCTGCCGGCCGCTGCCGGCGGGTTCGGGCTGTCGCTCGTGGCCGCGAGCCTCGTCGTGATGCCCGCGGGCCTCGTGATGATGGTGCTCTCGCCGTTCTCGGGTCAGCTCGCGCGCACCGTCGGCCCCAAGCTGCTGCTCGTGCTCGGGGCCGTCGCGCTCGTCGTGACGTACGCCTTCACCCTGCTGTTCTCGACGGAGGTGTGGCAGATCCTCCTCGCCAACATCGGCATCGGGTTCGGCATCGGCTTCGGCTACGCGGCGATGCCGATGCTCATCATGCGCTCGGTGCCGCAGTCCGAGACCGGCGCGTCCAACGGGCTCAACGCGCTGTTCCGCTCGCTCGGCACGAGCACCGCCGCCACGGTGGTCGGCGCCGTGCTCGCCACCTTCGCGGTCGACGTCGACGGGGTCGCCGCACCGGCGCCGGCGGCGTTCCAGCTGTCGTTCCTCCTCGGCGGCGGCGCGGCGGTGGTCGCGCTCGTGGTCGCGCTGTTCATCCCGCGCCGGCACGCGCCGCAGGAGCGGCATCCGTCCCTCCCGGAGTGACCGCGCGCTGCACTCGGCTGCGACCGCTGCGTCGCTCGACGGCGCGGTCGCAGGAAGCCGCAGCGGTCGCGCGGGTGAGGGCGCAGCCCAGCCCGTCTCAGCCGCGCAGGCGCGCGAGCCGCGGCGCGTCCGGAGCGAGACGCTCCGCGACCGCGACTGCCGAGCGGATCGCGCTCTCGTGCGAGTCGGCGTCGGCGGTGTAGAGGCCGGCGAGCGAGACGCCGTGCCGCCCCTGCAGCGGGCGCAGCCGGCGCTGCGCGTCGAAGTACTCGGTGTCGATCAACCCGTGCCGGTAGGTCGCCGTCGCGTAGAGCGGCTGCGGCAGCTCGTCGTCGAACGTCACCCAGCTCTTGAACACGTCGGCCCCGCGCGACGGGTTCCAGATCGACAGCGAGCTGTGCGCCGCATCCGTCCGCACATTCACGACCGACCACGCCGCCCGCTCGCGCGGCATCAGACGCCGGTCGCCGTGGATCGCGATGGTCGTGTCGAAGTACCGGAAGCGCGCGAGCTGCGCGGTCACGTCGGCGAACTCGGGCAGCGGCGCGAGCAGGTCGTGCGCGGTGCGCGCGTCGCACGCGAGCACGAGATGGTCGAACGGATGCCGCGTCCCGGCCGCCTCGACGAGCAGCGACCCGTCCGGGCCCCGGGCGACGGCATCCACCGCGATCCCCGTCTGCAGCCGCGCCCGCTCGAGCGAGCCGGCGAGCGCGTCGATGTAGACGCGGAGCCCGCCCGGGATCTCGCTCTGCCGCGGCGGCGTCAGCCCGCGCGGGACGTTCGCACCCAGGTAGTAGAGCGCGTTGTAGGCGGCGAAGCGGCGGAAATCGGCGAGGTCGACGCACCAGAACGCCAGCAGCAGCGGAAAGAGGAAGTCGTCGACGAATGCCCGGGGCAGGCGCTCACGCTCGACGTACTCCGCGATCGTCACGGTCGTGTCGTGCGCGGCGAGGAAGGCGGGCAGCCGGGAGAGGAAGCCGCGGAAGCGCACGAGGTGGACGATCGCCCGCGGCGTGAGCGACGACCACACCGGCCGGCCGCGCCGGAAGGGCGGCATCGCCACCGGGCGGGTGCCGTCGATGCGCGACACCGTGAGCGTCGCCGGATACGTCGTGCGCGGCACCTCGAGTTCGTCCAGCAGCCGGTTGAACGTCGCATACGCGGTGCTGCGGGCGAAGAACTGGAACCCGGCGTCGACGGGGATGGTGCGTCCGTCCACCTCGATGTCGACGGTGTGCGCGTGGCCGCCGAGGCGGTCGTCCTTCTCGAACAGGGTCACGTCATGGTCGTGCTCGAGCAGCCACGCGGCTGCGAGCCCCGCGGCGCCCCCGCCGATGATGCCGATACGCATGTGCGCGCCGTCCTGTCGAGCCTGCGCTCAGACTAGGGCCTGCGGGCCAGGGGCTATCGCGCCCGCGTGCCCCGTCGCTAGCCTGACCTCTACCGGGGGCGACGGGAGTCGGACGATGAACGGTCGTGAGCAGGGCTTTCAGGACGGCGATCCGACGCGCGGGCGCGACAAGCCCGAACAGGTCCCCGTCGGTCCGCCCGACGGCGCCACCGCCGCGGCCGACGCGACGCGCACCGGCACGGTGGCCGCGCGCAGCGGAACGGATGCCGCGGGCACCGCCGCCCCTGACGACGGCGCCGACCACGACACCCGGTTCTTCGGGCAGCCGTGGGCGCTCGCGCACATCTTCGGCGTCGAGATGTGGGAGCGGTTCAGCTTCTACGGCATGCAGGGCATCCTGCTCATCTACATGTACTACTCCGTCGCCGAGGGGGGCCTCGGCATCCCCGAGGCGACGGCCACCGGCATCGTCGGCGCCTACGGCGGCACCGTCTACCTCTCCACGATCCTCGGCGCGTGGGTGGCCGACCGCCTCCTCGGCTCGGAGCGGGTCCTCTTCTACAGCGCCTGGGTCATCATGGCGGGGCACATCGCGCTGGCCCTGCTGCCGAGCGTGTGGGGCCTCGGCGTCGGCCTGATCCTCGTCGCCGTCGGATCGGGCGGCCTCAAGGCCAACGCGACCGCCGTCGTCGGCACGCTGTACTCCCCGAAGGACCCGCGCCGCGACGCCGGCTTCTCGCTCTTCTACCTCGGCATCAACCTGGGCGCGTTCCTCGGGCCGATCGTGACCGGGTTCCTCCAGAGCAACGTCGGCTTCCACTGGGGCTTCGGCGCCGCCGCGGTCGGCATGGCGATCGGCCTCACGCAGTACTCGTTCGGCCGCAAGCAGCTGCCCGCGTCGTCGCGCGTCGTCGCGAACCCGCTGCCGGCGAACCGGCGCGGACTGATGATCGGCATCGGCATCGCCGGCCTCCTCGTCATCGTGGCGCTGGTGCTCACCGGCGTGATCCGCGCCGACAACCTCGCCGGCATCGTGATCCTCGTGACCCTCGGCGCCGCGATCGCCTACTTCTCGGTGATCATCTCGTCGCGGGCGATCAGCGGCGACGATCGCTCGCGGGTGATCGGCTTCATCCCGCTCTTCATCGTGAACGTCGGCTTCTGGTCGCTCTACCAGCAGCAGTTCACGGTGCTGACGATCTACTCCGACAAGCAGCTGAACCGCATGATCTTCGGCTGGGAGATGCCCGTCTCGTGGGTGAACTCGATCAACCCCGTCTTCGTCATCATCCTCTCGGGCGTCTTCGCGGCCATCTGGACCAGGCTCGGCGACCGCGCGCCCTCGGCGCCGGTGAAGTTCTCGCTCGGCGCGATGATCATGGGCGTCGCCTTCCTGCTGTTCCTGCCGTGGGCGAACGGCGCGCCGAACTCGACGCCGCTCCTCGCGATCGTCATGATCCTCTTCGTCTTCACGATCGCCGAGCTGTTCATCTCCCCGCCCGGGCTGTCGGTGACCACGAAGCTCGCACCCGAGCGCTTCCACACGCAGATGGTGGCGCTCTACTTCCTCTCGATCGCCCTCGGCACCGCGATCGCCGGCTGGCTCGCCCAGTTCTACGACCCCGAGAACGAGATCCCGTACTTCACGATCCTGGGCGGCATCGCGATCGTCCTGGGTCTCGCGCTGCTCGCGTCGGTGAAGCCGGTGCTCAAGCTCATGCGCGGAGTGCGCTGACGATGACGGATGCCGCGGCCCGCGGCATCCGTCATCCCCGGCGAACGGGACAGGGCAGAATCGAACAATGGCCGCGCCTCAGCTGAACCCCGACCACGCCTGCCTCATCGTCCACGGCAGCGACCGGCCCGGAATCGTCGCCGCCGTCTCGGCGATGATCACGCGCATCGGCGGTAACATCGTCGCGTTCGACCAGTACTCCGACGACCCGACGGGGGGTGCGTACTTCCAGCGAGTGGTGTTCCACCGCCCCGGGTTCGCCGCCGACCGCCCGCTCATCGAGGAGGAGATCGCGAAGGTCCTCGCGGGGTTCGAGCTGGAGTGGTCGCTGACCGACCAGTCCGCGCCCAAGCGCATGGCGATCCTCGCATCGAAGCAGGACCACTGCCTGCTCGACCTCCTGTGGCGCCACCGCCGCGGCGACCTTCCCGTCACGGTGCCGATGGTGATCTCGAACCACACCACGTCGGCCGAGGACGTCCGCTCGTTCGGGGTGCCCTTCTTCCACGTGCCGGGCGTTCCGGGGCCCGACAAGTCGGCGTCCGAGGCGAAGATCCTCGAGCTGCTCAAGGGCAACGTCGACTTCGTCGTGCTCGCCCGCTACATGCAGATCCTCTCGGGCGACTTCCTCGCCGGGCTGGGCGTGCCGGTGATCAACATCCACCACTCCTTCCTGCCGGCGTTCATCGGCGCCGAGCCGTACAAGAAGGCGAAGGAGCGCGGCGTCAAGCTCATCGGCGCGACCTCGCACTATGTCACCGACGACCTCGACGAGGGCCCGATCATCGAGCAGGACACCGTGCGCGTGACCCACGCCGACTCGGCGGCCGAGCTCGCCCGCCGCGGCGCCGACGTGGAGCGTCAGGTGCTGTCGCGCGCCGTGCTGTGGCACGCGCAGGACCGCGTCATCCGCCACGGCAACCACACGATCGTCTTCTGACCCGGCGAGGTCGCCCGCCTCTGCACCAGCGGCATCCGTCACGTCCCGCCTCGCGGCAGTTCGCGCGAGACCTCACGAACGCACCGCCCCAGCGCCGCGGGGCGTGCGTTCGTGCGGTCTCGCCGCGGGTCAGCGCTCGAGCACCACGGCGAGACCCTGACCAACGCCGATGCAGATGGCGGCGACGGCGACTCCCCCGCCGCGGCGGCGCAGCTCGTGCGCCGCGTGGCCGATGATGCGCCCGCCCGACGCGCCCAGCGGGTGGCCGATCGCCAGCGCACCGCCGTGGATGTTGACACGCTCGGGGTCGAGCTCGGGCCAGCCCTGGATGTCGGCGATCGCCTGTGACGCGAAGGCCTCGTTGAGCTCGACGAGGTCGACGTCGGCCCACGTGCGGCCGGCGCGGGCGAGCGCCTTGTTCGCGGCTTCGATGGGAGCCAGCGGAAAGTGGTCGGGGTCGACGCCGTGCGCGGCGCGTGCTGTGATGCGTGCCAGCGGCTCACCGGGCAGCACGCCCTCGCGCCCGAGCAGCACCGCCGAGGCGCCGTCGTTGATCGGCGACGAGTTGCCGGCGGTCACCGTGCCGGCCCCGTCCGCGGCGAACAGCGCCTTGAGCCCTGCGAGCTTCTCGACCGACGTGTCGTCGCGGATGCCCTCGTCCCGCGCCAGGTCGGCCCCGGGCACCTGCACGATCTCGTCGTCGTACACGCCGTCGGCCCAGGCCTGCGCGGCGAGGCGGTGCGAGCGCACCGCGAAGGCGTCCTGCGCCTCGCGAGAGATGCCGCCCTCGCGCGCGACGAGCTCGGCGGACTCGCCGTTCGAGATCGTCCAGTGCGCCGGCAGCCTCGGGTTGGTCATGCGCCAGCCGATCGCCGTGTTCCACAGCGTCTGGTTGCCCACGCTCGGCCACGGCCGCGGCGACTTCTCGACCACGTACGGCGCCCGGCTCATCGACTCCACACCGCCCGTCAACACGATGTCGGCATCACCGGCCTCGATCGCGCGCGACCCCTGCACCACCGCCTCGACCGACGACGCGCACAGCCGGTTGACCGTGACGCCCGTCACCGACGTCGGAAAGCCCGCCAGCAGCGCACCCATCCGCGCGACGTTGCGGGTGTCCTCCCCGGCCTGATTCGCGTCGCCGAAGATCACGTCGTCGATGCGCGCGAGGTCGAGGCCCGTGCGCTCGATCGTCGCCCTCATCACGACGGCGGCGAGATCGTCGGGCCGCACCCCCGCCAGCGCGCCGCCGGCGCGGCCGAACGGCGTGCGGACGGCGTCGTACACGTAGGTCGCCACGTCACTCACCTTCCCCGAGAACCCGGACTAGAACACGTACTCCATGAGGTCGGTCCCGAGGATGCGGAAGGCCTCGTGCGCGCGCAGGCGGTGCGAGATCGACAGGTCGTCGAAGCACACGATGAGCGCGTACGACACCCCGGCCCGCGGACCGGCCAGCACACCCGCCTCGACGCGGATGCCGGTATCCCTGCCCGTCTTGTTGATGAAGAGCAGCCCGTGCTCGTCGTTCTCGTGCGAGAACGGGTCGAGGCCCGTGGCGGATGCGACGAGTGACAGGTCGTGGTTGAGGCTCAGCCACTCGGCCACCTGGGCGCTGACGCTCGGCGACACGACCTGCGAGTTGACCAGGGCGGCGAACACCTCGGCGAGCTCCCGCGCGGAGCCGAGCGCGAAGTGCGGCGCGTCGTCGGGCCCTCGCTCGTCGCGGAAGCGGTCGAGCAGCGCCGAGCGCGACAGGCCGAGACTCTCGATGCGGGCGCGCACGGCGGGCAGCCCCACGCGACGCAGCAGCGCGTTGGCCGCGAGCGCGTCGCCGGTCGACGCCGTCAGCACCGCGAGGTCCGACAGCGGCAGCGCGGGCGCCTTGAGGTGCTGCCACACTCCCCCGACGGCGACCGGCTCCATTCCGGCGCGGTCGATGATCTCGAGTGGCTCGAGCCGGCCCGACTCGAACGCGGCGGCCACCTCGATGAGGAGGGGCACCACGCCCAGCCCGGCGACGGGCAGGGTGACGAAGTCGTCACCCGAGAGCACCGACGTCCCGCGGTCGAGGTCGGTGATGCGCACCGAGATCTTGGCGCCGGATGCGGCGAGGTCGTCGAGCGCCTTCAGCGTCGACGTGAATGATCTGCGACCGGCCGCCGCCCTCCGCGGCAGCCGTCTGCTGGTGCTCCGTCGCGCCCCCCGAAGCGACTCGGCGTCCTTTCTGGGCTCGATGCCCACGGAGTTTCCTTCCCGTTTGCGTTGTTGCGGGGCTTCCCCAGACCGCCCGTGCGGTCCGGCCTCACCAGATGGTGACGCGCTGGTCCTCGTCGAGCCAGAGACCATCCGAGGTCGTCACTCCGAATGCATCGTAGAACGCATCGATGTTGCGCACGATCTGGTTGCACCGGAACTCGTTCGGCGAGTGGGGGTCGATGGTCAGCAGGCGGATGGTCTCGGCATCCCGCCCCTTCTGCTGCCAGATCTGTCCCCAGCTGAGCAGCAGGCGCTGGATGCCGGTGAAACCGTCGATCTCGGGAGCCTCGGTGGGCTCGCCGTCAGCTGCGTCGCGCAGCGACAGCTCGTAGGCCTTGATCGCGATGCTGAGTCCGCCCAGGTCGCCGATGTTCTCGCCGATGGTGAGCGACCCGTTCACACGGTGCTCATCGGCGAGCCCCTGCGGCACGAGCTCGTCGAACTGCGCGACGAGGGCCTTGGTGCGCTCCTCGAAGGCGGCGCGGTCGTCGTCGGTCCACCAGTCGCGCAGCGACCCGTCGCCGTCGAAGCGGCTGCCCTGGTCGTCGAAGCCGTGCCCGATCTCGTGCCCGATGACCGCGCCGATGCCGCCGTAGTTGGCGGCGGCATCGCGCTCGGCGTCGAAGAACGGGTACTGCAGGATCGCCGCCGGGAACACGATCTCGTTCATGAGCGGGTTGTAGTACGCGTTGACGGTCTGCGGGGTCATGAACCACTCGTCGCGGTCGATCGGCTGCCCCACCTTGGCCAGCTGCCGGTCGTGCTCCCACACGTGCGCCCGGCGGACGTTGCCCACGAGGTCGTCCGCGTCGATCTCGAGCGTGGAGTAGTCCTTCCAGGTGACCGGGTAGCCGATCTTCGGCGTGAACGTGGCGAGCTTGGCCAGAGCGCGCTCGCGCGTCTCGGGCGTCATCCACTCGAGCTCCGAGATGCTCAGCCGGTACGCCTCGATGAGGTTGGCGACCAGCTCGTCCATTGCCTCCTTGGCGGCTGGCGGGAAGTGGCGCTCGACGTAGACCCGGCCGATGGCCTCGCCCATCGCGGCCTCGGTGAGGCTCACGCCGCGCTTCCAGCGCTCGCGGTTGACGGGGACGCCGGTCAGCTGCGTGCCGTAGAAGCCGAAGTTCTCGGCGACGAACTCGTCGGGCAGGAACGGGGCGGCCGAGTGCACGACGGCGAAGCGCAGCCACGCCTTCCAGTCCTCGAGCCGGTCCTCGACGAGCAGCCGGCCGAGCCCCTCGAAGAAGCTCGGCTGGTACACGTTGATCTCGGCGAACGCGTCGGCGTGATCGGGCGCCGCGCCGTCGCGCCACGGCGTGAGGTCGACGCCGACGAGCTCCTGCACCTCGTCCCACGTCTTGAGGTTGTAGGTCTTCACCGCGTCGCGGCTCGCGACGTTGTCCCAGTGGTGCTCGGCGAGCTCGGTCTCGAGCGCAACGATGCGATCGGCGGATGCCTCGGCCTCGGGCACGCCGGCGAGCTCGAGGATCCGGTGCACGTGGCCGCGGAACGCGATGCGCGTCTCCTGGAAGTTCTCCAGGCGGTAGTAGCTCTCGTCGGGGAGCGACAGCCCTCCCTGGATGAAGAACGGGACGTAGCGCGACGGGTTGCCCGGGTCGGGCTCGATGTAGAGGTGGATGAGCGCCGCGATGCCGTCGCGCTCGAACTCGCCCACGGTGCGCAGGAAGCCGGGGATGTCGGCGATCTCGTCGACGCGGGCCAGCACGTCGGCCAGCGGTGCGGCACCGAGCGCGGCGATGCGCTGGGTGTCCATGAAGCTCGTGTAGAGGTCGCCGATCTTGCGCGCCTCGGTGCCGGGCTCGGCCTGCTGCGACTCCTCGACGATCGCGTGCACGTGCTTCTCGGCCTGCTCCGCGATGAGGTGGAACGAGCCCCACCGCGCCTTGTCCTCGGGGATCTCGGTCCGCTCCAGCCAGCTGCCGTTGACGTGGCGGAACAGGTCGTCCTGGGGGCGGATCTCGTCGCTGAGCTCTTCGAGCGCGAGACCGGAGCGGGGGGCGTCGGTCATGGGTTCCAGGGTAGTCGCCCGGAGCCTGGTCGACTCCCGGGAGCGTGCCGGCCGCGGGCCGTGACGACATCGTGATGAACCGAGCGGATGCCGCCACCCGGCGTCGGCGCCACCTCCTAGGCTCGAAGGGTGACTGCCGACACCCTGAACCGCGACATCTTGCGGCTCGCGGTCCCGGCGCTCGGGGCCCTGGTGGCCGAGCCCCTCTTCCTCATCGTCGATTCGGCGCTCGTCGGCCACCTCGGCGTCGAGCCGCTCGCGGGGCTCGGCATCGCCTCGGCGGTCCTGCAGACGATCGTCGGGCTGATGGTCTTCCTCGCCTACTCGACCACCCCGGCGGTGGCGCGCCGCTTCGGCGCGGGCGACCCCTCGCGGGCGGTGTCCGTCGGCATCGACGGCATGTGGCTGGCACTGGGGATCGGCGCCATCCTGGCGCTCGTCGGATCATTGACCACGCCGTTCCTCGTCGGGCTGTTCGGCGCGAGCCCGGCCGTGGCAGAGCAGGCCGAGATCTACCTCGGCATCTCGATGTGGGGTCTTCCCGCCATGCTGGTCGTGTTCGCCGCGACCGGGCTCCTGCGCGGCATGCAAGACACGGTGACACCGCTGTGGATCGCCGGCCTCGGCTTCGGCGCCAACGCCCTCTTCAACTGGCTGTTCATCTACGGCCTGGGATGGGGCATCGCGGGATCGGCGGTCGGCACGGTGGTCGCCCAGTGGGGCATGGTCGCGGCCTACGTCGTCGTCGTGGGTCGCCTCGCGCGGCGGCACGAGGCATCCGTCCGTCCCCAGCGCGAGGGCGTCCGCGGCTCGGCACGCTCGGGCGGCTGGCTGTTCCTGCGCACCGTCTCGCTGCGGGTCGCCCTGCTCGCAACGGTCGCCGTGGCGACAGGCCTCGGCACCGACGAGCTCGCCGGGTGGCAGGTGGCGTTCACGATCTTCTCGACCGCCGCATTCGCCCTCGACGCGCTCGCGATCGCCGCGCAGGCGCTCGTGGGCAAGAGCCTCGGCGCCGAAGACCGCGTGACGGTGCGGCGCGTGCTCGGGCGGACCGTGGCCTGGGGCGCCTGGTTCGGTGTGATCGTCGGCGTCGTCATCGGCGCGCTGTCGGGCGTCATCGGCCTGCTGTTCACGGGGGATGCCGCGATCGCCGCTCTCGTGCAGCCCGCCCTGATCGTGCTCGCCGTCGCCCAGCCGGTGTGCGGCATCGTCTTCGTGCTCGACGGGGTGCTCATCGGTGCCGGCGACGCCAAGTACCTGGCGCTCGCCGGGGTGCTGAACCTCGTGCCGTATCTGCCGGCGCTGCTCATCGTCGCGGCGCTGCAGCCCGCCGGAGCCGCCGGCCTGGCGTGGCTCGCCGTGGCGTTCTTCGGCGTCTACATGCTCGCCCGCCTGGCGACCCTCGGCTGGCGCGTGCGCGGCGCCGCGTGGATGTCCGTCCCGGCCTGACGAGAGCGACTTCCGGCGTCGAGGTATCAGGGCCCCGGGCGATGGCTCCTTCTCCGCATGGCGCGCATCGGGCGCCACCGAGAGGAGCACGTCTTGTCTGGTACCGGAACCTTCGCGTTCACCGTCCACCCCCGCGCCGTCCTGCGCGAGGACATGGCTCGCGTCTGGCGGCCGCTGGGACTCGTGCCCGAGGCCGTCTACGACACCGCGCTGCGACGTCTCCCCGTGCCGCCGGTCACCATGGCGGGCGTGCAGATCGGCGGCGAGCGCGTCGGCCACGTCGTGCTCGTGCCGTTCGGCGCGCGGCACCTGCTCACCGCCGTCGACGAGGGCCGCCGCCGCGTGAGCCGCGCGGTCGATCGCGCGGTCTCACTGGGCGCCGATGTCGTCGGGCTCGGCGCGCTCACCGCCACCGTCACGGCCGGCGGCGCCACCCTGCGCGAGCGCACTGACATCGCGGTGACCAACGGCAACGCCTTCACCGCGGCGATCGTCGAAGACCAGGTGCGGATGCTGCTCCCCCACGTCGCGGCGCGATCGGGTCGCCCGCACATCGCCATCGTGGGGGCGAGCGGCAGCGTGGGCACGGCGGTCACGAAGCTGCTGGCTCGCGACGCCGGCGACGTCCGCCTGACGCTCATCGCGCGCACGGCGCCGCGGGTGCGGACCCTCGCGGACGCCGTCGCGAACGACGTCGAGGTCGAGGTGGCACACACGATCGACGCAGTCCGCGATGCCGACCTCGTCGTGCTGCTGACGGCGTCGGCCGACACGCTCCTCGGCCCGGAGCACCTGGGCCGCGGTGCGATCGTGCTCGATGCGACGCAGCCCCGCAACACCGCGCCGACCCTCGCCGCGGCGCGGCCCGACGTCCTGCTGATCGACGGCGGCATCGTCACGATCCCGAGCCTGCGGCTCGTCGGCGGCGACATCGGGCTCCCCGACGGCCGCTCGTACGCGTGCTTCGCCGAGACGGCGGTGCTCGCGCTCACCGGTCACACCGGACACTTCTCGGTCGGCAACCCCACCCTCGAGCAGGTCGACGCGGTCCGCGAGCGCGCCGCGTCGCTGGGGCACCTGGGCTTCCGCGCCGCCGATCCCACCAGCTTCGGCCGGCCGGTCGCGCTCGAGTCGCGCACGGCGGTGCTCGCATGACCCGCGTCGTGATGCTCGGCGGCGGCTACGTGACACTGCACGCCTACGCCACGCTCGCCCGCCGCCGGGCCCGCGACCTGCGCAGCGGCGACCTCGAGATCATGGTGCTCTCGGCCGACACCGCGCACCGGTTCCACGGCTTCACCGGCGAGCTGGTCGCAGGGATGGTCGACCGCGACCGCCTCGCCACGCCGCTCGGCGAGGCGATGCCGCTCGCCCGCATCGTGACCGGACGCGCCGTGTCCATCGACCCCGTCGCGCAGTCGGTGTCGTATCGCGCCCCCGGGGAGGCGGCGGAGCAGACCGTGACCTACGACCACCTCGTGGTCGGCACGGGCGCCACCGAGCCGACGGCTGCGGTGGCAGGGCTCGGCGAGCTGGGCTTCACGCTCCGCGGGCCCGACGAGATCGCCGCGCTCGCAGATCATCTGGCCACCGTGCCGGGCTCTCCCGTGGTCGTCGCGGGCGGCGGCATCGCCGGCACCGAGCTCGCCGCCGCGATCGCCGACCGCGGTCATCCGGTGACCCTGGTGCACTCCGGAGTGCGCCTTATGCCCGAGTGGTCGGACCAGCCGCGGCTGGTGACGCACGCCGCGGCCGAGCTCGACCGGCTCGGCGTCCGGGTCGTGACCGGCCGGCGGCTCACCGAGGTCACGCCGACGGCCGCGATCCTCTCCGACGGCTCGTCGCTCCCGACCACGACCGTCGTCGCCGCGGTCGGGCAGCGCCCGGTCCGCATCGCGGGGCTCGACCCCTGGCGCGACGACCGCGGCCGGCTGCTCACTCAGCCGACGCTCGCGGTCCGGTACGGCGTGTGGGCGGCCGGCGACGGCGCGCGGGTCGAGCACCCCGTGACCGGCGAGCCGGTGCCCGCCAACGCCCTGTGGGCGATGAAGGGCGGCGACCACATCGGCCGCTCGATCGCGCGGCGGCTGAGCAGACGGTCACCGCGGCGCTTCACCTATCGCGGGCTCGGCCGGGCGGCATCCTTCGGTTTCGGCCGCGGCATCTCCGAGCTCTACGGCGTGCCGTTCACCGGTGCCGTGGCGTGGCTGCTGCGACTGGTGTTCTTCCTCCGGTTCATGCCCTCGCGCCGGCGGGCGGCGGGCGTCGTCGCCGATCTCGCACGCGTCGCGGCGACGCCGGCCGGAGGTCGCGGCATCCGCTCCTCGCAGCCGCTGCCCTCGATGCCCGCGCGCGTCCTCACGAGCGAGAGCGCCTGACGGCCGCGCGGCTCACGCCCAGCGGCGGCACCACTCGTACATGACGACGGCGGCCGCCGCGCCGGCGTTGATCGAGCGGGTCGACCCGTACTGCTCGATCTGGACGATTCCGGATGCCGCCGCCAGCGCCTCGGTCGACAGCCCGGGTCCTTCCTGGCCGAAGAGCAGCACGCACGCCTCGGGCAGGTCGGCGGCCGGCAGCGGCTGCGAGCCCGCGACGTTGTCGACGGCGATCACGGGCAGGGACGCGGCATCCGCCCACGCGACGAAGTCCGCGACGGTCTCGTGGTGGCGCACGTGCTGGTAGCGGTCGGTCACCATCGCGCCGCGGCGGTTCCACCGGCGCTTGCCGACGATGTGCACCTCGGCGGCGAGGAAGGCGTTGGCGCTGCGCACGATCGACCCGATGTTCATGTCGTGCTGCCAGTTCTCGATCGCGACGTGGAACCCGTGGCGGCGCGCGTCGAGGTCGGCGACGATGGCGTCCATGGTCCAGTACCGGTAGGCGTCGACGACGTTGCGGGCATCGCCCTGCGCCAGCAGCTCGCGGTCGTAGCGGGGATCGTCCGGCCAGTTCTCCGGCCCGCCCGGCCAGGGCCCGACACCCACGGGAAGGGTGGGCTCGCCGGGGTCGACAGCGGAAGGCTCGGGCGCGGTCACCGGGCAAGGCTATCCCGGGCGCGTACGGGCTCCGGATCTCCGGCTGCCTGCGCGCGGAGGCGCGGCACGTGCGGAATGGGCTGGTCGGGTCGAAATCGGGGCGCGTCGCAGACCATACTGGGAGGAATCGCGATCACCGGGGGGCCAGTTGTTCGACGACGACAAGCGTCAGCGCGCCATCGAAGCACTCGGGGTTCTGGACACCCCACCGGATGAACGCGTGGACCGCGTCGCCCGCCTCGCGCAGGAGATGTTCGGCGTGCCGATGGTGAGCGTCACCCTCATGGACCGCGACCGGCAATTCCGCAAGGCGCAGATCGGCCTCGGCGGCCGCGAGGCGCCGCGCGCGGATTCGTTCTGCGACGTGACGATCCGGCAGGAGGGCACCCTCGTCGTGGAGGATGCCGCGGCCGACGAGGCGTTCGCCGCGAACCCGTTCGTCATCGGCGACCCGCACCTGCGCTTCTACGCGGGCCACCCGCTGCAGGCGCCGGGCGGCGAGCAGGTCGGCACGCTGTGCATCGTCGACACCGAGCCCCGCACGCTCGATGCTCGGGAACGGTCGCTGCTGCGCGAGCTCGCACTCTGGGTGCAGACCGAGCTCATGGACGCCGACGAGCTCGACCACGCGTCGGTGATCCAGCGGGCGATGCTGCCCGCGCACACGCCCCACGTGCCCGGGTACACCCTCGCGGCGACGGCCACTCCGGCCGGCCATCTGCTGGGGGACGTGTACGACTGGCAGGTCGTCGGCGGGCGCCTCCGCGTCGCGCTGGCAGACGTGATGGGCAAGGGCGCGGGCCCGGCCATCATCGCCTCGGCGGTGCGCGCGTCGCTGCGCACCGCGCCGGAGCGCGAGCTGGCGCACGCGGTGAGCGAAGTCGATCGGATGCTGGTCGACGACGTCGGGGGGACCAACCTGTTCGTCACCGCCGTCGCGGCCGACATCGACATCGCGACCGGCCGCGTCGACTTCGTCGACGCCGGACACAGTCTCGCCTTCGTGCTGCGCGCCGGAGGCGCGTGGGAGCCGCTGCGCTCGACGGGCCTGCCGCTGGGCATGGGCTTCGACGACACGCGCACCGCGTCCGAGGCGCAGCTCGACCCCGGCGACGTCTTCATGATCTGCAGCGACGGGCTGCTCGACATCCTCGACGACGACCCCTTCGGTCACGTGCTCGGTGTGCTGCGCGAGCGCGGTCCGGAGGGTGCCGTGCACGAGGCGGCGCGGCTCGCCCGCGAGCGGCGCGCGCCCGACGACGTCTCGGTGCTCGTGGTGCGGAGGGACGCATGACCGCGCGGTTCGTGTGGATCCGCATCCTCGCGCTCCTCTCGGTGCTGCTGGGCCTGAACTACATCGTGTGGCGCTGGCTCGACTCGGTGAACTGGTCGGCGTGGTGGATCGCGGTGCCGCTCGTCATCGCCGAGACCTACAGCCTCATCGACACGTTCTTCTTCTCCCTCACGATGTGGCGGGCGAAGGAGCGACCGGCCCCGGTCTCGCCGCCCACCGGCACCGTCGACGTGCTGATCACCACGTACAACGAGCCCATCGACATGGTCATCGCGACCGCCCGGGCGGCCAAGCGCATCGCCTACCCTCACGAGACGTGGATCCTCGACGACGGCGCGCGGCCCGAGATGGCGGCGGCCGCCGCCGAGATCGGCGTGGGCTACGTGCGGCGCTCCGCCGATTGGGAGGGCAAGCCCCGGCACGCCAAAGCGGGCAATCTCAACAACGCCCTGATGAGCACCGACGGCGAGTTCCTGCTGATCCTCGACGCCGACCAGGTGCCCGACCCGCTCATCCTGCACCGCACGCTCGGCTACTTCGCCGACGACCCCGAGGTCGCGCTGGTGCAGACGCCGCAGTGGTTCGTCAACGTCGACGACGCCGACCCGCTCGGCAGCCAGGCGCCGCTGTTCTACGGGCCGATCCAGCAGGGCAAGGACGGCTGGAACGCCGCCTTCTTCTGCGGCTCCAACGCCGTGCTCCGCCG
This sequence comes from Microbacterium sp. M3, assembly GCF_033548675.1. Lineage (NCBI taxonomy): Bacteria > Bacillati > Actinomycetota > Actinomycetes > Micrococcales > Microbacteriaceae > Microbacterium > Microbacterium sp. M3. Next base: position 61,886 of record NZ_JAWTZT010000005.1, read on the forward strand.
CGACGCGCTGATGCAGCTGGGGATCGTCGGCTACGTCCGCGACCTCGAGCAGTCGACCTCGCGGACGCTGCGCGCGTCGGAGTCGCTGCTCGCACGCGCCTCGCGCGACCGTGACGCCGACCCCGCCGTCCGGCAGCAGCTGCGGCTGCTGCGCACCGAGGTGGCACAGGCGCGGGACCGCCTCGACGCCGGCGACCCGATCGCCGACGTGACCTATCGCGTGCAGTCCGCGGTCGACACCGCATCGCGCGAGCTCGTGCGCGGCGATCTCGCCCGGGTGCGCGCCGACCTCGCGTCGATCGGCGAGCTGCCCGTGCAGCGCGACGTCGAGCTCGACGCGATCGTCATCGACGACGCCGGCCTGGATGCGCTGGCCGCCCGCGAGATGTCGCCGCTCGGCGCGGTGGAGTCGGTGTCGGGCCTGCTCGAGGCGCTGCGCGTCGACCGCCCCGGCGAGGCGCAGCCCGTGCAGCCGATGGCGACCATCTCGGTGACCGAAGACATGGCGACCGCCATGCAGCTGCACGCGCTCGGGTGGCGGAGCGTCTACCACCACGAGATCCTCGCGCGGGGCCTCGCGCCCGAAGACCTCCGCACGATGCTCACGCAGCGCCTGCGCTGGGCGCAGGGCACCCTCCAGGTGATGCTCCGCGACAATCCGCTGGCCAAGAAGGGCCTCTCGGCCGGCCAGCGGATGATGTACTTCGCGACGATGTGGAGCTACCTCTCGGGCTTCACCGCCGTGGTGTACCTGGCGGCGCCGGTGATCTACCTGGTCTTCGGCGTCATGCCCGTGACCGCGTGGAGCGTCGACTTCTTCGCGCGATTCCTGCCGTACTTCATCGTCAACCAGATCCTTTTCCTCGTCGTCGCCCGAGGGCTCAAGACGTGGCGGGGCCAGCAGTATTCGCTCGCCCTCTTCCCGGTGTGGATCAAGGCGTGCACGTCGGCGTTCTCGAACGTGGTGCTGAAGCGCCCGCTGGCCTTCGCGGTCACCAAGAAGGACGGCCGCGACGAGTCGGGGCCGCCGTGGCGCGAGATCTGGCCGCAGCTGACGGCGATGGTCGTCCTGGCAGTGGCCCTCGTCATCGGTCTCGCCCGGCTGGCGGTCGGCACCGCCGACGGCACCGGCACGCTCGTCAACACCGTCTGGGTCATCTACGACCTCGTCGTGCTGAGCGTCATCATCCAGGCCGCACTGTACCGAGGGCCCGTCCGGCCCGTCGTCCCCGAGCCCGAGGAGGCACCGTGAATCTGATCGTGACACCCGGCGAGAGCTACGCCGTGGTGCGTCCCGAGGGCCGCCTCACCGCGCCCGGCGTGCCGCGCCTGCGCAAGGCCGTCGACGAGCTCGTCGACGGCGGCAGCACCCGCATCGTCGTAGACCTCTCGGGAACCGAGTTCGTCGACTCGTCGGGGCTCGGTGCGCTCATCGGCGGGCTCAAGTCGGCCCGCCTCGCCGGCGGCGACCTGCGCATCGCGGCGGCGACCGAGCCGGTCCGCCGCGTGCTGAAGCTCACCAACCTCGACCGCGTGCTGCGCGAGCACCCGTCTCCCGAGTCGGCGTTCGATGGCGACTGAACCGGGCATCGCCATCGAGGCCGTCGCCGACGACTCGTTCATCGACCGCGTCCACGACGGACTCGACGAGCTCTTCCGCCGCACGCCCGGGGTCGGCGACGAGGACGCCATGCTGTTCAGGCTCGCCGTCAGCGAGGTGGCGACGAACGTGGTCGCCCACGCGTCTTCGCGCGAGCCGGTCCGCGTCACCGTCGAGCTCGACGCCGATGGCACGGCGCTGTCGGCCGTCTTCTCCGACACGGCCGAGCCCGCGCTCATCGACCTCGACGGCGTCTCGATGCCGGGCGAGGACGCCGAGTCGGGCCGGGGCCTCGCCATCGCCCTGGCCACGCTCGACGAGCTCATCCACGAGACAGAGCACGGCAACGTCTGGCGCCTCCGCCGCCTCCGCCACGACTCCTGACCCGCTCGCCGGCGGGTCGCTCGCCGGCGCGTCCCCGCTCGCGCCCCGCCCGTCGTCGGGGGGTCGCTCGCCGGCGCGTCCCCGCTCGCGCCTCGCCCGTCGTCGGGGGGACCGACTTCCGGAGCATGTCCCACTTTCGTTCCTAAGCGTCGCCGTTTGCGGTGGATTCTGGGACATCGGGTGCCGAAAGTGGGACATGACCGTCGAGCATGCCCCCAGGGAGCCGCGTCGGTAGGACGCTGTCCCAGGCGCCCGCTCTCGCGGCTCGCCGCGCGGCCCGCCCGTCGCCCGCGGGGCGCACCATCCGGAGCATGTCCCACTTTCGTTCGTAAGCGTCGCCGTTTGCGGTGGATTCTGGGACATCGGGTGCCGAAAGTGGGACATGACCGTCGAGCATGCCCCCAGGGAGCCGCGTCGGTAGGACGCTGTCCCAGGCGCCCGCTCTCGCGGCTCGCCGCGCGGCCCGCCCGTCGCCCGCGGGTCGCACCATCCGGAGCATGTCCCACTTTCGTTCGTAAGCGTCGCCGTTTGCGGTGGATTCTGGGACATCGGCCGCCGAAAGTGGGACATGACCGTCGAGCATGCCCCCAGGGAGCCAGGCGGGCAGGGCGCTGTCGGGTCGCTCTCGAGGCTTGCCGCGCGCTCCCTCCTCGTCGCCGACGGGGTCAGGACTGCGCGCGGCCCATCCACTTTTCGGTGAGCCGAAATACGGCTAGGGTTTCGGCATGCCGAAAACACTGGAGTCGACGGATGCCGCCACCGCCGCCCGTCGCCGGCCGACGCCTGCCCGGCTGGCGTGGCTGATCGGTCCGGCTCTCGTCGCCGGCGTCGCCTATCTCGACCCCGGGAACGTCGCGAGCAACATGACCGCGGGAGCGCGGTACGGCTATCTGCTCGTGTGGGTCGTCGTGCTCGGCAACGTCATGGCGTGGCTGATCCAGTACCTCTCGGCGAAGCTCGGCATCGTCACCGGGCGCAGCCTTCCCGAGACCCTGGGCACTCGCATCCGCCGCCCGTGGGCCCGCCGGGCCTACTGGCTGCAGGCCGAGCTCGTCGCGATGGCGACCGACATCGCCGAGGTCATCGGCGGCGCGGTCGCGCTCAACCTGCTGTTCGGCATCCCGCTGCTGTGGGGAGGCGTGATCACGGGCACCGTGTCGATCGCCCTGCTTCTCGTGCAGTCGCGCCGCGGCGCGCGCCCCTTCGAGTTCGTCGTGATCGGCCTGCTCGCCATCATCGCGATCGGCTTCTCCTTCGGCGTCTTCGTGGCGCCGCCCGACCCGGCGGGCGTGGTGGCCGGACTCGTCCCGCGCTTCGAGGGCACCGACTCGGTGCTGCTGGCCGCGTCGATCCTGGGTGCCACGATCATGCCGCACGCGATCTACGCGCACAGCGCGCTCGCGCGCGACCGCTTCGCGCCGACGCCCCGGTCGTCGAGCGCCCCCACCTCGCGGTCGTCGAGCGCCCCCACCCCCCGGTCGTCGAGCGAGCGAAGCGAGACGAAACGCCCCGAGCCCCCGACAACCGAGAGCGCCACCGACGCCGCCCCCCTGAACCCCGCCCGGTCGTTGAGCGAGCGAAGCGAGACGAAACGCCCCGAGCCGTCGACCGGCCCACTCTCCCGCACGCCCCTCGCGACGACGGATGCCTCGACCGGCGTCCCCGTCGACCTCTCGCTGGCCGAGCTGCGCGGCATCCCGACCCGGCGCCTCCTGCGCGCCACGAAGTGGGACGTCACGATCGCAATGCTGATCGCCGGCACGGTGAACCTCTGCATCCTGCTGCTCGCGGCGGCGAATCTCGCCGGGGTGCCCGGCACCGACTCGCTCGAGGGCGCGTACGCCGCCCTCTACGCCGGCCTCGGTCCGCTCGTGGCGACACTGTTCGCCGTCGGTCTGCTCGCGAGCGGCCTCGCGAGCACCTCGGTCGGCGCCTACGCCGGGGCCGAGATCATGCACGGCCTGCTGCACGTCCGCGTGCCGCTCCTCGCCCGGCGCCTCGTGACCCTGATCCCGGCGCTCGTCATCCTCGCCATCGGCTTCGATCCCACCGTCGCGCTCGTGCTCAGCCAGGTCGTGCTGTCGTTCGGCATCCCGTTCGCCCTCATCCCGCTGGTCGCGCTGACCGCGAAGCACGAGGTGCTCGGCGGCTACCGCAACCGCGTGTGGACGACGGTTGCGGGGGTCGCGGCATCCGTCTTCCTCATCGCTCTGAACGGCGTGCTGCTGTGGCTGGTGCTCACCGGCGCGTGAGGCCGCGCGGGTAGCCTGGAGCGGTGCCCTCCGCCGCGATCGACGACTACCTGAAGACGATCTACCACCACACCGAGTGGCAGGACGAGCGCATCACGCCGTCGCAGCTGGCCGGCGAGCTGGGCCTGGCGCCGTCGAGCGTCACCGAGATGGTGCAGAAGCTCGCCGCCCAGGGCCTCGTGACGCATCGGCCGTACGGCCCGATCGGCCTCACCGAGGCCGGCGAGCTGCGCGCCGCGGCGATCATCCGGCGTCACCGGCTGATCGAGACCTGGCTGGTCGGCGAGTTCGGCTACGCGTGGGACGAGGTGCACGACGAGGCCGAGGTGCTCGAGCACGCCATCAGCGACCGGCTGCTCGAGGGCATCGACGAGCGGCTCGGGCGGCCGCGCTTCGACCCGCACGGCGATGCCATCCCGGATGCCGCGGGCCGCGTCCACCGCGAGCCCTTCGTGCTGCTGGGCGCTGCTTCCCCGGGTCACGTCGGCCGCGTGCTGCGGGTGAGCGACCGCGACCCCGAGCTGCTCCGCGCCGTCGAGATCGCCGGCGTGGCGGTCGGGGCGACGGTGACGGTGACGGATGCCGCATCCCTGCGTCTGCTGCCGGGTGACGGCACGGACGGCCCCGAGGTCGTGCTGCCCGGCGCTGCCGCCGGCGCCGTCTGGCTCACCGCCTGACCTCGCCGCCCGGGCGGCGCTGCGTCCCGACGCCGGCGCTCCGGCCCGCCCCGGGCGCGCCAACCTCCGGCCCCGTCCGACCCACCCCGGCCAGCCCGGCGCGCCCCGTCCAGCCCGGCCCACCCCCGCTCACCCCGCCACTCGCCAAGACACGCCGTACGGTCGTGGGGTGCGACGGCGTGTCTTGGCGACTCGACAGAGGCCCGCCCGGCCCAGCGGGGCAGTGGGGCGGTCGCCGGCCTCCCCCGACCGGGCGCCTCGGCGGGCTGGCTCGCGAGCTGGCCAGCCCGTCCGGCCGGTCCCGCTCACCCCGCCACTCGCCAAGACACGCCGTACGGTCGTGGGGTGCGACGGCGTGTCTTGGCGACTCGACAGAGGCCCGCCCGGCCCAGCGGGGCAGTGGGGCGGTCGCCGGCCTCCCCCGACCGGGCGCCTCGGCGGGCTGGCTCGCGAGCTGGCCAGCCCGTCCGGCCGGTCCCGCTCACCCCGCCACTCGCCAAGACACGCCGAACGGTCGTGGGGCGCGACGGCGTGTCTTGGCGACTCGACAGAGGCCCGCCCGGCCCAGCGGGGCAGTGGGGCGGTCGCCGGCCTCCCCCGACCGGGCGCCTCGGCGGGCTGGCTCGCGAGCTGGCCAGCCCGTCCGGCCGGTCCCGCTCACCCCGCCACTCGCCAAGACACGCCGAACGGTCGTGGGGCGCGACGGCGTGTCTTGGCGACTCGACAGAGGCCCGCCCGGCCCGGCGTGTCGGGCGACCGACCGGGTCCTTCGCAGACGAGCCCGGCACGGCCGGCCGCGCCGTGCGGCTCACCGCATGACGCCGGCGGTCAGGCTGCGGAGCGGCCCGCGCCGCGCGCGGCGACGTCGATCGGCCAGTGCACATTGGTGGCCGCCTCCGCGACATCCCACAGGCGGGCGCCGACCACGGGATCGCGCGTGATCTTGGCGGCGGTCTGGCGGCGCGGCGCGCCCCTCGAGCCGGTGCGCGGGCCCCAGAACTCGCCGCCCTCGATGTCGGGATCGGTCAGCGCGCGCACCAGCGGCCATGCGCCGTGCTCCTTGGACTGCGCGATCGCCGCCTGCAGATTGTCGCGGAACCGCTTCGCGCGCGACGGCTCATTGACGCCGGCGATGCCCGGCGTGCGGCCTCCGGTCGAATAGCCGGGGTGTGCGACGACGCTCGCGACCGGCACCTCCGCCTCGCGCAGGCGCCGGTCGGCCTCGAAGCCGAGCGCGGCGGTGGCGATCTTCGACTGCACGTACGCACGCCACGCCGAATACCCCTCGGCCAGCTGCGGATCGACCGGGTCGTACGGTGTGAGCGAGGCCGACATGCTCCCCACCCACACCATGCGGCCCTCCGCGGCGGCGAGCGCGGTGAGCAGCTCGCCGGCGAGCGCGAAGTGGCCGAGCGCGTTGGTGGCGAACACGACCTCGTGCCCGTCGATCGTCGTCTCGCGCACCTTCGGCGCGTGCACGATCCCGGCGTTCAGCAGGACGCCGTCGAGGGCGCCCCGCCCCCGCACGCTGGCCGCCGCCGAGCGGACCGATCCGAGGTTCGAGGTATCGAGGATGAGCGGCTCGGTCGCGTCGGTGGCGGCATCCGGAATCCTCCGCCGAATGGCGGCACGCGCCGCCGACAGCCGATTCGGATGCCGCGCCGACATGATCACGCGCGCCCCCGCACGAACCAGCTGCTCAGACGCGAAGTACCCGAGACCGGCGTTCGAGCCCGTCACGAGGTAGACCCGACCGCTCAGGTCGGGAAGGCTGCGGGGGTCCCACGTCACGGCTTCGACCCTACGCCTGCCCCGCACCTAGTCTGGACGCATGCGCACGCGCTCCGACATCGAATGCTGGCTCACCGACATGGACGGCGTGCTGGTGCACGAGAACACGCCGATCCCGGGCGCGTCCGCGCTGCTGCAGCAGTGGCGGGATCAGGGCGTGCCCTTCCTCGTGCTCACCAACAACTCGATCTTCACGCCGCGCGATCTGTCGGCGCGGCTGCGCGCGTCGGGCCTGATCGTGCCGGAGGAGTCGATCTGGACGTCGGCGCTCGCCACGGCCGACTTCCTCAAGTCGCAGATGCCCGGCGGCTCGGCATTCGTGATCGGCGAGGCCGGCCTGACCACGGCCCTCCACGAGGCCGGCTTCATCATGACCGAGACCGACCCCGACTACGTCGTCGTGGGCGAGACCCGAAACTACTCGTTCGAGGCGATCACCAAGGCGATCCGGTTCATCGGCGCCGGCGCACGCTTCATCGCGACCAACCCCGACGCGACCGGCCCGTCCACCGAGGGCGTGCTGCCGGCGACCGGCGCCATCTCGGCGCTCATCACGAAGGCCACCGGCATGGAGCCCTACGTCGTAGGCAAACCGAACCCGATGATGTTCCGCTCTGCGATGAACCGACTCGGCGCGCACTCCGAGAACACCGGCATGATCGGCGACCGCATGGACACCGACGTCGTCGCCGGCATCGAGGCGGGCCTGCACACGGTGCTCGTGCTCACGGGCATCAGCGACGCCGCAGAGATCGCCCGCTACCCGTTCCGCCCCGACGAGGTGCTCGAGTCGGTCGCCGACCTCCTCGACGCCGAGCCCGTCGAGTCCGAGGACGTCGAGATCCTCTAGCCGCCGGCATCCGCGCCGCTCCGCCCTCGTCCGTTTCGGTGCCGGGCCTGTTCCCGGTCCGGGCCTGTTCCCGGTCGAGGCGGGCCGAGACGAGGGCGCGGGCCGAAACGAGGAGCCCAACGGCCCGGGCACCCCTCGCCCCGGCACATCCCCTCGGCCGGGCACGCGCCGCCAGGGCCTCGACGCACGGGGGTGGGCGGCTTCGCCGGGGCCGGAAGCCGTGCAGGGAGGCAGGTCGTGGCCCCGGGCTGCTAAGGAGCGGACGGATGCCTCGGCCCGAGGCATCCGTCACCGCGGCACGTGCGAGTGCCGAGACGAGGGCGCGAGCCGAAACGAGGGGCCCAACGGCCCGGGCGCCCCTCGCCCCGGCACATCCCCTCGCCTGGGCACGGCCACCGCGGCGTCGGACGCACCCGGTAGGGTCGCGTCCATGGGTGCGCTCGACGACGGGGAACGCGTGGAAGTGACGGATGCCGCGGCCTGGCGCGCGTGGCTGGCCGACAACCATCGCACCTCGAAGGGCGCATGGCTGGTGCGGGCGCGACCGGGTTCGGGGCTCGAGTTCGTCGGCTACGAGGATGCGATCCTGCAGGCCCTCTGCTTCGGATGGATCGACGGGCCGGTGCGCTCGTTCGACGAGCAGCGCGGTGGACTGTGGTTCGCGCCGCGTCGGCCCTCGAGCGGATGGGCTGCGACCAATAAGGCCCGGGTGGCACGACTCGAGGCCGAGGGTCTGCTCGCCGAGGCCGGCATCCGTGCCATCGAGCTGGCGAAGGAGAACGGGTCGTGGTCGGTGCTCGACAACGCCGAGGCGCTGCGCGAACCCGATGACTTCGCGGCGGCGCTCGACGCCACGCCGGCCGCACGCGCGGCGTGGGATGGGTTCCCGCCGTCGACCCGCAAGCTTGGCATCAGCACCGTCGACATGGCGCGACGGCCAGAGACGCGGGCCGCGCGCATCGCGAAGCTCGTCGCCGACGCCGCGGAAGGGAAGCGCCCGTGATCTCCGAGACCGAGCAGACGCTGCTCCTGCTGACGAGCTTCGTGATCGGCCTCGGCACGCTCACGGTCATCATCTGGCAGTGGTGGCGCCGCCGCGACAAGCGCGACGACTGACGGGCGCGCACCGTTGCGAGCGACCGCCGTTGCCGGCGCAGGCGCGGCGCGGCGCGCCGCCACAACGTCGGAGATCACCACGCCCTCGGACGCGCGGCGCCGGATCAGCCCGACCTAGGCGCGATCTCCGACATCGTGGCGATGCGTTCCACCGGCCGGCTCACCACCAGGTCGGAGATCACCACAGGCTCGGACCCATACGGTTGAATCACCCCGACACACGCGCGATCTCCGACGTTGTGGAGAAAGCAGCCCGCCATCGGCTCAGCTCACCACCAGGTCGGAGATCACCACAGGCTCGGACCCTCCCGGCCTGATCGCCCCGACCGAGGCGCGATCTCCGACGTTGTGGCGACGGCATCCCGACTCGCTCCGCACGACGAACTCGCCACAAGGTCGGAGATCGCCACAGGCTCGGACCCACGCGGCCAGATCACCCCGACCCCCGCGGGATCTCCGACCTTGTGGCGAAAGGGGCTACTGCGGGTCGAGGCCGAGGTCGTCGAGGTCGATCGCTGCGAGCCACTGCAAACCCTCGGCCTCGACGGCCGCCTGGGCGCCGGTCTTGCGGTCCACGATGACGGCGACCGCGACGGGCTCGGCGCCCTCGCGGCGCAGCGCCTCGACCGCCTTCAGTGCCGACTGGCCGGTGGTCGAGGTGTCTTCGACGACGACGACACGCTTGCCCGCGACATCCGCTCCCTCCACCTGGCGGCCGCGGCCGTGGTCCTTGGGCTCCTTGCGCACGACGAACGCGTCGAGCGGCTTGTGGGTGCGCGCGGACTCGTGCATGACGGCGTTCGCGATGGGGTCGGCGCCGAGCGTGAGCCCGCCGACGGCGACGATGCCGTCGACGTCGCGGATGAGGTCGAGCATGATGCGACCGATCGACGGCGCGGCACGGTGGTCGAGCGTGAGCTTGCGCATGTCGACGTAGTACGTCGCCTTCTTGCCGCTGGAGAGGGTGAAGTCCCCATGGAAGACCGCCTCGTCCTGGATCAGCGCGATCAGGTACTGGCGGTCGGCTTCGAGGTCGGGCGTGGAGGCGGCGGTCATGGGGTCGATCTTACGGAAGCCGCGGCGAGCGCACGGAGCTCGGAGTGACCGCCACCCCCTGCGCCACGCCGAGCGCACGGAGCTCAGAGTGACCGCCACCCCGCTGCGCCACGCCGAGCGCACGGAGCTCGGAGCGGCGAGGTGGAGCAGCCGGTCCCACTGCGGAGCGACGGGCGGCGGGCTCGAGCAGCTCGCCGCGCGGGGGGGAGCGACCCGCGCCGGGACGCCGGGCACCCCGGGCGCCGCGCGCACCGGCGGCGCCGGGACCGCCCGGGTCGAGCAGCCGGTCCCGCCCCACAGCGACGTACTGGGCAGCCCGGCCCGCGCGCCGGCGGCAGCAACCCCACGGAGCCGGGGCGAATCGCCCCGGCTCCGCAAGAACAGCTCAGAGCAGGATCAGAGCTGCGCGCCGAACTCCGCGTAGATCCAGTCGAGGTCGTCGGCGCGGTCGATGCGGTAGACGCCGCCCGTGCCGCCGCACGCGCTGTTCAGGCCGTACGAGGTGGCGCCGGCGATGACGTTCGAGTCGCCGATGAAGTTGGGGCCGCCCGAGTCGCCCGAGCAGGTGCCGCCCGTGTGGGTGTTGTTCGACAGCAGCAGCGAGTAGTCGCCGGCGAGACCGCCGTTGATCTGGGTCAGCTTCGGAGTCGCGACCATCCGGGTGCGCAGGGCCTGGTCCTTCCAGGACGCCGCGTCGGGGAAGCTCTTCTGCAGGCCGTAGCCCACCGCCGTGAACCAGGCATCCTTCTTGGTGCTCTTCGCGTACGCATCCAGCTGGTTCACGGTCGGCAGCGCGCCGTACTCGTCGACGATCACCGGCTCGTCGAGCACGACCATGCCGAGGTCGTGCAGGTAGAACGCAGCGTCGTCGTACTCCGGGTGCACGAACGGCGTGCCGCCCACCTGCCCCATGTCGATCTCGGGGTAGCCGTAGAGGTCGTCGTCGGCCTCGAGGTCGCTCTGGAACCAGATCTCGACGTCGTCGGCACCGTAGGTGCAGTGCCCCGCCGTCAGGTAGAGCGTGGACGAGATGAGCGTGCCGCTGCACCGCCACTGGGGCTCACCGTCGATGTAGGCGACCATGATTCCGACGTTGGGGTGGCCCTCGCCGTCGAGGGCTCCGTCGGTGATGGCCTGTGCGGGCGATGCGGTGGACAGGAACAGCAGTGCCGCCGCGGTGGCGGCGAGAGCGAGCGCGGGTGTGCGCATGCCATACCCCTTCCCTGGGTTGCGGACGAGCATGCCATCGGCGTCCGACCCCGACAAGGGTGAGGATGCGCGTCGGCGGCCCCGAATAGGCTGGAGCCCATGCGCTTGGCCACCTGGAACGTCAACTCGATCCGCGCGCGGGTCGACCGCATCGTCGACTTCGCGGTGCGCGAGCACATCGACGTGCTCGCGATGCAGGAGATCAAGTGCAAGACCGAGCAGTTCCCGTTCGACCGGTTCGAAGCGGCCGGCTACCACGTCGAGGCGTACGGGTTCTCGCAGTGGAACGGCGTCGCCATCGCCAGCCGCGAGCCCCTCGAGAACGTGCGCACCGCGTTCCCCGGCATGCCCGGTTTCGAGAAGGGACACAACGGACCGGATGCCCCGCAGGAGGCGCGCGCGATCGGCGCGACCATCGGCGGGGTCGAGGTGTGGAGCCTCTACGTTCCCAACGGCCGGTCGCTCGGCGACCCGCACTACTTCTACAAGCTGGACTGGCTCGCCGCGCTCGAGCAGTACACGCGCGCCTCGCTCGCTGCGAACCCCGACCTGCCGCTCGCGCTGGTCGGCGACTTCAACATCGCGCCGACGGATGCCGACAACGGCGACCCCGTCGTCGTCCCGGGGTTCTCGACCCACGTGTCGCCGCCGGAGCGCGAGGCGTTCGCGGCGCTGGAGGCTGCCGGCACGCAGGACGTCGTGCGGCCGCTGATCCCGACCGGCTACACCTACTGGGACTACAAGCGCCTGAAGTTCCCCCGCAACGAGGGCATGCGCATCGACTTCATCCTCGGCTCGCACGCCGTCGCAGAAGCGGTCACCGGCGCGAAGATCCACCGCGACGAGCGCAAGGGCGAGGCTCCGAGCGACCACGTCCCGGTCGTGGTCGACCTCGACCTCGAGGGCCCGGACGACGACGATCGCCCGATGATCTTCTGACGCCGACTGCTCGGTCGCGGCGCCGGCGCGGCGCCGCACCCCTCGCGGCCGCACCGCTGCCACCACCTCATGGGCGCCGACCGCGCGGGCGACCGCCGCACGGGCGCCGACCGCGCGGGCGCCGACCGCACGGGCGACCGCCGCACGGGCTGCGGGCGCAGGCGCAGGGCGCCGGCATCCCGCGCAGTCCGGAGCTCCGGTCAATCTGCGGGCGCAGGCACCTGGCGCCGGCATCCCGAACAGTCCGAAGCTCCGGTCAGCCGGCGGGCGTGGAGTCGTGGACGCAGCCGGGCGGCTCGGAGTTGCCGCTGATGGCGAAGTCCTCGCAGGTGAGGAAGAGCTGCTGGTTGAGCCCGAGCACGAACGAGGCGATCGCGATGCCGAGCACCACCAGGGCGACCAGCCACTTCGTGCGCGCGCGTGTGCTGGTGGCCAGATCGGGCCAGACCACGCCCACCAGCACCCAGAGCGTGAACGGGATGCCGAGCAGCACCGCCGCGAGCGCGGCGAGGTCGACGATCAACGCCCCGATGTCGGTCGTCTCGTCGGCGGTGACGAACTGCAGCACCAGCCACACCGACGGCAGCAGCAGGACGAAGGCGCGTGCGAGTCGGCCACCGACGGGGCGACGCTCGACGAGCACGAAGACGAAGGCCGCGGTCGACGCGGCCCAGAGCGCAAGGACGTCGTCGAAGAAGATCTCGCCCCACGCGCCCAGGGTGAAGGCGGGCCACCACGAGACGGCGACCATGCCGACCATCACGACGCCCAGCGGCAGCGACCGCCGACGCGGGTCGGAAGCGGGAACGGACTCGCTCACGAGCGGCACGCTATCGTCGTCGGCGGGGCGTCCCCACGCGCCGCTCGGACGAACCCGGAAAAATCCTCGGCCTCCGCGTCATGATTCCGATTCGCCGGCGTCTTGCATCGTGAACCCCCCGTTCTGCGTGCCGGACCGGAGCCCTCACCAGGGGTTTCCCAGCACGCATCGCTAGCCTGGCGCGGATCTGCCGCGCCGCCCGACCCCCCGAAGCGCCGTCCGGCGAGGAGACAACGTGACCACCCCCCACAGCGCCGTCGTCGACGGCCCGCTGCCGCGCTCCGACGAGGATCTCGTCGCCGCTGCGCGCGCGGGGGACGACGCCGCGTACGCGGTGCTGTGGGAGCGACACGTCGCGAGCGCCCGCAACGCGGCTCGGGCGGTGAGCCCGAACGTCGACCCGGACGACATCGTGTCGGAGGCGTTCACCTCGATCCTCTCCGCGATCCGCAAGGGCGGCGGACCCCAGGACGGGTTCCGCCCCTACCTCTTCGCCGCCGTGCGCAACGTGGCCGCCTCCTGGGGCCGCCGCGCCGCCGAGACGCCGCTCGACGACCTCGACGAGCGCGCCGCCGACTCGGCCGCCGAGTTCGCCGAGCTCGTCGCCGACCGGTCGGTGCTCGCGCAGGCGTTCCGCGAGCTTCCCGCGCGCTGGCGGACGCTGCTCTGGTACATCGAGGTCGAGGGGATGAAGCCCCGCGAGGTCGCGCCGCTGCTCGGCATGACCCCCAACGCGGTGTCGGCTCTCGTCTACCGGGCGCGCGAGGGCTTCAAGCAGGCGTGGCTGCAGGCGCACATCAGCGACCCGGCGCGACCGGCCGAGTGCCGCTGGGTGTGCGAGCTGCTCGTGGCGAGCGAGAAGAAGCCGGTGCGCCGCGGCGATCGGCGCCGCCTCGACGCGCACCTGCGCGACTGTCAGGCGTGCCGCATCGTGGCCGCCGACATCGAGCACGTCTCGCAGAAGCTCCGGATGGTGCTTCTGCCCCTTGTTCTCGGCGGGGCTGGGGCCCTCGCCTATGTCACCGATGCCACCCCGGCCGTGGCAGCGGTGGTCGCCGGACCGCCCACCGGGGGTGGCGGGGCGTCCGGCTCCGGGGGAGCAGGCGCATGGGGCGCCTCGGGCGGAGGTGGGGGGGGGGGGGGGGGNATGTCACCGATGCCACCCCGGCCGTGGCAGCGGTGGTCGCCGGACCGCCCACCGGGGGTGGCGGGGCGTCCGGCTCCGGGGGAGCAGGCGCATGGGGCGCCTCGGGCGGAGGTGCCGGCGCGGGGGGCGCCGGCACCACTGTCCTCCCCGTCACGGGGATCGCGGTGGGGATCGGCGTGACGGCCGCCGTCGTCGCCGGCGCGGTCGTGTTCGCGGTCGCGCCCTGGTCTGCGCCGGCAGACGGCACTGCGACGGCCGCGCATGCTCCGGCGGGGCAGGATGCCGCGGCCGACGCCACCGACACCGCAGACGCCCCCGAGGCCGAGCCCGCCGACGCGGCGACCGACCCCGTGATCGCCGACGCGCCGTCGACGGGACCCGCGCCGGACGGAGTCCGCGAGCCGCTCGCGGCCCCGGACACCCTGCCCGCGCCCCGACCAGGTACCGCGCCGACCCCGGCTCCCGGCCCGGCCCCGACCCCTGCTCCCACGCCGACGCCGGGCCCGAAACCGACGCCGACCCCCGAGCCGACGCCGACCCCGACTCCGACTCCGCCACCGCCCGCGCAGACCGCGACGCCGGTGCTGGCCGACCCGGCCGACCTCGGCGCAGCCGTCCCGGCGCCTCTCGCAGGCACCGGCGTGGCGGGTGCGGCCGTGTCGCTCCTGGACGAAGCCGGCACCACGCTCGCGACGACGACCGCCGACGCCGACGGCCGGTTCTCGGCGACGATCCCCGGCGACCTGCTGCACGCCGGCATGACCGTGCGCGCCGTGCAGACCGCCGCCGGGCTGCGCGCGTCCGAACCGAGCGCGGCGGTCGGTCCGTTCGTGCTCCCGACGCCGACCGTCACCGGCGCGACCGGATCGCTCGACGCGCCCCTCCAGGACGCCGACTTCGACGGCCGCGACGACGACCTGTATCTCCTCCTCAGCGGTCAGCGCGGGCAGACGGTCGCGGTCTCGGTCGACGGCGCCTGGACCGGCAACCTCCACACCCTCACCGGGCAGCCGCTGCAGCGGGTCGTGTACGACATGGCGCCCGGCGACCACGTCATCGGCATCCGCTGCGTCGACCCGGCTTCGGGCCGCGAGGGCCGAGTCTCCTTCGTCACCATCCGCGCGCTCCCCCGCTGACCCGGCCGGCGCACGACCCCGCCTCACCCCCGCTCGTCTCGGCCCGGCCGATCAAGCCGGGCCTCCGGTGGTTGAGCGCCCTTCGATACGCTCCTTCGTCGCTACTCAGCAACCGCTCCGCGAGACGAAACGCCCAAGCCCGGCGCAGACCTCAAGCCCGACGCGTTTCGTCTCGGTCGCTGCGCTCCCTCGCTCAACGACCGGGGTCAGGAGCCGCGTACGGCGCCCGGGCACCGCGGCCGGTCGCCGCACCACCCGCACCACCCACCCGCAGAGCGCCGAACACACCCCCAGCCCGGGGCCGCGGCATCCGCTCGTCCTTCACTCCTCGACGGTGCCGGTCGCGGGGGTGCCGTCGGCGGGGCCGTAGCGCAGCTGCACGACGCCGCGGGGCCCGGTCAGGGCCGGCTCGAGCAGCGTCATGTTCGCCGGCGTCGCCCCGTCGGGGAACACCTTCTTGCCCTGGCCGAGCACCACGGGGTACACCCACAGCGTCAGCACGTCGAACAGCCGCTCGCGCAGCAGGGTCTGCACGAGGTCGACGCTGCCGATGACGTGGATGTCGTCGTGCCGTTCGCGCAGCGCGCCGACCTCCGCATCGACGTCGGCGCCCAGCCGGGTCGTGCCCTCCCAGCCGGGAGCGAGGTCGCCCCGCGAGACGACGTACTTCGGCACGCGGTTGAAGACCTCGGCGATGCGGCCGTCCTGGTGGGGCCAGTAGGCGGCGAAGATGTCGTAGGTGCGGCGCCCGAGCAGCAGCGCATCGAGCTCGGAGATGCCCTGCCAGACCGCCGCGCCGATCGCCTCGTCGGGAAAGGGCGCCTGCCAGCCCCCGTACGGAAACCCGCCCGACGGGTCTTCGTCGGGGCCTCCGGGCGCCTGCGCGACGCCGTCGAGAGTGGTGAACAGGTCGATGAAGATGCGACCGGTCATTGTCGTGTCCTTTCGTCCGGGCGCCCGGCTCAGGCGACGAGCGCAGCGCCCGGGTCGATCGCGAAGGTCTGGGCGAACCGCTCCAGCAGAGTCTCGTCTCCCGCCACGACCGCCACCACCTCCCGGTCGATCGCCTCGGCGGGCGAGAGCTCGCCCGAGATGAGACGACGGATGCCGGGGCCCGCGGCGAACACGATCCCCGGGTCCCCGGCGGTCGAGGCCTGGGTGCCGAGCTTCGGGTCCACCGGGCGTCCGGCCGGCTCCACCTGCGCGATGCGCAGCGCATCCCCGTCGACCTGCACCCGCAGCACGACGTCGGCCACGTGCACCTCGTAGTCGGCCGGCCGCAGCGTGGCCGCGGCATCCGCTCGGAAAGCCGTGCGCAGCGCCATCGTCAGCGAGTCCGCCGTCACCACGTCGCCCTCGCCCGGCTCACCCATCTGCGCGAAGCCCCACCGGCCGAGCGCGAGCACGATCGGCTCGAGCTCGCGGCCGTACGGCGTCAGCTCGTACACGAGCCCGCAGTGCAGCAGCGGCACGCGGCGCACGACGCCGCCCTCCTGCAGCTCTTTCAGCCGGGTGGACAGGATGTTGGTGGGGATCTTGGGCAGCCCCTGCTTGAGGTCGGTGTAGCGACGGGGGCCGACGAGCAGATCGCGCACGATGAGAAGCGCCCACCGCTCGCCGATCAGCTCGACGGCCGTCGTGACGCCGCAGTACTGCCCGTAGCTGCGGGACGCCACTTACGCCTGCGCCTGCTCCGCCATGTAGGCCTCGGTGCCCTGCTCTGCCGCGCGGGGCTCCATGAAGAAGAACTCGACGCCGTTGCCGTCGGGGTCTTCGAGGTCGCGGCTGTACATGAAGCCGTAGTCCTTGGCCTCGGTCGGCTCGGTGCCGCCGTTCGCGATGCCGGCCTCGATGATCTTGTCGACGTCGTCGCGCGACTCGCGGCTGAGGGCGATGAGCACCTGCGACTGGGTGCGCGGGTCGGTGATCTGCTTGTCGGTGAACGTGGAGTAGTACTCCTTCGTCAGCACCATGAAGTACACGTTGTCGTCCCACACGATGCAGGCCGCGTTCTCGTCGGTGAACTGTGGGTTGATCCCGGCGCCGAGCCCCGTGTAGAAGGCCTTGGCCCGCTCGAGGTCGCTCACCGGGATGTTGATGAAGATGTGCGTCATTGCTCTGCTCCTGGTCGATTCGGGGTGGCTGCCCGGCCACCGACGCCATGGTTGCAAAAAACAAGCTTGCTTGTCAATAGCAAGTGATTCAATCGACGGATGCCGCGTCCCCGGGCTTCCCGTGCGGCACGGGGCAGCCGGGGGCGAAGGTGCCCATCCGCTCGATGTCGAAGCCGTCCGGGTAGCTGCGGATCCGCGGCAGATCGTGGACGTACAGCGGCGTGCGTCGCTTCGGCAGCACCGCGACCGCCCGTGCTCTCAGCCGGAGCGCGCCGGCCGAGAGGCGCCGCGCGACACGGCCCGGCTCGCGATAGCCGAAGGCCCGCAGCAGCGGCGGGTCCATGAGCGAGCGGCTGAACACCTCGATCACCGGCGCGAGGAACCGGGGGTAGAACGAGATGAGCAGCGCGAGCGTCCGGTCCGCGACGCGCGCCGAGGCCGGGTCGTACGCGAAGTGCTCGCGCTCATAGGCGTCCATCAGCTCGGCGAAACCGGCGTAGGTCGCGGGGATGTCCTTGATGCCCATGTGGCGGCCCAGGGTCTGGTAGTACCGCACCGAGGCGAGCAGCTCGTCGGGTGTCAGCGGCCGCCACCCGAACGCGTGCACCCAGCGGGCGGGCACCACGACGAACGTCGAAAGCACGTATCGCATGTCGTCGTTCGAGATGTCGTACATGCGGTGCATCTGGTTGATGCGGCGGATCGCGGCTCGTCCGCGCGGACTGTCGAAGCCGTCGAGCAGCGGAACCTCGAGGAGCAGCGACGTGTCGTCGTACCGCTTCTGGGTCGCCCGCGCGAACTCGCCGGTCTCGTCGAGCAGGCGGCCGATCGAGGGCACGGCGTAGGTGCGGAAGAGCGCGAAGCTCAGCGCCTGATTGAGGTCCCACGGGAAGTCGTAGGTGCCGAGGCGCCGGTAGATCTCGACGAAGTGGGTCTCGGGGTCGAGTGCGGAGCTGCGATCGTGCACGGGTTCCCCCCTCTCGCCACGGCGGTGAATGATGGCTAACTTACTCGTGGCCGCCCCATGGCGCAGCCCGTCGTCTCCGTCTCGCGGGGGATGCCGCGCACCGCCGGTCCCCCGTAGCGTGGAGAGATGCCCGACCTCCCGAGCCCGCATCCGGCGCGCCGCCCCGCGCCGACCGCGCGGGATCTGCGCAACGACATCTGGCTCGCCGCCGCCCTCTTCCTCGCCGCCGTGCTGAGCTCGGCGCTGGGGTCGGTCGCCGGCATCTACGGGGCCGATGCGACCGAGGGCATGCAGTGGGCGCTGCTGTACAGCCTCGGCCTCACCGCCCCGCTGGCCGTGCGGCGCCGGTTCCCCGAGGTCGTGGTCGTCGCCGTCGCGGTGGTCTTCTTCGTCGGCGTGACGCTGCGCATCCCCGACCTGTACGTGAGCAACATCGCGATGTTCATCGCGATGTACACGGTGGGCGCCTGGGTCGACGACCGGCGTCGCGCCCTGTGGGTGCGCGTCGGCGTCATCGTCGGCATGTTCATCTGGCTGATCGTCAACATGTTCCAGGCGGCGATCGACCCCTCCGACGAGACGCTCTCGCGCGCCGGGCTGTTCTCGCCCTTCGCGGCCATGATGCTGATCCAGCTGCTCATCAACGCCGGGTTCTTCGGCGGCGCCTACTACATGGGCGATCGGGCCTACGCGGCGGCGATGGAGCGCGGCGTGCTCGAGGAGCGCACCCGCGAGCTCGAGCGCGAGCGCGAGGTCACCGCGGCACAGGCGGTCGCCCTCGACCGGGTGCGCATCGCGCGCGAGCTGCACGACGTCGTCGCGCACCACGTCTCGGCGATGGGCGTGCAGGCGGGCGCCGCCCGCGCGGTGCTGGAGCGGGATGCGGATGCCGCGCGCACCGCACTGCTCGGGGTCGAGGCATCCGCTCGCTCGGCGCTGGTCGAGCTGCGCCAGCTGCTCGAGACGCTGCGCACCTCGGGCGCGGACGCCGAGGGCGGGTCGACGGTGCATCTCTCCGGACTCGCCGACCTCGTCGCCCACGCCAACGACAACGGCCTGCCGACCACGCTCGCCGTCGTCGGCGAGCCGGTGGACCTGCCCGAGCTCGCGCAGGTGAACATCTATCGCGTCGCGCAGGAGGCGCTCACGAACGCGAGGCGCCATGGGGGACCGGATGCCGCGGCCGACGTCCGCCTTCGCTACGACGCCGACGCGGTCGAGCTCGAGGTCGTGAACAGCGGCCGCTCCGTGGCCGCGCCGATGCGGCCCGGGTTGGGCCTCGTCGGGATGCGCGAGCGCGCGACGGCGTCGGGCGGGGAGCTCGAGACCGGCCCGCGAGCACGGGGCGGGTTCCTGGTGCGGCTGCGGGTGCCGCTGCCGGCGGGCGCCGCGGGTGCGCCGGCTCGATCCGAGGTCCGTGCTGCGGCCGGCGCCGGTGCGGGCGAGGGCGCCGGTGCGGGCGAGGGCGCCGGTGCCGGTGAGGGCTCCGGTGCGGGTGAGGGCGCCGGTGCGGGTGAGGGCGGTGCACCGGTCGGTGCGGGTGAGGGCGCCGGTGCACCGGTCGGTGCGACCGCCGACGCGGAGGTGGAGGCATGAGCGGGCCGGTGCGCGTCCTGCTGGCGGACGACCATGCCGTGATGCGAGCGGGCTTCCGGATGATCCTCGAGTCGGCGGGTGACATCGCCGTGGTCGGCGAGGCCTCGACCGGCACCGAGGCGGTGGCCGCGGCATCCGATCTCCGTCCCGACGTGATCTGCATGGACGTGCAGATGCCCGACATGGACGGCCTCGAGGCGACGCGGCGGATCGCCCTCGATCCCGACGTCGAGGCCGCCGTCGTCGTGGTGACGACGTTCGACCGCGACGACTACCTCTTCGACGCTCTGGCGGCCGGGGCGAGCGGGTTCCTGCTGAAGAACGCCGGCCCCGAGGAACTCATCAACGCCGTGCGCGTGGCGGCCGCGGGCGACGCGCTGCTCGCGCCCGAGGTCACGCGCCGCGTGATCGCCCGCTTCGCCTCGACGCCGGGCGCCAAGGCCCAGCCAGGCGCACCGCTTCCTGACCGCGAGAGTACAGCGGGTGGACGAGATGTTGGGGCGTTCCCTACCTCTCGGCGACCAGCTGTACTCTCGGCGGAAGTGGTGGGGATGGATGCCGCGGCCGGGAGCCCTGCGGTGGAGCTCACCGAGCGCGAGACCGAGGTGCTGCAGCTGGTCGCGCAGGCGATGAGCAACGCCGAGATCGCCCAGCGGCTCTACATCGGCGAAGCGACGGTGAAGACGCACGTCTCGAACGTGCTGCAGAAGCTCGGCGCCCGCGACCGCGTCGCCGCCGTCGTCTACGCCCACCGCCACGGCCTGGCCTGAGCTCGAACCGTTTCGTCTCGGGCGCTGGCGCTCCCTCTCTCAACGACCGAGACCCAAGCCACCGGTCGTTGAGCGAGCGAAGCGAGACGAAACGCCCCGCACCCGGCGCATCAGGCCGGGTCGAGGCATCCGCGAGACGAAACGCCCCGGGCCCGGCGCGGAGCGACGAGCCCGGGGCGTATCCGGAGACGGGGGTCAGGCGGCGACGGGAACCGCGGCGTAGCGGTCGACGAGCGCGCCGAAGGCCTCGAGGTAGCCGACGAGGAACTCGGCGGTCTGGTCGTTGGTGACCTCGCCGTTGTCGGCGAAGAGGCCCGGCGTCGTCTGCACATAGCCCTCGGGCTGGCCGAGCGTCGGGGCGTTGTAGTGGCTGAGGATCGCCTTGAGGTGCTGCTGCGCGGCGGCGGTCGCGATGCCGCCCTGCGAGGTGCCGATGACGGCGGTGGGCTTGCCGTTGAACGAGCCCTGACCCCACGGGCGGGCCGACCAGTCGAGGGCGTTCTTGAGCACGCCCGGGATCGAGCGGCTGTACTCGGGCGTCACGATGATCACGCCGTCGACGTCGTCGATCGCCTGCTTGAAGTCGCGCGCGACCTGCGGGAAGTCGGCGTCGTGGTCGGGCGAGTAGAAGGGGAGGTCCGCGATGGGGATCTCGACGAGCGTGGTGCCCTCGGGCGCGAGACGCTCGAGCGCCTTGGCGAGGCGACGGTTGATCGAGGTCGACGAGATGCTGCCGACGATGTAGCCGATGGTCCGGTCGGTCATGGTTGCTCTTTCAGACAGGGCGGTCCCCGGTGAGGGATCCACCGTGGACGTTCCACCCCCATGCAAGTGCATGCATCCTCGATCTATTCCGAAGCATGGAATGTGACGAAGTATGACCCCGCTCCCCCGCGCGGCTGATCCCGCCGAATCCCCCGCCGGGGGGAGGCCGGCCGCCGGTCGTCGCCGTAGCGTCGATCTCGACGGGATCGATACCCGACAGCGGCCCGGCACCCGGGCCCGAGAGGAGACAGGATGCTGCAGCTGCGCGGTATCAGCAAGAGCTACGGCGGTCGCCGCGTGCTCGACGACGTGTCGTTCGACGTGCGACCGGGCCGGCTCACCGGCTTCGTCGGCGGCAACGGCGCCGGCAAGACCACGACCATGCGGATCGTGCTGGGCGTCCTGGCCGGCGACGCGGGCACCGTGACGCTCGACGGCACAGAGGTGACGGCATCCGATCGCCGCCGTTTCGGCTACATGCCCGAGGAGCGGGGGCTGTACCCGAAGATGAAGGTGCTCGAGCACATCGTGTACCTCGCGCGGCTGCATGGATTCTCGAAGACGGATGCCACGACCCGCGCCCGTGCGCTGCTCGAGCAGCTGGGGCTCGGTGAGCGGCTCGACGACAACGTCGAGACGCTCTCGCTCGGCAACCAGCAGCGCGCGCAGATCGCCGCGGCGCTCGTTCACGACCCGCAGGTGCTCATCCTCGACGAGCCGTTCTCAGGCCTCGACCCGCTCGCGGTCGACGTCGTCGCGGGCGTGCTGCAGCAGCGCGCCGCCGACGGCACCGCGGTGCTGTTCTCGTCGCACCAGCTCGATGTCGTCGAGCGGCTGTGCGACGACCTCGTGATCATCGCGGGCGGCACGATCCGTGCGGCCGGCCCTCGCGATGCGCTGCGCGCCGAGCACTCGACGCGCCGCTTCGAGCTGGTCTCGGCAGGAGACGCCGGCTGGCTCCGGTCCGAGCCGGGCGTCGAGGTCCTCGACTTCGACGGCGGCTTCGCGGTCTTCGACGCCGACAGCGACGAGACCGCCCAGCGCGTGCTGCGCCGGGCCGTCGCGCAAGGGGATGTCGCAAGCTTCGCGCCGCAGCATCCGTCCCTCGCCCAGATCTTCAAGGAGGTCATCCAGTGAGCACCACCGCCACTCCCGCCGGGGGCCACACCCTCGGCGCCGCGCAGGCCATCTGGCTGGTCGCCGAGCGTGAGATCGGCTCGAAGCTGCGCAGCAAGGCGTTCGTCATCTCGACGGCGATCCTCTTTCTCGGTGCGCTCGCGCTCGTGATCTGGGGAGGGCTGCAGGCGGCCAACAACAGCGGCACGCCGGTGGCGGTCACCGCCGACGCGCAGCAGTACGTCGCCTCCGCGCAAGGCCTCGAGGTCACCGACGTCGACGACCGCGCCGCCGCCGAGGCACTCGTCGCCGACGGCGCCGTCGATGCGGCCGTCGTCGGCGATGCCGACTCGCCGCTCGGGTTCGCGATCGTCGCCGATTCGTCGGCGCCCACGCAGCTGATGCTGCAGCTCGCGCAGGTGCCGCCGGTCGAGCTGCTGAACCCCGACCAGGGCAACGCCGCGCTCGGCTACATCGCCGCGGTCGGTTTCGGCGTCGTGTTCCTGCTCGCCGCGTCGCTCTTCGGCGGCACGATCGCCCAGAGCGTCGTCGAAGAGAAGCAGACGCGCGTCGTCGAACTGCTGATCTCGGCGATCCCGGTGCGGTCGCTGCTGGCGGGCAAGGTGATCGGCAACACGATCCTTGCCGTGGGGCAGATCCTCATCCTGGCCGCGATCGCGATCATCGGCCTGACGGTCACCGATCAGACCGCGCTGCTGCAGGGGCTCGGCGCGCCGATCGCGTGGTTCGCGATCTTCTTCCTGTTCGGCTTCATCCTGCTCGCGTCGCTCTTCGCGGCGGCCGCGTCGATGGTCTCGCGTCAGGAAGACATCGGCTCGACCACCATGCCGATCACAATGCTGATCATGGCGCCGTACTTCCTCGTGATCTTCTTCAACGACAACCCACTGGTGCTCGCGATCATGTCGTACGTGCCCTTCTCGGCGCCGGTCGGCATGCCGATGCGCATCTTCCTCGGCGAGGCGCAGTGGTGGGAGCCGCTGCTGTCGCTGGTGATCCTCATGGCGACCTGCGTCGTCGCGATCCTCGTCGCCGCGCGCATCTACCAGAACTCGCTGCTGCGCATGGGCGGCCGAGTGAAGCTCTCGGAGGCGCTCGCCGGCTGACACGGATGACGGATGCCTCGACCCGGCGCGCATGCGCCGGGTCGAGGTTTTCGTGTTCTGGGAGGTGGCAGGAGAGCGTCGGGCAACCAGGCCACGCCCCCGGAGCGGCGTCTGCGAGAAGAGCCTCGAAGCAGGAGGCGTTCTCACCGGCCGACCGCGTAGCCTCAACCCGCCGCGCGGCGCAAGACCTGGCAGAGGTGCACACCAGGCCGGGAGGATATGCGGCGGCGGAAGGCGCAGTGATGACGCCCGGTCGGACACAGGGGGAGCAATGGCGAAGAAGAGCAGTGCGAAGACGTCGGTGCGACAGGTACCCAAGGGGCTGTACAAGACGGAGCTGAAGCGTCTTCAGATCGAGCTGGTCGAGATGCAGCGCTGGGTGGCGAAATCGGGTGCGCGCGTCGTCGTGATCTTCGAAGGCCGCGACGCCGCCGGCAAGGGCGGCGTGATCAAGCGGGTGACCGAGTACCTCAATCCCCGGCATACGCGCGTGGTCGCGCTCCCCAAGCCATCCAAGCGCGAGCGCGGCCAGTGGTACTTCCAGCGGTACATCGAGCATCTGCCGACCAAGGGCGAGATCGTGCTGATGGACCGGTCCTGGTACAACCGCGCCGGCGTCGAGCGGGTGATGGGGTACTGCACGGACGAGCAGTACCAGCGGTTCCTCCGGCAGGTGCCGATCCTCGAGCAGCAGCTCATCGAAGACGGCATCGTGCTGATCAAGTACTGGTTCTCTGTCTCGGACGACGAGCAGCAGGCCCGCTTCGTCGCACGGCGCGAAGACCCGATGAAGCTTTGGAAGCTGTCGCCGACCGACCTGGAGTCCATTCGCCGGTGGGAGGACTACTCCCGCGCGAAGGACGCGATGTTCGCCGCCACCGACACACCGGGTTCGCCGTGGTGGGTCGTCGAGAGCGACGACAAGCGCAGCGCGCGCCTGAACGCGATCAGCCACCTCCTCGACACCATCCCGTACCACCACCTCGACCGGCCCGAGATCGAGATTCCCGACCGCCCCAAGGCGGACGACTACGAGCGACCACCCATCGAGCAGTTCCGCTACGTTCCCGACATCGCCGCAGACCTCGGCAAGTAGCCACCGAACCGCCCGTACGCCGCCAAGAATCGTGCACCCGCGCCCGCCACGCGGCGCCTGCACGCCTGCCTACGCGGAAGTGGTCCGCAGCGGTTCGAGCGCTGCCAGCACGAGGTCCAGGCCGAAGAGGAACTCCTCGGCCGGATCGAAACCGGCAGCGATGAGCGCCGCGGCTGACTCGTTGAGGTACGGGAACTCGTCGACAGGAAGCTGAGGCAGGTAGACGTCCTCGGTCACCTCCGCCAGCTCAGCGGCGGTGTCGAAGGGCAGGCCGGCCGCCTGGAGGGCGAAGCCGTACACATAGCTGTCGAGAAGCCAGTTCGCGTGCGTCGACATCAGGGCCGAGAAGCCGGCTCGCCGGAGGCAGGCCGTGACCGCTTCGTGATGGCGGAGGTTCGCCGGACCCGGCGAGGTCCGCGACTCCATCAGACCGTTCGCCCACGGGTGGCGGGCAAGAGCCTCGCGCACCGACACCGCCCGCTGTCGCAAGGCGGACTGCCAGTCGGTCCCTTCGGCCGGCAGCTCGATCTCGTCGAAGACCGCGTCGATCATCGCGTCGAGCAGCTCCTCCTTGCTCGCCACGTAGTGGTAGAGCGACATCGCCCCGGCGCCGAGGGTGCCCGCCAGGCGGCGCATGCTCAGCCCGGCGACCCCCTCGCGGTCGGCGAGCCGGATCGCCTCCGCCACGACCCGCTGTTTGCTCAGCCCCGCATCAGGCATGGCCGATCGTTGTTTGTTCGCAGACACCGGTCTCCCTCGCTCGCTCGAACGGCTTGACAATCGTACAGCGTACGGTCATAGTACACCGTACGACGTACGGTGTACGAACCGCTCGTCTCACGGCCCATGAGGAGACCTGCCATGAGAATCGAAGAACAGTCGGATGCCGCAGCCGCCGCGGCTCCGCAACCACAATCGAGCGGGGCGGTGACGATGCGGGCTGTCGTCCAGCGCCGTTACGGCCCACCCGACGTGCTCGAGTCGGTCGTGGTGAAGCGACCGGCCCCCGCTCGCGGCGAGGTGCTCGTGCGGGTGGCGGCGGCGTCGGTGCATCCCGGCGACTGCTTCGTCATGACCGGTGAGCCCTACCTCGTGCGCCTGGTCTACGGCCTGCGACGACCGCGCCATGGCATCCCCGGCAGGGACTTCGCCGGCGTGGTGACCGAGGTGGGAGACGATGTCACCGCACTTCGCCCGGGCGACGAGGTGTTCGGCTGGAGCACCACCGGGTCACTCGCCGAGTATGTGTGCGCCCCGGCCGACAATGTCGCTCCCACGCCTGCCGGCCTGTCGGCCGTCGCGGCGGCGGCGGTGCCCACCTCGGCGATGACGGCGCTGCAGGCCCTGCGCGACATCGCGCACGTCCGCCCCGGCCAGACGGTGCTGATCACGGGTGCATCGGGCGGCGTGGGCTCCTTCGCCGTGCAGATCGCCAAGGCGATCGGCGCCGAGGTGACCGGCGTGTGCCGCACCCGCAACATCGACCTGGTCCGGTCGCTCGGCGCCGACCACGTCGTCGACGGCACCGCGACCGACTTCACCCGCGGCGGAAAGCGCTACGACGTCATCCTCGACAGCGTGGAGGCCCAGCCGCTGGAGGATGTGCGCCGCGCACTGGCGCCCACCGGCGTCCTCATCCCCAACAGCGGACGCGGTGGCCGCTGGCTCGGGCCCCTCGGCCGCATCGCGAAGACCCGCGTCTTGTCGGCGTTCACCCGTCAGCGGCTGAGGCCCTTCACCTCGGTCGGAAAGCACCACGACCTGCTCACCCTGGCCGAGCTCATCGCGACCGGGCAGGTCACTCCTGCCATCGACCGCACCTACGCACTCGACGACGCAGCGGACGCCCTCCGCTACGTCGGTGCGGGCCACGCCCGCGGGAAGGTCGTCGTCACCATCTGAGATCAGCCCGCCGAGAACGACCCCCGTCCCCATGCACACCCCGCCGACCGCTGCCCCGGCGCCGGCACCACTCCTCGAGAAAGAGAAACCGATGACCTCGACAACCACTCGCCCGCTCGACAACGCGACGATCCCCGTGCAGATGAAGCTCGCCGCCGCGTGGACCACCTTCATGTTCCTCTACGTCTACGTCGACATCCTCAACTTCTACAAGCCCGGCGTCGTCGACGGCATCCTGAACGGCCTGGTATGGAGATTCGACATCAGCTCGACGCTGCTGACGGTCTTCCTGGTCTCGGTGTCGCTCCCCGCAGTGATGGTGGTGCTGTCGATGACGCTTCCCCCACGCGCGAATCGCGTCACGAACCTCGTCGTCGCGACGCTGCTCATCCCCTACTCGATCTTTAACGCCGCGGGGGCGAGCTGGGAGTGGGCCGCCTTCTACGGCATCTCGATCGGCATCGAGGTGCTGCTCCTCGGCTTCATCCTGCGCTCCGCCTGGGCGTGGCCTCGAGCCGCCGCGGTTTCGGCCGGTTCGGCGAGGGCCTCGATCCGACAGTGACAGAGCGCGCTGCCGGCGCTGAGGCCGCGGCGTCCGCGCACAGCACTGGCGCCGCCGCCGTAGGGATGGTGCAGTCAGCGCATGGGGGAAAGCCGTCTGACGTTCGCCGACCGATCGCGACCCCGGCGCGCGGTCGTCGCTGGCCTCGGAGGACTGTGGGCGCTGGTCCTCCTGCCGTTCCCGGCGACGGAGTTCGGGCTGCCGTGGTGGACGTGGGTCTTCCACTACCGCGCGTACTTCTGGACGCTTGAGGCGGTGCACGAGTGGTGGGAGCCGCTGCTCTCGCTGGTCATCCTCATGGCGACCTGCGTCGTCGCGATCCTCGTCGCCGCGCGCATCTATCAGAACTCGCTACTGCGCAAGGGCGGCCGCGTGAAGCTCTCGGAGGCGATCGGCCGCTGAGCGACGGATGACGGATGCCTCGACCCGGCGCACGCGTGCGGGGTCGAGGCATTCGCATTTGTGCCGCTGAATGGGCGGGTGCCAGTTGGGGTGGCTGAGCGCGCGAATTCACCGGGCGGGGCAAACGGGCACTGCCGCGGAGCCCGGTGGGACGAAGGCGGCGCTCGATCTGAGGCGTGCGCTGGAGGACCGGCGACCGTGCGGTCGAAGCGGTCCTCTACGCGGCGATTTGCACCATGCCAAACACGGCGCCAGCGAACATGACCAGTCCGATCACGATGAAGGCGACGCCAGCGGCGCCGAGCCAGAACGGTGAGGACATCTTCGACACCGCTTTGCTCGACTCACGATTCATCGCCCCGAGGTTTCGAACTGTGGCGAGGAAGAGGGATTTGCGATTGATCACGATCGGAATGCCGACCGCGAGCGCTAGGCCTCCGAAGATCAGATTCGGCAGGATCGTCCCCGGATCGATTGTCGGCACAGTCCGTTGTCTCGAATGGCTCGATCGCGCTCATTCACGGGCCCCACTCCGAGGCCGCCCTATACGATCATGGCGATGATCGGCACAGGATCAGTTGCGGGCCGGCTTTGCGTAACTTCCAAGGGTGGGCAGACGGCCTGGCGTACGCGAGTTCGGCGTGGCGATTCGGGGCCGTTTCATGAGGGGGTGTTTCGTGAGGTTTCCTTCTGATGTCGCCGGCTCGACGACGGAGCAAGTCGGGTTCTTCGAGGTGTCCGCGGAGCTGCTCGCGCAATGGCTCCTGATTCAATATGGGCGAGGCTGGCGGCTTCGACCTCCGACCTGGGAATCCGCGTCCGACGCGTTCCATGCACTCATCCCCCAGGCGGCGTTTTCGAGGGAAGCCCTGATTCCGTGTGGGCGTTGGACGCTCCTGCTGAACAACACGCCACTCGGGACTGACGTCGGCCTCCTGCCTGGCCGTGCAGCGGAGACGCTTGAGTGCCGAGCTATTAGGGCTGTATCGATCGAAGACACTGCGCTCTACCCGGCCAGAATGCTCGACGTACACACCCCGCGCAGCAGCGACGTCTTCAAGCTGGAGCGCTCGATCGCCGCCGCGAACGACGGCGGAAGGTGGGTGTTCGAGACAAGCGGCGAACCCTACGATTTCGAAGACCAGTGCGCGTACCGTCGCCGACTCAAGGCGAGCCGGTTCACAAGCGCGATGCTTGCTGACTACCTCGAACAACTCGGCGTGCCAAGAGACCTCGAACCCGACTGGAAGGCTGCTCGCGTACTGGAACGGGCCGAACAATCGCAGCCATAGCAGGCGTCGGGCGCAACGGCAGTCGGTCGTGAGTAGCCGCGAACGCTCGCAGCTGCTGGTCACCCCCGACGCCAATGCAGTGCGCGGGGCGGCGGGGCGACTAGGCGGCTGTTGACACGATCTCTCGCCCCGTGCGTTGGAGGACCGACAACCGCACGCGCTCCAGCCCGCGCGTAACAGGCCTCAACCGCGCATCGCTCTGAAGCGGATGCATCCCGAACTCCTCAGACCCGCACGCGACCGATGGCTTCCGAGCACTGCCCGGAGACGGATCGTGGCGTTTCTCCGCACGCGCTTGCTAGGGCGCGGTGGCTTCGGCCGCCTTCTTCAGGTCGGCGGTGAACCGCTCGAAGTTCCTCTCCAAGGGTGGGATCATTCGGGCCACGAGTGGGTAGAGCGGGCCGCCGATGCGCTCGACGATCTCAACTCGCGTGCCCTCGGCCCCGCCGCTGAGGGAGCACGGCCGAGCAAACATCGCATTGGCGAACGTGAGGCGGGTGTTCGGCTCGAATTCCGTGACCTTGAGTTTGAACGTGCGGGCCGGGTCGAGCGTCGAGACCAGCTTGATCGTCGAGCCGAGAACGATCTGGCCCTCGAGCGAGACGGTCGTCGAGCTCCAGGTCGGATACGCTTCCGCCGTCGTCAGCAGTCGCCAGACCGCAGCGGCGTCGGCGTCGATGTGCTGGGCGATGCGGGTGGAGCGGCTGAACGCACTCCGGGTCGTCGAGGCGACCCCATCGGTCGCAGAAGTGGACATTTGTGCCCCCGTTCTCCGCCTGTGGCCGATTGTAGAGGCCGGTCTTGGCCCGCCGCGACTGGGGCCTTAGGTCGAGCGGGTCAGCACGTCAGGCGTCAGCGCGGCTCACGGGGTCGACCGGTGACCGGCGACGCGCGACAACGTACCCAGAGCGCACACCGCCCGCATGAGGATCGCGTCAGGACACGGGTACAACGAGTGTGTCGAAGGCGGGTTGCAGTCTTCGCGCGCGATCGCTGTCGGTCTTGGTGACCGCGTCGAGCAGCAGTCGGGTCAGCGCGATGCGGGCGCGGTCGAGGTCGTCGGCGACGAGCCGGCCGATCAGCGTCGCCTCCAGCCCAGCCAGGTCGTCCGCAGGTAGGCGGTCGATCTCGCGGCCGTGCCATGCGTTGAGCCCCACTCGTCCGCACATGAGAGCGAGCACTTGACTGCGCAGTCCCTCGAGCATCGACGTCGCCTGCCAGAGCTTGCCCCGCGCGATCGATGAACGCGCATGGAGAGCGTACAACCAGCCCATCCCGATCATCACCGACGCGTCAGCCGGGGTCGGCT
The DNA here is from genome assembly GCF_033548675.1 of Microbacterium sp. M3. Taxonomy (NCBI): domain Bacteria; kingdom Bacillati; phylum Actinomycetota; class Actinomycetes; order Micrococcales; family Microbacteriaceae; genus Microbacterium; species Microbacterium sp. M3. The sequence goes on from NZ_JAWTZT010000005.1 coordinate 91,881, forward strand.
CGGTGGGTTCGTTGGGTGTGCCGAACAGCACATGGAAGCCCGGTTCGGTGGCGCGGAACTTGTCGTGCGGCCAGAACGACACATCGACCTGCAGCGAATTGGAGAGAAGGAACACCCGGTAGCGGGCACCGGCCGCCCAGACATCGTGCGTGTCAGACAGGCCGTGTTCGTCGTCGATTGTCTGGCTCCACTCGTCGACCAGTTGCTGCTCGTCGACGCCGTCGTTGAGCTGCAGAGCGAGGTCGATGTCAGACCAGTCGTCTTGGGACCCGCGCGCCGCCGATCCGACTAGCGCCGCGCCGATGACGCGCTGATCGGCCACGGCTCGCGCGATCAGACGCGATTGGATCGCGGCTCGATCTGTTGCAGAGAACATGGCACAACACTTACACGGACCGGGGGAATCTCGAGTCCGTTGCCGAATCGCCGACGCCCGGCACGGCCCGCTCAGCGAGCCGTGCGCGTTCAGGGATCCGAATCGGCCGGCGATGAGCCCTCGGACCCGGTCGCCGCGCCGGGCTCAGTGGATCGTCTCGCCGCGCTTGAGCATGGCGACGTACTGGGCGACGCGGGCTGCGCGCGTCTCTGGCCGCTTCAGACTGCTCACACGGAACGCCATCGCAAAGCGGTTCTGCGCCGACTGCGCGGCAAATGCGGCGGCGATCACCGGGTCCGCGTCGAGCGCCGCCTGAAGCTCGGGCGGAACCTCGCCGTCGCGCTGACGATAGGCGGCGTCCCATCGTCCGTCCGCCTTCGCGCGCTCGATCTCACTCAGCCCGGCAGGCCGCATCCGGCCCGCCTCGATCAGCCGGGCGGCGTGCTGGATGTTGACCTTCGACCACACGCCTCGCGGCCTGCGCGGCGTGAAGACCTGCAGGAAGTAGTCGGCATCCAAGGACTGCTTCTGCCCGTCGATCCAGCCGAAGCAGAGCGCGACGTCCAACGCATCGGCATACGTGATGCCCGGCTTGCTCGACGCGACCTTGCGGACGCGCAGCCGAACTCCGTCCGGATCGGGCTCGGACTCCAGCCAACGCTCCCATTCCTCGACGGAATCCACGTGCAGCTCGGGCTTGGCAGAGACGGCGACCATTCTCGAACGCTAGACCCTCGCACCGACAGGTTCGTCTTCCGCGTTCTGCACGAGAGCTCGCGCACAGCAGGGCCCGATCGAAGCGGGAGCGCGGCTAACCGCCGACGAAGCCCTCCGTGGAGAGTTCTGCTCCCGCCTGGATGCACTGCTCCCTGATCGTCGGGAGCGCGGTGGCCCAGGCATCCGTCCCGGTCAACGTCGTGCCGAGCGCGCCGGGCACACTGTCGAGGATCGATTGCTGGAGGTCGGCGACGGTCTGGCTCAGGGCGGTCTCGCCCGAGACGGGCGTCCTGTCCATGATGCGGGCGGCCAGGCGGTCCCAGGACCGCTGCTCGTGCGCCTCCATCCGTCCGTCTCGCACCGCGGCCTCGGTGTTGAACAGGATCGTGAGGACATCCGAGATGGCGGCGCACGTCTCCGCGTCCCTCACCGCAGCAGACTCTGTCCCGGCTTCGCCGGCCGTGCTGGGCCGCGGCTGTGAGCCTGCCGCGGACGCGGAGGGGGCCGACTTCGGGCCTTCGGCTGCTGTGCCGTCGGACGCGGTGCAACCGGCCAGCATGAGGGCGCTCACGAGTGCCACCGCCGCGACCAGGGCGCGCGGATGGGCGCGACCGGCGCGCCTTGTCTGTTCGGCTGTGTGGGGCAAGCCACTGTCCTTTCGGCGTGTTCGGCGCCGACCGGCGGCGCATCTCATCGTCACACCCATCGCGTTGAGCTCGCGGCTGACGACGCCGTTGTCGAAAGGAAACGTCGTACGGGTTCCGTGCACGTTCGGCGCTTGGCACTGGCGCCGCCACCCGGACTGATGGTGCAATCAGCGCATGGGGGAAAGCCGTCTGACGTTCACCGACCGATCACGACCCTGGCGGGCAGTCGTCGCGGGGCTCGGCGGACTGTGGGCGCTGGTGATCCTGCCGTTTCCCGCGTGGGCGTTCGGGCTGTCGTCATACAACTGGGTCTTCCACTACCGCGTCTACTTCTGGGCGCGCGAGGCGGTCCACGATCCGTACATCGTCTTCGGGGCGCTCGCGGCGGTGTCGTTCCTGCTGATCGGACTCGCGCTGCTGCCCGACCTGCGCAGAGCCGGATGGGGCGGGGCGGTCATGGCCTGGCTCATCATCGCCGGGGCGCCGGTCACCGCGCTGAGCTACGTGAACACTCCGAAGCAGGCGCCGCTGCACTTCCTGTGGGGCGCAGAGGCCTTCGTGCTCATCGCCGTCGGGCTCGCCGGCATCCTCGCCGCCGTCACGGCCGGACGACGGTGGCCCCTCTGGATCCGGATCGTGCTGGGCCTGACCCTGCCGCTGCTCGTCGCGGGCACCCTTGCCACGGGCTACTGGCCGCACGGACCCCTCGTGGTGCTCGGAATAGAGGCGATCGCGATCATTCTCGCTGCGCCGCGGACCGCGGAATCGCCCGCGACAGTACCTGACTCCGGCACCGCACTCGGCGCGACGGCGCGCTGACCTCCGTCCGACGACCCCACGCCCGACGCAACGCCGGCCGCCGCCGGCCGCCCGGACCTCAGCCCGAAACCGGCACCGGCCGGTACCGCTGCGCGACTGCTCCCGACCGGAATTCGTGACGGCCCACCAGCTCGAGCCGCACGCGCTCGCGCAGCCCGGAGAGCAGCGTCGGCCCGTGACCGGCGATCACCGGCTGCACGACGAAGATGTACTCGTCGATCAGCCCCAGCTCGGCGAGAGCGAGCGGCAGCTGAACCCCACCCACCGACAGCCCTTCGCCGGGCTCGGCCTTGAGCCGCTCGACGGACTGCTTGAGGTCACCGCGCAGCAGCTCGGCGTTCCAGTCCACCTCGGTGAGCGTGCTCGAGACGACGTACTTCTTCGCGCGATCGATAGCCCGGGCGAACGGGATGTCCCACTCGCTCATCCAGTCCGGCCATTCCCCCGACTCCGGCATCCGCCACGCGGACTCCATCATCTGGTACGTCACCCGGCCGTAGATCTCAGCGTCGGCGCGCTCCATCTCGGCCGTCCAGAAGCGCATCGACTCCTCATCGGGCGCCACGCCGGCCTCGTGATGCACACAGCCGTCGAGCGTCACGTTGATCGCATATCGGAGTGGTCTCATCTCGCTGCTCCCTCGCACCGGCGCCGGCTCGCCGCCCGAAGCCGGGCGACACCCGGCCCAATGTATACGGCGTCCACATTGCCTGTCCAGTGCCGTGAAGAAGAGGATGACGGATGCCTCGGCCCGAGGCATCCGTCATCACTCCGTGCCGCGCGGCTCAGTCCGCGCGCCGCCGTCGCAGACCCAGCAACACCGCCCCCGCGGCGAGCACGACCAGCCCGGCGAGGAGCGTCGCCGCCACCGGTGCACCCGTGGCGGCGAGCCACTCGGCAGGCGCCTGCCCGGCCGAACCCGCACCACCCGGCGCCGAGGCGGGCCCGCCCACCGGAGCTCCGGTCGGCGTCGGGTCCGGCGACCCGGTGGGCGTCGGCGTCGGCGTTCCGGTCGGCGTCGGATCCGGCGTCGCGGCAGTCAGCACCACCCCGCACTCCACCGCCGCGCCCAGGGCCGCCTCGAACCGGCCGTCGCTCGCGCAGGCCCCGTCGAACCGCACCTCGAAGCCCTTCACCGCGGCGACCGCGAGCCGGTGCCACCCCGCGGTGATAGGCAGCTCGACCCCCGCGTCGATCACCACCTCGTCGAGCGACACCTCCGGCATGGGAGCACCGTCGGGGCCGGCGACCGTCACGCGCAGCGTGGGCGCCACGTCGTCGATCGTCACGGCGCACTCCAGGACGTCGCCGTAGGCGAGCTCGATGCCGCCTCCCGGCGAGCACGCGTCGGTCAGCTCGATGTCGTAGCCATCGGGCACACCCTCCGCCAGCAGCACGTACACCCCCGGCTCCACCGGTGTCGCCACGCCGGCCTCGAGCACCACGTCGGCGACCGGGGCCACGCGGCTGAGGTCGGCCAGCGGCAGCTGACTCGCCGGCGTGAGCACGAACCGCACGTCGTCCGCCGCGAGCTCACCCCCGGCGTCGTTGACGATGACGGGCTCGACCGTGACGACCGGCAGCTCCACGACGGTGTCGGTGTCGACCGCCTCCGTGTCGGCCGGGGTCGGGTCGGCCCCGTACGAGCCGTCGTCGCGCACGCTCGCGCGCACCGCGAAGTCGCCTGGCGTCACGCCGTCAGGGCCGACGCGCACGCGCAGCGAACCCTGGAAGGAAGACCCCGAGGGGAGGGCGCCCACCGTCCACCGCACGACATCGCCGTCCACGTCGGCGCCGTCGGCCTCCCGCAGCACGGCGCCCGCCGGCAGCTCGGCCTCGACCACGACACCGCTCGCGTCGGCGTCTCCGGTGTTCACGGCCTCGACGGCGTACGTCACCTCGTCGCCGGCGAGCACCTCGTCACGCCGGTCGTCGATCGTGACGGCGAGGTCGGGACGGTTGCTCACCGTCGCGACGCACGAGTCGAGGATCGCGTCGAGCACCGGCTGCGGGTCGGCGCCGAACGTGCGGATGTCGAACACCGCACCGCCGCTGCCGGTCGCGAGGTCGGCGTAGTCGCGGGTGCCGTCGCCGGGCTTGATGATCGAGAACAGCGTGGCCCGCGAGGCGGCGAGCGCCGCCCGCGCGTCGGCCGGCACCTTCTGGTCCCACTGCGTGCCCTCGTCGCCGATCAGCACGACGCACGTCCCCGCCTCGGGCCGCAGTCCCACGTCGGGCTGCACCGCCGCGACGATCGCGTCGATGCCCGGTTCATACGTGCCGTTCGTGTCGAGCTCGCCCAGCGCCGTCTCGAACCGCGCGAGGTCGTGCGTCACCGGCACGTGCAGGTGCGGCCTGTACTGCGGCGACGAGCCGAAGCCGATCACGCCGAGCTGGGCATCGACGCTCGCCGCCAGGCGGTCGCCGATGGCCCGCACGTTGTCGCGCACGGCCTGCTGGTACGGGTCCATGCTGCCCGACTCGTCGAAGAGGAACACCACGTCGGCGGCCGGCTTGCCCGCGCGCGACAGCGTCGCGGTGGCCGTCGTCCCGGTCCGGCTGACGTCGCCGGGGTAAGAGACCTCGATCGCACTCGCGCCGTTCGGCGGCAGCCGCAGCTCGATGCGCCCGTGGGCGTCGGTCGTCGCGGGGTGCTCGACGCCGGCCACGTCGACGACCACCGCGGTGCCCGCCATCGGCCGGAAAGACGGGCGATCCCACAGCTGCGCGCGCACCGTGACGGCGCCGCCGTAGGCGCTGCCCGCGACGGGGTACGCCTCGATGTGCGAGGTGCGGGTCGCGACGGTGATCTTCACCGTGTCGGCGGTCACCGCGCCGTCCTTGTCGGTCGCCGTGAGCGTCGCGGTGTACTCCCCCGGCGCGGTGTACGCGTGCGGCGTGCGCGCGTTCTCGGTCGTGCAGGGCTGCAGCACGGCGGTGGTGCCGTCGCCGTAGTCCCATTCACAGGTCAGCTGCGCGTTGTCGACGCTGCCCTTGTCTCGGACGGTCGGCCACGGCGCCCACGAATCGAGCGCGGTGACGGATGCCGCGGCCCCCGCGTCGACGGTCGGCGCGACGTTCTGCACGTCCACCGTCTGCGTGGTGGTGGCGGTGCGGTTGTACGAGTCGGTCACGGTCAGGCTGACGGTCTGCGGGCCGTTGTCGGGGTATCCCCAGCTCGCCGTCGCGGAAGTCGTGGTCGTCGACTGGGTCGGCGTCCAGGTCCAGTGCCGCTTGACCACCGTGCCGCTCGGCGGCACCGTCTTGTCGGTGAACCACTCCGACGTGCCCTCGCCCATCGCGGCGGGCGTCTGCATCTGCGCCTGCAGCGGCTCGAGCACGGTCTGCTCGAGCGTGGTCGTGGCCGTCGCGCCGTCGGCACCGGTCACCGTGAGGGTCACCGGGTACCGCCCGGGCCCGGCGAACACGTGCGTCGGGTGCCGCTCCGACGACGTCGCGCCGTCGCCGAAGTCCCAGTGCCAGGCGACCGCGCCCGTCGACCGGTCGGTGAAGGCGACGGTGGGCGTTCCCACCTGTCCGGTGATGACGACGAGGTCGTCGACGGCGATCGCGGTGGCGCCGCGGTTCGTGTACGCGTCGAGGCGCACGTACCGACCCACGACCGGGGTGGACAGCTCGAAGTACTGGAAGCCGGTCTTGTCGGCCAGCTCGCCCGCGACGACGGGGCGCAGCGCGGTCTTCGGTCCCGCCGTCGACAGCGACACCGCGAAGTCGGCGGGCCGGTAGCGCGCGCGATCGGCGCGGATCGCCACGCGATCGACGAGGTAGGCCGCACCGAGGTCGGCCGCCGCCCACTGGTCGGTCGTCGCACCGCCGGCCGTCACCCACGGCGTCGCGAGCGAATTCGCCGGCAGGTCGAGCAGCTTGTCGGCGGCACTGTTGGCGTTCTGCTGGCTCGACGATCCGGCCGCAGCCCCGCCGTGCGGGATCTTCGCGACGTCGCTGCCGCCGTTGTCGGGGAGCGGCGAGAACGCCGCGGCGAGACCGGATGCCTCGTCCGTCGTGGACGGATCGCAGTCGTCGTCGCGCCCGTTGCCGGGCACCTCTGGCGAGCCCGGGCTCACCGTCGCGTCTTTGTCGTCGCAGTCGACGTTCGCGGTCCAGCCGTCGCGGTCGGCGTCGGGATGCGTGCCGAGCACCGTCCAGCGCACCGCGCGCGTGTGACCGGCGCCGTCGTCGATCGTCGCGACCAGTCCGTATACCTGCGACGTGCGCGCCGGATCGGGGGCCACCGCCATCGAGGACCCCGTGCCGAGGTCGACGCCATCGAGCGCCCACCGCACGGTGAGCGCGTCGCCGTCGGCGTCCGTCGCCTGCACCGAGAATGTGCGCTGCTCGCCGAGGCGGATGCGCACCGGCTCCCCGGTCGCCGGCGACACCGCGGTCAGCACCGGCGCGTGACCGGGGTCGGTGCCGAGCACCTGGGCGTAGTCGATCGAGGCGAGGCCCGCGGCATCCGTCCCCCGTACGCCGACGAGAGTCGTGCCGGCGCGCGCGGCGACCGTCGCGGTGGCCCCCACGGCGTCGTCGAAGGCGCCGTCGCCGTCGAGGTCCCACTCGAGGCTCGCGCAGCCGCTGCAGTCGGCGGCCAGCGCCACCTGCTCGCCGATGGGTGCGGTGTACGGTCCGCCGGCGCTGAGGACCGGAGCGGACGCCGTGCCCTCGGCGTCGAGCCGCGCGGTGAGCTGGTCGACGATCGGGGTCATGCCCGAGACGATGCCGGCGAAGGCCGCGGTCATCGCGGTGTCGGCCTCGCGCTGGGCGGCGACGAGCGCATCGAGCGTGCCGAACGGCTGGTCGAGCGAGATCTCGTCGGTGAAGATCCGGCGCATGTCGGCGACCGCCTCGGGGGTGAAACCGAGGTTGCGCAGCGCCTGGGTCTCTTCGGCCGAGAAGCCGTCCTGAGCCACGCGCTCGGCCGCCGCGCCGAGCTCGGCGAGCGCCGTGTCGACGTCCTTGCCGTTCGCGTCGGCCGTCGCGGCGATGTTCTCGACCAGGGCGGTCTGTTCGCTCAGCTGCGCCTGCAGCATCTGGGCGTACGAGATCATCGAGCGCGCCTGCAGCAGGGCGCCGGCGGGGTCTCCTGCGGCGGCGGCGCCCTGGTACTTCTCCATGGCGGCGAGGTAGGCGTCGGCGAGCGCCGCGCCCCGAGTGGCGCCGTCGCCCCACGCGGCGAGCGCGCGCTCGAGCGGGGCGCCGGTCGGCGACGCGAGCTGCGGGATCGCGGCGAGCCCGACGGGCTGCGCGAAGTCGGGGTCGGGCGGGTCGGCCGCGATGGCGCTGTAGTGCGCGGCCTTGTCGACCGCGGCCTTGACGGTGTCCATCTGCAGCTTGACGACGTCCTGGATGCCGACGGTCGGGCACCACGGCGTGATGGGGCTGTCAGGAATCGTCGGCATGAGCCCGGGAACACTGCAGACGTAGGTCAGATAGAAGTTGATGTAGAACTGCCCCATGTTGTCGGGGTCGGGGGTCGCCGCGCCCTTCAGCTCGAGGAACTGGTGCACGATGAACAGCGCGCCGGCCGCGAACGCGGTCGCCTTCCACTGCGCCGCCTCGCCGCTCGCGGCGTCCTTCATCGCCAGGATCTCGGCGTTCGGCAGCGCCGGGATCGAGAGGTCGATCTCGACCGTGAACGCGTCGCGACGGATCGTGTCGCTCCCGTCGAACACGCCGTTCTGGCAGGTGTCCTCGACGATGTCGTACGTGCCCGCGCCCAGCGAGCCGGTGGGCTGCGTGGCGGCGATGGTCTCGTCGGCGAAGTACGCGCCGAACGCGCTGGACTCGATGACGTTCGGGTCACCGCCGCCCGCGTCGACGAGCGGGTCGCCCTGCTCGACGCTTCCCGCGGGCACGATGAAGATCGACGACACGGTGCCGAAGGTGTCGCAGTCCCGCGTCAGCGTGCCCTGGGCGATCTTCACGATCTCGTTCGCGCCGTAGAGCGCCCGCGGCAGCTCGAAGCTCGCCGCGTCGGCGTGCGCCGCGGTGGCGGGCACGATCGCGGCCGACGCTGCGAGCACGGCGCTCACGAGGCCCGCGAGCACTGCCCTCAGGCGCGTCGGCCTCCGGTCGCCGGAACGACGGTCATGTGCGGTGGCGGGACGGTGCGGTCGCGGCGTGCGGGGCATGATCGTCTCCTGGAAGCCCGGCGCGCGGGCGTGCGTGATCGCCGCGTCGAAGCGCGGCGCGACACCCGGCGGGTGCCTCGACGCCCGACTCTAAAAGCGGCCGCATGCCCTCCGACGCCCGCTCCGACGCGTGCAACCCCCGTGCAATCGCCCCGCCCCGGCCGCGCACGTCCTCCGATGCCAGACGAGCGGATGCCGCCACCCGCGCAGTGCGCCGGGTCGCGGCATCCGTCATCCTGCGTCGGCTACTCCCCCATCATCAGCGGCTCCATGCGACCCACGGCGATGACGTTGCCGGCCGGGTCTGTGAACCACGCGATGTCGGGCCCGCCTTCGAAGTCGCGTGCGATGCCCTTCTCGTCGGTGCCGTAGTCGGGGTCGGTGTAGATCTTCGTCACCACCCCCCGCGAGTTGAGATCGTCGACGGCGGCTTCGACGTCCGGCACGTTGAAGTGCAGCACGGTGAAGACGGCGGGCTCGTGATCCTCCTTCGGGTAGACGAAGACCGTACCGCCTCCGGGGAGGGCGATGGTCAGGCCGCCGCCCATCTCTTCGTAGACGGTGACGTCGAGCCCCAGGGTGTCTCGATAGAAGACCGCGGCCTCGCGGATGTCGGGTACCGCGAAGCTCGAGAACGATCGATCGGGTGTGAACATGACAGCCTCCCAGTGTGTGTCCCCACGACCACGATCCTCTTGCCCGAAGTTGCTGTCCAGGGGTGTCGCGGCAGGCCGCCGCGTGGCCGTGGGCTGCGCTCGGCCGGGCGCGCAAGCCCCTCGTGAGCGACCGGCGCCGCCCGTAGGTTGGCGGCATGGCCACTGAGACCACGCTCGTCATCCTGGGCGCATCCGGCGATCTGACCTCGCGACTCCTGCTTCCCGCGCTGGGCCAGCTGCTGCAGCGCGAGCCGCACCGACGCGTGCGGCTGCGCGGCGCCGGGATGGACGACTGGGACGACGCGCGCTGGCGCGAGGTCGTCCGCGCCGCGTTCGCGGCGGGCGGCGTCGAGGACGCGTTCGACATCGTCGCCGAGACGACGTACCTGCACGCCGACATCACCGACCCCGCCGACCTCGCGCGCGTGATGGCCGACCCGGGCGACCGGCTGGCGCTCTACTTCGCGGTGCCGCCGGCCGTGGCCGCCGCGGCGTGCGAGGCGATGGCGGGTGTCGCGATCCCGGACGGCACGGTGCTCGCGCTCGAGAAGCCGTTCGGCGTCGACGAGCCCTCGGCGCGCCGGCTCAACGCCACGGTGTCGCGGCTCGTCCCCGAGGCGCAGATCTTCCGCGTCGACCACTTCCTCGGCCGCTCCACGACCCTCAATGTGCTGGGCGTGCGGTTCGCCAATCGCATCTTCGCGCCCGTGTGGTCGGCCGAGCACATCGAGTCGGTCGTCGTGAAGTACGACGAGGTGCTGGGCCTCGAGGGGCGCGCCGGGTACTACGACAAGGCCGGCGCCCTCGTCGACATGATCCAGAGCCACCTGCTGCAGGTGATGGCGTTCCTCGCGATGGAGCCGCCGGCGACACTGCACGAGCGCGACTTCCGCGACGCCACGGGGGCGGTGCTGCGGGCGACGCACATCTGGCAGGACGACCCCGTCGCGGCGTCGCGGCGCGCGCGGTACACCGCGGGCGCCGTCGGCGACCGCAGCCTGCCGTCGTACGCCGACGAGCCGGGCGTCGATCCCTCGCGCGGGACCGAGACGCTCGCCGAGCTCACGTGCGAGGTGCGCAACGAGCGCTGGCGCGGCGTGCCGTTCACCCTGCGGTCGGGCAAGGCGCTGGCGGGCAAGGACGGCGAGGTGGTCGTCACCTTCCGCCCCGTCAACCACGTCCCCGACGGACTCACCGGCGCGGCGCCGGGATCGGTGCTGCACTTCTCGCTCGGACCCGACCGCATGGAGCTCGAGCTCAACGTCAACGGCGGCGACGACCCGTTCGAGCTGGAGCGGGCCACCCTCGAGGCCGACCTCGGTGCCGGCGCCCTCAAGGCCTACGGCGAGGTGCTGTCGGGCATCCTCGACGCCGACGCGACGCTCGCCGTGCGCGGCGACGCGGCCGAGGAGTCGTGGCGCATCGTCGACCCCGTGCTGGCGGCCTGGCGCGCCGGCGAGGTGCCGCTCGACGAGTACCCGGCGGGCTCGCTCGGCCCGGACAACTGGCGGCGCCTGCCCTGAGCCCGGCGGAGGCGCCTGGCGCGGGACGGGGGGCGCAGGGCGGCAGGCGCAGGGCGGGGCGCGGGGCGCGGGTCAGCGCTCGACGAGCACCCCGTCGGCGTCGGCCCACACGTGCTGGCCGGGCGCGAACAGGACGCCCGCGATCGTCACCGGCACATCGACCTCGCCGTGGCCCGCCTTGGCGCTCTTGCGAGGGTTCGAGCCGAGCGCCTTGACGCCGAGCGGGAGCTGCCCGATCGCCTCGCGATCGCGCACCGCGCCGTGCACGATGATCCCGGCCCACCCGTGCTCGACCGCCGACGCCGCGATGAGGTCGCCGACGAGAGCCGACTCGAGCGACCCGCCGCCGTCGATCACGAGCACGGCGCCTTCCCCCGGTGTGGCCAAGAGCGCCTTCACGAGGGCGTTGTCGCGGTGGCACCGCACGGTCCGCACGGGCCCGTCGAACGCCGTGCGCCCGCCCACGTCGTGCAGCTGCAGCGCGAGCGAGTCGAGCGCGTCGCCGCGTTCGTCGTAGAGGTCGGCCGTCGCGGTGCTCATGCGCTCAGGCTATGACGGATGCCGCGGGCCGAGGCATCCGTCATCCGCAGAAGATCCGTCGGCCTTCTGCCTCGCGCAAGAACGCGCCGCTCAGCGGGAGGCGGGCGGGTTGAGGTCGGGGTGCAGCGTGCTGAAGAAGGAGTACGGACGGCCGTCGGCGTCGGGACCGCGCTCCTTGAACTCGTTGACCAGCTCGTACAGGCGATGCTGGAACTCCTCGCGATGCGCGTCATTGATCTTGAGGCCGAGCCACGTGGCGTCGAGGTCGTCGCCCTCGATCTGCTGCAGGAACGTCTCGATCAGCACGGGCGAGCCGCCGGGCATCGACGTGCGCCACGACAGCCCCGTCGCGCGGTACGGCACCTCGCGAGCGCCCTGCGCGCCGCTGCGCTCCGGCTCGGCCGCGAGGTAGCCGGTCTGCACGAGCGTGCGCACGTGGTGGAGCATCGTGCCCGGGTTCATGCCCAGCAGCTCGGCGAGCTCTTTGTTGGTGCGCGCCTCGAACGCGCACAGCCGGAGCACTCGCAGACGCAGCGGCGAGCTGAGCGCGCGCATGCGCGCCTCGGCCTCGGGGTCGCCGCGCCTCAGCTCGATGCGCTCCTGCTCGTCGGTCACGGGCTCAGCGTACAAGACTGATTGACACTTCTCAATCAGTGGCGCACACTGATTGACATGTCCCAACCGGAGGAGCGTGAGCCGCAGCGCGGTCAGGTCGGCGAGGCCGCCGAGGCCGCTGAGTGGCTGGCCGAAGCGCGCGCCGAGGCGAGCATCCTCACCTCCCGCGCCGGTGCCGACGAGGCGATCGAAGCGGATGCCGCGGCCGCCGCCCCTGCGCCCGCGCCGGCGCCGAAGGGGTCGCTGTGGCGCGACCGCAACTTCCTGACGCTGTGGAGCAGCCAGGCGCTCAGTCAGTTCGGCGCCCAGATCACCGAGCTCGCAATCCCGGTGCTGGCCGTGCTCATGCTGGACGCGACCGAGTGGGAGGTCGGCGTCCTCGGCGCCGCCCAGGTCGCGGCCTTCCTCGTCGTCGGCCTGCCTGCCGGCGCCTGGATCGATCGCATGCGCAAGCGGCACGTCATGATCGTCGCCGACGCGGTGCGGGCGGTCGCGCTCGGCATGCTGCCGCTGCTGGCCCTCTTCGGCGTGCTCGAGATCTGGCACATGATCGCGGTGGCCCTGGTCATGGGCATCGCGACGGTCTTCTTCGACGTGTCGAACCAGAGCATCGTGCCCTCGCTGGTGCGCCCGAACCAGATCGCCGAGGCGAACGGCAAGCTGCAGTCGACCGAGCAGCTCGCCGGCCTCGTCGGCCCCGCCGTGGGCGGCTGGCTGGTCGGCGTGCTCGCCGCACCGCTGGCGATCATCATCACGGTCGGCACGTACGTCGCGTCGTTCGTCGCCCTGCTCTTCACGCGCGATCACGAGCAGCTGCGGGCGCCCGACGACCACAAGCCGCTGCTCCACGAGATCGGCGAGGGCCTGCGCTGGGTGTTCGGGAACCCGCTGCTCCGCCGCATCGTGCTGACCACCGGCACCGCGAACTTCTTCGGCACGATCTCGATGACCCTCCTGCCGATCTTCGTGCTCCGCGAGCTCGGCCTCACGCCCGAGATGCTCGGCATCGTCTTCTCGCTGTCGTCGGTCGGCGGACTCCTCGGCGCGATCGCGACGCCCCGGATCGTGGCCCGCATCGGCGAGGCCCGCGCGATCCCGATCAGCGCCATCGCCTTCTCGGTGCTCCCGTTCTTCCTGCCGGCGATCTCGCTCGCACCGGCGCTCGCGTTCCCGCTCCTCGTCGTGCAGTTCTTCTTCGCGAGCTTCACGGTGCTGCTCTACAACATCACGCAGGTGACGTTCCGGCAGCGCATCACCGCGCCCCGGCTGCTCGGCCGCATGAACGCCTCGGTGCGGTTCGTGGTGTGGGGAGTCATGCCGATCGCCGCGCTGCTCGCCGGCGCGCTGGGCACGTGGATCGGCACCGTCCCGACGCTGTGGATCGCCGCGTTCGGCGAGCTGTTCGCGTGCCTCTTCGTCGTGATCGGCCCGTTCTGGCGCATGCGCGAGCTGCCCGACGCGCACCAGACCCACGACCCCGCTGCGCCGCCCGGCCACTGAGATCGTCGGATGCCTCGACCCGGCGTGCAGGGCTGGTCGAGGCATCCGATCCTCCGCGTGACCTCTGTCCTCCCGGTCGTTGAGCGAGGGAGCGCCAGCGACCGAGACGAAACGCCCCGGCGCCACCGCAGGCCACAACCCCGTCGCGTGGCGAAGGGCGCTCAACGACCGGAGCGAGCCTCGCACCCCGCCGCGGCGATAACCCACGCTGGGAGTTCGCGCAATCCGGTGCGGTCGCGCGGAGGCGCGTGCTTAGGTTGCTCCATGACGGCCCGCATCGTCTCCATCGGCACGGCGGTACCTCCCACGCGCATCCGGCAGGAGGATGTGCGCGACCTCTTCGCCGGTCAGGACGGCGCCGATCGCCTCACCCGGCGACGCACGCAGGCGGTCTTCGACGCCTCGGCCATCGCGCAGCGTCACACCGTGATCGACGAGCTGGCGGCCCTCCAGAACGGCGACACCGCCGGGCCTCGCACCTTCCTCGGCGCCGACGGCACACTGCTGTCTCCGACCACCGGCACCCGCAACGACGTGTACACGCGCGCCGCGCCGGAGCTCACCGCCGCGGCCGCCCGCAGCGCCCTCGCAGGAGGCGGGGTCGAGGCATCCGCCATCACCCACGTCGTCACCGTCTCGTGCACCGGGTTCTTCGCGCCGGGTCCTGACTACCGGCTCGTCCGCGACCTGGGTCTCAGCCCCACCGTCGAGCGCGCGCACCTGGGTTTCATCGGCTGCGCCGCCGCCCTCCCGGCGCTGCGGGTCGCGACGGCGCTCGCGACCAGCCGCCCCGGCGCCGTCGTGCTGGTGGTGTGCACCGAGCTGTGCACGCTGCACGTGCGGGCTTCCGCCGACCCGCAGCAGATCGTCGCGGCCTCGGTCTTCGCCGACGGCGCGGCGGCGGCGATCGTGACCGCAGACCCCGCGATCGGGCGGGGCGGCGGACTCGAGCTCGACCGGTTCGGAAGCGTGCTCACCGACGAGGGCGAGACCGACATGGTCTGGACGATCGGCGACAACGGGTTCGAGATGATCCTTTCGGCCGAGGTGCCCCGCATCATCGGTCGAGAGATCCGCGGGGCCGTCGGACGCTTTTTGGGAGACGACGCGGTGCCCGAGGTGTGGGCCGTGCACCCCGGCGGACGCAGCGTACTCGACCGCGTCGAGGGCGGACTCGAGCTCGCACCCCACGCGCTGGCGGCGTCGCGGGCCGTGCTGCGCGACTTCGGCAACATGTCGAGCGCGACGATCCTGTTCATCCTCGCGGCGCTGCTGCGCGACGACGGCATCGTCGATGGCGCGCGGGTGGCGGGCCTGGCCTTCGGGCCGGGGCTCACCGTCGAGTCCGCGCTGATGACGCGCCGCCGGCCGTCCGTGGCGGCCGACGACGACGTGCTGCTCGCTTTGGCGGCTTCGGTGTGAGAGCGGCGGTGCCCGCGTGAGCCTCGCCGTCCGCGACGACGCGCTCGCCGAGCTGATGGACGACCCGGCGTGCGACCCCGATCGCCTGCGCAAGACGCTGCGCCGCTTCGACACCGTGAACCGCCTGGTCTCGGGCTGGGGCACCGTGTACCGCACGACGCTCGGGCCGCAGCTCGCCGCGCTCGGCCGGCCCGCGCGGGTTCTCGACATCGGCGCGGGCGGGGGCGACCTCGTGCGGCGCCTCGCCGCTGCGGCACGCCGGGACGGGCTCGACGTCACCTGGACGGGCATCGACCCCGACCCGCGCGCGATCGAGGTCGCGGGCGCCGCGGGCGCCGCGGGCGCAGGTGGCGCGGGGACCGCCCGCGCGGAGCCCGGCGTGACGTTCCGGTGCGCGGATGCCGCCACGCTCGTCGCCGAGGGCCGCACCTTCGACGCAGTGCTGTCGAACCACGTCCTGCACCACCTCGGCGCGGGGCTCCCCGACTTCGCCGCCGAGTCGCTCGCGCTGTCGCACGGACTCGTGCTGCACAGCGACATCGCCCGGTCCCGGCTCGCGTACTCCATGTATGCGGTCGCGATCACGCCCTTCGCGGCGGGCACCTTCCTGCGCACCGACGGGCTGCGGTCGATCCGCCGCAGCTATACCGTGCCCGAGCTCGCCGCCGTGCTCGACGAGGCGATGCCCGGACGCTGGACCGTACGACGACCGGTGCCCTTCCGCGTGCTGGCGACGGGTCGTGGGCGTGGCTGACGTCGTCATCGTCGGCGCGGGGCCGGTGGGCCTGCTTCTCGGCGCGGAGCTCGCCCGGCACGGCGTCGAGGCGACGCTGCTCGACCGGCGGCCCGCGGCCGGCGACGGCACCCGGGCCATCGGCATCCACTCCCCCGTCCTGTCGGCGCTCGAGGCGTCGGGCCTCACCGAACGGCTGCTCGGCGGTGCGGTCCAGGTGCGGCGCGGCGAGGCCCGCGCCGACGGACGCCTGCTCGGAACCGTGCGGTTCGAGGCTCTCGGCACGAGGTTCCCGTTCGTCGCAACGCTGCCGCAGGCGCGCACCGAGGCGGCGCTCGGGGCCGCCGCTCCCGAGCCGCTGCGCGGCGCACGCGTGCTCGCCGTGATCCCGCGCGCGGGCGACGTCGTGGTGCGGGCGGCGCACCTCGGCCGCGTGCTCGAACTCGAGGCGCGACTCGTCGTCGTGGCCGCCGGCGCCGGCGGGCGCGACCTGGTCTACCGCCCGGAGGCCCTGCGCCGCCGGGAGTACCGCGACCGCTATCTGATGACGGATGCCGCGACCGCCGCCCGCCCGGATGACGCCGTCGCCGTGGTGCACCTCGACCGCCACGGCGTGCTGGAGTCCTTCCCGCTGCCGGGCGGGCAGCGGCGGTTCGTCGCGTGGGACGCGCCGGGCGCCGACGACGCCCCGGAGGCACGGACGGCACGGTTGCGCGAGGCCCTCGCCCGCCGCGGCGAGAGCGCGGCCGCCGACGCGGTCACGGCGGCGACGTCGTTCGGCGTGCGCCGGGTCGTCGCCCCGCGCCTGCGCAACGGGCGGGTCGTCGCGATCGGCGACACGGCGCACGAGGTCAGCCCCATCGGCGGCCAGGGCATGAACCTCGGGCTGCTCGACGCCGCGACCCTCGCACCGCTCGTCGCCGACTGGGTCCGGACCGGCACCGCCCCCGAGGCCGAACTGCGGCGCTGGGAGGCCCGGCGGGTGCGTTCGGCACGCCGCGCGGCCGCCCTCGCGTCGGTCAACACCGCACTCGGCCGCCCTCTGCCGCGCACCGACGTGCTGCGCCGCGCCGCCGTCCGTGCGATGCTCCTCCCGCCGACCGCACCCCTGTTCGCGCACGCCTACGCGATGGGTTTCGACACCGGCGCCTGACCGCGCCGCCGCAGCAGCCGACGCCCGTTGGGCGAGGCCGGCCGGCCAGGCCCGGGCCTGTGATCTGCACACCACAACGTCGGAGATATCCGGCCAATCGGGCACATCCGGCGCAATCGACCGACTGAGCGCAGATCTCCATGCCCTGCGGCGACCCGACCCCACCCCGAGCGCCCGAGTCCTCGAGCCCTCGAGCCTTCGAGCCCTCGAGTCCTCGAGCCTGAGCCCCGCCCAGAAGCACCCCGCCCGGGCAGCACGGCACCGCACGGACCTGCGGCGTCCGCACCCCGACAACCACAACGTCGGAGATCACCAGCGAATCGGATGGATCCGCCGAAACTGACCGACTGAGCGCAGATCTCCATGCCCTGCGGCGACGCCAGGACCCGGCGCACGGCACCGGGCACCCCCACTCTCCGGACCTTCGGCTGCTCCCCACCGACAACCACAGAGTCGGAGATCACCAGCGAATCGGATGGATCCGCCGAAACTGACCGACTGAGCGCAGATCTCCATGCCCTGCGGCGACGCCAGGACCCGGAGCACGGCACCGGGCACCCCCAATCTCCGGACCTTCGGATGCTCCCCACCGACAACCACAGAGTCGGAGATCACCAGCAGGTCGGACCGTTCCGGCGTAAACCACCCGACTCAGCGCGGATCTCCATCTCCTGCGGCGACGTGAAGGCCCCGCCCCCCGTGCACAGCGGCCCGAACCCGAGCTCTGCGAACCGAATGCAGCGCCCCTGAACCGGATGCCGCGACCCGGGGCGTTAGGCCGGGTCGCGGCATCCGTCTCCCCCGCTATTCGGTCACGCGCACCCGGCTCGGCGTGCTCTCGTTCCAGACGCGGTCGAGCGCGGTGACGGCGTAGGTGTAGACCGCTCCCGGCTCGGCGCCGGCGTCGACGAACCGCTGCACCACGCCGGGCTCGGCGCGGACCGTGGCGACGAGGTTCGCGGCGTCCTCGATGTCGATCGCCCCGGCCGAGCCGTCGACGCGATAGACGGCGAACGAGGTTGCGCGCACGCTCGGGGGTGCGGCATCCGACCACTTCACGGTCACCCCGCCGGCGCCGTGCACGGCGTTCGCAAGCACCGGCGTGCGCACCGCCGTCGCGGGCAGCCAGGGCATCGCGGGGACGATCGCCGGTCGCGAGTAGTGGTCGGCGCGCACCAGCGACATCGACCCCTTCGGGTCGGCGGGCACGTGCTTGGCGGAGAAGTACACGTTGCCGTGCACCGGCGCGCGGGTGGCGTCGATCTCGCGGTCGAAGGCGACGTGCTTCGAGAGCTCGGCCGGGTCGGTGAAGACGCCCGAGGTCACCTTGTAGAGCGCCTCGCCGATGTAGAGGTGCGTGCCCGAGGTCGCCGCGACGTCGGCCCACCACGGCACCAGCTTCGCGTAGTCGGCGACGGCGAGCCCGAACTGCCAGTAGATCTGCGGGTTGATGTAGTCGAGCCAGCCCTCGAGCACCCACTTGCGGGTGTCGGCGAACTGCATGTCGTACGACTGGGATCCGCCGGTCTCGGACCCGAGCGGGTCGGTGGTGCGGTTGCGCCAGATGCCGAACGGGCTGATGCCGAACTTGACCCATGGCTTCAGCGCCTTGATGCGCTGCGACACCGACTGCACGAAGGTGTCGACGTTGTGCCGGCGCCAGGCGGCGATGTCGGCGAAACCCGCACCGTGAGCGGCATAGGTGGCGGCATCCGGAATCGTCTGCCCCGCCACCGGATAGGGATAGAAGTAGTCGTCGAAGTGCACGCCGTCGAGGTCGTAGTGCTCGACGGAGTGCAGGATGGCCTGCTGGATGTGCTCCTGCGCCTCGGGCAGGCCGGGGTCGAAGTAGAGCTTGCCGCCGTATGCCCACACCCACTCCGGGTGCACGCGCGCCGGGTGGTCGGGCACGAGGGCCGCGGGGTCGGCGCCCATCGAGACCCGGTACGGGTTGTACCAGGCGTGCAGCTCGAGGTTGCGGCGGTGGGCCTCTGCGACGATGAAGGCGAGCGGGTCGTAGCCCGGATCCTGGCCCTGCACGCCCGTGAGGTACTGCGACCACGGCTCGAGCGGGCTCGGCCAGAACGCGTCGGCGGTCGGCCGCACCTGGACGAAGACGGCGTTGAGGCGGAACTGCTCGGCCACGTCGAGCCAGTACAGGAACTCCGCCTGCTGGTCGGCCGCGCTGAGCCCGGTGCGCGAGGGCCAATCGATGTTCACCACGGACGAGATCCACATCGCGCGCAGCTCGCGCTTGCGCGGGGCGACCGCCGCGGAAGCCTCGACAGTCCCGCTCGCGTGCGCGGCGACCGGACTGAGCGAGCCGATGGTGACGGTGAAGGCGGATGCCGCGACCCCCGCCACCGCCAGCGTCAGGAAGCCGCGGCGGTCGACGCCCGGCGGGTGCGCGGCTGCGTCGAGGCGTGTGGGCGCGGGCGTTCGGTCGAGGGGCATCGTCGATCCTCCTGGTCGGTGTTTCGGAAGATACTTCCAGAGATTTGCCGACCTGTGAAGAGTTACTACCAATCACGCGCCTGTTGGACCCGGGACGTGGACGGGAGCGGATGCCGCGGCCCGGCGCCGTCAGGCGACGATGGCGCTGCCCGACGCGACGAGCTGCGCGGCCAGCAGCAGCGCCGCCAGCATCACGAGCCGGAAGAGCGTCCGAGTCGGTGGCCGGGCGATCGCGAGCCAGGCGGTGACGACGCCGACGGCGACCACGGCGAGGAAGAAGATCCACGAGACGACCGAGACCGCCGCGAGGTCGCCGCCCGCCGCCCCGAGCAGGACCGCGAGGGCTCCGCCGAGCACGCCGGCCGCCGCGATGACCGCCGACACCCGCGGGCCCAGCCGATGGGGCAGCCCGCGCACGCCGGTACGGGCATCGTCGTCGAGGTCGGGCAGCACGTTCGTGAGGTGCACGGCGGCGCCAAGCGCCGCGCCGGCGATCCACGCCCAGCCCGGGGCGAAGGCCGGGTCGGGCGCCGACAGCGTCGCGAGAGACGGGAACGCCCCGAAGCTCACGAGGAAGGGCACGATCGACCACGGCGTCGACTTCAGTCCCGCGTTGTACGCCCAGGCCGATCCGAGCGTCAGGGCATGGGTCGCCAGCATCCGCCATCCGAGCGGCGCCGAGAGCACGAGAGCCGCGGCGAGCAGCCCCCACGCCGCGCCCCACGCCACCGCGAGCCCGACGTCGCCGCGCGCGAGCGGCTTGTCGGCGCGGCCGACCGCCCGGTCCCGGGCCGCGTCGAGCGCGTCGTTCGAGATGCCGATGGAGAGCTGCCCCGCGAAGACCGCGAGCCCGAGCAGCGCGAGCCGCCACGCCTCGAGCCCGGTCGCGACGCCGAGCGCGACTGCGAGCGCGGTCACGACGAGCGTCGGTCCCGGATGCGACGAGCCCCACAGGGCGCGGACGGTGCGCACGCTCGATGCTCTCACGCGCGCCCGCCCGCGGCGTGGGCTGGCGAGCGCGGTGGATTCCCGCTATGCCCGGGCCGCGGCATCCGCTCTCTCCCCCATGCCCCGTCGCCAGCGCGACGAGACCGCACGATCGCACCTTCCCGGGCCGGAAGTCCGTGCATTCGTGCGGTCTCACAGACGGGGAGGGCGGAGACGGATGCCACACCCGCGGACGTCGGCATCCGCTCTCTCCCCCACGCCCCGCCGCCGGCGCGACGAGACCGCACGATCGCACCTTCCCGGGCCGGAAGTCCGTGCATTCGTGCGGTCTCACAGACGGGGAGGGCGGAGACGGATGCCACACCCGCGGACGTCGGCATCCGCTCTCTCCCCCACGCCCCGCCGCCGGCGCGACGAGACCGCACGATCGCACCTTCCCGGGCCGGAAGTCCGTGCATTCGTGCAGTCTCGCAGAGGCGAAGGGCGCGCGGGAGCCGATGCCCCCCGAGACCGCCGGCTACGGCATCCGTCCTCCCGACCGCCGCCCCGCCAAACCCGACGAGACCGCACGATCGCACCTTCCCGGGCCGGAAGTCCGTGCATTCGTGCGGTCTCGCAGAGGCGAAGGGCGCGCGAGAGCCGATGCCCCCCGAGGCCGCCGGCTACGGCATCCGTCCTCCCGAACGCCGCCCCGCCAAACCCGACGAGACCGCACGATCGCACCTTCCCGTGCCGGAAGTCCGTGCATTCGTGCGGTCTCGCAAGGGCGAAGGGCGCGCGAGAGCCGATGCCCCCCGAGGCCGCCGGCTCCGGCATCCGTCCTCCCGAACGCCGCCCCGCCAAACTCGACGAGACCGCACGATCGCACCTTCCCGGGCCGGAAGTCCGTGCATTCGTGCGGTCTCGCAGACCAAGAGGCGCGAGCGGATGCCGCGGGCCTCAGTCGTCGAGCAGCTCGGCCTCGATCACGTCCTCGTCGGCGGCGGGCTCCGAGGCGGCGGGGCCGTCGCTCGTGAGCACCAGCGCAGAGCCGTCGGCCGCGACATCCACCCTCACGACGTCTCCGTCGCGCACGCGGCCCGAGAGGAGCGCCATCGCGAGGCGGTCCTGGATCTCGGACTGGATCAGGCGCCGCAGCGGGCGCGCACCGAAGACCGGGTCGTAACCGCGCTCGGCGAGCCAGGCCCGCGCGTCGGGCGTCACCGCGAGCGACAGACGCCGATCGCGCAGGCGCCGCTGGAGCGCGAAGACGGCGAGCTCGACGATCTGCGCGAGGTCGTCCTCGCTGAGCGCCGAGAACATCACGATGTCGTCGAGGCGGTTGAGGAACTCGGGCTTGAAGGCCTGGCGCACGATCCCCATCACCGAATCGCGCTTCTGCTCGGCCGACAGGGTCGGGTCGATGAGGATCGGCGAGCCGAGGTTCGACGTGAGGATCAGGATGACGTTCGAGAAGTCGACCGTCCGGCCCTGGCCATCCGTCAAGCGGCCGTCGTCCATGACCTGCAGCAGCACGTCGAACACCTCGGGGTGCGCCTTCTCGACCTCGTCGAGCAGCACGACCGAGTACGGCCGCCGGCGCACGGCCTCGGTCAGCTGACCGCCCTGCTCGTACCCGATGTAGCCGGGAGGGGCTCCGACCAGGCGCGAGACGGAGTGCTTCTCGCCGTACTCCGACATGTCGATGCGCACCATGGCGTGCTCGTCGTCGAAGAGGAACTCGGCGAGCGCCTTGGCGAGCTCGGTCTTGCCGACACCGGTCGGGCCGAGGAACAGGAACGAGCCGGTCGGACGCCCCGGATCGCTGATGCCCGCGCGCGACCGGCGCACCGCGTCGGACACCGCCTTGACGGCATCCTTCTGTCCGATCAGGCGCTTGCCGAGCTCGGACTCGAGGTGCAGCAGCTTCTCGGTCTCGCCCTGCAGCAGGCGCCCGACCGGGATGCCGGTCCACGCCGCGATCACGGCGGCGATGTCTTCGTCGGTGACCTGGTCGTTGACCATGCGGTCGCCCGCGGGCTCTTCGCGCTCGGCCTCGATCAGCTGGCGCTCGAGCGACGGGATCTCGGCGTACAGCAGACGCGACGCCTTCTCGAGGTTTCCTTCGCGCTGCGCGCGCTCGGCCTCCATGCGGGCGGCGTCGAGCTTGGTCTTGAGGTCGCCGACGCGGTTCAGCGAGGCGCGCTCGCGCTCCCAGCGGCCCTGCAGCTCGCCCAGGCGCTCCTGCTCCACGCGCAGGGTCTCGCGGAGCGCCGCGAGGCGCTCCTTCGAGGCGTCGTCCTTCTCCTTCTTGAGCGCGAGCTCCTCGAGCTTGAGCCGGTCGACGTGGCGACGCAGCTCGTCGATCTCGAGCGGCGCCGAGTCGATCTCCATGCGCAGCCGCGACGCGGCCTCGTCGATCAGATCGATCGCCTTGTCGGGCAGCTGGCGCGCGGGGATGTAGCGGTGGGAGAGGGATGCCGCAGCCACCAGCGCTGCGTCGGCGATGGCCACCTTGTGGTGGGCCTCGTACCGCTCCTTGAGCCCGCGCAGGATCGCGACGGTGTCTTCGACCGAGGGCTCGCCGACGTAGACCTGCTGGAAGCGGCGCTCGAGCGCGGCATCCTTCTCGATGAACTCCCGGTACTCGTTGAGCGTGGTCGCGCCGATCAGACGGAGCTCGCCGCGCGCGAGCATGGGCTTGAGCATGTTGGATGCCGCCACCGACCCCTCGCCGCCGCCCGCGCCCATGAGCACGTGCAGCTCGTCGATGAACGTGATGATCCGGCCGTCGGACTCGGTGATCTCCTTGAGCACGCTCTTCAGGCGCTCCTCGAACTGGCCGCGGTACATCGCGCCCGCGACGAGCGCCGAGATGTCGAGGGTGACGAGCTCCTTGTTCTTGAGCGACTCGGCGACGTCGCCCGCGACGATGCGCTGGGCGAGGCCCTCGACGACGGCGGTCTTGCCGACGCCGGGCTCGCCGATGAGCACCGGGTTGTTCTTGGTGCGGCGGGTCAGCACCTGGCTGACCCGCCGGATCTCGCTGTCTCGCCCGATGACGGGGTCGAGCTTGCCCTGGCGGGCGCGGTCGGTGAGGTTGATCCCGAACTGCTCGAGGGCGCTCTGCGCGTCCTCCTGCCCGGGCTGTTGCGTGGCGTTCATATGTCTCCTGAAAGTTCTGCGGCAAAGTTGAGCCGTACAGACTCAAGTTTACCCGACGTATCGGTCATCCAGCAAGAACCCGCGGCGCATGTCGACCGCGCGGCCGCTCCGCCCGCCGTCGCCGCTCCGCCCGCCGTCGCCGCCCGCCTTGCCGAGATCGTGCGTTCTCGGCGAACCCGTACGTTGTCGGCGCCGACGACGTGCTGTCTCGCCGAGAACGCACCATCTCGACAAGGGGACGGATGCCGCAGGCCTCGGCCCCGGCGGTCAGGACCGGTTGCGCTCCTCGCGCGCGTCGTCGTAGGCCCGGCGGAGCGCCTCGCCCACCCACTCGGTGCCGTGATAGATGTTGCGGTCGCCGATCTCGGCCGCGAGCCCGCCCGCCTCGAGCTGACGGACGACGACGGGCTCGCTCACGACGAGCTTGAGGCGCGAGCCGACGGCGTCGAGATCATGGGCGTAGCGGCGGAGCACCTCGACGAACGCGAGGCCCACGTCGTCGGTGCCGCGCAGCCGCACGATGACGACGGACTCGCCGGATTCTGCGGTCACCGCCGGCAGCTGACGCTCGAAGGTCGGCGCACTGGCGAAGAACAGGCTGCCGTAGGGCTGCAGCACGACGATCTCGCGCGGCGGGATGCGGGCCGGCGGGTCGATCTCGCGCATGCGGCCGTCATCGGCGAACACCACCCGGCGCACGCGCAGGCGGTTGGACTGCTGCGCGACGAACAGGATGATGCCGAGCCCGACGCCGGCGAGCACCGCGAACTGCAGCGGGATGAGAAGCATGAGCACGAACGTGACCGCCATCACCACGGTGGGCAACGGCCCGCTCTTGAAGACGGAGTACACCCGGCTGGGCTTCACCGCCGATACGCCCACGACGATGAGGAGTCCGGCGAGCGCCGGCATCGCGACGTAGGCCACGAGGTCGGAAGCCAGCAGAATCACCAGCGCCATCACGGTGCCGGCGATGAAGTACACCATGCGCGAGCGCGCCCCTGCGGTCACAACGAGAGAGGAGCCGGACGACGAACCGCCCACCGGCATGCCGCGGAACAGGCCCGACAGGATGTTGCCCGCGCCCTGGCCGATGAGGTCGCGCGAGACATCGGACGCTTTGCCCTCGCGCGCCGCGATGCCGGCCGACACCCCCGCGCCCTGAACCAGGGCGACGAAGGTCAGCGACACGGCGGGGATCGCCACGAAGAGGATGTCGTCGAGACTCGGCAGCACCGGTCTCGGCAGCGACCCGGGAACCGCGACGAGATCGCGCAGCAGCACCACGGGCCCCTCGACCCACAGGTTGAGCAGCACGGCGCACACCGATCCGACGATGACGGCGATCACCAGCCCCAGCGCGCCGACGCGCGTGCGCTGCAGCAGCACGATGATGAGGATGGTGATAGTTCCCACGACGAGTGAAGGCAGGCTCCATTCGACGAAGTGGATGCCGAGATCCAGGGTCTTCGCCAGACGGTTGGCGCCCTGCGAGGTGTAGCCGGTGAAGTTCGAGAGCTGGCCGAGCACGATGTTGACGCCGACCGCCGTGACGAAGCCGGTCATCACCGCCGTCGGGACGAAGCGGACGAGACGGCCCCCGCCCAGCAGGCCGAGAACGACCAGCAGCAGGCCAGCCATCACGGCGAGCGTGTACAGCGCCCGATCGGGGTCGGGACGGGACTGCAGGTCGGCGTCCGCCACGATCAGCGCCATCGCCCCGGTGACCTGCACGGTCATCAAGGCGCTGCTGGTGAACAGCGCGGCGCCCACCATCCCGAACAGGTGCCCGTAGAGCCCGGCGAGCGGATTCACCCCGGCGAGGAGACCCTGCGCCAAGCCGTCGGGCACGCTCTCGACACCGAGCGTCAGCCCCGCGACGAGGTCTTTGCGCAGGGTCTTGCGCGAGAACCACGTGCGCGGGTGGAGCCCCATGCGCCCACGCTAGCGAAGGTGTGCGCCGGGCCGAGGCGTCGCGCGGCGACGTCCGGAGTCACAGGGCGTAATTCACGCGACTTGCGTGAGACTTCCTCTTCCCAGCGTTCTCCCAGGATCGCTATCGTGACGCTCACGGGACTCCGGCCTCCGGGCCTTCGAACCCGACCGGTCGCCCGACCGGCACCTCGCCACCTCGAAAGGGATCCTCCACATGACTGACAACGACACCACCGTCACCGGCTGGGTGGGCTGGGGCGTCTTCGCCGCCATCGTCCTCCTCGTCGCCGGCGCCCTCGACGCCTTCCACGGCCTCCAGGCGCTCATCGGCCCCGACACCGCCTACTTCGTGGGCGAGGCGGGTCTGTTCTCGATCGACGTGCAGGGCTGGGGATGGTGGCACCTGATCTCGGGTGCGCTGCTCATCCTCGTGGGCCTCGCACTGCTCAGCGGCGCCACCTGGGCGCGCGTGGTCGCGATCATCCTGGTCGCGCTCAACGCGATCGGCCAGCTCACGCTCATCGCCGCCCAGCCGTGGCTGTCGCTCGCGCTCCTCGCGCTGGACGTGCTGGTCATCTACGCGCTGACCGTCCACGGCCACGAGCTCAAGGCGCGTCGCCAGCGCTGATCGACCCGATCGCCGACGCAGAACGGGCGTCCACCGCGAGGTGGGCGCCCGTTCCCGTTTGCGGCATCACCGCGGGCCGGTGCGCTCAGGCCACGGACTCGAGAACGGATGCCTCGACCCCCGCTCGGGCGGCGGCCGCGGCATCCACCGGTCCACGCGCCCATCGCACGTCCCACACACCGGACAATCGCCGAGACCGAGGTCGACACCCCCGGTCTCGGCCGAACCCCCGGTCTCGACGGTGCTACGCCACGGACTCGAGAACGGATGCCTCGACCCCCGCTCGGGCGGCGGCCACGGCATCCACCGGTCCACGCGCCCATCGCACGTCCCACACACAGGACAATCGCCGAGACCGAGGTCGACACCCCCGGTCTCGGCCGAACCCCCGGTCTCGACGGTGCTACGCCACGGACTCGAGAACGGATGCCTCGACCCCCGCTCGGGCGGCGGCCACGGCATCCACCTGTCCACACGCCCATCGCACGTCACCCACACACAGGACAATCGCCGAGACCGAGGTCGACACCCCGGTCTCGGCCGAATCCCCCGGTCTCGTCGGGCCTACGCCACGGACTCGAGAACGGATGCCTCAACCCCCGCTCGGGCGGCGGCCGCGGCATCCACCCGTCCACGCGCCCATCGCCCATCACCCACACACAGGCGAATCGCCGAGCCCGAGGTCGACACCCCCGGTCTCGGCCGCAACCCCCGGTCTCGACGGGGCTACGCCACGGACTCGAGAACGCATGCATCAACCCCCGCTCGGGCGGCGGCCGCGGCATCCACCCGTCCACGCGCCCATCGCACGTCCCACACACAGGACAATCGCCGAGACCGAGGTCGACACCCCCGGTCTCGGCCGAAACCCCCGGTCTCGACGGGGCTACGCCAGGGTCTCGGCCGAAACCCCCGGTCTCGACGGGGCTACGCCACGGACTCGAGAACGGATGCCTCAACCCCCGCTCGGGCGGCGGCCACGGCATCCACCCGTCCACGCGCCCATCGCACGTCACCCCCCCATAGGAGAATCGCCGCGACCGAGGTCGACACCCCCGGTCTCGGCCGAAACCCCCGGTCTCGACGGGGCTACGCCACGGACTCGAGAACGGATGCCTCAACCCCCGCTCGGGCGGCGGCCGCGGCATCCGTCGCCTCATCCGTGCAGCAGAACCGCGCGCGGTAGGCCGTAGGGGTCGTGCCCAGCACGCGCGAGAAGTTCTGGCGGAGCACGGCGGCCGAGCCGAAGCCGCTCTCGTACGCGATGCGGTCGAGGCCGAGATCTGTCTTCTCGAGCAGCCGCTGGGCGTGGATGATCCGCTGCCGAGCGAGCCAGGCAGCCGGGGTCGCGCCGTAGTCGGCCTTGAATCGGCGCGCGAAGGTGCGGGGCGACATGTGCGCCTTCGCCGCGAGCTGGTCGACGGTGAGCTCGAGACGCAGGTTGTCGAGCATCCAGTCCGTGACCGGAGCGAGCGAGAGAGACGTCGTCGCCGGCAGCGGGTTGGCGATGAACTGCGCCTGCCCGCCGTCGCGCTGCGGGGGCACGACCATGCGCCGGGCGATGATGTTGGTCATCTCGGCGCCGAGCTCCTGACGGAGCAGATGCAAGCAGGCGTCGAGGCCGGCGGCGGTGCCCGCGCTCGTGATGATGCGGCCGTCCTGCACGTACAGCACGTCGGGGTCGACGTCGATCGACGGGTACATCTCCTTCATCTTCTGCGCGTACATCCAGTGCGTCGTGGCGCGGCGCCCGTCGAGCACGCCCGACGCGGCGACCACGAACGAGCCGCTGCAGACGCTGAGCACCCAGGCATCGCGCGCGACGGCGTGACGGATGACGTCGGCCACGCGCTCGTCGATGCGCCCCCAGTACTGGTGCGGAACCGGCGACACCACGACGAGGTCGGCCTCGTAGGCGAACGAGAGGTCGGCGTCGACGTTGATGGAGAAGCCCATCTTGGACTCCACGACGCCCGGGTCGGGCGTCACCACGCGGAAGTCGAAGCTTGGGATGCCGTCATCGGTGCGGTCGAGGCCGAACGCCTCGCACGCGACGCCGAACTCGAACGGCGCGAAGCCGTCCGTCACGATGCAGGCGACCGTTCTCATCTGGCTCTCCTTCTTCAAATCCCCGAGCGTGGCAGTTTTCCTGCGACTCATGGCTATTCTGCCACTCGTGGCAGTCACGGCACAAGCGTAGCGTTTCTGCCATGTTGATGGTGATTCTTCTCGCAGCCCTTTCCGCAGTCGGCCTCGCCTCGACGATCGCCGCCCTCCGCAACGACGGCTACCGCCGCACGCCGACCGACCGGGCACGCCTCCCCTGAGCCGCGCCCGGCCCCTAGACTCTGCGGTGTGACGACGCCCTCGAACGCACCGGAGCAGTCTCCCGACCACCCCGAGGCGGCGGGTGCGCCGTCCGGTTACGCGGTTCCGCCCGCGCCCGCCGGCCACCCCGACGCCCCGCAGTACGCCGCACCCGGCGCAGCGCAGCACGCCGCACCCGACGCCCCGCAGTACGCCGCACCCGATGCCCCGCAGTACGCCGCACCCGGCGCAGCGCAGTACGCCGCACCCGACGCCCTGCAGTACGCCGCACCCGACGCCCCGTACGGAGCCGCGCCGCAGTATGCGGCTCCGGGATACGCCGCCGGCGCCTACGCGCCTTCGGCCTACCCCGCCGCGGCCGCCACGCCGGCCCCGGCGCGCAACCCACTGGGCCTCGCCGCACTGATCATCGGCGGCATCCTGATGCTGAACTCGCTGGTGTCGCTGCTGGTCCAGACCGCCACGATCCGCGGCGGCAACTTCCCGATGATCGGCGCCATCACGGCGTTCTTCTCGGTCGCGCAGGGCGCACTGGCCGTTGCGGCGATCGTCTGCGGCGCCATCGCGCTCACCCGCAAGGGTCGGGCGAAGGGCGCCGCCGGCGTGGGCCTGGGCATCGGCATCGCCGTGCTGTGGTCGGTGCTGAACGGCCTCTTCTACAGCTTCGGCATGCAGTTCATGTACTGATCACCGCGCGTCGGTGACCCGCTCGTAGACCTCGATCATCGCCGCGGTCCGCGACGACTGCCGGAACCGCTCGCGCACCGTCGGGTCGGGCACGCGCGGGCGGCCGGCGGAGATGTCGGATGCCGCGACCCGCAGCGCGTCGGCGAGTGCGGCGGTCGACGGGTCGGCGTGGACACCGTCGCCCACGGGCCAAAGGCCTGCGCCGAGCTCGGCCGCGAGGTCGGGATCGCTGACCACCGACGGCGTGCCGAGCGAGGCGGCCTCGAAGATCGTCATGCCCTGCGTCTCGAAGCCGAGGGACGTCTGCACCACCGCGTCGGCGGCGGCGATCCGCCGCAGGGTGCGGGCGTACGGCATCCGTCCCGCGAAGGTCACGATCGCCCGCGGCCGCAGCTTCTCGACGAGGCGCTGCGCGGCCCGCTGCTGGCCCCCGCCGCCGATGATCTCGACCTCGGCGTCGACGCCCGATGCCGCGAGCGCCTCGAGGAACGGCAGCAGCCGCTTCTCGGGGCTCATGCGTCCCAGCCACACGAAGCGCGGGCGCCCGGGAGCGCGCTCGGCCGGCGCGTCGGCGGTCACCTCGGCGAGGAGGTCGTCGTCGATGCCGTTCCAGATGACGTCGACGGCCGGCGGCGCGCCCGGGGTCGCCCCGGGCACCACGCCGTGCTGCTGCAGCCGGCGGGCGAAGTGGGCGGAGGGGGCGGTGACCGCCGAGGCGCCGGCGGCGAGCCCTCGCAGGTACGCCCAGCCGTCGCGCCCCTGCTCCACGGGCGCAGGCCGGCGTCCGAGCGCCCGCCGCTGCCACGCGTTCAGCACCCGCAGCACGAGCCGCGGGAACGGGGTCGTCGCCTCGATGCCGACGTCGAGCCGGTTGTGCATGGTGTGCACCACCGGCAGCGCGTGCCGGCGGGCGAAGCGGTACCCGATGAACGCGCCCCAGAAATCGGCCTGGACGTGGACGACGTCGACCGGGCCACGACCTGCGATCGCGGCATCCAGCCATCGATCGGTTCGACGCCCCGGCCAGCTCATCGAGTACTCGCGGTCGGCGGTGATGGGGACCGACGGCAGGTCGACGTAGGCGTCGTCGGCCTGCGCCGCCCGCGCGCGGGTGCCGTGCATGGCCGGCGCCACCATCGTCACGGTGTGCCCGACCTTCTCGAGGAAGCGGCGCTGCAGCCGCATCGACACCTGTGCCCCGCCGAGCGACTCGGCGTGCTGGTCGCCGAACATCACGACGTGCACGGGGCCTACTCGGGCAGCGGCTCGTCGCGGTACAGCGCCTCGAACGTGTCGAGGGTGCGCCGCATGTCGTGGACCTTGACGCCCTCGAGCGACGCCTGCTGCATGCGCAGCCGCTCCTCGGGCGACTGGGTCAGCACGGTGGTGAGCTTCTCGGCGAGATCGTCGACGTCGCCGGGGCGGAAGAGGTAGCCGTTCTCGCCGTCGTGCACCAGGTGCGGCAGCGCGACGGCGTCGGCGGCGACGATCGGCAGGCCCGAGGCCATCGCCTCCATGGTCGCGATCGACTGCAGCTCGGCGATCGAGGCGATGACGAAGGCGGTGGCGTTGCTGAGGAACGACCGCAGCTCCTCGTCGGTGGTGTGCCCGTGGAAGTGCACGCGGTCGGTGAGGGCGAGTTCGGAGGTGAGGTGCTCGAGGTTGCGGCGCTGGTCGCCGCTGCCGACGATGTCGAACCGCACGTCGAGCTCGGGATCGAGCTTGGCGATCGCGCGCAGGATGACGTCGATCTGCTTCTCGGTCGTGAGGCGGCCCACGAACACCAGGCGGTGCGCGTCACGGGGCGTGAGGTCTGCGGTGTAGTTGGAGGCGTCGATGCCGCAGCTGACCGGGATGACGCCTTCGATGTCGATCGTGCGCTCGAGGAACTCCGCGGCCTTGCGGGTGGGGGTGGTGACGGCGCGCGTCATCTTGAAGGTGCGCTCCGCGTCCTCCCAGGCGAGCTTTACGGCGTATCGCGTCATCGCCGCGGGGAGCACCGTGAAGTCGAGCACGTTCTCGGCCATCACGTGATTGGTCGCGACGACGGGGATGCCGCGCTTGCGGGCCTCGCGCGTGAGACCGCGGCCGATCACGATGTGGGACTGGATGTGCACGACGTCGGGCTGCACCTCGTCGAGCACCCGGCGGGCGTAGTGCTTCGAGCGGAACGGCATCACGAACGTGAGCCAGTCGTGCGGATACCACCGCCACGACGGCAGGCGGTGCATGGTCATGGGCTGGCCCTCGATGACCTCGGTGAACGTGCCGTGCTCGCGGTGCGTCTTGCTCGGAGCCATCACGTGCACCTCGTGGCCGCGCACGACGAGGCCGGCCGCCAGGCGCTCGGCAAACCGGGCGGCGCCGTTGACGTGGGGCAGGAACGTGTCGGCGCCGATCAGGATCTTGAGCGGGCGGGGAGCGGCGTCGGCAGCGGTGGCGTCGGGCGTCGCAGGATCGGTCACGGAGTCAGGGGCCTGTCTGTGCGGCGGGCGCGGTGCAGCGGCTGGGCGCCGCGCGGCATCCACTGTACCCGAGGGCTCTCGCGGCCCGCCCAGGAACGCGCCAGGTGCGCGCCCTACCCTGGGGGCATGCCCCGCCTGCAGGCCGACGCCGACCCGAATCTCTGGGTGCCCGTGACCGAATCGCTCGGCTTCCGCGGACGCCGTCACCGCAAGGCGGCGATCCGGATGCTGCTGACCCAGGCCGGTTCCGCCCTCGGCGGCGTCGCAACCGGCGCCCCCGCCGTCGACGCCGGCGCCGCGTCGGGTCCCGGTCGTGGCGCCGCCCGCCCGGGGAACGGCTTCGCCGCCTGGGCCATGAGCCAGGCCGCGCCGTTCCTCATGCGCAAGGCAGCCGGGCGCGTCCTCGTCTGGGTGTGGAAGGCCGATGCCGAGCTCGTCGTCGTGATGGCCCAGGTGCAGCAGGCGACGAACGACCTCCGCGCCGCGCGGGCGATGATGCCGATGGAGTACGACGACACCGAGTCGTTCCGCAGCGCCTACCTCGGCGTCGGCGAGAAGCTCGAGATGTCGCTGCCCGCCGACCCGCGCACCCCGCCGTTCGCGACCTATACGTGGGACACCGGCACCCACTTCGTCACCATCACGGCGGTGTGCTCCGACCGCGGCCGATTCGGCACCGTCATCGGCAGCGTCGACGACCTCGCCCGCACGCTGCGCCTCGTCGACGACCTCGAGGTCGGCGAGTCACCCGGCGTGCTGCGACTCGACCCGAAGTAGCCGGCGCACAGGAAAGGGGGCGGATGCCACGCGCCCGCCCCCGCCTGTCGCTCGACTCAGAAGCGGCGCTCGCGCCGGTCCTGCCGACGGTCCTGACGGCGGTCGACGCCGTTCGAGACCACCTTCGCCGTGCCGACGACCGCTGCCGTGCGCGCGACCGGGCGACCGATCATGCCGACCCGTCCCACTCGTCCGATTCCGATGGGCATCGTCACTCTCCTTCGTTCGTCATGGATGCGATCAGCGCCTGCGTCGGGATGCGGCCCGACGCCACGAGCTGACCGCCGTTGCGCCGGACGGCCACCGCGAACGGCGCCGCCCAGGTGTTCTCCCACACCAGCACGGCTGCGCTGCTGCCGGGTTCCATCGCCGCGGCGATGTCGATAAGGTCCTGCTCGGCGAGCACCTCGGCGAGCGTGGCCTCGATGACGCCGAGGTCGCCCAGGTCATCGATGTCTTCGAGCTCGTCGACGTCGATCGACCCGTCCTCGCCCTTGTGGACGAACATCAGGTCGAGCACGCGGATCGTGCCCTCGGAGACGAGGGCGAGCAGCTCCGCCGCCGCCTCGCCGGTCAGCCGGCTCTCTCCGGCCGGGAACTCGACCACGATGTAGTCGATCGGACCCAGTTCCTCGTCCACGCTGCCCTCCAGGCCTGCTTCACTCATGTCTGCTCCCTCTCGCGGGGCGCCCCTCGGGCGGCGCCACGGTCTATGCAACCGGTGATGCGGTCCGACGACGTCATGCGTATCGCGTGAACCGGCGATCGGAACGCGGGTGCTCCGCCGACGGCCGATACGGTGAGCAGGCCGACACCCCACGACGACATCAGGAGGCCTTCTCGCATGGGCGCAGTCATCGGAGACATCCTTCCCCTGGCACTGGGTGTGGCGATCAGCCCCATCCCGGTCATCGCCGCGATCCTGATGCTGCTGTCGCCGCGCGCCAAGGTGACGAGCGTCGGGTTCCTGCTCGGCTGGGTCGTCGGCATCATCGTGGCCGTGACGGTGTTCACGCTGCTGTCGTCGGTGCTGCCGCAGAGCGACGACGACGGCGGCCACCCGGTGCAGGGCATCGTGCGGATCGTGCTCGGTGTGCTGCTGCTCCTGGTCGCTCTGCGTCAGTGGCGGGGCCGCCCCAAGCGGGGCGAAGAGCCCACGATGCCGAAGTGGATGGCGGCGATCGACAAGGTCGGATTCCCTATGGCGCTGGGCCTCGGCTTCCTCCTCTCCGCCGTCAACCCGAAGAACCTCCTCCTCGCCGCCGGCGCCGGCGTCGAAATCGGGTCGGCGGGTCTCGATGCCGGGTCGATCGTGGTGGTGATCGCGGTGTTCACCGTGATCGCGGCATCCACCGTCCTCGTCCCCGTCGTCGGGTACCTCATCGCCGCCGAGAAGCTGCGTGGGCCGCTCGATGCGCTGCGCGTCTGGCTGGCCAAGGAGAATGCGGTCATCATGGCGGTGCTGCTGCTCGTGATCGGGGTGAACCTCATCGGCAAGGGCATCGCCGCCTTTTGACCCGCGCCCCGGTCATCGAGCGACCGCAGCGAGACGAAACGCCGCGCCCGCGGGACGCCGACCCACCGGTCGTTGAGCGAGCGAAGCGAGACGAAACGCCGCGAGCACCCGCGGGAGGTGCGGGCTACGGTGGAGCGGTGACTTCGGCGAACCACGACCAGGTGCTGCTCGACGGCGGCGTGTTCCGCATGGGATCGGACGAGTTCTACCCCGACGAGCGGCCCGTGCACGAGCGCGAGGTGGCGCCCTTCCGCATCGACCGGCACGCCGTCACGAACGCGCAGTACGCCGCGTTCGTCGACGAAACGGGGTACGTGACGGTGGCCGAGCGCGAGCTCGACCCGGCCGCGTTCGACGGCGCCGACCCGGCCGATCTGGTGCCCGGGTCGATGGTGTTCACGCCCACGTCCGGACCCGTCGACCTGGGCGACTGGCGCAACTGGTGGCGCTGGCAGCCCGGGGCGTACTGGCGCCGGCCGTTCGGACCGGAGTCGTCGATCGACGAGCGGCTGCGGCATCCGGTCGTCCACATCGCCTTCGAAGACGCCACCGCGTACGCGCAGTGGGCGGGCCTGCGCCTGCCGACGGAGGCCGAGCACGAGTTCGCGGCGCGCGGGGGGCTCGACGGCGCGCGGTTCGCGTGGGGTGACGAGCCGTATCCGGGGGGTGCCGCGCAGGCCAACTCGTGGCTCGGGCGGTTCCCGTACGACAACCAAGGCGTCGGGGATGCCGCACCCGTGGGCTCGTACGCCGCCAACGGCTACGGCCTCTACGACATGACCGGGAACGTGTGGGAGTGGACGACCGACTACTACACGCCGCGCCACCTGCGCCTGTCGGACAAGCCCGTCGACGCCGGCAAGCGCGCGAACCTGCTGGCCGCGGCGAGCGCGCAGGAGGGCTTCCCGTCGATCCCGCGCCGCGTGCTCAAGGGTGGTTCGCACCTGTGCTCGCCCGAGTACTGCCTCCGCTTCCGGCCGGCCGCCCGCTCGCCCCAGGCGGAGGACACCGGCATGTCGCACATCGGCTTCCGCTGCGCCTCGGACGCCTGACCCCATTCAGCCGGCGGGCGGCTCCGGTCGTTGAGCGAGCGAGGAACGAGCGAGACGCAACGCCCCGGACCGCCCGCAAGCGCGGGGCCGCCGACGCGTTGCCGGCCAGACGCGCCGTGGAATCACGCGTCCTGAACGACGCGCACGGGCGGGTCGCGGTGCCACACTTACCCCGTGGGCTCCGTCTTCCTCGCCAATCTGTCCTGGTTGCTGGCCGTGCTCGTGCACGCCGCGATCGTCATCACCGCGCTCATCGTGATCCCCCGAGGACGCAAGCCCACGGCCGCCATGGCGTGGATCCTCCTCATCGTGATCCTCCCCGGCGTCGGCGTGGTGCTGTACCTCGTGATCGGCAGCTTCCGCCTGCCGCCCAAGCGCCGGGCCGAGCAGGCCCGCATCGACGAGATCATCCGCAGCCGGGTGGCCGACGGGGCGCTGGGCGAGACGGATGCCTCGTGGCCGCGGTGGTTCCAGCGCGTGGTGCAGCAGAACCAGACGCTCACCGCGCTGCCGGCGTCGTCGGGCAACGAGGCGACGCTGCTGCCCGACTACCAGCAGTCGATCGACGCGATGGCCGCCGAGGTCGACACGGCGACCGACTTCGTGCACATCGAGTTCTTCATCGTCGGGTGGGACGACACGACGCGCGGATTCTTCTCCGCGATGGAGCGCGCCGTCGCGCGCGGCGTCACGGTGCGCCTGCTGGCGGACTACGTCGCGACCAAGAAGGTCTCGGCGAGCAAGCAGATGATCGCCGAGCTCGACCGCATCGGGGTCAAGTGGGCCTGGATGCTCCCGGTCGAGCCCTTCAAGGGCAAGTACCAGCGCCCCGACCTGCGCAACCACCGCAAGATCGTCGTGGTCGACGGTCGTGTGGCGTTCATGGGCTCGCAGAACCTCATCGCCCGCGACTACGAGTCGCCCAAGAACATCAAGCGCGGCCTGAAGTGGCAAGAGCTCATGACGCGGCTGACGGGGCCGGTCGTGGCATCCGTCAACACCGTCTTCCTCTCGGACTGGCTCATCGAGACCGGCGAAGACCTGTCGCAGACCGCCCAGGTTCCGCCCGCGCAGCTCGAGGTGTCGACCTCGCCCGACGCGCTGCAGTGCCAGGTCGTGCCGAGCGGGCCGGGCTACGACACCGAGAACAACCTGCGCCTCTTCTTGTCGCTCATCTACGGCGCGACCGAGAAGGTCATTCTCACGAGCCCCTACTTCGTGCCCGACGAGGCGATGGTCTACGCGATCACCAGCGCCTGCCAGCGGGGGCTGGAGGTGCAGCTGTTCGTCTCCGAGATCGGCGACCAGTTCATGGTGTGGCACGCGCAGCGGTCGTACTACCAGGTGCTGCTCGAAGCGGGCGTGCGGATCTTCCTCTACCCGGCGCCGTTCATCCTGCACTCGAAGCACTTCTCGATCGACGACGACATCGCCGTCATCGGCTCGAGCAACATGGACATCCGCTCGTTCAGCCTCAACAGCGAGGTCTCGCTGATGGTGCGCGGCGAGTCCTTCGTCGCCGGCATGCGCGAGGTCGAGCAGGCCTACCGCGACGCCGGCCGCGAGCTCACCCTCGAGGAGTGGAAGCGCGAGCCCGCCAAGGCGACCTTCCTCGACGGCCTCATGCGGCTCACCTCGGCGCTCAACTGACGGCTGACGGATGCCGCGGCCCGCGGCATCCGTCATCGCCCGGTCCTGCGGCGGCCGGGGGTGCGTGCCGCCGCCTGGTCGTTCGAGCCATGGCGTTTCGGCCGAGACCGGGGCGCCCGACCGCCGAACCATGGCGTTTCGGCCGAAGCCGGGGACGTCACCCTAGGTCTCGGCGGGAATCCCCTGCGTCGACGGCGAGGTGCGTGGCCGCCTCGCCGCCGAGTCTGCGCTCTCGCCCAGCGCACACTCGGGCCACCGGCGGTGGCCCCACCGCCGAACCATGGCGTTTCGGCTGAGGCCGGGGCGCCCTAGTGCCGAACCAAGGCGTTTCGGCCGAAACCGGGGGCGACGTCCTATGTCTCGGCGGAAATCCCCTGCGTCGACGGCCGCGGCACGTGGCCACCTCGCCGCCGAGTCTGCGCTCTCGGCCAGCGCAGACGGGCCACCGGCGGGCGCCCGACCGCCGAACCAAGGCGTTTCGACCGAAACCGGGGGCGTCACCCTAGGTCTCGGCGGCAATCCCCGGTCTCGACGGCGCGACGGCGCGACGGCGCGGCGGCGCGGCGGCGCGACGGCGCGGCGGCGACCGACGCCTCTCCTCCACAGCCGGGTCAGGGACGAATGATCGGGGCGCGGTCCACATCCGACCGCCGCGGGGTCCGGCGGAGGCATCGGCGCGGGCATGCTCAGGCGATGAATGCGCGCCTCAGCTCTGCACTGCTGCTCAGCCGCGAGCAGCCGTTTGAAGTCGTCCGGCTCGATCGCGACCGGCAACTGCATCGGATCCGCGCCGGTGCGTACGTGCGAAAGGACTTCTGGGACCGTCTCGCCCCTTGGGAGCGCTATCGAATGCGCGTACTCGCGGTGGCCCGCACGTGGGACTCGCCCATCTTCTGCCTCGAGTCCGCGGCAGTGCTGCAGGGGCTGCCGGTCTTCGGCGAGCCGACCCACATCCATGTGCTGAGCACCAACAGCCGCTCCTGGTGCGAGGGCGACGTCATCGTGCACGGTCATTCGGACGAACGGGAGGTGATGGATGCCGCGGGCACCGCGGTCACGTCACTCGCCGACACCGCGGTCGATCTGGCCCGCGTCCTTCCGCCGGCCTTCGCTCTCGCTGTCGTGGACGCTGCGGCCCGGCTCCTGGCGAAACGAGGCGAGACCCTCGAGGTCGCTGAGCGCGGCCGCGCGCAGGCCGACCGGCGCGGGGTCCGGCAGCTGGACTGGGTGCAGGCGCGCTTCGATCCGATCTCGGAGTCCGTGGGTGAGGCGGTGAGCCGTGCTGTCATCGAGTGGCTGGGATACGACGCGCCCGTTCTGCAGCGGATCTTCACCTACGAAGGCGAGACCGATCGCTCGGACTTCTACTGGCCGCGCCTGCGCATCGTCGGCGAGTCGGACGGCTACGGAAAGTACGATGCCGACGATCCCGAAGTCATGAGAGCGCACTTCGTGCGCGAGAAGAAGCGCGAGGACCGCCTGCGACGGCACGAAGGCGGCTTCGCGCGTTGGGACTGGGCCGACACACTGCGGTTCGAACCGCTCGATCAGAAGCTGCGCGCCACTGGTCTCGCGCCGGCGCACCCTCGCCAATCGCTGATGCTGCACACCCTGGCCCATAACCCGAGGTCTTTTCCTCCGCCAACCAAGGGAAGCTCGCCGAAACCGCGGACGACGTCCTAGGTCTCGGCGGGAATCCCCTGTCTCGGCGAGGGAGGGACGGGGCGGACGGACCGGGCAGGTCCGGCGGGAGGGGGCGCGGACGAAGAGCTGACGGATGCCGCGGGCCGCGGCATCCGTCAGCTTCCAGGGGCGACGGGGGTCAGACCTTGAGGTTCTGACGGGGGACGACGACCTCGCGGATGATCAGGAGGATGGATGCCATCACGGGGAGCGCGACCAGCACGCCGAGGATGCCCATGAGCGCGCCGCCGACGAGGGCGCCGATGAGCACGAGCGCGGCGGGGATCTCGATCGCCTTGTTCATTACGCGGGGGCTCACCACGTAGGACTCGAGCTGGATGTAGACGAGGTAGGCGATCGCGAAGATCAGCGCCTGCGTCGGGCTCGAGAACAGCGCGATGATCGACGCGAACACCCAGAAGATGACCGAGCCGAACAGCGGGATGAGCGTGATCACGAAGGCGATCACGGCCATGAGCGCGGGGAACGGCAGCCCGATCAGCAGGTGCAGCAGGAAGACGACGCCGGCGTTGATCGACGAGAGGATGACCGAGCCGATGAGCGCGCTGCCGACGGAGCCGGTGATGCGCTCGGTGAGGTCTTCGAGGCGGGGACGGCTGTGCGCGGGGGCGAGGTCGTAGAAGGCGCGCTTCGCGGCCGCCAGCGAGGCGAGGAAGTACAGCGTCAGCGCGATCACGATGAAGCTCGCCGAGATGGCTGCCACGAAGCCCACTCCGACCGCCAGCACACCGCCGCCGAGTGTTGCGAGGGTCGCCGGGGACGAGATCCATTCGGCGACCTGATCGAGCCCCGACAGCACCGCGACCTGGGCGTCGGTCGACAGTTGCGCGAACCAGTCCGACTGCGGGATCTCGGCGATCGCCTCGGGAACCGCCTCGACGAGCTGCACCAGCTGCGCGACCACCGGCGGCAGCACGAACACCACGAAGGCCACGATCACCAGGGCGAAGCCGCAGAAGACGATCGCGATGCCGGCGCTGCGCTTGACCCGATGCCGCTCGAGCAGACGCACGATGGGGTCGAGGCCGACCGCGAGGAACAGCGCCAGCACGATGTACACGAGGATCGTCGAGATCGACCCGATCGCCGAGCCGAGCACCAGCGCTCCCAGCACTCCGAGGGTGACGAGGAACCCCGTGCCGAGGGGATGGTCGAGCCCCGCGAGGATGTTCCAGGCGCGTCGCGGACGCTCCGCCGGATGGGCCTCGTCCACCGCGGCGGGGTCGGCGGAAGGCGGCGGCGAGGTGGGCTCGGTCATGCCCCCATGATGGAGCCTCTGAACGCCGGAGGAACAGTACGACGCGGTGCCCGTTTTCCGTCGTCGCGCGGGGCGGTTTGGGAGTACGGTTTGACCAGGACGCGGGGCGGCATCGCCGACCCGCCATCGATACCGACGGCTCGTCCCGTCGAGAAAGCTGGTGTGCAATGGGTGGAGGCTTCTGGGACTTCATCTTGTGGATGTTCTGGATCTTCGTGTTCGTGGCCTACCTCATGGTGATCTTCTCGATCATCGGGGACCTGTTCCGCGACCACGAGCTCAGCGGCTGGTGGAAGGCCGTGTGGATCATCTTCCTGATCTTCGTCCCCTTCCTCACCGCCCTGGTCTACCTGATCGCGCGGGGCTCGGGCATGCAGAAGCGCTCGATCGCCCAGGCGCAGGAGCTGCGGGCCGCTCAGGACGCCTACATCCGCCAGACGGTGGGCAGCTCGTCCAGTGCCGCCGACCAGATCGCGCAGGCCAAGTCGCTGCTCGACTCGGGCGCGATCACCCAGGCCGAATACGACGCCCTCAAGGCGAAGGCGCTCGCGGCGTAAGCCGCGCGGAAGCTAGGAGCAGACATGACGACCTTCGACTACGGCCCGATCGAGTTCTACGCGATCGGCTTCGACGGTGACCGTCCCGGTCCGGCTGTGCTGCAGGCGATCGACGACCTCGTCGCCTCGGGCACTGTGAACCTTCTCGACCTCGTCTTCGCGCGACGCTCGCCGGAGGGCGAGATCGAGGTGGTCGAGCTGTCCGACACGATCGACGACGGCGCGCCCGCCCTCGACCTCGCCGGCCTCGCTGGCGAGGAGGACATCCTCTTCCTCGCCGAGAGCCTCGAACCCGGCAAGTCGGCGGCGATCCTCGTCGTCGAGCTGCTGT
This sequence comes from Microbacterium sp. M3, assembly GCF_033548675.1. NCBI lineage: Bacteria > Bacillati > Actinomycetota > Actinomycetes > Micrococcales > Microbacteriaceae > Microbacterium > Microbacterium sp. M3. The sequence continues at coordinate 132,168 of NZ_JAWTZT010000005.1, forward strand.
GGGCGAAGTCCTTCGCCGCCGCGCTGTACGACGCCGGCGGCGCCGTGATCGGCCGCCAGGGCATCCCCGCGCCGATCGTCAACGCGTTCCTCGCCGAGAACGCCGACTGAAGGAGGAAGACATGCCACTCGGAAGATTCGGACGTCCCGGCCTGATCGGCATGGCCGCTCGCACCGCCGTCGTCGCGGGCACCGCGACGGCCGTGTCGGGGAGCGTTCAGCGCCACCAGCAGGAGAAGGCCTACCAGCAGCAGGAGGCCCAGGCCTACGAGATGCAGCAGCAGCAGGCCGCGATGCAGCAGGCCGCCCAGCAGGCCGCAGCGCAGCAGTACGCGGCCCAGCAGGCGGCAGCCCCGCAGGCCCCGGCCGGCGGCGGAGACGACCTGATGGCCAAGCTCTCGCAGCTCGGTCAGCTGCACGCACAGGGCATCCTGTCGGACGAGGAGTTCACCGCCGCGAAGGCGAAGCTGCTCTCCTGACGACCGCTTGCACGACGAAGGCCGCGCCCCTCGGGGCGCGGCCTTTCTCGTCGGTGCGCGGCGTCTCAGCTCTCGCGCGCGGCGTCTCAGCTCGCCCCGGCGTGGCGTCTCAGCTCGCCCCGGCGCGGCATCTCCGCTCTCCCCGGCGCGGCGTCTCAGCTCGCCCCGGCGCGGCGTCTCAGCGATAGCCGACCGCGGCGTCTCAACGCCCGCCGTGCGGGCCGGCTCAGCCCCCGGGCCGGTCGTCGCCGCCGTTCGCCGCCTCCCCGGCGGCAGGTGCGGCACCCGCGGCGTCCCCGGCGGCAGGTGCCGCCCGCCTCCCGTCCGCAGAAGCGGCGGCAGCCGTCAGCGCCTCCACCTTGGCCATCAGCTCGCGCACCTGCGCGCGGGTGGCCGGCTCGCGGTCGTCGTTGCCGCGCGTGGCGAGCTCGACCACGAGCGAGGCGAGTGTCGCCGTGATGATGCCGGCGAGCGCGACCCCGCCGAACATGAGGCCCACCCCCACCAGGCGCCCGCCGTCGGTGACGGGGGTGTAATCACCGAATCCCGTCGTCGTGACCGTCACGCAGGCCCACCAGATCGCGATGCCGAAGGTGGTGATGGTCGCATCCGGAGCGTGCCGTTCGAACTCCAGCACCGCGAGCGAGCAGATGTAGATGAGGATGATCGCCGCGCCGGCGCCGTAGACCATGATGTCGGTGCGCAGTCGGTCGCCCTCGGTCGAGCGCAGGCCCGGCAGCCGGGTGACGAAGCGCAGCAGGCGCACCAGGCGCAGCACCGGAACCAGCGCGAACGCCAGCGCGGGAAGGTTGTGCCGGAACCACGCCCCCCGGCGGTCGGCCATGAACAGCCGCACCAGGTAGTCGACGATGAACATCGCCCACGTCATTACGACGACCGTCGTGGCGACCGCACGCGCCGGACCCGTGAGATCCGCGATCACCCGCCAGGAGTACGCGACGAGGTACGCGAGGCTCGCGACCATCAGCGGAACCTCGGTATGCCGCTTCCAGGTGATCTCATTCACAGGCGCATTGTCCCGCACCACCCCTGCCCGTCAGGTTCTGACGCGCCCGCGGGCACGCCACGACGTCTCAGACGACGGATGCCGGCTGCCGGGCGTCCTGCTCCAGCGCCGCGGCGTTGCGGATGAAGAGCACGATCCAGGTGAACACCAGGATGCCGGCCACCAGCTCGACCGCGGTCAGCGTGTAGTAGCCGATGAAGAAGAAGACCGCCAGCAGCAGGGTGACCGCGAGGAACAGCCAGCCCAGCACGACGAAGGCCCGCGGCATCCCGGTGATCCAGCGGTGCAGGCCCAGGACGAGCACGCCGAACGCGACGACCATGCCCGAGGCGACGCCGGTGTGCAGCGCGAAGAAGCGGTCGACCGGGAACACTCCGACCAGGGCGAGGAAGACCCCCACGACGATCAGGCACACGCGCACCCGGCCGATGCCCTTCGGGTTGCCGGTGGGGATGCCGCGCGTGGAGTACCGCGCCAGCGTGGTGACGAGGAACCCCGCCACGATGATCGTGATGTTGAACGCGAACGCCGACACGTTCGACGACATGCCCAGCGCGCTGAGGTTGTCTTTCCACCAGTTCGGGTCGCTTGCGGTGAGCATGCTCGACAGCACGCCGATCACGAGGAAGAGCGCGAGCACCGCGGCCAGCAGCTGCAGGTCCATGTGCGTCGCCGAGTAGAACGCGACGTAGCCGGTCATGGCCGCCGCCGCGCCCGACAGGATCAGCACCGGCAGCGCGAAGACCTCCGCACCGATGAACGCCTGCTCGAGGATCACCGCGAGGAGCGTCCAGCCGAGCACCGCGATCACCGCGTGCGCGAAGGCGAGGGCGGCGACATCGAGATAGTCCAGGATGCCGAGCCGCGCGTGGTCGCCGCGCTCGCGCATGACGAACCGGCCCGCGATGACCGCCAGCAGCGCGACCACACCCGAGGCGATCGCCGCGAACTGCCCCACCGAATCGGGCCCCGAGATCGGGGCGGACTGGAATCGGAACGCCACCAGGGCGACCAGCGCGACGACGGCGAAGGAGATCGCGCCGACGCCCAGCGCGAGCGACTCGAGCGAGCGCTCGCTGGAGGTGTCGAGGAGCCGTGCCGCGGTGCGCTCGCGGCGGGTCGGCGACGCGGCGGGAGCGACGTCGGGCGGGGTCTGGGTCATGAGAGCCTCCGGCGGGCGGTGACGAGGTGAGGGGCGAGGGCGGAGCAGACGGAGAGGGGGCGGACTCAGGCTCTGGGGACGGGTTCGCGGGCGGGTGTCGCGGTGCGGTCGCCCGAGAGCCACCGCAGCCACACCGCGCCGGGATCGCCCTCGAGGATGAGCGCCCGCACGAAGAGGGTCAGCGGGATCGACAGGATCGCGCCGAGCGGGCCGATGATGAACGTCCAGAAGATGACCGAGAAGAAGCTCAGCGTGAGGCTCAGGTCGACGGCGTCGCTGACGAACTTCGGCTGCACGAGCACCTGCAGCACCACGTTGACGACGCAGTAGATGGCGATCACCGCGAGCAGCAGCGGCCAGCCGCCGACCACGAAGGCGAGCACCGCCGGCGGGATGAGGCCGAGGACGAAGCCGATGTTCGGGATGAAGTTCGTCACGAAGGCCAGCACCGCCCACACGATGGGCGCCGGCACGCCGAGCGCCCACAATGCGAGCCCGTCGATGATCGCGACGACCGCACCGAACGAGGCGTTGACGATGTAGTAGCGACGGATGCCGGTGTTCAGGCGCCGGATGCGGCCGAGCACCGGGCGGCGGGCCGGGCCGAAGACCCGCTCCGCGTCGCGATAGCGGGCCGCGTCGGCGGCCATGAAGATGATGTACGAGACGACGAAGAAGAGCGCCGTCAGCACCGCGACGACCGTGCCGCCCAGGCGCGACACGAGCCCGACGATCGCCTGCGGGTCGAGAACGGAGGCCGCGGCATCCGTCGCCTCTTCGTCCAGGCCGACGGACTGCAGCCAGGCGAGGAAGCCGTCGAGGCTGCCGCGCAGCTGGTCGAGGTACTCGGCGACGAGCCGGGCGAACTGCACCCCGGCCACCCACAGCAGCAGGCCCATGCCCGCGAGCACGAGGTAGGCCACCACGATCACGGCGGTGGTGCCCGTCCAGCGCGGCCAGCCGCGCCGTTCGAGCGGGCGCCGCACCGGCTCGCAGATCACGACGAGCACGACGGCGAGCGCCAGGGGGCCGATGAGCTCGCGGGCGAAGTACACGCCGGCGAGCGCCACGACCGTCGTCGCCAGTACGAGGAGCACGCGCAGCCCCGGCGGCATCAGAGGCTGCGGGGGCGGAGAGACGTCGCGCTTCACGAGGCCAGGCTAGGGGACACCACCGCCGCTGCCGTGGATGCGGCGCCGCGCCGATCCGGCGCGCCCAGCACGTACCGCGGCGAGACCACCGCGTCGACGCCTCCACCGTCCGGTCGGCCGGGCACCGATGCTCACCCGCTCAGCGCGGCCCGGGCGGGGCCGATCGGAGTGGCTGGGGTTCACACGTGTCCGATAGGGTCGGTCTCACGTCCGGGGGCGGGGGCACCGGGATGATCTCGATCCCGGGGGGTTATGCGATGAAGTCCGGCCGTACACGACTGCAGCGCTGGCTCGCCGGCATCACCGCGGCGGCGCTCGCCGCGACGGGAGCGGTCGCGATCGATTCCCTCGCGCCGGCTCCCGCGCACGCGGCGTATCCAGAGACCTTCAATCCGTTCGCCATGAACGGCGGGTACACGATCTACGCCCGCGAGGACGCCCTGCTGCAGAACCAGGAGGTCGAGGGATCGATCGCCGTCGGGGGCACGGCCACCGCGCAGGGCTCGAGCGGCACGCTCTCGCTCATCCACGTCGCTGCCGGCACCGGCGCGTACACGCTGCCCACGGTCGATGGCGATCCCACCCGCTTCCTCGTGGGGAGCTACGGCACCGACAGCACCGGAATCCTCGCCATCACCAGCGCGGGCACCAGCAACCCGGCGCTCCTCGGCGAGCTCAAGATGGTCGAGCGCGACGGCCCGTGGGTGCCGTTCGAGCGGGCGCAGTGGCTGCGGCTCAACCTCGAGGGCGCCACCTCGCCCGACGCGACGCCGCTCATCGACGCCACGGCGCAGGACTTCCCGGAGGATGCCGAGCCGCCCACGGGTGCGGCCGGCAACGGCAGCATCTACACGGCCGACTCGTCGGCGGACGCCGTCGCGGGCTACGTCGAGGCCAGCGCCGAGGCGTCGTACGAGCAGGCCGACTCGTGCCTCGACGGCCTGTACGACCTCACGACCGGCACCGGCAACCCCGTCGACGTCGAGGACTTCGGCGACCGCGTCGTGCTCTCGGGTCTCAGCGCCGACCAGCCCAACGTGGTGCGGTACGCCGACATCGCCGGCGCCTCCCTCATCCAGTTCGCCTCGGGCCCCACGCCCGGTGCGAACAACCCGCTCGTCATCCGGGTCGACGCCGGCACGACCGCCGTCACCGGGGCGCGCATCGATCCGCAGGGCGTGTTCTCGCCCTACATCCTCTGGGACCTCTCCGAGGTGACCGGGGCGGTCACCGTGACGGCGGGTTCCGGTCGCATCGACGGGTCGATCTACGCGCCGAACGCCGACGTGACCGTCGACGCGGCCCCGCTGGACGGACAGATCATCGGCGAGAACGTGACGGTGCGAGGCGGCGAGGTGCACAACTACCTCTTCGCCGGCACGATCTCGTGCGACGCCGACAGCGGCACCTTCCGCGTGCGCAAGCAGCTCGACGGCATCGAGCCGGGCGACCTGCCTGCCGGCTTCACGTTCACCGTCAACTACACGGCGACCGACCCCGACGGGGTCGTCACGACGGGCACGCTCGAGATCCCCGCGACGGGAGCCTGGGTGGACGCCGGCACGCAGTTCCCGCTCGGCACGGAGATCGTCTTCGACGAGGTGCAGCCGGCGAGCGTCCCCGGCTACACGTGGGACTCCGTGACCATCACGCCGCCGTCGATCGTCATCGGCGAGGGCACGGCCGACGTCGTGGTGACCAACAGCGCGACGGCGCTCACGGGCACGTTCGTGGTCGTCAAGGACGTGGAGACCACGGACGGCTCCGCCCCGCCCGCGATCGACCCCCAGACGATCCCCGTCACCTGGACCGCGACCCTCGCCGGCCAGCTCCTCGACAGCGGGATCATGCAGGTGGCCCTGGACGGCACGGCGGCGGCTCCGGACGGCGGCCCGTTCCCGGTCGGCACCGTCATCGAGCTCACCGAAGACGCGAGCGACATCGTGCTGCCGCCCGGCTGGGAGTGGGCCGGGGCCGGCTGGAACCCCGGCAGCACCTTCGTGATCGAGGACTCCGTCACGGCGACGATCACGCTCACCAACACCATCGCCCCGGCCGCCGACGAGCGGCACGTCACGATCGTGAAGTCTGCCGCCGGCGAGGCCGCCGACCCGGCCTACGGGTACACCGTGACCTACAACATCGACCCGCCGGGCACCCGCAGCGAGCCCGTGACGCTCCCCGTCGGGACGCCGATCGAGCTCACCGACATCCAGACCGACGCCGACGTCCTCGCGCTCGCGGAGCAGGTGCCGACGGTGAACGGGCAGCCGACCCCCGCCGAGTGGTGGGCCGAGCCCGTCTTCGTCGTCACCGTCGACGGGGTCACCCGGGAGCTTCCCACCGGCGGCTTCGACCGGATCGTCGAGGTTCCCCTCGGTGAGGCCGGCGGCGACGTCGCGATCGAGGTCCGCAACGGCCTGCGACAGGGCACCTTCACGCTCACCAAGGACTTCGAGACCGTCACGGGCGAGCACATCCCGGAGGGCGCCCGATTCACCGCCGGCTGGACCGCCACGACGCCGTCCGGCGACGTGACCACCGGAACGCTGCGTCTCCCTGCCGACGGCACGCCCGTCGGCCCGGTCGGCGACGACGGGAACCCCCGTCAGTTCCCGTTCGGGACCGAGGTGACCTACGACGAGCTCACCGCCCCCAGCCTGCCGTGGCTGGTCTGGGGAGAGCCGGCCATCTCACCCGATCCGCTGATCATCGGCACCGACGCGGCGGCGTCGGTGAACGGCACGATCACGAACTCCGCGACGCTGGCGACGGGCACGTTCGAGATCGTGAAGGCGCTCGACGGCATCGACTCCGGCGACCTGCTCATCGACTCGTTCACTATCGACTACACGGCCCTCCAGCCGAACGGGGTCGTCCGCGTCGGCAGCTTCGAGCTGCCCGCCGACGGCACGCCCGCCGGGCCCCGCGACGCCCAGAGCCAGCCGGTGCAGTTCCCCGCCGGGACGATCGTGCGTGTCGACGAGGCGCCTCTGGACGAGGCGGACCTGCCCGACGACTTCGACTGGGCGGGCATCAGCTGGACGCCGGGCAACTTCCTCACCATCGGCGCCGGCGCCACAGCTGAACTCACGGTGACCAACTCCGTCGTGCAGCTGACGCGGTTCTCGGTCACCAAGGCGCTCACCGGCCCCGCGGCGAGCGCCGTGCCAGCCGACACCGTGTTCGTCGTCGACTGGTGGCAGCTCGACGAGCCGCAGACCCCGCTCGAGGTGCGGATCGGCCAGACCGCGTACTCGCCGTACATCCCGGTGGGTACGATCGCGCTCGCCGAGGAGCAGCTGCCCGCCGTGCCCGGTGTGGTGTGGGGCCCGATCACGTGGACCGCGAACGGCGAGCCGCTGTTCATCGCCCCGGACGGCCGCGCCGTGGCGCAGCTGCGCGAGGGCGAGGACGAGGAGATCTCGTTCACCGTCACCAACACCGCGAACGCCCCCGGCGGAGGCGGAGGCGGCGGCAACCTGCCGGCCACCGGCGGCGGTGCGGTCTCGCCCCTCGTCCCCGCGACCGCGCTCGCACTGATCGCGCTCGGCGTGTGGCTGGTGGTGCGGCGCACCCGCGCGGTCTGACCCGGCCTCTCTGGCGAGCGGATGCCGTCGCCACCGTCCGCGGTGGTTGCGGCATCCGCTTCGTTCGTCACGGGATCTTTCACCGCGGGCTTTCGCGCGAACGCGGCTGCCGCGAGTCCTTTGCGAGCGCACGGAGCAGGGCCACAATGAGCGCATGAGCGAATCCGTGGGGGCGGCGCCGGCGACGTGGACGCCGCCGGCGAGTGTGGCAGATCGACTGGCGGAGGGGCGCGCGGCGCGGCAGCGCACGCCGCGCAGCAACCTCTCACGGCTGAACGGGGGTGCGCGCGACCCGCTCGGCATCCTCGACAGGCAGAACGCCACACGGGTGCCCGAGCTCGTTCCGCTGCGGATCGAGCGCATGTCGGCGAGCCCGTTCGCGTTCTACCGCGGCACGGCGGCCCTGCAGGCGGCGGATCTCGCGAACGACCCGCACAGCGGCATCCTCGTGCCGTCCTGCGGTGACGCGCACATTGCGAACTTCGGCTTCTACGCGTCGCCGCAGCGCACGCTCGTGTTCGACCTCAACGACTTCGACGAGGCGGCGTGGGCGCCGTGGGAGTGGGACGTCAAGCGGCTGGTCGCGAGCATCGTCATCGGCGGGCAGGCGACCTCGCGCGACGACCGCGTCATCGAAGACGCGGCCCTCGCCGCGGTGCGCACGTACGCGCGGGCGATGGACGCCAACGCCGGGCGCAGCCCGCTGCTGCGGTTCTTCGAGCACTTCGACGTGACCGCCTTCGCCGACGCGGCCGACAAGCAGACGCGCGACGTGCTGCGCGCGGCGATGCACGACGCCGAGAAGCGCACGGCCGAGCGCGCAACCCGTCGTCTGACCGAGACACTCGCCGACGGACGCATGGCCTTCATCGAGCGGCCGCCCATGATGGTGCACGTCGACGCCGAGACCCAGGGACGGATCAACGAGAACCTGAGCAGGTACGCCGACTCTGCCAACATCGACATCCGCGTGCTGCTCAACCACTACACCGTCTCGGATCTCGCCCGGCGGGTCGTGGGGGTCGGCAGCGTGGGGACCGTATGCGCGCTCGTACTGCTGCAGGACGGCGACGGCCATCCGCTGCTGCTGCAGGCCAAGCAGGCCGGCGAGAGCGTGCTGGTCGAGTACGGCGGCATCGAGCAGCCCGACCAGGCGGTGTCGTACATCGGCAAGCACGGCCACGGCGGCCGGGTGGTCGCTCTGCAGCGCATCCTGCAGGCGGTGTCGGACCCGTTCCTCGGTCACCTCCAGGCCCCGGCCGGTGACTTCTACGTGCGGCAGTTCCACGACATGAAGGGGTCGGTGGAGGCCGAGAGCATCGAGGACGCTCCGTTCGGCGCGTACGCACAGGCGTGCGCGGCGACCCTCGCGCGCGCCCACTCGCAGTCGCCGCAGGCGGCGACGGTCGCGGGCTACATCGGCAACGGGCGCGTCGTCGGCGAGGCGATCCTCGAGTGGGCCTACGCGTACGCGGCACTGTCGAAGGCGGACTACGACGCCTTCGTCGCCGCGCACCAGGACGCCCCGACGGCCGCCTGACGTCGCGGCGGCCGGCGCGTCACCGCCGGCGCTGCCCGATCCGCAGTCGCAGCGAGGTGAGGAGCATCTCGAGGCCGATCTCGAAGGCGGCGTCGCTGCGCTCGGGGCCGGTGGAGGCATCCGCGATCAGTCGTCCGAGCGTGACCGTCGGCACGCCGGGCTGCCAGATCTCGTCAGGCGAGGTGAGGTCGAGCCCGAAGCCGATCGCGTACGCGTCGACGATGGCGACGACGGCGAGCACCTCGTCGTCGGGCACGCCGGCGGCCGCGAGCGCGGTGGCGAGCCGGTCGTAGCTCGCGATCACGCCGGGATCGGTGATCGTCTTGCCCACCAGGAGCGGAACGATGAGCGGGTGGTCGGCATAGAGGCGGCGGAGCCCGCGGACGATGCCGACGACGATGTCGTCCCACTCCCCCGTCACCGGTTCGGGAAGGTAGCGCTCGCCGAGGCGCGAGCGCATGAGCTCGACGATCGCGTCCTTGCCGTCGACATGGTTGTACAACGACGACGGCGTCACGTTCAGCCGGCGGGCGAGCGCGTTGACGCCGAAAGTCGCTCCGGAATCGGCGAGCTCGATCGCCGCGTCGGCGATGAGATCGACTGACAGCAGGTTCACGCGGGGGCGCGGCATCCGACTCCTTCTCTCCTCGGTCAGCCTAGACGCGGCGGGAAGCGGCGAAATCAGCGCTTCCCAAGAGCGTCATCTGGGTGCAACAATAAACGAATACCGTTCGTTTAATCGGCCGCGCCGGCCGGTTCCCCGCACACCGTCGTGCACCAAACGACAGGAAGAACCCGCATGAACGACCTCACTGCTCGCGTGCCCCTGCGGTTCCCGGCCGCCGCCGCGACCTTCGCCATCGGCATCGCCGGCTACCTCGGCGTGAACCTCTCGCCGTACATGATCACCGCCCTGCAGACCGGCTTCGGCACGGACGTGCTCACCGCCAGCTGGATCGTCACCGCCACGCTGCTGGCCACCGCCGTCACCGGCCTCGCGACGGCCCCGCTCTGCGCGGGACGGCACCGCCGCCTGGTCGCCCGCGTCGGACTCGCGGCCGGGCTCGCCGGCTTCCTGCTCGCCGGGCTCGTTCCCGTCGCCGGCGTCGCGATCGCCGGGCTGCTGATCGGCGGCATCGGCGCGGGCGGGGCGGTCGCGGCCGCAGGGTCCGCCCTGGCCGCCTTCCGCAACCCCGACCGGGTGGCAGGGTTCAACGGTCTCGCCAACCGCGGCGTCATCACGATCGTGCTCGCCGTGGTGCCGCTCATCGGTCTCGCCCCGATCGACGTCTTCGGCGCGCTGGCGCTCTTCTGCCTCATCGGCCTGGTGGCGGTCGGATGGATGCCGGTGGCCCCGGTCATCGAGCCGCAGGCCGGCGCCGCGGTGGCCGAGGCGATGCCGCTCACCATCCCCGAGACCGGCGCCGTCCGGCGCGTTCCGGCCCGCGCGGGATCGCGCACGGTGACGATCGCCGGCTTCGCACTGCTGGTGACCTTCGCCCTGTGGGCCGTGAGCGAGGACTCGCTGTGGGCGATGGCGGGCGTCATGGGCGCCGAGCGGGCCGGGCTGACGCCGGAGGGCCTGGGCATCGCGCTGAGCGGCGCGACCGCGGGCGGGCTGGTCGGGTCGCTGCTGCTGATGGTCGTCGGCAACCGCCTCGGCCGCGCGGTGCCGCTCGTCGTGCTGCTCGTCGCGGGCGGAGCGCTCAAGATCGCGCTCAGCTTCGCCGCCGACCAGACGACGTTCATCGTGCTGTTCATCGTGTGGAACACCATCTACGCCGTCGCCTTCATGTACTTCGTCTCGACCTCGGCCGCGCTCGACGCCGACGGCCGCTGGTCGGGACCGCTCCTGGCCGTCTACCTGGTCGGCTCGGCGCTCACCCCCGTCATCGGCGCCGCTCTGGTCGAGGTGTTCGGCTACCAGGGCTTCGTGGTGGTGCTGGGAGTCTCGAGCTTCGTGCTCGCGATCCCGGCGGCCATCGTCGCGGCGATCTCGACGAGGGTCGAGAAGGATGCCGCAGCCGACGCCGACGTCGAGGCCCGTGCCGCCGATGTTCGTGCCACCGACACCGAGGGGATCTCCGCATGACCACCACGATGTACACCGGAGGCCGCATCTTCACGGCCTCCGACGAGCCATGGGCCGACGCCCTCGTCGTCGACGGCGGTTCGGTGACGTTCGCCGGCGACGCGGCACGCGCCGCCGCGGCCGCCGGACCGGATGCCGTGACCGTCGACCTCGAGGGGCGCCTGCTGCTGCCCGGCTTCACCGACGCCCACACGCACCTCGTCATGATGGGCGAGGCGCTCGGGCGGGTCCCGCTCACCGATGCCCGCACCCTCGACGAGATCCAGGCGCGGCTGCGATCCGCTCGTGAGGCCCAGCCCAATGCCCTCCGCGTGCTCGGTCGCGGCTGGCTCTTCGACTCGGTGCCGGGTGCTCCGACGGCGGCCATGATCGACGCCGCCGTGGCCGACGTGCCGGTCTACCTCGACGCCAACGACTACCACTCCTGCTGGGTGAACAGGGCTGCCCTGGCCGAGCTCGGCATCACGCGCGACACCCCCGACCCTCTCGGGGGCCGCATCGGACGCGATGCCGACGGCGAGCCGGACGGCATGCTGTACGAGACCGCGGCCGTCGCGCACGCGTGGGCGTTCCTCGCCGAGGCCACCAGCGACGCCGACCGCGACGCGGCGGTCGAGCGCACGCTCGCCGCCTACGCCGCCACCGGTGTCACCGGTGTCGTCGACATGGCATTCGACGAGCGGGGTCTCGCCGCCTTCCAGCGCGCGGTGGGGCGGCGCGACGGCGCTCTTCCCGTCCGCGTCGCCGCCCACTGGCTCATCGAGAACACCGGCGACGAGACGGCCAACGTCGCGCAGGTGCGCCATGCCGCCGAACTCGCGGAGCGGCTGGATTCGCCGTGGCTGCGGGTGGTCGGCATCAAGCTCGTCGTGGACGGCGTCATCGATGCGTGCACGGCCGCGATGCGGCATCCGTACTCCGACGGCTCGAACGCCGAGCCCATCTGGTCGCTCGACGCGCTGAAGCCGGTCGTCGCGGCCGCAGACGCCGCGGGCCTGCAGGTCGCGCTGCACGCGATCGGCGATCTTGCGAGCGACATCGCCCTCGACGCCCTCGAGCACGCGGCGGCGGTGAACGGCCCGCGCGACCGCCGCCATCGCATCGAGCACCTCGAGTACGCGGCGCCCGGCACGGCCGAGCGCATGGCCCGGCTCGGCGTCACCGCCTCGATGCAGCCGGTGCACGCCGACCCCGCCATCTTCGAAAACTGGGCGGCGATGCTCGGCGACGAGCGTGTCGACCGCGCTTTCGCGTGGCCGGAGTACGTCGCCGCGGGAGCGCTGCTGGCCTTCTCGACCGACGCGCCGACCGCGCCGCACGAGGCCCTGCCGAACATGTACATCGCCGCGACCCGCCGGTCGGCGCTCGACGACGCCTTCGCTCCCCGCCATCCGCACTTCGCACTGCCGCTCGCCCAGGCGCTGGCCCACGCGACAAGAGATGCCGCGGCCTCCGTCGGCGACGGCGCGACGCGCGGCCGGCTCCAGGCGGGCATGGCCGCCGACTTCGCGATCGTCGACGTCGACCCGTTCACCGCGGGCCCCGAGTCGCTGCTCACGGCGCGGGTGGTGCGCACCGTCGTCGACGGCGAGGTGGCGCACGACACCGGCGACCTCTGACCCGGCGGGGCGGCGCCGCCGCCGCGGGGTGTCGCGGCGGCGACCGCCGCGCTCGGCGGAACTCGTGAGGGACTCAGGCGTCGGGGCCGGTGGGCGCCTCGGACGCGTCGCCGCCGGACGGCCGGTCGATCGGCGTGCGCGGGCGCCACACCACGACCTCGGTCGCGCGCCGCACGCGCGTGCCGTGCCGCAAGGTCACCACGGCGCCGGTCGAGCCCGCGGCGAAGACGCGGGCGCCGGGGCGCCTCTCCATCTCGGCGCGCATGCGCTCCTCGAGGTCGCGGACGCGCCCGTGCAGCTCCTGCACCCGGTTCTCGAGCTCGAGGATGCGCATGATCGCGGGCAGCCCGATGCCGTCCGACGACATGCGGGCGACCTCGCGCAGCTGCTCGACGTGGCGCAGCGAGTAGCGCCGCGATCCGCCCTGCGTGCGGGCGGGCACGACGAGCCCCAGCCGGTCGTACTGGCGGAGGGTCTGCGGGTGCATGCCCGACAGCTCGGCAGCGACGGCGATCGCGAAGATCGGGGCATCCGCGTCGATCTCGTGCTGTTCTGCCATGTCGGTCACCTCCGTTCCCGGTCTTCGAGCGGCCATGAACCGGTCGCTGGGCGAGCGAGGACCGAGCGGGACGAAACGCCCCGGACAGGCCAGACGCCTCGACGGCGTTTCGTCTCGCTTCGCTCGCTCAACGACCGGGAGAGCACGACCGATTCTCCTAGCCCCGCGCCTTCGACATCAGCTCGGCGCGCGGATTCTCCTTGGGCTCGAGGCTCTGATAGCGCTCGAGGGCCTCTCGGGCAGCCTCGTCGAGGTGCGACGGCACCGCGACCTGCACCTCGGCGAGGAGATCGCCGGTGCCCTTGCTGGTCTCGACACCGCGGCCCTTGACGCGCAGGACGCGACCCGACGGGGTGCCGGGTGCGACGCGCAGGCGCACCGGGTCGCCCCCGAGCGTCGGCACCTCGATCGTCGCGCCGAGCGCGGCCTCGGTGAACGTCACCGGCACCGTCACCCGCAGGTTGATGCCGTCCCGCGTGAAGACGGGGTGCGGGCGCACGGTGACCTGCACGACGATGTCGCCGCTCTCGCCGCCGTCGGGCGACGGACGCCCGCGACCGCGGAGCCGGATCTTCTGGCCGTCCGAGACTCCCGCGGGGATCTTCACCTTGAACGGCTTGCCGTCCTCGCCCTGCAGCGTGATCGTCTCGCCCTTGGTGGCGGTGAGGAAGTCGATCGTCGTGCGGGCGATGACGTCGGCGCCCCGGGTGGGGCCGCCGTAGCCGCGGAAACCGCCGCTCGGCTGCCCGAAGCGGCCCGAGCCGAACCCGGTGCCCCGCTGCTGCTGGTTGAACATCGCGAAGATGTCGTCGAAGTCCTCGGCGTTCTGGTACCGGGCGCCACGGCCCTGGTTGAACATCGAGAACACGTCCTCGAAGCCGCCCTGGGCACCCTGGCCGCCCGCGGTGAAGCGCGCGCCCGAGCCCATCGCCCGGATCTGGTCGTACTCCTTGCGCTGCTCGGCGTCGGAGAGCACCGAGTACGCCTCGCTGACCTCCTTGAACTTCGCCTCTGCGGCGGCATCGCCCTGGTTGGAGTCGGGGTGATACTTGCGGGCGAGCTTGCGGTACGTCTTCTTGAGGTCCGCCTCGCTGACGTCCTTCGCGACGCCGAGCACCGAGTAGAAGTCCTTGTCGAACCAGTCCTGACTGGCCATGGATGCTCCTTCGGGCTACTCGGCGGGAACGGCGACGACGACCTTCGCGGGACGCAGTTCGACAGAGCCCAGGCGGTAGCCGATCTCGACGACCTCCAGGATCGTCGGCTCGGCCTGTCCCGGGGTCGGCACCTGGAAGATCGCCTCGTGCTGCTGCGGGTCGAACACCTCGCCCGCGGCGCCGTAGGTGATGAGGCCGATGCGCTCGGCGACGCCGCGCAGCTTGTCGGCGATCGCCGCGAACGGCGAGCCCTCTTCGAGATCGCCGTGCTTCTCGGCACGGTCGAGGTCGTCGAGCACCGGCAGCAGCCCCTTGGCGACGGCACCCTGCGCCCGCTCGATCTCGACCTCGCGCTGCTCCTCGGTGCGGCGCCGGTAGTTGGCGTATTCCGCCTGCAGGCGCTTGAGGTCGTTGAGCAGCTGCGACTCGAGGTCGGCCAGCACGGCGTCCTCGGCCGCGGCGTCGGCGTTCTGCGAGGCGCCGAGGATGTCGTCCACCGTGAGCTCGTCGGCTCCGGCGTCCGCGTCGCGCCCGTCCTGCGGCGCGGGGCCGGAGGCGTTCGCCTCCGGCCCCTCACCCTCAGGCCGGACCTCTTCGCCGTCGCCCTGGCCTTCGGCCGGGTGCGGGTTGTGGTCCTTGTTCGCCATGGTTACTTCTTCTCGTCCTCGTCGTCGACGACCTCGGCGTCCACGACGTCCTCATCGGACGCCGCCTGACCCTGGTCGCCCGCCGGAGCGTCGGTGGCGGCATCCGGAGCCGACTGCGCAGCCTGACCGGCGGCGTAGATCGCCTCGCCCAGCTTGCCCTGGCTCTGGTTCAGCTTGTCGAACGCGGTCTTCACGGCCTCGTCGTCCTCGCCCGCCAGCGCGGTCTTGAGAGCGTCGACGTCGCCCTGGACCTCGGTCTTGACGTCCTCGGGGAGCTTGTCGTCGTTCTCCTTGATGAGCTTCTCGATCGAGTACGAGAGCGTCTCGGCCTGGTTGCGCACCTCGGCGGCCTCGCGACGCTTCTTGTCGTCGGCGGCGTGCTCCTCGGCCTCGCGCACCATGCGCTCGATGTCGTCCTTGGGCAGCGACGAGCCGCCCGTGATCGTCATCGACTGCTCCTTGCCGGTGCCCTTGTCCTTCGCCGACACGTGGACGATGCCGTTCGCGTCGATGTCGAAGGTGACCTCGATCTGCGGGATGCCGCGGGGCGCCGGCGCGATGCCGGTCAGCTCGAACGTGCCCAGCGGCTTGTTGTCGCGGGTGAACTCGCGCTCGCCCTGGAAGACCTGGATCGCGACCGACGGCTGGTTGTCGTCGGCGGTCGTGAAGGTCTCCGAGCGCTTGGTCGGGATGGCGGTGTTGCGCTCGATGAGCTTGGTCATGATGCCGCCCTTGGTCTCGATGCCGAGGCTCAGGGGGGTCACGTCGATGAGCAGGACGTCCTTGCGCTCGCCCTTCAGCACACCGGCCTGGAGGGCCGCGCCCACGGCGACGACCTCGTCGGGGTTGACGCCCTTGTTGGGCTCCTTGCCGGCCTCGCGCTGCACGAGCTCGCTCACGGCGGGCATGCGGGTCGAGCCGCCGACGAGCACGACGTGGTCGATGTCGGACACCTTGATGCCGGCCTCGCGGATGACGTCCTCGAAGGGCTTCTTGGTGCGGTCGAGGAGGTCCTTGGTGAGGTCCTCGAACTTGGCGCGCGTGATGGTCTCCGACAGCGACACGGGGCCCGAGTCGGTGAGCGACAGGTACGGGAGGTTGACGCTCGTCGAGGTGGACGACGAGAGCTCCTTCTTCGCCTGCTCGGCGGCCTCCTTGAGGCGCTGCAGCGCGATCTTGTCGCCCGAGACGTCGACGCCGGTGGTGTCCTTGAACTGCTTGATCAGGTAGTCGACGAGGCGCTGGTCCCAGTCGTCGCCGCCGAGGCGGTTGTCACCGGCCGTGGCGCGCACCTGGATGGTCGAGAAGTCGTCATCCTTGCCCACCTCGAGCAGGGAGACGTCGAACGTGCCGCCACCGAGGTCGAAGACGAGGATGAGCTCGTCCTCCTTGCCCTTGTCCAGGCCGTAGGCCAGGGCCGCGGCGGTGGGCTCGTTGATGATGCGCAGGACGTTGAGGCCCGCGATCTCACCGGCCTCCTTGGTGGCCTGGCGCTCGGCGTCGTTGAAGTACGCGGGGACGGTGATGACGGCATCCGTCACCGTGTCGCCGAGGTACTGCTCGGCGTCGCGCTTGAGCTTCTGCAGGATGCGCGCGGAGATCTCCTGCGGCGTCCACTTCTTGCCGTCGACGTCGAAGCTCCAGTCGGTGCCCATGTGGCGCTTGACCGACGAGACGGTGCGGTCGACGTTGGTGACGGCCTGGCGCTTGGCGGTCTCGCCGACGAGCACCTCGCCGTCCTTGGTGAACGCGACGACCGACGGGGTCGTGCGGAAGCCCTCGGCGTTCGCGATGACCTTCGGCTCGCCGCCCTCGAGAACGCTGACGACCGAGTTGGTCGTACCGAGGTCGATTCCAACAGCACGTGCCATGTGTTTCTCTCCTTCGTGTGGGCGGAGACGGATGCCGCCACCCGGGGTTGATGGGAAGTCTGCTCACGACCGAACGACGAGGTTGAGTCGCGATGGCTCAACCATACGCCGGGTCGCGGCATCCGTCAAATCAAAGTTGATAAGAGTCGACTCAACTTGCCGAACCGGCTTCGTCGAAGGCGCGCCGGAGATACTTCGGCGCCTGCACGCGCCAGGCCTCGGTCACCAGCTCGGCGAGGTGGTCGCCGGCGATCGCGGCCATGCGGAAGGCGACCTTGGGCTCGCCCCACGAGGTGGTGGCGCGCAGGAACACGTCGGGCTCCATCTCGACGAGGGCGAGCGCATCGAGGCGCTCGGCGACCTTCACCCCGACCACCGGCTCGGCCGCGATGATCGCGCGCATGTCGTCGGGGATGCTCGGCCATGGGTGGCACTCCCACGCGTAGAGCTTGCCGCGCACGAACCAGGCGGCACCGCCGGTGGTCTCGCGCTCCTCGCTGCCGGGCAGCCCGGCGGCGATGCGACGCACGTCGTCGAGGGTGGGCACACGGCGAGCTTAGGGGCGCCCGCCGACACGGCCGAAGGGAGGGAGTGGGTCCGCTCGGGAGCGGGGTCCGCTCGCCGCCCTGCGCCGGCTCAGCCGCCCAGCATCCCCTCCACCGCCTCGTTCGGCTTGGGGTCGGGTAGACGCCGCATGCGCAACCCGTTGAGCACGCCCAGCACGGCGGCGAGGATCGGGATGAGCAGCGCCACCTGGAGCGCGATGTGCCGGGCCTCGGTGTTGATGCGGATCACCTCGGCCGACGCCTCCGGCGGCTCGTCGGCGAGGAGCTGTTCGAGCCCGGTGTTCGACATGAGCTCGGCGTCCTCTTCCAGCACCGTCGAGACCTGCTGCTGCTGCTCGGAGGTGAGCACGGTGCTCGAGTACGCCAGCGACGTGAACGAGGCCGCGAGGGTGGCGAGCATGATGGCGCCCGCGAACGCGAGACCGAACGAGAGGCCGAACGAGCCTGCGGCGGAGTTGACGCCCGCCGCCTCGCTCACGCGCTCATCGGAGATCGGCGAGAGCGTGTAGTTGTTGAGCTGCGAGACGAGGAGCCCGAGACCGCATCCCGCGATGATGAGCGGGACCGTCAGGTACCACCCGCTGTCGGCGATGGGCACCAGCGGCACGATGGCGATGAGTCCGACCGCGGCGAGCGAGAAGCCCAGCAGGATGAGGTTCGCCGGGCGCCCCTTGGCGCGACGGCCGGCCCAGATCGCGACGGCGAACATGCTGAGCGAGAGCGGCGCGATCGAGAGGCCGGCCTCCAGCGCGTTGTACTCGAGCACCATCTGCAGGTACAGCGGCAGCACGATCATCGTGCCGCCGAGCGCGATCTGCTGCAGCAGCTGACCGCTCACACCGGTGCGGAACGGCTTGGAGGAGAACAGCGCCGGGTCGAGCAGCACCGGCTTGCCGCGCTTCTTGCGCGAGTTGAGCCACCAGGCGAGTCCGCCGAGCGCCACGGCGCCGAGGCCGATGATGATGCCGACGTAGCCGCCGCCCTCCTGCCACACCAGGATGCCCAGCACGACGCCGCCCATGCCGATGACCGAGAGGGCGGCCCCCACCAGGTCGATCGAGCGGTCGCCGTGGTACTTCACGTCCTTGACGAGGCCGATCCCCAGCAGCACGACGAGGATGATCAGCGCCTCGAGGCCGAACGCCACCCGGTACGACCAGAACGTCGTGATGAACCCGCCGAGCAGCGGCCCGACGGCCGCCGCGATCGCCGCCGACGCGCCGACCAGCGCATAGACGCGCTTCTGGTGGGCGCCGGCGAAGTTGCCGTGGATGAGCGACTGCATGGAGGGAAGGAGGAGGGATGCCCCGATCCCGCCGATCACGGCCCAGAAGATGATGACGGCGGTCAGGCTCGTCGCGAACGTCATGGCGACCGCGCCGACGGCGTAGCCGAGCAGGCCCAGGGTGTACGCGAGCTTCCGCCCGATGAGGTCGCCGGTCTTGCCGCCGATGAGGATGAAGGCGGCCGAGACCAGGGCCTCCAGGGCGATGGCGCCCTGGACGCCGCTCGCGGTCGTGCCGAGCTCGGTCACGACGGCCGAGATCGAGACGTTCATGATCGACGTGTCGACCACCAGCACGAACATCGCCATCGCCAGGAGGATGGCGAGGCGGCCGTTGAACTTCATCTCGGGCGCGTTCTCCCCTGTCATGAACGAAGCAAACCACCGCGGGGCTCGGGAGCGCTACTTTGATTCCGCATCAGTTCACCGAAGGGCCGTACTGTGACCGATATGAGCTCCCCCGAGACTCCCCCGTCGTCGCCGACGCCCGCGTTCACCGGCGCCGTGCCCACCGATGCCCTCGCTGCGGCGGCGGGCGCCGAGGGGCCGCAGCGCACGAGCCGCAAGGCCGTCGTGGCATGGGGCCTCTGGGACTGGGGCTCGGCCGCGTTCAACGCCGTCGTCACGACCTTCGTCTTCACGGTGTACCTGACCAGCTCGAGCTTCGGCCCCTCGGGCACGGTCGAGGCCCAGCTGGGCTGGGCACTCGCCGGAGCCGGCCTGCTCATCGCACTGCTCGCCCCGATCACCGGTCAGCGCTCCGACACGTCGGGGCGTCGCAAGCTGTGGCTCGCGGTCAACACCTACATCGTCGTCGCGATGACAGCGGCCATGGTGTTCGTGGCTCCCGACCCGTCCTATCTGTGGCTGGGCCTGCTGCTGGTCGCCGCCGGCAATGTGTTCTTCGAGTTCGCGGGCGTCAACTACAACGCGATGCTCTCGCAGGTGTCGACGCCGCGCTCGATCGGCCGGGTGAGCGGCTTCGGATGGGGCATGGGGTACGTCGGCGGCATCGTGCTGCTCCTCATCGTCTACTTCGGCTTCATCCAGGGCCTGTTCGGCGTGCCCGACGACGACGGCTGGCCGGTGCGCCTGGCCATGGTGGTCTCGGCCGTGTGGTTCGGGCTGTTCGCGCTGCCCGTGCTGTTCGCCGTGCCGGAGTACCGCGGCTCGGGGGCCCGTCGCGAACGGGTGGGGTTCTTCGCGTCGTACGCGCGCCTCGGCCGTGACATCGCCCGCCTCTGGCGCGAGAGCCGGCCGACGCTGTGGTTCCTGCTCGCGAGCGCGGTGTTCCGCGACGGGCTGGCCGGCGTCTTCACCTTCGGCGGCGTGCTCGCGGCATCCGTCTTCGGCTTCTCCGCCGGCGAGGTGATCATCTTCGCCATCGCGGCCAACATCGTCGCGGGCGTCTCGACGATCGCCGTGGGCGCGCTCGACGACAGGCTCGGCGCGAAGCCGGTGATCGTGGCCGCTCTCGTGGGCCTCGTCATCTCGGGCCTGCTCGTGTTCTTCCTGCACGACGGTGGCCAGATCGTGTTCTGGACGGCCGGTCTGGCGCTGTGCCTCTTCGTCGGACCCGCGCAGTCCGCGTCGCGCACCTTCCTCGCGCGGATCATCCCGCCCGGGCGCGAGGGCGAGGTCTTCGGCCTGTACGCGACGACCGGCCGCGCGGTCTCCTTCCTCGCCCCCACGATGTTCGCCCTCTTCGTGGCGATCTCGGGCGAGGCCTACTACGGCATCCTCGGCATCGTGCTCGTGCTGCTGGCCGGCCTGCTCCTGCTCCTCCCCGTGCGCTCGACGCCCTCGACGCTGTCGAGCTGACCGCCCGGGCGCTCGCAGCTCGCGAGGCGCGGCATCCGCTACCCTCGCTTTCGAGCATCGTGCGGACGGGGGGTCGTCGCGCCGGTGCAATCCCTCGCCGACCCGAGAGGCACTGTGACGACCCCGCCGAACCCGCGCCTGCGCGCCGAGCGCGTGCGCGCCGCCCGCCACCGCCGGGCCATCGGCTATTGGTGGGTGGTCATCGGGTGGCTGCTGTCGCTGTGGATCGGCGCGTCGGTGGTGCCGCACGCGTGGGTGCACGCTCCGGCGCTGTTCGGCCACCTCGCCGCGGTGATCGTGGGCCTGGGGGCGGCCGTGCTGCTCGAGGTCACCGGATTGCTCTGGATGCTGCGCCGCAGCTCGCTCGAAGACCTCCGCCGCGTCGAGCGCACGGTGACCACGCTCGCGTGGGCCGGCATCGTCGTGCTGTTCGCGACCGGGGCGTTCCTGCAGCCCGACCTCTCGCAGCCGCTCACCGCGCTGAAGATGCTCGCGGTGCTGGTGGCCGCGATGAACGGTGTCGCGATGACCCGGCTCACCGCCGAGCTCGGCCGTCTGCCGGGCACCGTGCGGTTCTCGGCGCTGCCGTCGCGCCTCAAGCTGTGGTGCCTCTGGAGCGCCGTCGTCTCGCAGGCCGCCTGGTGGACGGCGGTCCTGATCGGGATGCTGAACACCGCTTCACGGTGATCTCACGGCTGCCTCGCCCTCGTCTCGCACCTGCACCCGCGTTAGGCTCTAGCCACACCGGAGAACTGGGACCGGTGACCCCCCGCCCGGCTTGGCAGCCGCACTCGCTTTCGAGGATGCCCCCATGCGCGATCGCACGCGCGGTGAAGAGGACGTCCCCGGCCCCCGCAGGGGCCAGGCCTCCGAACACCACACCGCACCGATGACGTCGGCGGCTTCGCCGACCCCCGCCCCGACCGTCCCCACCGCCGCGCCGGCGCCGCGCGAAGCGAAGCCGTCGGCGATCGACGAGCGGCGCGAGCGTCGCCGGCGGCGGCGTCGGCAGGCGATGATCTGGACCACCGTGGCCGCCATCGTCGTGCTCGTCGGATCGATCGGGGGCGTCTCGTACGCGATCGTGTCGAACATGTCGACGGACGAGCCCGCCGCGGCGGAGCCCGCACCCGAGGCCCCCGCCCCCGTCGAGCGCATCGAGTTCCCCCAGGACGAGCCGGCCGCCACCGCCGGGGCGCAGCCGTGCGCGACGGTGCGCGTGCTGTCGTCGTTCGAGAACGCCGAGATGGTCGAGAGCCTCGCCGCCGCCTACAACAGCCAGCCGCGCAACGTCGCCGGCTCGTGCGTCACCGTCGCGACCAGCAAGGACAAGTCGGGCGGCGCGGCCACGACCGTCGCATCCGGGTTCCCGGCCCTCGTCGACGACGAGAAGCCGACCGTGTGGCTCCCCGACTCCTCCACGTGGGTCGACGTCGCGCAGGCGTCGGGCGCGACCGCGCTGCGCGCCGAGGGCACGAGCGTCGGCAGCTCCGACATCGTGCTCGCGATGCCTGCGGCGCTCGCCACGGCGATCGGATGGGATGCCGACGCCCCGACCTGGGCGGAGGTCTTCGAGGCCGCCGGCGACCCCGACCTGTGGAGCGGGCTGGGCCACCCCGAGTGGGGCGCCTTCAAGCTGGGCAAGACGAGCCCGCTCGTCGCGACGTCCGGCGAGGCGGCCATGTTCGCCTCGTACGGGACCGCGGCGGGTTCCATCGAAGAGCTGACCGCGGCGCAGGTCCTCGATCCGACGGTGCAGGCCGAGGTGCACGAGAACGAGCTCGCGACGAGCCATTACATGGCCACCCCGGAGCACTTCCTGTGGCACGCGCGTCAGGCCGAGGCATCCGGTTCCGCCGCCGACTTCCTCTCTGCCGTCATCGTCGACGAGAAGTCGGTGTGGGACTACAACCGCGGCATCACCAGCCGCGACGGCGCCACGCGCACGCAGGCCGAGCCGCCCACCGAGCAGCTCGTGCCGATCTATCCGGCCGACGGCTCGTACACCGCCGACAACCCCGCGATGCGACTGACGGGGGCGTGGATCGACCCCGTCGAGTCGGAGGCGGCGGCCGACTTCATCCGGTTCACCCGCACCGCGCAGGGCCAGGAGGCCGTCCGCGCCGCCGGCTACCGCGACCTCAACCGTGAGCTCGAGGCGGGCGTGCAGCAGGTCGGACGCCTCGACGGCGACCGGGGCGCCACGCTCGCGTTCCCGGGCCCCGACGTGGTCACCGCCGTGCAGGCGTCGTTCCCCGATGTGCGCAAGCGCGCCAATGTGCTGTTCCTCCTCGACGTCTCGGGCTCGATGGACGAGCCGATCTCGGCGGCCGACACCAAGCTCACGCAGGCGCAGAAGGCCATCCAGTCCGCGCTCGGCCACTTCACCGCCGGCGACGACGTGGGTCTCGCCGCATTCGCGCAGGCGCCGGACGGCGCGATGGTGCCGGGCGTCGTCTCGCCGGTCGCCGACATCGGCGGCTCGCGCGACGGGTTCCTCGGCGCGCTCGGCGGCATCGTCTCGATGGGCGACACCCCGCTCTACCAGGCCGTCGACACCTACGCCGCGCAGCAGGCGGCCTCGTGGTCGGGCGATCGCATCAATGCGATCGTGCTGCTCAGCGACGGTGAGAACGACGCCCCCAACGCCGCGACGATCGGGGCGGACCAGATGCTCGCGAACCTGAAGAACCTGCACCACTCGACGCCGGTGCTGGTCTTCACCCTCGCCTACGGCGCCGACGCGGATGTCGCGACGCTGCAGTCGATCTCGAGCGCCACG
The DNA here is from genome assembly GCF_033548675.1 of Microbacterium sp. M3. NCBI lineage: Bacteria > Bacillati > Actinomycetota > Actinomycetes > Micrococcales > Microbacteriaceae > Microbacterium > Microbacterium sp. M3. The sequence goes on from NZ_JAWTZT010000005.1 coordinate 155,515, forward strand.
GGCGCGCACTACTACGACGCCACCGATCCGTCGAAGCTCGAGGCCGTCCTCGGAGACCTCGTCACGAGCTTCTGACCCGCTCGGCCGCCGCGACTCCCCTGCTCACGCGGCGAGCGCGGTCCCCCGGTCGTTGAGCGAGCGAGTCAGCGAGACGAAAACGCCGCGAGCCGGCGCGGCGTCTCATCTCGTAGACTCCCGCGACGACCGCCGGGATCGGTGTCACGCGCCCCCGGGCCAGGCGTCCGCGAGCTTGGTCAGCAGCCTCGCCAGTTCGGCGCGCTCGTCGTCGGTGAAGGCGGCGAGCGCCGCGTCGACGGCCTCGCGCCGCTCGCCCCGGAAGCCGCGCACCAGGCGGGATCCGGCATCCGTCAGCGCCACGCGCGTGCGGCGGGCGTCGTCGGGGTCGACCTCGCGGCGCACCAGCTCGAGCGCGACCGCCTGCTGGACCAGGCGCGACGCGCGCGGCTGATCCACGCCGACAGCCTCGGCGATCTCGCCCACAGAGAGGGGGTGGGATGCCGCGGCCAGCGCCTCGAGCAGCCTCATGCGCGCCGGGCCTCCGATGCGTCCGGCGCCGGCCCACGGCGGCGCGCCGAAGCCCGGGGGCGGGCCGCCGCGACCCCAGGGACCGCCGCGACCGGCGAAGCCGTGGACCGAGCCGTCGGGGTGGACGTGCTCCTCGCCGTCGCCGTGGTGCCCGTGCGAACCGGCGTGCCCGTGCCCGTGCGCGTGCGGTCCCGCACCCCGGGGGCCGGGACCCTCCATCCACGGCGGGCGCGGCATCCGTCGCCCGCGAAGTCGCGAGAGGGCGGCGGCGATGGCGTCGGACGGATCGTCGGGAGCGGACGGCATGCCACCAATTTACATGCGACTTGACATGGATCAGAAGTGCATGTCACACTGCATGTACATGCCATCTGACATGGATTACGGCGGTCTCTGACGGAGCCGCACTCGAAAGGACCTCCCATGAACGACAACGACGACAACAAAGAGAATGACGACATCGCGCCTGCCCCCGAGCGGCCGCTCGGCTCCTGGCTGCGCGCGGTCGACGGACTGCTGACGCGCGAGTTCGCGACGGCGCTCGAGGCCGAGGGCGTCTCGCGGCGCGACTGGATGCTGCTGAACGTGCTGTCGGGCGACATCGACGCCCCCGAGTTCCGCGAGCGTCTCGCCCGCAAGGGCAAGCGCCTGCGCGGCCTGGAGGAGCGCGGCTGGGCCGAGGAGCACGGCGACGGCACCTGGACCCTCACCGACCTCGGCCGCGCGGAGAAGGAGCGCATCGGCGTGATCGTCGACGGCATCCGCAGCCGCGTGATCGCCGCCGTCGGCGGCGACGACGCCTACCGCGCACTCACCGTCGCGCTCGAGGCGATCGCCCGCGAGCTGGGCTGGGATGAGACCACGGCGGGCCGCGACCGCGGCTTCGGCCGGTTCGGGCACGCCGGCTTCGGTCCGGGCTTCGGCCCGGGCTTCGGTGGCGGCTTCGGCCCGGGCTTCGGCGGCGGCTTCGGCCCGGGCTTCCGTCCGGGCTTCGGCGGGCGCCCTGGCCCGTTCGATCCCGACCTCGCCGGCGACCTCGGGCGCAACCGCCACCGCGGGTTCGCTCCCGGGCGCCCCGGCCACCCCGCCGAGCGCTTCGACGGGCCGATGCACGGCTCTCCGGACGACGGATGCCACGGCCACCACCCCCACCCCGGCCACGGCGAGCGGCACGGGCACGGCGAGCGGCACGGGCACGGCCACGGCCACGGCGAGCACGGTCACCACGAGGGCGGCGGCCACGACGGCAATGTCCGTCCGGGCCACGGTCAGCACGGCGATCACTTCCACTTCCGCCATCACGGTCACGGCGGCCGCCGCGCGCAGCGCGCATTCGAGCGAGGCTTCGACGCCGGCTTCGCACGGGGTCGGGCGGCCGACGTGGCCTGAGCCGCGGCATCCGTCCCGTCCCCGAAGGGCGGTCCCCCACACGGCGGGACCGCCCCTTCGGCGTTCGTGCCGCCGTCCACGTTTCGCCGGCGACGCCGCCTGAGAACACGCGAAGTCCGGACATCGCATCAGGGGTGAGAAGAGACGCCGACACACGTGCGTCACACGCGGGGGGGCACAATGGGGCGGGTGAGCACCGCCCCCGCACTCCTGGCCATCTCGCACGGCACGTCGTCGCCCGCCGGGCAGGCGGCGGTCGCGGCGCTGGTGGACGCGGTCGCGCGCCGATTGCCCGACGTCGTCGTGCGGCTCGGGCACGTGGACGTGCAGCAGCCCGATGTCGCGGCATCCCTCGACGCGATCCCGGCGGGCACGCCCGTCGTCATCGTGCCGCTGCTGCTGTCGGCGGGCTACCACGTGCGGATCGACCTCATCGAGCAGACCGCCGGCCGCGACGGGGTGACCATCGCCCCCGCCCTCGGACCCGACCAGCGCCTCGTCGACGCCCTCCTCACGCGGCTCGAGCCCCTGACTCCCCAGCCGGAGGACACGATCGTGCTCGCGGTGGCCGGATCCAGCGACGACCGTGCCAACGAGGACTGCCGCGAGATCGGACGGATGCTGGGCGCCCGGCTCGGGCGGGACGTCACGGTCGGCTTCCTCGCGGCCGCCGAACCTCGCGTCGACGCCGCCGTCGCGACGGCCTCCGCAGCGACGGCATCCCGGGTCCTCGTCGCGGACTACCTGCTCGCGCCGGGCTACTTCCACGACCTCGCGGTGCGGCTCGCGGCCGGGGCCCCGGTGGCGCCGCCGATCCTCGGCGACGACGAGCCGCCGGCATCCGTCGTCGATCTCGTCGTCGACCGCTACCGGCAGGTCGCGGGTTGACGGACCGAGTCCACCAACCCGAGCGCGCGCAACTGTATGTCGCACCGTTACGCCGGTTAACGCCACTTGACGCTCGGATAGGTCAGGGGGTCGCGCGCTTCTAGCCTCACGGAATGGACTCGATAGGGTCCTGCCCGGGGGACGCCCCGGGAATCATCCCGGAGGCCACCGTGACCATCAGCGACACCGAACCGCGCTCAGCGTCCGACCGCCCGCGCGCGGCCGTGCGCCCGCCGCGCGCGTCGTCGAAGCCGAACGGCCAGTGGAAGATCGACGGCACGGCCCCGCTCAACGGCAACGAGGAGTGGAAGCAGGTCGACAACGGCCTCAGCGTGCGCGAGCGCATCGAGAACGTCTACTCGAAGGGCGGCTTCGCCTCGATCGACCCCACCGACGTGCACGGGCGGTTCCGCGTGTGGGGCCTCTACACGCAGCGCAAGCCCGGCATCGACGGCGGCCGCACCGCCACGCTCACGCCCGAAGAGCTCGAGGACGAGTACTTCATGCTGCGCGTGCGCATCGACGGCGGCCAGCTCACCACCGAGCAGCTGCGCGTGGTCGCGACGATCTCGACCGAGTTCGCCCGCGGCACCGCCGACATCACCGATCGCCAGAACATCCAGCTGCACTGGATCCGCGTCGAGGACATCCCCGAGATCTGGCGGCGGCTCGAGGCCGTGGGCCTGCAGACGACCGAGGCGTGCGGCGACGTGCCGCGCGTGATCCTCGGATCGCCGGTCGCCGGCATCGCCGCGGACGAGCTCATCGACCCGACCCCGCAGATCAACGAGATCACGGCGCGCTTCCTCCGCGACGAGACGCTCGCGAACCTCCCGCGCAAGTTCAAGTCGGCGATCACCGGCCACCCCAGCCAGGACGTCGTGCACGAGATCAACGACGTGGCCTTCGTCGCCGTCGAGCACCCCGAGTTCGGCATCGGCTACGACCTGTGGGTCGGCGGCGCGCTGTCGACCACCCCGCGCCTCGGCGAGCGCCTGGGCGCGTTCGTGCGCCCGGATCAGGTGGCGGATGCCTGGCACGGCGTCACCCAGATCTTCCGCGACTACGGCTACCGGCGCCTGCGCAACAAGGCCCGCCTGAAGTTCCTCCTCGCCGAGTGGGGCACCGAGAAGTTCCGGCAGGTGCTGCAGGACGAGTACCTCGGCTATGAGCTGCCCGACGGCCCCGCGCCCACCCGGCCCACGACGATCGGCGACCACGTCGGCGTCCACCGGCAGAAGGACGGCCGCTTCTACATCGGCGTCACGCCGATCGTCGGCCGTGTCTCGGGCGAGACGCTCGGCAAGCTCGCCGACCTCATCGAGGCGCACGGCTCGGCGCGGCTGCGCACCACACCGCACCAGAAGCTCGTCATCCTCGACGTTCCCGAAGAGAACGTCGAGCCGCTCATCGGCGAGCTCGACGCGCTCGGCCTGCAGGCGCGTCCGAGCCTCATCCGCCGCGGCACCATCGCCTGCACCGGCATCGAGTTCTGCAAGCTCGCGATCGTCGAGACCAAGGTCAACGCGACCGCAGCCGTGCTCGACCTCGAGGAGCGGCTCAAGGGCTTCGAGCTGCCGCATCCGATCTCCCTCCACGTCAACGGCTGCCCCAACTCCTGCGCGCGCATCCAGACCGCCGACATCGGCCTCAAGGGCCAGCTCGTCACGATCGACGGCGAGCAGGTGCCCGGCTATCAGGTGCACCTCGGCGGCGGCCTCGCCTCGCAGGACCGCGACGAGCCCGGTCTCGGCCGCACCGTCCGCGGCCTGAAGGTGGCCGCCGACGGCATCGCCGACTACGTCGACCGCGTGGTGCGGCGCTTCCTCGCCGACCGCGACGCGGCCGCGAACGAGACCTTCGCCCAGTGGGCCCACCGCGCCGACGAGGAGGCCCTGCAGTGACCGTCTCCCCGGCCCCCCGTCGCGCCGCACACACCCCGCGAACCGCGAGAGTACAGCTGGTCGCCGAGATGGTGGGTGGTTCCCTACCCCTCGTCCACCAGGCGTTCTCTCGCGGAGAGGGAGGGGCTCGACGATGACCGTCTCCCTCGCGCCCCGCGTGGCCGTCAAGCGCTCGCACGACGAGCTGAAGGCCCTCGCCGAGCAGGGCAACCTCGAGCTCGGCAGCCTCACCGAGCACGAGGCATCCGCTTCCGAAGTCGTCGCGTGGGTCGCGCGCAATTTCGGGACGGATGCCGCGGCCGTCGCCTGCTCGATGGCAGACGCCGCGCTCCCCCACCTCGTCGCCGAGCACCTGCCGGGCGTCGACGTGCTGTTCCTCGACACCGGGTACCACTTCACCGAGACGTACGCGACGCGTGACGAGGTGCAGCGGGCGCTCGACGTGCGGATCATCGACATCACGCCCGACCAGACCGTCGGCGAGCAGGACGCCGAGTTCGGCGCGAAGCTCTTCGAGCGCGACGCGGCGCTGTGCTGCGCGCGCCGCAAGGTCGCTCCGCTGCAGGACGCGCTCGGCGGCTACGAGGTGTGGTTCACCGGCGTCCGCCGAGACGAGGCGCCGACCCGCACGAACACGCCGCTGGTCACCTGGGACGAGCGCAACGGCCTCGTCAAGGTGAACCCCGTCGCCGCGTGGAGCTTCGACGACGTGCTCGAGTACGCCGCCGCGCACAAGGCGCCGGTGAACCTGCTCGTCGGCTTCGGCTACCCCTCCATCGGCTGCGAGCCGTGCACCAAGCCGGTCGCCCCCGGCGAAGACCCCCGGTCCGGCCGCTGGGCCGGCTCCTCGAAGACGGAATGCGGGCTGCACGAATGACCCTGTCGAACATCGACCTGCACACCGCCGGCGAAACTCGGACATCCGGCGAGGATCGGACGGATTCGGCCGAAGTGTCCGACTACCGCCAGATCTCCGACTCCCGCGGGCCCGCCACGGCCCTCAGCACGCTCGACCTGCTCGAGGCCGAGGCGATCCACGTCATCCGCGAGGTCGTCGCCGAATTCGAGCGCCCCGTGCTGCTGTTCTCGGGCGGCAAGGACTCCGTCGTCGTGCTCCACCTCGCCACCAAGGCGTTCGCGCCGGGCAAGGTGCCGTTCCCGGTGCTGCACGTCGACACCGGCCACAACTTCCCCGAGGTCATCGCCTTCCGCGACGAGACCGTCGAGCGGCTCGGCATCCGCCTCGAGGTCGCGCGCGTGCAGGACTACATCGACGACGGCCGCCTGCAGGAGCGCGCCGACGGCACGCGCAACCCGCTGCAGACCCTGCCGCTTCTCGACGCCATCGCCGCCGGCCGCCACGACGCCGTCTTCGGCGGCGCGCGCCGCGACGAGGACAAGGCCCGGGCCAAGGAGCGCATCATCTCGCTGCGCGACGAGTTCGGCCAGTGGGACCCGCGCAACCAGCGCCCCGAGCTGTGGAGCCTGTACAACGGCCGCCACACCCCCGGCCAGCACGTGCGCGCGTTCCCGATCTCGAACTGGACCGAGCTCGACGTCTGGCGCTACATCGAGCGCGAGGGCATCGCCCTGCCGCCGCTGTACTTCGCGCACGACCGCGAGGTCTACGCGCGCGACGGCATGTGGCGCCCGGTCGGCCCGTTCTCGCCGCCGCGCGAGGACGAGACGGTCGAGGTGCGCACGGTCCGCTACCGCACGGTCGGCGACATGAGCTGCACCGGAGCGGTGGAATCGGATGCCGCGGACCTCGCCGCGATCGTCGCCGAGGTCGCCGTCTCGACCCTGACCGAACGCGGTGCGACGCGCGCCGACGACCGCCTCAGCGAGGCGGCCATGGAGGACCGCAAGAAGGACGGGTACTTCTGATGACCAGTGTGGACACGCAGCCTTCGGTCGTTGAGCGAGCGAAGCGAGACGAAACGCCTGCGGATGCTCAGAGCGTTTCGTCTCGGTCGCTGGCGCCGGTTGTTGAGCCTGTCGAAACACGCTCAACGACCGGGGACGAGCCGACGCTGTTCCGCTTCGCGACCGCGGGGTCGGTCGACGACGGCAAGTCGACGCTCGTCGGCCGCCTGCTGCACGACTCCAAGGCGATCCTCGCCGACCAGCTCGATCAGGTCGCCCGCACCTCGGCCGATCGCGGCTTCGCCCACGGCGACTTCGACTTCGCCCTCCTCACCGACGGCCTGCGCGCCGAACGCGAGCAGGGCATCACCATCGACGTCGCCTACCGCTACTTCTCGACGGGCTCGCGGTCGTTCATCCTCGCCGACTGCCCGGGCCATGTGCAGTACACGCGCAACATGGTCACCGGCGCCACCACCGCCGACGCCGTGGTCGTGCTCGTCGACGGCCGCAAGGGCGTGCTCGAGCAGACCAGGCGCCACCTCGCGGTGGTCGCCCTCCTGCGGGTGCCCCACGTCATCGTGGCGGTCAACAAGATCGACCTGGTCGGCTTCTCGCAGGAGACGTTCGCCGACGTCGCGGCGCAGGCTCAGAGCGTCGCGACCGAGCTGGGCATCGAGGACCTGCACGTCATCCCGGTGTCGGCCCTCGAGGGCGACAACATCGTCGACCGCTCGGAGCGCACCCCCTGGTACGAGGGCCCGGCGCTGCTCGAGCTGCTCGAGACGCTGCCCGCCGCCGACGAGACGGAGCGCCACCTCGAGCCGCTGCGCCTGCCGGTGCAGCTGGTCCTGCGTCCGCAGGGCGGCCTGGCGCCCGACGTCGAGCCCGACGAGGCCGAGCGCCTGCGCGACTACCGCGCCGTCGCCGGGCGCATCTCGAGCGGCGTCGTGCGCGTCGGCGACCGGGTGGAGATCTTCCCGGCGGGTCGCACGACCACCGTCACCGGCATCCGCTCGGCCGGCACGCAGGTCGACGAGGCCACCGCTCCCCAGTCCGTCTCGCTCGAGTTCGCCGACGACATCGACACCGCGCGCGGCGCGCTCGTGGTCGCGGCCGGCTCGCTGCCGCCGGCGCGTCGCGAGTTCGAGGCGGAACTGTTCCAGCTCGACGCGCGGGCACTGACCCCCGGCATCCGTGTCCTCGTCAAGCACGGCACCGCCACCGTGCAGGCCATCGTCGCGCAGATCGAGTCGCGCTACGACCTCGACGCCCTGACGCACGAGCCGGCGCAGACGCTCGAGACCAATGACATCGGCCGCGTGCGGCTGCGCCTGGCGGCCGACCTGCCGCTGGAGCCGTACGGCACCAGCCGCCACGGGGGCTCGTTCCTCGTGATCCATCCGTCCGACGGCGCGACGCTCGCCGCCGGCATCGTCCGCGACTGAACCGTCCCGGACCGCAACCCCCACCGAGCAACACCGAACCTAAGGAGGCGACACCGTGAACAAGATCCGCACCGCGACAGCACTCACAACCCTGGGACTCGTGGCCGTCATGATGGCCGGCTGCGCCTCCGCGGCGGCGGATGCCGGTGACGGCGGCGACGCCGCACCGGTCGACGAGCTGCGTCTGGGCTATTTCGCGAACGTCACGCACGCACCGGCGCTCGTCGGCCTCGAAGAGGGACTGTTCGACGAGGCGCTCGGTGACGTCGAGGTGACGACCCAGGTCTTCAACGCGGGCCCGGCCGCCATCGAGGCGCTCTCGGCCGGTGCGATCGACGCGACCTACATCGGCCCGAACCCGTCGATCAACACCTTCATCCAGTCCGGCGGCGAATCGGCCCGCATCGTGGCCGGCGCCGCCACCGGAGGCGCCGCGCTGGTGGTGCGCGAGGGCATCGACGACCCCGCCGACCTCGCGGGCACCACGATCGCGACCCCGCAGCTCGGCAACACGCAGGACGTCGCCGCGCGCGTCTGGCTGGCCGACGAGGGCTTCGAGACCGACACCTCGGGCGGCGGCGACGTGCAGATCACGCCCACCGAGAACGCCCAGACCCTCACGCTGTTCCAGGACGGTCAGCTCGACGGCGCGTGGCTGCCCGAGCCGTGGGTCTCGCGCCTGGTCATCGACGCCGGCGCGCACGTGCTGCAGGACGAGGCCGATCTCTGGGAGGACGGCGAGTTCCCGACGACCGTGCTGCTCGTGCGCAAGGAGTTCCTCGAGGAGCACCCCGACGTGGTCGCCGACCTGCTCGAGGGCCACGAGGCCGCCGTGCGGTGGATCGCCGACAACCCCGAAGAGGCGCCGGCCGTGATCAACGGCGCGATCGAGAAGGAGACCGGCAAGCCGCTGGCGGATGCCGTCATCCAGCGCGCGCTCGAGCACGTGACCTTCTCGGTCGACCCGCACGCCGACACGTTCGAGACGCTCGTCGAGAACGGCATCGAAGCGGGCACGCAGAAGGAGGGTTCGATCGAGGGCCTGTTCGACCTGCGCCTGCTCAACGAGCAGCTCGAGGCCGCGGGCGAAGAGCCCGTCTCGGCGGCAGGGCTCGGCGAGGACTGAACATGAGCACCGCAGCGGGCCGAAAGGCAGCATCCGCGCCGGCATCCGCCTCCGGCGCCGCTCACGCGGCGTCGGGGGCGGGCGCGCCCGCGCACGCGGGCACGCCCAACCCGCTCGGCCCGAGCTTCGACAGCGTCACGCCGGTGGCGGTGCCCGCCCCGGCGCCCGCCCCGGCGGTGCGGATCGACGGGGTCTCCAAGCGCTTCGGCACCGGCCCGGTGGTGCTCGAAGACGTGTCGCTCGACATCGCGCCCGGCGAGTTCGTGTGTCTCCTGGGCGCATCGGGCTGCGGCAAGTCCACGCTGCTCAACCTCATCGCCGGGCTCGACCGGCCCACCGCCGGCCGCATCGAGACTCCCGACGCCGGCTCTGCGGTCATGTTCCAGGAGTCGGCGCTCATGCCGTGGCTCACCGCCCGGCGCAACGTCGAGCTGGCGCTGCGGCTGCGGGGCGTTCCGCGCGGCGAGCGTCGCGAGAAGGCCCTGTCGCTGCTGGATGCCGTGAACCTGGCGGATGCCGCCGAGAAGCGTCCGCACGAGCTGTCGGGCGGCATGCGCCAGCGCGTCGCGCTCGCCCGCGCCCTCGCGCAGGACCGGCCCGTGCTGCTGATGGACGAGCCCTTCGCTGCTCTCGACGCCATCACCCGCGACCTGCTGCACGAGGAGCTCGAGCGGGTCTGGCGCGCCACGGGGCGCACCATCGTTTTCGTCACGCACAACGTGCGCGAGGCCGCCCGGCTCGGCCAGCGCGTCGTGCTGATGGGCAGCCGTCCGGGCCGCATCGTGCAGCAGTGGCAGATCGCCAAGACCACCGGCCGGCGCATCGAATCGCCCGAGGTCGCCGCCCTCTCGGTGGAGATCACCGAGCAGCTGCGGAAGGAGATCCGCCGCAATGCCGCATGACATCATCCCCGCATCGGTCGTCGAACGAGGGCGCGGAGCGACCGACACGAAACGCCTCGAGCCGACCGGCGACGTCTCGGCTCGCTCGACGACCGAGAGCGACGACCTGCGCTCCCTCGAAGCGGGCCTCGACAAGCTCCAGACCGACCCCGACGCCGGGCCCAGCCGCTGGCGCCGCTTCGCACAGAGCGTCGTGCCGCCGATCGTCTTCGTGATCCTGCTGATCGTCGCGTGGCAGCTGTACGTCGTGATCGCCCAGCCGCGGCCCGACAAGGTTCCGAGTCCGGTCGACGTGTGGAACGCCCTGGGCCTCGCGTGGGACACGGGCCGTCTTCAGGAGGCCGTCGCGACGAGCCTCGAGCGGGGCATCGTCGGCTTCATCATCGCGATCATCGTCGGCACGCCGATCGGCCTGCTGCTCGCAGAAGTCCGTCCCATCCGCCGCGCGGTCGGGCCGATCATCTCCGGCCTCCAGGTGCTGCCCTCGGTGGCCTGGGTGCCCGCCGCCATCATCTGGTTCGGCCTGTCGGACGCGACGGTGTACTTCGTCATCCTCATGGGCGCGATCCCGTCGATCGTCAACGGGCTCATCGCGGGGATCGACCAGGTCCCGCCGCAGCTGCGCCGCGTCGGCACGGTGCTCGGCGCGTCCCGCTGGCAGCTGGCCACCGCCGTCGTCCTCCCGGCGGCACTGCCCGGCTATCTCGCCGGCCTCAAGCAGGGCTGGGCGTTCTCCTGGCGCTCGCTCATGGCGGCCGAGATCATCGCCACCGGCGGCTCGATCGGCTTCGGCCTCGGCTCGATGCTGGATCAGTCGCGGGAGCTCGCCGACATGGCCGGAGTGCTCGCCACGATCATCCTCATCCTCGCGATCGGCATCCTCATCGAGCTCGTCTTCTTCGGGCCGCTCGAGCGGCGGATGCTGAAGCGCCGCGGCCTGCTCATCACCGGAGGTGCCCGATGACGCTTCGACACGCTCAGCGACCGGGCGAGGCGCAGGGTCCGCAGTCGACGCCCACCGGCAAGGTCTGGCTCGTCGGCGCCGGCCCCGGCGACGCCGGACTCCTCACCGTCAAGGGCCTGCGCGCCCTCGAGGCGGCCGATGTCATCGTGGCCGACCGGCTCGGTGCGCGTGCCGTGCTCGACGGCCTGGCGGCCGACGGCGTCGACCTGCGCGCCGAGGTCGTGGACGTCGGCAAGCTCCCCGGCCACCACGCCGTGCCCCAGGACGCGATCAACGCGCTCCTCGTCCAGCTCGCCCACGACGGCAAGACCGTCGTCCGGCTCAAGGGCGGCGACCCGTACGTGTTCGGCCGCGGCGGCGAAGAGCTGCACGCGTGCCAGGAGGCGGGCGTCGCCGTCGAGGTCGTGCCCGGGATCACCAGCGCCGTCTCGGTGCCCGCGATCGCCGGCATCCCGCTCACCCATCGCGGCGTCGCGACGGCCTTCACCGTGGCGACAGCCCACGACCAGATCGAGGCGCTCGGCGGCGGCCGCGACCACACCGTGGTGCTGCTCATGGGCATCGGCACGCTGGCGAACTCGGCGATCACGCTCGCCCGCGGCGCGCGCGGTGCGGACTGCCCCGTCGCCGTCGTCGAGGACGGTTACGGACCCCGCCAGCGGGTCACGGTCGGCACGCTCTCGACCATCGCGCACCAGGCCGCGGAGCGAGGCATCCGCTCCCCCGCCGTCGTGGTCGTCGGCGACGTCGTACGGCTCAGCCCGTACGCGCCCGCCGCTCTCGTGCCCCTCGAGCTCACCCGCTTCGACCCCCTCGCACCGCGCACGCAGCGCGCCTGACCCGGCGCCCGCTCGCGTACGCCCTTCGCCCATCCGAAAGAGACCACTGTGACTTCTTCGAGCCTCCAGAACCTCCGCGTCGCCATCGTCGGCGCCGGTCCCGCCGGCATCTACGCCGGCAACATCCTCACCACCTCCGTCGTCCAGGCGGGGGGAACGGTCGCGATCGACCTGTTCGAGTCGCTGCCGGCGCCCTACGGGCTGATCCGCTACGGCGTCGCGCCCGACCACCCCCGTATCAAGGGCATCGTCAACTCGCTGCACGAGATGCTGGATCGCTCTTCGGTTGTAGAGCACCGTCGAGACACGCGGTTCATCGGCAACGTCGAGGTCGGGCGCGACATCTCGATCGACGAGCTGCACGAGCGCTACGACGCCGTGATCCTCGCGACCGGCGCGATCCGCGACGCCGTGCTCGACATCCCGGGCATCGACCTGCCCGGCTCGTTCGGCGCCGCCGACTTCGTCGCGTGGTTCGACGGCCACCCCGACGTGCCCACCGAGTGGACGCTCGACCAGCGTGAGGTCGCCGTGATCGGCAACGGCAACGTCGCGCTCGACGTGGCGCGCATCCTCGCCAAGCACGCCGTCGACCTGCGCTCGACCGAGATCGCCGACAACGTGCTCGCCGGGCTCGAGGCCTCCGCCGTCACCGACGTGCACGTCTTCGGCCGCCGCGGACCCGCCGACATCAAGTTCACGCCGATCGAGCTGCGCGAGCTCGGCGAGGTGCCGAACGTCGACATCGTCGTGAGCGACGAGGACTTCGCCTACCTCGAGGGCTTCACGCCGGCGAACAACCAGCTGAAGGTCATGCTGCGCATCCTGGAGAGCTGGCGCACGCGCGAGTCGACCGGGGCGAGCCGCCGCCTGCACCTGCACTTCTACCACTCGCCCGTCGAGGTGCTCGGGTCCGACCGCGTGGAAGGCCTGCGCTTCGAGCGCACCGAGCCCGCCGAGGACGGCCGCGTGCGCGGCACCGGCGAGTTCCGCGAGTACCCGGTGCAGCAGGTCTACCGCGCCGTCGGCTACTACGGCACGCCTGTCATCGACGCTCCGTTCGACGTCAAGGCCGGCGTGGTGTCGAACGTCGAGGGACGGGTGACGGATGCCGCGGTCACGGGCGACGTCGACGCGCCCGTCATCGCCGGGCTCTACGCCACGGGGTGGATCAAGCGCGGACCCGTCGGCCTCATCGGTCACACCAAGTCGGACGCGATGGAGACCATCGCCCACCTCGTTTCGGACGCCGAGGCCGGCCGCCTCACCGCCCCGAGCGTGGACGGCGATGTGCTCGACCTGCTCGACGAGCGCGAGGTCGCGTACACGACGTGGGACGGCTGGCTGGCGCTGGACGCGCACGAGCGAGAGCTGGGTGCGAACCACGTCCACACGCGCGAGCGCGTCAAGGTCGTGCCGCGCGACGAGCAGGTCGGCATCTCGCGGGGAGCGCTCGTCCCGTGACCTACGTGATCGCCCTTCCCTGCGTGGACGTCAAGGACCGCGCCTGCATCGACGAGTGCCCGGTGGACTGCATCTACGAAGGCGACCGGTCGCTGTACATCCACCCCGACGAGTGCGTGGACTGCGGCGCCTGCGAGCCGGTGTGCCCGGTCGAGGCGATCTACTACGAAGACGACCTGCCCGACGAGTGGCAGGACTACTACAAGGCCAACGTCGAGTTCTTCGACGACATCGGCTCGCCCGGCGGCGCCGCCAAGGTCGGCGTCATCCACAAGGACCACCCGGTGATCGCCGAACTGCCGCCGCAGGGAGAGGGTCATGACTGACCAAGACCCGCTCACCCGTCACGATGTGTCGCCGGCGGCGGCAGATCGTGACAGGGGAGCAGAATTGCCTTCGACCGAGGTCGACGTCGTCGTCATCGGCGGCGGGCCGGCGGGCCTCTCCGCCGCGCTCAACCTCGGGCGCGCCCGCGCCTCCGTCGTGGTGGTCGACGCCGGCCGTCCGCGCAACGCCGCGACGCTGCGCTCGCACGGGTTCCTCACGCGCGACGGCGTGCCGCCGCTCGAGCTGCGCAAGCTGGCGCGCGCCGAGCTCGCCGCCTACCCGAACGTGCGCGTGCTCGATCGCACCGTCGTGACGGCGCTGCAGGAGCGGGACTGCGGCGACGGCCGCCGCTTCCTCGCGGCGCTGAAGGGCCGGGGCACCGGCATCCCGCCCGCCGTCGCGGCCCGCTCGGTGCTCGTTGCCACCGGCCTGCGCGAGACGCTGCCCGACATCCCCAGCCTCCGGGCGTACTACGGCATGACGGTGTTCAGCTGCGCCGCGTGCGACGCGTGGGAGCTCCAGGACCGCCCCCTCGCGCTCATCGGCGAGACTGCCGACCTCGCGGCACGCGCCCGGCTGATCGCGCGCTGGACCGACCGGCTCACGGTCTTCACCAACGGGTCGGACGCGGTCGACACCGTCGAAGAGGCGGAGCTCGCGGCATCCGGGATCGTCGTCGAGCGCCGGCCGATCGACGACCTCGAGGGCGAGCGCGGCACCGTGTCGGCCGTACGCCTGCAGGGCGGCGAGCGCGTCGGGATCGAAGGCGGCTTCGTGCGCCCGCAGTGGCACCCCGCCCTCGACTTCGTCGCCGGCATCGACCTCGACCTCGACCGCTTCGGCAACCTGGTCACCGATCGCTCCGGGCGCACGTCGGTGCCGGGCCTGTATGCCGCGGGGGATGCCGCGTCCCCGGGTCCGCAGCAGCTCATCGTCGCCGCCGGCCAGGGCGCTCGCGCCGCAGCCGTGCTGGTGCACGACCTCGTCGGGGTGCGCACGGCGCACTGATCCCGGTGCGGGTCGGCCGCGGCATCCGCTCGTCGTCGTGTGGGCGCCTCCGCGCGCCGGTGAGTGTCGCGCGAGGGAACGGCGGTGTCAACCCCGGCGATGCGCGCGGGCGTGCGGTCGTAGCGTGGCCGTCTCATCCAGACGGAGGCGACATGAGCGACAGCAACCCCACCCCCATCGAGCTGCAGAAGTACCTCGGCGGCGTCGACTACCCGGCCAGCCGGGACGATCTCGTCAGCACTGCCCGTGCCAACGGCGCCCCCGACGACCTCGTCGCCGCGCTCGAGAACTCGGGCACGGACTCGTTCGACAGCCCCACCGACGTCAGCGAGGCGGTCGCCGGCAGCTGACTCCGCGGGGTCCGGCAGACCGTCGGTACGCGCTTCGACGCTCGCCGGGCGCGCGGGCGGGCGGCGCTCGTGGTGAGGGCTCGCTCGGAGCGCTTGGACGGTCTCGCTCGCGGTGAGGGCTCGCGTCAGAGGGACGGATCGCCGTTCGCCTGCCACGCCTCGCGGCCGGGTGCGAGCATCTCGCGCACCTGCGCCTGGTGCGTCGTGGCGGGGGTGACGGTGTCGGGCCACGTGTCGAGCTGCTGCGCGGCCCAGTCCGCCCACGCGATGACGTGGTCGTAGTGCCCGATCATGAACGTGTTCGCCAGCGCGAAGAGGTGCCGGCGCTCGGGGAACGTGCCCCCGGTCTCGCTGATGAACGCGGCGTACCGCGCGAACATGTCGCGGTTCGCCCGCGCCTGCTCGCGCGTCTGGGCGAGCGTGCGGCGGAGGTCGTCGAGCGAGCCCTGATCCGAGAGAAGCACCCGCACCATGCCCTCGAACTCCAGGCTCGGAGGGCGCACGGGGGTGCTCAGCCAGCGCGTCAGAGCCTCGCGGCCCTCGGGAGTGATCGAGTAGATCGTGCGGGCGCGCTTGCCGGTGTGCTCCTGGCGGGTGTCGACCAGTCCTTCGTCGCGCAGCCGGGTGAGCACCGCGTAACGCCCCCGGTCGGCAGACGGCCATAGCTCCGCCACCCCGCGGCCGAGCTGCTCGGCGAGCTGGTAGGCGGACCAATCGCGACCCGCCAGGAGGCCGAGGGTGAGGTAGCCCGTGATGGAGGGCTCGCGGTCGGGCACGCGGGCCTCCTCGTGGGTGTGCGGATTTGCGGTGCGGGTTTGCGGTGCGGCGGCCACGGGCTCGCGGTGCGGGCTCGCGGTCCGGGTTTGCGGTGGGGCATCCGCGGGCGTGCGGTGCGGTGCGGTGCCGGACGTAACAGGCTAGCGCTTGGCCACCGCCTCGACCCTATACTGCAGAGTGCAGTAAACCGCGGGCCCGGTGTGGGGACATGGGCAGGGCGGGCCGGTGCGGGGACCGGCCCGCCGCCGCGGCGCACCGCCCCCAAGGCTCTGGGCGAGACACCGCGGCCGCCCCGCCGCCGGCGATCCACGGCGGGCCCGACGCGCATCACGCGCGGCCGGCTGGCCGGCACCTTGGCCGTCCGTGGCCCGCGCCGTGGCAGCGCGCTTCGTTCCCGGCAGGCTCTGTGCGCGAGCGCCACCGTCGGAGCCGACCCCGCTGAGGCCGCTGCGGGGCGGCGGACGTCTGGATGACGCTGCCGGACGGCGGTACGGTGGCGACAGCGCCCTCAACGCTTCAGGGGGTCGTCGCCGAGGGCGGTGACGTGAAGCCGGGGCGCACGGTCGGCGCGAAGCGGCGCCGACCGGCGGCGGGGAGGCTGCCATGTCAGTGCAGAGGGAATCGACGACCGAAGAGCTTCGGCTGCTGCGCGCCCGGGCCTACGGACCCGACGCCGACATCGCGGACGATCCCGCGGCCCTCCGGCGACTCCACGAGCTGGAGGAGCAGGCTCGGCCAGAGGTGCGGGATCCCGCCGGCCCCGGCCCCGGCACGGGCCCCACGGCGGCGGGTGCGCCTCCGGCGGGAGCGGGCGATCCCGGTACCGACCCAGCGACCGCGCTGGGGGCGGGGCGCGACCCCCAGCCCGCCGCCGGCAGCTCCCCCGGCACGCGGCCGTTGGGCGAGGACGGGTCGCCGAGCGCTTCCGACCCGCCGCGCGCGAACGGCGCTGACCGCCCCTCGACGCCGGATTCACCTGACGAGGGCGGGACGGCGGGCGACGGATCCACCGGCCGCCGCACCCGCATCGCTCTCTCCGCCGGCTCGCCGGCGGCGGCCGGCAGCACGGGTTCCGCCGAAGTCGGACAGACGCCGAGCCCGCAAGCCGAACCGGCGGCCGGGGATGCCGAGGGTGAGGCAGCCGGTCGCCCGACATCGGGCCGTCCGTGGTGGCGCCGCACCCGCACGCTCTGGATCGCCTCCGTGCTGCTCGCGGCGATCGTGGCCTCCGCCGTGACCGTGCTCGTGTCGCAGTTTCCGACCGGTCGCGTGGCCGTCCTCCGCGTCGATCCTGACGCCGAGTGGCCGGAGGACTTCTTCGGCCCGTCGCAAGAAGGCGTCACGTATGAGGAGTTCCTGGGGCTCTCCACTCTCGTCGCACCGCAGGACTGGAACCAGGGCCAGGAGCTCGACTGCCTCTACGTGCGGGCCGCCGAGAACGACAGCGGCCCCAGTACCGGCGGGTGCTCCTCCGGGTTTCCTCCGACGGCCGGACTGGTCGTGGTCCTCTCCTCGCCCGAAGAGCTGCGCGAGCGGTTCCCGGTGGGCACGGCATTGCAGTTCGTGGCCGAGGGGTCGGAGGTCCACGTCTACGCGAAGCCGCCGCCCCTCACCGAACGGACGCCATGACGGTCAGGCGCCCCGGCTCCCGGCATCCGTCGCCCCCACGTCGGTGCGGTGGAAGTTCTGGAACGAGCGGGATGCCGTGGGCCCGCGCTGCCCCTGATACCTGTTGCCGTACGGGCCGGAGCCGTAGGGACTCTCGGCGGGCGAGGTGAGCCGGAAGTAGCAGACCTGGCCGATCTTCATGCCGGGCCACAGCTTGATGGGAAGCGTCGCGACGTTCGACAGCTCGAGCGTGACATGGCCCGAGAATCCGGGATCGATGAAGCCGGCGGTGGAGTGTGTCAGCAGCCCCAGGCGGCCGAGCGACGACTTGCCCTCCAGCCGTGCCGCGATGTCGTCGGGCAGGGTGATCTGCTCGAAGGTCGATCCGAGCGCGAACTCGCCCGGGTGGAGGATGAACGGCTCCTCGGGGTCGACCTCGATGAGGCGCGTCAGCTCGGGCTGGTCTTCGGCGGGATCGATGAACGGGTACTTGTGGTTGTCGAAGAGCCGGAAGTACCGGTCGAGCCGCACGTCGACGCTCGAGGGCTGCACCATCGCGGGGTCCCACGGGTCGAGCGCGAGGCGCCCCGCGTCGATCTCGAGCCGGATGTCGCGGTCACTCAGCAGCACGGGGCCAGCCTATCGGGGCCGTCCGGTAGTGCCGTCGGCGCGGCGTAACAGGCTTCCTCATGCCGAACGCGTTTCGTCTCGTCGCTGCGCTCCTCGCTCGACGCCCGACGCGCGAGGGCGGCGCCTTCGTCGAGCACGGCGACGAGGGTGTCGGGGTCATGTACGAAGCGACCGAGGAAGGGCCGTCCACGGCGTCTGCGAGGCGGGTGAGCAGACCCGGGAGCGGGTGCGGCGGGGCGTGCTGTTATGCTGGCCGGGCGCCGTAACAGGTGCGCGAACGCCGGAAGGCCGGCGTCCGGGGCTGTAGTTCAATGGCAGAACTTCTGCTTCCCAAGCAGACAGCGCGGGTTCGATTCCCGTCAGCCCCTCCATATGCCAGCGATCGCCGCGCACGAGTACTCGCCCTGGGACTTCTGGAGCGAAGCCTCTGCGGAGGAGCGTGACGCCCAGCTGGCCCTCCAGCAGGCCGTCGTCGCCGGCCGGGCCGATCACGAGCTCGGCGAGCAGTGCTTCCTCTCCGAACTCGCGTCGATCGACAACGACGCGCTGCGCCTGGGCGACCGCACCTACGTCGCGGCGGGCGCGTACCTGACCGGCGATCTCCGCGCCGGCGCCGACTGCAGCATCAACCCCTACACGGTGATCCGCGGCCGCGTCACGATGGGCGACGGCGTGCGCATCGGCGCGCACACCTCCATCCTCGGGTTCAACCATTCGATGGAGTCCGGCACGCCGGTGTTCCGCCAGCCGCTCACCTCGAAGGGCATCGAGATCGGCGACGACGTGTGGATCGGGTCGCACGTCGTGATCCTCGACGGCGTCCGCGTCGGCTCGCACGCCGTGCTCGCAGCGAGCGCCGTCGTCACCAAGGACGTCCCCACCGGAGCGGTCGTCGGCGGCAACCCCGCGCGGTTCATCCGCTGGCGCGTAGAGCCCGACGACACCGGCGTCGCCCCCGACGCCGCGGCTGACGCGGCGGCACGCGGCACCGACGAGCGGCCCTCGACGACCGCGCACCCCGATGCCGGACCGCAGCCCGCCGCGTTCGCCGCCGTCGATGCAGCCGAGCGGGTCATGGCCGCGCAGGACCCGGCGACCGCTGCACCGCACCCGAGCATGGCCGCCGCCCCTGCACCGCACCCGAGCACGTCCGCCGCCGCGTCGCAGCCGAGCACGTCCGACGCGCAAGCCGACGCCGACACCCGCACGCAGACGCCCACGCAGACCACCGCCGCGAACGACGCCGCGGGCCTGGCCGAACGGGTCGCCGAGTTCGCCGCACGCGCGCGGGCCGAGGCATCCGCTCTCCTCGATCGCGCCTGGCGCGACGACCTCGGCCTCTTCGCCGACCGCCCCGGCGCTGCCCCCACGGTCCGCGCGCAGGCCGACGCCGTCGAGATCGCCGACCTCCTGCTCGGCACGGCGCCGCCGCAGGCTCCCGCAGCCGAGCAGATCGAGCGGCTGCGCGGATGGCAGGATGCCGCGACCGGCGCGGTCGCTCCCCTCGATGCCGATGGACGTCAGGCGGAGGGCCTCGGGTTCGCCCACGCCGACGTGGCGTACCACGTGCTGAGCGTGGGGTACGCGCTGGATCTGCTGGGATCGTCGTTTGCGGCTCCTCTCACGTGGGTGACGGCGGCGACGCCCGAACGCGTCGTCGAGTTCTGCGAGAGTCTGCCGTGGGCCACCGACGCCTGGGGCGCCGGACACCACGTCGACGGCTTCGGCACGGCGCTGCTGTGGACAAGGCGTGCCGGGCATCCGATTCCACCGGGTGTGGAGGAAGCGCTGTTCGGCTGGCTGCTCCTCCACACCGACCCGCACACCGGCATGTGGGGTTCGCCGACGCCTGAGGGCGGCCTCCTCCCCGTGGTCAACGGCTTCTACCGGGCCTCGCGCGGCACGTTCGCGCAGTTCGGCGTGCCGGTCCCCCACCCCGAGCGCGTGATCGACACGGTGCTGCGCCACGCGCGTGACCCGCGGTGGTTCGCCCCCGGCGCTCGGAACGCGTGCAACGTCCTCGACATCGCCCACCCGCTGTGGCTCACGCGCGAGACGGGCTACCGCGGGGACGAGGTGCGGGCACTTGCAGCGCGACTGCTGTCCGACGCGCTGGCGAGGTGGACCCCGGGCGCCGGCTTCTCCTTCCGCGAGCCCACCCCGGCGACGCGGGGGCTCACCGAGACCGAGACCGGCCTGCAGGGCACGGAGATGTGGCTCGCGATCCTCTGGCACCTCGCCGACCTGGTGGGCGTCTCGGGCGCGCTCGGCTACCGGCCTCGAGGCGTCCATCGCCCCGAGCCCGCCGCCGCGCTGCGGTAGGCGGCATCCGTCCCCACCCGCTCAGCGCGACGATCGCTGCGGAGCAAGCACCAGAAGCCACGACGAGTAGTGCTCGGCGACCGAACCGCCGAGGTCGGTCACGGCGGCCGCCGCCTGCCGCACTTCATCTCGAGACCAGTCGCTGAACGTGCCGAAGAGCCGCCGCACCGCGTCGGCGTCGAACTCGACGGTCCACCGGTACGTCGAGCAGTCATCGACGCGAAAAAGCCCGGATGCCGTCAACGCCTCACTCATCGCGGTCAGATCCTCAGCGGGCGGTCCGGGTCTCGCCGGAGGGCGACGCGCGGCGACGATCTCCGCGATGCGGGCGCGGAACGGCGTGGGCGGTGCGTCCGGATCACCGAAGACGTTGCGCCAGACGGCGAACCGCCCGTCCGGGGTGAGCGCCGCGTGCAGCTTCGGGAGCACGATGTCGAGATCGAACCAGTGGACGGACGTAGCGGCCACCGCGAGGTCGAAGTATCCGACGCCGAGCGCGGCGTCCTCGGCGCGCGCCTCGATGACCGTCGCAGCGGGACAGGCGCGGCGCAGGAGCGCCGCCAGGCGCGGTCCCGGTTCGATCGCGGTGACGGGCAGGCCCGCTGCCAGCAAGGGTCCTGTCGCCTGTCCGCTTCCCGCGCCGAGGTCGAGCGCCGCTCTTCCCGGCTCGAGCAGTCCCAGTGCTCGCAGTCGACCCCAGAGCGCGGGCGGATACGGTGGCCGCGCCGCGTCGTAGTCGTCGGCGCCCGCATCGAAGTGCATCCCGCGAGCCACATTGGCAGCGTAGCCCCGGCCGCGCGGGTCGGGCGCCGAAGAGTGGCTGCGCGGCGCCGGGCGCGAACGTCTTGATGATGATCGAACGCCCCGGCGCACGGCATCCGTCACGATGCGGGTTCTGCACCCGCGCCGACGTAGCGGACGTCAGCACGCTCCCTGGGTTCGTAGCGGTCGGCGAAGTCACGGTCGTTCGGTACCCAGACGTCGCTCCAAAGGTCAGCATGATCGCGGCCGAGCGCAGCGTCCCGTTTCATCCCCCGCTCCTGCGCAATTGCAAGGCTCAGGTCGCACCAGACGGTGATGTCGAGCGCGCTCAATGCATCCGGGTGGAAGAGGCCGATGAGATCAACCACGAGGATGTGTCCCACCGGCACCGGCTCGAGGTCGCCGAGCCTTCGCGCCGTCCAGTCGTAGCGCCGGAACAGCGCCCCCGGCCGCCGCTCACGAAAGGGGACGAGAACCTCCGTGACCAATCGGGAGCGCTCGACCCCTTCCCAGTCCGGAGATCGCCGGTGCGAGCGCGCGGGGTCGAGGAAGTCGTCTCCGCGCATCCGCACCGCACCATCGATTCGTGCGACCAGCGCTCGAGCGAGCGTCGACTTGCCCGCACCGCCGAAGCCCGAGATCCCAACCACGATCGGGCGCCGAGCCGAAGCCGCGGTTTCTTCGATGAGTCGGACGAGGTCATCGAGATCCATCGCTCCACCGTACGGCCACTGTCAATGTCGGAGGCCCCTCGTACCTTTGTTCTATGTCCTCCCCGGCCTGCCTCTCACCCGCACAGCGGTTGACGGATGCCGCCGCGCGCGTGGCCGCGCGGCTCGGGGAGGGCCGCATTGAGGTCGGGGGCCTACAGGACGACGAACTCCTCGAGCTGCTCTCCGACACGACGGACGCGCGCAAGGCGCTCGAGCTGATCGTCGCCGGCGTCTCGGCCGAGGTGTCGCGGCGATCCGCGCGTGAGCTCGGCTACGGCGGACTCGCGCAGCGGAAGGGCCTGCGCACGGGCACGGCGCTCGTGCAGCAGATCACCGGACTCGGGCGCGGGGACGTGACCCGCGCCGTCGATGCCGGCAATGAACTCGCTCCGCGGACCGAGGCTGGCGTTCCGATAGTCGGGGTCGAGGGTGCGGAACCTCCGCCGCCGGTGGAGGAGTGGCTCACGGCACTCCGGAACGCACTCGCGTCGGGGCGTCTGTCGCAGGCGCAGTTCCAGGCGATCCGAACCGGACTCGGAGTGCCGCCAGTCGAGCGGTACCCCGAACTCGCGCCCGACTTCCTGCCGCAGGCCTGGGCCCGGGCGGTCGGAGTGCTGCTCGACGAAGCCGACGGACTCCCCGTTGAAGACCTCCGCACTCAGGCACGCATCGCTCGCGATCGACTCGACCCGGTCGGCGTGACGATCCGGTTCGAGGAGCGCTTCGCCGCGCGGTCGTTGCGCGCTTGGATGGATGCCGACGGCCAACGTCACGCGCACATCCTCTTCGACGACGAGGCCGGCGCCTGGGTCGATGCCCTGCTGCAGGCCGCGCTCCGGCCGCGTCGCGGTCCGCGATTCGTCGGATCGGATGCCGCCGAGAAGGCGCACAGCGCCGACACCGACGAGCGCACGAACGAGCAGCTGCAGTACGACACGATCATCGCGGTGCTGCGCACCGGCGCGAACGCCGACCCGCAGCAGGCGTTCGGAGACCGACAGCCCGGCGTGCGGATCGTCGTCGAGGCCGCGGCAGTGAGTGGACGCGACGAACGCGGCGCGATGCAGGTGTTCGGCGTCGGCCACACCGAGGACGGTGGACACGCTCTGCCGGGCGGCGTCGTGGAGGCACACTTGTGCGACGCCGGCGCGATTCCCGTGATCTGGTCGGCAGAGGATCGCCCGCTCGACGTCGGTCGCGAACTGCGCCTGTTCACGAGGAAGCAGCGCATCGCGATCGCCGCTCGCGACGGCGGCTGCATGTGGCCGTCGTGCGGCGCGCCGATCTCGCAGTGCGAGTACCACCACATCGACCACTGGTGGGAGCACCACGGCCGCACCGACGTCGACGACGGCATCGCACTGTGCCGCAACTGTCACCTGCGCCTCCACAATCAGCGATGGCGCATCACCCGACAGCGTGATCCCGTGACCAACCGCGACACGTACTGGCTCCACCCACCTCCCGACCCCGCCACCGGCGAACTCGTCGAGCCCACGGAGCTGAGATCGAAGGCGCCACACCGCTTCGCTGCCGCGTGAGGGGGACCGCGGGCGTCCTCGGGGAGGGATGACGTGCGCGAGCAGAAGCGCCCGCGCCCGAAGCCGGCACAGCGATGCCGGCGCGCACCGTGGCGAGAATCGGACCCGCCGGCGCCGTCTGCGGATGGTCGTGGACGGCTGCGCTGCGGTCTGAGCCGGACGCGGGCGCTGCGGTTGCGCACGGTCGTCGACCGCAGAACCTGACTGCGGAGCGGGACAGCGCTCAGCTCCGCGAGCCGGAGGGCAGGTGCGACGCCCATCGACTGGGATGCTGGAGGCATGGCCATCACCGTCGTCCCGTACTCGCGGGAGTGGCCGGTGCAGTTCGAGAGGGTCGCCGATGATCTGCGCCGGGCGCTCGGCGACGTGCCGATCGTCGCGATCGAGCACGTCGGGTCGACGTCGGTTCCGGGTCTCGCCGCGAAGCCCGTCATCGACATCGACGTCATCGTGCAGCGCGGCGACGTCGCCGCCGCCATCAGCGCCCTTGCCGCTGCGGGATACACGCACCGGGGCGACCTCGGCGTCACCGACCGCGAATCGATGGCAGCGCCCGACGATGACCCGCGCCGCAACGTGTACGTCTGCGTCGAAGGCACCTTGCACGTGCGCAATCACCTGGCCGTCCGCGCCATCCTCCGCGAGCGGGACGACCTGCGCGACCGCTACGGTGCGGTCAAGATCGACCTCGCGAGCGACCCGGCGATGCAGATGGGCACCTACCTCGCCGGCAAGTCTCCCGTGCTGCAGGAGGTGCTCGCCCTCTCCGAGCTCACCGACGCCGAGAAGCGCGCGATCCTCGATCTCAACACCGGCTTCTGAAGCCCCGGCACGCCGAGCGACGAGCCTCAGCGCGCCGCGACCGCCGGGTGCAGGTGCTCGGACGAGAGGGCCACGACCGCCTGACGGGCGCCGGCGGCGAGGCATCCGTCCAGTTCCGCACCCGCGATCGACGCCGCGAGGAATCCCGCGAAGAAGGCGTCGCCGGCGCCGTTCGTGTCGACCACCGATACCGGGTGCGCCGGCGTCTCGGCCCGCTGCCCCGAAGCGTCGAGCGCCACCGCGCCCCGGGCCCCGAGCGTGCAGACGGCCAGCCTCGGACCACGATCGAGGCAGCTCTGCATGAGCGCCCACGGTTCGTCGGTGGCGTCGTCGTTCATGAAGACGACGTCGGCCGCCCGCAGGAACGGCTCGTGGAACGCCGCCTTCCCGTCGTAGTCGTGAAGGTCGGTCCAGATCGGCGTCCCGGCCGCCCCGGCGCGACGCGCCACGATCGCGGCTCCCACCTCGCTGAGATCGACGACGGCGATATCGGCATCCGCGAGCGCCGCCTCGATCCGGTCGAGATCGTCGACGGATGCCGCCGACGGCGTCGCGAGGTACAGACTCACCCGCTCGCCCGCGGCCGTCATCAGGTTGACGTGGCGCTCGGTCCGCTCCGACGCGTAGGCATCGACCGTCACCCCCGCGGCCTCCAAGGAAGCGGTCACCGAGCGCCCGTCGTCATCCGGTCCGATCAGAGCGTGGAGCGTCACGTCGACGCCGCGGTCGGCCAGGTGCAGCACCTTGCCCGCCGACGTGCCCCCGAGGGTGTGCAGGTCGCCGAGGGCGAATTGCATGTGCGGCACCGGCTCGGGCAGCCGATCGAGCACGACCAAATGGTTCCACGACGCCGGTCCGACGACGGCGACGCGGGCAGCGGAGGGGGGAGCAGAGGCGAAGGGCATCCGCACAGTCAACCACCCGCCCGGTTGTCGGCCGCGTCGCGGCGCACGACTTCGGCGGACGAGGCGGACCGGCGCATATATTCGGTGGGTGCGCACTCGTCTCGTCGCCGTCCTGATCGCCGTCACCCTCGCCCTGACCGGGTGTGCGGCTGCGGGCCCCTCCTCGCCCGCCACCACCCCGTCGATGGCCGCGTCGAGGGCGACGCCCACCCCGACGCCGGCCCCCACCCCGGCACCTCTTCTCACGATCGGCGTCGAGGGCCTGCAGCTCGTCACCGGCGGCGACACCCGCACCCTCGCGTTCGACGACCCCGAGGCGATCCTCGCGTTCATCGAGGATGCGACCGGTGTTCCTCGCGCGGGCGAGGACTTCGAAGACCCGTGGGGGAACGGTGACGTGTGGGGCACCCTCTTCACATGGGACGACATCCGGGTGTCGGTGCTGAAAGACGGCCCCGCGACCGTGACCCTGAGCGGGTCGACCGTCGGAGACATCCCCGTCACGACCGCGAGCGGCATCGCTGTGGGCGACTCGCGCGACGCGGTCGTCGCCGCGGGTGGGTGGGACGAATGGGATGCCGACGGCGACGGCCGCGCGGACCACCTCGGGATCGACGGTCAGGACGTAGCGGGCACGCAGTCTCTCACCCGTCCCGGCTCCGTCGGGCGGATGTTCGTCTCGGTGAGCCTCGACGGAGACATCGTCACCGGGCTTCAGAGCCCGTCCAACGACTTCTCCGATCTCTGAGCGGACTACTCCTCGCGCGGGCCGAGGTCGGGCCCGGCGACGAACCGCACGAGCGGGTCGGCGACGCGATCGAGCTCGATCACGACGACGGTGTTGTCGCCGGCGCGCAGCGCTGCCGCGGGCACGTACAGCGTGCGCTGCGGACCGTTGGACCAGTACCGGCCGAGCAAGAACCCGTTCACGAGCGCGAACCCCTTGCCCCACCCGGCGGTGTCGAGGAACAGATCCGCCGGCGCAGCGAGCGAGAACGAGCCGCGCAGCGCGAAGGGCGCCACGCCCGGCGCAGAACCGGCACCGGACTCACCGGCGACGGCGGCCGCGGCATCCGTCACCTCTGCACCGAGGGCCGAGACGTCGATCGGCGTCGCCGTCCAGCCGCTGAGCGCGACGCCGTCGAGGGCCACAGGCCCGATCAGGCCCTTCGCCTCGCCCAGCCGCACGTCGTAGTTGACGCGGCCCTGCTCCTCCACGAGCACGCGCAGCCGCGAGCCCGCGGGCACCACGAGCGCATCCTCCTGCCGCGTGCGCGAGAGCGAGCCCACCGAGACGCCGTCGACCGACACCCACGCGTGGTCGCGCACCTCGGCGACGCGCAGCACACCGCCCCGCCCGTCGAGGTCGGTCTCGTACGCGACGAGCGCGCTCAGGTGACCGAGCTGCTCGAAGGTGGGCGGTTCGTCGTGACGGGAGACGGATGCCGCATCCTGCGTCGCGACCGCCTCGAGCACCACCTCGAACGCCGGCGCGGGTCCCCCAGCCGTGGGCACCTCGTCGGGCACCGGCGCGTACTTGGCGATCACGTCGCGGAAGGCGAAGAACTTCTCGGCGGGATCGCCGCGCTCGTCGAGCGGTGCGTCGTAGTCGTACGACGTGACGATCGGCAGGTAGCGGCCCTTGTGGTTCGCGCCGTTGGTCAGGCCGAAGTTCGTGCCGCCGTGGAACATGTAGAAGTTCACCGAGGCGCCGGCGGCGAGGAGCGCCTCGAGCTCGGCCGCCGAGTCCGCCGCCGACGTGGTGTGGTGATAGGCGCCCCACCAGTCGAACCAGCCGTCCCAGAACTCCGCGCACATCAGCGGCCCCGTGGGCTGATGCCGGCGCAGCGTGGCGAGGCGCTCGGTCGCGCGCGACCCGAACGACCCGGTCAGGTGCACGCCCGCGACGCTGCCGTCGCGCAGCATCTGGTCGGTCGGCTGGTCGATCGTCGTGAGCGGCACCGTGATGCCGGCGTCCTTCGTCACCCGCACGAGGTGCTCGAGGTACGCGGTGTCGTCGCCGTACGCGCCGTACTCGTTCTCGATCTGCACGAGGATCACCGGGCCACCGCGGTCGATCTGCCGCGGCGCGACGATGTCGTAGACGCGCTCGAGGTACGCGGTCACCTCGGCGAGGTACTGCGGCTCCGAGCGGCGCAGGCCGATCCCCGGCATCCCGGTCAGCCAGACCGGCAGGCCGCCGTTGTGCCACTCGGCGCAGATGTACGGCCCCGGGCGGACGATGGCGTGCATCCCCTCCGCCGCGACCAGGTCGAGGAACGCGCCGAGGTCGTTCCAGCCCGTGGCGTCCCACTCGCCGCGACGCGGCTCGTGTGCGTTCCAGGCGACGTAGGTCTCGATGGTGTTGAGCCCCATCTGCCGCGCCTTGCGGATGCGGTCGGCCCACTGCCCGGGATGCACGCGGAAGTAGTGCAGGGCCCCCGACAGCACCCGGAAGGGCTCGCCGTCGAGCAGGAAGTCGGTCTCGCCGATCGCGAAGCGCTGCTCGCCCGTCACATTCTGCTGTTCCGCGCGACCGTTTGCGACAGGTGAGCGGTCGGTGTCGGACGTCATCGGACGGAGTCCGTGCGGGAGCGCAGCACCGCCCCCAGGCGCTCGAGCTGCGAGGCGTCCTCCAGCGCGGAGCCCACCGCGGCGACGCGCACGCCGGCGTCGAGGAACTCCTCCACGTTCGACGCGTCGAGGCCGCCGGTGGCGACGAAGCGCACCTGCGGGAACGGCCCGCGGATGTGCTTGAACCACCCGCTGCCGAGCCACGTCGCCGGGAACGCCTTCAGCCACGTCAGCCCGAGCGACACCGCGAGCTGCACCTCGCTGGGCGTCGCGACGCCGGGAAGGATCGGGATGCCGGCATCCTGCGCCGCACGCACCACGACCGGATCGAGGCCCGGCGACACGAGGTACGCCGCGCCCGCGTCGGCGGCGAGCGCGACCTGCGCGGGCGTGATGATGGTGCCGGCGCCGACGCTCTTGCCGCGCGCGGCGGCGAGATCGACGACGGCGCGCAGCGCGCGCTCGTCCTCGGCGGTCTGCAGCGGCACCTCGACCGAGTCGATCCCGAGGTCCCAGGCGGTCTCGGACAGGCGCACCGAGCGCTCGACGCCCATTCCGCGCAGGATCGCCATGAGCGGCGCGCCGGCGAAGGCGGTGTCGAACCAGGTCGTCTGTTCCTCGGTCATCGTGCAGTCCTTTCAGCGGGGTGGAGAGGGGATGCCGTCGGCCGGTGCGAGCGGGTGACCCGCCGGGGCGGTCGCGACGAAGGGCGGGTGCCCCGTGCGGATGCCGGCGAAGTCAGCCGGTCATCGCAGCGACGGCTCGTCGATGGAGTCGGTGGTGGTCTGGAGGGTGCGGGCGGCGCGTTCGTGCCCGGCCTGGAGGCGGTCGGCGACCGGGTCGCCCGAGAGGTATCCGGCGAGGTAGCCGCCGGCGAAGGCGTCGCCGGCGCCGACCGGCTCGACGACCTCGACGACCAGCGCCGGCACGAAGATCTCGTCGACGCCGGCGAACGCGGTCGCGCCGACGTCGCCGTCCTTCACGATCAGCTCGGCGACGCCGGGCAGGAGCGCGCGCACGTCGGCCGCGGTCGGCGTGCCCCACAGCGTCTCGGCCTCGTCGCGCCCGACGAGCACGATGTCGGCGCCGCGGGCGAGCTCGAGCAGCGCAGGTGCGGCGGTGGCGGCATCCCAGAGCGGTGCCCGGTGGTTGACGTCGAACGAGACCGTCACGCCCTCGGCCCGCGCCCGCGCCATGACGCGCGCCAGGAAGGCGGCCGCCGATGCAGAGATCGCGGCCGTGATGCCCGACACGTGCAGCAGGTCGACGCCGTCGAACGACACCTCGTCGGCGTCGGCCTCGCTCAGGTGCGCGGCGGCCGAGCCGCGGCGGTAGTACAGCACGCCGTTGCCGGGGTCCTTGACGTAGAGCCCGGTCGGGTGGGCGTCGTCGAACACGACGCGCGAGACGTCGACGCCGCGCGCGCCCAGCTGCCGGGCGATCCGGCGCCCGAGGGCGTCGGCGCCGAGCCGGCTGAACCACACGGCCCGGTGACCGAGCGCGGCGACGTGAGCCGCGACGTTCGATTCCGCTCCCCCGGCATCCAGCAGGAACGCGTCGGCGTCGGCGACCGGAGCCGCCACCACCGGGGTGACCATGGCCATCGTCTCGCCGATGGCGAGCAGGGTTGCGGGCATGCCGCCAGCGTAGTCAGGCCGCGGCATCCGTCGTCCTTCCGGGGATTGCCCGCGGCTCGGAGACCGTGCGGAACTCGGCCGAAACCGCGCGATCCGTCCGGCTGCCTCGACCGCCGCGCCGCCCGCGGCCATCCGCCTCATCGGAGGTCGGTGACGGGGGCGGCGTCCATGTCGTCGAACGCCTGGTTCTCGCCGGCCATCGCCCAGATGAACGAGTACGCCGACGTGCCGACGCCCGAGTGCAGCGACCACGACGGCGAGATGACGGCCTGACGGTCGCCGACCACGAGGTGCCGGGTCTCTTCGCGCTCGCCCATGAGGTGGATGACGCGGGCGTCCTCGGGGAGGTCGAAGTACAGGTAGCACTCGGTGCGGCGGTCGTGGGTATGCGCCGGCATGGTGTTCCACATCGAGCCCGCGTGCAGCTCGGTGACGCCCATGACGATCTGGCAGCTCTTCACGCCGTTCTCGTGGATGTACTGGTTGAGCGTGCGGCGGTTCGACGTCACCTGGTCGCCGAGCTCGCGCACCGTGCCCTCGCCGGGCGACACGAGCGCGGCCGGGTACGCGGTGTGCGCCGGCGCCGAGAACAGGTAGAACTGCGCGCCGGCGTCAGCCGAGCCGTCGGCGGCGTCGGCGAACGAGACCTCGCGCACGCCCCGCCCGAGGTACAGGCACGCGCCCTTGACGAGCGTGTACGTCTCGCCGTCGGCGGTGACCGTGCCGGTGCCGCCGACGTTGATGATGCCGACCTCGCGGTGCTCCAGGAAGTAGTCGCTGCGGATCTCGGGGTACCCGCCGAGCTCGAGCACCGAGCCCGCGGGCACGGCGCCGCCGAGCACGATGCGGTCGTGGTGCGTGTATGTGAGGCGGATCTCGCCCGGCACGAACACGTCGGGGATGAGGTACGTGTCGCGCAGCTGCTGCGTCGTCATGCCCGGGATCTGGGCGGGGTTGGTCGCGTAGCGCTGCGGGATGTTGGTCTGGGTCACGGTTCTCTCCTGGTTCTGCATGTCGGTGTGCGTATCCGGACGGGGCTCAGCGGACGAGCCAGCCGCCGTCGACGGGGATGACCGCGCCGGTCACGTAGGCCGCGGCCTCCGAGGCGAGGAAGACGAAGACACCCTGCAGATCGGATGCCTCGCCCCAGCGCCCTGCGGGGATGCGCGACAGGATCGACGCGGCGCGGTCCTCGTCGGCACGCAGCGGTGCGGTGTTGTCGGTGGCCATGTAGCCGGGCGCGACGGCGTTCACGGTGACGCCGGCGGCCGCCCACTCGTTGGCGAGCGCCTTGGTGAGACCGGCGACGGCGTGCTTGGACGCCGTGTACGCGGGAACCAGGATGCCGCCCTGGAACGACAGCATCGACGCGACGTTGATGATGCGCCCGCCGCCCTGCGCCAGCATGTGGCGGCCCGCCGCCTGCGACAGGTGGAACACCGCGTCGAGGTTGATCGCGAGCACGTCGTCCCAGTCCTCGAGCGGATAGTCGACGGCCGGCGACCGGCGGATCGTGCCGGCGTTGTTCACGAGGATGTCGAGGCCGCCGAGCTCGGCGATGACCTCGTCGACCGCCGACGAGAGCTCGTCGGGGGTGGCCGAGACGAGGTCGCGCTGCACCCGGTGCACGCGGCGCCCGGTCGCCTCGATCAGCTCGGCGGTGGCCGAAGCGTCCCCGCGGTCGAGGAGCGCGACGTCGGCGCCGGCCTCGGCGAGCGCGAGCGCCGCGCCCTGGCCGAGTCCGCGGCTGGAGCCGGTGACCAGGGCCACCTTGCCGTCGAGGCGGAACGAGTCGAGGATCATGCGGCGGCCTCCTGAGCGGCGGTGAAGCGGGTGGTGAGCTCGCCGATGCCCGAGATGCGCACGGTCACGGCGTCGCCGTCGGCGAGCGGACGGTGGGCGTCCTGGGCGTCGGGGAGCTTCTGCGGGGTGCCGGTCGAGACGATGTCGCCCGGCTCGAGGGTCAGCACCTGGCTGAGGTGGTGTATGACGTAGGCAACGCTGAAGATCGCGGTCGACGTCGACTGCGACACCGTCACGACGCCGTCGCGCACGACCTCGACGAGGAGGTCCTGCGGGTCGCCGAGCTCGTCGGGCGTGACGATCCAGGGGCCGAGCGGCGCGAAGCCGTCGGAGCACTTGCCGAGCGCCCACTGGCTCTGCCGGCGCTGCCACGCGCGGTCCGACACGTCGTTGAGGATCGTGTACCCGCCGACGTGGTCGAGCGCGTCCTCCAGCGCGACCCGCTGAGCGCGCCGGCCGATGACGACGGCCACCTCGCCCTCGTAGTCGACGTCCGTCGCGCCCGGCGGGATCACGACGGCGTCGTTCGGGCCGCCCAGCGTGTTGGCGGTCTTGACGAACACGTCCGGGTACTCGGGGTCGTTCGCCGTGGGGTCGACGCCGTCCGGCACGTGTCCGCGGTAGTTGTAGCCGAGGCACAGGATCTTCCCCGGCACGACCGGCGCGAGGAGGGCCGACGCATCGAGCACCGGCAGCGCGGCGGCCTCGGCCCGATCTACCCGCGCCCGCGCGGCGGCGAGGGCCGCGGCATCCGTCAGCAGTGCCGTCACCGTCTCGGCGACGTCGCCGAGGTCGACCAGCCGGTCGCCCGCGACCACGGCGCCGGGGCGCGGCCCCGACGCGCCGGCGTACGTGACGAGCCTCACCAGTACTTCTTCCAGTCCGGACGCGCCACGCGCATCAGGGCCTCGAGGTAGAAGTAGTCGCCCCACAGCGTCCCCTCGTCGACGCCGTTGCCCTTGGGCAGGTCGTACACCGAATGCAGGATGAGCGCGTCCGAGTCCTCCGGCGTGGCCGGCGTGTAGTTGGCGATCAGCGACGCCAGGATCGAGTGCGCCCGCGCAGTCCACTCCGCGGCGCGCTCGGCGTCGGTCTCGACCTTTGACAGCTCAAGCAGGCCGCACACCGCGATCGCGGCGGCCGAGCTGTCGCGCGGGGCGTCGCTGCCGTCGGTGTAGACGAGGTCCCAGAACGGCACCTCGTCGGCGGGCAGGTGCCGCAGGAAGTACTCGGTGCAGCGGCGGGATGCCTCGAGCAGGCGCTCGTCGCCGGTCACGGCGTAGTTCATCGCGAACCCGTAGATGCCCCACGCCTGGCCGCGCGCCCAGCACGACTCGTCGGCCGCGCCCTGCTCGGTGCCGCCGCGCAGCGGCTCGCCGGTCTCGGCGTCCCAGTAGAACGTGTGGAACGTCGAGTCGTCCCCGCGCAGGATGTGCTCGCGCAGCTGCGCGGTGTGCCGCACGACGGCGTCGGAGAACCGCTCCTCGCCCGTCTGTGCGTGCGCCCACGTCAGCAGCGGCATGTTCATGAGGCTGTCGATGATGGTGCGGCCGCGCTGTGCCGGGTCGGACAGGTCGCCCCAGGCCTGGATGATGCCGGCCGGCTCGAGGAAGCGGCGCATGAGGTGATCGGCGGCGAGCAGCGACGCATCGCGCGCCCGCGGGTCGCCGACGAGACGCCACGCGGCGACGGTCGACAGCGTGTACAGGAAGCCGAGGTCGTGGGTGTCGAGGTCCTCCTCGTCGCGCACGCGGCGCTCGAAGTCGGCGACGTCGACCATCGCGGCCTCGCGGTACGCCTCGTCGCCGCTCAGCTCCCACGCCAGCCACAGCATGCCGGTGCGGAAGCTCGTGGTCCAGCCGCGGTTGCCGCCGAGCGGGATGCCGCCCTCGGCGGGGCGCAGCGCGTAGCGGTCGTCCACCGTCGTGTCGTCGGGGTAACCGCCCCCGAAGGTCGCGATGTTGCGACGGACGGTCGACAGCGCCGCCGAGATGGCCGCATCGGTCGTGGTCGCAGTGGTGCCCGCAGCGGGCGAGGTGGACGTCATGGAGGGATCCTTCTGAAGTGTGGGGGAAGAGCGGATGCCGCGGGCTCAGGCCTGCGCGGTCGCCTTCTCGTCGAGTTCGAGTACGGGGCGGAGCGTGACGCGGGAGTTCGTCCACGCGAGGTAGAGGGCGGCGGAGGCGGTGAGGCCGAGGCCGAGCGCGGGCGCGGTGGCGAACACCGCGATCTGCACGGCGAGCACCGCCAGCGACACCGCGGTGAGATACCAGCGGCGCAGCCCGAGGTACAGGCTCGCCCGCAGCACGTCGCGCAGGCGCGCGGTCGGTACCTCGGCGACGGCGACGAGCGAGACGAGGCCGACGGCGACCGCGAGGAGGGCCAGCACCGCGAGCAGCGGCACGGTGACCACCGCAGCGGCGGTGTTCGACAGCATCCGCACGTCCACGAGCAGGACCACGATCACCGCCGTCACCATCGCGCCGATCACGAGTGCGCGCCACCAGGTCTCGCGGAGGCCCGCGACGAACGCGCGGATCGGCCCGAGTCCCCCACCCGCTCGGACACTGGTGCCGTGCTCGCGGAACGCCCGGAACGCGGCGGTGAGGCCGGGCGCCGCGAGCGGCACTGCGAGCGCCAGCAGCGGCCAGGAGTACAGCGGGTCGGTGGTCACCAGCAGCGCGACCAGCGGCAGGCACGACACCACGAGGAGCAGGTTCACGGTGAGCCCGAGGTAGACCATCCCGATGAGGGACGCCCAGGCCTCGTGCGAGACCAGGCCGTTGAGCTTGGCGAGGATGCCGGACTTCTGCATCGTCCTAGCCCTTCAGTCCGCTCGTGGCGATGCCCTCGACGAAGTACTTCTGGCCGAGCAGGAAGATGATCGCGATGGGGATCACCGAGATGGTGAGGCCGGCGAACAGCAGGGCGTAGTTGGTGTCGAAGAGGTTCGAGACGAAGCCCTTGAGCCCGAGCTGGATCGTCCAGAGGTCGGGGTTGCGCAGGTAGATGAGCGGTCCGAGGTAGTCGTTCCACGTGTTCACGAACGTGAGGAGCGTGAGCGACGCGAGCGCCGGGATCGACAGCGGCAGCATGATCTTGCGCCAGATCGCGTACTCGCTGAGACCGTCCAGGCGCGCCGCCTCGGACAGCTCCTCGGGGATCGTCTCGTAGAACTGCTTCATCAGGAACACGCCGAACGCGCCGAACGCCTGCAGCAGGATGATCGACCACAGCGTGTTCGACACCTTGAAGTTCGACAGCAGGATGAACTGCGGGATCATGTACGACTGCCACGGCACGGCGATGGTGCCGACGTACAGCAGGAACAGCACGTCGCGACCGCGGAACCGCATGCGGGCGAAGCCGTAGGCGGCGAACGAGCCGGTGAGCACCTGCAGGAACGTGACCACGACGGCCAGGAACAGCGTGTTGCGGATCCAGACGAGCATGTTCGACTCGGACCAGATGTCGACGTAGTTCTGCCACACCCACGTCTCGGGGAGCCACTTCACCGGCACCGAGAACACCTCGTTGGCCGACTTGAACGAGCTCAGCACCATCCACGCGAAGGGCGCGAGGAGCCCGATCGCGAAGATGATCAGCGCGACGTACATCGCGATGCGCGCCGCCCGGCGGCCGGGCGTCACCTTGTCGGCGGGGATCTCGGGCCGGGTCGCGCCGGGGTCGTCGGCGAGCTTGCGCAGGCCGCGCCGGGCGCCGGCCGGCGCCGTGAAGTCGGAGACCAGGAGCTCGGCATCCTTCTCGATGCGGTCGGCCTTCTCGATCTGCTCGGCCATCAGCTGCTCCGCTTCTTGTTCCAGAGGAACTGGAGGATCGTCACGATGATGCACATGAAGAACAGCGCGACCGCGGCGGCCGACGCATAGCCGAACTGGCTCTCTTCGAAGCCCTTGCGGAAGATGAACTGCGACATCACGAGGGTGGACTGGCCCGGGCCGCCGTCGGTCATGACGAGGATCAGGTCGAAGATCTTGAACGAGTTGATCGTCAGCATCACGGTGACGAAGAACATCGTCGGGCGCAGGCACGGGAGCGTCACGTTGACGAACCGCTGCCACACGTTGGCGCCGTCGACGCGGGCCGCCTCGTGCAGCTCACGGGGCACCGTCTGCAGGCCCGCGAGGAACAGGATCATGTAGTAGCCCATGTCGCGCCACGTGCCGACGATCACGACGGCCGGCATCGCCCACTCGGGCGACGTGAGCCAGCCGGGAGGGTTCTGGATGCCGATGAACCGGAGGAACTCGTTGATCGGGCCGTACTCGGGGCTGAAGAGCAGGTTCCACACCACGGCGATCGCCACGATCGAGGTGATGT
Source organism: Microbacterium sp. M3 (assembly GCF_033548675.1). Taxonomy (NCBI): domain Bacteria; kingdom Bacillati; phylum Actinomycetota; class Actinomycetes; order Micrococcales; family Microbacteriaceae; genus Microbacterium; species Microbacterium sp. M3. The sequence goes on from NZ_JAWTZT010000005.1 coordinate 190,971, forward strand.
ACGGGAAGAAGGCCGCGGTGCGGAAGAAGGCGACGCCGCGGAGCTTGTTGTTCAGCAGCAGTGCGAGGCCGAGCGAGACGATGATCGTCAGCGGGATGTGCAGCGCCGAGTAGTACAGCGTGTTGATGACCGAGATGCGGAAGCTGCCGTCGCCGATGAGGCGCTCGTAGTTGTCGAGGCCGATCCAGTTCGCGGTGCCGAAGACGTTCCAGTTGGTGAACGACATGTAGAACAGCACGACGATCGGGACGAGCGTCAGCAGGCCGAAGCCGATGAAGTTGGGAAGGATGAAGCTCCACCCGATGAGGGTGTTGCGCAGCCGCAGCTTCGAGCGCCGGCGGCGCACGGGCGGCGGTGCGGCGGCAGCCTCGGTGGCGGTGATGGTCGCCATGGCGGGACCTCCAGGTCGGGTGGAAAGCGTGAGGGGGCGACCGGCCCGCCCGCGGGAGCGGGCCGGTCGCGAGTTGTCGAGCCTCGGCTCGGCGGGGTCAGTCGGTGCCGACCTCGTTGGCGACGCGGTCCTGCGCCTCCTGGATGGCGTCCGAGACCGAGACCGATCCCGACATGATCGCCGTGTGCATGTCGTTGAGGATGCCCTGGATGGCCGCCGTCTTGTTCGACGTCGGGTTCTCGGGGAACACCTCGTGGGTCGAGTAGGCGAACTTCGACAGGTCGTCGGTGGGGGCACCGTCGACGGAGAAGTAGGTCTCGACGACCGAGTCGGTCAGCAGCGCCGGCGTGATGCCGATGCCGGCGAGGATCTCGGCGCCCTTCTCGCCGGCGGCGAACGCGAGGAAGTCCTTCGCGGCCTGCACCTTGGCGTCGTCGATGCCGGCGTTGATGCCGAAGCCGGTCGGGTCGCCGAAGGTCACCGGGGTGTTGTCGAGGCCCGCGGTCGACGAGGACTCCTGCGGGATGGGCGCGATGCCCCACTCGAAGTCGTCGGCGTCGCCCGAGGCCTGCTGGGCGATCAGCGTCGCGACGTACCAGGTGCCCATGGGCAGCATGGCGGCGTTCTGCTTGCCGAACTCGCCCTGGTAGGTGAGCTGGTTGGCGGCGCTGGTGTTGTAGTCGACCTGGTCGCCACCGTCCTGCAGCGCGAGCACGTTGTCGTAGAAGGGCTCCATGTACTCGTACTCGCCCGCGAGGATGTCGCCGTCGGCCTGCGCGTTCGCGAAGCCCTGGACGGTCGACTGCCAGCGGTGGAGGTACGTGCCCTTGGCAGCGCTGCCGGCGGCTGCGAGGCCCTCGGTGAGCGCGGTCGCGGCGTCGTTGTAGTCCTCCCACGTCCACGAGCCGTCGGGGTACTCGACGCCCGCCTGGTCGAAGAGCGCCTTGTTGTAGTACAGGACCCACGAGTCGTTGCGGTAGGGCACGGCGTAGGCGGTGCCGTCGACCTCGTACGAGCCCGCGCCGCTGATGCCGTCGGGCAGCTCGACGTCCGACACGTCGAGGAGCTGGCCGCCCTCGACGAACGTCGGGACGAACTTGACCTCCTTCTGCGTGATGATGTCGGGGCCGGCGCCGGCGGCGAGGTCGGCGGTCAGCAGGGTGTTGTACTCGGCCGCGTCGTAGCCCTTGAGCTCGACGGTCACGTCGGGGTTCTCCTCGTGGAACGCGTCGGCGAGCGCCTGGAACTCCGGCGTCGTGTCGAGGCTCCAGCCCGAGAGCGTGAGGGTGACCGGGCCCGACGACTCCTCGGGCGCGGCCGCGTCGTCGCCGCCGCCGCTGCAACCGGCGAGAGCGAGCGTTGCGACCACGGCGATGCCGGCCGCGGCAGCGTATGAGCGCTTCATTCTGGGGGTACTCCTTTGTGATTGCGGACCCGTCCTCGGGCCCATCGGGTTACCGGTTCGCGACGGACGCTGTTCCGGGGTGTGCGAGGCGACTCGTGGTCGCCGTCCCGTCCGGCCACGTGACCGTGACGGTGGTCTGGTCGCCGTCGGCCTCGAGGGCGACGGCGGCGTCGCCGGGCGACGCGAGTTCTGCGGAGGTCAGCTCGACGAGCGTCGCGGTCCACGCGCCCGGCTCGACCGGGAACGTGATGACGGGGACCGCCGCGAGGGGTCCGAGCGGGCTGGCGTCCTCGCGCGTCTCGACGCTCGCCGCGCCCGCACCGAGGAGGGGACGGATGCCGCTGCTCAGCGCATCGGCGAAGACCGAGGCTGCGGCATCCGCCCTGTTCTCGGTGTCCTGAGACGAGGGCGTGCGCCGAGGAGAGGGCCCGGACACGGTGATCCGGCCCTCGTTCGGGCGCAGCCCCTCGTTCGGGGAACGCGGTGCCTCGTCGGCGGCGAGCGCCCAGCCGCCCACGCGGAGGCTGAGCGAGGCGGCGTCGACGCCGGGCTCGAGGGAGTCGACGCGCACGAGGCGCACCTCCCACGGTCCGCGCACGAGCGAGTGCACCTCGACGGCCCCGGCTACCTCGATCTCGCCCTCGATGCCCGAGCCGTGGCGGTGGGCGGTCGGGCGGATGTCGATCCAGTGGGCCCGCGAGACGGACGCGGCGATGCCGACGCGACCGCCCTCGTCGTCCTGCACGCGCACGTCGATGAGGTCCATGGCAGCGCGGTGGGTCGCGCGGCCGGCGGCGTCGACGAGCGCGACGGACTGCTCGAGCGGCTCCTCCCACGCCCGCTGGTTCGCCAGCGGACCGGCTGCGGTCGCATAGCCGATACGGGCGTAGAGGGGCGAGTCGCCCACGAGGCTGCCGTCGGCGGCGTGATCCGTGCCGTGGTTCACGATGCGCACGATGCCGTCGGCCTGCGTGCCCGAGATGACCCAGCCGGCCGGGCGCACGGTGCGCAGCTCATCGCCCGACTCGATGGGCAGGGGCGTGCTCTGCGCCGCCCACACCGGGTGGTCGGCGGGGAGCGCGACGCCGAGCAGGCCCTTGACCGCCCAGTACGGCGAGCCGGGGCCCGAGTACGACTGTGCGAGCTCGCGCCACTCGTGGTGCCAGCCCATGGTGAGGACGCCGTCCTCGCCCGGCACCGCGGCGTCGGCGAAGTGCGCGACGACGGCGTTCGCCGCACGGCGCAGCTGTCCGAGCGGCACGGAGGGCACCTCGGCCATCGCCCCGATCCAGAACGGCGCGGCGGCCGCGAAGCGGTAGATGAGGCTGCGGCCCTGGATGAGCGGCGAGCCGTCGCCGCCGATGAGGGCCACGGCGTCCTGCAGGAAGCGGTCCAGCCGCACGATGTCTGCGGGCGTGCGACCGCCGGCGAGCTCCCCGGCGCCCTGCATGCGCGACCACAGCACGGGGTAGGTGTGCAGCGCCCAGCCGACGTAGTGGTCGTACGACCGCTCGAAGCCGTCCGAGATCCAGCCGTCGTCGCGGACGAGCTCGTCGTGGAGCGCGAGGTCGTCGGCGATGTCGTCGGCCGACCACGGGCCGCCGACCGATCGGAGGAAGGTCTGCACCACGACGCGGAACCACAGCCAGTTCGTCTTCGGGTATGTGCTGTCACCGACGACCGGCGCGAGGTAGGCGATCACGCGCTGCTGGGTCACCTCGTCGAGGCGGTCCCAGATCCAGGGGCGCGTCATGTCGAGCACGAGGGCGAGGGATGCCGCCTCCACCTTCGCCTGCGCGTGCTCGTCGAGTCGCACCCAGCGGTCGTCGGCGTCGGGGTCGACGCCGGTCACGATCCCCTGGCGGTAGAAGTCGGCCAGCTCCCCGGTGCCCTCGCCGCGCGCACCGGCGATGCGGAAGCCGGCGAGCAGGAATGTGCGGGCGAAGCCCTCGAGCCCGTCGACCGCGTGGCCGTAGCCGCCCTCGGCGCCCGGGAAGTGGATGCGCCCGTGACCGGGCGAGGCGAAGATGCGCGCGGTGTCGAGCAGCCGGTCGGCGTACGCGAGCCATTCGTCACGGCTCCAGTCGAACCTGGTCGCGGCCGACGGCGCGCTGACGCGCTGCGGCGAGCGGGGCTGCAGGACCGTCACTTCGAATCTCCCTCGATGCGTTCTCCTCGACACGATGACCATTCATCGCGAGCGAACGTTTGGGAGCGTATCAACCGATTTCGGTCATTGCAAGGCTGATTCAGATTCGTTATGATCGTTTGTGATCGGTTTCGGCTCTCGATCGGTCGAAAACAGGAGCGACTCTCCCACCATGGTGAATCAACGAGGAGGAACCTTGACCACCGCGACGCCTCCCGGGTCCCCGCGTTTCGAGGGCGTGCTCGCCGGCGTGTTCTACGAACAGGCGGCAGCCGACGCCGGCGCCTTCGTCGAGGCCCTCGCCTCCCGCCTCGCCGCGCCCGAGGGCGCGCTGCCCGTCTCCCCCTCCGGCGACCGAACGGTCTGGGGCCCGGACGGAAGCGCCGACCCCGTCGCCGTCGCCGACGTGGTCGCCCGCGCCCACGAGGACCTGGGTCGCCCCTGGGGCGTCCCGCTCGCCACCGCCGCCGCGCGCATCCACGACGACGGCGACCGCGAGGGCTGGGAGTCCGTGGTCTTCGAGCGGCAGTTCCGCCTGGCGCGCGCGGCGATCGCCGCCGCCCACCACGGACAGGACGACGAGCTCGGGGCGCGGTTCCTCGCCGAGGTGCTGGACGGCGTGTGGCTCATCTGCGAGCAGAGCTCGTGGTGCTGGCCCGCGCACGACGACGCCTTCAACGAGCGCGGGTCGGTCCTTCCCACCGTCACGGAGCCGTACCTCGACCTCGGCGCGGGCGAGGTCATCGGGCTGCTGGCCTGGATCGACCACCTCCTCGGAGATCGCCTCGAAGCCCGGTATCCCGGCATCCGCTCCCGCATCCGCCATGAGGCGCGCGTGCGCGTGTTCGAGCCGTTCACCGGCCGCCGCGACTGGCACTGGCTCGGTCTCGACGGCGATGTGCACAACTGGAACCCGTGGATCCACGGCAACGTGCTCGTCGGCGCCCTGCGGCTGCTCGACGGTCCCGCCGACGCCGAAGAGCGGGCGCACGTGATCGCTCTCGCGATCGAGGGGATCGACCGCTACGTCTCGGTGCTCCCGGCCGACGGCGCGATCGACGAAGGCTACGCGTACTGGTGGAACGGCGCCTGCCGCGCGCTCGAGGCGCTCGACCTGCTGCGCCACGCCACCGGCGGGGTGCTCGACGCCTCGGCGGTGCCGGCGCTGCGCGAGACGGTCGCGTTCCCCCACCGCATGCACCTCGCCGGCGACTGGTACCTCAACCTCGCCGACGGCCAGGCGCGCGTGTCGGACGCGCAGCCCTGGCACGCGCTGCACCGCGCGGCGCGCGCGGTCGGAGACACGGATGCCGCGGCCCACGCCGCGTCGCATCGCACCGCCGGCTCACCCGCCGCCACCGAGCGCGAGGGCTTCGGCCGGCTGCTGCGCGGCATCACGGACGACGCGTGGATCGCCGCGGCGCAGGAGTCCTCGCCGTACCCCCGCGAGGTGTGGCTGCCCTCGACCGAGGTGCTGCTCGCCCGCGAGCACGACGGCACGCCCGCGGGGCTGACGCTGGCGGTGAAGGGCGGCCACAACGGCGAGCACCACAACCACAACGACGTCGGCTCGTTCGTCGTCGCGTCGGACGGCGTGCCGGTGATCGTCGACGCCGGCCGCCCCACCTACACGCTGCAGACCTTCGGGCCCGGCCGCTACGACATCTGGACGATGCAGAGCGGCTGGCACAACGTTCCCGTGATCGCGGGCGTCGAGCAGAGCCCGGGCGCGGAGTTCGCGGCATCCGGGGTCGACGTCTCGATCAGCGATCAGTCGGCGTCGCTGTCGCTCGACCTCGCCGGGGCGTACCCCGGTGCCGCCCCGTGGCGCCGGACCGTCCGGCTCGACCGCGCCTCCCGCCGCGTGGTGATCGACGACGCCTGGACCTCCACCCCGGCCCTCCCGGTCGTCGAGCGAGCAGACGGCGCGGCCCCGGTCGTCGAGCGAGCGGACGGCGCGACCCCGGTCGTGGAGCGAGGGAGCGACAGCGACCGAGACGAAACGCCCCCGCCCCCCGCGCCCCCCCCGACCGCCCCGGTCGTGGAGCGAGGGCGCGACAGCGACCGAGACGGAACGCCCCCGCCCCCCGCGCCCCCCCCGACCGCCCCGGTCGTGGAGCGAGGGAGCGACAGCGACCGAGACGAAACGCCCCCGCCCCCCGCGCCCACCCCGACCGCCCCGGTCGTGGAGCGAGGGAGCGACAGCGACCGAGACGAAACGCCCCCGCCCCCCGCGCCCACCCTGACCGCCCCGGTCGTGGAGCGAGGGAGCGACAGCGACCGAGACGAAACGCCCCCGCCCCCCGCGCCCACCCTGACCGCCCCGGTCGTGGAGCGAGGGAGCGACAGCGACCGAGACGAAACGCCCCCCACCCCCGCGCCGACCCAGGTGCGGATGCTGCTGGCCGGCGACGTGCGCCGGGACGCGGCATCCGTCATCGTCACTCCGCTCGAGGGCGCCACGCCCCTGCGCATCTCGTGGCCGGCCGGGATCGACGCGACCCTCGTGGTGCGCGAACTCGACGACCCGATCCTGACGAGCGTGTGGGGGCCGCGACTCACCCGCCTCGATCTCGACGTGATGGAACGCGGCCGGATCGCGGTCACGGTAGAACTGGACCAGACGAACGCGGAGGACGCCCGATGACCGACCAGACACCGGCACTGCTGGCCGCCGAGCGGCGCGCCCACGTGCTGGCGACGCTCGAGCGCGACGGCGCCGTGCGGGTCGCCCAGCTCATGGACGAACTCGGCGTCGCGCCGGTCACCCTGCGCCGCGATCTCGCGCAGATGGAGCGTGAGGGCCTGCTCGTGCGCGTGCACGGCGGTGCCGTGCCCGCCGCGGGGGCGTTCGAGGACGCCGAGTCGGGGCATCCGCTCTCCGCACCCCGCGCCGGCTCGATCGCGATGCTGGTGCCGTCGCTGAGCTTCTACTGGCCGAGCGTCGTGCGCGGCGCTGAGACCGAGGCCGCGCGCCTGGGCATGCGCGTCGTGCTGCGGGGCGCCTCGTACGAGCTGCAGGACGAGCGCCCCGTGCTCGAGCGCCTCGTGCACGCGGACGGTGTGCGGGGACTCGTCGTGGCGCCCAACACCGACACGCCTCACGCGCAGGACGTCGTGCAGTGGCTCGCCGAGTGCAGGGTGCCGAACGTGCTCGTCGAGCGCGACGCGGTGCGGCAGCCCGACGGCAGCCCGGTCGAGAACGTCACGACCGACCACGCGCTGGGCGCCGTGCTCGCGGCACGGCACCTCGCCTCGCTCGGGCACCGCCGGGTGGGTCTCATCATCGCGCGCGACTCGCCCACCTCGCGCAAGATCGCTGCGGGCTGGCAGGCCGCCTGCGCCGAGCTGGGCCTGACGCCGGCGGATCACTTCGAGACGAGCCTGCCCCCGCGCACCAGCCCGGACTTCTCGGCGGTCGTCGACTCGGCGCTCGACGCCGCGCTGTCGAACTCGGTCACCGCGATCCTCGTGCACTCCGATCCCGAGGCGATGGCGTTCGTCGATCTCGCGCTCAACCGCGGCATCTCGGTGCCGGGCGACCTGTCGGTGATCGCGTACGACGACGAGGTCGCCGAGCTGTTCACGCCGGCCCTCACCGCCGTGAGCCCGCCGCGCGCCGCGGTCGGCCGCGCCGCCGTCGACCTCGTCGCGCGGCGCATCGAGGATCCGACCCGGCCGGTGCATCGCGTGGTGCTGAACCCGACGCTGCACGTGCGCGGCTCGACCGCTCCCCCGCGCGGCGCCTGACCCGTTCGGCGGGCGCCGTCGGGGTCAGCCGGCGAGGGCGGCGTCGCGCCAGTCCGTAAGCACGCGAGCGGCCGCGCGCGTGTGCGACCACGGCATCTGCGGCACCTCGCGACGGCCCTCGGCGATCGCGAGCGACAGCGCGTCGGCCTCGGCGGCCATCGGCTGCACCACCGGCACCTCGAGGTGCGTCTCCTCGCCGTCGCGCCGGACGATCAGTGTCGAGGGGCTCTCGGTGCGGCTGCCCCACACGTGCGGCAGCACCACCTCGGCGCCGGCGAAGCGCAGCACGCCGGTGTCGGGGAGGTCGGCGATCACCGACGTCGCGATCAGCGCCGTCACGTCGCCGAACACCAGCTCGGCCGACGCGGTGCCGTCGACACCCGCGACCAGCTCCGCCTCGAACCGGCGATACTCGGGCTGGTCGACCGGCTGCCCGGCGGCCGCGGCGAGGTCGATCGCGAGCGCGAGCGGGTAGCAGCCGACGTCGAGGATGGCGCCGCCGGCGAGGGCCGGGTCGAACAGCCGCCCCTCACGCGTGCCGGCGTCGAACCCGAACGCGCCCTCGAACCTCTGCAGGGCGCCGAGCTCCCCGCTGCGCGCGAGCTGGCGCAGTGCCTCGGCGAACGGCCCGAACCGCGTCTTGAAGGCCTCGAGGAAGGGCCGCTGCGCCCGCTCGGCGGCGGCGAGGATCCGCTCGACCTCGTCGAGGGTGGGGCTGGCCGGCTTCTCGCACAGCACGGCCTTGCCGGCTTCGAGCGCGCGGATCGCGAGGTCGGCGTGGGTCGTGTGCACCGTGCCGACGTAGACGGCGTCGACGTCGTCGCGCGCGAGCACCTCATCGTATGTTCCGGATGCCTCGGCCCCGTGCTCTGCCGCGAACGCCGCCGCACGGTCGGCCGACGAGCTGCCCACCGCGTGCAGCACGCCGTGCTCCGACGCGCGCAGGCCGACGACGAAGTCCCTGCTGATCGCTCCCGGGCCCAGCACGGCCCATCTCGTCCGGCCGGAATTCGTCTCGTGCGCCATGCCGCGAGCCTACTCAGGACCTGCCAGCCCTCCTCCGCCGCGACGAGACCTCACAACCGCACCACCACCGCCCCAGAACCGGTGCGAACGTGCGGTCTCGCGCCCCGCGCGCCGCGCAGAGGCTCAGGAGGGAACGGATGCCGCACCCCCGCGTCGACGCACACCGCCCGGCCACCGGCATCCGTCTCTCTCCCCCCCCGGCTATCGCGACGAGACCTCACAACAGCACCATCAGCGTCCCCAAACCGGTGCGAACGTGCGGTCTCGCACCCCGCGCGCCGCGCAGAGGCTCAGGAGGGAACGGATGCCGCACCCCCGCGGCGACGCACACCGCCCGGCCACTGGCATCCGTCTCTCTCCCCCCCCGGCTAGCGCGACGAGACCTCACAACAGCCCCACCACCGTACCCACACCGGTGCGAACGTGCGGTCTCGCACCCCGCGCGCCGCGCCGAGGCTCCGTAGGGAACGGATGCCGCACCCCCGCGGCGACGCACACCGCCCGGCCACCGGCATCCGTCCCCCGCCACCGCGACGAGACCTCACAACCGCACCACCACCGCCCCGAAACCGGTGCGAACGTGCGGTCTCGCGCCCCGCGCGCCGCGCAGAGGCTCAAGAGAGAACGGATGCCGCACCCCCGCGCCGACCCCACACACCGCCCCGGCCACCGGCATCCGTCCCCCCGGCTATCGCGACGAGACCTCACAACAGCACCACCACCGCGCCGAAACCGGTGCGAACGTGCGGTCTCGCGCCCCGCGCGCCGCGCAGAGGCTCAGGAGGGAACGGATGCCGCACCCCCGCGCCGACAACACACACCGCCCCGGCCACCGGCATCCGTCCCCCCGGCTATCGCGACGAGACCTCACAACAGCACCACCACCGCGCCGAAACCGGTGCGAACGTGCGGTCTCGCGCCCCGCAGCACACGCCAAAGACCGACGGATGCCGCGGGCCGGGGTCAGGCGAGGGGCTCGGCGGCCTCACGGGCGGCACGGGCGGAGGAGCGGATGGCGCCGATGCTGGCCGCGATGACGAGTGCGATGCCGAGCATCTCGAGCCAGGCCAGGTGCTGTCCGAGGAACAGGAACCCGGCGAGCGCCGCGGTGGCCGGCGCGAGGCTCATCATGATCGCGAAGACGGCGGCCGGCAGGCGGCGCAGCGCGATGAGCTCGAACGCGTAGGGGATCGTCGACGACAGCACCGCCACCGCCGCGCCCAGCGCGACGAGCTCGATCCGCAGGAGGGCGGCTCCGGCATCCGCGATCCCGAAGGGCAGGGCGATGATCGCGCCGACCGTCATCGCGAGCGCGAGTCCGTCGAGCTTCGGAAAGGCCCGGCCCACGCGCGCCGAGGCGAGGATGTAGAACGCCCAGCTGGCGGCCGCTCCGAGGGCGAAGAGCACGCCGAGCGGGTCGAGGCGGTCCCATCCGCCGCCACCCAGCGCGACCACCCCGGCGAACGCCAGCACCGCCCAGAGCCACGCCGAGGCGCGACGGGCCGCGACGATCGACAGCACGAGCGGCCCGAGCACCTCGATGGTGACGGTGACGCCGAGGGGCAGCCGTTCGAGGGCGAGGTAGAACAGCCCGTTCATCACCGCGAGCACCAGGCCGAACTGCGCGACGGCCGTCCAGTCCGCCCGTCCATGGCCGCGCAGGCGCGGACGGGCGATGAGCAGCAGCACGATCGCCGAGAACACCAGCCGCAGCATCACCATGCCGAGCGGGCCGACCTGCGGGAACAGCAGCACGGCGATCGCGGCGCCGACCTCCTGGCACGCGAGTCCGGCGATCACCAGCAGGACGGCGGGCGTGGTCCCCGAGCCGGCGCGCGCGGCGCCGGGCCCCGCGGGTCCGGTCACTCCGAGGCCGGGGGCGTGCAGACCGCCGCACCCGCGATGGCCTCGTGGTACTGCTCGGCCGTCCACGGCAGGCCCGCTTCCGGGACGGACTCGCCTGCGGCGGCCGGTGCCTTGGAGGCGATGGCGGCGAGCTCCCACGCGAGGTACTCCCCGACGAGCGGGTCTGCGGCGGAGTTGTTGAGCACGACCGCGACCGTCAGCCCGCTGCCCGGGTCGGCGAAGGCGGCCGAGATGTAGCCGGGCACCTTGCCGTACTGGCCGATGAGCGAGCCCGCCATGATGGCGCCCCCGCCGGCGGCGAACCACGACGGGGCGTCCGGGGCGACGGGCAGGGGCGACGCGAAGCGGTCGTCGTCGCTCACGAGGGCGCCCGAGGCGAGCGCCTGCACGTAGCGTCCGAGGTCGTCGATGTCGGTGACCACGCCCGCGTCGGTGAAGCCGGTGGTCCACGAGGCCGCCGTCAGGTCCACGGGCTGCGCGCAGTCCAGCGCGCCCTCGGCGTTGGGGAGCGACTGCCCGCCCTGCAGTGCGCCCTCGGCCGGCATGTCGCCGAGCGCTGTCGCCTCCAGGCCCAGCGGGTCGGCGACGTGCGTCTGCAGCAGCTGGGCTGCCGTCGCGCCGGTGGCCCGCTCGAGCGCGAGCCCGAGCAGCACGTAGCCGGCATCGGAGTCGCGGTACGCCGCACCCGGCTCGGCCGTGCGCGGCTGGCCGAGACCGAAGCTCGCGATGTAGCGGGGGTCCCACTGCCGCGACGGGTTCGAGATCCAGGAGTTGTAGAGCGCGCCCGTGTACGAGCCGATGCCAGACGTGCCGTCGCACAGCTCGCCGAGACTGACCGCCTCGAGGTCCGGCACACCCGAGACGTACTCCGTGATGCTGTCGTCGAGGTCGACCTGGCCGTCCGCGACGAGGCTGTAGAGCACATCGCACGTCATGGCGCGCGTCATCTTGCCGCCGCGGAACCGCTGATCGACCGTGACCTCGCCTCCGCCGTCGGGCCGCTGCGTGCCGAGGCCGGTCACCCAGCTGCCGCTCCAGGGCGCCCACACGCCGACGATGGCACCGGATGACCCGGTCGTCCCCATCGCGTGGGTGACGGCATCCGTCAACTGCTGCACGACCTCGTCGGGGAACGGCGTGGTGCTCTGCGTGGGCAGATCGGGCTCGGTCTCTCCTCCGAAGGAGCACCCGGCGAGGACGAGCAGCGACGCGAGCGCACCAGCGACCACCGCGATGGCGCGGCGATGTCTGGAGCGGGTCCGCATGCTCACCCCCCGATGATCGTGCAATGCATTCAAACACACCCCGGTCGCTCCTGCCGCACGGCCGTCCGTAGGGTGTGTGCATGACCAGTTCTCTCGAGGCGGGCGGCGGGCACACGTTCGACGACGCCACGCTCGCCGGTGTGCTCGGCCACATGAACGGCGACCACGGCGACGACAACCTGCTGATCGCCCGCGCGTTCGGGCCGGAGGCGGGGATGACGGATGCCGAGGCCACCGCCGCCCGCATGACCGGGTTCGACGGGCACGGCGGGGTCTGGCAGGCGACGCGCGCCGACGGCTCGACCCAGGAGATCACCGTGCCGTGGCTCGGCGGCCCGATCAGCGAGCGGCCGGAGGTCCGGCGCGAGATCGTGGCGCTCTACGACGAGGCCTGCCGGCGGCTCGGCATCGAGCCGCGGTCGCACGCGTAGGAAATTCCTTCTTAGGGTCGCCTTATCTTCAGTTAGCATGAAGGTATGACCGACCCGATCCCCTTCTCCGCTGCCCTGCGCGAGCGCTCCAGCAGCTCGCACTCGTCGAGCGAGCAGTCCGGCTTCATGGCCGACCTGATGAAGGGCGAGGGCACCCGCGACGACTACGTCGCGCTCGTGGTGCAGCACTGGTTCATCTACGAGGCCCTCGAGCGCACCGCGAAGCAGATGCGCAATGACCCGGTCGCCTCGGTGTTCATCAGTGACAAGCTGACGCGCCTGCCCGCACTCGAGGCCGACCTCGAGTTCCTGGTCGGTTCCGACTGGCAGGAGCGCATCGAGCCGCTGCCCACGACGCGCCGCTACGTCGACCGCATCAACGAGGTCGGCGCCACGTGGGCGGGCGGCTTCGTCGCGCACCACTACACGCGCTACCTCGGCGACCTCTCGGGCGGGCAGTTCATCGGCCGCCTCATGGCCCGGCGCTTCGGGTTCGAGACGAACGGCATCGGCTTCTACGTCTTCGACGACATCGCCGACCCCAAGGCCTTCAAGGACGTCTACCGCGAGCAGCTCGACGCTGCGCCGTGGGATGCCGCGGAGCAGGAGCGCGTCATCGACGAGGTGCTGCTGGCCTACCGCTTCAACACCGAGCTCTTCGAAGACCTCGCCACCGCGAAGGCCACCGCCCAGGTCGCCTGACCCTCTCCGTCCCGGCCGGATCCGGCGCCGAATCCTCGAGAGTACAGCTGGTGGACGAGAGGTAGGGAACCACCCACCATGTCGGCGACCAGCTGTATTCTCGCCGGATCGTGGCGGGGGCGGATGCTGCGGGCCGTGGCGAGCCTCAGGACACGGGCGTCCCCCGCACGGCATCGCGCATGAACCGCTGCACGTCCGGGTCGACCTGGATGTCGCGCGGGCGCAGCGGCCGCGACAGGTACAACCCGTCGAGCGACGTCAGCCGCGACAGCGCGACGTACGTCTGGCCCGGCGCGAAGGCGCCCGAGCCGAGGTCGATGATGGCGCGGTCGTAGGTCTTGCCCTGCGACTTGTGGATCGTCACGGCCCACGCGAGCCGCAGCGGGAACTGCGTGAACTCGGCGACGATGTCGCGGGTCAGCTGCTTGGAGCCGGGGTTGTACGAGTAGCGGTACTTCTCCCACACCGCCGGCTCGACGTCGAACTCCTCGCCCTCGACGTCGACGCGCACCGTCTCCCCCGCGATGCGCGTCACCGTGCCGATCGTGCCGTTCACCCAGCGCGGCGGCTCGCCGAACGAGGCGGTGTCGTTGCGCAGGAACATCACCTGGGCCCCGACCTTCAGCTTGAGCTCGAGGTCGGCCGGGTAGGCGGCATCCCCCCGTCCGAAATCGCCGTTGACCTCCGCCATCGCCGTCTGCTCACGGCCGATGAGCTCGTCGAGGTGGCGCCGGTTGATGTTGTTGACGATGTCGTTGCGCGTGGCGAGCGTGATGATGGGGTGCTCGCCGTCGGCGGGATGCGGGGGCGTGCGTGCGCCGGTGTCGTTGAGCACCTGCGCGATGTCGGCGGTCACGCGGCCGTAGCGCACCGCGTTGAGCATCGCCTTGAACGCCGGGTCGGACTGGCGATGGATGTCGACCAGCTCGCGGATGTTCAGCTCGGCGCCGTACGAGCCGACGTCGAGGATGCCGTCGCGCGCCGCCTCGCCCACCCACACCTTGGCGTCGAAGAACCAGAACGAGCGGTAGTGGTCGCGCACGTAGCGCAGCTCGTCGCCACGCGGCGGCACCGGCGCCAGCTGGTACGGATCGCCGAACATCACGATCTGCGTGCCGCCGAACGGCTCGGCCCGCCGCCCCCGCGCCTGCCGCAGGGCGCGGTCGATGGCGTCCATGAGGTCGGCGTTGACCATCGAGATCTCGTCGATCACGAGCGTGTCGATGGCGTTGAGCAGCTTGCGGGTCGCGTCGGACTGCTGCTCGTCGTGCGCCCCGATGATGCCGAGCGGCAGCTTGAAGAGCGAGTGGATCGTCTGGCCCTCGACGTTCAGCGCCGCGACGCCCGTCGGCGCGCACACCGCGATCTGCTTGCTCGTGTTCCACGCCAGATGCTGCAGCAGGGTCGACTTGCCGGTGCCGGCGCGCCCGGTGACGAACACGTGCTCGCGGGTGTCTTCGATGAGCCGGAAGAGCGCCTCCTGCTCGGACGACAGAGGCGGGGTGTTCACCGGTTCATGCTAACGAGCGGATGCCGCGTCCTGCCGCCGCGCGCCGCGATCGGTGGAGTCCGGCTCGCTCTCCACAGGGGTCTCGGCCTCGCGCCACCGGCCCGTGCCGGCGACGACCTCGTCCATGATCGCGCGGAACCGGGGGCACGTCGTGATGTCGTGCGACCGGCAGCGCAGCGCGTGCTCGGTCATGCGGCGCGATCGCTCCATGTCGGCCATGCGCCGGTCCAGCTCGGCGAGGTGCTCCTCCAGCACGCGGTGACGCTCGGGCGCCTGCTCGTCCAGCAGCACCCCGATCTGCTCGAGGCTCATGCCGGCGCTCTTGCTGCGCACGATCACGCCGATGCGCACGAGGTCGTCGTCGCCGTACCGGCGTCGCTCGCCGCCGTCGCGGTCCGGATGCAGCAGGCCGACGTCCTCCCAGTGGCGCAGCACGTGGGTGGGCAGCGAGAACCGGGCCGCGGCATCCCCGATCGACAGAGTTGACTTCATGTCGACATGAAGTCACAGGATCGTTCCCGACGCAACCCGACGAGAGGAACACACCATGTACGACGTGATCGTGATCGGCGGCGGCCCCGCCGGACTGCAGGCCGCCCTCACCATCGGCCGCATGCACCGCTCGGTGCTGCTGCTCGACTCCGGCGAGTACCGCAACGCCACCGTGGAGCACGCCCATAACCTGCTGACCAACGACGGCCGGAGCCCCGCGGAGCTTCGCCGCATCGCCCGCGAAGAGCTCGCGCCGTACCCCACCGTCGAGGTGCGCGACGCCGCCGTCGCCGCCGTGGCGGGAGCGCTCGGGAGCTTCGAGATCACGACCGATGCGGGCATCGAGCGGTCAGCCCGTCTCGTGCTGGCCACCGGCATGCGCGACGCGCTGCCCGACGTCCCCGGGCTGGCCGAGCAGTGGGGGCGCCGCGTCGCGCAGTGCCCGTTCTGCCACGGGCACGAGTTCGCCGGCGAGCGCATCGGCATCCTCATCGACGGCGAGCATGCCGCGATGATCGAGCGGATGCTGCGGCCCGTGGTCGCGTCCGCGTTCGTGGCCCGTCCGGCCGACGTGGCTGCGGTGGTGGAGGTCGAAGGCGGCCTCGAGCTCCGGCTCGCGGCCGGCGGCACGGAGCGGGTCGCCGGCGTCTTCACGGCCGCGACCTCGACGCAGCGGGCGCCCTTCGCCGCGCAGCTGGGCTGCGGCATCCTCCCGAGCGGCGGCGTCGAGATCGACCCGCTCGGCCGGACCACCGTGCCCGGCGTCTACGCCGGCGGCGACATGGCGCACCTCGCGGCGGTGCCGGGGCCGATGGTGTCGCTTGCCGCGGCGATCGCGTCGGGGCAGCTGGCCGGAGCGAGCGCGGTCCGCGACGCGATCATGGCGTGACCTCGTGTTTCCCCCGTGGCACGTCCACAGGGGGCTCCCGGTCAGGGGTTCCTAGACTGTTCGCGTGGACCAAGGGGCGGTGGACACGGCATCCGGTCGCGCGAGCGCGCCATCGGGCCCTGGGGCGACCCCGGGCAGCGCCGCGACGGCGGCCGCCCCGCCGCGCGTGCAGCCGCCCCGCAAGACGCGTGCCCGCGGGAGCCTCGCCCTCGACCTGACGCTCCTCGGCATCGTTGGCCTGCTGCTCGCCGGCGCCGTCGTGGCGGCGTGGGGGGCCATCGAGCGGCAGTTCTACAGCCCGTCGGCGTTCGTCGAGCGCTACGTCGAGCTGCTCGCCGAGGGGCACGCGGCCGACGCCCTGGCCGTCCCCGGCGTGGCAGTGAGCTCCGCCGAGCTCGAGGCCGCGGGGCTGCCCGCGAGCGCCTCCGAGGCGCTGCTGCGCAGTGCCGCGCTCGCACCGATCGGCGACGTGCGGGTCGTGTCGGAGGAGCAGGACGGCGACGTCACCCGGGTGACCATCGAGTACGAGGCGCGCGGGTACGACGGGCGCACGACGTTCGAGGTGGAGCGCGACGGCTCGATCGGCCTGGCCCCGACGTGGCGCTTCGCGACGAGCCCGCTGGCCGTCATGAACCTCGGCGTCACCGGCTCCATGGCCTTCGACGTCAACGGATTCGAGATCGACAAGCGCCAGGTCTCGCCGGACGGAGCGGATGCCGATCCCCTCGCCCCCGTCTCGCTGCTGGTCTTCTCCCCCGGCCTGTACTCGGTGTCGGTCGACACGGCGATCTCGGCGACGCCCGGGGTCGCGGTGCTCTCCGACAGCCCGTTCCGCGCCATCCCGGTGAACCTGCAGGCGCAGCCGACCGAAGAGTTCCTCAGCGTCGTGCAGGAGAAGGTCGAGGAGTTCCTCACCACCTGCACGACCCAGCAGGTGCTCCAGCCGACGGCCTGCCCGTTCGGGTTCTTCGTGCAGGACCGCATCGACTCGCTGCCGACGTGGTCGATCGTGCAACAGCCCACGGTCGCCGTCGAGCCGGACGGCGCGGGCTGGTCGATCCTCCCCGGAGAGGCCGTCGCCCACATCGAGGTCGACATCCGCTCGCTCTTCGACGGCCGCGTCCGCGCGGTGAGCGAAGACGTGCCCTTCATCGTCACCGGCCAGATCGACGTGCGCCCCGACGGCAAGGTGTCGATCGTGGTGACCGGCCCCGACACCACCTGAGCCGGATCCCCGGCGCCGGGCCGCGCCGCACCGCACCGGGCCGGGCCCTCGGAACAGCGGGGATCGGCCGTGTTGAGGACGGATCGGTCGCGTTCGTCCTCTGCAGCGCAGATGTCCTCGCATCCGCAGCGTCGGGCTCGCGGGCACCGGCCCGTCAGCGCCGGGCGGCCGCCTTCGCGTCCTTCTCGGCCAGCTCCGCCAGCCGGGCGTTGTAGGCCTCGAGCTCGGCGTCGCCGGTGCGGTCGGCGTGGCGGTCGCGCCGCTTGGTCTCGCGGTCGTCGCTGCGGCTCCACTGGATCGCGACCGTGATCGCGAGGATCAGCGTCGGGATCTCGCCGATCGACCACGCGATGCCGCCGCCGGTGTACTGGTCCTCGATCGGCGTGGCGCCCCACGTCCGGCCCATCGAGCCGAACCACTCGGCGATCATCAGGCCCTCCTGCATCATGATGGCGATGCCGAAGAACGCGTGCATGGCCATGATCCCGATGAGCAGCAGCAGCCGGCCGGGGTACGGCAGGCGATACGGCACGGGGTCGATGCCGATGAGCGACATCACGAACAGGTAGCCCGTGATGAGGAAGTGGGCGATCATCCACTCGTGGCCGAGGTGGTCGTACAGCGACCAGCGGAACAGGTCGGTGTAGTAGAAGACCCAGAGCGAGCCGATGAAGAGGCCGGCGGCCACGAACGGGTTGGTCAGCACGCGCGCGACCGGGGAGTGCACGGCCCACAGGATCCACTCGCGGCCACCGCGGGTGCCGTCGTCGCGCTTGCGGACGGCGCGCGCGGCGAGCGTCACGGGGGCGCCGGGAACCAGCAGGAGCGGGATCGCCATCGTCAGCAGCATGTGGCCCACCATGTGCATGCTGAAGAGGTAGTCCTGGTAGACGTTGATCACGCCGCCCGTCACCCACACCAGCAGCAGCCAGCCCAGCACCCACAGGATGGTGCGATAGACCGGCCACGCGTCACCACGGCGACGCAGGCGCCATACGCCCGCGAGGTAGAAGAAGATCGCGAACCCGGCGATGACCGCCCACAGCAGGTCGACGTTCCACGCCGTCAACCAGCGCTCGAGGGTCAGCTCGGGCGGCACCGGGGCATCCGTCAGCCGCTCGGCCGGCGTCGGCACCTCCGGGATCAGCGGCGGCACCGGCGGGGGCGTGCGCGCGAGGGCCGCGGCGGCGCCGCTCGCGATGCCCATGAGCGCCAGCTCGAACGCGATCAGGGTCCAGAACGCCTTCGTCGCCCGCGCGGAGCCGGCCGCGCGCTGCGCGGCGTCGCCCGCGACCTCGGACTCGCGCATGCGGCCGATGAGGCGCGTGCGGTACCACGCACCGAAGAGGCCGAGCGCGATGAGGGCCACCACTTTCAGCGCCAGGATCGCGCCGTACGGCGAGATGAGCGCCTCCCAGCCCTGCAGGCCGATGGCGGCGCGCACGGTGCCCGACACCGCGACCACGGCGAACGCCGCGATGGCGATGCTCGAGTAGCGCGCCACCGTCGCGGCACTGTCGTCGCGTGACTGGAGGGGCCGCACGACGACGATGAGCAGCAGACCGCCGAGCCACACCGCCGCCGCGATGATGTGCAGGATGAGCGCCGTCATGGCCTCGTGGTGGAACGCCTCTTCGCCCGAGTGGCCCTGGGTGCCCATGGGAACGAGGGATGCCGTGGCCAGCAGCGCGACGAAGAAGGTCGCGGTCCACGAGCGCACCGCGAAGGTCAGGACGGTCAGCGCCGCGCCCGCCACGGTGGTGATGAGCCACGTGCGGCCGGGCTCGGTCTCGACGATGAACCGCCCGAGCTGCGCGCCGAACTGCGGCCCGAGGTCGAGGACGGGGTTGAAGGCGTCGAGGAAGGTGAGGAATCCGGTCACCGCGGCGGCCACCGTGAAGACGGCCGCGGAGATCGAGGCGGTGTCGAGCGCGATGTCGAATTCGCGGTCACCGGCACGGAGTGCGAACAGCGCCGTGACGAGGACGCCGACCATGCCGGCCGCCGACAGGTTGACCAGGAGCTTCGCGGTCGGAAGACCCCAGCGCACGAACGGTCCCGGGTCGGCGATCGCGAGCGGTGCCGCGCCGCCGCCGAACGCCAGCGCCCACACCATGACCGCCAGCGCAGCCACGACGAGGATGACGGGCCCGACGGCCCGCAGGGCGCGCGGGTTCACCCCTCCAGCCTACGTCGCGCGCGAGCCGCCCTCCCCGCACCCGCGGTCAGCCTCGAACGGACGGACCGACCCACCGGCCGGGGCCGCACACGCAAAGAGAGAGGGGATGCCGCGGGGCGCGGCATCCCCTCTCCCGAGGTCTGCGTCGGAATTACTTGACGGCGGCCTTCAGCTTCGAGCCCGCGGTGACCTTGACGCGCTTGCCCGCGGGGATCTTGATCTCCTCGCCGGTCTGCGGGTTGCGGCCGGTGCGAGCCGAGGTCGCGACCTGCTCGAAGGCGATCCAGCCGGGGATCGAGACCTTGCTGCCGGCGGCGACCGCGTCGGAGACGGTGGAGAAGAGGGAGTCGAGCACGCCCGAGACGGCGGACTGGCTCTGGCCGGTCGCGCTCGCGATGCTCGCGACGAGCTCGGTCTTGGTGATGGTCTTGTCGGCCATTTGGTATGTCCTCCAAAGACGACGAGTGCCGTCTTGTCATTGCTCGGACCGGATGGCTTCGCCCCCCGGCTGGTCCTATCGACCGGGACCGAATGTACCCGACACGGCCGACAGAACCGCGTATTTCTGCGGATTTCTGACTTTTCAGGCGGCGTGTCGTGTGACGGATGTGACTGGTGTGACGTCTGAGGCCGGATTTCGCCCAGAGCGTTCAGGGCTTGTGCGACGCGATGAGGTCGCGCGCCGTTCGGGCGAACGCCGGTCCCACCCGGTGCTGCCCGTCGAGATACCCGCCCACGAGCGCCGCGTCGCGCAGCAGGACGAGGGATGCCGCCACCGCCGCCGGATCGTCGAGCCCGGCGCCTTCGGCCAGCTGCCGGAGCGTCTCGCGGAACCACTCGCGATGGTCGGTGATGAGATCGCGCACCGGACCCTCGTCGGGGTATTCGGCGGCGGCGTTGATGAAGGGGCATCCGCGCGTGTGGCGCTCGCGGATGTCATGCTCGATGCCGTCGACCACGAGGTCGAGCAGCACCTCCGGGTCGTCCGACGCCTGGGAGGCCTGGGCGAAGAGGGCGCGCAACCCCTGGTCCTCTCCCTCGAGGTAGGCCAGCACCAGTCCCTCCTTGCCGGCGAACTGCTTGTACATCGTCGCGCGGGTGACGCCGGCCTCCTCGATGATCCGGTCGACGCCCACCGAGTGGATGCCCTCGTTGTAGAAGAGGTCGGTCGCCGCGTCGAGCAGGCGCTGACGCGCCGGTGACGGGCGCGATGCCGCGACGGGCGCGGCTGCGGTGGTGCTCATTGATCCCCCTGCGTTCGATTCCATCGTGCCATTGCCTCCTGCCCCGCGGCCGTGGAAGCGCGGGCGCAGGCCCGGACGGCGGCTGACAAGAACTCCTCGGGAATAGTCTTGTATAGATAGAACGTTCGGTCTACCATCGATCACATCAGCCGGACCCCCGGACCTGACGAAGACCGAACCACCGCAACACCACACCCAAGGAGCAGGAAATGAACACCACGACCAAGACCCCCATCGTCCTCGTCCACGGCCTCTGGATGACCCCGAAGAGCTGGGACACCTGGGCCGAGCGCTTCCGCGCCGCCGGCCACCAGGTGATCGTCCCCGGCTGGCCCGGCATCGACGACCGCACCGTCGAAGACATCCGCCGCAACCCCGAGGCGCTGAAGGGCATCGGCCTGAAGCAGATCGCCGACAACTACGAGCGCATCATCCGCGAGCTGCCGCAGAAGCCGATCATCATCGGGCACTCCTTCGGCGGTGTCCTCACCCAGATGCTGGCCGACCGCAGCCTCGGCGTCGCCTACGTCGGCGTCGCGCCCGGCCAGACGGCCGGTGTCACGGCCCTTCCGCTCTCGACGCTGTGGACGGGCACCCCGATCCTGTCGAACCCGTTCGGCATCAACGGCGCCAAGCCGCTCAGCAAGCGCCACTTCCACTTCACGTTCGGCAACGACCTCCCCCGCGACGAGTCCGACAAGCTGTGGGAGGAGTACGCGGTCAACTCGTACAACCGGGTGTTCTTCGAGGGCGTCTCCTCGGTGCTCAACGAGAAGCGCGGCGTCACGCACGTCGACTACGGCCGCGCCGACCGGGCTCCCTTCCTCGTCATCACCGGCGAGATCGACCATGTGGCGCCGCCGGCCATCGGCAAGGCCATCGTGAAGAAGTACCGCTCGTCGGGCAGCCCGGCCGTCGTCGAGTACAAGGAGTACGCGGGCCGCACCCACCGCCTGGTCAGCCAGGACGGCTGGGAGGAGATCGCCGACTACGCGCTGGAGTGGGCGACCACACACCAATTCCGCGAGACGGAGGTTGTGAAGTAGACGGATGATCTCGACACACGGCGGCGGACTTCACCCGTCGGCTCACTCGATCCGGATGCCGCCACCCGGCCCGGCTCGGAACCACTCCACCGTCGAGCTCCCAGCCCCGGCTGGGGGTTCGGCGGTCGAGTGGTGTCGGCCGGTGTCCCGCGGTGGACGCACGGGCCCGCGGTCTTCGGATCCCGGGCCCTTCGTCACCCCCGGCCCCGCCCCCTCGGCCCTGGTCGTTCATGGGGGGAGGGCGCAGGGCGCCAGGGACGCAGCGGCGCAGGCGCTCGAGCTCAGGCGTGGAGGCGGCGCAGCGCGGCGACCACGTCGTCGTGCCAGCGCCGGGCGGCAGGGAGCACCCCGGTGAAGATCGGGGTGTCGTGCGTCACGCCCTGATAGCGCACGACGCTGGCATCGACGCCGGCGCGGCGGAGCGCCGCGCCATAGGCGTCGCCGTCCCCGCGGAGCGGGTCGTACTCGGCGGTGAGGATCACCGCCGGCGGCAGCCCGCGGTGCGACGCCGCGCGCAGCGGCGAGGCATAGCTCTCGCGGGCGTCCTGCGGACGGGCGAGATAGGTGCGGGCGACCGAGCGCAGCTCACGCACGGTGAGGAACCGCGGGATGCGCAGGGCCCGCATCGCCCCGAGGTCCATGTGGTCGCCCGTCAGGTCGACGACGGGAACCTCGAGCACCTGCAACGCGAGGGGGCGATCGCCGCGGTCGCGGTTCATGATCGTCAGGGCGGCCGCGAGGTTGCCGCCCGCCGAGATGCCCAGCACCCCGATCCGGCTCGGGTCGACCCCGACGTCGCCCGCCGACTCGAAGAGCCACTCGAGCGCGGCATGGGCCTGCTCCACCTGCACCGGATAGCGGTGCTCGGGCGCGAGGGCGTAGTCCACGGCGGCGATCGCCACGTGCGCATCGACGCAGCGGCGGCGGTAGGCGGCATCCGTCGTCGGGTAGTCGATGCCCCCGATGCGGAAGGCGCCCCCGTAGAACGCGAGCACGGCGGGCACCGGCGCGTGCCCGGCGACGGACGGGTGATAGATGCGCACGCGGACGGCGGGATGCCCGGGCACGGGAACCTGGTGCTCGGTGATCCGCACCTCGGGCCCTGATGTGCCGACGGTGCTGAGCTCGGTGCGGTCCCACGCCAGCGCCGCGCGGCGGTGCCGGGCCCGCGCCCGCGCGTGCGGCCCGAGCGCCGAGGTCTTCTCACGGGCCTTCGACTGCGCCTTGGCCTGCGCAGGAGCCGCGGGCGCGGCGGCCGGGAGGGGACTCGGGCGGCCGAACGGCCACAGTGCGGTGAGCCTGGAACGCACGGCACCCACAGCCTGGTCGAACATGTACTTCCGGTGCACGCGCAGGCGCTCTTCGAAGAACGGATCGAGCCTCATCCTTCGCTCCCCCTCGGTCACATCATGCCGAGTGTAGAGCCGCGCGCTCCGGCGCCCGACCGCCTTGACAGCGGGCACGCGGAAGGCCCGGAGCTTCGAGAGCTCCGGGCCTTCCGGTGATGCTGTGCTGGCTTACCAGCTCGACTTGGTCACGCCGGGCAGCTCGCCACGGTGCGCCATGTCACGGAAGCGGACACGCGAGATGCCGAACTTCGTGAGGACACCGCGGGGGCGGCCGTCGATGACGTCGCGCGAGCGCAGGCGGACCGGCGACGCGTTGCGGGGCAGCTTCTGCAGGCCCACGCGCGCGGCCTCGCGCTCCTCGTCGGTCGACGTCGGCGACACGAGCGCCTTCTTCAGCTCGAGGCGCTTCGCGGCGTAGCGGTCGACGACCTCCTGGCGCTGCTTGTTGCGTGCGATCTTGCTCTTCTTAGCCATGGATCAACGCTCCTCGCGGAAATCGACGTGCTTGCGGATGACCGGGTCGTACTTCTTCAGCACGATGCGGTCGGGGTTGTTGCGGCGGTTCTTGCGCGTCACGTAGGTGTACCCCGTGCCCGCGGTCGAACGCAGCTTGATGATCGGACGGACGTCCTGAGCCTTCTTGGCCATTAGAGCTTCACACCCTTCGCCTGGAGGTCACGCACGACCGCCTCGATGCCGCGGGCGTCGATGACCTTGATGCCCTTGGCCGAAACGTTCAGCTTGATGTTGCGACCCAGCGACGGAACGAAGTAGGTCTTCTTCTGCACGTTCGGGTCGAAGCGGCGCTTCGTCCGGCGGTGCGAGTGCGAGATGTTGTGACCGAAGCCGGGAACAGCTCCGGTCACCTGGCACACTGCTGCCATAGTGATGTCTCCTTAGTACCGTGAGGCCGGACGGCCCCACCCAAGATCCCTTGTCTGCATTTCGACGCACGCCGTCACCGCCCGGAAGTTCCGGTCGTTGAACGAGCGAAGCGAGATGAAACGCGTACTGCGTGCTGGAGTGCGCGCAGACAAAGAGTCAGTCTAGCACAGCGGTCGTTCCGCCCCGGACCTGCGGAGGTGAGGAGCGCCGCGGTCGCCGCCTCGCCGCGCGTCTGTGCACAGTGCGCGCGGCCAGGCGGAGCAGCCGGGTATATTCCGGGGCGGGAATTCCTCCTGATAAGACGTCCAAAGCCGGCCCGGCGCGAGGCCCTGCGACCTGCGCCTGCCGACAAAATCCCTCACCGGACGAGCAACCCGGTGGACCATGTTCGTCAGTCCGAGGGGAGAAGGCGGAGACATGAACGGTTCGTACGACGGGACGCGGCTGTGGCCGGCGTCGCCGTTCGACCTCGCCGACGTTCATCGCTGCCCGTCGTGCTTCGCCGTCATCGTCGCCGCGGTGTGTCCCACGTGCGGATTCGCCCTCACCGACGCACGCGCCCCGCAGGTGCTCGCGCTCGGACGCGAGATCGTCAGCACCGAACTGGCGCGGCAGCAGCTGATCGACGAGATCCGGCAGGACTCCCCCGCACCCGCCCGCATTGCCGCAGCCGCGGCGATGTCGACGGATGCCGCGGCCCCGGCGATCCTCACCGCGCCGCAGCCCGTCGGGGCCGCCGTGGCGCCGACGGCCGCCGTGCCCGACCTCGTCGCGCCCGTCGACACGGCTGCGGCTGCGGCCGCGGCATCCGTCCCCTCCCCCTCGGTGCCCGCCGGTGGTCTCCCGCCCGCCTACACGAAGCCCGTCGCACGCGAGGCGGCGCCCGCCGGCCGCGAGCCGGCCGCTCCGGCGCCGATCGTGGCATCCGCTCCGCGCCGGCGCCTCACGGTCCCGGTGCTGCTGCTGATCGTCGGGGTCTCGCTCGTCGGCATCGCCGCGGTGTTCTTCCTGATCCTGGCCTTCTACGTCGCGAACACCGCCGTTCGCGCCCTCATCGTGGGCGCGATCACCCTGGCGACGATCGGCCTGGCCTCGTGGCTGCGTCGCCGCAGCCTCACCGCCACGGCGGAGGGCATCGGCGCCCTGGGTGTCGTCCTGCTCGCGCTCGACGCGTGGGCGGTGCGCGCGAACGATCTGTTCGGCGCGGGTGCGACGGACCCCGCCGTCTACACCGGGATCGCGGCTCTCGTGGTCGCCGTCCTCTGCCGGGTGTGGGCGCGGGTGTCGCACCTGCGCGGTCCCGACCTCGCGGCGTCGCTCGGCCTGCCCGCCGGGCTCGGCTTCCTGGTCGCCGGGCTCGCCGCCCTCCCGCCCGCGGAGGCCGCGACCGCCGGGCTGCTCGGCGCCGCCGCCGGCGGACTGGTGCACGCGCTCCCGGTGCCGTGGTCGTCGGCGCGACCCGGCGCGGACGGCATCGTCGAACGGCTCGTCCTCGCGCTGTCGGGCGTCGGCGCACTGGTCGCCGCCGGGATCACCGCGGTGGTCTTCACAGGCGACGCCGTCGCCGTGGTCGTGTGGTCGAGCGCGGGACTCGTCGTGCTGGGTGCCGCGCACGCGTGGCTGGCGCGCCGCCGGGTGGCCGGTATCGAGCTGCCGGCCGCGGGCGTCGTGTCGGGCGTCGCGTCGTCGATCGCCGTCGCGGCCGCGGGCCTCGCCGGATGGCAGCTGGCGCTGCGCACCGAGGCTCCCGTCTACACCCTCCTCGTCGGACCGCTGCTGGCGGTGCTCGTCGCGTTCGCACTCGACGTCGTGCGGGCGCGCCGCGCCTCGCGCACCCTGCTGCCCGCGGCGATCGTGTCGGGCGCCGTCGCGGCCGCGTCGATCGCCGGCGTCGCGATCTGGTGGTTCGCGCAGGCGGCCATGGCGATCGAGCGGTCGTGGTCGGCGTGGACGATGGATGCCTTCGCCACGCCCGTCGCCGCTCCGGAAGGGCCCGTCCTCGCCCTGAGCGCGGCCGTCGTCATCGCCGCGATGCTGCTGCGCGCGCCGACGATCGCTCGCCCGGTGCTCCGCGAGATCGCGCCGGTGGTCGCGGCGGTCCTGGTGCTCACCGCCGCGGCCCGCACCGCCGTGCCGGCGGTTCTCGTGGCGGCGGGCGTCGTGGCGGCCGCCGTGGCGGTCGTCGCGCTCGGCGTCCGTCGCCGGCGCGGCGGAAGCGTCCCGGGGACCGCGATGGTCCCTGCGGTCACGCGCGCCGACGGCGACGGTCGCGTCGAGTCCGGCGGCACGTCCGTCGGCTGGATCGTCACGGGCGGCATCGCCGTCGCGACGGCCTACCTTGCCGGTGTCGCGACGCCCTGGCTGTGGCTCGTCGGGGTCGCCGTGGCCCTGGCGTACCCGATCGCCGTGCGGCTCGTTCTGCGCCCCGCGGGCGGCGCGGCCGTCGCGACAGCCGTGGTCCCGGTGGCGATCGCCGCCCTGTCGGCCCTGCCGGCGCCGGCCGCTCTCGCGGCCGCCACGGGCCTGTGGGGCGACGAGCCGTCGATCATCCTCGCCCTGCTGCAGTGGGTCGCGCTCGCAACCCTCGCCGCCGCGGTGGTGCTGCGCGTGGACGCGCCGAGCCGCGCGGCCCTCGCGATCGCCGCCGAGGTCATCGCCGCACTGACGCTGGCGTGGTCGGCGATCGCCGTCGCGATGGACGACGCGTCGCTGGCCGGGCCGCTCGTGGCGAGCCTCGGCGAACCCGCACTCGGCATCGTGCGCAGCGCCCTGCTGCTCGTCGGGTTCGCGGCGCTCGCCCTGGGCGCGACCCGCGTCGGGCGAGAACCGGCGATCATCGCCGCGGCCCTCACGGCGCCTCTCGCTGCGGCCACCGCCTACGACGTGCTGCGAACGGCGGGCGGCGTCAACACCGACGCGACGCCGATCGTGCTGACCGCTGCCGCCGTCGCCGTCACGGTCGCGGCGGCGATCGTCGTCACCCTCGTGCGGCGGGAGGCTGCGAGCGACGGCCGCGACGATGCGGCCGTGGCGGGTGCCGGCGCGCTCGGCGCGAGCGGAGCTCCCGAGGTGACCGGCGCGACCGAGTCGAACGGCGCCCCGGGCTCACGTGCGGCCGTCGCGACCGCCCCGGTCGTCGCGCCCATCGACATCCCCGCATCGGTGGCCGCGGTCGGCACCACGTCGTCGGCCGACGTCACCGCGACGTCGGCCGTGCGCCTGCCGGCACCACCGGTCGCGGTCATCCGGCGCCGGGCGGCCGACCTCGGGGCGGCTGTGACGCTCCTGGTGGTCGTCTGGGGAGTCCCGCTGCAGCTGACGTGGGCGGTGCTGGCCCTCATCGCGATCTGGTTCGCGGCCACCGCCGTCACGCGCATCGCCGTCGACGACGCGTCGATCACCGCCGAGCGGGGCCGGACTGCGCACGGCTGGATCGCGCCTGCCGCCGATCCGCTCGACGACCGCTTCGCGACCTCCCGCCCCGGAACGCCGGTGGCCGCGGCGCCACGCCGCCTGCTGGCCTGGCCGGCGGTCGCCGCGGGCATCGCGGCGTGGTGGTCGTGGCTCGACGCCGGCACGCCCGCCGCGTGGTGGACGATCGAGACCTACGTCATCCCGGTGGCGGTGGCGCTCGTCGTCTTCACCGCCGTGCTGGTCTGGCTGCGCCGCCGCGCCGAAGCGGCGGTCGCGCTGGCAGCGGGCCTCGTCGTCGGGCTGTGGACCCTGGCGCTGGCCGGCTGGTGGAGCGAGCCGCTGCGCGGCGTGATCGTGGCGCTCGTCGCCGTGGGGATCACCCTGGCGCTGTCGTTCACGCCGGTCCGCGGCATCCGTCCCGTCGCTCCGGTCGGGGCAGCCGTCGCCATGACCGGACTGGCTCTCGTCGCGGTCCAGCGTGCCGTCGAGGGGCCCGGCTGGCAGGTGCTCTGGCTCGTGCTGCTGGTCGCCACGGCGTACGCGTCGGGCGCGGGCGCCGCTGCCGCGCGCCCCGCCCGGCCGTCGTCGACGCTGTACGCCCTCGTCGTTCCGCCGGCGGCACTCATCGCCGCCGTCGCGGTGATCGTGCCCATCGCCGACGAGCCGCGCATCCTCGCCGGCAGCCTGATCATGCTCGCCGGGCTCCATCTCGCCGCCGCCTGGCTCGATCGCCTGCCCCTGACGGCGCTCACCCGCTGGGTGTCGCTCGGCGGTGCTCTCGCCATCGGCGCCGGTGCCTGGAGCCTGGGCGCGGCGACCCAGATCGAAGCCGTCTCGCTGCCCGTCGCGGCCATGTGCCTCATCGGCGCCGTGCTCGGCATGCTGCGCCGTCGCACCTCCGGCGAGCCGTGGCCGGCGGCCGAAGGGCCCGCGTGGATCGCCGGACTCGTCCTCGCGACCGTGCCCAGCCTGCTGGCCGCCCCCACCTCCGCCCGGGTGTGGTCGTACGTGATCCTCACGCTGCTCGCCGCCGGCGCCGTCGCGGCCTTGCGCGAGCCGGCAGGCCGCGCCGCCGAGGCCGTCACATCGCTGCCCGAGCCCGTCGACCGTGCGGCCGCCGCTCTGGTGGGACTCCCGCCGGTCGACGTCGGCGCGGGCGCAGTGCCGGATGCCGCGGGTCGCGGCTCCCCCTCCCGGACCACCCCCCGTCCGGGAGCGACCGGCTGGTTCTTCCCGCAGGCATCGGCTTCCGCTTCGGCGCCGGGTGCGCCGGCGACCGGCGCCGGCACGCCTGTTCCCGCCTCCGGCACCGCGGCCCCCGCCCCCGGCACCGCAGCCCCCGCCGCTGGCACCGCGGCCCCCGTCGCCGGCACCCGGGGCACGGCCCCCGGCACCCCGGCCGCCGTCGCCGGTGCGCCGATCGTCGGTGCGCCGCCCGCGCCGCCGCGTCCGCGCTACCCCGACGTCTGGAGCCTCCGCACCCCCACCGTGACGCTGCTGGGCGCGGCCGCGCTCGTCGTAGGGCTGCGAGGTCTGCTCGCCCCCGGTCTCGCCAGCGGCACGGCGGCGGCGATCGTCGCGGGCGTCGGCGTGCTCGCTGTCGCCGTGGTGTTCACGGCGACGGCGCGCACGGATCGCCCCGCTCGCGTCGCGGCGGCACTGGCGGGCGCCGGCGCCGCGCTCCTCGTGCTCGTCACGCTCACGAAGCCCGAGGCCGACCTCGGCACCATGACGGTCACCGCGGTCATCGGCGGCGCGGTCGGCGTCGCCGGCGCCTCGGTGCTGGGCCTGCGCCGGTGGGTTCCCCTCGGCGCCGTGCTCGCGGTCGGCGGTCTCCTCGTCGCGCTGACGGCATGCGCCATGCGCTTCTTCGCCGTCGCGACCCGCCCCGATGGCGGCCTCGAGCCCGACCTGTGGGCGGTGGCCGGAGCCGGCATCGCCGCCGCGATCGCGTTCGCGGCCCTGCGGGCCACCCCGTCTGCGGCGGTCGGCCGGGTGGCGGGCGCCGGCTTCGCGGTGGCGTCCGTGCTGTTCGCCGGTGCCGAGGCGACCCTGCTGGGCGCGCAGCCGACCGGCGACGAGCTGCGCACGGTGCTCGTCATGAGCGCGATGACCGCGGCGGCCGCGATCGGGTTCGCGTTGCGGGCACGGCTGGGGCTGTCGCTCGCGATCGCCGCCGCGGTCGCCGGCATCGTGTTCGGCCTCCTCGCGCTCACGGCCGCCGGCGTGCGCCCGGTGGAGCTGGTGACCGTCCCGCCGGCGATCGGCGGCATCCTGTTCGGCGTGCGCGCGATGCGCCGCGACCCGGGCCTGCGGTCGTGGCCGGCGCTCGGCCCGTGGCTGGCGCTGCTGACCGTGCCGTCGCTCCTGCACGACTTCGGCGAGTCGGAGCTGTGGCGCATCGTCGCACTGGGGGTCGTCGCGATCGCCATGGTCGTGGTGGGCGCCGTATACCGGCTGCAGGCCCCGCTCGTGCTCGGTTCGGCGGTGCTGCTCGTGCACGCGGTGGCGCAGCTGTGGCCGTGGATCTCGACCGCCTATGCAACGGTGCCGTGGTGGCTCTGGCTGGGGCTCGGCGGCGCGCTGCTCATCTTCATCGCGGCTCGCTACGAGAAGCGCATGCGAGCCCTGCGCACGGCCTTCGTCGCGGTCACGTCGCTTCGCTGACCTCGCGGGCCCCGCGCCCCCACCGGAACGGCGACACCGTGGGGTCGCCGGGGATCCAGTAGCGCCACGGGAACGCCGCGGTGCCGGCGATCCCCGCAACACCCACCCGTGGGCCCGAAGCGACGTCGGCCAGCGGTTCCGCGAGCAGCTCGAGGCGGGCCACCGCGCCGTGCCGCGGCGCTCCGGTGATCGCGTCGATGCCGTCGTGGAGCGGATGCCGCAGCCCCACCGCGTCGCCGAAGCGCCCGGGTCCCCGCGCCAGATCGCGCGGCGTGCGTGCCGCCGGGCGGCGCCGGGTGGCGGCATCCGTCCCCTCGAGCACCTCGCCCGCACGCAGCAGCACACCGCCCGCCACCCCCGCCGGTCCGCAGACGACATTCACGCAGGAGTGGATGCCGTGGCTGAGGTACACGTACAGGTGCCCGGGCTCGCCCCACATCGTCGCGTTGCGTGCCGTGGGTCCCATGCGCGCGTGCGAGCCGGGATCGGGCACCGGCCCGGTGTCGCGACCGTGGTATGCCTCGACCTCGGTGACCCGCACGGCGACGGTCTCGCCGGCGACGACGGTCGTGAGCCGCGCGCCGAGCAGCGACGGTGCCACCTCGGCCGGGAGCCCGCGCAGATCCGCGCGGGTCGCCGCCCGCCAGCCGTCCCGCACCATGGCGCCGAGTCTACGTCCGCGCGTCACCGCAACGTGGGCGTCGGCCCGCCACGCGAAACGATACTGTTCGCGCATGGGGAAGTGGTTCGTGCTCATCCTGCTGAGCGTCTCGCAGTTCATCATGGTGCTCGACAGCACGGTCATGAACGTCTCGATCTCGACGGTCGCGCACGATCTCGGCACCGACATCTCGGGCATGCAGGCGGCGATCACGTTCTACGCCCTCACGATGGCCGCGTTCATGCTCACGGGCGGCAAGCTCGGCGACCGCTGGGGCCGCAGCCTCGCCTTCCGCATCGGATCGGTCGTCTACGGCATCGGCTCGCTGACCACGGCGCTGAGTCCGAACCTGGGCGTGCTCATGCTCGGCTGGTCGCTCGTCGAGGGCCTCGGCGCGGTGCTCGTGATCCCCGCGATCGCCGCGCTCGCGGCGATCAATTACGAGGGCCGCGCACGGGTCGTCGCGTTCGCGGTGCTCGGGGCCGTCACCGGCGCGGCCGCGGCGGCGGGCCCGCTCATCGGCGGGCTCGTCACGACCTATTCGTCATGGCGCTACGTCTTCGTGGCCGAAGCGGTCATCATGACACTCGTCCTCATCGTGTCGGGACGCATCAAGGACGTCCCCGGCGACCGCGGGCTGCGCATCGACCTCGCGAGCGTGGTGCTCTCGGCCCTGGGCCTCAGCCTGCTCGTCTACGGCATCCTGCAGTCCAAGACGTGGGGCTGGGTCGTGCCGCTGGACCCCCCGGTGATCAACGGCCGCCCGTTCGCGCCGTTCGGGATCTCGCCGGTGGCCTACCTCATCCTGCTGTCGATCGTGGTGCTGTGGCTGTTCGTCCGGCGGCAGCAGCGACTGGAGCGCACCGGCCGCGTGCCGCTGCTGAAGGTCAGCCTGCTGGGCATCCCGGCGCTCCGCAGCGGCCTCACGATGTTCATGGCGCAGTACTTCGCGATCGCGGCGCTGTTCTTCGTGATCCCGGTGTACCTGCAGACGATCCTCGGCTTCGACGCGCTCGAGACCGGCCTCAAGATCCTGCCGCTGTCGGTCGGCCTGATCCTCTTCTCGATGCTCGGGTCGCGGCTGTCGACGGTGCGCTCGGCGCGCAACATCGGCCGCATCGGGCAGCTGACGCTCGGCCTCGGCGTGCTCGTCGTGTTCCTCGCGGTGCAGCCGGAGCTCGCCGACTGGGCGTTCGGTGCCGGCATGTTCGTCGTCGGCGCCGGCTTCGGCCTGCTCGCCTCGCAGCTCGGCAACGTCAACATGTCGGCCGTCGACCAGTCCGACACGTCCGAGGTCGGCGGTCTGCAGGGCACCTTCCAGAACCTGGGGTCGTCGTTCGGCACGGCGGTCGTCGGCTCGGTGTTCATCCTGCTGCTCACCTCCGGCTTCACCGGCGCCGTGCAGCAGAGCGAGACGCTGCCCGGCGACATCCGCGACGAGGTGGTGGCGGTAGCCTCCAAGGGCGCGCCGATCATCTCTCAGCAGCAGGCCGAGGATCTGTTGACGGATGCCGGAGCCGACCCCGAATCCGCCACCGAGATCGCCCAGCTCTACGCCGACACGCAGGTCGAGTCGCTCCGGCAGTCGCTGTTCCTCGTGTTCGCCCTGACCGTGCTCGGGCTGCTGCTGTCGACCGGCCTGCCCTCGCGCCTCCCGGAGCCGGCCGCACCGCCCGCGGCCGCGGCATCCGCCCCTCCCCCGCCCGCGTAGCCCCGCGCACGCCGCGCCCGGCGCCCGGCGCCCCGCGCCCGGCGCCCCGCGCCCGGCGCCCCGCGCCCGGCGCCCCGCGCCCGGCGCCCCGCGCCCGGCGCCCCGCGCCCGGCGCCCCGCGCCCGGCGCCCCGCGCCCGGCGCCCCGCGCCCGGCGCCCCGCGCCCGGCGCCCCGCGCCCGGCGCCCCGCGTCCGGCGCCCCGCGCCCTCGCCGGCGCCCGCCTTGACGTCGAGATCGCACCATCTCGGCGAGACAGCACGACATCGGCGCCGACAACATGGTGTCTCGACGACATCGCACCATCTCGACGCACGAGCGGGGGCCGACGCACGAGCGGGGGCCGACGCACGAGCGAGGGACGCGACGAAACGCAGGGACGCGACGAACGCAAGGGACGCGAACGGATGCCGCGGCCCGGGCGGGCGCCTAGCGCGGGGGCACCTGGCACCACGAGATCGACGAGCCGTTGAGGGCCACGACGGGCTCGCCGCCCGCCACCTCGAGGATGCGCGTCTCGGGCTTCTCGGGCAGCGGCAGCTGGTAGGTGTCGTAGGGATTCGACACGGCGTCGGGCGCGACCATCACCGCGACGTACCGCGAGCTGGGCGACACGCAGACCTGGATCACGGCATCCGTCTCAGGGATCTCAGTGAGCATGCTCGTCGCGCCGTCCGCGTCGACGAGGGCCACCGAGGTGCGTCCCGTCGGCACGCCGCCCGCGTCGAGCACCGCGGCGGTGCGGATGGTCGAGCCGTCCGGCAGCGGCGTCACCGACGTCGTGCCCCCGAGCTCGACGTCGGGCGCGACCAGCGGCGCTTCGCTCGCGTCGGTGAGGTCGATCACCGCCGACTGCTCGAGGCGATCGACGACGGTCTCGCTCGATCCGCGCGCGATGCCGTCGATGGCGATCGCGGCGCCGAGCGCCGTCGCGGACGTGTCGGCGCCCGAGCCGGTGAGCAGCAGCGATCCGTCGAACGACAGCAGCAGGATGCTGTCGGTGTCGGGCACGAACCGCCACTCCGCGACGCGGGGGTCGGCGCCCTCGACCTCGATCGGCGTCGGCTCGGCGTCGGGCTCGCCGAGCGAGGCGGTGAACAGCCGGCTCTCGCGGCCGGTGTCGGCGTCGAGCTCGGCATCCGAGAAGGTGTAGCCGATGCGCTCGCCCCGGTCGGCGCTCTGCAGGTTGGAGAGGTAGCCGTCGGCGCCGTCTTCGACCGGCAGCGGCAGCTCGTGCTCGTCGCCGCCGTCGAGATCGGTGACGAGAAGGCCGGGCAGGTCGTCGTCGGTGCGCACCGACACCACCAGATGGTCGGCCGTGGCGCGGAAGTCCTCGATGTGGGGGTGGCGGAACACGGCGACCGCGTTCTGGCCGGTGAGGTCGCTGCGGTAGATGAGGTCGTCGCCGCTCGGCGTGTCGCGCTGCAGCAGGAAGACCTCGGCCGGAGGAGTGCGGAAGGTCTCGGTGATCGTGGCGGTCGGGCCGCCGCCCAGCGACGCGACGTCGTCGATCGTCACGGTGTACTCGGTGTCGTCCCACAGCGGCAGCGTGAAGCGCACGCCGAGGCTCCGCCCCGACGTGTCGACCGCGAACGGGGTTGCCGGCGTGATGGTCACCTGCGAGGCGTCGACCTCGGCCAGCGTCTGGGTGGTGGTGACGATCAGCCGGGATCCGGATGCCGCGGCCGCCGCCGCCGGATCCACCGACACCTGCGAGACACGCGGCCCCTGCGCGACGCTCGCCGCCGCACCCGCCAGGCCGATGATGGCCAGCACCCCCACGACGATGGCGAAAGCGCCTGCGAACGCGCGCCCGCGGCGTCGCCGGGAGCGGCCGCGGCGCGTGGCGCCGTCAGTACTCATACGGGTCCTCGGGCTCGGCGATCTCATCGACCGACTCGGCGTCGACGACGAGACGCCCGTCCGACGACGACTGCACCGTGCCGCTGATCGTCACCCACTGCCCGGTCGCGGGGATGTCGGCCGCCACGACCGGCAGGCTCGCCGGCTGCGCGTCGATGACGCAGTGCGTGATGACGAGGCGCGTGAGGTCGAACGCGTCGTCGTCGCCGGGCGTGACGAACCCGGTGAGTTCGATGGTGTCGCCGTCGAACGCGTCGGGGTTGGTCGACGTGGCGAACACCGTCGCCCATTCGCCGACGCCGAACGAGCCGGTGTCGCCGGTCGAGGCGAGCTGGATCGTGTCGGCGCCGCCGAACAGCGGTGTGGCGCCGACGTCGCGCGACATCGCCAGTTCGGCGCTGAGCGACGCGGGCGGCAGCACGAGCGTCAGAAGGACGACACCGGATGCCGCGACCCCGCCGACCACCGTCGCAGTCACCGCGAGGGGGTGCGGCGTGTGGTGGACGTGCTCGCCGGCAGACCCGTGTCCCTGCCCCTCAACAGCGTCCCCCATCCCCTGACTCGCCAAGACACGCCGGAGCCCGCGCCGGTCGTCCGGCGTGTCTTGGCGACTCGCGGGGGAAGTTGCGGGCGGACGGGCGGGGGAAAGGGCGGGGGAAAGGACGGGGGCAGGGGCGTGGGAAGAGTGGGCGTGGCTCGGGTCTCCGTGGTCGTGGCCATGGTCGGCCTCCGCGCCGAGCGGCAGCGCGAACGACGCGACGGTGCCGATCAGCACCACCACCGCCATCGAGACCGCGAACCACGTCGAGTCGGGGTTGATGTAGAGCCCGAGCCGTCCGGTCACCGCGAGCGAGATCGTGACCACGGCCAGCACCGCGGCGAGCCCGACGCCCAGCCACCGCGTTCCGAGCCACTGCGCCTTACGCAAGGAGGTTCACCGCCGTCCCGATCGCGAAGGCCGACAGCACCACCACGACGACGATGCCGCCGAGCGTGCGCCAGGTGAACGTCGTGCGCATGAGCGCGAGCATCTTCACGTCGACGAGCGGCCCGACCAGCAGGAACGCGACGATCGACCCGGGCGTGAACGTCGAGGCGAACGACAGCGCGAAGAACGCGTCGACGTTCGAGCAGATCGACACCACCATGGCCAGCGCCATCATCGCGACGATCGACAGCGCCGGGTTCGACCCGATCGCCAGCAGCGCGTCGCGCGGGATCAGCACCTGCACCGCCCCGGCCAGCGCCGAGCCGATGACGAGCGCCGGCATGACGGCGCGCAGCTCCACCACGAACTGCGCGAGCGTGCGGCGCCCCTTGCCGCCCGGCTCGTGGGTCACCAGCTCGCACGTGTCGCGGAAGCGGTCGGTGAGCAGCGCGTCGGGGGACGGATGCCGCGAATACAGCCAGCCGATGAGGTTCGCGATCGCGTAGCCGCCGAGGATGCGTGCGACGAGGATGCCGTCGCTGAAGCCGAACGCCTGATGCGTCGTGATGATCACGATGGGGTTCACGATCGGCGCCGCGATGAGGAACGTCATGGTCTCGGGCACCGAGAAT
Organism: Microbacterium sp. M3; assembly: GCF_033548675.1. Classification (NCBI taxonomy): domain Bacteria; kingdom Bacillati; phylum Actinomycetota; class Actinomycetes; order Micrococcales; family Microbacteriaceae; genus Microbacterium; species Microbacterium sp. M3. The sequence goes on from NZ_JAWTZT010000005.1 coordinate 226,649, forward strand.
CCGCGCATCAGGAGGCCGCGCGCGAACGGGACGTTACCGCACTCGCAGACCGGCACGATCATGCCGAGCAAGGAGAGCATGGCGCGACGAGCCCACGCGCGGCGCGGCATCCATCGCTCGATGAGGCCCGGTGGCACCCACACCTGCACGACGATCGACAGCACGACGCCGAGCACGACGAACGGCAGCGACTCGATGAGCACGCTGATCGCGAGGGTCAGACCATCCTGTGCGCGTGTGGAGAGCGTCGCCGGGTACAGCGACGGGGCGAGCCAGTCGATGAGGAACAGGCCCGCGACGAAGAGGACGCCGACGCCCAGCCAGACCAGCGCACGCGCCAGCGGCGTGGGCTCGAGCCGCGCTGTGCGCGGGGTGTGCCGGGGAGCCGGCGAGCCGCCGGACCGCGAAGGGCGGGTTGCGGGGTCAGTCCTTGTCACGCTCGGCATCCCGGGCTGCGGCGCACGATCCGCAGAGCCCGAAGATGTCGACGACATGCTCGGCGTCGCGGAATCCGTGGCGCTCGGCGGTGCGATGCGCCCACTGCTCGACGTCCGTCGCCTCGATCTCGACGGTGAGTCCGCAGGAGCGGCAGATCAGGTGGTGGTGATGGCCGGTGCTGGTGCAGGCGCGGTACAGCGCCTCGCCTTCGGGGCTCTGCAGCGAGTCGGCGTCGCCCTGGGCGGCGAGGCCGGCGAGCGCGCGGTACACGGTGGCGAGGCCGATGCCGGTGTTCTCGTCGCGAAGGGTCGCGTGCAGCGTCTGCGCACTGACGAATCCGCGGGCGTCGGAGAGCGCTTCGCGCACGCGTTCACGCTGCCACGTATTGCGCTGGGCCATGCTTCCGAGTCTACCGAGGGGTCCTGTGCATCGGCCGGGCGCCCGGGTCAGTGCGCCGCCGCGGCGGCCGCGCGCGTGACGCGACCGCGGCGCGCGCCGGCGATGCGGCACACCACGTAGATCGCGAACGAGATGGTCGTGATGTACGGGCTCACCGGCAGCGTGCCCATGATCGCGAGCAGGATGCCACCGACCGCCGACACGAGACCGAACAGCGCCGACAGCAGCGGCACCGACAGCGGCCCCGACGCGATGCGCATCGCCGCGGCGGCGGGGGTCACGAGCAGCGCCATCACGAGGAGGGCGCCGATGATGTGCACGGCGACGGCGACGATGAGCCCGAGCAGCAGCATGAACGCGAGCGACACGGCCGTCGTCGGCACGCCGCGCGCCGCCGCCGACTGCGGGTCGAGCGAGTCGAAGCGCAGCGGCCGCCAGATCAGCAGCAGGCCCAGCAGCACGAGTACCCCGATGCCGATCAGCCAGCCGAGCTGTCCGGTCTGCACCGAGACGATCTGCCCGGTGAGCAGGCTGAACCGGTTGGCGCTGCGGCCGTCGTAGAGCGAGAGGAACAGGATGCCGAGACCCAGCCCGAACGGCATCAGCACGCCGATGATCGAGTTGCGATCGCGGGCCTTCGCGCCGAGCACGCCGATGAGCGCGGCGGCGATGAGCGAGCCGACGATGGAGCCGGTGACGACGTCCCAGCCGATGAGGAGCGCAGCCGCGGCGCCCGCGAACGACAGCTCGCTGATGCCGTGCACGGCGAAGGCCATGTCGCGCTGCATCACGAAGACGCCGATGAGACCGCCGACGAGCCCGAGCGCGGCGCCCGCCCACACCGAGTTCGACACGAGCGCCAGGATCTCGCCGTAGAACGGCAGCCCGCCGAACATCGCGTCCGCGATGTCGCTCCCGTTCATGCGCCGGCCCCGCTCACTCGTCGACCCCGTGGTCGTGGTGGTGATGGGATGCCTCGGCATCGGGTGCGCCGACGACCACGAGGCGGTCGCCCGCCCGCAGCACGAAGACGTGCGCGCCGTAGAGCGCCGTCAGCACGTCCGAGCGCAGCACCTCCTGCGGCGTCCCGAGCGTGAACCGGCCGTTGGCGATGTAGAGGATGCGGTCGACCTTGCCCAGCAGCGGGTTGATGTCGTGCGTCACGAGCAGGACCGCGGCATCCTTCTCCTTGCGATGCCGGTCGATCAGGCCGATCACCGCCTGCTGGTTCGCGAGGTCGAGGCTCGTGAGCGGCTCGTCGCACAGGAGCAGCGACGGGTCGTCGGCGAGCGCCTGACCGGCGCGCAGCCGCTGCTGTTCGCCGCCCGACAGCAGGCCCACCGGCCGGCCGGCGAAGTCGCGCGCGCCGACGGCGTCGATGAGCGCATCGACGCGTGCCCGGTCGCCGCGGCGCGGGATCGGGAAGCCGAAGCGGTGCCCGTCGACGCCGAGCGTCACGAGGTCGCGGCCGCGCAGCGACGTGTCGCGGGGCAGCGGCCGTGCCTGCGGGATGTAGCCGATGCTGCGATTGCCCGGGCGCCCCACCGGCGTGCCGTCGACCGTGATCTCGCCGCGCGACAGCGGCTCGAGGCCCAGCACCGCCCGCAGCAGTGTGGTCTTGCCCGATCCGCTCGGACCCAGCACGGCGACGAGCTCGCCCGCGTGGACGTCGAGGTCGAGGCCCGACCACAGCTCGCGGTCGCCGCGCTGCAGGGCGGCGTCGCGGATGCTGAGGACGACCGGTCGTGCCGAGGCGCGTGAAGCGGGCGTCACGCCTGCAGCGCTGCGCTGAGCGCCTCGATGTTCGCCTGCATCCACGAGATGTAAGTCTCCCCCTCCGGGAGCGTTTCCGAAAACGCGATCACCGGAATGCCGAGGGCCTCGGCCTCGTCGACGATCTGCTGGGTCTCGGCCCCGGCGGTCTGCGCGTTCGTGATGACGACGTTCACGGCACCGTCGCGCAGGAGCGCGAGCGATTCCAGCAGCGTCGCGGGGGCGACATCCTGCCCCTCCTCCACCGCCTCGCTGAAGGCGTCGGGCGTGGCGTTCTCGAGCCCGGCCGCCGTGAGCAGGTACACCGGCACCGGCTCGGTCACGAAGGCCTGCTCGCCGCCGTGCGCGGCACCGATCTCTGCGAGCGATGCCTCGAGCCCCTCGACCTCCGCCACGAACGCCTCGGCGTTGGCGGTGAAGGTCTCGGCGTTCTCGGGGCTCAGCTCGCCGAGCTCGACGGCGATCGCCTCGGCGACGTGCACGATCGTGTGCGGGTCGTACCAGACGTGCTCGTTGAATCCCTCGACGTGCCCGTGATCGCCGTGGTCGTGGTCGTGTTCTTCCTCGGTGTGCTCGTCGGCGGCCTCGGTGGCCCCGGCCTCGTCGGCGTGGTCGTCGTGACCCTCGTTCTCGGGCCAGTCGTGCGAGTGCTCGACGGCGGTGACGACCGGCGCCTCGCTGCCGCTGGACTCGATGAGGGCGTCGATGAACGCGTCGTAACCGCCGCCGTTCTCCACGATCAGGTCGGCCTTCGACACCGCGAGCTGGTCGCGGGCGCTCGGCTCGAACGAGTGCGGGTCCTGCGAGGCGTTCGACACGATCGAGGTCACGTCGACGAGGCCGCCCCCGATCTCCGAGGCGATCTCGCCGTAGACGTTCGTCGACGCGACGACCGACAGCGTCGCGTCGTCCGCGTCTCCACCGGCGGCCGGCGCGCCCGCGCACCCCGCGAGGGTGAGGACGGATGCCGCCGCCAGGCCGAGCAGGATCGCAGAACGTCGCTTCGAGGTCATCCCTCGACTCTAACGCTACTGATAATCGTTCTCAAATCTGGCCGAGTCGCCGCACACCAGAGCGGAACGCATGCCGGACACGCCGAGAGGAGAGGCGCGGGAGCGGGCGGGGCGCCGAAGACTTCCGACGTCGCGCCCGCGCGTCAATCCAGCAGGAGCGCGGGCTCCTCGAGGATCGAGGCGACGTCGGCGATGAAGCGCGACATCCCGTCGCCGTCCACCACGCGGTGGTCGAACGAGCCGGCCACCGTGGTCACGTAGCGCGGGCGCACCTCGCCGTCGACGACCCACGGCTTCTGGCGGATCGTGCCGAGCGCGACGATGCCCGCCTCGCCGGGGTTGATGATCGGGGTGCCGGCGTCCATGCCGAAGACGCCGATGTTCGTGATGGTGATCGTGCCGCCGTGCTGGTCGGCGGGCGTCGTCTTGCCCTCGCGCGCCGTCAGCGTGAGCTTCTCGAGCGCGCGCGCGAGCTCGCGCATCGACAGGTCCTGGGCGTCCTTGATGTTCGGCACGAGCAGTCCGCGCGGTGTCGCGGCGGCGATGCCGAGGTTGACGTACCGGCGCACCCGGATCTGGGCGCCGCCCTCGGCATCCACCCACGCGGCGTTGACCATCGGCGTGCGACGGGCCGCCCAGATCACGGCGCGCGCCATGATGAGCAGCGGCGACACCCGGATGTCGGCGAAGTCGGGAGACGCCTTGAGCCGCTTGACGAGCTCCATCGTGCGCGTGGCGTCGACGTCGGTCCACACCGACACGTGCGGCGCCGAGTAGGCCGACTGCACCATCGCCGACGACGTCGCCTTGCGGACGCCCTTGACCGCGATGGTCTCCTCGCGCCCGGCCGCATCGGGGGCCGGGGTCGAAGGAGCCACGGCCGCCGGGCCCGGCGCGGACGCCGACGCCCCGACCGCGATGGTCTCCTCGCGGACGTCGCCCCACTCGGGCGTCTGGATGTTGCGGAACACGCTCGCCTGCGACGCGTGTCGCACCACGTCGTCGCGGGTCACCTCGCCGGCGGGACCGCTGGCGGTGACCGCCGAAAGCTCGACCCCGAGATCGCGCGCGAGCTTGCGGATGGGCGGCTTGGCGACGACCCCGACGGATGCCGCGACCCGCTGCTCCGGCGCGACCGCGGGCTTGCGGCGCCGCGACTGCACGTGCCCGCCGGTGCCGTAGCCCACGAGCACCGCACCGGCGCCCTCGGCAGCGTCGGCGGGCTCGCCGTGCTCGGACTGTCCGACGGTGACCGGGGCTGCGGCATCCGTCTTCGATGCGATCGTGATGATCGCCGCACCGACGTTCACGGTCGCGCCCTCGGCGGCGAGCAGCTCGCCCACGGTGCCGGCGAACGGCGACGGCAGCTCGACGAGCGACTTCGCCGTCTCGATCTCGACCAGCACGTCGTTGACGGCGACGGTGTCGCCGGGCGCGACGCGCCACTGGACGATCTCGGCCTCGGTGAGTCCTTCGCCGACGTCGGGGAGGACAAAGGTCTGCGTGCTCATGGGTGTCCTAACGGATAGCGCCCTTGCCGCGAGAGTACAGCGGGTCGCCGAGAGGGAGGGAAGCAACCTGCATCTCGTCCACCAGGTGTTCTCTCGCGGTTGAAGGGAGGGTCAGGGGGTCAGTAGGCCAGCGAACGGTCGACGGCCTCGAGGATGCGGTCGGCATCGGGGAGGTACGCGCCCTCGAGCTTGGCCGGGGGGAACGGGGTGTCGAAGCCCGACACGCGCAGCACGGGCGCCTCGAGCGCGTAGAACGCCCGCTCCATGACGGTGGCGGCGACCTCGGAGCCGAGCGACGTGAAGCCGGGCGCCTCCTGCGCGTAGACCATGCGGCCGGTGCGGCGCACGGAGTCGAGGATGGGGCCGTAGTCGATGGGCGACAGGGAGCGCAGGTCGACGACCTCGATGCTGGTGCCCTCCGACTCGGCGAGCGCGGCCGCCTGCAGCATGGTGGTCACCATGGCGCCGTGGCCGACGAGCGTCACATCGGTGCCGCGCCGGACGACGCGCGACGCGTGCAGCGGCAGCGCGCGGGCCGAGGTGTCGACCTCGCCCTTCTGCCAGTACTTGCTCTTGGGCTCGAGGAAGATCACCGGGTCGGCCGACGCGATGGCGTCCTGGATCATCCAGTAGCCGTCGTTCGGGGTCGACGGGCTCACCACGCGCAGGCCCGGGGTGTGCGTGAAGTACGCCTCGGGGCTCTCCTGGTGGTGCTCGATGGCGCCGATGTGACCGCCGTACGGGATCCGGATGACGACGGGCATCGACACCGCGCCCTCGAGGCGGTTCGTGAGCTTGGCCAGCTGCGAGGTGATCTGGTCGAAGGCCGGGAAGACGAAGCCGTCGAACTGGATCTCGACCACCGGGCGGAAGCCGGCGAGCGCCAGGCCGATCGCGGTGCCGACGAGTCCGGACTCGGCCAGCGGGCTGTCGATCACGCGCCGCTCGCCGAATTCGGCCTGCAGCCCCTCGGTGATGCGGAAGACGCCGCCCAGCTTGCCGATGTCCTCGCCCATGAGCAGCACCCGGTCGCTGCCGGCGAGCGCCGCCCGCAGGCCCGCATTGATGGCGCGGCTGAGCGGCATGGTCTGGACGGCGGATGCCGCGGCCTCGGCGCGCGTCGCGGGCTCCGTCGTCGAGCGGATGTCGGTGTCGGTCACGATGCGCCTCCCTCGAAGGATGCCTCGTAGTCGGCGAGCCACCGCCGCTGCTCGTCCATGAGCGGGTGGGGCTCGGAGTACACGTGCGCGAACATCTCGTCGGGCTGGAGCCCGCCCAGCGCGTTCGTGCGGGTGCGGACGTCGTCGGCGAGCGCGGCCGCCTCGGCGTCGACGTCGGCGAAGAACGCCTCGGTCGCACCGCGGCCGAGCAGGAACGCCTTCATGCGGGCGATCGGGTCGCGGCGCAGCCACGACTCCTCCTCGCCGGAGGTGCGGTACTTCGTGGGGTCGTCGCTCGTGGTGTGCGCGCCGAGGCGGTACGTCATCGCCTCGATCGCCCGCGGGCCCTCACCCGCCCGGGCCTCGTCGAGCGCCGCGCGCGTCACGGCCCAGCTGGCCAGCACGTCGTTGCCGTCGATGAGGTGGCTCGGCATGCCGTATCCCTCGCCGCGCTTGTACAGCGGCGACGGCGACTGGGTCGAGACCGGCACCGAGATCGCCCACTGGTTGTTCTGCAGGAAGAAGACCTCGGGCGTGCGGTAGCTGGCCGCGAACACCATCGCCTCGTGCACGTCGCCCTGACTCGATGCGCCGTCGCCGTAGTAGACGATGACTGCCTCGTCGCGCTCGGCGTCGCCGGTGCCGCAGCGCCCGTCGAACACGAGCCCCATGCCGAACCCGGTCGCGTGCAGCGTCTGCGAGCCGAGCACCAGCGTGTAGATGTGCGTGTTGCCGTTCTTCGGGTCGGTCGGGTCCCACCCGCCGTGCGTGAGCCCGCGCATCACCCGGATGATGTCGATCGGGTCGACGCCGCGGATCTTCGTGACCACGTGCTCGCGGTACGACGGGAAGAGGTGGTCCTGCGGGCGGGCGGCGCGGGCGGAGCCCACCTGCGCGGCCTCTTGGCCATAGCTCGGCGGCCACAGCGCGAGCTGGCCCTGCCGCTGGAGGTTGGTCGCCTGCACGTCGAACGCGCGGATCACCGCCATGTCGCGGTAGAACGTCTCGAGGTCGCGGTCTCCGAGAGCCTCGACAGCCTGCCGATACGGTTCGGCGGCAGGGCTCGGCGCGAACGTTCCGTCCGCCTCGAGAAACCGCACCAGGGCGGAGTCGTCGTCCGGGATCATGAATTCACGCTATCTCTCCGTGCATGCGCCGTTCTGCATGCGTTCGACAATGGATGCCGCGATCCACCGCACGCGAGCGACAACCTCATCCTTCGTGCGAGGCCGAGACCGCCGCCGCGATCCGCAGCACCTTCTCGACCGATTCCTCCTCGCCGACCGAGATGCGGATGCCGTCGCCCGCGAACGGACGCACGATCAGGCCGGCCTCCTCGAACGTCGCGGCGAACGCCGCCGTCTCGTCGCCGGCGGGCAGCCACACGAAGTTGCCCTGGGCGTCCGGAACATCCCAGCCCGCCTCGCGGAGACCCGCCGCGAGGCGGTCGCGGCGCTCCGCGATCGCGCGGACCCGCTCCAGCAGCTCTTCCTCGGCGTCGAGACTCGCCAGGGCCGCCTCCTCGCCGTGAGCCGTGACCGACAGCGGGATCGCGGTGCTGCGGGCGGCGTCGAGCACGCGCGGGTGGCCGACCGCGTAGCCGACGCGGAGCGCCGCGAGGCCGTACGCCTTCGAGAACGTGCGCAGCACGACGACGTTCGGGTGAGCGCCGGAGGCGAGCACGCGGCGCCCGTCGACCGCGTCGGGCGCCGTGACGAACTCGTTGTACGCCTCGTCAAGGATGACGAGCACGTCGGCCGGCACGCGCTCGACGAAGGCGTCGAACTCGGCCTGCGTGACGACCGGGCCCGTCGGATTGTTGGGGCTGCAGACGATGACGGCGCGCGTGCGCTCGGTGATCGCCGCGGCCATCGCGTCGAGATCGTGGCGTGCGCCCTCCGCGAGCGGCACCTGCACCGCGGTGGCGCCGGCCACGACCGCGAGCCACGGGTACGCCTCGAACGACCGCCACGCGTAGACGACCTCGTCGCCCGGGCCCGACGTCGCCAGCACGAGCTGCGCGAGGATCGACACGCTGCCCGCGCCGATGTGGACCGCGTCGGACCCGACGCCGTAGCGCTCGGCCAGGCGCTCGCGCAGGCGGGCGGCGGTGGCATCCGGATACCGATTCAGTGCCGTCGCCGCCTGCACGCGCTCGAGCACTCCCGGAAGCGGGTCGAACGGGTTCTCGTTGCTCGACAGCTTGAACGCATCGGCGCCGGCCTGCCGGCCCTGCTTGTACGGCGGCAGCGCGGCGACCTCGGGGCGCACGCGGACGGGGATCTCGGGAGCGTCGGTCACGTGCCGAGTCTACGAGCGGGACGGATGCCGCGTCTCGGGCCGGTGCGCCCCCGGTGGCCGCCTACCGGCCCTGAGGGCTGCCGGCGCAGTCACTCCTCAGCGCAGTCCCCCGGCGCAGTCCCTCCCCTGCGCAGTCCCTCCCCGGCGCAGTCCCTCCCCGGGGCGGCGCGTTCCGTTGGCCGAGCGGGACGCCCGTGGAAGACTGGGCGCACTATGGGCTTCCTCATCCGCGTCGTCGTCAACGCGTTCGCGATCTGGGTGGTCACCCTGATCCCGGCGCTCCAGGTCTACGTCGTCCCGTTCCCGCCGGGAGAGACGCTCCAGCTGGTGCTGACGCTCCTCATCGTCGCCGCCATCTTCGCGCTGGTGAACACCATCATCGGCACCGTCATCAAGGTGCTGGCGTTCCCCCTCTACATCCTGACCCTCGGCCTCATCGGCCTCCTGATCAACGCCTTCCTGCTCTGGCTCACGGCGTGGTTCACGGGCTTCTGGAACTGGGGCCTGCGGGTCGAGGACTTCTGGTGGGGCGTCGTGGCCGCCCTCATCATCACGCTCATCAACTGGGTCTTCGGCATCATCCTGCGACCGCGCAAGGACTGACTCACCCGGTGCCGCGGGTCGCGGCGTACTCGGTCACGGTCACCCCCTCGGCCTCGGCCAGCCCGCCGAACACGTCGCGGAGGCCGTCCACCCTCGGATCGGTGGAGGCGTCCACGAGCGCCGCCGTCTCGGCGTAGGCGCTCACTGGGTGAGCGGGCACCTGGACGTCATCGAGGCCGGCGTCGGGGTCGTACACGCGCTCGGCGACGAAGCTGCCCGGCGCCCCGACCGACTGCCCGTGCCCGCCGCCGGCGAGCGCGGCGACGGGGTCGTCGGTGTGGCGCAGCGCGACACTGAGGGTGCCCGGTCCGACGTCGCCGTCGACCGGCGACCCCAGCGTGACGGCGGTCTGCACGTCGTACGGGCTCTCCAGCGCGAGGTGGGTCACGATCATGCCGCCGGCCGAGTGCCCGAACGCGTGGACGACGTCGCCGGGCTCGGCGCCGGCCGCGGCGAGCGCCGCCTCGGTCGCCGCGTACGAGTCCGACATCTGCCCCGTGTACAGCTGGACGTTCGAGGTGTTGTCCCAGGGGTCGGCGCCGCCGATCCCCGCCGACTGCATCCCGGCGACGTACACCGCGTACTGACGGGAACCGTCGGGCATGGTGTACCGCTCGACCCGCACCCGTGAGTCACCGGCCCCCGGCATCCGCTCGGTCACGGCGACCAGGCTCTGCGGCGCCACCGTCGATCCCTTCGCGAGTGACGGCGCCGACGACGAGACGTTCGGCGCCGTGGCCGGCACCGGCGTCACCGTGACCGGACCCGCCTGGCCCGACAGCCGGTCGTGCCGCCAGTGGCGCCCGGCACCGGCAGTCCCGACGACCACCGCTCCGCCGATCGTGAGCAGGCCCGTGCCGGCGCCGACGACGATCCCGCCCGGCCCGCTGAAGAGCTCGCCGGCGCTCACGCCCCATTGGGTCGACTGGCGCACCAGTTCGCCGGGCCAGGCGAGGGTGCGGTCGAACTCGGCCATGAGGGCCGCGCTCCACGCGTCGGGATGGTCTTCGGCGAGCGCGTCCAGTGCCTCGCTCAGCGAGTCGGCCAGGCTCGCGTCGCCGGCCAGCACCGCCGCCTGCTGCGCCGCGCGGAGCTCGACGATCTCGTAGGCGAGCGCCGCCTCGCGCAGCGCCGCGGCGATCGCGAGCGCCTCGGATTTCGCCGCGTTCAATTGGATGCTGAGCGCCGCCGCGGACGCCGCCGCGTCGGAGGCTCCCGCGCCGGTGCTCAGCACCATGTTCCGCAGGATCCCGAGGCTGTCGCCGATGTCGGCGAGCTCACCCTCCGACGCCTCGAAACGCGCGGCCGCCTCGCGCAGCGTCACGGTGTCGACCGCGACCACGCCGCCACCGCGGATCTGCAGGCCGTCATCCACCCGCGGCCAGGCCTCACTGACGCGCCCGATGCCGAAGTCGCGCCCTCCCCCGGGCGAATCCGCCGCCTGAGGGGCTGCGGGGTCGAGCGGGTCTGCACCGAGCCCGCCGCTCATCGGATGCCGCCCGGGCGCGTGAACCCGGCCGTGGCCTCGGCGTACAGCGCGCGGTCGCGGGCATGGGCGGCGTCGATCCGGGCGGTCTCGGCCAGGCAGCTGAGCCCCGAGACGTCGCCGGCCCACAGGGTGGCTCGGTCGTGGAAGGCGGTGGCCGCCTTCGCCTGCCAGTCGGTGGCGCCGGCGAGTCCGCGGGCCACGAGCGCGGCATCCGCCAGGTTCTCGATGAGGAGCGCCAGCTGGCGCTCCACCGTGGTCAGCTGTTGCGCCGCCGTGCCGGCGGGCGAGGTGTATGCGAGCGTCACGGGTCGATCCTCACGCCGTCGCTGCGACCCCGGCCGGCGCTCTGGTCGATCTGTTCAAAACGCCGCGCGGTCTCCGGCTGGGGAGGAGGGGCGCCGCTCCGGATGGAACGACGCCCCTCACCGGCCGCGAGACGGAGCCCGCGGCCGGATCACTCTCGGGATGCGGCTACTTGCGCACCGACACCTCGACCGTCTCGATCGTGGTGTTGCCCGCGGCATCCGTCGCCGTCCAGGTGAGGCGGTAGACCGCACCCTTCACGGCCTTGACGTCGACGGTGTCGTCGTCGATCTGCTCCCAGTCCGCCTTGGCGGTGCTCGCCTCGATGTCGGTCAGCTCGACGGTGACGTCGCCGCGGTCGTCGGCGGCGTCGATCGAGAACTCGATCGTGCGCATCTTGTTGTTGGGCGGCCACACGGTCTCGGCGTCGGCGGTCACCTCGAGGGTGGGAGCCGTCGTGTCGGGCGTCAGGTTCAGCCCGACGATCACCGGGTCGTGATCGCTCGACCGGTACGGGTCGGGCGCGTACAGCGCGTCCTGCGCGGGCTGCTTGAACGACATGTCGTAGTCGATCAGGCTCGGCTCGTCGGAGTTGATGTGCCACGACGAGACCCGCGACACGTCCGCGGTGAGAGCGGGCTGCGCGAGCGCGTAGTCGAGGTACCCCAGCTGCCCGTCGAAGACGTACGAGTACGCGTGCTCGCCGTTGTCCCTCTTCTCCAGGTCGGTGAAGCCGCCCGCGACGAAGGCGTCGATCGAGTCCTCGTGGTCGTACGAGTTCAGGTCGCCGATCACGATCGCGCGGCCGTCCGGCGCCACGGTCGTGTTCAGCCAGTTCGTCAGCGCCGTGGCCGCGGCGGTGCGCGAGGCGCTGCAGTTGCCCTGGCCGTCCTTGAGGTCGGGGCTCTCGGTGCACGCCGAGCCCTTCGACTTCAGGTGGTTGACCGACACGACGAACTCGTCGCCCGACTCGGTCGCCGCGAAGCGCTGCGTCACCGCGGGGCGGTGACGCTCATCCGACCAGGTCGGGTCCACGGCGCTGGACATCAGCTGGTGCGCGCCCACCGGCGTGACCGTCGACGGCTTGTAGATGATCGCCGTGGCGATGGCATCCGTGCCGATGACACCCGTGTTCACCGGCACGTACGTGCCCGCACCGACCTTCGCGTTGAGCGCGTCGGCGAGCGTCTGGACCGCGGTGCCGTTGTTCTCGATCTCGAGCAGCCCGAACACGTCGGCGTCGATGGCGGCGAGCGCCGCCACGATCTTGTCCTGCTGACGCTGCAGCTCCTCCGCCGAGTCGGCGCCACGAGTGCGGTCGTCGTCGCGGTCGTTCGTCGGCGTGGGGTCGATCGTGGTGAAGTAGTTCAGCACGTTGAAGCTCGAGATCTTGAGGTCTCCGCCCACGTCCGGCACCGCCGGCCGCGCGTTCGCGACCGTGAAGTCGGCACCGGTGGTCGGCTGCACGCCCCACGTGTCGAAGCGGTAGTCCAGCACGCCGGTGGCGTTCTGCACGAGGTCGCCGCTGCGGAAGGAGTGCTCGAGCGTGAACACCTCGCCGTCCGGGTGGATGGCCGGGTCGGGGTTCTGGGTGCCCCGGCCGTCGTCGAGCGTGATGCTGTTGTCGAGGTTCGCGGCTGCCAGCGCGTTCGCCGCGGCGCCGGGCTCGACCACCGCGGTCGGCTGGTCGAGGCGCCCGTTGGTGAGCGTGATGGTGCCGAAGCGGCCGTACTCGAACGTCTCGCCGATCGCGAGGTTCTGCGGCAGCGTCACCGACATGCCCTCGAGCGCCTCGCGCTGTGCGGTCGTCGCCGGCAGCGTGAGCTCCGCCGGCGCCGGCAGCTCCTGCCCCGTCGCGCACACCTCGACATCGCCGGCCACGACCTGGGTGAGGCCGAAGTACTCCGCGACCTCGCCCGCGACGCTGACGCTGTCGCCCACGGCGACGTCGGCACCGCCCTCGGCGTAGACGAAGACGCCGTCCGAGGTGGCCGGGTCGCCGTCGCCGGCATCCTGCACGTAGTAGCCGTCGAAGCCGCCGTCGGCCTGGAAGTCGCCCACGACGACGCCCTTGATCAGCACGTCCTGTCCCTGGATGGGCGATGCGGCGCCCGGGCCCTGGACGGATCCGATGGTCACCGGCGTCGCGGCGCAGTCCGCCTCGAGCTCGGGCTCGGGGTCGGGGGGCGTCAGGTGCCAGCCGAGGCCGTCGACCGTGTCGGAGGCGAAGCCGGTCCACTCGACGGCGGGGTCGAAGGCATCGGAGCCGTTCGTGTCGCCCTGCACGATGTTCGCGTTGCGCCGCAGCGTGTTGTCGGCGGTGGAGGCGAGGCCTGTTCCCCACTGGGTACCGGGGTCGTTCCCGATCTGGCCGATCACGTCGACGAAGTCCGTGCCCTTGACCAGCGCCACGGCGTCGTTGCCGTTGAACAGGCCGGTACCGACCGTCTGGTCCGCTTGGGCGAGGATGGTGGCGTTCGCCCCCGAGTGCGCGAACACGAAGACGCCGCCGGGAGCGACGGTTCCCGTGAGGGTGACCGTGAGTCCGGCCGACGCGCTGCCGTTCGAGTACTGCTGCAGCTTGTAGCCGGAGGCGGCGAGGTCGACGGGCGTGGCGCCCGGGTTGTAGATCTCGATCGCCTTGTTGTTCGACGATCCTTCGACATACTCGCTGATGAAAAGATCACCGGATGCCGCGGCCGCCGGCGCGGCGAAGGCCACGACGCCGGTCAGGGCGAGCGAGACGGCCGCGATCGATGCGGCCATCGGGCGGTGTGCTGGGGACACGGAACCTCCACGGAGCATGGCGGCCGGTGGGCCGCGCAGGGAAACGGGCACGCCGATCGCATGCCCGTCCGTCACAAGCTAGGGGAGCGGCATCCGTCCTCGAAAGACCCCAGGAGGAGAGATCCTTAACGTTCGGTGTCGGCTCGGCCAGAATGGAGTTCATGACTGCGACCGACTCGGCGCCCTTCCGCGTCGTGTTCGTGTGCACCGGGAACATCTGCCGCTCGCCGATGGCGGAGGTGGTGTTCCGTGGATTCGCGGATGCCTCGGGCCTCGGCACGCGCGTCGGCTCGACGAGTGCGGGCACCGGCGACTGGCACGTCGGCGAGCGCGCCGACCAGCGCACGATCGAGGCGCTGGAGCGCGCCGGCTACGACGGGAGCCTGCACCGCGCGCGGCAGTTCACGCACGGCGACTTCGCGCGCAGCGACCTGGTCGTCGCACTCGACCGCAGCCATGAGCGGATCCTCCGCGGGTGGGCGCGCACCGAGGGCGACGCCGACAAGATCGCGCTGCTGATGTCGTTCGACCCGGCCGCGACCACGCTCGACGTGCCCGACCCGTACTACGCGGGGCCCGGGATGTTCGACGAGGTGCTCGGTATGATCGAGAGCGCGAGCCGGGCGCTCTTCCGGCAACTCGAACCCGCCATCCGCCCGGTGCCCTGACACCGGATCGACGGCCGCCCCGATGCGAGGCGCCGCCGGGTTCGCCGAGACCGACGGGAGACACCGTGACCTCTCTGCCTCCGCAGCCCCTCAGCCCCCTCGACGGCCGGTACCGTGCCGCCGTCGGCGAGCTCGGCGAGTACCTCTCGGAGGCGGGCCTGAACCGCGCCCGGGTCGAGGTCGAGGTCGAGTGGCTGATCGCCCTCACCGACCGGTCGCTGTTCGGCACGTCGCCGCTCGCGGACGACGACAAGGCGCGTCTGCGCGCGCTGTACCTGGAGTTCGGGCAGGCCGAGATCGACTGGCTCGCGGAGAAGGAGTCGGTCACCCGCCACGACGTGAAGGCCGTCGAGTACCTCGTGCGCGACCGCCTGTCGACGCTGGGGCTCGACGCGATCGCCGAGCTGACGCACTTCGCGTGCACGAGCGAGGACATCAACTCCACGTCGTACGCCCTCACGGTGCAGCGTGCCGTGCAGCGCTTGTGGCTGCCGAAGCTCGAGCAGGTCATCGCCGCGCTGCGGGCCCTGGCGATCGAGCACCGTGCCGCCCCGATGCTCTCGCGCACCCACGGCCAGCCGGCGACGCCGTCGACCATGGGCAAGGAGCTCGGCGTCTTCGTGTGGCGTCTGGAGCGGGTCGCCGCCCAGATCGCCGGCGGCGAGTTCCTCGCGAAGTTCTCCGGCGCGACCGGCACATGGTCGGCACACCTCGCCGCCGATCCCGATGCCGAATGGCCGGGCATCTCGCTGGAGTTCATCGAGTCGCTCGGCCTCGACTTCAACCCCGTGACGACCCAGATCGAGTCGCACGACTGGCAGGTCGAGCTCTACGACCGCGTGCGTCATGCCGGCGGAATCCTGCACAACCTCGCCACCGACATCTGGACGTACATCTCGATCGGCTACTTCACGCAGATCCCGGTCGCCGGCGCCACCGGCTCGTCGACGATGCCTCACAAGATCAACCCGATCCGCTTCGAGAACGCCGAGGCGAACCTCGAGATCTCGGGCGGCCTGCTCGCGACGCTGTCGCAGACGCTCGTCACCTCGCGCCTCCAGCGCGACCTCACCGACTCGACGACGCAGCGCAACATCGGCGTCGCGTTCGGCCACTCGCTGCTCGCGCTCGACAACCTGCAGCGCGGCCTGAAGGAGATCTCGCTCGCCGAGGACGTGCTGCTGGCCGACCTCGACCAGAACTGGGAGGTGCTCGCCGAGGCCATCCAGACCGTGGTGCGTGCCGAGATCGCCGCGGGGCGCTCGCAGATCAGCGACCCCTACGCGCTCCTCAAGGACCTCACCCGCGGCCGCCGCGTCGGCGCCCCCGAGCTGGCCGATTTCGTGCGCGGTCTCGACATCGGCGACGAGGCGAAGGAGCGCCTGCTGGCCCTCACGCCCGCGACGTACGACGGTCTCGCGGCGCAGCTCGTCGACGAATACCTGGTGGTCGAGACGCCGGAGGCCTGAGCGCGTTCCGGCCGCTGACGTCGACTCTTCGGTTTCGAATCGCGCACTTGGCGGTTTTCCGGCCCCGGAAAGTGCAAAGTGCGCGATTCGAACGGGTGGAGCCACGGACACCGACGCACCGGACGACTGGTCCGGTTGCGGTGCGACGACCTCAGGCCTTCGGATCTCCGGATGCCGCGGCATCCGGATTCTCGCCGTCGCGCGGCTCTGCGGTCTCGTCGTAGAGGACGGGCTTGTCGATCTGCTTCGTGACCTGCGCGGGGTCGACGGCGAGGAGCAGCAGCGACACGATCAGCAGCACGGCGATGAAGCTGACGCCGGCGATGACGAGCGCCGTGACGACGGCGGCCTGCGCCTCTTCGGCGGTGCGCTGCTGGAAGAAGCCCATCGACACCAGCGTGACGACGCCAGCGAAGAGGGCGGCGCCGAAGGCGAGCCCGAGCAGCTGCAGGGGCTTGAGGAGGTCGCGGCGGGTGGGGCTTTCGTGGCTCACGCGGAGTCCTTCTGCGGGTTCGGGTCGGCGGGCGCGGCGGCCTCGGCCGTGGCGGGCGCGATCGGCGCCGAGGGTGCGTCTTCTGGATCGGCCGGGCGCGGCGAGAACCCCGCGATGCCGAGGTACACCGCGACGATGGCGGCGTATCCCCCGAACAGCCCGACGCCGATCGTGATGCCGGTGAGGGTGAACGTCTGGTGCGCCTCTTCGATCGTGTAGTCCAGCGCGTATGCCGGCTGGACGAACAGCAGCGCGACGCCGAGCAGCGCGGTCACGACGCCGACCACGATGGCGTCGCGAGCCTCGGCGCGCGGCCAGGGGGTGCGCTCGGGCCGGGCATCGGCGACGCCCGGCGCGATCTCGCGGCGGCCGCGGCTCGAGCCGCCCCGCCAGCCGGCGATGGCCTCGAGCGCGCCGGCGACGAGCGCCCAGACGATCACGACGGCGAAGTAGCCGATGACGGTGCGGAGGGGATACAGGCCGCTCACCATGCCGGCGACGACGGTGACGCCGCCGAGGGCGGCGGCCGGCCAGCGGCGCCCGACCGGGTAGACCAGCCACACCGAGAGGAGCAGCACCAGACCCGTGGCGATCGCGAAGCCGCTGAAGACGGCGCTGCCGACCGCGGCCGAGTGGTCGGGCGAGAACGTGATCATGAGGGCCGCGATCGCCGCGAACGCGGCGCGCGCGAGCTGCACGTGGCGCACGTCGAACGTGCGGGAAGCGGCTGATGTCACGGTGATCCTGCGGAGCGGGCGGGTCCTCGCGAGCGAGAACGGATGCCTCCAGTCTACGTGCGTCGCGCGGCGCCGCCCCCGGTGCCCTCGTTCCCCTCTGACCGCGAGACAGCACCCGACGGACGAGACTGCGGCGGATACCCGCTGTCTCGGCGGTCGGGTGCAGTCTCGCGGCCGGGGGCCTGGGCCAGGACCGGCGGGGCGTCAGCGCAGAGTGTCGAGGATGCCGGTCAGCAGCTCGAAGGTCGTGAGCGGCGAGATGATCGCGAAGCGCAGCACCGGCTCGCCGTGGTGGGAGCTCGGGACGACGAACGCCTGCTGCTCGTCGAGGAGCTCGGCCGACCACGCCTCGTAGTCCGCCAGCGTCCAGCCCTCACGGCGGAAGACGACGACCGACAGCTGCGGCTCACGGACGAGCGACAGCCCCTCGCGCGCGTCGATCTCGTCGGCGATCCGCCGCGCGAGGTCGATGCCGTACTCGATCGTGGCCCGGTACTGCGCGGTGCCGTGGGTCGCGAGCGAGAACCACAGCGGCAGTCCGCGGGCGCGACGGGTGAGCTGGATCGCGAGGTCGGACGGGTTCCAGTCGGGCTTGCCCGTGAGGGTGTCGAGGTACTCGGCCTTCTGCGTGTGCGCGGTGAGAGCGAGCTCGGGCTCGCGGTAGATCAGCGCGCACGCGTCGAACGGCGCGAACAGCCACTTGTGCGGGTCGACGATGAGAGAGTCGGCGAGCTCGACGCCCGCGAATGCCGGCCGCATGCGCTCGACCAGCATCGCGGCCAGGCCGTAGGCCCCGTCGACGTGGAACCACACGCCGCGCTCGCGCGCGACAGCGCCGACCCCCGCGATGTCGTCGACGATGCCGAAGTTCGTGGTGCCGCCGGTGGCGACCACGGCGAAGACGGCGTCGCCGTGCTCGTCCAGCGCGCGCGTCACTGCCTCGCCGTGGAGCCGCCCGTCCGCGTCGACGGCGGCCGTGACCACGTCCACGTCCATGACGGCGGCCGCCGACGCGATCGACGAATGGGCCTCGGCGCTGCAGACGACCACCCAGCGCGCGGGCGCAGGACGCCCCGCTTCGGACGCGCGGCGGCGTGCGGCATCCCGCGCGGTCACCAGCGCCGAGAGGTTGCCGATGGTGCCGCCCTGCACGAAGACCCCGCCGGCGCCGGCGGGCATGCCGAACTCGCGCGCCAGCCAGTGCAGCACCTCGTTCTCGGCGTACACCGCGCCGGCGCCCTCCATCCACGAGCCGCCGTAGATGGCGGATGCCGAGACCACGACGTCGAACGCCAGCGAGGCCTTGCTCGGTGCCGAGGGGATGAACGACAGGTAGCCCGGGTGGTCGGTCGAGACGCAGGCGGGAGCGAGCACGTTCTCGAAGAGCGCGATCGCCCGGCGCGAGCCGATGCCCTCCGGCGTGATCGAGCCGGAGGCCAGCCGCTCGAGGTCGCGCGGGGTGAGCGGCTTGTCGAGCGGCACGTCTTCGTACAGGGCCCGGCGGCGCGCGTACTCGAGCACGTCTTCGACGGTGTGGCGGGTGTCGGGCGAGATGCTGTGCATGTCGGCGGGCGAAGTCACGGGCGGTCCTTCCGGTGCGGCGGCGTGGCAAGGCTATTCGCAAGCCCCGCACCGGGCAATCGTGCCGTCGTGGGCATCCAGCAGGAATGGAGAAGCACGCCGGAGTCCTGCGTCATAGCGTGAGATCACGAGCCGCACGGCGGTCCCACGAACGCAAGGAGCAGAGACATGGCCGGGAAGACGTCGACCGACGGACTGAGTCAGGAAGAGCGCGAAGCCGTCAAGGAGCGCGCGAAGGAGCTGCGCGCCCAGGCGAAGGCGGGCAAGAACCGCGAGGCGGGCACCAAGCAGGTGCTCGAGGCCATCGCCAAGCTCGACGGCACCGACAAGGACATCGCGGAAGGGCTGCACAAGGTGGTGGGCGAGGTCGCCCCCGACCTCGTGCCGAAGACGTTCTACGGGTTCCCGGCCTACGCCAACGCCGACGGCAAGGTCGTCGTCTTCACCCAGCCGGCGTCGAAGTTCAAGACCCGCTACGCCACGATCAACTTCGACGAGCCCTCGCACCTGGACGACGGCGACATGTGGCCGGTGGGTTTCGCGGTGATCTCGTGGACGCCCGAGGTCCAGAAGCGGGTCACCCAGCTCGTGAAGGCGGCGGTCGCCGAGCCCGCCTGACGCCCGCGCCGCCGCTCTGCGGCGTGCGCCGCGTGACCGCGGGGCGCGGCATCCGTTCTCTATTCCGGATGCCGCGCCCCGCGGTCGTATGCCGAGACCCCTCGGCTTCCCGCGCAGACCTCCGCGACGAGGCCGCCCGAGCGCCACGAAGTCGGAGATCTGCGGAACGTCGGGTCATAGGCGGCGTGGTGGTCCGATCAGCAGGATTTCTCCGACTTCGTGGTTGCCCGGGTCCCGCGGGGAGGGGCTCGTGTCCCCGGCCCGTTGCGGCCGGGTCGCGCCACGGAGTCGGAGAACTGCGGAAAGTCGGACGGACCGGACCGGAGTGATCCGATCGGCGGGCGAGCTCCGACTTCGTGGTTGCCGGATTCCCGCGGAGAGGTCGTGTCCCCAGCCCCGGGGGATCAGGAACCGGCGGGCGGGGCCGCGCGGGCCACGCGGTCGGCGTGACCCAGTGCGCGGCCGGGCGCGATGCGATCGCGCACCCGTCGCTTCAGGGCGACGATGTCGGGGAAACCGCCATCGGCCGCTCGCGACCACACCAGCTCGTCGTCGGCGTAGACCTCGAAGATGCCGCCGGTGCCGGGCTCGAGCGTCGCGCCACCGCCCATGAGCTCGTCCTGGAACGTGGTGAGCAGCTCCTGGGCGATCCATGCCGCGCGGAGCATCCACGCGCACTGCGTGCAGTAGACCACGCGGATCCGGTGGGTCATGCCGGGCTCCCGTCCGCGAGGAAGTCCCGCGCGAGGTCGCGGAAGACGCGTGAGCCCGGCGTGTTGAAGTGATGTCGTCCGGGGATTTCGACGAACGTGCCGGCGGGCGCGGTGGACGCGAGGGTGCGCGAGCGCTCGAGGATCGCGTCCTCCGAGCCGGTCGCGAACAGCACCGGCTGCGTGGGCGGCCGCTGCGGATCCGGGTCGGCGTCACCGAACCGCATGCCCTCCGCGAGCGCGATCAGGGCCCGCAGATCGTTCGTGTGCACGCGCTCGGCCAGCCGCACGTAGTTCTGCGTCACCGGGTCTTCGACCGGTATGCCCTCCTCGGCATACGCCCGCGCCTGCTCGATGCGGAGGCGACCGAGCGGGCGGCCGTCGGGGATGCCGCCGAGCACGGCGCGCCCGACGTGCTCGGGGGCGTCGACCGCCAGCTGCCAGCCGACGCGCGCGCCCAGCGAGTACCCGACGTAGCGCACGGCGTCGAGGAGGTAGGTGTCGAGGACCGCGATGAGATCGCCGACGAACGCCGACATCGAGTAGGCACGGGCGTCCTGCGGCTTGTCGCTGGCGCCGTGCCCGCGCTGGTCGACGCCGATCACGCGGTATCCCGCGGACGTGAGCATCCGCACCCAGCCCGTCTCGACCCAGTTGTCGCGGCAGCTCGACGCGAAGCCGTGGACGCAGAGCACCGGCTCGGCGTCGGGCTCTCCCCACGCGTACGTCGCGATCTGATACCCCTCTGCGGTCATCACGTAGCTCGGGGCGGGCATCTCGGTCCGCGGAAGCGAGGCGGCGGCATCCATATCGCCATTCTGCTCCCCTCGCAGCGCCTGCCCGCCCTCGCGTCGTCGCCGGGCCATTCCGCAGCCGCGACCGCCTCCCGGGCCCCTGGCGACCCACCCCGGGTCGGCGGAGGTTACGCCGTTCTCGCCGCGATGGCAACCGGCTGAACCGCGACCCCGGCTGCGCCTACCGTCGCCGTATGAGCACCGATGACAGCCGCGACCCGTACCGGGCGGCGCCGCCCCGCAGCGCCGGACCCGCCGGCGACCGCGATGCCGACGGCGTCCCCGACCGCCGTGAGGCGTCCCTCCGCGACGCGGTCGTCGAGCGCGAGCACGAGAGGTTCGGCGGCTTCAAGTTCGGCTCCGCCTTCTTCGGATGGCTCACCGCGCTCGGCGCGCTCGTGGCCCTCACCGCGGTCGTCGCCGCGATCGGCGCGGCGACCGGACTCGCCACCCCGGAGGTCGTCGAGGACGCCGCCGAGGCGGCCACCGACAACATGGGCGCGGCGACCATCATCGGCGCGATCGCCATCGCCATCGTGCTGTTCGTCGCGTACTTCGCCGGCGGCTACGTCGCCGGGCGCATGGCCCGCTTCAGCGGTGCCAAGCAGGGATTCGCCGTCTGGCTGTGGGCGATCGTGATCGCCGTCATCGTCGCCGTGATCACGGCGATCGCGGGCAGCCAGTGGGACATCCTGGCGAACGTCGACATCTTCCCCCGCATCCCGGTCACCGCCGACACGGCGACGCTGACCGGCATCCTGACCGCGATCGGCGCAGCGGTGATCACCCTCATCGCCGCGATCCTCGGCGGCATGGCCGGCATGCGGTACCACCGCAGGGTCGACCGCGTCGGCCTCGGCGACAGCCGGGTCTGAGACCTCTATCCACACGATGAAAGGAGATGCCGATGGGCATGGGCGATGACATCAAGCACAACATGGAAGACATGAAGGGCAAGGTGAAGGAGGGCATCGGCGACGCGACCGACAACGAGCGTCTCGAGGCCGAGGGCAAGGCCGACCAGGTCGGCGCCAACCTCAAGAAGGCCGGCGACGACGTGAAGGACGCCTTCACCGACGACCGCTGATCTGCAGAGCGATGCCCCGGACCCGCAGTGGTCCGGGGCATCGCCGCGTCTGCGGCCGGATCAGAAGACGTCCCAGTCCCGGGCGCGCTCCGCGAGCAGCTCGATCACCCGCGTCGGCGCCGGCCCCACCGGCTCCCCCGCCCGGATCGCCAGGTGCAGCGTGTTGATCGGCGCCTCGTCGGGTCGGTGCAGCACCTCGACCGCCCCGGAGAGGATCGCGGGCTCGGCGAGGTAGCGCGGCAGCGCCGACACCCCCACCCCCGCGACGACCGCCGCCAGCACCGCCCGCAGATCGGGCACGACCATGGCGACCGCGTTTGCGGGCCGATGCCCGAACTGGCTGCGCCAGTAGCGCCGCACGATCGAGAGGTCGGCGTCGTAGGCGACGAGCGGCAGGTGCTGCAGCGCGGCGGCCGGTGCCTCCGCCGCGCGCTCCCTGTCGATGGTGCGGGCGAGCGCCGGCGCACCGACGAGCACGAACTCCTCATCGACGAGCCCTCGATAGCGGATGCCGCGCCGCGGCGTCCGCACGGACGACACCACCACGTCGAGGTCGCCGTCGGCGAGCCGCGTGAGAAGGTCGTCGGCGAGACCCAGGGCGAAATCGAGACGCAGGCCCTGTCTCGTCAGCGGCGCCAGGGCCGGCACGACGCGGGCGGCGATCACGTCGCTCGCACCTCCGATGCGGACGGCCTGCGGCGGGCCCGGGTCGGGCGTCGCCCACACGTCGTGCAACTGCGCGATCGGGCCGGTGACGCGGGCGGCGAGCGCGTCACCGGCGGGTGTGGGCGCGGCGCCGCGGGACGAGCGGACGAACAGCACGGCGCCGAGATCGGCCTCGAGCCGCGCGAGGCGCTCGCTGACCGACGGCTGGCTGACGCCGAGGCGCGTCGCGGCGGCCGAGATCGACCCGGCGCGGTGCACCTCGACGAAGGTGCGGAGCAGATCGAGGTCGGGCATGCGACATCCGTCCATCAAGAAATCTATGGCCTCAGCTCAGCATATGAAATGTCGCCGATGGTCGGCTCGTTCGACACCACGGCGGCTCAGACGGGGCCGTGACAAGGAGGAGACATGGCACACGTACTCATGGTCGTCACGGCGGCCGACGCGATCACGCTCGGCGACGGCACCGCTCACCCCACCGGTTTCTGGGCCGAGGAGCTCGTCGAGCTGCACCGCGGACTGGTCGCCGCCGGACACGGCGTCGACCTCGCGACCCCCGGTGGCGCGCGGCCGCCGGTCGACCCCGGCAGCCTCACCGGCGACGCGGAGGAGAGCTTGCGCGCCTACCTGGCCGAGATCGACGCACTGCTGGCGCACTCGCGTGCGCTGGCGGACGTCGCCGAGGGCGAGTACGACGCCATCGTGCTGCCGGGCGGGCACGGCCCGATGGTGGACCTGGCGGCCGACGCCGACCTCGGCCGTCTGCTCGTCGACGCCGTCGACCGAGAGGCGGTCATCGGTGTGCTGTGCCACGGCCCGGCCGGACTCCTGAGCGCGGTGCGCGAGGACGGGTCGTTCGCCTTCAGCGGCCGCCGCCTCACGGTGTTCAGCGATGAGGAGGAGCGCCAGGGCGGCCTGGGGGAGGGCTCGCCCTACCTGGTCGAATCCCGGCTGCGCGAGCTCGGCGCGCTCATCGAGCCCGGGGCGCCGTGGTCTGTCACCGTGGTCTCGGACGGCACGCTGGTGAGCGGACAGAACCCGCAGTCGAGCGTGGCGACGGCGCAGGCGATCGTGGACGTGCTCGCCGCACGATGAGGCGAGGGGCGCCGCCCTCGCGTCGAGATGGTGCGATGTCGCCGAGCCGCCACGCTCCGGGCGCCGACGTCGTGCTCGCTCGCCGAGATGGTGCGATCTCGACGAGAAGGGGACGGATGCCGCGGGCTGCGGCATCCGTCCCTCCAGGGCTCGCCGGCCCGGAGGGGGTGGCGAGAAAGTTCTATGCAAGCGATTATCGATTAGTGTATCTTCGTGCTGCAGACACAAGGGTCGTGCACACGAGAGGATCGACGATGATCAACAGACGTACCATCACCGCTCTGGGGGCGGTCGCCGTCACGGCAGTCGCGCTGGCGGGATGCTCTACGCCGGCCGGCGGGGAAGCGGACGGCACGACCGAGCTGCGCATGCTGGTGAACGTCACCCCGAACCTGACCGAGGAGTTCTGGAACGAGCTCGTCGCCCCGTTCGAGGAGGCAAACCCCGACATCGACGTGGTGATCCAGAACCCCGGCGCCGAGGGCGTCGCGGCCGCGGTCCCGCGCCTGCTGGCCGCCGGCGACGTTCCCGACATCGTGCAGTCGCTGCCGCCGTCGGTGGAGCTCGCTCCCGAGCTCGTCGACCTGACGGAGTACGAGTGGGCGGCCGAGGCGCCGCTGGCCGATCAGTACTCGATCGACGACAAGATCTACATGGCCGGGATCGGCGTGCAGCTGCAGAGCCTGTGGTTCTACAACAAGCAGGCGTTCGAGGAGGCCGGGATCACCGAGCCGCCGGCCACGGTCGAAGAGCTCGACGAGGCGCTCGCGAAGCTCAAGGAGGCCGGCTGGACGCCGATCCAGACCGGCGGCGACTGGATGTCGAGCCACGCGCTGCAGACGCTCGGCCTGCCCAGCATCATTGCGGAGTACCCGGACTGGTTCGCCGGCATGACCGACGGCGACCTGACCTTCAGCGAGACGTACGGCGACACCGTCGAGCGCTACGCGGACTGGGTCGCCGAGGGCTACCTCAACGCCGACGCGCTCGGCGTGAAGTACCCCGACGCCGAGCAGAACTTCCTCGCGGGCAACACCGCGCTGTACCCGATGGGCAGCTGGTTCGCCGGCACCGAGGCCAAGACCCCGGACGCCCCCGAGATCGGCGTGTTCCGCGGCCCCGCGGTCGAGGGCGTCGACAACCCCGCCATGGGCGCGAACATCGCGAGCCCCTACTCGATCATGAAGTCGTCGGAGCACCAGGACGCCGCCGCGAAGCTCGTGGAGTTCCTCGTGACCGACCAGGACGCAGTGGTCGCCCAGCTCGAGGTCGACGGCAACTTCCGGGACGGCTACGCGTACGAGACCACGCCGCTCGGCGACGAGCTGCTGGCGATCGTCGCCGACACGCCGGCGGCCGACTACACGCCGACCGGCCAGGGCTATGGTGAGCGCACCGTGCCCAACGGCTACTCCACCGAGCTCAACGCCCAGACGCAGGCGCTGCTCGGCGGCACCCCGGCGGACGCCGTGCTGCAGGCCATGGACGGCTGGTTCGCAGCCAACGCCGGCTGATCCGTCCTCACACCACCCGGGGCGCGACGCGCGACGCCGCGCCCCGGGCACCACTCACCGGAGGTCCACCGACGATGGCAGACACCGCGATCCGCGCCTCGCGCACGCGCTCGGCCGCACCCCGCTCCCGCACCCTCGCGACCTGGCAGCGCCGCATCCCCGGCTTCCTCATGGCGGCGCCGGCGGTGGCCGTCTTCCTCGCGATGTTCATCGTGCCGATGATCCTCGCGTTCGTGCTCAGCCTGACCGACTGGAACGGCTACAGCGTCAACCTGAACTTCATCGGGTTCGAGAACTACCTCCACGCGTTCCAGAACCCGCGCACGGTCAATGCCGCGATCTTCACGTTCGTCGTTGCCCTCATCGGCACCGTGCTGTGCAACGCCATCGGGCTGGCGGCGGCGGTGCTCATCGCCGGTCCCGGCCGGCCGAACACCCTGATGCGCACGGTGTTCTTCTACCCGTACATCATCAGCGCGCTGATCATCGGCTTCCTGTGGTCGGCGATGCTCGCCCCGCAGGGCGTCGTGAACAGCCTCCTCGCCCAGGTCGGCATCCCCGCTCTGCCGTTCCTCACGGACGTCACGTTCGCCAAGGCAAGCGTCATCCTCACCATCGTGTGGTCGCACTTCGGCTTCAACATGATCCTCTTCCTCGCCGGCATCAAGTCGGTGCCCGCCGAGTACTACGAGGCGGCGACCGTCGACGGGGCCACCCGCTGGCAGCAGTTCCGCAGCGTCACCCTGCCGCTCATCGCGCCGGTGCTGACCGTGAACCTCGTCCTCACGCTGGTCGGCCTGCTCAAGACCTACGACATCGTGCTGGCCCTCACCGACGGCGGCCCGGCCGGCTCGACGCAGACCATCGTCTACCAGGTGCTGAAGGACTCGTTCGCGCAGGCGAACCTCGGCTTCGGCGCCGCCCAGTCGGTGATCCTCCTCATCGTGACGGCCGTGCTCGGCCTGTCCGTGACACTCGCCCGCCGCGGCGCCGAGAAGAAGGTGACCGACTGATGACCCTCACGACGCAGACCTCGGTCAACCCCGCCGCCGAGTTGATGCTGGCCGACCCGCGCGAGGTCGGCGGCAGCCGGCGCCGCCGTCGACGCGGCGCCCGCACCGGCCCGCAGAGCATGCGCACCTCGGCCCTCGCCGCCACCGTGAAGTGGGTGCTCCTCGGCGCCGGGGCCCTCGTGATGCTCGTGCCGCTGTACATCATGGTGATCAGCGCCTTCAAGTCGCAGGAGGACATCCTCCGGCATCCGCTCGCCATCAGTCCCGAGATGTTCACGCTGGACTACCTGATGCAGGCGATCACGAGCGAGAAGTTCAACGTCATCGGCGCCTACGGCATCACGCTGCTGTTCGTCGCGCTGGTCAACCTCTTCTGCATCGCGCTGGCCGCCCCCGTCGCCTACGTCATCGCCCGCGGGCGGTCGAAGTGGCATCTCGCGCTGCTGCTGCTGTTCGTCTCGGGGCTGTTCATCCCGGGCCAGGTGACACTCATCCCCGTCGTGTTCGTGCTCCGGCTGCTCGGGCTGATCAACACGATCCCCGGATTCATCCTCTTCGAGACGGCCGCGACGCTGCCGGTGACGATCTTCCTGTTCGCCGCGTACCTGCGCACCGTTCCGCGCGACATCGACGAGGCGGCGGCGCTCGACGGCGCCGGACGCATCCGCGCGTTCTGGTCGTGCGTCTTCCCGATCATGCGGCCGATCGTCGCCACGGTCATCGTGCTCAACTCGATCGGCGTCTGGAACGACTTCGTCAGCCCGCAGGTGATCCTCGGCCCGAGCTCGGGCATCTACACCGTGACCACCGGCGTGTACGCGGCGGTCGGCGAGTTCTCGACCGACTACACCACCGTGTTCCCCACCCTCCTCCTCGCCATCGCGCCGGCCGTGATCTTCTTCATCATCATGCAGCGCCACATCATCGGCGGCCTCGTCGCCGGCGCCACGAAGGGCTGACCCGTGCCGGAACCCCGGATCCTCACCACCCCGCTCCGCGAGGTGCCCGCCTGGGCGGTGCTGGAGCGACGCCTGTTCGACGAGATCGAGACGGCCTGGCGGGCGTTCTCGGATCAGTACTGCGAGCCCGACGGCCGCATCCGCGGCGCCGGTGGCTTCGACTCCCGCGACGGGGTCGACGACCTCTACGAGCCGTTCTTCAACTGGCCCGCGTTCTACTCCCTCGGCGGCAGCGACGAGATCCTCGATCGCGCGAAGCACCACTGGGAGGGCGTGACCCGCCAGCTCACCGAGGCCGGCATGCTCACCGACGAGTACGAGAACGGCTACGACTGGTTCCACCAGGGCGAGTCGCTCCTCTTCTTCTACGGGCTGTGCGCCGCCGACCCCGCCGACGAGGCCTTCGCCGAGCGCGCCCGCCGGTTCGCCGAGCTCTACACCGACCCGGCCCACGGCAACTGGGACCCCGAGCGCAACATCATCCGCGCCCCGCACACCGGAGCGCGCGGCCCGCTCCCCGGTCTCGGGCCGGAGTGGCAGGCGTACTCCGCGGGGCAGGGCGAGATGCGGCCGTACGGCCTGCCGCTGGAGTACGTCCCCGGCGTCGAGCACTGGGAGGACCTCGAGGATCCCGCCGGCGCCGAGGCGATGGGCAGAGCCATGCAGCTGCTCGCGGCGGGCGACGTGCCGGTGAACCTCGCCGCGACGAGCCTTGCGGCAAACCGGTGGCTGTACGACGGCGACGCCGCCTCGGCGCAGTGGGTGACACGCTACGTCGACGGCTGGCGCGAGCGCGCCGCCGCCAACGGCGGCCTGCTCCCCGACAACGTCGCCCCCGACGGCACCGTCGGCGGGCTGCACGAGGGCCGCTGGCACGGCGGCCACTACGGCTGGACGTGGCCGCACGGCCTGCACTCGGTGGGCATGAGCACGCTGATCGGCGGCCTCAACGCCGCCCTGGTCTCGGGCGACGACGGCGCCCTCGACCTCACGCGCACCATGCTCGACACGGTGATGGAGCAGGGCGTCGTCGCCTCCGTGGCCGAGACGCCCTTCAGCCTGCGGGGCGGGGCCATGGCGCGACTGGGAGCGGATGCCGACAAGCCGATGCTGCTGGTGCCGTACCGGTTCGGCCGTCACGGCTGGTTCGACTACGGCCCCGTGCCGATGGAGCTGCCCACGTGGCTCTGGTGGTGGACTCGCGACCCCGCCGACCGCGCCCGGCTGCGCCGGGCGGTCGACGGCCTCCCCGGCACCGACGAGCCGGTGAAGCCGTTCCGCGACAAGGTCGAGGCCGGGCACGAAGCGCCCTGGCTCGCCTTCCTCGAGGGCGAGCTCGACGACTACCCGGTGCGCGCCCTCTCGATGGCGCTCGGCCAGGTGGCCCGCCGCCTGGCGGTCATGCAGACCGAGGTGCTCGACCCCGCGACCGTCCACCTGCACTTCTGGCAGCGCGTGAACCCGGTCGTCACCGAGGTGCTCGGCCAGCTGATCACCGGCACGCCGCAGGTGCTCTACAACGGCGGCCTCCCGTTCGCGGCGGTGGCCTACGAAGACGCCGACCGCCGGCGCCCCGGTCTGCCGCCGGATGTCGCCGCCCTCGTCACCGGACTCGACGGCGACCGCATCGAGCTCGAGCTGGTGAACCTGTCGTCGACCGGCGTGCGCCGGGTGCGCGTGCGGCCCTCCCGCTTCGGGCAGCAGCGGCTGGCGGCCGTGGTCTCGAGCGGTGAGCGCGACGGCGACTGGCCCGGGCGCTCCACGGCCTACGTGTCCGCCGCCGGCAGCCCGGTCACCGAGACGGCGCACCTCGACGCGGCCGACGTGCTCGTCGAGCTGCCGCCGTCGCACCGCGCCACGCTCACACTCATCACCGCCCCCGCCGCGGGGCGGCCCCGCCACGTCGGCGCCGCCGCCGACGCCTCGATCGGAGCGGCCGGGTGATCCCCGCGCCCGCCGCCGATCGGACGACCCTCACGAGGAGGACCACATGACCGACATCACCACCCCGCTGCCCCGGCCGTCGCTGCGCCTGCCGGTGCGCGGCGAGCCCTTCGAGCGCGCGAGCCTCGACGCGATCACCGGGCTCGACCGCGTCTCGTCGGCGACCGCCTGCGCCAAGCTGCACGGGCTCGGGGTCACCCGGTCGTTCGTGGAAGGCCCTCGTCCGCTGCAGCCGGGTCAGCGCATCGTCGGCTCGGCGATCACGCTGCAGTTCATGCCGCAGCGCGAAGACCTCGCCTCGGGGCTCGGCCAGGAGTACGTCGAGCGCCACACCGCGCTGTGGGCCGTCATGGAGACGGTGCAGCCCGGCGACGTCCTGGTCATCCAGGCGTACGGCAGCCAGTTCTCGGGCTGCATCGGCGACATCCTCGCCCGCTACTTCCAGCGCAAGGGCGGTGTCGGCATCGTCGTCGACGGCCGCATCCGCGACTCCGGCCGCATCCGCGACCTCGGGCTGCCGGTGTGGTCCACGGGCGTGACGCCCCACTACGCCTCGCAGTCCGAGCTGTTCCCCTGGGCCTACGACGTGCCGGTGGCCGTCGGCGGCGCGCTGTGCCTGCCGGGCGACCTCGTCGTCGCCGACGACGACGGCCCCGTGATCATCCCGCAGGCCATGGCCGGCGAGGTCGTCGACTCGGCCCGCGACCACGAGGAGTGGGAGGTCTTCAGCCGTCACCGCCTCGACGAGGGCGCGCGCCTCAGCGACTACTACCCCCTGACGCCCGACACCCGCGAGGAGTACGAATCGTGGCGTTCCGCCCGGGCCTTCGCCCGCTGACCCCGACGCCCGGCGCCTCCGGCACGCTGGGCCTCGGCTGCGCGCCGATCGGCAACCTGTACACCGCCGTCGCCGAGGCCGACGCCGTCGCGACCGTCGAGCGGGCGCTGGATCGCGGCATCCGCTTCGTCGACACCGCCCCGCACTACGGCGCCGGCGCGAGCGAGCAGCGGCTCGGGCGGGCGCTTGCGGGGGTGCCGCGGGACTCCGTCGCCATCGCGACCAAGGTGGGCCGCCGCATCGTCGACGCCGACGGCCGCGACGTGGCCGTCGGCGACGTGGGCACGGGCACCGTCGGCGACCTGTCACGCGACGGCGTGCTGCGCAGCCTCGAGGGGAGCCTCGCGCGGCTCGGCACCGACCGCATCGACCTGCTGCACCTGCACGACCCGGAAGACGTCGAGGAAGCGCTGCGCACCGCGATCCCCGCCCTCGTCGAGCTGCGCGACCAGGGCGTCGTGCGCGCGATCGGCGTGGGGATGGTGTGGAACGAGCCGCTCGCGCGCTTCGTGCGCGAAGCGCCCGTCGACGTCGTGATGATCGCGGGCCGCACGACGCTGCTCGACCGCACCGCCGAGGCCGATCTGCTGCCCGCGGCACGCGCACACGGCGTCGGGATCATCGCCGCGGGCGTCTTCAACTCGGGCATCCTCGCCGACCCCGAGGGTGCGCCGTACTTCGACTACAAGCCGGCCGCGACCGAGCTCGTCGAGCGCGCACGCCGCCTCGACGCCGCGTGCGCCGCGCACGGCGTCGCGCTGCGTCACGCGGCCGCCCGCTTCCCCCTGCGCCGTCCGCCGGTCGAAGCCGTCGTGATCGGGGCGCGCACGCCCGCCGAGGTGGACGACTTCGTCGACGGCGCCGCCGCCCCGATTCCCGACGCGCTGTGGGACGAGCTGGAGCGGGCGTGAGCCTGGCCGTCGTCGACGCCCACGTCCATCTGTGGGACGTCGACGCGGTCCCCCTGTCGTGGTGGCGTCCCGACCTCGGCCTCCCTCGCGCGGCGCTCCTCGACGATCTGCTCGCCGTCACCCGCATGGCGCCGTCGCGGGTCGCGCGGGCCATCGCCGTGCAGGCGGCCGACACGGCCGAGGAGGCGGAATGGCTCGCCGGCACCGCGGCGGCGTCGCCGTTCCTCGGCGCCGTCGTCCTGCAGTACGACGCGAGGACGGATGCCGCCGCCTGGGCGGGCATGGCGCAGCCCGTCATCGACCGCACCGAGGCCGGCGACATCCGCGCCGAGGCCGGCCACATCCGTGCCCGGGTGGGCGGCATCCGTCTCGCCACCCCCACGGGCGCTCCCGACTTCGGCGACGTCCCGGGGCTGGAGTCGCTCGCCCGCGGCCTCGGCGCGAGCGGCCGCGTGCTCGAGCTGCTCATCCGCTCCGAACAGCTGCCGGCCGCCGCCGACCTCGCGGCGCGGCATCCCGCCCTCGCCGTCGTGGTGTGCCACCTCGCGCTGAACGGCGAAGCGCCCGACGCCGAATGGCGTGCGGTTCTCGCCGCCTTCGCGCGGCAGCCCAACGCCCGGGCGAAGGTCTCGGGGCTGGTCCGGGGCGGCAACGGCGACGACGCGCGCGTGCGCACCGCGCTGGCCCACGCGTTCGAGGTGCTCGGGCCCGAGCGCCTGATGTTCGGCAGCGACTGGCCGGTCAGCGCGCGCTTCGCGGGCTACGGCGAGGTGCTCGAGCGCACGGCCGCCGCCCTGCCCGCACTCGGCGCGGATGAGTCGCAGGCGTTCTGGGCCGGCACGGCGAACGGCTGCTACGCGGTCGCACCCTCGGACTGAGCGCCGGCGGAGGCCCCGCCGTCCGCGTCGTCGAGGAGCGTGCCCGCCGCGTGAGCGCGGAAGAGCCGCGCGCAGGCGTCGCGATCGTCGCCCGAGAGGTGGTCGAGGAGGCTCCGGTGCCACTCGGCGACCTCGTGCCAGTCGCCCGAGAACTCCGGGTCGCCCAGCACGTGCAGCGAGCGCAGGCTCGGCTCGATGATGTCCCACATGCGCGGGAGGTAGGCGTTGCCGCTCGCCTCGATGACGGCGCGGTGGAAGGTGAAGTCGAGCTCGCGGAACTCGGTCAGATCGCGCTCGGCGGCCGCGGCGTGCATGCCGTCGATGAGCGCGACCAGGTAGGCCTGGGTCTCGTCGTCGAGGCGGCGCCACGCGAGGGCGCCGGCGAGCTCCTCGAGGGCCGCGCGCGCGATCTTCGCCTGCTCCGCCTCTTCGGGCGTGTAGCTGGCGACGAAGTTGCCCTGGTGGCGGATGTGGGTGACCAGGCCCTCGTGCGACAGACGCTTGAGCGCGTCGCGCACGGGCGCTTGACTGACCTGCAGGCGGCGCGCGAGCTGCGATTCCACCAGCTGCTCACCCGGAGCCAGCGTGGTGTCTTTGATCATCGCCTTGATGAGGTCGTAGATCTGATCGGAGAGCAGACCGCGCTTGAGCCCGGTGAACGAGGTGAGCGGGTCGGTCATCTGCCCAGGGTACTTCATAATCGACAATCGTTAATCCCTTCGCGCGAGCGAGTCGTACGCGGCCAGCCAGGCGTCGGCGATGACGCGAGATCCGCGCGCGGTGGGGTGCACGCCGTCCGGCGCGATCGCCGCCACGCCCTCCCGGTCCGCGGCCGCCGACATGAGGTCGTGCAGCGGCACCAGCGCCGCGTTCGCCTCCGCCGCGATCCGGCGCACCACGTCCCGCTTGGGATCGAGGTCGTCGAGCCATGCCCGCTGCTCCGCCCGCACCGGAAGGAAGAACGGCTCCATCAGGATCAGCGCGCCGGCGCCGCCGGAGTCGGCGATCAGCGACCGGTAGGTCGCCTCGAAGGCCTCGGCGCTCGTCGGGTCGTCCTGGTCGAAGCGCCGCCACATGTCGTTGACCCCGACGAAGATCGTCAGCACGTCGGCACCGTGCGGCGCGACATCCTGCTCCCACCGCCCCGCGAGGTCGACGGCGCGGTTGCCGGCGATGCCCACGTTGACGACACGGACGGATGCCTCGCCCCGGCCGAGCTCGTCTGCGACGAGGCTGACGAACCCGTCGCCGAGCGAGCCGGCGTCGCCGCGGTCGCGACCGGCGTCGGTGATCGAGTCGCCGACGAAGACGAGGGTGGATGCGGGTGCGGGTGTGGTCATGTCGGTGTCGCTCCTTCGCGGTCTGGCGCCATCCTAGGCAGGCGCAGAGGGGAGGACGCGGCGGCGCCCTCCCCTCTGCAGATCGGCTACTTCACGGTGACCTTCACCGGCTTGGACGCCGTCTCGCCGTTGGCGTTGGCGAACACCGCGACCAGGGTGTGGTCGCCCGGCGCCACGCCGGTCAGTTCGACCGACGCGTGCTGGGCGCCGGGCGTCGCCGCCACCAGCTCGCCCGAGCCGA
The DNA here is from genome assembly GCF_033548675.1 of Microbacterium sp. M3. NCBI lineage: Bacteria > Bacillati > Actinomycetota > Actinomycetes > Micrococcales > Microbacteriaceae > Microbacterium > Microbacterium sp. M3. The sequence continues at coordinate 259,982 of NZ_JAWTZT010000005.1, forward strand.
CGACGACGCCGTCGAGCTCGAACCGGTAGGACGTCGCGTTGGTGCCCCACCACAGGTCGGCCGTCGCCGTGAAGGCGCCGTCGCGATCGCGGTTGTCGTGCGACACCTTGGGCGTTCCGGGCGCGGCGTGGACGACCTTCACGGTCGTCGACGTGGTCGCCGTCGTGCCCTTCGAGTTCACCAGCTCGCCGGTGTACACGTACGTGCCGTTCGGCTTGCCCGTGAAGCTCACGCCGGTGGTCTGCGACATCCCGTCGGTGGCCGTCAGGACCTTCGTGGCCACGAGCGCGCCGTTCTCGTAGAGGCGGAACAGGCTGCCCGGCGTTCCCCACCACAGGTTCATCACCACGTCGTAGTTCCCGTCGTGCAGGCCGTACTCCCACCCGCTCGTGTTCGACAGGCTGCCCTTGCCCGGGGCGGCCGTCGCACCGTCGTCGAGCACCGCCGGCTGCAGCCGCAGCGCGTTCTGCTCGACGTAGTGGTACACGTTCAGGTACCCCTCGTCGGCGATCGGGTTGGATGCCCCCGCGTCGAGGTGGCTCCAGACCGTCTCGCCGTCGACGCGCAGGACGAGGCGGGTTCCGGCGTCGACCTCGACGGCGCCGAACTCCAGCTCGTGCTCCTCGCCGGCCCGGATGACGGTGTTGGGGATGACATCGAGCATCGTCTGCTGGGGCTTCCAGCTCTGGAATTCGATCGTGTCCTCCTTGATCACCACCAGGTACCCCTTGTTCCCGTTCACCCACGTCGGGTCGCCCGCGCGATCGGATCGTACGGCGAAGCCGTACCAGCCGCCGTCGAAGGCGTCCACGGCCGCGCGGAACCGCAGCAGGCCGCTGCCGAACGTCTCGGCGCTGTAGCCGTACACGCCCTCGGCGTCGATCCGCAGGCTGCCCTCGTCGAAGTCGACGGCGTCCGAGACCGGCCATCCCGCGGGGTCGAGCAGCGGGGTGACGACATCGATGACCGGGTGCTCGGCTCCCTGCACCTCGACCGTCGAGGTGGCCGTGATCGAGGCATCCGCGAGCGAGGTCGCCGTGATGGTCGCCGTGCCCGCGGCGAGCGCGGTCACACGCCCCGTCTCGTCGACGGTCGCGACCTCCGGCGCGTCGGAGGTCCACTCGACGCGCGGGTTGGTCGCGTCGGACGGCGTCACCGAGAGGTCGAGCGTGAGACGCTCGCCCGGCTCGAGCGTCGCCTGGTCGGGCGAGACGTCGATCCCGGTGACGGCGGTCGGCACGATCGAGAAGGTGACGTCGTCGAAGTCGAGCGCCGTGAACTTCTCCACGTAGAACCCGACCTTGCCCGATGCGGTGGGCGAGGGGTTGGGTCCCTCGATCACCGTCTCGCCGTCGACGGTCACCTGCACGCCCGAGCCCTTGACGACCATGCGCACGTCGTACACCGTGTCGGGCGCGAGCCCGGCGCCGGCGGGCAGCTTCACCTCCTTGAGGATCTGCCACTGGGCGCCGTAGATCGTCCACGTCGAGCCGGCCTCGGCGTGGCGGTACCGCACGTGGCCGCCGGGGTTCGTGCCGGTGCGGTCGTAGACGAGCATGATCCCGCCCTCGGGCACGACCGCGGGCGTGCGCACCTGGAAGTCGAGCACGTAGTCCGTGAAGTTGCGGGGCAGCTGCGAGTTCGCGCCGCCCTTGATCCGGTACCAGTGCTCGCCGTCGGCGTCCTCCACGATCGCGCGGTTGGGGTCGACCGGCCAGCCGTTCGCGCCCGTCTCGAAGTCGGTCGCGTGCATGACGCCGTCGCCGTCGGCCACGACGACGACCATCTGGTCGCTGATGGCCGGGTCCGCCTTCGAGGTGACGGTGACGGTGATCTCGCCGGGCATCAGCGCGGTCAGGAGGCCCGAGGCATCCACGGTGGCGATGGCCGGGTCGCTCGACGCGTAGTCGACCGCCGGGTTCGAGGCGTTCCAGGGGACCACCTCGGCGCGCAGGCTCGCCGTCTTGCCGAGGTCGACGGTGAGCTGGTCGGCGGGCAGGTGCACGCTCTCCAGCGCCACCGAGTCGGGCCCGTGCGGCACGCCGATCTTGCCCTGCGGGCCGATCTGGTCGAACGGGATCGCGGCGAAACCGGGGATCCGGCTGAACACGGCGGCGTCCTCGCGGAGGCGGAAGTCGCCCGCCTGCCAGTCGACGAAGCCCGGGTCTTCACCCGTGACCCAGTTGTCGGCGTAGTTCATCAGGTTCTTCACATCGCGGGCGCCGTGCTCGTTGACCTGGCCCGAGCGGGTGAGCGTCGGGTTCCACGTCACGTTCTTCTCGAACACGTTGTTCGCGGGGAAGTAGTGGTTCTCGTCGAAGAACGTCAGCAGCTCGGGGTACTTCTCGCCGTACGGCGTGTCGACGAAGCCGTTGTTCTGCTCGAACAGCTCGATCCAGCCCGGCATGTACGACGTGTCGACCGTGTTGCCGGGCTGGTCGCCCATCCACATCTCGTAGTTGTCGTACGGCACGTGGGCGTCGACGAACACGTTGTTGCGGGTGGTGATGTGGTCGCCCGATCCGCTCTTGATCGCGGCGTTGCCCATCCGGTAGAAGACGTTCTCCTCGATGGTGAGGCCCATCGTGAGGTTGTCGGGGTAGATGCCCTCCACTCCCAGGCGCCCGATGCCGGTGTCGTGGAAGTAGTTCTGCCGGATCACGGTGCCGCGCTGCTGCGGCGTGGCGCCGGCGTTCATGTAGATCGCGCCGAGGTCCTGGAACGTCTTGCAGACGTCGTAGATGTCGTTGCGCTCGATGAGATGGTCGTTGCCGTGCACGATGATGCCCGGGTGCGGGGCGTCGTGGATCTCGTTGTTGCGGCCGATGTTGCCGACGCCGTCGAACATGATGCCCGGGTTGTAGGCCTTGTGGTAGTACGCGAAGTCGTGGATGTGCGAGTTCTCCACGCGGTTGCGGCCGGGCTCGAGCGTCGTCTTGTCACCGCCCTGCAGCACCACCGGCACGCCGCCGATGTGACGAAGGTGCGAGTCGATCACCGCGTGGTCGCGTCCGCCGCGGTTCACCGGGATGCCGTCGTAGGTGTACCGGCCCGGCGAGTTGATGAGCACGCCGCCGTCGGCGAAGTTGCGGATTTCGCTGCGCTCGATGCTGACGTGGCTGCCGCCCAGGATCACCGCCGCGTTCGCGCGTCCGTACTCGAGGACGAGCTCCTCGAACGACACGTGCGAGGTGCCGTCGGTGCGGAGCATAGGTTCGCCGAGCATCGTGACGGTCGCCTGCGCGCCGCCCAGGAACGCCTGGTTGGGCATGAGGTAGAGCTGTCCGCTCTCGCGGTCGATGTAGTACTCGCCGGGCGCGTCCAGCTCTTCGAGCAGGTTCTCGGCGAAGTGGAAGTCCTCGAACCAGGTCTTCATGAGGCCCGACATCTCGCCGTAGCGGAGCGTGATGGTCTTCGCCTCGGTGTCGATCGCGGCGATCTTGTTGTACGACCACTCCCAGCTGTACCCGAAGATGCCGTCGAGCCACACGTCGTCGGCCTCGGTCCAGTACTGGGGCCGGTCGTAGTTGTAGCTGAACGTGCCGCCGCGCTCCTGCAGGTCGGCGTCCTTGCGGGTGGGGCCGACGTCGATGATCTCGTCCATCTGGACGGTCGCGCCGTCGTTGGGCCAGCGCGCGAGCGTCATGCCCTCGCCGCCGATGTAGAGCTCCATCGGCGGCACCGTGCTGACGTCGTTGGCCTTCCAGTAGCCGTGGCGGCTGAGCTGGCCGTAGTCGGTGATGCCGGCGGCGGCCAGGTCGATGGCGACGACCTTGCTGCGCGCCGACTGGTCGACGATCCGGCTCAGCACCGCCTCGTCGGCGACGGGCTCGAAGGCGCCGGAGTCGAGCGGGATGCCGCCGGTCAGTGTGACGGTCTCGCCGGGGTAGGAGCGGTAGGTGATGGGCGACTCGGCGGTGCCGGAGTCGTCCGCGCCGAGCTCGAAGGCCTCGGTGCGGGGGTAGCTGCCCTCGCGCAGCGAGACGGTGACGCCGCCCGCCGGGAGTCCGTCCGACGCCTTGAGGGCGCGGATGGCGTCGCGGGCCCCCTCGAGCGTGCGCAGGGGAGCGTCGATGGCACCGCTCGCGCCGTCGTCGCCGTCGGGGGCGACGAAGATCTCGGCGGGAGCGGCCGGGTCGGGCGCGGCGTGCGCGGCGGTCGCGGTGGCGGCGACCAGCGTGCCGACCAGCGCGAGTACTGACAAGAATCGCTTCATCGCGATGTTCCAGCCCTTTCGTGAGTGACCGCGACGTCGCGGTCGCCTGCGTGGGGTGGTCCGCCGCGCGCACGCCGGCGGCGGACGCGAGAGGGAACGTGCGCGACGTTACACTAATCGATAATCGCGTATCAAGAGTCGATCACGTCTTGAGGTCGCGAGCCCTCCCGCCCGCGTCGAGATGGTGCCATGTCGCCGAACCGCCACGTTCCCGGCGCCGACGTCGTGGTGGCTCGCCGAGATGGTGCGATCTCGACGGCGGTACCGGGCGGGACGCGCAAAGACGATGACGGATGCCGCGGGCCGCGGCATCCGTCATCTCGTCGTCGTGGGCGTCAGGCGAGGGGCTGCTGCAGCTCCGTGATCCACTCCGACTGCGGGCCTTCGGCCTGGAGGTAGACCTCGCGGCACGCGCCGTCGAAGGTCGCGCCGTCGGCGAGCGCGGCCTGCATGAACCGGTGCCAGGCGTCTCCGATGCCCGCCATCTCGCCGTGGTACTGCGTGACGGCGGCCCGCTCGACCGCCGGCAGCTGCACGATCTCCCAGCCGTCGCCCGGCACGGGGTCGTCGCCGGCGATCCACGACACCCAGGCCCGCAGGTCGTCGGTGCCCTCGACCGGCTCGTACCAGAAGACGCCGGGCTCTCGGTAGTCCACGCCCGCCGCCTCGAGGGCGTCGTAGAGCGGGGGGAGGATGCGGTCGATGGTCGCGGGCACGTTCTCGCCGCCCGGGACCACCCCCGATGCGGCGTACACGGTCACGGGCTCGAGGCGTCGGTAGGCGATCTCGGTCATCTGGCGTTCTCCTTCATCGAGGTATCGGAGCTGTTCGTCGACGCGCGCGAGGCGAGCCGTCTCGGCGGCGACCGACGCGACGAGGTCGAGACGCCGGCGCTCGAGCACGCGCCGCAGCGCCGCACTCTCGTCCGGCGAGCGCAGCACCTCCGCCGCGTCCTCGAGACCGCACCCGACGTCTCGCAGCTGCGCGATCCGCAGCAGCGGCGACAGCTGCTGCGGCGCGTAGCGGCGATAGCCGGTGCGGTCGTCGACGTCGGCCGGCACGAGCAGGCCGATGGCGTCGTAGTGCCGCAGCATCCGCACGCTCACCCGCCCGAGTGCGGCGAACTGTCCGATGGTGTACATGGTGGAGACCACGCTCGACGATGACACAGTGTGAGGGTCAAGGCGAGCCTTCGAGCGAGCGGATGCCGCGGCCCCCGGTCGCGGGCACCGACGACCGGGTCGCACGTTAACGTCTTCTCACGCACTGCTCGCCCCGCGTTCACCGGCGCGCCGCGTCGCGGTCGCCGCCTCGTCAAGGCACGGCCGTGCCCGCGCGATTGCGTCGGCGCATGAGTCGAATCCCCACACGACGCGTCCTGCCGCGCCTCATCGCCGCCGCAGTCGCGGCCGCCACCGCCGTGGCGCTCCTCCCCGCCACCGCCGCCTCCGCCCGCCCGGTCGGCGCCGCCCCCGCGGCGTCGAACTCGCCGTTCGTGCAGACCCACGTGCCGACCCTCGTCGCCCGTGCGACGTTGTCGGCCGACCACCTCGAGCCGGGACCCGCCTCCGGCGCGCTCGCGAGCCCGGGCAACGGCCGCACGGGCCCCTGGGACGGCCAGGTCATCCCCGGCTTCTCGGCCATGATCGACAACGGCGACGGCACGTTCTGGGCGCAGCCCGACAACGGCTTCGGCAGCAAGGGCAACTCGGCCGACTTCCTGCTTCGCAACTACCTCGTGCGACCGGCGTGGCAGACGGCCGACGGCGGTGCGGGCGAGATCCAGATCGAGCGGTTCATCTCCTACAACGATCGCAACGGCGTGCTGGACTTCCCCATCGTGAACGACGGCACCGCCGACCGGCTGCTCACCGGTGCGGACTTCGACATCGAGTCGGTCGTCCGGGCCAAGGACGGCACGTTCTGGGTCGGCGAGGAGTTCGGGCCGTTCCTGCTCCACTTCGACGCCGACGGCACGCTCCTCGAGAAGCCGTACGCGCTCGACGGCGCCAAGTCGCCGCAGAACCCGTACCTGCAGCCGGGCGAGACGCCGCGCGTGCGCGCGAGCCGCGGCTTCGAGGCGCTGGCCGCGTCGAAGAACGGCCGCTACCTCTACCCGGTCGTCGAGGGCTCCTACGCCGGCGACGCCGATCTGCGCCGGCGCGAGATCCTCGAGTTCGACACGCGCGCCGGGCAGTACACCGGTCGCACGTGGAGCTACCAGACCGACCAGGAGCCGAACGTCATCGGCGACGCGTTCACCGTCCGGGGCGACGTGCTGATCCTCATCGAGCGCGACGACTTCGAGGGCGAGCAGGCGGTCACCAAGCGCGTCTACGAGGTGGACCTGCGCCGCACCGACGCCGAGGGCTACCTCGAGAAGACCCTCGTGCTCGATGCGCTGCGCATCGCCAACCCGCACGGGATCGGCGCGGGCGACGGCTACGGCACCGGCGAGATCTTCTCGCTCCCCGTGCAGTCGTTCGAGACCGTCGTTCAGCTGAAGGACGGCAGCCTCCTCATCGGCAACGACAACAACTACCCCGGCAACGACGCGCGCATCCCGGGCACCCCCGACGACACCGAGTTCGCGATCGTCGACCTCGACAAGACCAAGATCGAGCCGTCGACCGTGAGCCTCATCGGCCACCGCGGCGCCAGCGGCTCGCGCCCCGAGCACACGCTCGCGGCGTACGAGACGGCGATCCTGCAGTGCGCCGACTACATCGAGCCCGACGTCGTCTCGACCAAGGACGGCGTGCTCGTCGCCCGCCACGAGAACGAGATCGGCGGCACCACCGACGTCGCAGCGCGCCCGGAGTTCGCCGCGCGCAGAACGACGAAGGTCATCGACGGCGTCTCGATCACCGGCTGGTTCACCGAGGACTTCACGTTCGCCGAGCTGCGCACCCTCCGCGCGAAGGAGCGGCTGCCGCAGACGCGTCCGGCGAACACCGCGTTCGACGGGCTCTACGTGATCCCGACGCTCGACGAGGTGATGGATCTCGCCCGTCACTCGGTGAGCTGCGACGGCCGGCCGGTCGGCGTGTACCCCGAGACGAAGCACCCGTCGTACTTCGACGCGATCGGGCTGTCGCTCGAAGAGCGGCTCGTGGCGGCCCTGCGGGCCAACGGACTCGACCGCGCTGACGCGCCCGTGATCGTGCAGAGCTTCGAGACCGCGAACCTGCGCGACCTCGACGGCCTCACCGACGTCACGCTCGCACAGCTGGTCAGCAGCTCCGGCCGCCCGTACGACTTCGCGCTCACCGGCGACACGCGCACCTACCAGGATCTCGTGATGCCCGCCGGCCTCGCCGAGATCGCGACCTACGCCGATGGCGTCGGACTCGAGAAGTCCGTCATGATCCCGCGCACCGCCGACGGCCGCCTCGGCACGCCCACGCCGGTCATCGCCGACGCGCACGCGGCGGGGCTGACCGTGCACGGCTGGACGTTCCGGGCCGAGAATCAGTTCCTGCCGGTGGAGTTCCGCTCCAGCGCCGACCCGAGCGCCCACGGCGACCTGGACGGCGAGCTGCGCGTCTTCATCGCCGCGGGCATGGACGGCGTCTTCAGCGACCACCCCGACATCGCCGCGGTGACGATCGACACCGTGACGGTCGACGCCGTGACGGCGGAGGGCTGAGCGCACACCCTCGGGGGGACGGATGCCGCGGCCCGCGGNCATCGGCGACGGCGCTTTGGCGGTCTGGGAGCAGGCAGCGGCGGACGATCGCCGCGCGGTCTGGCTGGTCGGCACCGCCCGGGAGGCGAGGGATGCCGCGGCCCGCGGCATCCGTCCCCCCGCGTTCTCCGGGGCCGGAGGCTCGGCGGCGCCGCCTGACCGGCCTGCCTTCCGCGCCGACGCGTGCCGGAATCACGCATTTCGCGCGTTTCAGCGCATCACCGGCGCCTGACACAATGCGGAGGACGGGTGCCGCCGGGGGGCGGCGCTTTCGACGAAGGGACGAGTATGGCCATCGACGGCGCCCCCGGGGCGGGACTGACGACCGAGCAGCTCGCGGAGGAGGTCACTCACCTCGCGACGCCCGACCTGCTGAAGACGCCGTTCGGCGACTTCGAGTTCTTCGACGGCGTGCCGAAGGCCGAGTCGGTGCCGTCGATCTACGACGCGCTCGACCTGCTGCGCGGCATCGACGCGTTCCTCACCGCGGTGCCGGGGGCCTCGCTCGTCGCGATGCGCCGCGGCCTGCGGTCGGCCGGCGTCGACGCACCCGACAAGATCGGCTTCACCGACCCGCGCGCGAACTCGGGCAGCATGTTCCTCACGCCCAACACCGAGACGACGTACGGCACGACGTTCCTCGACCTGAAGGCGTGGGGCCCGACCGTCATCGAGGCGCCGCCGCAGTCGCTGTGCGTCGTCGACGACTTCTGGTTCCGCTACGTGGCCGACATGGGCATCGCCGGGCCCGACAAGGGTGCGGGCGGGAAGTACCTGTTCCTGCCGCCGGGGTACGACGGCGAGCGCCCCGGCGGGTACTTCACGTACGAGTCGCCGACGTACGCGAACTGGGTGGTGCTCCGGGCGCTCGGCGGCGTGCCGGCGATGAAGCAGACGCGCATCTACCCGCTGGCCGAGGCCGACGCGCCGAGGGAGAACACCTTCATCAACATCGCGGCGGTGCTGCAGAACACGGTGCACGCCAACGACTTCTCCTTCTTCGAAGAGGTCGCGCAGCTCGTCGCGGAAGAGCCGGTCACCGCCCTCGATCCCGAGCGAGCCGGCACGCTCGCCGCGATCGGCATCGCGCACGGCGGGCCCTTCGAACCCGACGAGCACCGTCGCGCCCTCCTGGACGAGGCCGCTCGCACAGGCGCTGCGATGTCGCGGGCGCTGGTGTTCGCGCCGCGCGACCCCGGGGCCTACTTCTGGGAGGGCTCGTCGTGGAAGAACGCGTTCGTCGGCGGCAGCTACGAGTTCCTGCGCAACGGCGCCCGCAACCTCGACGCCCGCACGCAGTTCCACTACTTCGCCACGGTGATCACCCCCGCGATGGCGCACGCGCAGGTCGGCGCCGGCTCGGCCTACGCGTACACCGCCGAGGACGCCGACGGTCAGGTGCTCGACGGCTCGGCGACCTACTCGCTGCGGATCCCCGCCGACCCGCCGGCGAAGAACTTCTGGGCGGTCGACCTCTACGACACGCAGACGCGGTCGCTGCTGCAGTCCACCGCGTACCCCGCCCTCGCCAGCCTGTCGGGCACCGTGCAGGCGGAGGACGACGGCTCGTACGTGCTGTGGTTCTCGCCCACCGCGCCCGAGGGCAAGGAGTCGAACTGGATCCCCACGATCCCGGGCAAGTCGTGGTTCCCGATGGTCCGGCTGTACGGCCCGCTCGAGCCGTGGTTCGACAAGACCTGGACACTTCCCGAGCTCGTGAAGGAGAGCTGACATGACCGACCTCGACACCCTCGCCACCGAGGCCTACGTCTACGGCTTCCCGCTCGTCTTCAACCTCGAACAGGTGGTCCGCTACGCCACCACCGGCGTCGGCGGCAACCCGCAGGCGCCGTTCAACTCGTTCTCGCATGCGCGCACACTGGCGACCGCCGCCGACACCTTCGTGTCGATCAACAACGACACCGTGTACTCGATGGCGCAGCTCGACCTCGGCGTCGGCCCGGTGCGGCTCTCGGTGCCGGCGTCCGACCGGTACTATGTGCTGCAGTTCGTCGACGCGTGGACGAACAACTTCGCCTACATCGGCACCCGGGGCACGGGCAACGACGCCGGCGAGTTCCTGCTCGTCCCGCCGGCATGGGAGGGGGATGCCGGGGGCCTCACCGTCGTCCGGGTGCCCACGCGCGTCGCCTCGATCGTCGGCCGCTGGTCGTGCGCGGGGGCCGACGACCTGCCCGCGGTGCACGCTCTGCAGGACGCGCTGGTGCTCGCCCCGCTCGATGCCGACGCGGTCGCCGCCGGGGTCCCCGCGGTGGGATCGCAGGGCGACGACGCGCTCGACTTCTGGGAGAAGTACCGCGTGTGGTCGCAGGCGTTCCCGCCGGCACCGCGCGACGAGGGGCTGCAGGCCTCGTTCGCGCCGCTCGACCTGACGGGCGATGCGCCCGTCGGCGCCGGGTCTGCCGAGCAGCAGGCGGCGCTGCGCGCCGGCGCCCAGGCGGGCCCCGCTGTGCTGGCGAAAGCGATGGCCGCGGCGGCTGAGGGCGGCGCGCCCGGAGCCTGGTCGGTCACGCTCCACGTCTTCGACTACAACCTGGACTTCTTCGAGGTCGGCGCGAAGGACGACCCCGCGTGGAAGACGACCGACCCGAAGGTGCGCATCGTCGAGCGGGCCGTCGCCGCGAAGGCCGGGCTGTGGGGCAACCACGGTTACGAGGCCGCCTACGTCATGACGTTCACCGACGCCGACGGGCAGCCGCTGACGGGCGAGCACGATTACGAGCTGCGGCTCTCGCCGCCGCCACCGGTCGGCGCGTTCTGGTCGGTCACGATGTACTCGCTCCCCGAGTTCTACCTCGTGGCCAACGAGATCGACCGCTACTCGGTGGGCGACCGCACCCCGGGGATCGTGACCGACGCCGACGGCGGCCTCACGATGCGCATCTGCCGCACCCGGCCGTCCGACCCGGACGCCGCCGCCAACTGGCTGCCGGCACCCGAGGGCGCGTTCCGCCCGATCCTGCGCATGTACATGCCGGGCGACGCCGTGCTCGACGGCACGTACGCACCGCCGCCCATCGCCCGCCTCGGCTCCTGACGCCTCGCCCCGTCGTCCCTGAGACGACGGGGCGCGGACGAGACCCCGGGCATCACCCAGCGTCTCGTCCGCCGACTGTCGTCTCACCGGACAACGAGGGGGACGGATGCCGCCACCCGCGTCGTGCGCGGGCCGCGGCATCCGTCCCTCTCCCGTCTCGTCCGCCGACGGCCGTCTGCTTGCTCCGGCCCCGCGAGGTCGCGCCGAGACAGGGGATTCGCGCCGAGACCGAGGGCATCGCCCCCGTGTTCGACCGAAATGCCCGGGTTCGGCGGAGCCGGGAGCGCCGCGCATCGGTCACGGGCCCGCCGCGAGCGCCCCATGCCCGTCGCGGCCCCTCCGCATGCCCCCGCGGACGCGGCGCCTGCCGCCCGCGCGCTCATCGCCGAGACAGGGGATTCGGGCCGAGACCGAGGGCCTCGCCCCCGGGTTCGACCGAAATGCCCGGGGTCGGCGGAGCCGGGAGCGCCGCGCATCGGTCACGGGCCTGCCGCGAGCGCCCCATGCCCGTCGCGGCCCGTCCGCATGCCCCCGCGGACGCGGCGCCTGCCGCCTGGGCGCTCATCGCCGAGACAGGGGCTTCGGGCCGAGACCGAGGGCCTCGCCCCCGGGTTCGACCGAAATGCCCGGGTTCGGCGGAGCCGGGAGCGCCGCGCATCGGTCACGGGCCCGCCGCGAGCGCCCCATGCCCGTCGCGGCCCCTCCGCATGCCCCCGCGGACGCGGCGCCTGCCGCCCGGGCGTCCATCGCCGAGACAGGGGATTCGGGCCGAGACCGAGGGCCTCGCCCCAGGGTTCGACCGAAATGCTCGGGTGCGGCGGAGCCGGTAGCGCCGCGCATCGGTCACGGGCCCGCTGCGAGCGCCCCATGCCCGTCGCGGCCCCTCCGCATGCCCCCGCGGGCGCGGCGCCTGCCGCCCGCGCGTCCATCGCCGAGGCAGGGGATTTGGGCCGAGACCGAGGGCCTCGCCCCAGGGTTCGACCGAAATGCCCGGGTTCGGCGGAGCAGCGAGCGCCCCGCACCCGTCACGGGCCGCCGCGCACCGCTCACGGGCGCGGCGCGCCCCACGGCCGTCACGCGCCCCACGGCCGTCACGCGCCCCACCGCCGTCGGGGCCCGACGCGCGCGGGCCCGACGCCGCGCGGGTCGGGTCAGCCGCGCTGGCGGCGACGCGCGCGGGATCGGATGCCGATGAACCGGCGCGGTCGCCGCATGCCGCCCGGTGTCTGCGCGCCGGCCGGCAGCACGATCGGCTGCGTGACGATCGCGTCGACGACCATCGAGCCGTCGGTCGGGCCGATGACCGCGATGGGCGTGGTCGGCGTGGCTACCATCGGCGTGACCGGGGCCGCCGCGAGCTTCCGGTGCGCGACGACGTAGGCCGGAACGAGCACGACGACCGCGCCGAGCCAGGCCAGCGGGTTGCTCGCCGCGACGCCGATGAACCCGAACATGGTGCCGAGCACGACCGCCGCGCCCACGCGCATGACGAGCTCGATCACGCCCGTGACGGTGGGGATGAGGGTGTGGCCGAGTCCTTGCAGCGCGCCGCGGAGCACGAACAGGATGCCGAGGATCCAGTACGTCGCGCCGTTGATGGCGAGCATCTGCGCGGCGAGCCCGACGACCTCGCCCGAGGCCTCGTCGACGAACAGCTGCACCACGGCGGCGCCGAACGCGATGAGCAGCGCGCCGAGCACGATCGACGCCGCGGCCGACATCCACGTCGCCTGCGTCACGCCGCGGCGGATGCGGTCGGGCCGGCCGCCGCCGTGGTTCTGGGCGACGAACATCGACACCGCGAGCCCCAGCGATTGGAGCAGCGCGACGGCGAGCCCGTCGACGCGCGAGGCCGCGGTGTACGCCGCGACGGCCTCGGCGCCCAGCTCGTTCAGGGCGACCTGCACCGCGAGCGTCCCGATCGCGATGATCGACGCCTGGAAGCCCATCGGCAGGCCGAGACGCAGGTGCTCGGCCAGCTCGGCGCGACTGATGCGCCAGTCGCTGCGACGGACGTGGAGCACCGGCATCCGTCGACGAACGAACTCCAGGCACAGCACGACCGAGATCGCCTGCGACACCACGGTGGCAAGTGCCGCGCCGGCGACGCCCCAGCCCCACGGACCGACCATGAGGATCACCAGCACCACGTTGAGCGCACAGGCGATGGTGAGGAACACGAGCGGCGTGCGCGAGTCGCCGATGGCCCGGATGATCGCCGACAGGTAGTTGAAGAACATCATCGCGCCGGCGCCGAGGAAGCTGATCTGCGCGAAGACGACGGCGTCGTCCATGAGCTCGGGCGGCGTCTGCAGCAGCACGAGCAGCGGCGCCGACAGGAGCGGGGCGACCACCGTGAGGATCACCGTGCACAGCGCGGTGAGGAGCGTCCCGGCGGCGACGGAACGCCGCACGGCCGCGTGGTCACGGGCGCCGAAGGCCTGCGCGGTCGGGATCGCGAAGCCCGACGTCAGACCCCACGCGAAGCCCAGCAGCAGGAAGAGCATGCTGCCGGTCGCGCCCACCGCGGCGAGCGCGTCGACGCCGAGCTGCCGGCCGACGACGATGGCGTCGACGAAGTGATACAGCTGCTGGACGACGTTTCCGATGAGCAGGGGAACGGCGAACACGACGATGACACGCCAGGGGCGGCCCGTCGTCAGGGCGGTGGTCATGAGGGCGGCTCTCGAGCGAGAAGGAGAGGAACGAGGACGGATGCCGCGGCGACGGCGGCGGGAGCTGCCGAGTGGCAGACGCCCAGTGTATCGAATCGATTCGGCGAAACAACTGAATGATCGCCTGGCGCACCGGCGGATCGGCGCGCGCCGAGGGTCGGATGAACGGCACCTTGCGGCTCGCCCCCGTCGGCTAATACCATTAGCCTCATGAACGCCGCACGAGTACTGTGGGCCCTGCTGGCAGTCGCTCTGCTCGCCTTTGCCGTCTTCGAGTCGGTCAAGTACGGCTGGGTCGCGGGCGGTGTCGTCATCGCGTTCGCGGTGATGCCCGACCTTGCGCTCATCGGCGCCTTCGCCGAGCACGGCCGGCTGCGACCGGCGCGCGTGCGCGCGTACAACCTGCTGCACACGCCGTGGATCCCGCTCGCGCTCATCGCGGCGAGCATCGTACTGCCGCTGCCATCGCTCGGGTGGGGCCTTCGGGGCGGGCTCGAGCTCTTCCTGGCCGGTCTCGCGTGGCTGCTGCACATCGCTCTCGACCGCGCGTTCGGCTACGGGCTGCGCGCTTCCGACGGCTCGATCCGCCCGGTCGGCCGTCGGCGGGCGCACGCATGACGAGCGCGCGCCGGGAGGAGCTCCTCGACCTTGCCGCTGAACTCCTCGAGCGCGAAGGGCTCGATGAGTTCGGCATCGGCAGCCTCGCGCGCGCGGCTCGGATCAAACCGCCGAGCCTGTACAAGCACTTCACCGGGCTCGCCGAGATCCACAACGCGCTGATCTCACGCGGGTTCGCCGACTTCGCGGTGGTGATGACGGATGCCGCGGCTGCGGCATCCGATTCCCCCCGGTCGCGGGTGGCCGCGTTCGCCGGCGCGTATCGGCGCACCGCGCTCGCGCGGCCGCAGATGTACCGCCTCATGACCGCGCGACCGCTGGATCGAGCGGGGATCGCGCGGGGGTCGGAGCTTGCGGCGATGGCGCCGCTGCTCGACCTGTTCCGCGAGGACGGCGACCACCATGATGTGGCGCGATCCGCGTGGGCGTGGGCACATGGTCTGGTCTCACTCGAGATCGCGCAGCGGTTTCCACCGGGCGCCGACTTGGATGCGGCGTGGGACGTGCTCGTTGACGCCATGGCGTCGCGGGTGGCGGCGTGATCGTTCGTCTATTACTTCGAAACTTGTGCCTCCGCCGCGGGTACTCAGCGGCTACACTGTAGATCATAGATTCGGATAGAGTCGGCCCTTTCGGGGGCTTCGAGGGGTTGCGGCTACGGCCGTCGGCAGGTGCTGAGGCAGAGCGCGCATCGCGCGGAATCTCGCCCCGCCCTCCGACTGCGAGCCTCATGACTGCCACACCCGCCCCCGATGCCGGCGACGACGCCGGCGTCGCGCCGGAGTTCTTGCGCGTGGTGCGCCTGGTCGACGCATTCGCGGCAGGCAGAGAGAGCCGGTCGGCCGCAGAAGCCGCCGAGATCCGGCTGCTGGCGGATGCCGCGGCCGCCGTCGCACGGCCGCCACACGCTTCTCCCGACCGCACCCGCCGAGCCGAGCTCGACCGTAGGGCGCTGGTGGCGGATCTCGCGACGTCGAGCCGGGTGTCGGAGTTCACCGTCAACCGGCTGCTGACCGAGGCAGCCGATCTGTGCCTGCGCTTCGCCGCGGGCGTCGAGGCGCTCGAGCGAGGAGAGATCTCCCGCCGGCATCTCGCCGTGATCCACGACCACGGCGACCCGATCGATGACGACGCGGACCGGGCCGAGTTCGTCGCGCTGGCGCTCGAGCGCGCGCAGAACCTGACCCCGGGGCGACTGGCCCCGGTGCTGCGTGTGCTCGCCGAGCGATTCGTCGCCCGCACTCTCGAAGAGCGTCACGAGAGGCCGCCGCCGGGCGCCGCATCGAGGTGGTCGATCTGCCCGACGACATGGCCGCGCTCAACGCGATCATGCCTGCGACGCTGGCGCACGGCATCGCCGACCGTCTCACCCGGCAGGCTCATTCGGTCATCACCGCGCGTGCCGGCGACGGCGACGCGGCGCCCGGCGGCGAGGGCGGCTTCGGTGCGGGGCCCGAGGGCCCGGTCGAGGTGGATGAGCGCACCATGGATCAGCTGCGGGTCGACATCTTCACCGACATCCTCCTCACGGCCGGCCCCACCGACTGCGTCGCCGGCAGTGGCCTCGACGCGATCCGCGCCACCGTGCAGGTCACGATCCCGGTGCTCACGATGACCGGCGTCTCCACCGAGCCCGTCCTTCTCGCCGGGTACGGTCCGATCGCGCCTGACACGGCAGCCGTCCTCGCTGCGGGCGCCCCAGGCTGGGAGCGCGTCATGACCTCCCCGGTGAGCGGCAACGTCATCGCCGTCGACCGCTACCGTCCCGGGCCGGCGCTACAGCGCTTCCTCGCCGCCCGCGACGAGCGCTGTCGTTTCCCCGGCTGCCGCCGCCCGGTCTGGCGGTGCGACATCGACCACACCATCCCGGCCTCCGAAGGCGGGCCGACCCACCACGCGAATCTGGCTCACCTCTGCCGCGGGCACCACACCCTGAAGGGGGTGACGGCGTGGAGCGTCGAGCAGATCTCGCCGGGCGTGCTGGTGTGGACGAGCCCCACCGGCCGCAAGCACACCGACCGGCCGGAGCCGGTGGTGCGATTCGTCGCAGATGACGCCACCGAGCGCTACCGCCGCATGATGCGCGAGCCCTGGCTCTTCCCCGCCGATCCACCCGGATCCCCGGGCGCCGCACCCTTCTGACCTCCACTGCTTCGACCGACGGCGGGGTCGACGGCCGCGCCATCTCTCCGGCGTACTCCCCTCAACCCCGTGATCAAGACCCCGCCGACGAGAAGGGCGCCGCCGACGATCTCGGCGACGGTGGGGATCTGCCCGAGCAGCAGGGCGGCCGAGGCCATCGCCACGACGGGTGCGAGCAGCACCCAGGGCACCACGGCGGCGGAAGCGTTGCGGGCGAGGAGCCCGTTCCAGATCGAGTAGCCGATGATCGTGCACAGCACCGCCGTGTAGAGCGTCGACAGCGCCGACTCCCACCCGAACGCCGCAATCCCGGCCGCGATCGCCTGCGGCCCCTCGACCACGAACGAGAGCATCAGCGCGGGGACCGGCACCACGAGCGCCGACCACACCGTGAGCGAGAGCGAACCCCATCGCCCGGGCCCGCTGACGGCGCCGGCGCGACGCGAGATGACGTTGCCGACGCCCCACGAGAGCGCCGCGGCGAGCGCGAGCGCCACAGCGAGCGCAGGCGCATCGCCACCGCGACCGGCCGCCACGATCGCCAGCCCGACCACGCCGAGCGCGACACCGCCGATCTGCGGAGCCGTCGGACGCTCCCTCAGCACGGCGGCCGCGATGAGGATCGTGAACACCGCCTGCGCCTGCAGCACCAGCGCCGCAAGACCCGGTTGCAGACCGAGCGCCATCGACGTGTACAGGAGCCCGAACTGCCCCAGGCTCATGAACAGCCCGACACCGACGATCGTGCGCCACGACGTGCGCGGGCGCGGAACCACGATGACGGCCGCCGCCACGACCAGGAACCGGATCGCGACGAACAGCAGGGGCGGCACGTCAGTCATCCCCCAGTCGATGACGACGAAGTTGAAGCCCCAGAACGATGCCACCGCCGCAGCCAGCACCATGTCGCGTCTGTTCACGCTTCCACTTCAGCGCGTTCACCGATGAAGCACCAGCGATGCTTTTCTCATGAATCGATGTAGCGTTGCTTCATGATCGATCTGGATGCGGTGCTGTCACTCCGGGCCGTCGCCACGCAGGGCAGCGTCGTGGCCGCCGCCACCGCTCTCGGGTACACCCCGTCGGCCGTCTCGCAGCAGGTCAAGCGCCTCGAGCGCGAGACCGGCATCGCCCTCCTCGAACGCGCCGGGCGCGGCGTCATCCTCACCGAGGCCGGCACGAGGCTCGTCGTCGCCTCGACGCCGATCCTCGCCGATCTCGAGCGTCTGCGCGCCGACCTGCAGCTCGCCGCGGGAGCCGACGACCGCGTCGTGGGCGAGATCCGGCTCGCGGCATTCTCCACGGTGGTGCGCGGACTGGTGATTCCGGTGCTCGACGACCTGGCGGCGCGGCATCCCGATCTGTCACTCCCGCTGCGCGAGAGCGAGCCGTGGGAGACGATCGCCCTTGTCGCCTCGGGCCAGCGCGATCTCGGCATCGTGCACCGCTGGGGCGGCGTCGCCCTCGCGATGCCCGACCATCTCGTCTCGACGCCGCTCTTCACCGACGTGGCCGACGTGATCCTGCACCGAGATCACCCGCTCGCCGGCCGGAGCGTCCTGCACCCCGAGGAGCTCGCGGGCGAGCACTGGGTCGCAACGTTCGAGGCCACGATCTGCCGGCAGTGGCTGCGGCGGCTGTTCGACGGCGTCCCCAACGCCCCGCGTATCGTGCACGAGTCGATGGAGTTCCAGAACCACCTCGAGCTGGCCCGCGCGGGGCGCGCGGTCGCGCTGGTACCTCGCCTCGGCCGCGGCGACCTCGGCCCCGACGTGGTGGCGATCCCGACCGCCGACCCCGCATCGACCCGCGACGTGCTGGCGGTGCATCGCCGATCGCAGGAGGATTCTCCCGCGCTCCGCACCGTGCTCGACGCCTTCGTCGAGCACGCCCGCGACATGTAGGGCCCGACAGCGCCGCCGCGCCCCGGGCCCGAGGCCCGAGGCCCGAGGCCCGAGGCTCAGCTCATCCCATCCACGACGTACGGCCGAACCGCTCCCAGCGCTCGACGACGCGCGGGGTCGCGGCATCCGTCCCCGGCTCGTACACGGCGCGGCCCTCGATGAAGACGCGCTCGACGCGCGAGTCCACGGCCAGTGGGTCACCCGACCACACCACGACGTCGCCGTCGCGACCGACCTCGAGAGCGCCCACGCGCTCGTGCAGGCGAAGGATCTCGGCCGGGTTCGTGGTCAGCGCCTCGAGGGCCACGGGCGCCGAGAGACCGTCGCGCACGGCGAGGATCGCCTGCAGCCGCAGCTGGTCGATAGGCACGACGGGGTGGTCCGTCGTGATCGCGACCTTGACGCCCGCGTCGGCGATGAGGGCGAGGTTGCCGATGGCGCGGTCGCGCAGCTCGACCTTCGAGCGCGACGTCAGCAGCGGTCCGAAGATCACCGGGATCTGCTTCTCGGCCAGCACGTCGGCGATCTTGTGCGCCTCGGTGCCGTGGTTGACGATCAGCGTGTAGCCGAACTCCTCCGCGAGGCGGATGGCGGTGGCGATGTCGTCGTGGCGGTGGCAGTGCTGGTCCCACAGCAGATCGCCCGCGAGGACGGCGGCGAGGGTCTCCTTGCCGAGGTCGCGCTCGAACGGCTCCTCCTTCTCGGAGGCCACGGCACGCTTGTCGGCATAGTTCTGCGCGGCGACGAACGCGTCGCGCAGCACCGACGCGACGCCCAGGCGCGTCGAGGGCGTCTGCTTCTTGTCGCCGTACACCCGCTTGGGATTCTCGCCGAGCGCCGACTTCACCGAGACGTCGGTGGCGAGGATCTGCTCGTCGACGGTCCGGCCGCCCCACGTCTTGATCGCGACCGTGCGGCCGCCGATGGGATTGCCCGATCCCGGCTTGATGACCGCCGTCGTGACGCCTCCGCGCAGCGCGTCGCGGAAGCCGACCTCTTCGATGTCGATGCCGTCCAGCGCGCGGAATCGGGAGCCGTTCGGGTCGGTCATCTCGTTCGTGTCGTTGCCCGACCAGCCCTCGCCGTCCTCGTGGACCCCCAGGTGCCCATGCGACTCGACGAAGCCGGGAACCACCCAGCTGCCGCCGGCGTCGATCACCTCGGCGCCGTCCGGCACCGCCGTGTCGGGCCCGCCGACGGCGGTGATGACGCCGTCGGTGACGACCACCGTGCCGTTCTCGATCGGGTCGGAGCTGACGGGGACGACGTAGCCGCCGGTGACGGCGAGGATGCGAGCCATGCCTTCCAACCTACGCCGGACCGGTTGACCGGGCGCCGGTTCCGGAACGGACGGAGATACGCTACCGTATCTATGTGCAGCAGATTCCGGATGCCTCGAAACGCCGTCGTTCCGCGGCGCAGGTCGAAGCAGCCGCCCATGCGGCGACGATCGAGCTGCTCATCGCCGGCGGCCCGGCCGCGGTCACGATGGAGGCCGTCGCTCAGCGCATCGGCACGTCGAAGCCGGTGCTCTACCGGCGATGGCCCGACAGCGCCGCACTCACTCGCGACGCTCTCCTCACCCGGGCGAAGATGCTGATCCCGCCACCTGACACCGGGTCTCTGCGGGGAGACATCCGCAGCGTGCTGACGCAGTGGTCGGCCTCCTTCGCCACGCCGGCTGCCGCGCTGTATCCAGTCATCATCGGCGTCATGGCCCACGACTCCGATTTCGCCGAGGGCTTCCGCTCCTCCGTGATCGCGTGGCGACGCGACGCGATGCACGACATCTTCGCGCGCGCGGCGCAACGCGGCGAGGTCGACGGCGCGACGCCGATCGACATCGTGTCGGAACTGGGCCAGGCCGTGCTGTGGCACCGCCTCCTGATCACCGGTGACCCGGTGGACGAGGCCTTCGTCGACCGGCTGCTCGACGAGGTGATCCTCCCGCTCGCGGGCGGATCTTCGGCGCACGCGCCGGACGAAGACGCGCGGCACGCAGAAGCGGCCTCCCCTGGCCCCCGGCACGAGGCCCCGGAGAAGGGAAGGACGACGACATGAGGGCAGCGATCATCGGCGCCGGTATCGGCGGACTGTGCACGGCGATCGGACTCGCACGCGCCGGCGCCGACGTCACGGTGTTCGAGCGGGCCGAGGTGCTCAAGCCGAGAGGCTCGGGGCTGTCAATCTTCGGCAATGGCCTGGCGGCCCTCGACGCGCTCGGCGCCGGCGACGCCGTCCGCGCCATCTCGGGCTCCGGCGCGACGGCGTCCCGCGCCGGCCAGCGCACGCCCGACGGGTCCTGGCTCGCGACGATCCCCGCAGCGGGCGTCGGCGAACTGCGCATCGTCCACCGCGCCGACCTGCACGAGCAGCTGGTCGCGTTGCTGCCGCCCGGCGCCCTGCGCCTCGGCGTGGCCGTCACGGCCGTCGCCGACGGGGGCCGCCGCGTGGAGTTCGCAGACGCATCCGGCACCGCCGCGGGAGAGTTCGGCCTCACGGTGGCCGCGGACGGCCTCCGCAGCGCGGTGCGCCGGTCGTGGCCCGGGGATCGCGGCATCCGCTATTCGGGCTACTCCACGTGGCGCGGTGTCACCGACCGTCCGGTCGATCTGCGCGGAGAGGCCGGTGAGACGTGGGGCCGCGGCCTGCGATTCGGGCTCGCGCCGCTCGCCGACGGCAGGGTCTACTGGTTCGGCGTGGCCACCATGCCCGAGGGCGCGGCGATCGACGACGAGTTCGGTGAGGTGCGGCGACTGTTCGGCCACTGGCACGCTCCCATCCCGGAGCTCTTGGACGCGACCGACCCCGAGGGCGTGTTCCGGCTGCCGATCCACGATCTCGCCGGCCCGCTGCCGACGTTCCGGCAGGAGCGATGCGTGCTGCTCGGCGACGCCGCGCATGCGATGACACCCGATCTCGGCCAGGGCGCCGGACAGGCGATGGAGGATGCCGCGACCCTCGCCGCACTGCTCGCGCCGTTCGTCCGCGCCGGCACCGCGCCCACCGCGGGGATCGACGACGCGCTGGCGGAGTACGACCGCCTGCGCCGCGCCCGCACCCAGCCCCTCGCCCGGCGGGCCCGCATGCTCGGCCGCGTCGCCCAGGCGCGCAGCGCCGTCGGATCCGGATTGCGGGATGCGGTGCTGCGGGCGACGCCGCCGTCCGCGCTCGCGCGGCAGGCCGCGGCCGTGCAGCACTGGCAGCCACCGGTGCCGGGCGCGGCCCTTCAGCCGGCGGGCGGCGACCAGCGCGGGATCTCGGGAGGCAGCTCGGCCTCGTCGATCACGTAGGTGCCGGGCTCCCCGGTGAGGCGCCACCAGCTCGGTCCGGACTTGTACCGGTCGTACCGGCTCCACCGTTCGCCGTCGAAGCGGTAGTCGCGGTGGTCGACGAACGCGAAGTGGATCGTGGAGCCGGCGACCTCGTGCGTCCAGTACTGCACGGCTGCGGCATCCGTCATCCGCTCACCCTAGCGAGCGCCGTCGACGCGCCGACGTGTCAGCGCGCTTCGCCCGCGACGGTTCGGCGGTAGAGGACGGCCTGGGAGGCGAGGCGCCGTGCGATCGACGCCGACGCGTCAGCTGCGACGCGGCGGGAAGAGAACCACCGCGAGCACGACAGCGAGCGCTGCACCGAGGATCTGGGCCCCGATGAAGACCACCGCCGAGTCGGGGGCGATGCCGGTTGGCGGGCGAGGAGGGGGGCGTCGACCGTCACGCGGTCGGCGTGAGCTCGGCGATGAGCGTCTCGACGCGGCCGCGGATCTCGTCGCGGATGCGGCGGACGGTGTCGGCAGCCTGGCCCGCGGGGTCGTCGAGCTGCCAGTCCTCGTAGCGCTTGCCCGGGAAGATCGGGCAGGCGTCGCCGCAGCCCATCGTGATCACCACGTCGGACTCCTTGACGGCGTCCACGGTGAGCAGCTTCGGCACGTTGTTCGCGATGTCGATGCCCTCCTCGGCCATCGCGTCGACCGCGACCGGGTTGATCTGATCCTTGGGCTCGGAGCCCGCGGAGAGGACGTCGATGCGATCGCCGGCGAGCGCCTGCAGGTACCCGGCGGCCATCTGCGACCGGCCGGCGTTGTGCACGCAGACGAAGAGGACGGTGGGCTTGGTGCTCATGCGCGGGTCTCGCTTCCGTTTCGGGTCGAGCGTCGCTCGAGGAGGATGGTGTCTCGCCAGGTGCCGGCGTGCGGACCGAGCTGCGAGCGCGCGATGCGCTCCCGACGGCCCACGACCCGGAAGCCCGCGCGTTCGTGCAGGCGCAGACTCGCGGCGTTCTCGGGGAAGATGCTCGACTGGATCGTCCAGTAGCCTGCCCGTTCGGCGGCCTCGATGAACGCGTCGAGCACGAGCCGCCCGACGCCCCGGCCGTGGTGAGCCGGGTCGACGTACACCGAGTGCTCGATGACCCCGCGGTACACCGCGCGAGTCGAGACGAGGGATGCCGCGGCCCAGCCGACGACGGTGTCGGCGTCGTCGACGGCGACCAGGCGCGCGTCAGGGATCTTGCCGGCGTCGAACTGCTCCCAGCCGGGGACCGACGTCTCGAAGGTGGCCTCGCCGCCGGCGATGCCTGCCGCGAAGATCGCCTCCACCTGCGGCCAGTCCGCCGCGGTCATCTCCCGGATCCGTGTCATGAGCAGCAGGAGCCCTCGCCGAGGCCGGTCGAGCAGACCCCCGTCGCGGGGAGGGTGAGCTGCACCTCCGTCGCGGCGCGCATGTCGCCGTCGAGCCACGCAACCACGGAACGCACCTGTTCGTACCCGGTGGCGAGGAGGAACGTGGGCGCCCGGCCGTACGACTTCATGCCGACGAGGAAGAAGCCGGATTCGGGATGCCGCAGCTCGTCGAAACCGTGCGGGGTGACGGTGCCGCACGAGTGGAGGTTCGGGTCGATCAGCGGAGCCAGCCGCACCGGGGCCTCGACGATGTCGTCCAGCTGCAGCCGCACCTCCCGCAGCATGCCGAGATCCGGCCGGAACCCCGTAGCGCTCACGACGATGTCGGCGTCATGGGTGACGGTCTGGCCGCGCCGGGTCCCGGCCAGGCGCACGCCGTCGCCGTTGCCGCGGAGCGTCGAGATCTCGAAGGAGTCGATCTTGTCGACCACCCCGTCGGCGACGAGCCGGTCGACGCGAGAGCCGAGCCGTGCCCGGTCGGCCAGCTCGTCGTCGGCCGACGACGACACCCGCACGGCGGAGGCGTTGCGGATCAGCCACGTCACCCGCGTGCCCGGCTCGGTCTCGACGAGTTCGGCGAGGGCGATGAGGGTGTTCGCGGCGGAGTGCCCGGCGCCGACGACGGTGGTGTGCCGGCCCGCGAATCGCGCACGGTCGGCGCCGAGGACGTCCGGGAGCGCGTGGACGACCAGGTCCTCCACGTCGGTCGCGCCGACGGGATCGAGCCCCGAGGAGCCCAGCGGGTTGGGCGTGCGGTAGGTGCCCGACGCGTCGATCACCGCGCGTCCGGTCAGCTCCTCGACCTGCCCCTCGCCGGCCAGCATGCGGACGAGGAACGGAGTGGCGTCACGGCCGGCCGTGCGAGTGCGGTCCATGCCCTCGCGCGCCACCGCGAGCACGCGCGCGCCGTAGCGGATGTGGGGCCGGATGTCGTCGAGCTCCGCGAGCGGGGCGAGGTACTCGTCGACCAGCTCGCGGCCGGTGGGGGCTCGGCCCTCATCGATCGGGGCTGTCCACCCGGCATCCTCCAGCAGCCGGCGCGAAGCGGGGTCGATCAGGTGCCGCCACGGCGAGAAAAGCCGGGTGTGCCCCCAGAGCCGGACGGCCGATGCCGCTTCGCCACCGGCTTCCAAGACGACGAATCGGATGCCGCGCTCCGCGAGATTCGCAGCGGCCGCCAGCCCGATCGGCCCGGCGCCGATGATCACGACCGGCAGCGTCGCCAGCCGCGAGCCCGTCGCGGCGCGTGGCGTCAGGTCGAGCAGAGTCACGGTGACCTCCCAGGAGGATATCGACGATTGTCGATGTTCAGTATGGGCGGATCTATCCACGGGTGTCAATATCGATTATTGTCGATGCATGGTCACGATGCTCGAGGTCACCGACATCACCGGCGCGGTGGGTGAGGTCTGCTGCGCGCCGCTGGTGAAGGAGCCGCTCTCGCAGCAGGAAGCCGACCAGCTCGCGGTCACACTGAAGGCACTCGCCGACCCGGCCAGATTGCGGCTGCTGTCGATCGTGGCCTCCTCCGAGGGACAGGAAGCGTGCGTGTGCGATCTCATCGAACCGGTGGGCCTGTCGCAGCCGACGGTGTCGCACCACCTGAAGGTGCTCACCGCGGCCGGCTTCCTCACCCGCTCCAAGCGCGGGACGTGGGCGTACTACCGGCTCGTCCCGGAGGCGCTCGGCCAGGTCTCCGCACTGCTCGTCGGCGCGTAGGCGGACGCCCGGGGTTGCACCGGGCGCGCGGGCTCCCCGGACTCCCGCACGCCCGGCGCGCGCCGAAACGCGGGGCAGGGCCCAACCGCGGGCGCGGCCGCGCAGAACGCCCTCGTGTGGGCACAGACCCTCGTCTCGGCACACGCTCGGGCTTCGGAGCGCGCCGGCTGGACGTGGGAACGGATGCCGGGGCCCGCAGCCCGCGCGGGCCCGACCTGGCGGAGCGAACGCAGCCTTCCGAAAGCACGCGACGGATTGACGGTGACGCTTCCTCGAGACGTCCGCGGGCTGCTACCCGAAGTCGCCCGGGGCCATGTCGGTGAAGCGGGAGAAGTGGCCCTGGAAGGCGACGGTGATCGTGTCGGTCGGGCCGTTTCGGTGCTTGGCCACGATCAGGTCGGCCTCGCCGGCGCGCGGCGAGTCCTTCTCGTAGGCCGCCTCGCGGTGCAGCAGCACCACCATGTCGGCGTCCTGCTCGATCGAGCCCGACTCACGGAGGTCGGAGAGGGCAGGCTTCTTGTCGGCGCGCTGCTCGGCGCCACGGTTCAGCTGCGACAGCGCTATGACCGGCACACCGAGCTCCTTCGCGAGCAGCTTCAGCGCACGCGAGAACTCCGAGACCTCCTGCTGACGCGACTCGACGCGCTTGCCCGAGGTCATGAGCTGGAGGTAGTCGATCACGACGAGCTTGAGGCCCGCACGCTGCTTGAGCCGGCGGCACTTGGCGCGGATCTCGACGAGCGTCATGTTCGGGCTGTCGTCGATATAGAGAGGTGCGTCGTTGATGCGGCCGCGCGTCGCGGCGACGGTCGTCCAGTCGCGCGAGTCGAGCGTGCCCTTGCGCATCGACTGCAGCGGGATGGCACCCTCGGCGCTCAGCAGGCGCATCGCGATCTCGCTGCGCCCCATCTCGAGCGAGAAGAAGATCGTCGGCATGTTGTGCTTGAGCGCCGCGGCCCGCGCGAAGTCGAGCGCGAGCGTCGACTTTCCCATCGCGGGACGCGCCGCGATGATGATCATCTGGCCGGGGTGCAGCCCGTTCGTCAGCGAGTCGAGACCCGAGAACCCGGTCGGGATGCCGGTCATCTGACCGTCGCGACCGCGCGCCGCCTCGATCTCTTCCACCGCGGCATCCACCGCGATCGTCAGCGGCACGTAGTCCTCGGCCTGCTCGGCGCCGGTGACGGAGTAGATCTCGGCCTGCGCGTTGTTGACGAGATCGAGCGCCTCGCCCTGCCCCGAGTAGCCCATCTGCACGATGCGCGTGCCCGCCTCGACGAGGCGGCGCAGCAGCGCCCGCTCCGAGACGATCGAGGCGTAGTAGCCGGCGTTGGCGGCGGTCGGCACGATCGACGTGAGCGTGTGCAGGTAGTCGGCCCCACCCGCACGCTGCAGCTCGCCGGTCTTGATCAGCTCGTCGGTGACGGCGACGACGTCCGTCGGCTCACCGTGCGAGTAGAGGGTGAGGATCGCCTCGAAGATGAGCTCGTGCTTCGGGATGTAGAAGTCGGTGCCGCGCAGCATCTCGATGACGTCGGCGACCGCATCCTTCGAGAGCAGCATGCCGCCCAGCGCACTCTGCTCGGCGAGCAGGTCGTGCGGGGGAGTGCGCTCGTAGTCGTTGCGCGCCCCCTCGCGGGGACCCCCCATGCGCTCTTCGGAGATGTCGGCGATCGACATAGGCTGCGTGTCCTCCCCATCGTTCGTTCACATCGTCCGGGCAGGCACCGACATCCGGAGCCGCGACCTCGACGAGGTGCACGCGACACGCGTGCATGACCGAACAGCCGGATGCCTCGGCATCCCGCCCCCGCTTCGTTCCGTCGTGCGATCCCGGCCACCTGCCGCGCCGTCCAGAGCTGAATCCAGCACTGAGGCGCGCGCCCCGAGTGGGCCGCACCCCACGCTATGGACGGCCCTGGACACTCGCAACAGCGCCTGTGGATAACTTTGTGGAAAGCCTGCGAGAAACGCCGACGCAGCTGTGAACAACGTCTGTGGAGAACTACCGGCTCTTCTGGGGGATATCTCCGTGAATTGCGGCATGACCTGGCGTTTCAGATTTCACAGCCTGTGGAGAGAGATGTGGTTGAAGTGCGGGTTGAAGGTTTCATCTCCGAGCGCGTCCTGTGCACAATTCCGCAGGTCCTCCGACACGGTCCGAGACGGGCGTCGCGACGCGGCCGACAGACATCGGGTCTGGACACGGGCGCGAGACCCGCGCTAACCTCTCAACTCCAGGCACCCTCACGCACGATCCGTTCGGAACGTGCGGCACTTTCGTCGTGGGAGGTGAACGTGGAGATCGCAACCTCGCAGCTGCCGAGGATCGTGCGGCTGGCCCTGATCGGGGTCGCAACCGCGTTCGCCTGGATCGTCGTCTCGCTCGTCCTCGGCCTCGGGCTGGGGCAGGCGCACGCCGACGACTCCGACCGCGGCGGACTGCTCGGGGGTGCACTCGGCGCTGTCACCTCGGTGGTCGACACGACCGCATCGACGGTGACCGGCACGGTCTCCGGTGTCACCACCGGGGTCACCGAGGTCGTGAACCAGGTCGTGTCGGTCGCTCCCGCCCCGGTGCAGCAGCCGGTGAGCGAGGTCGTGCAGACGGTCGGCACCGTCGTCACGGCGGTCACGCAGCCCGTCTCCGACGCGGTGTCGGGCGGGGTCGTGAGCGGCGTCACGCAGCCGGTCGTCGACGTCGTGACCCAGGTCCCTGTCGTCGGCGACATCGTGTCGGGCATCGGCCTCGACGACGCCGTGACCGACCTGGGCGACACCGTCGACGACACGCTCGGCGGCGTCGTGGACGCCGTCGATGAGACCGGCGAGACCATCGGCCTCCCGCCCGCCGACGGCGGCACGGGGCCCGTCATTCCGGGCCTTCCGGGCCTTCCGGCACTCCACGGCCTCCCCGACGGGGACGCCGAGACTCCGGCTGACACGGCCGTCCCGGCCGACGCCGCGCTTCTCGCACACACGGGTGCCTCCACCGCGCCGTCCGACCCCGCCGACGCCGCCGGCGTCGTGGGCGCCTGGGCCGCGGCATCCGTCTCCACCCCCGCCGCGACGCACGCGGCGGCCACTGCTTCCTCCACCGCGCCCGGCGGCGCGGGCGGAGGTGCGGGCGGCCCCTCGGGTATTCCGGGAGGACTCTGCCTGCCGACTTCTTCCGCGGGACCCGGTGGTGCGGGTCCCGGCGCCTGGGCGCTCGTCGCCCTCGAACCGCTCGATGCGCACCGTGCCTGGGCGCATCGCGACGGGCCCGAGGACGAGCTCGCCCCGCCGGCGCCTGCCGGATCCACCGACGTCTCCCCCGACTGATCGGTTCCGCGTCGCGCTGCCCGTCCGGGCACGTGCGGCACACGGAACATCAGCGCCTCGCGCGCTGCGCAGCGCACCCTCGCACGCTGCGGACCGATCACATCACGAAGGGGAACACCATGCGTACTTTCTACAAGCGCGCCCTTCTGGGCACGCTTCTGGCCGGCGGCATCACGCTGCTCGGCGCGACGGTCGCGAACGCGGCCGAGACGACCGGTGACGACGGACTGCTCTCGGGCAGCCAGGCGATCATCGACGTCAACCTCCCGATCACGGTGAGCGGCACGTCGCTCTCGGTGCTCGGCGACTCCTCCAGCAGCGGTGCCACCACCGCGGCTCCCGCTCCGGCACCGGCTCCCGCCGCGTCGACGAGCGGATCCGACGGCGCTGCGTCCGGCACGCAGGCGCTGGTGTCGGTGAACGTGCCGATCACCGTCGCGGGCAACGCCGTGTCGGTCGTCGGCGACAGTTCGTCGACGGATGCCGCCACCACCGCTCCGGCGCCCGCCACCGCGCCCGCCGCGGCCGAGACCTCGGGGGCCGACGGCCTCCTCTCGGGCACGCAGGGCCTCGTGTCGGTCGCCGCGCCCGTGACGGTCTCGGGCAACGCGATCTCGGTCGTCGGCGACAGCTCGAGCGACGGCGCGACCACCGCGCCCGCCGGCTCGAGCGGTGCCGGCGGGGCCGCGGGAGCCGACGCCTGGACCGACGGCGAGGACTCGATCCTCGGCGGCACCCAGGTGCTCGCACCCGTCACCGCCCCGATCACCGCGGTCGGCAACGCCGTCTCGGTCATCGGCGACAGCCAGAGCACGGATGCCGCCACCACGGCGCCGTCCACCGGCACGAGCGGCAGCGGACCCGACGAGATGCCCGACGGCACCGACTCGATTCTCGGCGGCACCCAGGTGCTGGCGCTGATCGCGGCGCCGGTGACGATCGTGGGTCACACGATCTCGGGCATCGGCGACAGCACCTCCACGGGTGCGGTCGCGGCGCCGGGCTCGGGCGGCACCGGCACGGTCGGGATGACCGACGGCACCGACTCGATCCTCGGCGGCACCCAGGTGCTGGCGCCGATCGCGGCGCCGGTGACGATCGTGGGTAACGCGATCTCGGGCATCGGCGACAGCACCTCCACGGGTGCGGTCGCGGCGCCGGGCTCGGGCGGCACCGGCACGGTCGGGATGACCGACGGCACCGACTCGATCCTCGGCGGCAGCCAGATCCTCGCTCCGATCGCTCTTCCGATCACGATCGGCGGCAACGCGGTGTCGGTCATCGGCGACAGCACGACGGTCGACGCCGTCGTGCCGACCGACCCGACCGACCCGACGGACCCGACGGATCCCACGGACCCGACCGACCCCACGGACCCGACGGACCCGACCGACCCGACCGACCCCACGGACCCGACGGACCCGACGGACCCGACCGACCCCACCACCCCCACCGACCCGGCCACGCCCGGGACGACGGGTGACGGCGGATCGAACGGCACCACGGGCATGACCGGTTCGGTGGCCTCGGCCGGTACGGCCGCACAGCTCGCCGCGACAGGAGGGACGGGCGCGATGCCGTTCCTGCTGCTGGGAGTCGCTCTCCTGGCTGCAGGAGCCGTCACGCGCGTGTCGCGGCGCCGCTCCGCGTGAGCAGGCGGGGGCAAGTCGACGTTCCCCAGGCGCCCTCGCCCCCGAACGCGTGAGCAGGCGGGAGGGCTCTCCCAGAGCCCTCCCGCCCCTGAACCACTCCGGTCGCATCCGCGGGCTCTCGCCCGAATGGCGACCGGATCCACACCCATCACCGACTTCGATCGCCGGCACTGCCTGGACCGGCGGCGTCGTCGGAGATGCAACGAGCGGATGCCGCGAACCGGGGGGCTCGCGGCATCCGTCTCGTCATGCGCGAAAACGACGGATGCCGCAGACCCGGGTGCTTCGAGAAGCACCGGTCTGCGGCATCCGTTCCGCGGTATCCCGGGGGATTACTTGGCGGCGACCACCTGCAGGGTGATCACGGCGGTGAGGTCGTCGCGAAGACGCACCGTCGCCTCGTGCTCGCCCGTCGACTTGATCGGCGAGGTGATGTGGATCTTGCGCTTGTCGAGGTCACCGAGACCCGCGGCCTTGACCGCGTCGGCGACGTCGGCGGTCTTGACCGCACCGAACAGGCGACCCTCGGCGCCGGCCTTGACGGCCAGGCGGACCTTGTTGGTCTCGAGGTTGTTCTTCAGCGCCACGGCCTCTTCGTGGTCGTGGATCGCGCGGGACTCGCGGGCGGCGCGGATCGACGCCACCTGCTTCTCGCCGCCACGGGTCCACGCGACCGCGAAGCCCTGGGGAATGAGGTAGTTGCGGGCGTACCCGTTCTTGACCTCGACCACGTCACCGGCGCTACCGAGCCCGGCGACCTCATTCGTGAGAATCAGCTTTGCCATTGCGGTGCTCCTTAGCGGCCAGCGCCGGCGTAGGGCAGGAGCGCCATCTCGCGCGCGTTCTTGATCGCCTTGGCGATCAGACGCTGCTCCTGCACCGAGACACCGGTGATACGACGGGCACGGATCTTGCCGCGCTCCGAGATGAACTTGCGGAGGGTGGCGACGTCCTTGTAGTCGATGACGCCGACACGGATCGCCTTCGCGGGAGCGGCGTTCTTCGCGCCCTTCCGCGGCTTCCGGCGGTCGCCGGTTGCCTTTCCAGCCATGGTGTTTCCTTACTGAGATTGTGAGTTCTTCTGGGCGGATGCCGCGCGGCGCGTTTCGTCTCGCTTCGCTCGCTCAACGACCGGGGGCCGAGGCATCCAACAGATCAAAACGGGGTGTCGTCGCCGTAGGCGCCCGGGGCCGCCCACGCGTCGCCGCCACCGGCGTTCGACGAGCCGGGCGTCGACCACGGCTCATCGGCGACCTGCTGCTGCGGACGCGACTGACCGCCGCCGCCGAAGCTGCCGCCGCCACCGCCGGAGCCGCCCGCGGCGCGGGTGACCTGTGCGGTCGCGTAGCGCAGCGACGGGCCGATCTCGTCGACCTCGAGCTCGATCGCGGTGCGGTTGTTGCCCTCGCGGTCCTGGTAGCTGCGCTGCTTGAGGCGGCCGGTCGCGATGACCCGCATGCCCTTCGTCAGCGAGCCGGCCACGTGCTCGGCGAACTCGCGCCACACGCTCGCGCGGAGGAACAGCGCTTCGCCGTCCTTCCACTCGTTGGCCTGACGGTCGAAGTTGCGCGGCGTCGACGCGATCGTGAAGTTCGCGACGGGGAGGCCGTTCTGCGTGTACCGCAGCTCGGGATCAGCCGTGAGGTTTCCCACGACGGTGATGATCGTCTCGCCGGCCATCAGCCTTACGCCTTCGCAGCCTTGGTTTCGACAGGCTCAACCCGGCGGGCGGTTGATTTGCGGGCGGCGCGCTCGTCGGCGCGGGCCTTCTCCGAAGCGACCATCGCGATGGCCTCCTCGGCACGCAGGACCTTGGTGCGCATGATCTGCTCGCTGAGGTTCAGCTGACGGTCGAGCTCCTGGGTGGTCTCGGCGGTCGCCGTGAAGTTGACGACGGCGTAGATGCCCTCGGTCTTCTTCTGGATCTCGTACGCGAGACGGCGCTTGCCCCAGATGTCGATGTTCTCGATGGTGCCGCCGTCGGTCGTGATGACCTTCAGGAACTTGTCGAGGTTGGCGCCGACCTGGCGCTCGTCGATCTCAGGGTTCAGGATGACCATGAGTTCATACTGGTGCGTCACTAACCCACCTCCTTCGGACTAGAACGGCTGCCGGGCATTTCCCGGCAGCAGGAGGGTGTGTTGCACGTCATCCGGCTGACCGCGCGCCTGATCCCATCGGTTGAGACCCGCGCGCGTGCGGACAACCCTCCAATGGTACCGGATGCCTCGCCCCCCGCCCAATCGGCGGTGCGGGCGGCCCTCACCCGCGGCGGGCGCCGACCTCGGCGACGTCCGCCAGCACGCGGTCGAGGACCCCGAGCCCGGGCGCGGCCGCGAACTCGGCGGCGAGGGCCTCGGCACGGGCACGGAAGCGGCCGTCGGCGCTCACCCGCTCCACCGCACGCGCGACCTGCGCCGCATTCGGGCGGTTCGTCTTCAGGTCGACGCCCGCACCCGACCAGGCGACGCGGGCAGAGACCTCCGCCTTGTCCTCCGTCTGCCCCGCCACCACGAGCGGAACGCCGTGCGCGAGCGCCTGCTGCACACCGCCGTAGCCGCCGTTGGTGACGACCACGTCGACGAGCGGCAGCAGCCGGTCGTAGGGGAGGTACTCCGCGATGCGCACGTTCGCCGGCAGGTCGGCGGGAAGCGCCGTGCGCGGACGCCCTCCGGTCGACACGACGACGAGACGATCGGATGCCGCGAGCCCCTCGATCGTCGGCAGCACGAGCTGCGCGAAGTCGGCGTTGGCGACCGTGCCCTGGGTGACGTGGACGACCGGCCGCCGGCCGTCGAGGTCGGACCACCACTCCGGAAGCGCGGCCGTCGACGGCTGCGCGGGAAGCGGGCCGGCGAAGTGCACGGTGGCGGGGAGGTCGGACCGCGGGTATTCGAACGCGGGAACCGTCAACTGCACCACGGCATCGGCGCGCGAGGGCCAGTCGAGCACGAACCCGCCGAGCGGCACGCCGACCTCCCGGCGGCTCAGCTCGTCGGCCTCGCGCTGCACGCCGCCGAAGATCGCCCGCTCCGCCACGGCGGACAGCACACGGTTGCGCAGCCGGCCGAGCGCGCCGGGCATGGGCGGCAGGCCGAGGCCGAACGGCGCGGTGTCGCGGCTCTTGACCCCGAGCGGGAAGATCCCGAGCGCCACGAGCGGCGGCCGCTCCGCGCGGGGAAGACGGTTGAGGAGCGCCGCGCCGAGGAACAGCGGCTCGGTCAGGACGGCATCGGTGCGGCGGTCGGCGAGCGCGGTGCGCACGGCCGCGAGCTGCGCCGCGCTCGGCCGCACGAACAGGTTGCTCATGTCGAAACGGATCGCCGCCGGACCGGTGAGGCCCGCACGCTCGGGGAACGCGCGGTCCGGGTCGTCCAGATCGACGTCGGCGTCGGCCGGGAGCGGCAGGAACGGCACGCCGGCGCCCGTGACCCGCTCGGCGTAGCGGCGGCTCGTGAGGAACCGCACGTCGTGTCCGTTCCCGATGAGGTGGCGCGCCACCTGGAGAAGCGGCATCACGTGACCGTGGGCGGGGGTGCAGGTGAGGAGGTAGCTGGACATGGGTGCGGTGGCCTTCGCTAGAATTTGGTGTACTGCTGGAGTATTCACCACCCTGAGAGGCAAGTCAATGACTCCTGATACATCGGCGCGTGCGTACCGCTCCGAGTTGCGCGCCAAGCAGGCGCGCGGCACGCGCCGACGCATCGTCGAGGCCGCGGCGCGACTCTTCGCCGAGCGCGGGTATCAGGCCACGACGCTCACCGCGATCGCACGCGACGCCGGCGTCTCCACCGAGACGGTGAAGACCGCAGCACCCAAGGCCGAGCTGCTCATCGCCGCCTTCGAGGTCGTCTTCGCGGGAGAGGAGTCCGCGCAGTCGCTCACCGACACCGAGGTCGGCTCCGGCATCCTCGACCTGCCAGACGAGCTGCTCCTCGACGCGGTGGTGGGGCAGATCGCCGTGGCCAATGCCCGGGGTCACGCGCTGTGGACCGTGCTGCTCGGGGCCGCGGCATCCGATCCCGTCGTCGACACCGCGCTGCAGGCGATCCTCGCGCGGCGGGCCGAGGACTACCGGCGGCTTGTCGGCGAACTGATCGCGCGCGGCTACGCGCCCGCCGTCACCGACCCCCACGCGACGGCGGCGGTGCTGTCGTTCCTCCTCTCGCCGGAGAGCTACCAGCAGCTGGTCGCGCAGTCCGGCTGGTCGAGCGAGCGGTACGTCGCGTGGCTGCGGGGCGCGGTGCTCGCCGAGCTGGCCCGCTGATCCGAATCGCCGGCGAGACTCGTCCGACCGGTCGACGAGGCTCCGTGAGCCGGGCGGTACCGTGGTCGCGTGAGCGTTCCGTCAGCCGCGTCCGGGCCCGCACCGTCGTACCCGTTCGACGCACGTCCGCTGATCGAGCCCGTCGACCCGGCCGCGGCGCGAGCCTTCGCCCGCGAGCTGAAGCGCACCGGGCGCCTGCCGCAGGCGACGGTCGGCGGCATCATCGTCGTCGTCATCGCGCTGGCGATCTTCCTCGGGTTCGGAACCGCCGTCTTCACGGTGCTCGGCGCGACGATCGGCATGGTGGTGTCGTCGGCGGGCGGCGACGCGCTCGGGACGCTCTTCGTCTTCATCCCGCCCCTCGTCATCGGCGGGATCATCGCGCTCGTCGCCGTCGCGATGGTGCGCGGTGCCCGTTCGCGCGATGTGCGCATGCTCCGCCTCGACCGCTTCGCGCGCGCGAACGCCATGCAGTACGTGCCGCAGCTGCCGGCTCCCGGCCTGCCCGGCATGATCTTCTCGATCGGCAGCTCGCGGCAGTCGACCGACCTCGTGCGCGGCGACCGCCCGCGCTTCGTCGAGTTCGCGAACTACCGGTACACGACGGGTTCCGGCAAGAACCAGCAGACCCACGAGTGGGGCTACGTCGCGGTCAAGCTCGACACTCCGCTGCCCCACATTGTGCTCGATGCGACCAGCAACAACTCCCTCTTCAGCTCCAACCTGCCGCTGAGCTTCGACAAAGACCAGCGGCTGAGTCTCGAGGGCGACTTCGACCGCTACTTCTCCCTCTACTGCCCCACCGACTACGAGCGCGACGCCCTCTACCTCTTCACGCCCGACATCATGGCGCGCTTCATCGACAACGCTGCGGCCCTCGATGTCGAGATCGTCGACGACTGGCTGTTCCTCTACGCCAAGCGCGACTTCTCGACGCTCGACCCGCAGACGTGGGCGTGGCTGTTCTCGGTGGTCGGCGCGCTGCTCGACAAGTTCGCACAGTGGGCACGGTGGCGCGACGAGCGGCTGGCGACGGCGACGGGTGGGATTCCGGATGCCTCGGCCCTCGGCAGCGGGCCGGCACCGGCAGGGGCGGGCGCGGCGCCGGGGGGCGCGCCATCCGCTGCCGTTCCGTTCGCGCCGCCGCTGGCGAGCCTGCGTCCGCCGCCCGGAGTGGCACCGCAGGGCCGGCGGCTGGAGCGTGGCGTGCCGTGGGTGCCGATCATCGTCGGCGGCGTGATCGCGCTGTTCTGGGTGCTGTCGAACACCGGCGTCCTCGCGCTCATCTTCGGCGGATGACCGGCGACGCGGGCGTATGCTGTCGGCGTGCATTCGACGTTCACGACGCCCGGCGGGCGTGAGGGGGTACTCGGCGCGGCTCGCGCCGAGCGGAGGTAGCCGCGCGCGCCGCGCCGTCTGACATCGCGCGCGACGCAGCCCGACTCTCCGCGGACCGCCGGTCCGCGGCATCCGATCGTCTCGCCTGCGGCGAGAACCCTCTGTGAAGCAAGGAATCATGCACGCATTCACCGAGAAGGACATCCGCGCGTCCTTCGTCAACGCCTCCCTGCGCGAACGCAACGCCCTCGTGGTCCCCGACCTCGCCCACGTCGACTGGGCCGTGCTCGACTACTTCGGCTGGCGCGACCCCAAGCAGCCGCTCGCCGGCTTCATCGTCGTGCCCGTCGATGACGAGCCCGTCGGCATCCTGCTGCGTCAGACCGAGCAGCGCACCCGCACCCGGGCCCAGTGCTCGTGGTGCGAGGACGTCACGCTCCCCAACGACGTCGTCCTGTTCGGTGCGAAGCGCGCCGGCAAGGCGGGCCGCAACGGCGACACCGTCGGCACCCTGCTGTGCGAGCGGTTCGAGTGCTCGGCCAACGCCCGGCGCCCGATGCCGCCCGCGTACCTCGGGTTCGACGTCAAGGCCGCGCGGCAGCGGCGCATCGAGGCCCTGCGGCTGCACGCCGAGGGCTTCGCGCGCGACATCCGCGACAGCGCCTGACCGCCCGGGCGGGCGACCCCCGGCTCACTCGCCGCGGGTCGCCTGCCAGGCGGCGCGGCGGGCCGCCTGCTCCTCGGGGTCGGGAACCGGCAGCGACGCGATCAGCCGGCGGGTGTACGGGTCGTTCGGAGCACCCAGCACCTGAGCGGTCGGGCCGGCCTCGGCGATCGTGCCGTGATGCAGCACCACGACCTGGTGGGCGAGCATGTCGACCACCGCGAGGTCGTGCGTGATGAACAGCGTCGCGAAGCCGAAGCGCTCCTGCAGCTCTGCGAAGAGCTCGAGCACGCGCGCCTGCACCGAGACGTCGAGGGCGCTCGTCGGCTCGTCGGCGATGAGCAGCTTCGGATTGAGCGCCAACGCGCGGGCCAGCGAGGCGCGCTGGCGCTGGCCGCCCGAGAGCTCGTGCGGGAACCGTTCCCCGTAGGCCGTGGGCAGCTGCACCGCGTCGAGCAGCTCGTCGACCCGGGGCCGCGCCTCGTCGGCGCTGCTCATGCCGGCGTGCACCATGAGCGGCTCGGCGACGTTGTCGGCGATGGTCAGGAGCGGGTTGAAGCTCGTGGCGGGATCCTGGAAGACGAAGCCGAGGTCCTTGCGGCGCGGCCGGAAGTCGCGCTCGCGCACGCCCAGCATCTCGGTGCCCAGCACCCGCAGCGAACCGCCGGCGACCGGGGTGAGGCCCGCGATCGCGCGGCCGATCGTCGTCTTGCCCGAGCCGCTCTCGCCCACGAGACCCAGGACCTCGCCGGGCGCGATCGTGAAGCTCACGCGGTCGACGGCCCGGAAGGCCGCGCGGCCGAAGCGGCCGGCGTACTCGATGACGAGATCCTCCGCCGCGACGACGGGTTCGACGGTCGTCTCGGCCGCCGGCAGGCGTCGGTCGGTGATCTCGAGGCGGGGCACCGCCGCGAGCAGCTTGCGCGTGTACTCGTGCTGCGGCGCGGCGAACAGGTCGCGCGCGGTGGCCGTCTCGACGATCTCGCCGTTGAACATGACGGCGACACGATCGGCGAGATCGGCGACCACGCCCATGTTGTGCGTGATGAGCACGATCGCGGTGCCGTCCTCGTCGCGCAGGCGCCGCAGCAGCTCGAGGATCTCGGCCTGCACCGTGACGTCCAGGGCGGTCGTCGGCTCGTCGGCGACGATGACCGTCGGGTCGAGGGCGAGCGCCATGGCGATGACGATGCGCTGCTTCTGGCCGCCCGAGAACTGGTGCGGGTAGTCGTCGACGCGGCGCTCCGGCTCGGGGATGCCGACCCGGCCGAGCATCTCGACCGCCCGCGCCTTGGCCTCGGCCTTCGTGTACTTGCCGTGGGCACGCAGCCCCTCGGCGAGCTGCCAGCCCACCGTGTACACCGGATTGAGGGCGGTCGAGGGCTCCTGGAAGATCATCGCGGCCTTGGTGCCGCGCACCTCCCGCAGCGCCTTCTTGTCGAGCCCGACGACGTCGGTGCCGTCGAGCACGACGGTGCCGTC
Organism: Microbacterium sp. M3; assembly: GCF_033548675.1. NCBI lineage: Bacteria > Bacillati > Actinomycetota > Actinomycetes > Micrococcales > Microbacteriaceae > Microbacterium > Microbacterium sp. M3. The sequence continues at coordinate 297,413 of NZ_JAWTZT010000005.1, forward strand.
GGTGCGCGCCGACTCGGGCAGGAGGCCGAGGATCGTGCGGGCGGTGACCGTCTTGCCGCTGCCGGACTCGCCGACGATCGCGAGCACCTCGCCGCGTCGCACGTCGAGGGTCACGCCGCGGACGGCATGGACGTCGCCCGCATCGGTCGCGAACGAGACGTTGAGGTCGTCGATCTCCACCGCGGGGGCATCGCTCGGGGCGGCCATCACTCCACCTCTCCCATGAACTCGCGCGAGGCGGGCTGCGTCGCGGCGACCGCGTCGGCCGGCGTCTGCGTCTTGCCCGCCCGCCGGCGCGCGCGCAGACGCGGGTCGGCCAGGTCGTTGAGGCTCTCGCCGATGAGCGTGATCCCGAGGATGGTGAGGACGATCGCGACGCCCGGAGGGATCGCCGTCCACCAGATGCCGGCCGACACGTCCTCGATCGACTTGTTGAGGTCGTAGCCCCACTCGGCCGCGGCCGTCGGCTCGATGCCGAACCCAAGGAAGCCGAGCGCGGCGAGCGTCGCGATCGCCTCCGACGCATTGAGCGTCACGATGAGCGGCAGGGTGCGGGTGACGTTGCGCAGCACGTGCCGGAAGAGGATGCGCGGCGTGGAGGCGCCGATCACCTTCGCCGACTCGATGAAGGCCTCGGCCTTCACGCGCACCACCTCGGAGCGGACGACGCGGAAGTACTGCGGTATGAAGACGACGGTGATCGAGATGGCCGCGGCCATGACACCGGGCCAAAGCCCGGACTGGCCGCCGCTGATCGCGATCGCCGCCACGATCGCCAGCAGCAGCGTCGGGAACGCGTAGATCGCGTCGGCGACCACGACGAGGAGGCGATCCACCCAGCCGCCGAGGTATCCGGACAGGAGGCCGATGAAGATGCCGACGAAGACCGACAGCAGGATCGCGACGATGATCACGAGGAGCGCGGTCTGTGCACCCCAGATGGCGCGCGAGAGCACGTCGTAGCCCCCGACGGTCGTGCCGAGGAGGTTGACGGGGTTCGGCGGCACCTGGGAGCCGAACAGGCCGTCGGGCCCGCGCAGCTGGCTGTAGCCGTAGGGGGCGATCCACGGCGCGAAGATCGCGAGGATCAGGAACATGGCCGTGAGCACGAGACCGCTCACGAGCATGCCGCGCTGGAGCCCGACGCTCTGCCTCAGCTGGTGGACGACGGGAAGACGGTCGAAGATGCGGCGCTTCGCCATGTCAGTACCTCACCCTCGGGTCGAGGAACGCGGCGATGATGTCGACGACGAAGTTGGTCAGGGCGACCAGGATCGCGACGACCGCCACGATCCCCTGCACGGCGACGAAGTCGCGCGCGGCGAGGTACTTCGCGATCTGGAAGCCGAGGCCCTGCCACTCGAAGGTGGTCTCGGTGAGGACCGCGCCGCCCAGGAGAAGGGCGATCTGCAGGCCGATGACGGTGACGATCGGGATGAGCGCCGGCTTGTACGCGTGCCGCCGGACGAGGCGGTACTCGCTCACGCCGCGCGAGCGCGCGGCGTCGACGTACGGCATGTTGTGCGTCGCGATGACGTTCGTGCGCACGAGCCGCAGGAAGATGCCCGCCGTCGCGAGCCCGAGCACCATCGCCGGGAGGAAGGCGTGCTCCAGCACGTCCTGCACGTACGCGGGGTTGCCCGACGCGATCGCGTCGATGAGGTAGATCCCCGTCCCGCCCTCGCGGTTGAGCGCGATCTCGGTGCGCACGCTCGCGCGGCCGCTCACCGGGAACCAGCCGAGCCACACCGAGAAGATGAGCTTCGCCACGAGACCGGCGAAGAACACCGGCGTCGCATAGAAGAGGATCGCGCCGACGCGGAGTCCGGCATCCGCTGTCCGGTCGCGCTTCGCCGCGGCGACCATGCCGAGCGGGATGCCGATGATGAAGGCGATGATGAGCGCGAAGAAGACGAGCTCGAAGGTCGCCAGGCCGTAGGTGACGAGCACTTCCGTCACGGGGCGGTTGTCGGTGAGCGTCTCACCGAAGTTGCCCGTGAAGACCTGCCCCAGGTACTCGAAGTACTGGACGATGACGGGCCGGTCGAAACCCGCCTCGCGGATGCGCTCCTGCAGCTGATCCGCCGGGAGCCGCCCGCCGAGCGAGGCGGTGATCGGGTCTCCGGTCAACCGGATCAGGAAGAACACGACCGTCACGAGGATGAAGACCGTCGGGATGATCAAGAGGAACCGGATGAGGATGTACCGGCCGAGGGTGCCGCCGCTGCGGGGCCGGCGGCGCGCGAGGAAGGGCGGCGGTTCTTCGATCGCCGCGGCGCTGCCCGGGCCATCGGGTGCGCTCGCGCCGTACCCCACGGAAGGGTCAATCGACATAGGGGGAGCCTAACTGTGGGCAGGTCGTGCCGGAACGGCGGTCACGGCGATGGGGCGGCCCGGTGTGCGGACCGCCCCATCGACCGTCTGGCCGTTACTTGGTGAGCGGGGCGAAACGGAACTTGAACGACGCGTCGAGGATGACGCCGTCGACGTCCGTGCCGGCCACCGCGACCTGCGCGCCCTGCAGGAGCGGCACCGTCGACAGCAGCTCGGCCACGCGGCCCTGGATCGCCTCGATCTCTTCGGTGCGCTTCGCGGGGTCGGTCTCGACGGCCTGCTGGAGGATGAGGTCCTCGGTCTGCTGGTCGCTGAAGTGGTTGCCCAGGAAGTTGTCCGTCAGGAAGAACGGGGTGAGGTAGTTGTCGGCGTCGGAGTAGTCCGGGAACCAGCCGAGCTGGTAGGCGGGGTAGACGTCCGACGTGCGGTCCTTCGAGTACTGCACCCACTCGGTCGACTTGAGGTCGACGGTGAACAGGCCGCTCTCCTCGAGCTGCGACTTGACCAGGGCGTACTCGTCACCCGACGAGGGGCCGTAGTGGTCGGGGCTGTACTGCAGGCTCAGCGCGACCGGGGTCTCGACGCCCGCGGCCTCGAGACGCTCGGCGGCCTTCTCGGCGTCGGGGCCGCCCTGGCCGTCGCCGTACAGGCCCTTCAGCGCCTCGGTGGCGCCGGCGAAGCCCTCGGGGACGAACGAGTACAGCGGGGTGTACGTGCCCTTGTAGACCTGCTCCGAGATCGCGTCGCGGTCGACGAGGTCGGCGACGGCCTGACGGACGGCGAGCGCCTTGGCCTCGTCGGCCTCCGGCGTCGTCGCGCCGTACGGCTGCGTGTTGAAGTTGAAGACGATGTAGCGGATCTCGCCGCCCGGGCCGTTGATGACCTGGACGTTGTCGTTGCCGCTCAGGTCGTCGACGTCCGTGGCCGAGAGGCTGCGGTACGCCACGTCGATGTCGCCCTCCTGCACGGCGAGCTTCAGGTTCGACGACTCGGCGAAGTAGCTGAGGATCACGCCGGCGTTGACGGGGGCGTCCAGCAGGCCCTGGTAGTTCTCGTTGGGCGTGAACTCGACGGTCTTGTTGAAGTCCCACGACGTGATCGCGTACGGACCGCCGAAGGCGTTCGCGTCGACGATGTCCTCGTCGGGGGTGAGGGCGTCGGCGGCGAACACCTCGTCGTCGACGATCGCACCCGGGAAGCTCGTGAGGATGAACGGGAACACCTGGTCGTTGGCCGACTTGAGGTTGAACACCACCGTCGTCTCATCGGGCGTCTCGACGCTGTCGAGGTTGTAGAGAAGGCTCGAGGCGCCGTTCGGGTCGGCGATCGCGAGGTTGCGGTCGAACGAGAACTTGACGTCGGACGAGGTGAGGTCGTTGCCGTTGGCCCACTTCAGGCCCTCGGGCAGCGTGACCGTGTACTGCGTGGGCGAGGTGAACTCGGCCGTCTCGGCCAGGTCGGGGACGACCTCATTGCTGTTGTAGTCGGTGTTGACGAGGTACGGGAACACCTGCGTCTGCACCGCGAGCGAGCCGTTGTCGTACGAGCCCGCCGGGTCGAGCGTCGTGACCTTGTCGGTGGTGCCGACGATGAGCGGCTCGTCCGAGCCGGCGCCGTCGTCGTTCCCGCCGCCCCCACCGCCACCGGCGCAGCCGGCGAGGAGGAGTGCCGAGGCGCCGAAGGCCCCGATGGCGAGGCCGATGCGGCCGCGCGTGCTGTGGTGCAGTGACATAGGTGCTACCTCTGCGTAGGGGGTGTCCGCCGCGTCAGGCTGCGCGGCTCGGAGGCTATCTTCACCCCGAGCGGGCCGTTCGGCAATCCGGTGAACGATTCGTAACCAGACTGAAACCGAGCGGAGATGCACCGTATGCCGGGTCGACGACGATGTCACCAAGCGAATTGACACCTCCAGGGACGCGCGACAGAGCGAAATGCCCGAGCTCGATGGAGATGCAGCAGCCCCCGGGACCGCGCTGCGGCGAAACCCACGTCGGCGCGAGACCGTTGCTAGCCTTGCGAGCGCATCATGAACCGGAAGAGCAAGGTGAGCCTTCGCGAGCTGCGGCGACGGGGTCGCAAGGAGTACCTCACCACCAGCGCCGTCGTCGTCAGCATCGTCGTCGGGCTCATCGGCATCGCCCTCGTGATTCTTTCGGTGTACCTGTTGCTGAGCTCGATGGCGTACCTGATTGGTGGCGGCGATCCGTTCGTCACGGTCGGTGGGAGCCGGCGGACCCCGCTGTGGCTGGCGATCATGGGAACCGTCGTGGGCATCGCCGGGGGCGGATCGCTGGCCCTCACATGCGGCGGCTATCTGTACCGGTGTGCGACCGGCCAAGTCATCCGGCTGAGCCCCGAGGAGCTGAAGAAGCACCGGCAGCGCCTGGCCGAGCGCGAGCGCCGCCTGCGCGCCGGGGGCTAGCGCTCACACCGCGAGCAGGCCGAACTGCCGCAGCTCGTCGTCGGTGAGCATGCGCGAGCGGATGATGAAGCGGTTGCCCGTCGGACCCTCGACCGAGAAGCCGGCGCCGCGGCCGGGCACCACGTCGATCGTCAGGTGCGTGTATTTCCAGTACTCGAACTGCGCCTCCGAGATGTACACCTCGATCGGCGCCTCCAGGCCGACCTCGAGCATGCCGAGATGCACGTCCGAGGGCCCGGTCAGGAACATCCCGACGGGGTAGCACATGGGCGCGCTGCCGTCGCAGCAGCCGCCGGACTGGTGGAACATCAGCGGCCCGTGCTGCGCGGTGAGATCGCGCAGGAGGGATGCCGCGGCATCCGTCACCGCCACGCGCGAGTACGTCTCGGTCTGGGTCATCGGATCCTCCGGGAAGCCAGGCGCACAACTCAGGCCGCCGGGGGCGTCCCCGGGGGAGCGGGGACCGGTGCTGCCTGAGTCGTGCGCGTGCGCGAGGTGATCGACCCGGGCGGAGGCTGGGATCCTCCGCCCGGGTCCGGATGCCGGCGATGCGGCCCCCCGAAGGCCCGCCGGCGTGGGGTCGGCCTAGAAGAAGCCCATCGCGCCGTCGGCGTACGACACGAGCAGGTTCTTCGTCTGCTGGTAGTGGTCGAGCATCTTGAGGTGGTTCTCGCGGCCGATGCCGGACTGCTTGTACCCGCCGAACGCCGCGTGCGCGGGGTACTGGTGGTACGTGTTCGTCCAGACGCGGCCGGCCTCGATGGCGCGACCGGCCCGGTAGGCGGTGTCACCCGAGCGGCTCCAGACGCCCGCGCCCAGACCGTACAGCGTGTCGTTGGCGATCGAGATGGCGTCGTCGAAGTCGTCGAAGCTCGTCACCGACACCACCGGACCGAAGATCTCCTCCTGGAAGATCCGCATGTCGTTCGTGCCCTCGAACACCGTCGGCGCGACGTAGAAGCCCTCCGACAGGTCGCCGCCGAGATCGACCCGCTCGCCGCCCGTGAGCAGCTTGGCCCCGCCCTGCTTGCCGATGTCGATGTAGCTGAGGATCTTCTCGAGCTGGTCGTTGGACGCCTGAGCCCCGATCATCGTCGCCGGGTCGAGGGGATTCCCCTGCACGATCTTCGACACCCGGTCGAGGCCGTCGCCGAGGAACCGGTCGTAGATCGAGCGCTGGATGAGCGCGCGCGACGGGCACGTGCACACCTCGCCCTGGTTGAGCGCGAAGAACGTGAAGCCCTCGAGCGCCTTGTCGTAATACGCGTCGTCGGTCGAGCGGGCGACGTCTTCGAAGAACACGTTGGCGCTCTTGCCGCCGAGCTCGAGCGTCACCGGGATGAGGTTCTGCGAGGCGTACTGCATGATCAGGCGGCCGGTCGTCGTCTCACCCGTGAACGCCACCTTGCGGATGCGCTTGTGCTGCGCGAGCGGAGCGCCCGCCTCGATGCCGAAGCCGTTGACGATGTTGACGACGCCGGCGGGGAGGAGGTCGCCGATGATGTCGAACAGGAAGAGAAGCGACGCGGGCGTCTGCTCGGCGGGCTTGAGCACCACGCAGTTGCCGGCGGCGAGGGCCGGGGCGAGCTTCCACGTGGCCATGAGGATCGGGAAGTTCCACGGGATGATCTGCCCCACCACACCCAGCGGCTCGTGGAAGTGGTACGCGACGGTGTCTTCGTCGAGCTGGCTGAGCGACCCCTCCTGCGCGCGCAGCACGCCGGCGAAGTAGCGGAAGTGGTCGACGGCGAGCGGGATGTCGGCGGCCAGGGTCTCGCGGACGGGCTTGCCGTTCTCCCACGTCTCGGCGACGGCGATCTTCTCGAGGTTCTGCTCGATGCGGTCGGCGATCTTGTTGAGGATCACGGCCCGCTCGGCCGGGGTCGTGCGCTTCCACGACTCGAACGCCTTCCAGGCGACGTCGACGGCGCGGTCGATGTCTTCGACGGTGCCGCGGCCCACCTCAGTGAACGGCTTGCCGTTGACCGGGCTGATGTTCTCGAAGTACTGGCCCTTGATCGGCTCGACGAACTCGCCGCCGATGTAGTGGCCGTAGCGGGGGCGGTAGTCGGCGATCGAGCCGCGCTGCCCGGGGGCGGCGTAGATGCTCGAGACGCCCTCTTCGACGATGGTCATGCTGGTCTCCTTCGACGCTGTCGGCGACGGTCGTCGTCGCGATGCGTCGAAAGTAGGCCGCCGGAGGTTGCACAACGTTGCGGGCTCCGCAGGACGCTGTCTCCGCCGGCATCCGCATGTCCCGATTTCTCGCGTTCGTGTCCCACTTTCGTTCCTTCCCGGCGGCGGGTGGGACCGAAAGTGGGACATGCTCAGGGCTGGGGGCGCTGGTGGCGGGGGCTGGGGGCGCTGGGGCGCCGGGGGCTCGGGGCGCTGGGGGCGGCTCAGTCCGACTCGAGGCGCTCGATGCGGGCCACGAGCCCCGCGCGGCGCGGGGAGCGGGCCGGTAGCATCGACAGACAGAGCCGGAGCAGCTCGACGTCGTCGGCCGCGGCATCCGTGTCGGCGAAAGCGAGGAGGACGTCGACGGATGCCTCGGCCATGAGCGCCTCGCGCAGCGCCGTGCGGACGGTGTCGCGGAACTCCTCGACGCCGGGCGCGACCGAGTCGGGCAGCACCTCGCCCCGGTACGCGGCGAGCGCCACCCGGTGCGCGCCGCGGTCGAGGAGCGACAGCACCTGGTGCGCGTCGGTCTCGATCTCGACGGGAAGCCGGTACGGGCGCGACTGCGGCACCAGTGCGGGCGCGGTCTTCTCCAGCACCTTGCGCAGGCGCACCATCTCGGCGCGCAGGGTGACGGATGCCGCATCCCCGCCGCCTTCGCCGTACACGAGCTCGCCGAGTCTCTCGGCCGAGAGGCCCTGGCGGTGCGCGGTCAGCATGAGCAGCAGCTCGGCGTGCCGCGGACCGAGCTCCGACACCGTCTCGACGCCCTCGCCGGCGACCTCGAGCAGAGCACGGTCGCGGCCGAGCACCCGGAGGACGGCGCGCGTCGGCTCCACCCGCCGCGGCGGGGCGCGCCGGACGGCCCGTGGCGGAGCGGCGCGGGCACGGAGCCGCGACACCAGCAGCTCTCCCTCGATCGCCCGGGCCGTGGCATCCACCAGCAACTGCGCCTGCGGCGTGACGGCCTCGACGCCGCCCGTCACGTCGATGACGCCGAGGAGGCGGCGGGTCTCGGGGTCGTGGACCGGCGCTGCCGTGCACGACCACGGCTGCACGAGCCGGTTGAAGTGCTCGGCGCCGGTGATCTGCACCGAGCGGTCGAGCGCCAGGGCGGTGCCGGGGGCGGCGGTTCCCACGGCGGCCTCCGACCAGTTGGCGCCCTCGACGAACCCCATGTCGCCGGTGAGCGCGCGCACGTGCCGGTCGCCCTCGACCCACAACAGGCGCCCCGCGGCGTCGCCGACCGCCACGACGACACCCGACTCGGATGCCTCGCCGGGCAGCAGCAGGCCCCGCACCATGTCGATGACGGCGGCGAGCGGGTGCGCCCGGCGGTAGGCCTCGAGCTCGTCCGCGGTGAGATCCAGTGGGGGCTGCGCCTCGGCGCCGACGAGGCTGTCGAGCGACCGGCGCCACGAGTCGCGCACGAGCGAACGCACGTCGCGCAGGCGCTCGTCGGCGAGGTTGCCGGCCACGAGCTCCTCGTGCGCGCGCTCGATGAGCAGCCGGGAGGTCTCGGGCGACACCTCGCGGCGCTGCGACCACGGTGAAGACACGTCGGCTCCGATCGGCGTCGGTGGAGCGTGCGTCCAGTGTAGGGGCGTGAGCCGCTCCCTCGGCACTGCGCTCCTGCGGCGGCGATGGCATCCCGTCGAGATCGCACGATCTCGCCGAGATGGCACGGGTGAGTTCAGGCGGTCAGTGCAACGTCGCGGATGTACTCGT
>NZ_JAWTZT010000006.1:0-111946 GCF_033548675.1 Microbacterium sp. M3
CGACGACCCCGCGGGAAGTGACACCACGTTATGGGACTCACCCATGGCTTCGGGTCCTGTGGAAGCCCTGTTCGCCTGCGGAACGCCCTGGTGCGTACGGCCGTGCAGAGCTCGGGCGCGTTTCGTCTCGCTTCGCTCGCTCAACGACCGGAGCCTCTGGTCGTCAAGCGAGCGAGCGAGGAAGGAGGGAGGCCGAATGCGCTCCGGCGCGACAGGGCGTCCGCAGGTGATCGGGCCGTGTGCAGGAGCCGGAGATGGCTTCGGGTCCTGTGGAAGCCCTGTTCACCTGCGCAATACGGGTGCGGGCCACCGCGGCCGAGCTCCACCTCGGGGGTCAGGGCATCCGCAGGTGCCCGGGTCTTGTGCAGGACCCCTACAGAGCATCGGGTGCTGTGGAAGCCCCGTTCGCCTGCGCAACGCGGCTGCGCCCGGACCCGACGGGGGTCAGGAGGCCACAGGCTCCGACACCGTCGCGCCGAAGGCGGCGGGCAGCGTCGACGTCGAGAGGTCGCGCAGCTCGGCGAGGGGCACCGTGAAGACGCCCTGCACCTCGAGCGCCGGCTCGTCGCCGTCCGCGGCCGCGTCCGTCACGCCGATGCGCAGCACCGGGTACCCCCGGCCCTCGCACAGCCCGCGGAACTTCACGTCGTCCTCGCGCGGCACCGAGACGATGACGCGGCCCGTGGACTCCGAAAAGAGGGCGGTGGCGGCATCCACCCCGTCCCGCTCCTGGATCTCGTTCAGCCAGACGCGCGCGCCGACGCCGAAGCGCATGACGCTCTCGGCCAGAGCCTGCGCGAGGCCGCCCGACGACAGGTCGTGCGCCGACGACACCAGCGACTGCTGGCCGGCCGCGTGCAGCAGCTCGGCGAGCTTCTTCTCGTGCGCGAGGTCCACCGCCGGCGGGCGGCCGCCGAGGTGCCCGTGGATCGTCCCGGCCCACTGCGAGCCCGAGAGCTCGGTGGCCGTGACGCCGAGGAGGTAGATGTTCTCGCCGGCGTCCTGCCAGCCCGACGGGATGCGGCGGGCGACGTCGTCGATGATCCCGAGCACGCCGACGACCGGCGTCGGGAAGATCGGCTGGTCGCCGGTCTGGTTGTAGAACGAGACGTTGCCGCCGGTGACGGGGACGCCGAGTTCGAGGCATCCGTCCGACAGGCCGTCGACAGCCTGCGAGAACTGCCACATGACCTCGGGGTTCTCGGGGCTGCCGAAGTTCAGGCAGTCGGTGACGGCCGTCGGCACGGCACCGGTGACGGCGACGTTGCGGTAGGCCTCGGCGAGGGCCAGCTTCGCGCCCTGGTACGGGTCGAGCTGGCAGTAGCGGCCGTTGCAGTCGGTGGCGATGGCGAAGCCGAGCCCCGAGTGCTCGTCGACGCGGATCATGCCGGCGTCGTCGGGGAACGACAGGGCCGTGTTGCCCATGACGTAGTAGTCGTACTGGTTCGTGACCCACGACGTGTCGGCGAGGTTCGGGCTCGCGACGAGCTGCGTGAACTGCGTGCGGAGCGTGTCGGGGTCGCTCGAGCGGGGGAGCGCCGCGGCGGAGTCGTCGCGGAGCGCGTCGATCCAGGTGGGGTAGGCGACGGGGCGCTCGTACACCGGCCCGTCGACCGCGACGGTCGAGGGGTCGACGTCGACGATCTGCTCGCCGTGCCAGAAGATCTGGAGGCGCCCATCTCCGGTCACCTCGCCGAGCACGCTCGTCTCGACGTCCCACTTGCCGACGACCTCGAGGAACGCGTCGAGCTTCTCGGGCGCCACGATCGCCATCATGCGCTCCTGGCTCTCGCTCATCAGGATCTCTTCGGGCGTGAGCGACGGGTCGCGCAGCAGCACCTTCTCGAGGTCGACGCGCATGCCCGAGCCGCCGTTGGCGGCGAGCTCCGACGTCGCGCACGAGATGCCGGCGGCGCCGAGGTCCTGAATGGCCTCGACGAGTTCGCCCTTGTACAGCTCGAGGCAGCACTCGATGAGCACCTTCTCGGCGAACGGGTCGCCGACCTGCACCGCGGGCCGCTTGGTAGGACCGCCGTCGGCGAACGTGTCGGAGGCGAGGATGGATGCCCCGCCGATGCCGTCGCCGCCGGTGCGGGCGCCGAAGAGCACGACCTTGTTGCCGGCGCCGGTGGCGTTGGCGAGCTTGAGGTCCTCGTGGCGGAGCACGCCGACCGCGAGGGCGTTGACGAGCGGGTTGCCCTGGTAGACCGCGTCGAACACGGTCTCGCCGCCGATGTTCGGAAGGCCCAGGCAGTTGCCGTAGAACGAGATGCCGCTCACCACGCCATGGACCACGCGCGCGGTGTCGGGGTTGTCGATGGCGCCGAAGCGCAGCTGGTCCATGACGGCGACCGGGCGCGCGCCCATCGAGATGATGTCGCGCACGATGCCGCCGACGCCGGTCGCGGCGCCCTGGAACGGCTCGATGTAGCTCGGGTGATTGTGCGACTCGACCTTGAAGGTGACCGCCCAGCCCTCGCCGATGTCCACGACGCCGGCGTTCTGGCCCATGCCGACCATGAGCCGTTCCTTCATCTCGTCCGAGACCTTCTCACCGAACTTGCGGAGGTAGATCTTCGACGACTTGTACGAGCAGTGCTCCGACCACATGACGGAGTACATCGCCAGCTCGCCCGACGTGGGGCGGCGGCCGAGGATCTCGCGGATCTTGTCGTACTCGTCCGGCTTGAGACCGAGCGCCGCGTACGGCTGCTCCTTCTCGGGCGTGGCCTCGGCGTTCGAGACGGTGTCGGCGACGGAAGTCGAAGAGGGGGTGGTCACGCGGCTCAGCTCCAGAAATTCGGGGGATGCCGGACCTCCCCAGTCTAGTTCGGCACGAGATGGGGTGACGGATGCCGCGGGCCGAGGCATCCGTCCGCCGGTCGTGTTCCGGACGAAGTCTCGGAAACGGCGTCGGGACACCGGCCGTCACGTGAGAACGGAAGGTCTAGAAGCGGCAGCGCAGCCGTGTCGTGACACCATCCGGCGGGCGCGGGACGCTCCTCATCAGCCCGCGCCGGGCACCCGCACCGTGACGAGCAGCCCTCCCTCCGGGCGCGCCGTCAGCGTGAGCGCCCCGCCATGGGCCCGCGTGATGCTCTGGACGATCGCGAGGCCCAGGCCGACCCCGGCCTCGTCGCCGCGCAGGCGCTCACTGCCGCGCTGGAAGGGCTCGGTGAGCGTCGCGACGAGTTCGGGTGCGAGGCGCGGGCCGGTATTCTCGACGGTCAGGATGCCGCCTCCCGCGCGCGTTTCGGTGCGCACGCGGACGCTGCCTCGCTCGGGGAGATTATGCGCGATCGCGTTCTGGACGAGGTTCGTGGTGAGCTGCAGCAGGAGCGCCGGCGACCCGAGCACGGGCGCGATGTCGCCCGATGTCTCGAGCGTGACGCCGCGCTCTTCGGCGAGCGGCAGCAGCGTCTCGGCCGCCTCCTCGGCGAGGAGCGACAGGTCGACGCGCTCGCGGTCGAACGTGCCCTGGTCGACGCGGCTCAGGACGAGCAGGGCCTCGGTCAGCTCTATCGCGCGGGCGTTGACGACGCTGAGCCGCTCGAGGAGCGCGGCGGTGTCGTGCCCGGGGTCGCTGCGCGCGACTTCGAGCATCGCCTGCGAGATCGCGAGCGGCGTCCGCAGCTCGTGCGAGGCGTTGGCGGCGAAACGACGCTGCTCGGCGACCTGCGCCTCGAGTCGCGCGAGCATCGTGTCGAAGGCGTCGGCGAGCTCGCGGAACTCGTCCTGGCGTCCTTCGAGAGCGACCCGGTGCGACAGTGAGCCGCCGGCGGCGCGGCGCGCGGCATCCGTGATCCTCGTGAGCGGAGCGAGCATGCGGCCGGCGAGGACCCACCCGCCTGCGAGCCCGAACGCGAGGAGGAAGACGAGGGCCCAACCGGCGGCCGGCGTGAACGCGCGAATGAGGTCGTCGCGGCCCGGCGAGTAGCCGTCGAGCGTGGGTGTCGCGTCCGGCGGCACGTACCGCAGCAGGAACAGCCACACCACGGCGAGCAGGATGCCGCCCGCGACCATGAGGAATCCCGCGTAGCTGAGCGTGAGCTTGAGGCGAACGCTCGGTCCGCGTTCTCTAGCCATGGGGTCCACCCGTGTCGATGCGGTAGCCCGAGCCCGGGACCGTCGCGATGACCCACGGCTCGCCCAGGCGCTTGCGCAGCGCCGAGACCGTGATCCGCACGGCGTTCGTGAAGGGGTCGGCGTTCTCGTCCCAGGCGCGCTCGAGCAGCTCCTCGGCGCTCACCACCCCGCCTTCGGCCGCGATGAGCACCTCGAGCACGGCGAACTGCTTGCGCGTCAGCGCGACATAGCGTCCGTCGCGGAACACCTCGCGACGGAAGGGGTCGAGCCGCAGGCCCGCGATCTCGCGCACGGGCGGCCGGTGGTGCGCGCGGCGCCGGTCGAGCGCGCGCAGACGCAGCACGAGCTCTCGCAGCGCGAAGGGCTTCGTGAGGTAGTCGTCGGCACCGAGTTCGAACCCCGACGCCTTGTCGTCGAGCCGGTCGGCGGCAGTGAGCAGGAGGATCGGGATGCCGCTGCCCGATGCCACGATGTGCCGCGCGATCTCGTCGCCCGACGGACCCGGGATATCGCGATCGAGCACCGCGATGTCGTACGAGTTGACGCTCAGGAGCTCGAGGGCCGTGTCGCCGTCGCCCGCGATGTCAGCCGCGATCGCCTCGAGCCGCAGCCCGTCACGGACGGCTTCGGCGAGGAATGGCTCGTCCTCGACGACCAGCACGCGCATGCTGACGATCGTAAGAGCTGGCGCATATCGTCGGCATATCGAGCTCGGCATACGCTCTGGCAACACGCGCTCGCGTGAAGTGAGTGCCATGTCCTCTCACACCCCTCACAATCCGGCATCCCGCCGCCTTCATGCGGCCGCCGTCGCCTCGGCAGCGGTCGTCTTCGCAGTGGTCGTCACGGCGTGCACGTGGCCCGCGAGCGCCCGAGAGCCCGCCGCGACCGCGCCCTCTGCGATCGCTGCCGACACCGCCGGATCGGTCCCCGGGGCGCTTCCGGCGCTCGAGGGCAGCTCCGGCGCGGTGCTCGCGGAGGACGGTGGTGTCGCCGACGGCACGACCGTCTTCGACGACGTCCCTGCCGTCTCCCGACTCCAGCCGCAGCTGCTCGAGGCACTCCGGCGTGCGGCCGCCGACGCCTCCGCCAGCGGCATTGCGTTCGTCGTCAACAGCGGCTGGCGGTCGCGCGATCACCAGGACCGCCTGCTGCGCGACGCGATCGCCGAGTACGGCTCGGCCGAAGAGGCCGCGCGCTGGGTCGCGACGCCGGACACGTCGCCGCACGTCTCGGGGAGCGCGATCGACATCGGAGGGACGGATGCCACGGACTGGCTCGCGGCGAGGGGCGCGCGGTTCGGACTCTGTCAGATCTATGCGAACGAGCCGTGGCACTACGAGCTGCGCCCGGAGGCCGTCGGATCGGGCTGCCCCGCGGTGTACCCCGACCCGACCTACGACCCGCGGATGAAGCCATGACCGCGACGACTGAGACCTCGCCTTCCGCGCCGCACGCCGCCGATCGCGTGAATCGCGGGCTCGTCGCCGGGCTCTTCGGCGTCTATCTCGTGCTGCTCGCGTGGCTCGTGCTGTTCAAGCTCGATGTGCCGGTCGTCGGGGGCGTCACCCGCTCGATCAAGCTCGTGCCGTTCGTCGCGGGCCAGGGGTTCGGCGCGAGCGTCCCCGCTGAGGTCGTTGCGAACGTGCTCATCTTCGTGCCGTTCGGCGCGTACCTCGCCCTGCTCGCGCCGGCGCGGTCGCTTCCGCGCATCACCGCGACCCTCGCGGGCGCGAGCTTCGCGCTCGAGTCCGTGCAGTTCGTCCTCGCGGTCGGCAGCTCCGATGTGACCGATGTACTGGTCAACACGGCGGGCGGTCTCGCGGGGTGCGGCCTCGTCGCCGTCGTGCGGCGCACGTTCGGGGTGAGGGGCGTCCAGCGCGCGCTCGCGGTGGGAACGGTGATCGCAGTGCTCGCGAGCGCTGCCTTCGTCGCCTCGCCCACCCGCTACGGCCCACCGCCCGACGGGCCCCGGCCGCCCCAGCATTCGGGCACGGAGCGTCTGGCACCGTGAGGGCACGGACCGCCGTCCGGGCGCCTGTGCCTCACGGGATGACCGTGCGTCGTCGCTCGGGACCTCGGTCGACCGAAGGGGTTGACGGATGCCGCGACCCGGCCTAACCTACAACCAAATGGTTGTACGAAATGAGCTCAGCGATGACGAGATCGACCGCGTGTTCCACGCGCTCGCCGCGGCCACGCGGCGCGACATCCTCCGTCGGACGATCGCGGACGAGCACTCGGTCTCGGCGCTCGCCCGCGAATACGACATGTCGTTCGCGGCCGTGCAGAAGCACGTCGCCGTCCTCGAGGAGGCCGGCCTCATCGTCAAGCGCGCCGAGGGGCGCGAGCGACTCGTCCGGGCGGACCCCGAGATGATCGCCCGGGCGCGGGCGCTCCTCGCCCGCTACGAGGAGATGTGGCGCTCCCGCATCGACCGGCTCGACGCGCTGCTGGCCGAGCCGGCCGGAGCCCCCGGCATCCCCACCCCAGAAGAACCCCAGCACGACACCAACGAAGGAGAATGACGATGCCCGTCACCGACGTCACCACCGATGCCGAAGCTCTCACGCTGACGCTCACCGCGGACTTCGCGGCGCCCGTCGAGCGACTGTGGGAGGCCTTCACCGACCCGCAGCAGCTCGAGCGGTTCTGGGGCCCTCCGGGCTGGCCCGCGCGCTTCCCGGAGTTCGACTTCACCCCGGGCGGCCGTGCCGTGTACTACATGACGAGCCCGCAGGGCGAGAAGTCGTACGGCTCGTGGGAGTTCCTCGAGATCGACGCCCCACGCGGCTTCACCGTGCTCGACAACTTCGCCAATGCAGACGGGGCGCCGCTCGACGGCATGCCCGTCATGCGCGTCGTCTTCACGTTCGAGCCCACCGCGGCGGGCTCGCGCATGGTCAATGTCTCGCACTTCGCCTCGGCCGACGCCCTCCAGCAGGTCGTCGACTTCGGCGCGGTCGAGGGCTCGACGATGGCGATCAACCAGCTCGACCGCGTGCTGGCAGGCCTGCGCGAGTACGCCGCCGGCAAGGCCACGCAGACCGAGATCCTCGACGACACCCACGTGCGCATCACGCGGCTCATCGAGGGCCCGATCGACCTGGTGTGGCGCGCCCACCAGGAGCCCGAGCTGCTGGAGAAGTGGATGCTCGGCCCCGACGGCTGGCGGATGTCGGTGTGCGAAGTCGACCCCGCCGTTGGCGGGAAGTATCGCTACGAGTGGGAGCCGATCGGCGACACCGAGGGCGAGCGGTTCGGGTTCGACGGCGAGACCGTGCTGTCCGAGGCGCCGCGTCGCGCCGTGACCACCGAGCACATGACCGGAACCGACTACCCGTCGACCCTCAACGACCTCAACCTCGAGGAGGAGGACGGCGCCACCCTGATCACGCTCCTGATCGAGTACCCCGACATGCAGACCCGCGACATCGTGCTCGCGACCGGCATGACCGACGGCATGGAGGCGAGTTACGCGCGCCTCGAGGGAGTGCTGGCCGGGGTCTAGCCGGACAGCCGTCTGCAGAACTCCACGGATCCACACTGTCCAGGCCCCACCGCGCCGCGAGGGCCGCGCGGTGGGGGCGGATCCGTGGAGTTTCGCACTCAGGCGCTGCGGAACCGATTCACCATCGGGCAGTCGAACGGGTCGCGGGCGGCGAGGCCCACCCGGTTGAGGTACGCGATGACGATGGCGTACGACTCCCAGAGGCTCGTCTCGGTGTACGGCACGCCCCGTGTGCGGCACTGCTCGATGACGATCTCGCGGGCCTTCGCGAGGTGGGGGCGCGCCATGCTCGGGAAGAGGTGGTGCTCGACCTGGTAGTTGAGCCCGCCCATCAGCGCGGTCGCCCACCAGCCGCCGCGGATGTTGCGAGAGGTGCGCACCTGCTTCGAGAAGAAGTCGAGCTTCGCGTCATTGGCGATGATCGGCATGCCCTTGTGATTGGGCGCGAACGACGCGCCCATGTAGACGCCGAACACGGCCAGCTGCACGCCGAGGAACGCGAACGCCATGCCGATCGGGAGGAAGACGAAGATCGGCGTGAGGTAGAGGGCGAATCGCACTGTGATGAGCGCGAGCTCGATCCAGCGGTCCTTGACGCCTTCGCGTGAGAACAGGTGGCGGAACGCGTGCCCGTGCAGGTTCACGCCTTCGAGCGTCAGCAGCGGGAAGAACAGCCAGCCCTGCTTACGGGTGACGAGGGCGCGCCATCGGCCGGCGGAGGCGGCATCCGTCTCCAGGAACGAGATCGTGTCGATCTCGATGTCGGGATCCTTGCCCACGCGATTCGGGTTCGCGTGGTGGCGATTGTGCTTGTTGTTCCACCACGAGAGGCTGATCCCCACGACACCGGCGGCGAGGAAGCGCCCGAGCCGGTCGTTGGTGGGGCCCGACGCGAGGATCTGCCGGTGGGCGGCTTCGTGGGCGAGGAACGCCACTTGCGTGAACAGGATGCCGAGGGCACCTGCCATCAGCAGCTGGTACCACGTCTGCCCGAGCAGGACGAAGCCCGTGATGACGCCGCCGAACCCCAGGAGCAGCCCCACGCCGACGAGGGCGTAGAACCACTCGGCCCGGCGGAGGAGTCCCGTCTCGCGCACGACCTGCGACACCTCGGTGTAGGCGCGGGCGACCGGCGGGAAGGTCTCGGCGCCGGCGTAGGTCTGGCGGACGGGGCCCAGCTGATCCTGCGGGGCGGCGATGAGTGTGGCGATGATGCACCTGCTCTGGGTCGGGTGTCGACGCTGACGTCGTCTCGGAGCCACAGGCGGATGCCGATCGCTGTGGCCCACCCTACGCACGTGAATATGGCCGGGAGGGCATGGGCCGAGTCCTCCCAGGGCTTTGGGAGCGCGGCCTCATCGGACCCTCATGCAGGCCGCACCGGGCTGCCGACCGCCGCGGCCGGTCCACGTGCGCCCCCTACGATGAGCGGGTGGACTTCTCCTTCGCTTTCACGCCCGATCTGATCGCCGTGTTCCTGACGCTGTTCGTGCTCGAGATCGTGCTCGGCGTCGACAACGTCATCTTCATCTCGATCCTCGCGTCCAAGCTCCCCAAGGAGCAGCAGGCCAAGGCCCGCAACCTCGGCCTCACCCTCGCCATGGTGATGCGCGTGATCCTCGTGCTGTTCGCCGGGTGGATCATCACGCTCAAGAACGACGTGTTCTTCATCGGTGAGATGGGCTTCTCGTGGAAGGACCTCATCCTCATCGCGGGTGGTCTGTTCCTCGTCTACAAGGCCGTGACAGAGATCCACCACAAGCTCGAGGGGGCCGAGGAGGAGCACGCCGGCGTCGGCCGCAAGACGATCACGTTCGGCTCGGTGCTCGTGCAGATCCTGCTGCTCGACCTCGTCTTCTCCCTCGACTCGGTGATCACCGCGGTCGGCATGACGGAGAACCTCGTCGTCATCATCACGGTCGTCGTGCTCTCGTTCGGCATCATGCTCTTCGCGTCGCGCTTCATCTTCGCGTTCGTCAACAAGCACCCCACGGTGAAGATGCTGGCGCTGTCGTTCCTGCTCCTGATCGGTGTGTTCCTGGTCGCCGAGGGCTTCGAGATCAAGATCGACAAGGCGTTCATCTACGGGCCGATGGCCTTCGCGATCTTCGTCGAGGCCCTCAACCTCGCCTACTCGGCCCGCAAGGCCAAGCGCGAGAACAAGCGCAACGAGGCGGTGCAGCTGCGCCCGCAGTACCCCGACGTCGACGAGTCGGTCGCGGTCCACTCCGCGCTCTCGGGCAGCGCGTCGGGCGGCTCGGTCGGACTCTCGCGCAAGCCCGTCGCGGGCGATGACGCCGCGGCCGCCGACGAGCGCCACGGCCTGGGCTGACCCGGGTCCTCGGCTGCCCCGGGCCTCGGCTGGCCCGAGGCCTCGGCTGATCGGGGGCTGCCCCCGGGCCTGGGCTCACCGGAACGCTCGGCCCGGCGTCGCGGGCCCCGGCCCGCGCGGTCAGGCGGCGGGGTCGGCGAGCAGGCGGTAGCCCATGCCCGACTCGGTGAGCAGGTGCGCCGGGTGGGCGGGGTCGGCCTCGAGCTTCTTGCGCAGCTGCGACATGTAAAGCCGCAGGTACCCGGTGTCGACGACCTGCTCGGTGCCCCAGATGTCTTTGAGGAGCGATTGGCGCGTCACGAGCGATCCGGCGTTGCGCGCCAGGAACTCGAGGATGCGCCACTCGGTGGGCGTGAGGTGCACGCGCTCGCCGGCGCGCGTGACGGTCTTGGTCGAGAGGTCGACCACGACGTCGCCGAACGAGACCACAGGAGCTCCGGATGCCGCGACCGCGCGTCGCGAGAGGGCCCGCAGCCGTGCGAGCAGCTCGTCGATCTGGAACGGCTTGGTGACGTAGTCGTCGGCTCCGGCATCCAGCGCCTCGACCTTGTCGGCGGAGCCGGTGCGGCCCGAGACGACGATGATCGGCGCGGTACTCCAGCCCCGCAGCGCCTCGATGACCTGGATGCCGTCGAGGCGCGGCATCCCGAGGTCCAGCATGACGACGTCGGGGTGCTCCTTCGCGGCCAGCGCGATGGCCGCGGCGCCGTCGGTGGCGGCGACCACGTCGTACCCGTGGGCGGCGAGGGTGATGCGCAGCGCCCGCACGAGCTGGGGGTCGTCGTCGGCGATCAGCACCTTCATTCGGCGACCACCGGCTCGTCGTGGGCGTCCGCGACGGGGAGGGCGATCACCATGGTCAAGCCTCCTCCGGGGGTGTCCTCGGGCGTGAGCGTACCGCCCATGCCCTCGGTGAACCCCTTCGACAGCGCCAGCCCCAGTCCGAGCCCCGTCGTGTTGTCGGTGTCGCCCAGCCGCTGGAACGGGGTGAACATGTCGTCGCGGCGAGCGGCCGGGATCCCCGCGCCGCGGTCGACGATACGGATCTCGGCGTCGGGCCCCCGACGGGCGGTCGACACCCGCACGCGCGCCCCGTCCGGCGAGTGGCGCGTCGCATTGGCCAGCACGTTGACGAGCACGCGCTGCAGCAGCACGGGATCGGCGCGCAGCGCGGGAACGCGCGCGTCGAGTGCCAGCTCCACCTGCTCGGGTCCCGCGCCGAGCTCGTCGAGCGCGGCGAGCACGACGCCGGCGCCGTCGACGGGCTGCAGCGACACGGCGAGAACGCCCGCCTGCACGCGGCTGACGTCGAGGAGGTCGGTGACGAGGTTCGACAGCGTCGCGAGCGACTCGTCGGCGGTCGCCAGCAACTCGGCGCGGTCCTCGGCCGACAGGCCCGGCCCGGCGGCGCGGAGACCCCCGACGGCGGCGACGGCGGCCGCCAGCGGGCGGCGCAGGTCATGGCTCACAGCCGAGAGCAGCGCGCTGCGCACTTGATCGGTCTCGGCGAGCACGTCCACCTTGCGCGCGGTGCGGGTCAGGTCGGTGTGCTCCAGCGCGGCGGACAGCTGCGCCGAGACGGCGTCGACGAGCCGGCGCTCGGAGGCATCGAGAGGGTGGCCGTGCAGCTCGAGCATCGCGGGTGGACCGCCGTTGCGACGACTGACGGTGACCGCCTCGAACCGGCCGTCGCGCACCGGCTCGCCGTCGGTCGCCACCACGGTGCCGTCAGAGTCCACCAGCCGCACGCCGGCGAGCCCGAGCGACTCGCGGGTGCGGCTGACGAGTGCCAGCACGGCGGAGTCGCCCCGCAGCACGCTGCCCGCGACGGCCGCCAGCAGCTCGGCCTCCGCTTCTGCACGATGCGCCGCCCGCGCCGCCCGCGCGGCCCGGTCGACCACGAAACTGACGAGCACCGCGATGACCACGTACAGGACGAGGGCCCACACGTTGCGCGGATCCGCGATCGAGACGGTGTAGTACGGCGCGACGAAGAAGTAGTTGATCGCGAGGCCCGACATCACCGCGGCGAACACCGCCGGCCAGATGCCGCCGACGAGCGAGACCAGCACGACGAGCAACTGGTACGCGAGCACCTCGCTCGTGATCGTCTCCTCGCTGCGGATGCTCACGAGGAACCACGTGAGCACCGGGCCGCCGAGGAGGGCGAGACCGAAGCCGAGCAGCCGGCGGCGCAGGCTCAATGCCCCGCCGGTCATCCGGGGAAGTGTGAACCGGCCGCCAGGGTTGGTCGGTGAACCGGCGTCCGCCGCCGGGTGCCCTCCGCGCGCGCCCCGCTCCATGTGGTCACCCTATGACGGCGCCGGATGCCGCAGCCGCCGCCCTCACGGAATCCGAACGCCCGCGCGTCGCCGGCGTTTCGTCTCGCTTCACTCGCTCAACGCCCGGAGGAAGGCCCGCGTGCCGCGGGCGTTTCGTCTCGCTGCGCTCGCTCAGCGACCGGGCGGTCGGGCTCCTCCGCGGATCAGGCCCGGGAGGTCGCGTCCTCGAAGGCGACCCAGGCGAGCATGGCGCACTTCACGCGGGCGGTGAACTTCGAGACCCCCGACAGCGCGGCCGCGTCGCCGAAGACCTCCTCGTCGAGCGCGATCTCGCCGCGCGAGCGCAGCGCTTCGCGGAAGCCTTCGACGAGAGCGGATGCCTCGGCCCGCGGCATCCGTCCCTCCTCCTCGATCAGCGCGGCGAGCATCGACGCCGACGCCTGCGAGATGGAGCAGCCGGCGCCGTCCCAGGTCACCTCGTCGACGGTCGTGCCGTCGTCGGACAGGCGCACGCGCAGCGTGATCTCGTCGCCGCAGATCGGATTGCGCTGGTACGAGGTGGCCACGCGCTGGCTGTGCGCAACGCCTTCGGCGGCGGCCTCCGCGGCGAGACCCTTGCCGTGCGGGCGCTTGGAGTGGTCGAGGATCAGCTCCTGGTACAGCGAATCGAGCCCGCTCATGCGCCGGCCCCGAAGAACGAACGGACGCCCGAGAGTGCGTCGAGGAACACGTCCACGTCGTCGGCGGTGTTGTACAGCTGCGTCGACGCGCGCACCGACGCGGTGAGGCCGAAGCGGCGGTGCAGCGGCTGGGCGCAGTGATGGCCGACGCGCACCGCGACCCCGCGCGCGTCGAGGAACTGGCCGACGTCGTGCGCGTGCACGCCCTCGACCTCGAACGCCCAGAGCCCCACGCGCTCGGCCCCGGCGGCGTCGCCGAGCAGGCGCACGCCCGGGATCGCCCGCAGCCCCTCGCCCATGCGGGCCTCGAGCGCCTTCTCGTGCGCGTGCACGGCGTCCATCCCGATGCCGTCGAGGTAGCGCACGGCCGCCGCGAGACCGATCGCCTGCGACACCGGCTGCGTGCCCGCCTCGAACCGCTGCGGCGGCGGCAGGTAGGAGGCCTCGTCGAGCGTGACGGTGGTGATCATCGACCCTCCCGTGAGGAAGGGCGGGAGCGACTCGAGCACCGCGGACCGCCCGTAGAGCCCGCCGATGCCGTAGGGGCCGAGCGTCTTGTGGCCCGAGAACACGGCGAGGTCGACGTCGAGGGCGGGAAGGTCCAGGGGCAGGTGGGGCGCGGACTGGCAGGCGTCGAGCACGGTGAGAGCGCCGGCGGCGCGGGCGAGGGCGACCAGTTGGTCGACGGGGTTCACGATGCCCAGCACGTTGGAGACGTGGGTGAAGGCCAGCACCCGGGTGCGGTCACCGATGACGGCGGCTGCGGCATCCATGTCCAGCGTTCCATCGTCGCGCACGGGGATGTGGCGCAGCACGGCGCCGGTGCGGGCGGCCAGCTCCTGCCACGGGATGAGGTTGGCGTGGTGCTCGCTCTCGGTCACCACGATCTCGTCGCCGGCGCGGAGCGCGTAGGGAGCGGATGCCGGAGCCCCGCGCCCGATCGAGGCGTTGCCGATCGCGTAGGCGACGAGGTTGAGTCCCGCGGTGGCGCCGCTCGTCCAGACGAGCTGCTCGGGGCGGGCCCCGACGAACCCGGCGACGGTGGCGCGGGCGTCTTCGAACAGCTCGGTCGCCTCGGCGGCGAGGGTGTGCGCGCCGCGGTGGACGGCCGAGTTCGCGCGCGTGAGGAAGTCCACTTCCGCGTCGATGACCGCCCGCGGCTTCTGGCTGGTCGCGCCCGAGTCGAGGTAGACCAGACGTTCGCCGTTGACGCGCTCGCCGAGGATCGGGAAGTCGGCGCGCAGCGCGTCGGCGTCGAGCAGGGCAGGCGGGAAGGCCGCGGAAGCGGAAGGGGTCACCCTTCAAGGGTATGCGGGATGCCGCCGCCCCGGCTGGGAACCGGGGCTCGAGGCCCGTCGGGCTCAGCGTTTCGCGGGGTCGGATGCCGCGGCATCCCGAATCGGCGGACCCGCCGGTCGCGTGGCACGCCGGGCGGTGCGATGCACCTCGGGCGCCGCACCTCGTCCGGCGCGCTCGTCACCCGGCAGCACGCGCGAGCGGCGACCGTAGATGAGCTCAGACGAGTCGAGCAGCCACGGCACCAGCGTGATCGAGACGCCGTGGACGAGCATCAGCTGCTGCGCGATGCGCCGCGCGCGCCGGTTGTGCAGCAGCGACTCCCACCAATGGCCCACGATGTACTGCGGCAGGTAGACGGTCACCACCGCAGACCCGTGCTCCTGCCGGTACTTCTTGACGAACTCCGCGATCGGGCCCGCGTAGGTGCGGTACGGCGACTCGATGATCTTGAGCGGAATGGGCATGCGGTGGGAGCGCCACTCGGCCTCGAGCGCCGCGGCATCCTCCTTCGTCACCGAGATGTGCACCGCGAACGTCTTGTCGTGCTTGGCGGCCAGGGCGTAGTCGACGGCCTTCACGACCGGCTTCTGCAGCTTGTTGACGAGGATGAGCGCGACGTCGCCCGTCGAGCCGAAGTGGATCCTGTCGTCCATCTCGATCTCGTGCTCGACGTCGCGGTAGTACCGGTGCACGCCGACCATGAGGAACGAGAGCAGGGGGATCGCGAGGAACACCAGCCACGCGCCGTGCGTGAACTTGGTGATGGTCACGATGATGAGCACGGACGCGGTCATGCTGGCGCCGAGGGAGTTGATGACGAGGCCCTTGCGCAGGCCGAACGCCTCGGTGCGCGCCGCCTTCGTGGCGCGCTGTTCGGGCGAGAGGGTGCGCAGCCCCCGCAGTCCGCGCCGCCAGTGCCGGATCATGCCGATCTGCCCGATCGTGAACGACACGAAGACGCCGATGATGTAGAGCTGGATGAGGTTGGTGAGGTTGGCCTGGTAGACGATCAGCACGGCGATCGCGATGAGACCCAGGATGATCATGCCGTTGGAGTACACCAGCCGGTCGCCGCGGGTGTTGAGCGCCTTCGGGGCGTAACCGTCGCGCGCGAGCACGGAACCCAGCAGGGGGAAGCCGTTGAAGGCGGTGTTGGCCGCCAGCAGCAGCACGATGGCGGTCGCCGCCTGGATCACGAAGAACGGGATGGACCCCATGCCGAACACCGCCGACGACACCTGCGCCATCAGGCTCGGCTGCGGTTGGGAGCAGTCGAAGCCGATGAGGTCGCACGGGTTCTCGGCGTAGTGGACGCCGGAGACGAGAGCGATCGCGGTCAGCCCCGAGAAGAGCAGGATCGCGATGCCACCCATCGCCGCGAGCGTCGTCTGCGCGTTGCGCACCTTCGGCTGGCGGAACGCCTGCACCCCGTTCGACACCGCCTCCACGCCGGTCAGCGCCGAGCATCCGCTGGAGAACGCGCGGAGGATCAGCAGGATCACGGCGGCCTGCGTGATGCTCTCGGTCTGCACGGCGTACTGCGCGCTGGACGCGACGGGCGGGTTGCCGGTCGCGATCTGGAACAGACCCACGACGATCATGACCCCGACCGACCCGATGAAGACGTAGGTCGGGATCGCGAACGCCCGTGAGGCCTCGCGCACGCCGCGGAGGTTGACGACCACGATCAGGATCACGAAGCCCACCGCGAGCTCGACGCGCCACGGGTTCAGGCCGGGGAGCGCCGAGATGATGTTGTCGACGCCGGAGGCGACCGAGACCGACACGGTGAGCACGTAGTCCACGAGCAGCGCCGAGGCGACCACCACACCCGGGATCTCACCGAGGTTCTTGCGGGCGACCTCGTAGTCGCCGCCGCCCGACGGGTAGGCCTTGATGAGCTGGCGGTAGCTCACCACCACGACGATGAGCAGCACCACGACCGCGGCGGCGATCCAGGGAGCGAAGGCGAGGAACGCCAGGCCGCCGGTGAGGAGGATGAGCAGGAGCTCCTGCGGGGCGTACGCCACCGACGACAGCGCGTCGGAGGCGAAGATGGGGAGCGCCATCTTCTTGGGAAGCAGGTGCTCGTCGGAGTCGGTCGACGCCAGCGGGTCGCCGAGGATGAGGCGCTTCGCGATCGGCGCCTCGTCGACCGTCTGCTCGCGGCTCTCACTCGTCACGGCGGGCCACGCTACCCTCGCCGCCGCGCCGGAAGCGGCATCCTCACGGAATCCATACGCCGGCTCTCTGCGAGACTCATGCCGTGGAGGAGCAGGTCGTCCTGGGCGTGCTGGCGATCACGCTCGGCGTGGTCGTCGGAGTGCTCCTGTTCGTGCCGTTCGTGGCCCTGAGCTACCGGCGGCGCGGGGGCTTCGGCTTCGGCCGCTTCGTGCTGTGGGGCTCGGCGCTCGTATACGTCATGGCCGTGTGGACCTACACGCTCCTGCCCCTGCCCGACCCCGACGCCATCCGCTGCGCGGGCGTGAACATCGACGTCACCGCCATCGCCGATGAGATCCGCGGCGCCGTCGCCCGTCGCGGGAGCGCGGCCGCCGGCGATCCCGCGATGCTGCAGGTGCTGCTCAACGTGCTGCTGTTCGTGCCGCTCGGGTTCTTCGTGCGGGTGCTCGGCGGCCGCGGCGTGGGCACGGCCCTCCTCGTCGGCGTGGCGCTGTCGGGGTTCGTCGAGCTCACGCAGCTCTCCGGGGTATGGGGCCTCTACCCCTGCGCGTACCGGGTGTTCGACGTCGACGACCTCCTCACGAACACCCTCGGCGCCGTGCTCGGCTCGGTGCTCGCGCTCGCCGTGCCCGCCCGCCACCGGGGATCGCCGAGGCTCGCCGACGCCGACCGACCGCGGCCCGTCACCGGCGGCCGGCGCCTGCTCGGCATGGTGTGCGACGCGCTCGCCGCCTGGGTGCTGAACCTCTCGATGGTCGTGACGGTCCAGCTCGCGCTGTACCTGCTCGGGGCGGATGCCGCCGTGCGCGACGGCTCGGCGGCGAGCGTGGTCGGCTCCGCCGTGCCGATCGTCGTGTGGCTGATCGTCGTCCTCGCGACGGGAGGGACGGTCGGCGACCACGTCGTGCAGCTGCGGTTCGAGGGCGGCCCGCTGCCGGTCGGTCTCGCACGTCTGCTGCGGTTCGCCGGCGGCATCGGCGGCTATCTGCTCCTGGCCGCCGTGCCGGGGGTGTGGGGTTTCGTGGCGTCTGTCTTCGCGGCGCTGTCGGTCATCCTCGCCCTCACGACGAGGGGGCATCGGGGCCTCCCCGGGCTGCTGTCGGGTCAGCGCCTCACCGACGCCCGCCAGGCGGACGATCCGGATGCCGCGCCCCCGGGCGGGACGCCGCGCCCGGGTCGCTGATGCCTCGGCCCGCAGCGTGCGCGGGTCACTGCGCCCGTGAACGTGTGCCCGAGCAGGGGTCCGGCGTTGCTGAGGGATGGCGCGGCCGCGGGCCGCGGCATCCGTCCCCCGCGCCTAACGGCTTCCACGGCCGCGCACGCGGGGGTACTGTGCTGGGGCCCGGAGGCCGAACCGGCCGCGTCCGCGCACCCGGTGGCACTGCGCGCGGTGAACCGGCCGCGGCCGCGCACGCGGAGGTACTGCGCGCGGGAACGACCGCGAGTAGAATCCGGGCTGATCACCGCCTGGGGTCGTCGCGACGCGGCGAGCAGCGGACGGATCGGGGGTGCGACATGGCGACCAGACTGCCGTCGTCAGGACCGATGCCGGAGGGGCAGCAACCCGGCTGCGACACATCGGGGCTGATCCTGGTGCACAGGATCTTCCGGTGGCTCTACCGCGAGCTGCCACAGCTCGTCCGAGACGTCGCGCCGGGCGATGTCGAGCGCGCCGCCGTCGTCGGCCGCTACGCCCATCTCGACTTCTACGCGCTGCACATGCACCACCAGACCGAAGACGCCGCACTGTGGGACCGGCTGGTGTCGCGCGACCCCGGCTGCGCGATGCACGTCGATCAGATGCGCGCGCAGCACGCGGAAGTGGCGGCGCACCTCGCGCGCATCGAGCCGCAGCTCGAGCCGTGGCTCCAGACCGCGGATGCCGCGCGGCGCGACGCGTTCGCCGCCGACATCGAGCACCTGCGCGACACCCTCATCGCTCACCTCGGGCAAGAGGAGGACGACATCATGCCGGTGGCCGGCGCGGTCCTGTCGCAGCAGGAGTGGGACTGGATGGAGGAGCACACGCGCGCCGAGCTGATGGCCCACCGGAAGGAGCTGGGCAAGGACATCATGGCGCTGCAGCTCGGCCTGCTGCTGGCAAGCGTGCCGGAGGCGGAGCGCGACGCGTGGCTGCGATCGAACGTGCCTGCGCCGATCCGCGTGCTGTATCTGCTGCTCATGAAGCGGCAGTACGACCGAGCGATGCGGGAGCTCTATCCCGATCGCCCCGTCCCCGCCATGGTGTGACGATCATGTGGCGACGCGTGACGCTCGACGTCCACCTCGATCATCCGCCCGAGCGCGTCTTCCCCTGCTTCGCCGACCCGGGCACGTGGCCCGACTGGGCGCCGGCGGTCGAGCTCCGGGAGCGGCTCGGCGAGGGGCCCGCGGTCGTCGGCAGCCGCTGGTCGGCGGTGGATCGTATCGTCGGCCCGTTCCGCGTGCGGTTCTGGGACGAACTGGAGGTGGTCGAGCCGCTGGAGCGCGTCGTGTGGCATTCCACGGCCCCGTGGAACTCGCGCGTCGAGTACGTATGCGCGCCCGATCGCGGCGGCACGCGCGTCCATGCCGATTACGGCGGCGACGTCGCCGGGTGGCTCCGGCTGGTGGCGCTGCTGCCGACGTTCGTGCTGGCGCGGATCCTGCTGCGCGACTTCCGCGGACTCACCCGGCTGCTGGATGCCGAAGACGCCAGGGTCGAAGCCGTCGCCGAGGCCGATCCGGCCTGAGCGATGTCGTGGCGGGTGCGACGGCGGCGGTTACGTGGCAGGAGCGCTGCCGAGGAACTCGCGCGCGGCGACGACCAGGGCGTCCACCCCGCGGCCGAGCGTCGGCTGCAGCACGGGCGCGAAGAACGGCGAGTGGTTGGTGGGGATGTCCCGCTCGACGGTGCCTGCGGCCTGGGCTGCGGCGAACGCGACCGGGTCGGCGCCGCCCCAGAACCAGAACACCAGCGGCACGCCTGCTTCCCGTGCGAACCACGACACGTCCTCGCTGCCGGTGAACATGCCGGGGTCGATCACGGTCCCCTCGCCGAACGCCGCGTCGAAAGCGGTCGCGAGACGCTCGGTCGCATCGGCGTCGTTGATGGTCGGCGGCAGGGTGTGGTCTGTCACGATCACCGGCGGCTCCTCGGCGCCCGACGCCTGCGCCTCGGCGCGCACGATGCGCTCCACCTTCTCGAGCACGCGGGCGCGGGCCTCGTCGTCGGGGTACCGCAGGCTCAGTTCGAGCTTCGCCTCGGCCGGGATGATGTTGTTCTTGAGGCCGGCGTGGATCGAGCCGACGGTGACCACGGCGACGTCACGAGGATCGACCTCCCGCGAGACGATCGTCTGCAGTCGCAGGACCGTCGCTGCCGCCATGACGACCGGGTCGATCGTGGCCTGCGGGCGCGAGCCGTGTCCGCCGCGACCGAGCAGGGTGACCGAGAGACCGTCGGATGCCGCCATCTGCGTGCCGCTGCGCACGCCGATCGTGCCGGCAGGCAGGGGGGTGACGTGCTGGCCGAGCACGATGTCGGGCTTCGGGAACCGGTCGAAGACGCCGTCGGCGATCATGGCCTGCGAGCCGGCGCCGTATTCCTCGGCCGGCTGGAAGACGGCGACGATCGTGCCCGACCACTGTTCCTTGGTCGCGACCAGCTGCTCGAGCGCGCCGAGCAGCGCCGTCACGTGCATGTCGTGCCCGCACGCGTGCATGACCGGCACGTCGTTGCCGGCGGGGTCGGTGCCGCGCGCCGTGCTCGCGTACTCGAGCCCGGTCTGCTCGGGCACCGGCAGCGCGTCCATGTCGGCGCGCAGCCAGACGACCGGCCCCTCGCCGTTCTCGATGAGCGCGGCGACGCCGGTCTTGCCGATGCCCTCCTCGAATGCGATGCCCAGCTCCGTCAGGTGCTGCGTGATCACCCCGGCCGTGCGGGTCTCCTGGAAGGACAGCTCCGGATGCCGGTGCAGATCGATGTAGAGCGCTTCGAGGTCGAGGGTCATGGGGTCGAGCCTAGCCGGGGGTCCGTCGCGGGCGCGGGGTGAGGAGGACCGGGTCGCGGACCGCTGCACCTCGCCCCTGCGGCCGCGCTCCGCCTGCGCCCGCCCGCGTCGGCACAGGTGAACAGGGCTTCCACAGGACCCGGACCCGCGCCGGGCTCCTGCGCAAGGCCCGTTCACCTGCGGACGACCCGACGCCGCGGCCTCCCGCCGCGGAGCACGCCCCTGGCCGGCGGCGGCCGCAGGCGGTACTGTGGCCGGGCCGAGCGGACGAGAAGGAGGTGACCCGATGAACGGAATCACGCGGGCGCTCCTCGTGGGAGCTGCGGTCGGGCGATAGGTCGCCGGGAGCGCCCCATCTGGAGCACTTCCAAAAGGCACCACTCATGCGTTTCACTTCTGAGCGCGTCCTCGACGACGGCGTTGTCGAGCGCGAGATCGACATCGACGGCGTCGCCGGCATCCTCTGGACACCACCGCGCGCGCTGTCGGAGCCCACCCCGCTGATCCTGCTCGGCCATCCCGGCGGCATCCAGCGCATGTATCCGCGTCTGTTGGCCAGGGCACAGCAATCGGCCGCGCACGGATTCAGCTCCGCGACGATCGACCTGCCCGGTGCGGGCGACAGGCCCCCGATCGAGGGCGTCGACGCCGCGCGCGCCGACCTGCAGACGGCATTGCGCGACGGCAGGCCGGTCACTGCTGACGTCATCGACCGCCTCGTCGTGCCGCTGGTGGACCGGGCTGTCCCCGAACTGCAGCGCACGTTGGATGGGCTCCTCGCCCTCCCCGAGATCGCGGGCCCGGTCGGGTACTCGGGTGGCGTGATCGCCATCGGCGTGCGGCTGGCCGCAACAGATCCCCGCGTCGTCGCGGCCGGCCTCTTCGCCGGCAGCTACGTGCCCGCATCCACCTTCGACGAGGCCCGTCGCGTGACGATCCCGGTGTATGTGCTGCTCCAGTGGGACGACCATGGCAACGACCGGCAGATGGCACTCGATCTCTTCGACGCGTTCGGATCCGAAGAGAAGACCCTGCAGGCCAACATGGGCGGTCACACCGGTGTCCCGTCCTACGCGGGCGAGGACGCCGCCCGATTCTTCACGAGGCACCTTCGCGGATGAGGGGATCGTGGATGCCGCGGCTCACTGCTGCAGCAGCGCGAGAAGCTCGATGGGCTCGGTGCCCGAGAACTCCACGATCCGCCCGCGTGCGACGCGGTACATCGCGAATTCGGCGACGTTCGCGTGACGACGGGTGGGGGCGATGCCGCGGAACGGTCCGAGGTGCGTCCCGCTGCCCCGGAGGTGCGCGGCGATGCGGTCGTCCTCGACGATCACCTGGATGCGCCGCCACTGCCAGTCGGGGAAGCCGTGGAACAGCTCGTCGAGATCGTCGATCCAGGCGTCGACGCCACCGGGAAGATGTGCGCGACGGACGGCCGGGTCGAGGTGCGATCGCACGTCGTCGAGGTCGTGCCGGTTGCAGGCATCGAGGAAGTCCGCGTACCACTCGCGCATCTCCCACGGCTCCACCCGTCCATTCTCGACGACCGTCGTCGGTGGCGCGCCGACGGACCGTGGGCCTGACGATCCCGGCGATCCTCGTGATCGGCCTGATCACGGGCCGACCGGTGATCCTCGGGGAGTCCCCGGCCAACATGGTGCTCATCTGCATCACCCTCGTGATGACCGTGATCACGTACTTCGCGCCCCGCACCACCGCGGTTCACGGTGCCGTGCATCTCATGCTGTTCGGCGTCTACGGCGTGCTGATCTTCGCGCCCTGAGTCCGGCCGCGTGGCACACTGACGACGTGCCGATCGCTCTCGCCGTCCACGGACTGGCCAACGTCCGCGACCTCGGCGGGCTGGAGCGGGAGGACGGATCCACGACCCCCGCCGGCGTCTTCGTCCGCGCGGAAGTGCTGGATCGGGTCGATGCGGCGGGGTGGGATGCGCTCCGGAGCCACGGGGTGCGGACGAGCATCGATCTGCGGCGGCCCGAAGAGATCACCGGAAGCGTGCCCGACGACGTGCTCTCGCTGCACGTCGACCTGGACGGCGACGAGCGCGACTTCTGGGCCGCGTTCGAAGCCGACGGGCGCTGGGGGACCCCCCTCTACTACGCCGACCACCTTCGAGAACTCCCGCATCGCCTGGCCGCAGTGCTCGAGGCGATCGCATCAGCGCCTGCCGGCGGCATCCTCTTCCACTGCGGTGCCGGGTGGGACCGGACCGGACTCGTCGCCGCCGTGCTGCTGAAGGCGACCGGCGTCACGGAGGATGCCGCGGCCGCCGACTACCTCGCCTCCTTCGCGAACGCGGAGTCGATGCGGGCGCTGCACGGCCGTTCCTTCGACGTAGAGGAGCGCCGCGCGGTGCTGGGCAGGTTCGGGCACACAGCGGATTCGGCGTTCCGCGCGATGTACCGGCAGCTCGACCTTCACGACTGGCTGCGCCATGCGGGTGTGGACGCCGCCACGGAGCGCGCGATCATGACGTGGCGCGCCCTCTGACTCGTCGCGCGAGGAGTGCGAGGAGCGCGAGATAGTCTGCGCCCATGATCCGTTGGCCCGATCGCTGGCAGCCGGAGGCGTGCGTCGCGCTCGAACCGTACTTCGGGAGCGATGTGCGGCTCGACATCATCCTGGGGCCGAACGACGGTCTCGGAGGGGGCACTCGCCTTCAGGGGTTGGTGTACCTCGTGGACGACGTTCCCACCGTGATCCATGACCGCAGCGGCCGCCCCGACGTCTACCCGTGGTCGCTCCTCGCCGGCCCGGTCATGCGCATCAACGAACTGCGACCGCGGCGCAAGCCCGTCACGCTGTTCCTCGACCCTGAGTGGGGTGCGGTGACGGCTGTGCTGGAGGATCAGCGGCGCCGTCATGACCTGTCACGGGTGCCCGACATCCACGTGCTGGAGAACGTACGCCGGACGATGCGCGTGGAGGACGTCGTGGGCGATGACGCGCTGTCGCGGGCGTATCGCCTGTATCTGTCGAGCAGTCAGCACCACCGCCGGCCCACACGTCCGTTGGGAGGACCACCGGCGACATCGCCCTGACACGTCATCCGGCTGATTGACTGTCAGCCATGGACGTCGTCGCGATGTTCCCGCTCGGAAGCGTGCTCTTCCCGTATACGCCGCTGGTGCTGCGGGTGTTCGAGCCGCGCTACCTCACCATGATGGGGCACCTGCTCGACCTCGAAGAGCCGGAATTCGGCGTCGTGCTCATCGAGCGCGGGTTCGAGGCCGGCGGCGGGGATCAGCGCGCTTCGGTGGGCACCATGGCGCGCATCCTGCAGGTCGAGGCCGGAGCGACGGACCTCTACGTGGTGGCCGTGGGGGGAGAGCGCATCGCCGTCGCCGGCTGGCGCCAGGACGACCCTCACCCGGTGGCCGATGTGTCGACGGTTCCCGCGCTCGTCTGGGACGACGCGCTGGCACCGCTCCACCGCGAAGCGGAGCAGATCGTGCGGCGCCTCGCGACGCTCGCGTCGGTCCTCGATGAGGCGCGATGGGACCCCGCGACGCCCCTGTCGGAAGACCCGGTGGAGTCGGCCTGGCAGCTCGCCGCCATCGCTCCGCTCGGCGAGTACGACCGATTCCGTCTGCTGAACTCGACGAGCCTCGGCGGTCTGCTGCGCGCCATCATCGACCTGTGCCTCGAGGAGGAGCCGGTGCTCATCGCCCGCGCCGCCGACGCGCGCGACGAGGACGACAGCGATCTCTGAGGCGAGAGCGCAGCGACCAAGCGAAACGCCCGGGGCCCGACGCAGTGTCGGGCGCCCGTGTCGTCTCGCTCGCTCGACGACCGGGGCCGACCGAAGGGCGGGAACGCAGGCCGGCTCAGGCGGGGAGGCGGGCCGTCGAGCCGCGCACGATGAGCTCGAAGGGCAGCTCGCCCGGCCGGTGCGCGGGGGGCGCGGCATCCGATTCCAGCTCCTGCAGGATCGCCTCCGCGGCACGCTCACCCTGCCCGAGCGGGAACTGGTCGACCGTGGTGAGCCGGAAGAACTCGCCGAGCTCGTGGCCGTCGATGCCGACGACCGAGAGGTCTTCGGGCACGCGGTAGCCGAGTTCGCGGGCCGCCAGCAGCGCCCCGATCGCCATCTCATCGGATGCCGCGAAGATGGCCGTCGGGCGGCCTCCGGGCTTGCCGAGCAGCTGCTTGGCGGCGCGGAAACCGCCCTCGATGGTGAAGTCGGCCGGCTCGAACAGCGACGGGCTCACCGGGATGCCGGCATCGGCCAGCGCCTGCTCGAAGCCCTGCCGGCGCTGGGTGGGGATGTGGAAGTCGATGTCGAACTCGGGGCTCGCGCCGATGTGGGCGATCTCGCGGTGACCCAGCGCGAGCAGGTGCTCGGTGGCAAGTCGTGCGACCGCGACGTCGTCGACCGTCAGGGTCGTCAGGAGCGGGTTGGGGCCGCCGATCGCGATGACGGGCAGGTCGAGCTCGACGAGGCGCTCGGTCTCTTCGCGGCCGAGCTCGAGCGAGATCGCGATCACCCCGTCGACGCGCTGGCGCCGCAGGAAGGTGTCGAAGACGTCGTGACGCTCGGCGCGGTCGGCGGTGAGGCTGTACAGCGTGATGTCGTAGCCGCGTCGCATGAGCGCCGAAGCGATGCCGCTCAGCACCGTCGAGAAGAACCAGCGGTCGAGGAACGGCACCAGCACGCCGATGTTGCGCGTGCGTCCGGAGGCGAGGCTGGACGCCGACGCCGAGACCACGTAGCCGAGGCTCTTCGCCGCCGCCTCGACCTTCGCCTTGGCGCCCGCGGAGACGTGGCCGCGCCCGCTCAGGGCGCGCGAGACGGTCGCAGTCGAGACGCCCGCCGCGCGGGCGACCTCATCGATGCTGACCACGTCGTCTCCCTGTCCCCTTCGTTGACCTGGCTCATGTGTACAACACGCCAGGCGTGTCGCGGACATCTACGCCAACTCATCGGGTGTGTCGCTGAGTGGATGCCGCACGCCGGCCGGGCGGGTCAGCCCTGGTCGACCACCCAGACCGTCGTGTCGGCCGGGATGGCGCCGCCCGCGAGCGGGCCACTCGACGCGATCACGATACCGTCCGGCAGCGCGATAGGGGTGCTGCCGACATTCGCCACGACGGAGACATTCCCGTTGCGGAATGCGACGGCGTCGGCGCCGTAGCCCTCGAGCCACTCCAGTGAGCCGGCGCCGAGCGAGCGCGCGCGACGCTCCGCGAGCAGCGTGCGGTACAGCTCGAGCGTCGAGCCCTCGACGCCCGACTGCGCGTCGCGCGCGAGCGTCGCCCACTCGGCGGGCTGGGGCAGCCACGACGCCCCTGAAGTGTTGAAGCCATAGGCCGGGGCATCCGCGTTCCACGGGATCGGCACGCGGCAGCCGTCGCGACCGTACCGCTCGCCGTTCGTGCGGAACCACGTCGGGTCCTGACGGGCGTCGCCGGGGATGTCGATGACCTCGGGCAGACCGAGCTCCTCACCCTGGTACAGGTACGCCGAACCGGGGAGCGCGAGCATGAGCGCCGTCGCCGCGCGTGCGCGGGCGAGGCCCACCTCGGGGATCGGCTGTCCGGGCGAGTCCGGGCCGATGCCGTGCCCCTGCGGGTTCTCGGCGGTCAGCGCGAGGCGCGACGCGTGGCGCACGACGTCGTGGTTCGAGAGCACCCAGGTCGAGGGTGCGCCGACGCCGGGGAAGGCGCGCAGCGACACGTCGATGACCGTGCGCAGGTCGGCGGCGTCCCACTCCGTCGACAGGTACGGGAAGTTGAACGCCTGGTGCATCTCGTCGGCGCGCACCCACTGGGCGGTGCGCTCGGCCGTCGGCAGCCAGGCCTCGGCGGCGAGGGCGCGGTCGCCCGCGTACTCCTCCATGATCTTCCGCCAGTCGCGGTACACCTCGTGCACGGTGTCCTGACCCCAGTAAGGGACGTTCTCCTCTTCGCCGCCCATCGAGCCGGCCTCGGGGTCGGGGATGTAGTCGGGCAGGCCCTCGGCCTTCATCAGGCCGTGCGCCACATCGACGCGGAAGCCGTCGACGCCCCGGTCGAGCCAGAAGCGCAGGATGCGGCGGAACTCCTCGCGCACGACCTCGTTCGACCAGTCGAAGTCGGGCTGCGACGAGTCGAAGAGGTGCAGGTACCACTGGCCGGGGCGGCCGTCGGCCTCGACGACGCGGGTCCAGGCGGGGCCGCCGAAGACGGACTCCCAGTTGTTCGGGGGCAGCTCGCCCTCGAGGCCCTTGCCGTCGCGGAACATGTACCGCGCACGCTCGGGGCTGCCGGGCGCGGCGGCCAGCGCCTGCTGGAACCACTCGTGCTGGTCGGAGGAGTGGTTCGGGACGAGATCGACGATGACGCGGATGCCGCGGTCATGGGCGCCGGCGAGCATCTCGTCGAAGTCGGCCAGGGTGCCGAACAGCGGGTCGACGTCGCAGTAGTCGCTGACGTCGTAGCCGGCGTCCTTCTGCGGCGACCGCTGGAACGGGCTCAGCCAGATGGCGTCGATGCCGAGGCTCTGCAGGTCGTCGAGGTGCGCCGTGACGCCGGGGAGGTCGCCGATGCCGTCGCCCGACGCGTCCGCGAAGGAGCGCGGGTAGATCTGGTAGATGACGGCGGTGCGCCACCATTCGCCGCCGAGCGGGGCGAGGAACGCGTCCGTGCGTTCAGCGGTCTGTGCGGAAGTCATCGGGCCAGTGTACTGCAAGCGCTTACAGTCCCACGCCATGGCCTTCCTCCTTTCGTGCGCCTTCCCGGCCACGCCCGCAGATCCCTCGCCTCGGCACCGCCGCGGTATCACCGGGTGACGGCGCCCGCTCTTCCTGAGGGTCAATGTCCATCGATCCGGAGGTGCAGCGATGAGCTCTCCCGAGATGCCGGGCAGCAGCCCCGGCGAAGAGACGCCGAGCGGCCCTGCCGCCCTGCGCCTGATCTACGAGTACGAGGACGGCGACGTCCGCCTCGTCAGCCAGCAGCGCGTCGATGTCGCGGTGTCGGGCTTCGACCTCGCCGAGGCCCCGAGCGTCGACCACGTCGAAGTGCGCGACGTCGAGGGCACGGCGCTGTCGCGGGTGACAGTCCGCAACGCCCTGCCCGAGTCGCTCGAGGTGTTCGGCGAGCCGGGCGAGGCCATCACGCGTGTGCCCGACACCGTGCGCCGCGGCGCCTTCACTGTCGTCGTGCCCGCTCCCGAGGCGGCGGCGCGGGTCGTGCTGCAGCGACCGGCGGCACCCGAGGCCGAGCCCGCCCCCGGCGAACCCGGCGTGCGAGG
The DNA here is from genome assembly GCF_033548675.1 of Microbacterium sp. M3. Lineage (NCBI taxonomy): Bacteria > Bacillati > Actinomycetota > Actinomycetes > Micrococcales > Microbacteriaceae > Microbacterium > Microbacterium sp. M3. The sequence continues at coordinate 27,625 of NZ_JAWTZT010000006.1, forward strand.
CGTCGAGCCTCCCGCCCCGGCCGTCCTGTCGGACGACGCGATCGAGGGGTGAGGGCGATGACCACCGCAGACGGCGCCGTCATCGGCACCACCCAGATTCACGGGAACGCCCCGCGCAACCGGGCGTTCAACATCGTCCTCCTCGGCGACGGCTTCACCGCCGCCCAGCAGGGCGCCTTCGACACCGCGGCGTCGGACTTCGTCACGGCGCTCCTCGGCACCGAGCCCTTCGGCGACCTGCGCCCGGTGATCAACGTTTTCCGCGTGAACGTGCGCTCCACCGACAGCGGCGCCGACGACCCGGCCGCCGCCGGGGGCACCGGGGCCACCGCACGGACGTACTTCGATGCCAGCTTCGGCGGTGGCGGCATCCGTCGTCTCCTCCTCGCCAACACGGCGACGGTGCTCACGACGGCCGCCGCGCAGGTGCCGGAGTTCACCCTGGCGCTGCTGGTGGTGAACTCCACGGTGTACGGCGGGGCCGGCGGCTCGATCGGCACGTACTCGCTCGCCGGCGGGGCCACCGAGATCGCGATCCACGAGGCCGGGCACACCGCCTTCGGGCTCGCGGACGAGTACCCGTACTGGGCGGGCGGCAACGAGGCCGATCGACAGCACCACCCGCCGACCGAGCCGGGCGAGCCCAACGTCACGATCAACACCGACCGCAACACGCTCAAGTGGCGCTGGGCGGTGGCGGCGAGCACGCCCATCCCGACGCAGACCAATCCGAACCCGGCGATCGAGGACTACTCGCCGAGCCCCGTCGCCGACGGGACGGTCGGCACGTTCGAGGGTGCGCACTATTACCACGCGGGCGCCTACCGGCCGGAGTGGAACTGCAAGATGCGCAACCTCGGCGTGAAGTTCTGCGCCGTGTGCAAGGCGGTGATCTGGAACAGGTTCCGGCCGCTCATGACCCAGGAGGTGCGCGCCGGCGCGCTCATGTCGGTCGTCGCCCGCTACCCCGAGCACCTCGACGTGTTCGCGGTCGCGCCCGACGGGCGATGCGTGTCGAACTGGTGGGATGCCGGCTCGGGCTGGGCGGGCTGGTTCTCGCTCATGGGCGGGGTGGCGTCGCCCGGTGGCGCCGGCTCGCCGATCACGGCGATCTCGCGCTTCGACCGGCACCTCGACCTCTTCACGGTCGGCACCGACAACCGCGTCTACTCCGCGTGGTGGAACGCCGCGACCGGCTGGTCGAGCTGGTTCGTGCTCGGCACCATCCGCTGCCGTCCGGGCTCGGTGATCACCGCGCTCGCCCGCTACACCGATCAGATCGACCTCTTCACGACCGACGAGAGCGGCCGCACGATGACGATCTGGTGGAACGGCGCAGGCGGCTGGGCGCGCGACTGGGTGCACATCGGCGGCGGCATCGCCGCGAACGGCGCACCCGTGACCGCCGTCGCCCGGCGCCCGCACCACCTCGACATCTTCACCGTCGGCACCGACAACCGGGTGTACTCGGCGTGGTGGGACCAGCGCTCGGGGTGGTCGGGGTGGTTCCCCATCAACGGCATCACGTGCCGGCCCGACTCGACGGTCACAGTGGTGGCGCGGCATCCTGATCAGCTCGACCTGTTCACCACGGACAGTGCGGGGCGCATCATGTCGACCTGGTGGAACGTCACCGGCGGCTGGGCGCGCGGCTGGTTCCAGGTGTCGGGCGGGGTGGCGTCGCCGGGGTCGGACGTCACCGCCATCGCCCGGTACGACAACCACCTCGACCTGTTCGTCATCGGCACCGACAACCGCGTCTACTCCACGTGGTGGCACGAGGGCGGCAACTGGGCCGGCTGGTTCAACGTGTCGGGCGGCGTCGGCAGGCCCGGCGGCCAGGTCGCGGCCATCAGCCGCGTCGCCGAGCAGATCGACGTGTTCGTCACCGGCAGCGACGGCATCGCCTACAGCACATGGTGGAACGGCGCCGGGGGCTGGGCGGGCTGGTTCCAGCTCGGGATCACCTGACCTGGACGGACAGCGGATGCCGCGGCCGGCGCGTCCGGCGGCGGCATCCGCTGCCTCGGGATCCGGTGCGCCGGGTGCGGGCGTTTCGTCTCCGTCGCTGCGCTCCTCGCTCGACGACCGAGGGCGGCCGGCGGCGTAGGGTGAGAGCCGTGCCGTCCGAAGCCCTGACACGAGCCGAGTCCCTCATCCGGACGATCCCCGACTACCCCGAGCCCGGGGTCATGTTCCGCGACATCACGCCGCTGCTGGCCGACGCGTCGGCCCTGCGCACCGTCATCCACGCGATGATCGCGCCGTTCGAGGGGTCGTTCGACGTCGTCGCCGGGGTCGAGGCGCGCGGGTTCCTCCTCGCGGGCGCGGTCGCGATGGAGGCCGGGGTGGGCCTCGTGCCGGTGCGCAAGGCGGGCAAGCTGCCGTTGCCCGCGGCATCCGTCACCTACGCGCTCGAGTACGGCACGGCCACGATCGAGGCGCACGACGACATCGCCGACGGCACCCGGGTGCTCCTGGTCGACGACGTGCTCGCCACCGGCGGAACCCTCGTCGCGGCGCACGAGCTCGTCGCCGCGCTGGGCGGCGTCGTCGTCGGCACCGCCGTGCTCATGGAGCTCGCGGCGCTGGGCGGCCGCGAGATCGTGGGCGACGTGCACACGGTCTTCACCGCCTGACGCCGCGGCGGCGGGTCAGGGTTCGCGACCCGCGTCGGGCACGGTGTCGGTGGCCCCGGTGCGGGGCTCGAAGTGGGGGATCGGCGCCGGGCGCTCGCCGCGTGCCGGGCGCTGCTCGCCGGCCGCCGGCCGCGTCGCGTCACCCTCGAACGCGATCGACGGGCCGGTGCGGCCGGCGTGCGATGGGAAGCGGCGGCCGGTCACCGTGTTCGCCGTGACCTTCATCACGAAGAGCTTGGAGGTCGGACTCCAGGAGGCGAGACCGGTCACGCCGCTGTCGCGGATCTCGTCCTCGCGCGTGACCCGCTCGGCGCGGCCCCGGATCACGACGCTCCAGTAGGCGTCGCCGGCCTCGCCGTCGACCTCGAACGCCACCATCGGGTGGTGGGCGATGTGCAGCAGCTTGGCGTCGCGCGCGGTGCGGATGAAGACCGCCCCCTCGTGTGCGACGTAGTTCACGGGGAAGATGTCGGGCGACCCGTCGGCGTTGTCGACCGCGAGGCGCCCGAGCTGCGCGCCCTGCAGGTACTCCCAGCACGTCGCGGCGTCGAGGCGCTCCACCTTCGGCGTCCGGTCCGATCTCGCATCGTTCATCGCGTCACCGCCCTCTCTTCGGTCATACCCCAGACCCGCCGCGATGAGAAGAGCCGGAGCGTCACCGCACGCTCGGGGGTCGCACCCGCCGGCGACGCGCACCGCGCAGGGCCGAGGCATCCACCCCGGCCCTGCGCGATGTGCGTGTCAGCGAGCCGCGCGCCGACGAGCGCGCGACTGCGCGCCGCCGGCGAGGAGCACGATGCCCAGCGCCGAGACGAACAGGCCTGCCGGCACGCCGCCGCCCATCTGCGAGAAGAACAGCAGCAGCACCTGCACGAACGGCAGGGGCAGCACGAGCCACAGGCTCAGCTGGCGGGCGCGCACGAGCGAGACCGTCAGCCCGATCACGCCGACGAGCCACAGCGCATTCGCCGCCATCGCGACGATCGGGAAGAACTCCAGGTCGATGCCGTTGGCCGCGCTCGTCGCGGTGCCGAGCGTCAGGAGCACGGTGCCGGTGCCGGCGACGAACGCACCCCAGCTCGACCGGGCGTACCGGGCGAGGCCGACGAAGAGCACCGCGAAGGCCCACAGGCTGAGCGTGAACATCACGAGGATCACGCGGGTGCGGGGATCGATCGCCGGATCCTCATCCTGCGGGAACAGGTACTGCAGGGTGCCGATCGCGATGGAGAGGATGCCGGCGGTCAGCGCGGCTGCGCCGGCGAGACGGCTGCTCACGCGGCCGATGACGCGGCCGTCGCGAGGGTAGGCGGTGGCGGGGGCGACCGCGGAGGTGCGCCCGGTGGGAGTGGTGACGGCAGCCATGGCCGGCCTTTCTGTCGAGTTCGGGTGCCGCGGTCCGGGATTCCGGGCGACGAGACGAAGCTACGGAGGCGTGCCAGGAGCCGGCATCGTGCGCAGGTCGACGGGCCGATGGCGGCGGGTCGGCCTTCGGGCGCGACCTGCGGCGGGCGCCGGGCAGACCTGCGTGCACCGGAATGTCGACCTTCGTCGCTACTGCCGGAGGCCCGTGCGCACCTAGCATCGGACCGTGATCGCGTCGCCTATCCCCGCTCCCGCGCCGGTGCATGCCGCGGCGGAGTCCCGCGGGTGGCGGCGCTGGACGTCGCCGCTCGACCTTGCGATCGCGGGCGGGATCGGCGTGTGGGCGGTGCTCGAGGCTCTCCTCGTGCCGTCGGGTCACCCGGTGGCGCAGCTCGGGTTCGCGCTCGTGATCTCCCTGCCCCTCGCGGTGCGCCGCCGCTTCCCCGCCGCCGTCATGCTGGTCGTCGCCGCCGCGCTGGTGCTGCATGCGGCGCTCGCGGGGCCCGACGCCACCTTCAACCCGTTCCCGAGCCTGCTCGTGGCGACTTTCACGGTGGCCGAGCGCGTGACGCCGCTGCCGTGGGCGATCCTCCTCGGGCTCGTGCCGATCGCCGCGATGCTGTCGGCCCACGCCCTGGGGTACTTCGGCGCCACCGGCATCGAGACCGCCGGCACCGTCTTCCTCGTTTTCTTCGTCGGCTCGACCTGGGCGGCCGGGCGCATCGTGCGCCACCGCGCGCTGTCGCTCGAGCGCACCCGCGAGGGCTCCGAGCAGCGCGCCGCCGAAGCCGCGGCCTCCGAGCGCCGCCGCATCGCCCGCGAGCTGCACGACATCGTGGCCCACTCGCTCTCGATCGTCGCGCTGCAGGCGGCCGCCGCCGAGCAGTTCGTCGAGCGCGACCCGGCGCGGGCACGGACCCACCTGCAGCTGACCCGGCGCACCGCGCAGAGCGCGCTCGACGAGATGCGGCACCTCCTCGAGGTGCTGCGCGAGGACGAGGCCTCGTATGCGCCGCAGCCCGGCCTGTCGGCACTCCCCGACCTCATCGCCGAGACCCGGGCTGCCGGTCATCGCTGCACGCTGGAGACGGATGCCCCGGCCGAAGGGATCGCCGACGGCCCGGCCCTCGCGGTCTACCGCATCGTGCAGGAATCGCTCACGAACGTGCGAAAGCACGCGCCCGGCGCCGACATCGCGGTGGTGGTGCGCTGGACCGGGAGGGCGGTCGAGCTGCGCGTCGAGAACGGACCGGCGCCCGCGCGCCCCGCGGCGGCGGATGGCAGCGGCCGCGGCCTCCCGGGCATGCGCGAGCGCGCGCGCCTCTACGGCGGCTCGGTCGACTCCGGCCCCACGGCGGCCGGAGGCTGGCTGGTGCAGGCGACGATCCCGGCCGGCGGCGCGTCGTGAACCCGCTCGACGCAGACGGCGTCGCGGGCGACACCGCCGCGGCGGGCCGCGGCATCCGTGTCCTCATCGTCGACGATCACGCGCTGGTCCGCTCGGGCATCCGCGGACTGCTCGAGGCCGCCGATCTCGTGGTCGTCGGCGAGGCGTCCAACGGGCAGGAGGCGGTGGCCGCCGTCCGGACGCTGGCGCCCGACGTGGTGCTCATGGACATCCGGATGCCCGGAATGGACGGCATCGAGGCCACCGGTGTAATCGCGGCCGGCCCCGACGCGCCGCGCGTGCTCGTGCTCACGACGTTCGACCTCGACGAGTACGTGTACCGCGCGCTGGCGGCCGGCGCCTCGGGGTTCCTGCTCAAGGATGCACCGCCGGAGCGCCTGGTCGACGCCGTGCGCACGGTGGCGGCGGGAGAGGCGCTGCTCGCGCCGGAGGTCACCCGGCGTCTCATCGAGCGCTACCTCGGCGCCCCTCCGCCTGACGCCCACCCGCCCGTCGACCTCACCCCGCGCGAGCAGGAGATCTGGCTGTGCATCGCCCGCGGGCGCTCGAACCTCGAGATCGGCCAGGAGCTGTACCTCAGCGAGGCGACGGTCAAGGCGCACGTCACCCGGCTGCTGTCGAAGCTGGGCGTCCGCGACCGCGTGCAGGCGGTCGTGGCCGCGTACGAGACCGGACTCGTCCGGCCCGGCGCCTGACGCCGCTGAACGCGAGTGTGCTTCGCCCCGGGCCGGGCGATCAGCGGTCTGCACGGGGTGCAGTGGTTGCGCGGTCAGCGGCCTCCGCTCGGTGGGGCGGGCGGGTCAGCCGCCGAGCACGACGTTGATCGGCGGCTCGCCGGCGACCAGGCGCTCGATCTGCGTGCGCACGAGCTTCGCGACGCGCGGGCGCATCGCACTGGACGCGCCGCCGACGTGGGGCGAGATGAGCACGCCGGGGAGCGACCACAGCGCGTGGCCCTCGGGGAGCGGCTCGGGATCGGTCACGTCGAGGGCCGCCCGGATCCGCCCGCGGCCGACGTGGTCGACGAGCGCGTCGGTATCGACGAGGGTGCCGCGGCCGACGTTGACGATCAGCGCACCGTCCGGCAGTGCCGCGAGGAAGGCGTCGTCGACGAGGCCCTGGGTCGCCTCGCCACCGGGCAGGGTGAGGATCACGATCTCGGCGCGGGGGAGGAGGTCGGGAAGCTCGTCGATGCCGTGCACCTGCAGGCCGTCCTCCTCGCGCGCACGTGAGGCGACGGGGGTCAGCTCGACCTCGAACGGCAGGAGCCGCGCGGCCACCGCCTTGCCCACGCCGCCGTAGCCGAGCAGCAGCACGCGGCGGTCGGCGAGGCTCTGCGCGAAGACCGGCGACCAGCGGCCGGCGGCGGTGTCGAGCGCGAAGGCGTCGATGTGCCGCTGCGCCGCGAGCGCCAGCCCGACGGCGAGCTCGGCGGTCGAGGTCTCGTGCACGGATGCGGCGTTGGCGAAGCGCAGCCCTCCGGGGAGGATGTCGGCCACGCCGTCGTACCCGATCGACTGGCCCTGCACCAGGCCGACCTCCACGCCCTCCAGGCGCTCCAGCACGCGTGCCATCGACATGTACGGCGGCACGACCATGTCGAACCGCTCGCGGGGGGCGGCGGCATCCATCGGCCAGACCACCAGCTCGACGCCCGCGGGCAGGTCTCCCAGATCGGCGGCGAGTTGCTCGGTGGGGACGCTGACGACGAGATTCCGGATGCCTGTGCTCACCCCGTCCACGCTACCGGCGCGGTGCGGGGCCGGCCCCGCCGCCCGGCGTTACGCTCGCGTCGAGCGGGCGTGCGGCCCAGCGCGCCGAGGCGAGGAGGCGGACATGGTTCCCGAGATCAACTACTGGGCGGTGCTGCTCGCGACCCTGTCGAGCATGGTCGTCGGATCGATCTGGTACACCCCCAAGGTGTTCGGCACGCGTTGGGCGAAGCTGGCGAAAGTCGACATGAACCGGCCGGGTTCCACCGCCGTCGTGCCGATCGTCGTCACGCTGATCGTCAGCTTCGTGACGGCGTGGGTCCTGGCCGGGGCCGCGTCGATCGCCTGGCACTTCTACGACGGCAGCTACCTGCTCGCGGCGCTCGGCACCGGGGTGGTCCTATGGGCGGGTTTCACCGCGGCGCGCTTCATCACGCACGACGCGTTCGAGGGCCGACCCTCATCGCTCACCGTGATGAACATCGCTCACGAACTCGTGACCATCGTGGTGATGGCGCTCATCATCGGCGTCTGGCCGCCCGCCGGAACCGTCTGACCTGGCGCGTTTCGTCTCGGTCGCTACGCTCTCGCGCGCACGACCGGGGTGGGGATTGCGCCCTGGCGGCTCCCGGACGGCGGTCGTCGAGCGAGCGCAGCGAGACGCGTCAGGCGGCGGCGCCCACCACGGCGGCAACGGCCGAGGTGAAGAACGACAGTCCGTCGACGCCCGAGCGCATGGCGGCGGCCGTGTCGGGGCCGAAGCCGGGCTCCACAGCGTGCTCGGGGTGGGGCATGAGGCCCACGACGTTGCCGTGCTCGTTGGTGAGGCCGGCGATGTCGCGGAGCGACCCGTTCGGGTTCACGCCGACGTAGCGGAAGGCCACGAGGCCCTCGCCCTCGAGGCGGTCGAGCTCGGACTCCGAGGCGATGTAGCCGCCGTCCGCGTTCTTCAGCGGGATGACGATCTCCTGGCGGGAGGCGAAATCGCTGGTCCACGCGGTGTCGTTGTTCTCGACGCGCAGGCGCTGGTCACGGCGGATGAACTGCTGGTGCGCGTTGCGGATCAGCCCGCCGGGCAACAGGTGCGCCTCGACGAGCATCTGGAAGCCGTTGCAGATGCCGAGGATCGGCATGCCCTTGGCCGCGGCATCCTTCACCTCGGCCATGATCGGCGCGAGTGCGGCGATGGCTCCCGCGCGCAGGTAGTCGCCGTAGCTGAAGCCGCCGGGAAGAACGAGCGCGTCGACGCCCTCGAGGTCGTGCGAGCCGTGCCAGAGGGCGACCGGCTCGGCGCCGGCGACGCGGATGGCGCGCTGGGCGTCGACGTCGTCGAGCGAGCCGGGGAACGTGATGACCCCGATGCGGGCGGTCATTCCACGACCTCGACGCCGACGACGTCCTCGATGACGGAGTTCGACAGGATCTCGTCGGCGACGCGCCGGGCCTCGGCGAGCACCTCGTCGGTCACCTCGCCGTCGACCGTGAGCTCGAACCGCTTGCCGATGCGCACGGCGCTGAAATCGGCGACACCGAGGCGTGCGAACGCGCCCGAGACGGCCTTCCCCTGCGGGTCGAGCAGCTCGGCCTTGGGCATGACGTCGACGACGATGGTGGGCATCCGGATCCTCCTGGCGGCCGAGGCCGCTGCTATCGGTCGTTGAGCGACACACGTCGTCTCGGTTCGCTCGCTCAGTGCAGGTCTTCGCGAGGAATCGGAGCCGGATGCCGCGGGCAGGGGTCCCCTCCAGTGTACGGGCCGCGGCAACCGCGGTTTCGCCGCCTGCGTCCACCGGCCCACGAGCCGTTCGAATCGCGCACTTTGCAGCTCGGGGGCCGGATTTACGACCAAGTGCGCGATTCGAACGGGGTGATGGGCGTCCGTGACACAACCGTGATGAATCCGTGGGAGCGCTCCCTTGACTTCGTGGGAGCGATCCCATAGCGTTGCGTCTCGTCCGGTGGGAACGCTCCCACGGGCACCACGGCCACGGCACCCGTCCGGGCCGGTCCTGCAACACAACGACCCTGACAACACAAAGGAGTGACAGTGAACGCACGCGCCTTCCGCAGAAGCGCAGTGGCAATCGCCGCATTCTCGGCTTCGGCCATCGTCCTCGCCGGCTGCGCCGGCGGCGGCGGCGACGAGGCCGGCGGCGAAGACGGCCAGATCACGCTGACCCTCGCCACGTTCAACGACTTCGGCTACGACGATGAACTCCTCCAGGAGTACATGGACGAGAACCCGAACGTGAAGATCGTCCACAACAAGGCCGCCATCACCGACGACGCCCGCACGAACTACTTCGCGAAGCTCGGCAAGGAGGGCCTCGCCGACATCGAGGCGGTCGAGGTCGACTGGTTCGCCGAGGCTATGCAGTACTCCGACCTGCTCGCCGAGGTGCCCGACAGCGCCAAGGGCCGCTGGGTCGAGTGGAAGGAAGCGGCCGCCACGGACGCCGACGGCCGTCTGGTCGGCTTCGGCACCGACATCGGCCCGCAGGCCGTCTGCTACCGCGCCGACCTGTTCGCCGCCGCGGGCCTGCCGTCGACGCCCGACGACGTCGCCTCGGCGATCGACGGCGACTGGAACACGTTCTTCGACCTGGCCGACCAGTACAAGGCCGCGACCGGCAAGCCGATGCTCGACTCCGCGAACTCCGCGTTCCAGGGCATCGTCAACCAGATCGAGTTCCCGTACGACGAGCCGGACGGCACCGTCGTCGCGACCGACAACCCCGAGCTCGAGGACGCCTACAACCTGGTCGTCGAGCGCGGCATCCCGAACTCGGCCTACTCGGGCCAGTGGTCGGACGACTGGAACGCGTCGATGGCGAACGGCGAGTTCGCGGCGATGCTGTGCCCGCCGTGGATGCTCGGCATCATCTCGGGCAACGCGCCCGAGGTCACCGGCTGGGAGATCGCCAACGCGTTCCCCAACGGCGGCGGCAACTGGGGCGGCTCGTACCTGACGGTCCCCGCCAACGGCAAGAACGTCGAGGCGGCCCTCGCCCTGGCCGACTGGCTGACCGCTCCGGAGCAGCAGGAGAAGACGTTCGTGAACGTCGGCGCCTACCCGAGCGCGCTCGAGGCGCAGAGCTCGGCATCCATCACCGACGCGACCAACGAGTACTTCGCGGACGCGCCCACCGGCACGATCTTCGCGGACCGCTCCGAGGCGATCTCGGTCACCCCGTATAAGAGCGCGGACTACTTCAAGTACAACACCGCCCTCCAGGACGCGATCACGCGAGTGTTCGACGGTGTCGAGGACGCGCAGACGTCGTGGAACACGTACGTCGCCGAGGTCGAGGCCTTCTGATAGGTCGCGGCTGACGACCGCGCCCGCTCGCCCGGGCGCGATCCGACAGCAGAAGCGGGGTGCGTGCGAGTCCCCCCGGCTCGCACGCACTCCGCCTCCATGCCCACTCTCGACACACCCGAATCGGAGCCACCGGTGACCACGACCGCCACCCGCACCACGGCATCCGGGCCGGCCAATCGGCCCGATCCGGAGCGCCAGCCGCGCGTCCTCTCCTTCTCCCACCGCCTGAGCCGCTGGGATCTGAAGGTCTCCCCCTACCTCTACATCTCGCCGTTCTTCATCCTCTTCGCGATCGTCGGACTCTTCCCGATCGTCTACACGGCGGTCATCTCGTTCCAGGAGTGGGACCTCGTCCGCAACTCCGGCACCTTCGTCGGCTTCGACCAGTACATCTGGATCCTGTCGCAGGCCGACTTCTGGATCGCCCTGCGCAACACCTTCAGCATCTTCCTGCTCTCGTCGGTGCCGCAGCTCATCCTGGCGATGTTCATCGCCGCCATGCTCGACAAGAACATCCGGTCCAAGACTTTCTGGCGGATGAGCGTCCTGCTCCCGTACGTCATGGCGCCGGTCGCCGTCGCGCTGATCTTCAGCAACATGTTCGGCGACAACCACGGCCTGGTGAACAACATCCTCACCAGCATCGGCCTCGAGCCGATCCAGTGGCACAAGGACCCGTTCTGGAGCCACGTCGCGATCGCCACGATGGTCAACTTCCGCTGGACCGGCTACAACGCGCTCATCCTGCTCGCTGCGATGCAGGCCGTGCCGCGCGAGTACTACGAGGCGGCGACCGTCGACGGCGCCAACGCGTTCCGCCAGTTCTGGAGCATCACGCTCCCGTCGCTGAAGCCCACGCTCATCTTCGTGATCATCACCTCGACGATCGGCGGCCTGCAGATCTTCGACGAGCCGCGCATGTACGACCAGACCGGTCGCGGCGGCGCCGCCGGGCAGTGGCTCACGATCACGCTGTACCTGTACAACATCGGCTGGGGCGAGTTCAACTTCGGCCGGGCCGCGGCGCTGGCGTGGATCCTCTTCATCATCATCCTGGCGATCGGTCTCATCAACCTCGCCATCACCCGTGCCCTCGTGCGCGACGAAGGCGGCCGGGGCGTCCTCCAGCGTGGACGCCGGGGCCGGAAGGGAGCCCAGCGATGAGCGCCATCAACACCCCGCCCCTCGCCGTCGTCGAGGAGAACCTCCCCCACGCGGGCCGCCGTCGCAACCGCACCACCAAGATCCGCGGTGTGCGCGCCGGGTTCTGGGTCTACGTCGGTCTCGGCGTCGTCGTGGCCTCGGCGATCTTCCCCTACTACTGGTCGTTCCTGATCGGCTCGGGCGACTCCTCGACGATCAACGACCCCGACATGTCGTGGCTGCCGGGCGGCAACTTCATCGACAACGCGCTGAAGGTGATCAACGACCCGGCGGTCAACTTCTGGCCGGCGCTGTGGAACTCGATCTTCAGCTCGACCGTGATCGCGGCATCCGTCGTCCTCTTCTCGACCCTCGCCGGCTGGGCCTTCGCGAAGCTCCGCTTCCCCGGGGGCAAGTGGCTGCTCGCCTTCGTGGTGGCGACGATGGCGGTGCCCATGCAGCTCGGCGTCGTGCCTCTCTATCTGCTGTTCTCCGACCTCGGCTGGACCGGTCAGATCGGCGCGATCATCATCCCCGCGCTCACCAGCGCGTTCGGCGTGTTCTGGATGACGCAGTACCTGTCGCAGACGGTGCCCGACGAGCTGATCGAGGCGGCGCGCGTGGACGGGGCCAACATGCTCCGCACGTTCTGGACCGTCGGCGTGCCCGCCGCGCGTCCCGCCGCCGCGATGCTGTTCCTCTTCACCTTCGTGGGAGCGTGGAACCAGTTCTTCTGGCCCTTCATCGTGCTCGACCGGCAGAGCCCGACGCTGCCCGTCGCGCTCTCGCTCCTGCAGTCCAACTACTTCGTCGACTACTCGGTCGTGCTGGCCGGGGTGCTGCTCGCGACCATTCCGCTCCTCATCGTGTTCGCCTTCACCGGGCGGCAGCTCGTCAGCGGCATCATGGCCGGCGCGGTGAAGGGCTGATAGACAGATGACCATCGCTTCACGAGAGGACGCTCCGCTGATGACGACCGCGAGCTCGCGCTCCTTCCCTCAGGGGTTCCTGTTCGGCGCCGCGACGGCCGCCTTCCAGATCGAGGGGGCCGCCCATGAGGACGGCCGCCGCGACTCGATCTGGGACGCGTTCTGCCGCGTGCCCGGCGCCGTCATCAACGCCGACAACGGCGACGTGGCGTGCGACCACTACCACCGCTATCCCGACGACGTGGCGCTCATGAAGGAGCTGGGTCTGCAGACCTACCGCTTCTCGACGTCGTGGTCGCGTGTGCGGCCCGACGGCGGCGCGGTCAACGCCCAGGGCGTCGATTTCTACCAGCGACTCGTCGACGAGCTGCTCGGAGCCGGCATCCTGCCGTGGCTCACGCTCTACCACTGGGACCTGCCGCAGGCGCTGCAGGAGAAGGGCGGCTGGGCGAACCGCGACACCGCCGACCTCTTCACCGAGTACGCGCTGACGATGCACGACGCGCTCGGCGACCGCGTGAACGTGTGGACGACGCTCAACGAGCCATGGTGCTCGTCGTTCCTCAGCTACACCGCGGGCATGCATGCCCCCGGTCACTACAGCGTCGAAGAGGGCGTGCTCGCGGCGCACCACCTGCTGCTCGGGCACGGCCAGGCCGTGCGCGAGCTGCGCGCCCGCGACGAGTCGCTGAATCTCGGCATCACGCTGAACCTCACCGTCGCCGAGCCCGTGGACGAGAGCGACCCGGCCGACCTCGACGCCGCCCGCCGCATCGACGGGCAGTTCAACCGCTGGTTCCTCGACCCGATCTTCCGCGGTCAGTATCCGGCCGACGTGGTCGAAGACATCCGGAAGGTGGATGCCGCAGCCATCGCCGCCTGGGAGTCGGCGGTCCGTCCGGGTGACCTCGAGGCCATCGCGACCCCGATCGACACGCTCGGCGTGAACTACTACCACGGCGAGTACGTCGGAGGACACGAGCCGGCGAACCCGCCGACCGGCGGGGACGCGCCGACCGACCGCCCGGGTCGCTCGCCGTATCCGTCGCACGAGGGCATCTTCTGGCACGAGCGCGGCCTGCCCCGCACGCCGATGCAGTGGGAGGTGCAGCCCGAGGGGCTCACCACTCTGCTGCAGCGCGTGTGGGACGAGTACGCGCAGCCGGCCGGCACGGTGCTGTACGTCACCGAGAACGGCGCCGCGTACGACGACGAGCTCGTCGTCGAAGACGGCGTGAAGCACGTGCACGACGGCGATCGCGTGGAGTTCCTGCGCGGGCATCTCGGGGCGATCCTCGACGCCGCCGACGCGGGTGTCGACGTGCGCGGCTACTTCTACTGGTCGCTGCTCGACAACTTCGAGTGGGCCTGGGGGTACGAGAAGCGGTTCGGCATCGTGCACGTCGACTACGACACGCAGGAGCGCACCCCGAAGGACAGCGCCCTCGAGTACCAGCGCATCATCGGCGCCCGGGCGCTCGAGAGCACGGCGGTGGAGGTGCCGGCCGCCGCCCCGTGACGCGGGAGCGGCGGCGGCTCGAGACCGATGCCGTGCGGGGAGAGCCGGGCCGCGGCGCACGCGCCCGGTGGCGGCATCCGCCGTCATGCAACGGCAAGCGGCTCCCCGAGGTCGTCGCCGTGTCGTAGCATCCGGGAGGAGGGACAGAATGAGCACCGACGTCAGTCGTCACGCCGTGACGATCGAGGAGGTCGCCGCCGCGGCGGGGGTCTCGCGATCGACGGTCTCGCGCGTCGTCAACGGATCGACCGCGGTGAGCCCCGAGGCGCTGGAGTCCGTGACGCGCGCGATCTCGGAGCTCAACTACGTCCCCAACCGCGCGGCGCGGTCGCTCGCGAGCCAGAAGACGCACGCCGTGGCGCTGATCGTGCCCGAAGACACCACGCGCTTCTTCGGCGACCCCTTCTTCGCCGCGATCGTGTCGGGCATCAACTCGCGCCTGAGCCGCTCGGACTACGTGCTGAACCTGTTCATCGCGAGCGACGACCCGGGCGACAAGACCACGTCGTACGTGCGCTCGGGGGCTGTTGACGGTGCCATCGTCGTCTCGCACCACACCAGCGACACGTTCATCGACCGCATCGCGAGCGTGGTGCCGGTGGTCTACGGCGGCCGTCCCGTGCGCGAGCGCGAGCGGGACTACTACGTCGACGTCGACAACGTGCGCGGGGCGTACGACGCGACGGTGTTCCTCATCGAGAGCGGACGCAGCCGCATCGCGACCGTGACCGGCCCCCGCGACATGCCCGCCGGCGTCGACCGGCTCAAGGGCTACCGCGACGCGCTGGCCGCGTGGCAGCTCGACGAGATCGCCGTCGAGGACGGCAACTTCACCGCCGACGGCGGCGCCGACGCGATGCGCCGCATCCTCGGCTCGGGCGCGCGCCCCGACGCGGTGTTCGTCGCGAGCGACCTCATGGCCCGGGGCGTGCTGACCGAGCTCGCGGCGGCAGGGCTGCGCGTGCCCGAAGACGTCGCGGTCATCGGCTTCGACGATTCGCCGGTCGCCACGTCGGTGAGCCCGCCGCTCACCACGATGCGCCAGCCGTCGTTCGCGCAGGGGGAGCGCATGGCGACGGTGCTCCTCGACCTGCTCGCGGGGCGGCATCCGCGTCACGTCACGATCCTCGAGACCGAGCTGGTCGTCCGCGACTCGGTCTGACCCGGCCGGCTCGCGAGCTGGGGCGAGGCCTGGCTGGAACATGCAGGTGAGCGGGAGTGGGGCCTGGCTCAGGAGTTGGGATGGGGCCTGGCTGAAGCCTGCTCACCTGTCGCGAGTTGCCGGGTGCGCCGGCATGTTGTGACAGGTGAGCGGGGGTGGGGGTGCGAGCCGGGGTCAGCCGCGGCCGGGGACCGTCGCGTGCAGGAGGTTGCGCCACGGGTCGTCGAACGAGACCGTGCGTCCGTCGTCGCGCACCTCGAGGCCGTGATGACGCAGGCGCTCCGACAGCTCGCCGAGTGCGTCGGCATCGGGCAGCGACAGGTCGACGCGGCCGAGGCCGAGTGCGGGCATGCGAGGACCGGCGCCGCGGGAGTTCCACACGTTCATCGCCATGTGGTGGTGGTATCCGCCCGCGCTGACGAAGAGGGCCTGGTCGCCCATCGCGGCGGTCTGGTCGAACCCGAGCGCGTCGACGTAGAACGCGCGCGCGGTGGCGACATCGCCGACTGACAGATGCACGTGACCGACGGATGCCGCGTCCTCCGCGGTGCCGCCGCCCGCGGCCCGCTCGGTGAGGTGCTCGTCGAGGAAGGCGTTCGGGTCGAGGTAGAGCGTCGCCATCTCGACGCTGCCGTGCGTCCACGACCAGTCGGTGCGGGCGCGGTCCCAGTAGAGCTCCACGCCGTTGCCCTCGGGGTCGGTGAGGTAGAACGCCTGGCTCACCAGGTGGTCTGCTGAGCCGGTGAAGGTCTGCGGTGCGTGCCGGGCGACGCTGTAGAGCGCTGCGGCCAGGGCCTCCTGCGTGTCGAAGAGGATGGCGGTGTGGAACAGCCCGGCCGATCCGGGGGTCGCGTGCCGGAGCGCGGGCTCATGCTGGAGCACCACGACCGGCCGCCCCGCGCGGCCGAGCACGACGCGGTCGCCGTTGGCCGAGATCACCTGCAGCGTGATCACGTCCCGGTAGAACGCGGTCATGCCGTCGAGGTCGCCGACGAGGAGCGTGACCGCGCCCATAGCGGTGGCGGCGGCGAGACGGTCGGCCGGTGCGGATTGTGCATTCATGTGAATGTATAACCCCCGGCATCCGTCCCCCATTCCCCCACCCTGCGCGGGCATGTCCCACTTTCGTTCCCAAAGGGGCGCGGATGGGAACGAAAGTGGGACATGGTCGAGAGATTTCGGGACATCGGCGCCGGTGACCCGGGCGCCGCGTCAGGCCCAGACCGCGCGGTGGGGCGCCCTGGGGGTCAGCGCCGGGTCCCGCCCCGGGCCGCGGTCAGCGCACCGGGGTGTCCTGCGGGTCGCCGCCGAGCTGGCCCACCGCGGGGATCGGGCCGCCGTCGTCGGCGCCGGTCTTGCGCCAGCGGGCGATGAGGTTGCCGAGGTGGTAGATCAGCAGGGCGGCGGCGGCACCGATCACGATGGCGCCGAGCTGGAAGTCGCCCCACACCATCGTGAAGCCGGCGATGGCGATCACGAGCGAGACGGCGGCGGTGTACTGGTTCACCGGGCGCGAGAAGTCGACGCGGTTGTCGACCCAGATCTTGATGCCGATGATGCCGATGAGGCCGTACAGCGCGGTGGTCACGCCGCCCAGCACGCCGGCGGGGATCGAGTTGAACACCGCGCCCACCACCGGCGAGAGCGACAGCAGGATGGCGAAGAGGCCCGCCACCCAGTACGCCGCCGTGGAGTACACGCGCGTCGCCGCCATGACGCCGATGTTCTCGCCGTACGTCGTCGTGCCCGAACCGCCGAAGGTGCCCGCGAGCACGGTCGCCGCGCCATCGGCGATGAGCGCCCGGCCGGTGTACTTGTTGACGGATGCCTCGGTCATGGTCGCGACGCCGCGCACGTGTCCGACGTTCTCGGCGATGAGCACGAGCACGACCGGCAGGAACATCGCGATGACGCTCCAGGTGCCCGGCTCACCGAAGGTGGGGAAGGCGAACGTCGGGAGGCCGAACCACTGGCCGTCGGCGACGAGTTCGTTGACGGCGTCGAAGTTCACCTCGCCGAAGATCAGCGCCGCGATGTAGCCCACGATGACGCCGAGGAAGATCGAGATGCGCCCGAGGAATCCGCGGAACAGCACGCTGAAGAGGATGACCGCGACGAGCGTGATCGTCGCCGTGACGGGCGCCTGCTGGTAGCTCTGCCACGCGACCGGCGCGAGGTTGAAGCCGATGAGCGCGACGATCGCACCGGCGACCACGGGCGGCATGAGCTTCTCGATCCAGCCGAGGCCCGCGAACTGCACGATGAAGCCGACGGCCGCGAGCAGCACGCCGACCGCGACGATGCCCGCGAGCGCCGAGCCCATGCCCTGCGACGCGGTCGCCGCGGTGACCGGCGCGATGAAGGCGAACGAGGAGCCGAGATAGCTGGGGAGGCGGTTCTTCGTGATGAGCAGGAACAGCAGGGTCCCGATGCCCGAGAAGAGCAGCGTGGTCGAGACGGGGAAGCCCGTCAGCACCGGCACGAGGAAGGTGGCCCCGAACATGGCGATGACGTGCTGCGCGCCGATCGCGATCGTCGCCGGCCAGTTCAGCCGCTCGTCGGGTTTCACCACCTTGTCCGGCTCGACGGTCCGGCCGTTGCCGTGAAGGGTCCACAGTGGCATGCGCGCTCGCTCCTTGCGCTCGGGGGGTGTGCTGCGCTCACACTAGCGGCGCGCCGCGTCGGCACGCGGGAGCGTTCCCGACGCGTCTTCTCAACGCCCGGGCCGGGGATCAGGCCGCGGTGAGGCGCTCGAGCAGCTCGCGGTAGCGGGCGGTGGTGCGCTCGATCACATCCGCGGGCAGGCTCGGCGGCTCGCCCTCGCGGGGCGCGGGCCAGTTCGCGGCCAGCCAGTCGCGCACGATCTGCTTGTCGAAGCTGGCCATGCGCTGCTCGGGGGTGGTTCCGGACGCCCAGGCCGCGGCATCCCAATACCGGGACGAGTCGCTGGTGAGCACCTCATCGGCGAGCGTCAGGACGCCGTTCTCATCGACGCCGAACTCGAACTTGGTGTCGGCGAGGATCACGCCGTGCGCTTCGGCGGTGGCCGCCGCCCGGTGGTAGATCTCGAGAGACAGGTCGCGCAGCTCGGCGGCCCGGTCTTCGCCGACCAGGTCGACCGTGCGCTCGTACGAGATGTTCTCATCGTGCTCGCCCATCGGCGCCTTGTAGGCCGGCGTGTAGATCGGCTCGGGAAGGCGGTCGCCGTTCGACAGGCCCGCGGGCAGCGCGATGCCGCACACGGTGCCGCTCTCGCGGTACTCCGCCCAGCCCGACCCGGTGAGGTACCCGCGCACGACGCACTCGATAGGCAGCATGTCGAGGCTCTTCACGACCATAGCCCGGCCCGTCACGGCGTCGGGGATCAGGCTCTGCACGTCGTCGTCGGTGCCGGCCTCGCCGTCGGCGCCGAGGCCGAGGCTGCGCGTGGCGACGAGATGGTTCGGGATGCCGCGGCCGCCGTCCGCACCGGCCAGCTGGTCGAACCACCACAGGCTGAGGGTGGTGAGCAGCTCGCCCTTCCCGGGGATGCCGGGCGAGAGCACGTGGTCGAAGGCGCTCACCCGGTCGCTCGCGACGACGAGCATGCGGGCGGGCCTGGCCTCGGGCTCCGTGCCCGACCCCGGCGCGGAATCGGCCGGCACGTAGAGGTCGCGCACCTTACCCGAGTAGGCGTGGCGCCAGCCGGGGAGCTCGGTCGAGGAGGAGGGGTTCGCCGTCACCCGTCCATTATCCCGGCGCGCGGCGCCGGATTTCGTGGGGCACGTGGATGAGCGTCGCAATGCGAAAGGGTGCGCCGCCTCGGGAGGCGACGCACCCTTTCCCTGATCACTTGACGGCGACGAAGACGTCGTCCGCGAGGATCCCCGGCGTGACGACGAGCACACCGGCGTCGGCGGTGGCGCTTGGCACCGCCAGTGCGATGTTGCCGGTCGCCGATGCGCCGGTGTACAGCTCGGACAGCGTGTCGAGCGGCTCCGGCGCGACGGCGAAGGAGTCGAGGCCGTCGATGGTCACACCGTCCGGCGTGACGTAGTTGACCGACGTGAGCGCGGGCATGCCCTTGTCCGCACCCGTGTACGTCGCGGTGACGTTGATGAGGATGTACTCGTAGCCGGCCTCGGGGCTCTGGTTGACCATGTTCGCCGCGAGGACCTGGTCGGTCGCGCCGAGCGTGACGCTGTTGACAGTGACGTCCCACTCGTCCCCGCTGATGACCGATCCCAGCGGTGCGGGGTTGTCGCGTGAGGCTCCGGTCTCGGCCGCGGGCTCCTCGACAGCCTCGTCAGCTGCGGCATCCTCGCTGGGTGCTGTCACCGAGGTGCCGGTGGAGTCCCCGATGGCGTCGCTGACGGCTGCCGCCGCGAGGGAGAAGAAGACCACGAAGCCGACGATCGTGCCCACGATGCTGAGAACGAGCGCCACGATGCCGGGCCACTTCTTGCCCTTCAGCACGATGGCGACGATACCCAGGACGAACCCGACGGGCAGCAGGATCCAGCCCACGAACAGCGCACCCGGAATGCACGCGAAGATGAAGCCCAGCACTGCCGCGCCCAGCGCGACCCAGCCGAGCGGGTGGACGCGCGTGGTTGCAGGCGGTGCCGCGTTCACCGGCGGCCCGGCCGGCGGCGGAACCGCCGGACCCGTGGGAGAGGGGGGCTGCGTGGTGTCGAACGACATGTGATTTCCCTTCGGAACCTGAAGATGAGAAGGCTCTCATCTGCGGATGGAGTCTATATGCGCCGCCAGTCATGCAGTCGTAGCGGGCGGCTCTGTGACACAGTGCCGGGGTATCACCCGCGCTCGCCTCCTCCAAACGGCCGGAACGCCCCGGTCGATCGGCCGGAGATGTCGGGACGTTCGAAGGCGGCCGGCGTCGCCGGCGCTCTCTAGGCTCGGAGCCATGACCGTCGCAGCGCGCCCCGCTCTCCGCCGGTTCGCGCGCGTCGGACGTGTCGGTCGATCGGTGCTGATCCTCGTGCTCGGCGCGCTGTGCGACATGTACTGCGTGATCAATGTGCCGGGCGCCGCCACGCTGACCGGAGGCGACGAGCCGCAGGCGCAGATCACGCGACTCGGCGTGATGATCGCGCTGGTCGCGATCGCCTGCTGGACGACGGTGTTCGTCCGCGTGCGCATCCCGATCGCGGTCGTCGCCGCCGGGGGCCTGCTGATGCTGGTGGGCGTCTCGTACGTCCTGGCATTGGTCGGCGTCTACCACGCGTTGATCCGGTGGCCCCGCCGCACCCCGCTCATCGGCTCGCTCACCGTCGCCGCCGTGGCTCTGTTCGTGTTGCGGGAGGCGTTCACCGCCTGGGGCGGAGCGCTGGCGTGGACGTTCGACAATGCGCCATACACCGATGCTTCGCCCGTCTGGAACGTCGCGGCTGCGGTCATCGCGGTCCTGTCGCTCGGCCTGGTGGCAGGACTCGTCGCCTACCGACGCGCTCGGATCGAGGCATCCGTCAGCCGCGTCCGCGCGGATTTTGAGCACGAGCGCGCCGACGCGCTCGACATGCAGGTGGCGCGGCAGGCCGAGCGCGAGCGCATCGCGCGCGACCTGCATGACGGCCTGGGGCACCGGCTGTCGTCGGTGGCGCTCGCGGCCGGTGCGTTCGAGGCCCAGGCCGGCACGACCGTCGACCCGGCGCTCACCGAATGGGCTCGCACGGTGCGGCGCCAGGCTCACGCCGCACTGGAGGACGTTCGCGACGTCGTCGGCGGCCTGCGCTCTGATGCCGCCGGCGACGAGGTGCTGCCCCCGGCATCGCTGCGCGGGCTCGCGGCGATGATCTCGGAGCTGCGCGCCGGCGGTCATCGCGTCGACGCGTACGTCGTCGTCGAAGGGATCGAGCGACTGAGCCCGGCGGTCGATGCCGCCGCTTTCCGGATCGTCCAGGAGAGCCTGACGAACGCGATCAAGCACGCCCCAGGCGCGACGGTGTCGCTGACGGTCGATGCGGCACCGGATCGCGGCGTCCGCGTTCGCGTGGAGAACGCCCTCGTGCCCGTCGCCACCGGCGTGCCGAGCGGCGGGCGCGGACTGCTCGGCATCCGCGAACGCGCCGCCTCGGTCGACGGCACGGCGTGGATCGGCCCGCACGCCGGCCGTTTTGTGACGGACGTGAGCCTGCCCTGGCGCGACCGCCCCTGAGAGCGACCGCGCCGCCGATATGGTGGCGGGGTGTCTCCCGTCGACGACCAGCATCCGGTGCGCGTGCTCGTGGTGGACGACGACTTCCTCGTCCGGGCCGCCGTCACGGGCATCCTGAGCCCGCATCCGGCCATCGACGTCGTCGGGACGGCCGCGAGCGGCATGGAGGCGCTTGAGCTCGCCCGCGCGACGCGCACCGATGTCGTGCTGATGGACATCCAGATGCCGGGCATGGACGGCGTCGAGGCGACCCGCGCGCTGCTCGCCGCGGTCGATACCCAGGTCGTCGCGATGACGAGCCTCGCGTCGGCCGAGATGGTGCAGCGGATGCTGGATGCCGGCGCTTACGGCTACATCCTCAAAGACGCCGCGCCCGACGCGCTCGCCGAGGCGGTGCTCACCGTCGCGCGCGGCGACGCCTTCCTCTCGCCGCGGCACACACGCGCGCTGCTGGAGCGCCTCGCCTCGGAGGCCGACCGCGAAGCGCGCCGCGGCGCGGCTGCGCAGTTCGCGAACCTGACCGACCGCGAGCGCGAGGCGGCACGGCTCGTCGCTGCCGGGGCGACCGATGGCGAGATTGCCCAGACGATGCACGTCGCCCTCTCGACGGCGAAGGCGCACATCCAGCAGGCGCGGCTGAAGCTCGGTGCGCGCAACCGCACGCAGGTCGGTGTCATCGTCGAGCGGGCCGGTGAGACGCCGACGGGGTGACGAGGCTCAGGAGGGCGTGATCTCGTCGACGAAGGCGTAGGCATCCGCCATCAGCGGGCCCCATGCGTGCGCGGCCTCGGGGCCGATCAGCACCCACTCGCGCATCGCGCGCCCGCGCATCTCCATGCGCTCGGCCGTCCCCGACTCGACCAGCTCGTCGGCGCGGGCCTCGGGCACCTTGACCACGAGCGATCCGCGGTAGCCGACGAAGGCGAACACCTTGCCGCGGATGCGCAGGCCCTCGCTGCCGAACATCGGGCCGATGTCGACACCGGGCCGCGCCAGGTACCCGGCCGCGAGCGGGTCGAAGATGTCGTGAGCGCGCTCCACCGCGGCCGCGTCTGTCATGGCGACAGGGTACGGCCGAGCCCCGACACCGCGCGAGCGCTTCGGAGGCACGGGTGTGCTCCGCGCACGGCCACGACGGACCGCCACCGCACCCGTCGCGCGAGCCGCTAGCCCTGTCGCGGCGGGGTGTCAAGTGGTTGGTCGGTGCCCGGGATGCGGCTCACCATGGGGTCATGACCGGACTCGCAGTGATCCTGCTCATCGTCGGAATCGTGCTTCTGCTGCTCGGTGTGTTCATCGAAGCGGCGAAGTTCCTGCTGTGGATCGGCCTGGTGATCATCATCATCGCGGTGATCGCGTGGCTGATGCGCTTCATCCGTCGTCAGACCTGAGTCCCCCAGCTCGGGTCCTGGACGCCTGGTGGATCGTCGATCCCGGGCGTCGCCCCAACGCCGGCGTCGTGCGTCCCCCAGCACACGGCGCCGGCGTTCACATGTCTCCAGGCGACGCGCTCGGGCCACACCGTGCGGGTCAGCGCCTGCCGCGTCCGCGCTCGTGCGCCCAGATCGCGAGCTCGACCCGGTTGCGGGCGCCGAGCTTCGTCATGATGCTCGCGAGGTGCGTCTTCACGGTGCTCAGCGAGACGTGCAGCTCGTCGCCGATCTCGCTGTTGCCGAGCCCGCGGGCGACACCGGCGAGCACGGCCTCCTCGCGCTCGGTGAGGGGGCTCGACGGCGCCGTCGGCGGGGTCGGCGCGGAACCGGCGAAGGCCTCGATGAGCCGCACCGTGACGTTCGGGTCGATCAGCGCATCGCCGCGTGCCGCCGCGCGCACCGCCTCGGCCAGCAGCACCGCCCCGGCGTCCTTGAGCAGGAACCCTCGAGCACCGGCGCGCAGCGCCTCGTACACGTACTCGTCGAGGTCGAAGGTCGTGATCACGACGACCGGGATCGGGTCGGCGACATCGGGGCCGGCGAGCGCGCGGGTCGCCGCGAGGCCGTCCATCACCGGCATCCGGATGTCGAGCAGGCACACGTCCGGCCGCAGGCTCCGGGCCAGGGCGACGGCCTCCGCACCGTCGGCGGCCTCGCCGACGACCTCGATGTCGGGCTGGACGTCGAGGATCATGCGGAGCCCCGTCCGCACCAGATCCTGGTCGTCGGCGACCACTACGCGCACGCTCACGTCGTCCACCCTGCCCGAGGGAGCATCGCGGTGACCACCCAGCCGCGGCCGTCGGTCGCCGGCCGGGCCTCGCATGTGCCGCCGAGCAGCGCCGCGCGCTCGCGCATGCCGGTGAGCCCGTAGCCCGCAGGAGGAGCGGATGCCGCGGCCACCCCGTCATCGCGCACCTCGAGCCGCACCGCCACGGCGTCGACATCGACGCCGACCGTGATCCGGGTCGCGTCACGGGCGTGACGGCGTGCGTTGGTGACGGCCTCCTGCGCGATCCGGAAGACCGCGGCCGCCACCGGCGGGGGCACGGTGTCGAGGTCGCCGCAGAGCCGCACGGTCACGGCCGGGCCGGCGGCCTCCGGGCCGCTCCCGGCCTCCGGGCCGACGGCCTCCGGGCCGCGGCGCGAGCCCGGGGTCGCGCCCGAGCCTGCGCCCAAGCCCTCGCTCGCCGCGTCATCCGTTGTCGCGAGCGCGCGGATCTCTTCGAGCCCGGGCGTGGGAACGACCACCGCGTCCGTGGCGCGGAGCACGCCCACCATCGCGCGCATCTCGCGGAGCGTCCGTGATGCCTCCGCCTCGATCGCGTGCAGCACCCGTATGGTCGCGCCCGGGTCTGCCGCGGCGACGGCGGCGCCGGCCTGAGCCTGGATCGCGATCGCCGAGACGTGGTGCGCCACGGTGTCGTGGAGATCGCGGGCGAGCTGCTCGCGCTCGAGCAGGCGCACCTGGTCGAGTTCGCGAGTGCGCGCACGCCGCCGCCAGCGCACGGCGAGCCCGAGTGTGCTCGTGGTCACGGCGACCGCGGCGCCGCCGATGATGTCGGCGACCTCGGGAACGGAAGTGAGGAAGGTGAGCAGCATCCCGATGACGACGAGGGCACCGCCGGCGATCATCGCCCGCCCGGACCCCCACCGGAACACCGCGTAGAGCAGGATCAGGAGGTACGCCGTCGTGTACAGCTGCGGGTCGCCCGCCGTCGCGACCCCGACGGCGGTGCCGACCGCGAAGGCGATCGCGAGCATCGTGAAGGGACGCGAGCGCCGCCACAGCAGCGTGGGGGCGAGCAGCGCGAGCACGACGGCCCACAGCCAGCGCGCCGGCACCTCGGGGCGGACGGATGCCTCGACCACCGCGAGTGCGGGGATCCCGACGACGAGCGCCCAGTCCCGCCAGACGCGCCGCGGCGGGCCGGGAACCGCCGCGGGCGCGTCCCAGAGCGCGCGGACGGGGCTCGTCATGCCCTCATGATAGGCGGGCACCGGGCGTCGCCAGCCGGGCGCCCCTGCGCCCCGCGCGGGAGCGGCCGCGGCGCCGGATCACGACCTCGGCGACGACGAGGTTGATCACCCACCCCGCGGTCATGAGCAGCGTGTGCGTGAGCGGGGCGGGCGTCCCGGCCAGCAGGGTGTAGGGGAGGAACACGAGCACCTGCGTCCCCGCACCCAGGCCGATCGCGTAGGCCCGCGTCATCCATGCGGTGTGCGTGCGCACGTCGCCGCGACGGATGGCGACGAACGCCACCACGATCGCGCCCGCCATCGCGGTGCCGAGCACGACGCGCACCATCGGCAGTCCCGGACCTGTCACCGCGTCGGGCAGGTCGTAGAACAGCGTCATCCACAGCGCGGAGAGCGCCGAGACCAGGCCCGCCGGTGCGACGACGCGACCGGCGATGCGATGCCAGCGTCGGCGCCGCAGCGACGGTGCGAACTGCAGCGCGCCGAGGACGAGGAAGACGCTCGACCCGATGATGTGCGCGACGATGGGGACCGGCGAGTCGAAGAAGCGGGCGTTCTCCGCGGTGACGGCGGCGCCCGTCGCGAGCTCGGACAGCCGTGCCGACCCGGCCACCATCGGCACGAGACTCAGGGTGATGAGCCCGGCGGGCACGAGCCATTCGGGCCGACGCCGCGCGGGCCGCGGGCGAGTGATGGCGGTTGTCATGCGCCCATACTCGCGAGGACGGATGCCGCGCCACATCGGCCGCCCGGCTTCAACCGTCTCGTCCGATCGGCCGACCCCGCCGCGAAATGCGCCGGCGATCCGGCGCGTATCAGGGCTCGCGCAGGCACCCGCCGTCGGTGTTCACGCCGCCGAGGTCGACCGTCACGCCGCCCGACACATCCACCGATCCGTAGACGCACCCGCCCGAGACCGCGGCGCCGAACAGGAGGCTGTCACCGGCGATGCGCGTCTCGACGTCGGCCGCTCCAGCGGCCTCGAGCGCGTCGCGCACTGTTTCCTCGGTGAGGGCGCCGCTCGCCTGCAACGCCTCCAGCCCTGTCTGGGCCGCTGCCACCAGCGCCTCGTTCGCGACCTGCTGGGCCTGGTCCATGAGCTCCTGTCCGGGGCCCTCGACGTCGACGGCCGCGCAGGCGGTGGCCGTCCCGGCCACCAGAGTCAGCAGCAGCGCGAGCGAGCCGACAGCGGATGCGCGCCGCATGGTCAGAGACCTTCGGCGACCCGGGCGGCGATGTCGGTGCGGTGCTGGCCGCCCTCGAGGCCGATCTCGCCGAGGGCGCGGTAGGCGCGGTCGCGGGCCGCGGCGAACGTCGTGCCGACGGCGACGACGTTGAGCACGCGGCCACCCGTGGCGACGAGGCCGCCGTCGGTCTCGGAGGTGGCGGCGTGGGCGAGGTGCACGCCGTCGAGGGCTTCTGCCGCGCGCAGATTGCTCAGCCCCCGGCCGGTCACCGGCGACGCCGGGTAGCCCTCGCTCGCGAGCACCACGGTGACCGCGACGTCGTCGGCGAACGCGGGGCGCGGCAGATCCTCCAGATGACCGGATGCCGCGGCCAGCAGCAGCTCCGACAGCGGATCGACGAGCCGCGGCAGCACGACCTGGGTCTCGGGATCGCCGAACCGCGCGTTGAACTCGATGACCTTCACGCCCGCGTCGGTCAGGATGAGGCCCGCGTAGAGGAGGCCGATGAACGGCGTGCCCTCGGCATCCAACTGTCGGATGACCGGCTCGGCGATGTCACGCGTGACGAGATCGACGAACTCGCCCTCGCTGCCGAACCGCCCGTCGAGCCAGGGGAGGGGGGAGTAGGCGCCCATGCCGCCGGTGTTGGGGCCCTCGTCGCCGTCGAGCAGGCGCTTGTAGTCCTGCGCCGGGCTGAGCGGCAGCACGTGGTCGCCGTCGCTGAGGAAGAAGAGCGACACCTCGGGGCCGGCGAGGAACTCCTCGACCAGCACGGGGCCCGACGGCAGGTACTCGTCGGCGTGCGCGAGGGCGGCAGCGCGGTCGGACGTGACGATGACGCCCTTGCCGGCGGCCAGACCGTCGGCCTTCACGACGTGCGGAGCGCCGAGCTCGTCGAACGCGGCCTCGACCTCGGCGCGCGTGTGGGCGCGCACGGCGCGGCCGGTCGGAACCCCGGCGGCCTCCATGATCCGCTTCGCGAAGGCCTTCGACCCCTCGAGCTGCGCGGCCGCCTTGCCCGGGCCGAACGCCGGGATGCCGCGCTCGCGCAGCGCGTCGGCCACGCCCGCGACGAGCGGCGCCTCGGGGCCGATCACGACGAGCGCGATGTCGTTGTCGAGCGCGAAGTTGGCGACGGCGACCGGGTCGTTCGCGTCGAGCGCGACCAACCGCGCATCCTGCGCGATGCCCGCGTTGCCGGGAGCCGCGAAGATCTCGTGCTCGGCCTCCTCCGACCGCAGAGCGAGGATGATGGCGTGCTCCCGCGCGCCCGAGCCGAGGACCAGGATCTTCACGCGCCCCAGCCTACCGGCGGCCCTCCGCGCTGTTTCGGCCGGCCCGAGTCGCCGGGTCGCCGCAGCCCGCGCTGCCACTCGACGGATTCAGTCCGTTGGTCGCGGCATCCTCACCTGCCGGATTCAGCCTCGCTGGTCGCGGGCGCGGGCTTTCGGGGCCGCGCAGCGGTGTCGAGCGCCCTCAGGCTGAATCCGGCAGGCGAGGCATCGGTCCCGCGCCCCGTTCGCAACTCAGGATGGTTGTGGCCGGAGGGGCCGAGAACCGCGTCCGGGGAGCATTCATCCTGAGTTGCGGACCGGGCGGTGGTGGAGGCGCCGGTCCCGCGCCTCGTTCGCAACTCAGGATGGTTGCGGCCGGAGGCTCCCAGGACCGGGTCCGGGGAGCATTCATCCTGAGTTGCGGACCCGGACGGCGGCGTAGCCTGGCTCCGTGGCCCGCAAGATCTCGACCGACGACGGACGCGCGGCGCTCGCCGCGGTCCGAGCGGCGGCGGCGGCATCCGCTCCGCCTTCCCGCACCGACAACGCCACGGCCGTGCGCTACTTGCTGCAGCTGCTCGCCGAGAAGGCGCCGGGCAACTCCGTCGAGGTGCGCGTGCCGCCGTTCGGCGCGGTGCAGGTGATCGAGGGGCCGCGGCATACGCGCGGCACACCGCCGAACGTCGTCGAGACCGACCCGGCGACGTGGATCGCGCTCGCCACCGGCGCGGAGCATTGGACGGATGCCGCGACCGCCGGCCGCATCAGCGCCTCGGGCACGCGCGCCGACATCTCCACGCTGCTTCCACTCCGCCCCTAGGGCGTCCGCGCGCGCCGGGGGCGGTGCGGACGGTGGGACAATGGAGGCATGCCCGAGCACAGCCGAGACCGCATCGAGACCGTGCGCGTGCGCCGGGCGCCGAAGATCTCGGTGTTCCTGATCCTGGGCGCCGCCCTCGGCGTCCTCGTCGCGATGATCCTGACGTTCGCGTTCAACGGCACCGCAGAGGTCAGTCCCAACACCGGCGTCGAGTACACGCAGGGACAGGTGTTCGGCTTCCTGGTGCTGATCTGCGCGCCCATCGGCATCGCGCTCGGCGGCATCGTCGCGCTCATCTTCGACCGCCGCTCGCGCCGTCACACGCACGAGATCGCCGTCGACCACGAGTCCGTCCACGTCGACCCCGAGCCCGGCTCGAACGGCCACGGCCCCGGTCACTGACCCCTAAGCCCCCGCCGCTGACCCGTACGCCCGGCCGCACCCGCCAGCGGAAACCCGCAGCCGCAGACCCGCTACGCCAGCTCGGCGATGATCGGGTGGATCGCGGCGTCGAACGCAGCCACGTCGCCCCGCAGACCGTCGGTGACGGCGATCGTGAGCGACCCGATCCACCACACCCCGCGCTGGTTCAGCGGCAGCACCTGCACGTTCAGCTCGAACGAGTGCGCACGGCGCCCGACCTGCCGCTCGTGCTCGGCGATGGCTCCGGCGTACGCGCGGTAGGCCGTTCCGGTGCTGTGCGAGGCCTCTTTGCGGTAGCGGCCGTGCGCCGCCCGCGCGAACTCGAGGGCGTCGGCCGCGTGCGGCTCGAACGCGGCCCGCAGCTCGTCGCAGCCCTCGACCGGAAGCGCCAGCACGGTGTCGAAGCCCTCGACGAGATCGAGGGGAACGGGCGACGGATGCGCCTGCGGCTCGACCGTCATCGCCCAGAACTCGCGCCACTGCCGCTCGAGCGCGGACTGGGACTCCTCGGAGCGGTCATTGGCCCGCGGCGGGATGCCCCGCAGGTGCGGAAGCTCCTCGGGTGACCGGATGCCGAGCACCTGCCGCAGGTAGAGGGCGAGAAGCACCGGCTGACCGGCGTCTTCGCGGATCAGCCACTCCGGAGCACCGGCGCCGCCCATGTCGTTCATTGTAGATCCGGGTTGCGACGTCGAGCCCCGGCATCCGGCATCCCGTCGCCCCGGATTCGAGCGGATGCCGCGGCCCGCGCCGCGCCGGACCCCCGTGTCGGGCGGGGCTCTCGATGACGCAATGCGGGCATCCACTCAGGTAGGCCGCCGGTAGGCTGGTAGCCGTGGCCTCATCCGAACGCGATGCCCTCTCCCGCCCTGAAAAAGGCGCACCCCCTCAGCCGGTGAACCCGTACGCGGCTGCTGGTGTCGACACCGCCGCCGGCGACCTCGCCGTCGAGCTGATGAAGTCGGCCGTGCGCCGCACGCACGGCCCCGAGGTGCTCGGGGGCGTCGGCGGCTTCGCCGGGCTCTTCGACGCGAGCGCGCTCAAGGCGTACGCCAAGCCGCTGCTCGCCACGAGCACCGACGGCGTCGGCACGAAGGTGGCGATCGCCCAGGCCATCGACAAGCACGACACGATCGGTCAGGACCTCGTCGGCATGGTCGTCGACGACATCGTCGTGGTGGGGGCGAAGCCGCTCTTCATGACCGACTACATCGCGTGCGGCAAGGTCTTCCCCGAGCGCATCGCCGACATCGTGCGCGGCATCGCGGCCGGCTGCGCCGAGACCGGCACCGCCCTCGTCGGCGGCGAGACCGCTGAGCACCCCGGGCTCCTCGGGGTCAACGACTACGACGTGGCGGGCGCCGCCACCGGCATCGTCGAGGCCGACCGCGTGCTGGGCGCCGAGCGCGTCCGCGACGGCGACGTGGTGCTGGCGCTTGCGAGCTCGGGCCTGCACTCCAATGGCTACTCGCTGGTGCGGCACATCGTCGCCGGCGCCGGGATCCAGTACGGCGACAACGCCGCCGACCTCGGCACGACGTGGGGCGAGGCCCTGCTCGAGCCCACCCGCCTCTACACCCAGCCGCTGCTGCGCCTCATCGCCGACCACGGCGACCGGGTCCACGCGCTGAGCCACGTGACCGGCGGCGGGATCGCGGCCAACCTCGCCCGCGTGCTCCCGCAGGACACCTGGGTCGAGGTCGACCGCTCCACCTGGTCGCCGTCACCGGTGTTCCGCGTGCTCGCCGACCTCGGCGACCTCGATCTCGAGTCGACAGAGGGCACGTGGAACCTCGGCATCGGGTTCCTCGCAGTCGTCGCCCCCGAGAAGGCCGAGGCCGCGGCATCCGCTCTCTCCCGCGCAGGCATCGCCACGTGGCAGGTGGGCGTCGTCCGCACGGGCGCGCGCCCGGACGGTGACTGGGAGCAGGGCGCCAAGGGCGTCGACGGCGGCGCGGTGCGCCTCGTCGGTGCATACGCAGACCACACGGCTCGCTGAGCCGAGTCAGAACCACAGCAGGAGCAGGCAACACCCATGTGCGGAATCGTCGGAATGGTGGGCCGCGGGTCCGTCAACCAGGAGATCTACGACTCCCTCCTCCTCCTCCAGCACCGGGGCCAGGACTCCACGGGCATCTCTACCGCCGAGCGCAGCGGCGTCGTGCACATGCACAAGGTCAAGGGGCAGGTGCGCGAGTCGTTCCGCACGCGCGACATGCGTGCGCTCCTCGGCGAGATCGGCCTCGGTCACGTCCGCTACGCCACGAAGGGCACGGCGTCGAACGAGGAAGAGGCGCAGCCGTTCTACGTGAACGCGCCGTACGGCATCGTGCTCGTGCACAACGGCAACCTCACCAACACGCGCGAGCTGACGCAGGAGCTGTTCACCAAGGACCGTCGGCACCTCAACACCTCGTCCGACACCGAGCTGCTCGTCAACGTGCTCGCCAACGAGCTGCAGTCGTCCATCTCGGGCCTCGAGCTCGATCCCGACCAGGTGTTCCACGCCGTCAGCCGCGTGCACGAGCGCGTGGAGGGCTCGTACGCCGCCATCGCGCTGATCGCCGGCTACGGTCTCCTGGCGTTCCGCGACCCGTTCGGCATCCGTCCCCTGATCCTCGGCACGCGCAAGCACGAGGACGGCCACTACGAGTGGGTCGTCACGAGCGAGTCGCTGGTGCTCGAGAACGGCGAGTTCGAGGTCGTGCGCGACGTCGAGCCCGGCGAGGCCGTGTTCATCGACCTCGAGGGCAAGCTGCACACCCGCCAGTGCGCGACCGGCGCCCAGCTCGTGCCGTGCTCGTTCGAGTACGTCTACCTCGCCCGACCCGACTCGGTCATGAACGGCATCTCGGTCTACGAGGCGCGCCTGCGCATGGGCGACCGGCTCGCCGACACCATCGCCAAGTACACCCCGCGTGAGGCGATCGACGTCGTCATGCCCATCCCCGACTCGTCGCGCCCCGCCGCCATGCAGGTGGCGCGCAAGCTCGGCGTCGAGTACCGCGAGGGCTTCTACAAGAACCGCTACGTCGGCCGGACGTTCATCATGCCGGGGCAGGCCGTGCGCAAGAAGAGCGTGCGCCAGAAGCTCAACGCGATGTCGAGCGAGTTCAAGGGCAAGAACGTGCTGCTCATCGACGACTCCATCGTGCGCGGCACGACGTCGAAGGAGATCATCCAGATGGCGAGGGATGCCGGGGCCAAGAGCGTGACGTTCGCCTCGGCCGCGCCGCCGGTGCGCTTCCCCCACGTCTACGGCATCAACATGCCGTCGCGCCATGAGCTCGTCGCCCACGGTCGGACGATCCCCGAGATCGCGGAGGAGCTCGGCGCCGACTTCGTCGTGTACCAGGAGGTCGAAGACCTCAAGGCGGCGATCCTCGAGGGCTCCGACGTCGAAGACCTCGACATGAGCTGCTTCGACGGCCGCTACATCACCGGCACCGTGACCGACGAGTACCTCGCGTGGGTCGAGGGCTCGCAGGAGTCCTGACCCGGCGATCGCGCCGGGCCGAGGCATCCGTCAGCGCCCGTAGGGTGGATAGGTGAAGTCGACTCCTGCCCGTCCGCTCTGGCAGGGGAGAACCCTCGCGCTCGCCGGCATCGTCCTGTTCGCGTTCTCGCTGCGCTCGGCGGTCGCGTCGCTGTCGCCGCTGTTCGATCACATCGCGGCCGACTTCGAGCTGCCGGCGGCTGTCATCGGCCTCATCGGCACCGCCCCGCCGGTGTGCTTCGCGATCTTCGGCCTGCTCACGCCCGCCCTCGAGCGGCGGTTCGGCCTGGAGCGGCTCGCGGTGGTCGCCATGGCCGTCGTCGCCGCCGGGCTCGTGGCACGCAGTCTCGCACCGAACTCCGGGCTGCTGCTCGCGGGCACGGCGCTCGTCTTCGCCGCGGTCGGGACGGGCAACATCCTGCTGCCGCCGCTCGTGAAGCGGTACTTCCCCGACCGCATCGGGCTGATGACGACGGTGTTCTCGACGACGATGGCCGTCGCCACCTTCGTGCCGCCCCTCATCGCCGTGCCGGTGGCGGATGCCGCGGACTGGCGCCTTTCGCTGGGCCTGTGGGCCGTCTTCGCCCTGGTGGCGATGATCCCCTGGATCGGCCTGGCGGTGCGGCGGCGCGCCGACGGCGCCGACGGCGACATCGAGCAGGCGAGTCCGCGCGTGTTCGGGCGCATGTGGCGGGTGCCGCTCGCGTGGGCGCTGCTCGTCGCATTCGCCGTCTCGAGCACCATCGCCTACACGTCGTTCGCGTGGATGCCCAAGATGCTCGTCGACATCGCCGGTGTCACGCCGGCGACCGCCGGTGCCCTGCTCTCGCTCTTCGGGTTCATGGGTCTGCCGGCATCGCTCGTCGTGCCGCTGCTGGTCACGCGCTGGAACGCCACGCGGCTGCTGTTCGGCATCGCGGTCACGACGGGTCTCGCGGGCTTCGCGGGCCTGCTGTTCGCGCCGACCGCGGCCCCATGGCTGTGGGTCGTGCTGGTCGGTCTCGCGCCGCTGCTGTTCCCGATGATCCTGGTGCTGCTCGGGCTGCGCACGCGCACCCACGAGGGGTCGGTGGCGCTGAGCGGCTTGGTGCAGAGCGGCGGCTACGCGATCGCCGCGCTGTTCCCGGTGGGCATCGGTCTGATCCACGATGCGACCGACTCCTGGACCGTGCCGCTGATCATCCTCGCGTGCGTGGTGGCGGCGGCCATTCCCGCGGGCGTGGTCGCTGCGCGGCCCCACACCGTGGAGGACGACTGGGAGCGCCGGCACGGCGCCTGGTGAGGCATCCGCGACGGCGCGCGACCGCCGCGTGAGGTGCGTCGAGCCGCGCGCAGCGGCGACCGGCATCGACCCGCGCGTGACGGCGACCGGCGTCGACCCGGGCCTGGCGGCCTCGCGCTTCCGGCGCACGAGAGCGCCCGCGGGTCGTGAGGACCTGCGGGCGCGTGCTCAGGCTTGCGACGACGAGAGGTGCGAGGTCTCGTCCTCGTCTTCGTCGTTGTACTGGTCGGCCCACTTGTCGACGTACTCGTCTTCACTGTGGTGACCGAGTTCGCGCTCGAGCGCCGAGTAGTTCACGCTGTACGTGTCGTACTTCAGCTCTCGGGCGATCTTGGTGTGCTTCGCCTTCTGACGGCCACGCCCCATGCGAGACCCCCTCATTTAGAGTCGCGGGCAATTCTGCGGCTGACAGCCGCGTAAACCCGGGCATTCACGAATCCGGCTTCGAACCGGTAAGAGTAGCATTCAGGATAACACGGAGCCCCCGCACCCCGGCGGTTCCGACCCCCACGGCCCAGGAGGAGTGCGGACATATGACCGACGAGGCATCCGAGCCGCAAGGCGACGCGACGACCGATGAGAACCTGCACGGGGCGGTGGTCGTCGGGGTCATCCCCGACCAGTCGACCCGGGTCGTGAAGGAGGCGGCGCGCTACGCGAAACTCTTCCAGGCTCCGCTCGTCGTCGTGCACGTCGATGTGACCCGCTTCGTCACCTACGAAGATCCCGACGGCTACGTGCACTCGGCGCCCATCGACATGAACATCGCCGCCGGCGAAGGCGAGCTGGCGAAGGTGCAGGATGCCGCGGCATCCGTCCTCGCCGAGTCCGGCCTCGATTGGACCGTGCGCCAGCTCGTCGGCGACCCCGCGATGGCCATCAAGCACTTCGCCGACCAGATCGACGCGCGCCTGCTCGTCGTGGGCACCCGCAAGCGCGGCTTCGGCGAGTCGGTCCGCGAGTTCTTCACCGGCTCGGTCGGTGCCCGCCTCGCCCATCGCCAGCACCGGTCGATCCTGATCGTGCCCCTCGGGGAGCCCGTGCCGGACGACGAGGAGATCTGGCCCGCTTGACGCGGGCCTGCGCAAGCCGGCTTGCCGCCAGATGCTCGTCGGTGCGTCGCGCAGCCGCGGCGTCGCGCCGGACAGGGCCGGTCGCGGTGATTGAGCTGATGTTTCGGCCTCAGACTTGACCGTTTCGCGCGACCTACCCGAGACTAGGGTCCAGACATCGGATCTCAGCGTGCCCGCGTCGCCGCTGACCGGAAGGACCACCCTTGACCGAGCAGACCTGGCACGAGCTGTCGCGGCCGCTTCCTGAATGGTTCGCGAAGGCGAAGTTCGGGATCTTCATCCACTGGGGCGCGTACTCCGTGCCCGCGTGGGCGGAGCCGATCGGCGCCCTCGGCGAGATCGCGGACGACGACACCTGGTTCGCCCACAACCCCTACGCCGAGTGGTACTTCAACACCATCCGCATCGAGGGCAGCCCGGCGCAGGCTCACCACCGCGAGCAGTACGGCGACGCGCCGTACGACGAGTTCCTCGACCAGTGGAAGGCGGAGCGGTTCGACCCCGCGGAATGGGCGAAGCTGTTCGCCGAGGCGGGCGCGGACTACGTCGTGCCGACGACCAAGCACCACGACGGGATCGCACTGTGGGACGCGCCGGGCACGGGGGCGCGCAACACGGTGCGGCGCGGGCCGCAGCGAGACCTGATCGGCGACATCGCCGGCGCCGTCCGCGCTGAGGGTCTGCGCTTCGGCGTGTACTACTCGGGCGGTCTCGACTGGTCGGTCACCGACCTGCCGCCGCAACGCTCAGGAGAGCAGGTGCATTCACTGCGACCGAATGACGCCGCCTACAACTACTACGCGCTGGCGCACGTGCGCGATCTCATCGACCGGTACCGGCCGGACGTGCTCTGGAACGACATCGAGTGGCCCGACGCCGGCAAGCACCGCGGACCCGACGGGCTCTACGAGCTGTTCGAGGACTACTACGCGGCCAACCCCGACGGCGTCGTGAACGATCGGTGGGGCGACACCCACTACGACTTCGCCACCACCGAGTACTCGGCCATGAGCGAGAACGAGGCCAAGGACGTGTGGGAGAACACCCGCGGGCTCGGCTGGTCGTTCGGGTTCAACCGGCTCGAGTCGCCCGCGCAGACCCTGGACTCGGCGCAGCTGGCCCAGCATTGGGTCGACGTCGTGAGCAAGGGCGGGCGACTGCTCCTCAACGTCGGGCCCACGGCGGAGGGCGTGATCCCCGAGCGGCAGCAGCAGTCGCTCCGCGGTTTCGGCGATTGGAAGCGCGCCCTCGGCGACGCCGCCGAGGCGACCGAGCGCCGGGATCCGTCGCTGCCGTCCAACGGTCTGTGGCGGCGCGAGTGGTGGACTCCGAGCGAGCGCATCGTCTTCGTAGATGCGACCGGAGAGCACCGGCTCGACGGCGCCGGCGTGGACGCCGAGCGGTCCCGCGTGCTGACGGGCGACGCGGTCGTCGAGCGGGACGGTGACGAGGCCGTGGTCCGGGTCGCGGGCACCGACGGCGGCCCTGTTGCGGTGGCGATGGCGCGGCGCTGACGCGCAGAGAGGGTGGCCCCTCGGGGCCACCCTCTCCTCGTCCGGGAGGACGGATGCCGCGGCTCAGCCCCGCAGCGCGCGTGTCACGTCGCGGGCGACGCGGTCGAGCTCGGCCGCCACCTGGTCGACCACCGAGGCGGCGAGCTCGCCGCCTCGCGCCACGTGGACGCGGGCGTCGCTGCGCAGGTTGGCGCGGAAGGTGTTGACCAGCGCGTCCAGGCGCTGCAGCTGCTCGCGGCTGCGCACGCGGGGATCGTCCTCGCGCGGCTGCTGGGGCGTGGCCTCGCGCTCCTCGCGGGAGGCGGCGGCGAGGTCGGCGCGGAGGCTCTTCATCGCCTCGCGCACGCTGCCGCGCACCTCGTCCGCGATGAGCCGCACCGAGTCGGCGAGGCCGGCCTCGATGCCCTCGAGTTCGCCGGCGCGGGCCTGCACCTCGGCGTGGCCGGCGGGGGTGATCTCGTAGACGGTCTTGCGACCGTCGACCGTCTTGGTCACGAGCCCCTCCTCCTCGAGCTTCGCCAGGCGCGGATAGATGGTGCCGGCGCTGGGGGTGTAGGTGCCCCCGGTGCGGTCCGACAGGGCCTGCATGATGTCGTAGCCGTGGCGCGGCCCTTCATCGAGCAGGTTCAGCAGGTACAGGCGCAGGTCGCCGTGCGAGAAGACCGGAGCCATCACACTTCTCCTCGGTCGTAGCCGGCGTCGCCGGCGGTGCCGTCACCCTGAGGCTGGGCCGACCAGCCCGACTCGGCGGGGGCCTGCTCGAAGCCGGTCGCCGCAGGCGCCGAAGCGTCGGCGGGAGCGGGGGCCGCGGCATCCGTCACCGACGCGTCCGCGCGGCGCAGGACCGTGATGTCGCCCGAGACGCTGTGCGCGCGCACGTCGGCGAAGCTGCCGCTGAGCTCGCCCACCGAGCCGGCGTAGTTCGTCGTCGGACCCGTGCCGTTGCCCGAGCGCACCACACCGTCGACCTGGACACGGCCGCTGACGCTGCGGAGCACGAAGTTCGCGGGGTATCCCTCGTCCAGTCGCACGGTCGCGTTCCCGCTCACCGTGTTGAGGCCGACCGTGAGCATCTCGCCGGTCGAGTCCACCAGCAGTGCGCCCGAGACGGTGTCGATGTTCGCCTTGCGGAGCGAGCCGGTCGCGGCGACGTCGCCCGAGACGCTGTTGGCGTTGAGGCCGCCGACGAGCTCACGCACCTGCACGTCGCCCGAGACGGCGTTGACCGACAGGTCGCCGGTGAGGCCGTCGACGATGATGTCGCCCGAGACGGTGTTGAGGGTGGCGCCGTTGCGCAGGCCCGAGACGAGGGCGCTGGCGCTGACGACACCGAGGGTGAGTGCGACGTCGCGGGGAACCGCGACGCTGATCTCGGCCTTAGGCCCGCCGGCGCCGAAGTTGCGGAACACCTCGAGGAAGTTGTCCCACCGCAGCTGCGGGTGGTCGATCTCGATGTGGTCGTCCGCGACCTCGATGCGGAGGTCCTTGACGGTGACCTCGTGCACCTCGATCCGGATGCCGGGTTCGTCGTGGGCGATGACGTCGACCTGTCCGCCGACGAGGCCGATCTTGAGCGTGCGCACGGCCTCGATGTCGATGACGCGCGTGTCGCCCGGGTGGATGATCCACTTCTCCAGGGTCATGGCTGCTTCTCCTGCGGTTTCTCGGGGTGATCCGTCTCGCGATATATCGCGTGCGTCCAGCATAACACGATATATCGCGTCCGGGTCAAGAGTGCTGCTCGTGTGCGCGGTCGGTGCGGTTGCGATGAGACCTCGCGATAGCACCGTGGGAGGACAAATGCTGGTGCATTCGTGCGGTCTCGCGGGTGGGGGTGGGTCGGGCTGCGACCCTTGCCCACGGTGGTGCTGTTGCGATGAGACCTCGCGATAGCACCGTGGGAGGGCGGATGCCGGTGCATTCGTGCGGTCTCGCGGGTGGGGGTGGGTGGGGCTGCGACCCTTGCCCACGGTGGTGCTGTTGCGATGAGACCTCGCGATAGCACCGTGGGAGGGCAAATGCTGGTGCATTCGTGCGGTCGCGCGGGTGGGGGTGGGTGGGGCTGCGACCCTTGCCTACGGTGGTGCTGTTGCGATGAGACCTCGCGATAGCACCGTGGGAGGGCAAATGCTGGTGCATTCGTGCGGTCTCGCGGGTGGGGGCGGCGCTTGACCTTGACGCAGCGTCAACCTTTAGCGTGGTCATCACGACGGACGACGAGCAGGGAGGAGCCGCCGTGAGAGACGACGAAGAGTGGTCGATCCAGCAGATCGCGAAGCTCGCGGGCACCACCAGCCGCACGCTGCGTCACTACGACGACATCGGGCTCCTGGCACCCTCGAGCATCGGTCACAACGGCTACCGCTACTACGACCAGGCCGCGCTCGTGCGCCTGCAGCGCATCCTGCTGCTGCGCGAGCTGGGCCTCGGCCTGCCGCAGATCGGCGAGGTGATGGAGCGCGAGACCGGCGAGGTGCCGGCGCTCGAGGCCCATCTGGCTTGGCTGCGGCAGGAGCAGGACCGCCTGGCGCGACAGATCGCGTCGGTGGAGAACACCATCAACGCCGTGAGAGGAGGTGAGCGAATGATGGCAGAGAACATGTTCGACGGTTTCGACCACACCCAGTACAAGGACGAGGTCCAGCAGCGCTGGGGCAAGAAGGCGTACGCCGACAGCGACCGCTGGTGGCGCTCCATGAGCGCCGACGAGAAGGCCGCGTGGCAGCAGCGGGTCTCCGATCTCGGCCGCGACTGGATCGCGGCGGCGGAATCCGGTGTCGCGCCCGACAGCGACGAGGCGCAGGCGCTCGCGAAGCGCCACGTGGAGTGGCTCACCGGCATCCCCGGGACGCCGGCCGCTCCGGGCGGCGGAGACGTGAAGGGCTACGTGCTCGGGCTGGGCGAGATGTACGTCGCCGACCCGCGCTTCGGCGCGAACTACGCCACGAGCCAGGGCGGCACGCACGGCGCCGAGTTCGTCCGCGACGCGTTGCGCGTCTACGCGGAGGCGAACCTCTGAACCCCTCCGCTCACCTGTCGCAATGCGTCGGTCGGACCGGCACTTCGTGACAGGTGAGCGGGAAGGCGGGACCCCGCACAGACACACGGATGCCGCGGCCAGCTCTGGCCGCGGCATCCGCTGTCTATCCGGGGTGATGCAGATCAGGTGTTGCGGTTCCCGCTGATCACCCTGAACAGGAACGCGATCAGGGCGATGACACCGACGATGATGGCCACCCACAGCAGCCAGCTCAGCGCGGAGTTGAGGCCGCCGACGATCGCAAGGATGATCGCGACGACGATGATGATGATCAGGGCGAGGTTCATGTGAAGCATCTCCTTCTGGGTGTCCGGTGCACGGGATGCGCCGGTATGCCTTGTGGGCATGCATCGACAGTGGCACCGCCACCGCGCCGCCCGTAGGGGGTTGACGACGATCCCGCAGCGGTGATAGTCGCCGGAGAACCGCGGGTCTATCGCCGCTCCCGGGGGAAGTCAAGCCCCGTGAGAGCGCGCGCGTGCCGCCGTAGCGTCGCGCCATGAGCTCATCCACGCCCAGTGATCCGACGAACGCACATCACTCCGGCGGCTTCCCCGCACAGGAGCAGGAGCAGCCCGGACTCACCGACGAGACGCGGCCCGAACCCGACCACGGCGAAGAGAGCTATCGCGGCGCCGCACGGCTCAGCGGTCGTCGCGCGCTCATCACCGGAGGCGACTCCGGCATCGGGCGGGCCGTCGCGATCGCATTCGCCCGCGAGGGGGCGGACGTCGCGCTGACCTACATGCCCGAGGAGCAGGAGGACGCCGACGAGACCGCGCGCTGGGTGACCGAGGCGGGCACCCGCGCGCTGCCGCTCGAGGGCGATCTGCGCGACGAGGACTTCTGCGCCGAGATCGTCGAGCGCACCGTGGGCGAGTTCGGCGGACTCGATGTGCTCGTGCTCAACGCGGCATACCAGAAGGACCGCGAGGGCCTCGACAAGCTCGAGACCGAAGAGTTCGACCGGGTGTTCCGCACCAACCTCTACGCGCAGATGTTCACCGCCCGCGCCGCCATCCCGCACATGAAGCCCGGGTCGTCGATCATCGTGACGACCTCCGTCCAGGCTTTCAACCCGTCGCCGGGACTC
This sequence comes from Microbacterium sp. M3, assembly GCF_033548675.1. NCBI lineage: Bacteria > Bacillati > Actinomycetota > Actinomycetes > Micrococcales > Microbacteriaceae > Microbacterium > Microbacterium sp. M3. The sequence continues at coordinate 67,596 of NZ_JAWTZT010000006.1, forward strand.
ATCGACTACGCCATGACGAAGGCCGCCCAGGTCGCCTTCGTGCGGGCGCTCGCGCAGGAGCTCGGCGAGAAGGGCATCCGTGTGAACGGCGTGGCACCCGGACCCATCTGGACCCCGCTCATCCCGGCCACCGGGTGGGATGAGGAGCGCCTCGCGTCGTTCGGACAGGACACTCCCCTCGGGCGCGCCGGTCAGCCGGCCGAACTGGCGGGCGCCTACGTGTACCTCGCGAGCGACCATGCGTCGTACACCTCGGCCGCGATCCTGCCGGTGACCGGGGGGAAGGGCTTGTGACGACCGCGCCCTCGCGGCGCGCCGACAGAGAAGGAGGATGCCATGCCCGCCGGACGTGGATCGAACCTGAAGGACCGCGACATGTACGAGGAGCTCCGAAAGGACGGCGCCTCGAAGGAGAAGGCCGCACGGATCTCGAATGCGGCCGCGAGCCAGGGCCGCAAGAAGGTCGGACGGCGCGGCGGCAACGCCAAGGACTACGACGACCGCACCGTGCCCGAGCTGCGCAAGCGCGCCAAGGAGCTGGGTCTCACGGGATACTCGGGCAAGAAGAAGTCCGAGCTCATCTCGATGATCCGCAACCACTGAGGTCGCGGTCGGCGCAGACGGCGTCCGGACTCATGCGAACGGAGTGACGGATGCCGAGACTGGCGCGCGTGCGGCCCCTCGAGGACCCGGGGTTCCGTCGGGTGCGATCCGGCGCGGGCTTCCGGTACCTCGACGCGCGGGGCCGGGCGCCCGGCCGCCGGCACCTCGAGCGCATCCAGGCGCTGGTCATCCCGCCGGCCTGGAACGACGTCTGGATCAGTGAGCGTCCGGACGGGCACATCCAGGCCGTCGGCACCGACGACGCCGGCCGCCGGCAGTACATCTATCACGCGGAGTGGGCCGCCGGCCGCGACAAGGGCAAGTTCGCGCGTGCCCTCGCGCTCGCCGAGGCGCTGCCGCGGGCACGGGCGCGCGTCACGACCTCGCTGCGCCGCGAGGCGCTCGATCGCGAGCGCGTGCTCGCCGTGGCGTTCCGGCTCCTCGACGACGCGGCCCCGCGCATCGGCTCGGAGCGCTACCTCGCCGCGCACGGCAGCCGGGGCCTCACGACCCTGCAGCGTCGGGATGCGTCGGTCGCGGCATCCGCCATCACGTTCGCCTTCCCCGGCAAGAGCGGGAAGCGCCAGCTGCTCGAAATCGACGACGCGGATCTCGCGGCCGCGATCGAGCTGCTGGCGGCCGGGCGTCCGCGCTCGCCGCTGCTCGCCTGGGACCGCGGCGGGCGCCGCGTGCCGCTGACGCCGGCAGAGGTCAACGCGTACATCCGGACGCTCACGGGTGCGCGGTTCACGGCGAAGGACTTCCGCACGCTGCGGGGCACGATCCTCGCCGCCGACGCGCTCGCGCGGATCGGCACGGTCGACACCAAGACCGACCTCAAGCGCGCCGAGGTGCTGGCGGTCAGGGCGACCGCCGAAGCGCTCGGCAACACCCCCTCGGTCGCGCGCGGCTCGTACATCGACCCGCGAGTGTTCGCGCGCTACCGCGACGGGCATCTGCTCGACCTCTCGAAGACGCCGGAGTCGGCGATCCGCGCGCTGCTGCGCCCGGGCCGCTGACCGGGGTCCTGCGGTCTTCCCCGGGCGTTTCGTCTCGCTTCGCTCGCTCAACGACCGGGCTGGATGCCGGTCGTTGAGCGAGCGAGGAACGAGCGAGACGAAACGCGACAGCGGGACGGACGCACGCCGGCTCAGCGGACCGCGGGAGTAGCGTGGACGGATGCCGCAGCCCGTCGACCCGCGCGTGCTCGGGGCGACGGCGGCCGGGGGTGCCGTGGGGGTGCTCGCCCGCGGGATGATCGTCACGCCCGTGGGCGACCCCGTCACGGCGGCGTGGGTCACGTTCGGGGTGAACGTGGCGGGGGCGCTCCTGCTCGGGGTGGTCGTGGGATGGCTCGACGACCGCCGGCCGCTGCTGCGCGCGTTCCTCGGCACCGGCGTCCTGGGCGGATTCACGACGTACAGCGCGCTCGCCGTGGCCCTGGCCGAGGGTCTCGCAACGCCGTGGTCCGCCGCGGGGCTGGCCGCGGCATCCGTCATCGCCGGCATCGCGGGCGCGGTCGTCGGCCTCTTCATCGGACGCCGGATCGCCGACCGCCCCGGCGAGATCGAGCTGCCGGAGGACGCCGAGTGAGCGCCTGGCTGCTGCTCGCCGCGCTCGCGGGCGGGGTGGGCGCAGGGCTGCGGTACGTCGTCGACCGGCTGCTGACTCCGGCGGGCCACGGCGGGTTCCCGCTCGGGATCTTCGTGGTAAACGTCACCGGGTCGTTCGCGCTGGGGCTCATCACCGGGCTCGGCTCGGCGGTCGCGCCCGAGGCGGCGCTCGTCCTCGGCGTCGGGCTGCTCGGCGGGTACACGACGTTCAGCACGGTGGCCGTCGAGTCGGTGCTGCTCGCCCAGCGACGGCGGTGGCGGGATGCCGCGCTCAACGTCTTCGGCACACTCGCGGTGGCGGTGGCCGCCGCCGGCATCGGGCTTCTCGCGGGGCGCGTGCTCGCGGTTTGAGCGCCAGGCGCTCAGGCGGTTCACATGAGAACCGCATGAAATACTGACACCGATACATCCGCGTATCGTCCGGGGCTCCCGCCGCCGCATCTGCGGTGCGGGGACCACGCGCACACCGTATCGACATCATCCGTCGCACAACCAGCGAAGGCACCCGTGTCCAACCTCGCCGTCCTGAGTCTCAAGAACCGCGCGCTCATCGCGCTGATCACCATCGTGGCCGCCGTGTTCGGCGGGCTCGCGCTGACGAACCTCAAGCAGGAGCTCATCCCCTCGATCGAGTTCCCCGCGCTGATCGTCGTCTCGACGTACCCGGGCGCGTCGCCCGAGGTCGTGAGCAACGACGTGTCGGTGCCCATCGAGACCGCCATCCAGGGCGTCGCCGGGCTCGAGTCCTCGACGGCCACGAGCACGACCAATGCGTCGATCGTGCAGGCGTCCTTCACGTACGGCACCGATCTCGCGACCGCCGAACAGAAGATGACGCAGGCCATCAACCGCATCAAGGGCCAGCTGCCCGAGGGGGTGGAGCCCAGCGTCATCTCGGCGAGCATCGACGACTTCCCGGTGATTCAGCTGGCGGTGACCGGCTACGATGACGAGGCCACGATCCAGGCGCAGCTCGAGGCATCCGTCATCCCCGACCTGGAGGACGTCGACGGGGTCAACGCGGCGCAGATCGTCGGCGGCGTGGGGCAGCGCGTCACGATCACCCCCGACCAGGCGGCGCTCGCCGCGGCCGGCTACACGCAGCAGGCGATCCGCGATGCCCTCGACCAGAACGGCGTGCTGTTCCCCGGCGGCGAGGTCACCGAGGGCGACGAGTCGCTCACCGTGCAGACGGGCTCGAAGATCGCCTCGGTCGACGAGATCGCGGCGCTGCCGCTCGTGCCCTCGACCCCCGAGCAGTTCCAGGCGGGGCTGGTCACCGTCGGCGACGTCGCGACGGTCGCCGAGGAGGCCGACCCGGTCACGACCGTCTCGCGGGTGAACGGCGAGCCCGCGCTCACCATCGCGGTCACGAAGCTCCCGGCGGCGAACACCGTCGACGTCTCGCGCGGCGTGCTGGCGATCCTGCCCGAGCTGGAGGAGTCGCTCGACGGCGCCGAGTTCACGGTCGTGTTCGACCAGGCGCCCTACATCCAGGAGTCGATCGACACGCTCGCGAAGGAGGGCCTGCTCGGACTCGTCTTCGCGGTGCTCGTCATCTTCGTGTTCCTGCTGTCGGTGCGCTCGACCCTCGTTGCGGCGATCTCGATCCCGACCAGCATCCTCATCACGTTCATCGGCCTGCAGGCGTTCGGCTACTCGCTCAACATCCTGACCCTCGGTGCGATCACGATCGCGATCGGCCGCGTGGTCGACGACTCCATCGTCGTGATCGAGAACATCAAGAGGCATTACGTCGGCGATGCCGACAAGGGCGACTCGATCCGCCGGGCGGTGCGCGAGGTGGCCTCCGCCATCACGGCGTCGACGATCGTGACCGTGGCGGTCTTCCTGCCGATCGCGTTCGTCGGCGACGTCACGGGCGAGCTGTTCCGTCCGTTCGCGATGACCGTGACGATCGCCATGACCGCGTCGCTTTTCGTGGCGCTCACCATCGTGCCGGTGCTCGCGTACTGGTTCCTCAAGCCCGGCAAGCCGATCCTCGATGAGGCCGGCGTCGCGGTCGACCCGGAGGACCCGGCGGCGCCGCCCAGCCGTCTGCAGAAGTCGTATCTGCCGATCCTGCGCTGGACGCTCAAGCACTCGTGGGTCACGCTGGCCCTCGCCGTGCTGGTGCTCGTCGGCACCATCGCCGCAGCTCCCTTCATGAAGACGAACTTCCTCGGCGACTCGGGTCAGAACACGTTCACGATGACGCAGGACATCGGGCCGGCCCCCTCGCTCGAGGCCGAGAGCGCCGCGGCCGAGCAGGTCGAGGAGGTGCTCCTCGGCATCGACGGCATCGAGACCGTGCAGGTGTCGATCGGCTCGAGCGGCTCCGCGCTGCGCGACGCCTTCTCGGGCGGCGGCAGCGGCATCACGTACTCCATCACGACCGACGCCGGCGTCGACCAGGTGGCGCTCCGGGAAGAGGTGCAGGCCGCGGTCGCCGAGCTCGACGACGCCGGCGAGATCACCGTCGCCGCCGGTGGCGGCGGCTTCGGCTCGACCGACATCGCGATCGACGTCACGGCCCCCGACTCCTCGACGCTGCAGGAGGCGACGGATGCCGTCATCGCGGCCGTCGAAGGAGCCGACGGCGTGGGCCAGGTCACGAGCAACCTGTCGGCCTCGCTGCCCTACATCGCCGTGACGGTGGACCGCGACAAGGCCGCGGAGCTCGGGCTGTCGGAGGTCGCCGTCGGCGCGCTGGTGTCGAACACGATGCAGCCGCAGTCGATCGGGACGGTCGAGATCGACGACACGTCGCTCACCGTGTACCTCGCGGCAGCCGAGACGCCCGCGTCGCTCGACGAGCTCCGCCAGCTGCCGGTGCCGAGCGCCACCGGCCCGATCCCGCTGTCGGACGTCGCGACCGTCGAAGAGAGCGAAGGCCCCACCTCGATCACCACCGAGGGCGGTCAGCGCACGTCGACCGTGACGGTCACGCCGTCGACCGACGACCTGGCGACCGCCTCGGCGTCGGTGACGACGGCGCTCGCCGACGCCGACCTGCCTGCCTCGGCCGACGCGAGCCTCGGCGGCGTCGTGACGCAGCAGCAGGACGCGTTCTCGCAGCTCGGTCTCGCCCTGCTCGCGGCGATCCTGATCGTCTACATCGTGATGGTCGCGACGTTCAAGTCGCTGCGCCAGCCGCTGCTGCTGCTCGTGTCGGTGCCCTTCGCGGCGACCGGCGCCATCTTGCTGCAGATCATCACGGGCGTGCCGCTCGGCGTCGCGTCGCTCATCGGCGTGCTGATGCTCATCGGCATCGTCGTGACGAACGCCATCGTGCTCGTGGACCTCGTGAACCAGTACCGCGAGAAGGGCCTGTCGGCGCACGATGCCACGATCGCCGGCGGCTCGCGACGCCTCCGCCCGATCCTCATGACGGCGCTGGCGACCATCTTCGCGCTCACCCCGATGGCCCTCGGCATCACCGGTCAGGGCGGCTTCATCTCGCAGCCTCTCGCGATCGTCGTGATCGGCGGCCTGGTCTCATCCACGGTGCTGACGCTGCTCGTGCTGCCGACGCTCTACAACCTCGTCGAGGGCGCCAAGGAGCGTCGTGCCGAGCGTCGCCGCGGACGTGGTGACGACGACGGCGGCGACGGCGGTCCGGCGCCCGCGGGCGAGGGACCGACGAGCGGGACGGATGCCGAAGCCGACGCGGTGCTCGTGGGCGCGGGCGTCGCGGGTGCCGGTGCCGGTGGTGCCGACGCGGCCGGCGCAGGTGCTGCGGCCGTGGCGGGCGCGGCCGCCGGCGCGTTCGAGACGCGGCGGCAGCGCCGCCAGCGCGAGGCCGAGACCGGTGCGGCCGTCGCCGAGAGCGTGGACGTGGACGTGCCGGTGATCGAGGAGGGTCCCGACGTCGAGGTGTCGGACGCGACGCCCCCGCCGGCAGCGGCCGACGCCGCAGCGGCGGCCGTGGCGGCGGTGTCTTCGCTCGACGCGGAACAGTCCCCTGACGCGGACGTCGAGACGGTCGAGGAGGGTGGGCACGGGCAGCCCGCCGTGACCGAGGCCGAGCCGCTCGAGTCCGAGTCTCCGGATTCGACCGTGGGGCCCGAGCCGGAGCCCGCGCCCGCGGTCGTCGAGTCCGAGCTCACCGAGTTCGCGGGGGAGCCGGAGTCCGAGGAGCCCTCGGCGGAGCCCGAGTCGGCGGTTCTCGTAGACGAGTCCGAGCCCGTGGAGACGGAGGCCGAGCCGCTCGCCATCATCGACACGGTGCCGGGCGCCGATGCCGCGCAGCCGGAGCCCTCGTCCGACGGTGGGGCGGAGCTGGAGAACGCGTCCGACTCCGATCCCGCGGCCGAGCTCGCCGAGCCCGTCGCCGACTCCTCGCCGGTTGCCGGCGAGGAGCCGGTCGCCGAGGCCTCGCCCGAGCCCGAGCCCGAGCCCGAGGTCGCCGCGGAGCCGGAGCTGGAGCCGGAGCCGGTGGCCGACGTCGAGTCCGAAGCGGTCGCGGACGCCGAGTCCGAGCCCGTCGTGGAGTGGGAGCCCGAGCCCGCCCCCGAGGCGGAAGACCAGCCGGCCGAGCAGCACGTCTCGGAGCAGTCCGATGCCGAGCAGCACTCGGAGGGCCGGCCCGAGGGCGACGAGCACCGCCCCCGCGAGGGCGACTGACGCCGGGCGCGCAGGACACGAGGGGATGGATGCCGCGGCCCGCGGCATCCATCCCCCTTTCGCGTGCGCGGACTCCCGCTCGAGCCGACGCGCCGATGGTTGTCCACAGTCCGGCCGGGCCGTCTGCACCCGGATCCGTGGTGCGCGGTAGCGTGCTGATGGCGGTCGCCGGGCAGGCGCGACGACAGCCGACCACACGGCGAAGGAGAGCGATGGTCCGCGCGACGAAGAGGCGGGGCGTTCGTCTCGCCGCCGTGCTGTCGGGGGTGCTGACGATCACGATGACCGTGTCGGGGTGCGCCACGGGCGACGTCGAGCCCACCCCTGCCGCGGGATCGGCGACGACACCCGCGGCCGCGCTGGACGGCGAGAGCGTGTCGGGAACGGGGCCCACCGGGTTTCCCGGCGTCGACTTCGAGATCCCGGCGGGCGCTCGCTCGGTCGTCATCGCCTTCGACTGCGAAGGAGGGGGACTGTTCAGCGTCGAGCTGGGCGACTCGATGATGCTCGGACAGGCGCCGGCCGGCGGAACCTGCGACGGCACCCAGCAGCTGTCATGGCCGGTGACCGAGCAGACCGGCCCCACGCTGTCGGTCACCGTCGGCGAGGGTGTCACGTGGACGGCGTCGCCGACCTTCTCCGACGCGGAGTTCGCCCGCGACGACGCACTCGCGGCCGACTGCGAGAGGTTCTCCGAGATCCACAGCGCCCTCATCAACGCCGATACCGGATACACCCACTACGGTGCCTTCCCCGCGAGCGAGTGGGAGACCCGCGTCGACGAGGCGACGGCGGAGCTCGACGCTCTCGCCGCGGCGGCGCAGTCCGAGCTGGGAACCGCCTTTGCGGACCTGAAAGGCATCGTGGACGATCCCGACCGTCCTGTCGGCGCCGTGCTCAACGGCACCGAGGAGCCGGTGGGCGTGATCATCCTCGCCTGCAACGCCAACCAGACTCCGGTCATCACGCACGCCGAGTTCGGCGGGTGAGCGGGTCTCGCCGTGCGGCTGGATGACGGATCGGTCGTGAGACGATGCTGAGGATGGATGCCGCCACCCTCGACGAACTGCGGGAGCTTCGCCAGCGTGCTTACGGCCCGGCGGCCGACATCGACGGCGATCCCGCCGCGTTGAGCAGGCTGCGCGAGCTCGAAGCCCGTCACGCCGGCGCCGCGACGCCGACGCCGGCGCCGGCGCCGGCGACCGTCGACGCGCTCCTCCCGAACGCTGAGTCGCGAAGCGACCAGGCCCGCGCGGCCGACACAGACCCACCGCGGCCCCCGGCGGACGAGGCGCCCGCAGTCCGGCGTCGACGCCCGCGCGAAGAGCCGGACGCTCCGACGGCGGCCGCGGAGCCCCGTCGCCCGGACGAGTCAGCTCCGGCACTTCCCCCCGCCGACGCCACCTCGGCGACACCCGCGCGGGCTCGTCTGCGTCCGCGCACGCGGGTGCTGTGGGCCCTGTCGGTCGTGGCCGCGGCGGCCCTCGCGGCCGGTGCGACGTACGCGCTCACCTCGATGGCGCCGGTCTCGGCGTCCAGCGGGGCGCCGCAGATCGCCACGCTCGAGCCCGACTCCCTGATCACCGTGCCCGCCGGCTGGTTCGGCGCCGGCCCGAGTTCGAGAGCCTTCGAGTTCTACGGACTGACGCTGTTCGAGACCTCGGGCGGATTCAGTCCCGGCGGGTCGGGAACGGACTGCTTCACGGTGATGGCCACCGAGGATCTGCCCGAGCCCGGCGCCGACACCAGCTCGTGGTCGACGCAGGGCGCCGTGTACTACGGCTGCGGCGTCGGCGCCTTCCCCGCCACGGTCCAGTTCGCCGTCGACAGCAACGCGCCGGAAGCCCTGCGGGCGCGCTTCACCGACGACAGCGCCCTGCAGTTCGTCTTCGACGGCGACCGCGTCGGCGTCTTCCTCGACAGCGAGTGACCCCGGAGCTCCGCTCCACAGCGGGGCGCGGCATCCGCTCGACAGCGTCAGTCGCGGCGCCCCGCGACCCCGAGGAAGCGGATGAACACCGCGATCCAGCCGAAGATCAGCGCGAAGACGATGATCTCGAACGCCGTCAGCGAGAAGTACCCCACCGCCGGGATGAAGAGGACCACCGACACGGCCATGGCCGCGAGGAACCCCCACGAGGCGACGAAGTACGTGCGCGGCATCCCGCGCAGCAGGCGGGGCCCGGCGATCAGCAGCACGAGGAACATCGCCGCCATGCCCGAGGCCGAGAGGTTGTGGAGCGCGAGATTGACGTCGACGGGGAAGATGCCGACGCACGCGAGCATGACGCCCATCACGACGAACAGCACCGGCACGACGCGGGGTCCCTTCGGATTCTCGAGGACGCCGGCCGTGGCCAGCACACGCATGTCGTTTGCGATGTAGACGGCGAATGTCGTGACGAGGAGGCCCGCGGCGATGAGCGTGCCGTTGAAGACCCAGCTCGACAGGTCGTCCTCGAACGTGCCCAGGTGGCTGAAGTGGATCGTCCACCAGCGCGGGTCGGGCGTGGTGACCATCGCGGTCAGCGTGCCGATGGCGATGAACGCCAGGAGCAGCGACGACATGCGCTGCGTCGTCATCGCCGACACCGAGAGGTAGACCGCCCACGTGGTGAGCCCGAGCGTCACGGCCATGAGGACGACCGACCAGAACGTCACGATGGGCAGGCCGATGAACCCCATCGCCAGCACGCGGTAGAGCGCGTAGACCGCGACGAACGCGAGAGCCGTGTGGACGATGACGACCGAGATCGTGTTGACGACGAACTTCCACGGCGGCAGGGCGGCGCGCCACTCCTGCCCCGGCCGGTGGCGAGCCCGCCAGTACTCGGTCGCGGAGGCGACGGCGGCGACGACGGCGGCGCCGCACGCGGCCCACACCGCGAAGGAGTCCGCGACTCCCGCCAGCTGCAGATCGGGGGCGAAGATCCCGACGAGCAGCCCGTAGATCGCTCCCAGCACGCCGGCGGACAGGGCGGCGTAGACCGCCTCCGACTCGGCGCGACGACCGGGAGTGGGCGCCTCTGCATCCGGCAGCGGCGAGGTGTTCCGTGTGCTCACGAGGTCAGGGTACGACCGCGTGCGAGCTCCGAGGAGGAACGGCGAGACAAGATTCGATCACGGATGCCACCACCGCTCGCATCGGTCGCCGGCGGGCGCCCGGCACCACGTGCCGTGATCAGCGCTGGAGCCAGGGCCGCAGCGCGCGGGTCACCCACGGCAGCACCGCGTAGGTCATCACGGGGGTCAGCAGCACCGTCGCCAGGAGGACGCGTGCGACGAGCGGCCAGTCCGTGAACCCCGGGACGAAGCCGAGGAGCCACGACGCGAGGAGGTTCGTCGGGAAGAACCCGAGCCAGATCGTGACGGCCTGCTTCCACCGCGGCGGGGCGGCCGGGATGGGCTGCTGGACCGGACCGGTGACCGGCGCAGCAGCGCCGTCGGCGTGACGCGATTCGACGTGGGTCGCGAAGGGCGCGTCGAACCAGCCTTCGATGCCGGTGCGACGCTCGACCCTGACCTCGCTCGCGAAGGCGCGACCCGAGTCGAGCCACCACGCACGCTGCGGTGAGTCCTCCCACGCCTCGAGAGTCGGGATGTCGCGGAAGCGGTAGAGCATGTACCAGAGGTCGCTCCCCTCGCCGGCGCGAACCCATCCCGAGCCGAGGAAGCCGGCGAAACCGGCAGCGAGATCCGTGCCGGCCTGCATCCAGCTCGTGGCTTCGACGGTGCGGGACGGGTCGATGCGTCGTTCGATCGCGACAGTGATGGGGTGGGCCACGGGTTCTGCCATGACGTCCATTCTGCGGTGGCGGGCTGCGCCGACCGCTTCGGCGCCGAGACGCGGGCCAGTGCGCGCGGGAGCGAGAGGAGCCAGATGCCCATGGTCACGAACGCGACGAACTCGAACAGGGCGAGGGTGATGAAGCCGGCGGTGAGCACCGCCATGCCCGCGGCCAGCAGTCCGACGCAGAGCGCCGTCGCCCGGCGGAATCCGCGGCTGCGGCCGGGAAGGGCCAGCCCGGTCGCCACGGTCGCGAGGAACGACAGACCGAGGCCCGTCGCGATCAGGTCGTGCATCACGACGCTGACGGGGATCGGCACGAGACCCACGGCGGTCAGGTGCAGACCCGCCGACACGATCGAGCCGCGGAAGGCACGCGACGTGCGGCGACGGATGCCGGAGGGCAGGGCCACCGCGATCAGCACGCCGTAGGCGGCCAGGAAGAAGCCCGAGAACATCGCGATGGTGTTGAACGTGCGGCCGGAGAAGTCGGAGTGCGTGCCGAGCTGGGAGAAGTGGAGCTGCCACCACGTGGCGTCGTGGGTGGTGAGGATCGCCAGGGCGACGCCCACGGGAAGGGACAGCACGGCGAGGCGGCCGACGCGGTGAGCGACGGCGGTGGGGTCGAGGTCGGCGGCGCTCGGACGGGCGTCGGCGACGGAGGTGACCTCGACGTCGCGAGCCAGGAGCGCGGGTATGGTGGTGGACGGCTGGGCGGTGACGGGCTCGAGCGCCGCCCCCGCGGCGTCGAGGCGCGCCGGACGGCGCACCACGGCGAGTACCGGCGCTGCCGAAGGGGCAGCTGGACCGCTGGCTGCGTCGGAAAGGGTCGTGGGAGGCATGCGACTCACGATCGGTTCTGTGCGCGACTCCGGAGCCGATCATCCCCCCAAAGGAATCCGGCGCCGGGGGTCGCCGGATATGACGACAAATCCCCAGTTCAGCATTGACTGCTGCATGCGGTTCGACCCTGATCAGTGTTAAAAGGCTGATCAGCGACAAGCCGCTCAGTCAAACAGTAGTCCGCCGAGCCGGGAAAAGGCTCCCCGTCTGCGTTCAGCGGCTCTTCGATGCGCAAGCGGGCCCGAGTACGCTGAGGGTGACCGGCTCCCGCGTCGAGCCCCACGGGCGGCCTGCGAGCTTCGCGGATGCGCACCAGGAGGGGCCGGATGCCCAAGAACAAGAAGCCCGGCGGCGGCCGCGCGGCGAAGAACTTCGACCCGCGCTACAACCCCAAGTACCGCGCCGCGGGCGGATCGTCGGACGAACCCGGGGGCAAGCGACGCCCCGGCGAATCCTCGACCGGCAAGCCCGGCAGTCGCAGCCCCGGGCACCGCGGCTACCGCGCGGAACCGGCTGCCGACCCGCGCCAGCCGGGCCGCGAGGGCGGGGCGCCGAAGCGCCGGTGGACCGAGCAGGAGCGTGCCGGGCGCGACGAGGCGCGCGCCATCCGCACGCACGCGCGGGACGCGCGGTCCCGCCCGGACGGTGCTCGGCCGACGGAGGACCGCGGTCGCGGGGCGGGTGATCGCGGCGCGGGTGATCGCGGTGCGGGACGCCCCGTCGAGGAGCGCGGCCGGAGGGCACCGCGCGGCGCGGCTGCGCCGACCCGGGCGGGCGGCGGGGACGATGTCGTGCACGAGCGCCTCCGCGGCGATGTCGTCACGGCCGCGGCGGGGTCGGACGCCACCTTCGGGGATCTCGGTCTCGGCCAGAACATCGTCAAGACCATCGCCGAGCTCGGGGCGCGGCATCCGTTCCCCATCCAGGCGGCCACCATCCCCGCGATCCTCGACGGCCGCGACGTGCTCGCCCGCGGACGCACCGGATCGGGCAAGACCATCGCGTTCGGCGCGCCCCTCGTGGAGAGCGTGCTGCGCTCGCAGGCCAGGCAGAAGCGGGATATCGGCCGCCCGCCGCGCGCCCTGGTGCTCGCGCCGACGCGCGAGCTCGCGCTGCAGATCGATGCGACGATCCAGCCGATCGCGCGCAGCGTCGGCCTCTTCACCACGCAGATCTACGGCGGAGTGCCGCACGCGCGCCAGCTCGGCGCACTGAAGAAGGGCGTCGACATCGTCATCGGCACGCCGGGCCGCATCGAGGACCTCGTCGAGTCCCGCGCGCTCGATCTCTCGCAGGTGCGCATCGCCGTGCTCGACGAGGCCGACCACATGTGCGATCTCGGCTTCCTCGAGCCGGTGCAGCGCATCATGCGCCGCACCTCGCGCGACGCTCAGCGGCTGCTGTTCTCGGCGACCCTCGACCGCCAGGTCGAGGCGCTGGTGCGCGAGTTCCTGGCGGAGCCGGCCGTCTACGAGGTCGCCGACGAGACGCAGCGCTCGGGCACCATCGACCATCGCGTACTGGTCATCGACCATCGCGACAAGCCCGAGATCCTGCGGGCGCTGGTGAGCACCGAGGGCAAGACGCTCGTGTTCACGCGAACGCGGGCGTATGCCGAGATGCTCGCCGAGCAGTTCGGCGAAGCCGGGATCCGGGCGCTCGCGCTGCACGGCGACCTCGACCAGGCCCGCCGCACCCGCAACCTCGAGAAGCTGACCTCCGGACGCATCGACGTGCTGGTGGCGACCGACGTCGCGGCTCGCGGCATCCATGTCGACGACATCGACCTGGTCGTGCAGGCCGACCCGCCCGACGAATACAAGACGTACCTGCACCGCGCCGGGCGGACCGGGCGCGCGGGCCGGGCGGGAACGGTCGTCACGCTCGTCACGAGGGCGCGACGCGCGCGGCTCGCCGAGCTGCTCGAGCGCGCCGACATCGACGCGCCGTTCGACGAGGCCCGCGCGGGCGAACCCCTGCCAGGCATCGGGCGCTGAGCCCTCACGTCTCGGGCGGAGCTGACCCAGGGGCGTCGTGGCGCTGAGCCGGCAGGCCTCGCGGGTGCTGAGCCTCACGCCTCGCGGGCGAAGGCCTCGAGCAGTCGGGCCGCAGCTTGTGCCCCGCCTTCTGAGCGGAGCTGCGCACCCACGCGGGCTGCGGCACCCCTCATCGACGGATCATGCGAGACGCGCTCGAAGCCGCGCGCCACGTGAGCTGCCGTCGGAGTCCCGGTGCGCAGGTCGACGCCCGCACCGCTCCAGGCCACCCGGGCCGCGACTTCGGGCTTGTCGAGGTCGCCGCCGGCGATCACGAGCGGGATGTCGTGGCTCAGCGCGCGCAGGGTGCCTCCCCAGCCGCCGTTCGTGATGACGACGTCGGTGCGGGGGAGCAGCTGGTCGTAGGGGAGGAAGCCCGCCACGCGCGCGTTGCCCGGCACCGGGAACGGTAGCTCGTCGCGGCCGCGCACGCCGGTCGACACGACGACGAGCAGGTTGCGGTGCGCGAGCGCCTCGAGTGCCGGCCGCAGGAGGTCGGACGGATCGATGTTCTGCGTGCCCTGCGTGAGATGCACCACCGTGCGGCCGTCGAGGTCGCCCCACCAGTCCGGAAGCGGGGCGGGCCCTGAGGGCGGTTGCGTGAGCACGCCGACGAAGTCCAGGTGCGGCGGCCGGTCGGTGCGGCCGTAGTCCAGCAGCGGCGAGCCGCTCGCGAGCACGCGCTGCGGCGAGAACACCGTCTGCGCGAAGGTGAGCGGATCCGGTGCGAGGCCGACGGCCGTCCGCGCCCGTACGAGCGGCCCGGTGAGGGGCCGCATCATCAGCGGCGCCAGCGCGCGCAGCGCGGCGTCGCGCGTCTTCGTCAGCGGGTTGCGACCCGGCATGATCCCCATGCCCGACGGCGGTCCCTGCCCGCTCGGCACGGCGAGCGGCAGCACCGCGATCGTCGCCCACGCGCAGCCCGACCGGGCGGCGAAGAGCGCGGCGCCGACCGAGATCTCGTCGGCGGCGAGGGCGTCCCACGGCTCACGGTCCCACTCGGCCTGCAGGTCGGCCACCTGTGCGGGCGCGGTGCCGATCATGAGGTCTTCGAGGTTGATGAACACCTGCCGCAGGCCCTTGCGTCCTTGCACGCGCGGGAACGTCGCACCCTGATCGTTCTCGTCGAAGTCGGGCGCCTCGCGCCACGGCACGTGGACGGCGCCGGATGCCTCGACACGCGCGCGGAAGGCGGCGCCCGTGTGGAAGCGCACGGCGTGTCCGCGCTCGACGAGGGCGCCGGCGACGGCCAGCAGGGGAGTGACGTGGCCGGTGAAGGGCATCGCGGAGAGGAGGAACCGCGCCATTCCGCCATGCTGGCCGACCTGCGGCGGCCGCGCCAGAGGGGTGGCCGCGGCTTCCGGGGCTTTCGGCGGGCAGGGGTGCGATGCCAGAATGGACATCGGGTATTTGTTAGGACGCTTACCTAATTGGCGACTCGGATGCCTCCCCCCTCACAACCGAAGGAGCTTGTGTGTCGAAGCAACAACCGTCCGGGCGATCCCGGAGACTCCCCGCCCTCGCCGCCGCCGTCGCCGGCGCGCTCGCCGTCGGGTTCGTCGCAGCACCGCCGGCCCTCGCGGCCGCCGACGACGCGACGCCCACCACCACCCTGAACGGCTATCGCAACGTCGGCTACTACGGCCAGTGGCGAGCGACCGGTGAGGCACAGGCCACCATCGAGCGGCTGTTCGTGGACGGCAGCGCCGGGGCGACACTCACCCATCTCAACTACTCGTTCGGCAACATCGCCGGCGACCAGACCGCCCTCGACGCGGCACGCGCTGCCGGCACGAAGGGGCTCGACAGAGTGGAGCCGTACACGTGCTTCATCTCCGACACCCCTGCCCCGGGGCCGGGCCAGACCGACACGGCCGGCGACGCCGACAGCGACTTCGTGCACGCGTTCACCGCGGAGCAGTCGGTGCTCGGCATCGCCGACACGAAGAAGCAGAAGCTCGCCGGCAACTTCAATCAGCTCGCCCAGCTGAAGCGGCTCTACCCCGATCTCAAGGTGAACGTGTCGCTCGGCGGCTGGTCGTGGTCGAAGTCCTTCTCGAAGGCGGTGGCCACCCCCGAGCGGCGCTCGGCCCTCGCCGCTTCGTGCATCGACCTGTACATCCGCGGCAACCTCCCCGTGATCGACGGGCGCGGCGGCCCGGGCGCCGCGGCCGGGGTGTTCGACGGGTTCGACCTCGACTGGGAGTGGCCGGGCGCCCCGGACTGGGCTCAGGAGGTCGGCAACAGCGTCGACCCGGTCAACGACAAGGCGAACTTCCTGGCCTTCGTCAAGGAGCTGCGCGCGCAGCTCGACGCCGTGGAGGGCGAGACCGGCAGGGACTACGAGCTCTCCGCCTTCCTCCCGGCCGGCCCCACCCAGATCGCCGCGGGCGGCTGGAACGATCCGGAGCTCTTCGAGTACCTCGACTACGCCAACCTGCAGGGCTACGACCTGTGGGGCTCGTGGACGGCCGAGACCGGACACCAGGGCAACGTCTACGGCGACCCCGCCCACAACTGGGGCCTGGGCCTGGACACCGTGCTCGCGTCGTATGTCAACGCGGGAGTCGATCCCGCCCAGCTGAACCTCGGGCTCGCCGCCTACGGGCAGGGCTGGCGGGATGCCGAACCCGCGCCCTGGACCGCGGCAGGCGGCGGCATCGGGCAGATCACGTGGGACCAGCTGAAGCAGCGCGACCTCGACATCCACCACGAGTACACGGCCGACGGCCGGTTCGATGCCACGTGGGGCTATGACGCCGCAGCGGGCGAGTTCTGGTCGTTCGACGACGAGGTGGCGGTGGCCGAGAAGACCGCGTGGGCGATCTCGAAGGGTCTCGGCGGGGTCGACTTCTGGGAGGTCGGCAACGACGTGGCGGGCGATCTGCCGACCGCCTCGGCCGAGGTGCTCCGCGCCGCCGCGCCAGGTCCGGTCGCCGGTTCTGCGGGTCTGCAGTGTGCGACGACGCCGGATGCCGCAGCCCAGCCCTGGAACGCGCAGACGACGTATCGCGGGGGCGAGCTGGTCTTCCTCGACGGGCGCGTGTTCGAGGCGCAGTGGTACGCCAAGGGCGACCAGCCCGGGGCGTCGGTGCGCGGGCCGTGGAGCACGCTCACCGCCTGCGGCGTCGACCCGGCCACCGTGCAGGCCTGGTACCCCGACACCATCTACGTCAAGGGCGACCAGGTCATCCACGACGGCGTGACCTACACCGCGCAGTGGTGGAGCCGCAACGACGTGCCGGGCGCCAAGCACGGCCCCTGGAAGCGCTGACCGCGCGCATCGCGGGCACGACGGGCGTCCCCTCGGGGGCGCCCGTCGTGGCGTGCGGGGCCGGCCTCGCCTGCCGTGCCGCGATCGGCGGCGACCGGCCCTCTTTCCGTGCCGCGGGGACAGTGGTATAGCTGTGTCCATCGACGACGGCGTCGAATCGGCTGGGGAGTCGAACAGACTGGGGGTTTCCGATGAGCGGATCGTTGGTGCGCGCGCACGCGCGCGGACGCGCATCCATCGCGGCACTGATCGCTGTCTTCCTGGCCGTGGCCCTCGTCGCGGTGGCGGCGCCCGCCGAGGCTGCCGGAGGCGGAGCGGTCGTCGCGGCGAAGCCGAGTGGCCCCGGAGGCGGCAACGGCGGGGGCAAGGGCGGCGGAGGCGGTGGCGGGGGAGGTGGCACCACCGAGCCGGTCTATGCGGCCGTCGGCGACTCGTTCGCGGCGGGCGTGGGCGCCGGCAGCTACCTCGACACGTCGTGCTACCGCAGCTCCAAGAGCTATCCGAAGCTGCTCGACGCCGATGCCGACAAGCTGCTGTCGACGTTCGTCGCCTGCTCCGGCGCGAACACGGCCGCCGTGGTCGCTCAGACCGGGGCGGTGCCGGCCGGTGCCGCGCTGGTCACCGTGACGGTCGGCGGCAACGACGTCGGGTTCGCCGACGTGATGCAGAACTGCTTCGTGCTGCCGAACTCCACATGCGCGTCGAAGATCGCGGCCGGCTCCGCGATCGCCGCCTCCGACGCGTTCGCGGCGAACGTCGCCGGCGTGATCACGGCGATCCGCGCCAAGGCGCCTGCCGCGCGCGTCGTGGTCGCCGGCTACCCGCTCCTGTTCTGGGAGAACGCGAGCGGCGTGAACCCCAAGTACTCGTGGGCGGACGAGGTCAACGACCAGACGGTCGCGCTCAATGATGTGATCGAGCGGGTGGCCGTCGCGAACGGCGCCGTCTTCGTCGACGTCGAGGACGACTTCGCCGGCCACGGCGTGGGCAGCACGGCGCCCTGGATCAACGACTGGAGCTGGCTCAGTACCACCAACGGGTTCCATCCGACGGCATCCGGCTACGTGGCGTATGCCGCGGCGATCCGGGCGGCGATCCCGGCGGGCTGAGCCGGGCGAGCGGGGGAAGAGAGCGGATGCCGGGGCCCCGGCATCCGCTCGCCGCCGGGGCGATCAGGCCGAGGAGGCGCCGATCGACGCGACGAGCGCCGGGTCGGCGCCGAGGGCGGTGAGCCGTGACCGGAGCGCCGTCTCGGCGCGGCGGTACGGCTCCGCGCTGGCGTGGAGCAGCGAACGCGTGTTGGCGGCCTCGAGGAAGGAGACCATCTCGAATGTGAGCTGGCGCGCGTCGTCGAGCAGGGGCAGCTCGCCGGCGGCCATGGCGTGCTCGATGCTGAGGGTGAGGTAGTCCTCCCACTCGCCGGAGGCCGCGACGATGGCGTCGCGCACGGCGCCGGGCTTGGCGTCGAACTCGACGGACGTGCCCGCGAAGAAGCAGCCGCCGCGGAAGACGCGATCACGCGAGTAGGCGAGCCAGTCCGCGAGCAGCGCGCAGACACGGATGAGCCCGCGCGACGTCCGCGCGCGAGCGGGGGCCACGACCCGGTCGATGAAGACCTCGCGCGCCGCCGCGACGACCGCGAGCTGCAGCTGTTCCTTCGAGCCGAAGAGGGTCGCGATCCCGCTCTTGCTGTGCCCGGACGCTTCGGCCAGGCGGCCGATCGTGAGGCCGTCGAGCCCCTCGACGGTGGCGGTGTCGACGGCGTGAGCGAGCACGGCGCGACGTGACTCGTCGCCGCGCAGACGCCGCCGATCGATCGATGCTTGTGCCACACCCCGAGGTTACCGTACGATCGTTCGTATTTATAAGTACGATCGTTCGTATTCTTCCGATCGGAGCCCATCATGGATCTCGCACTCGCCACCGCCGGTGCTTCCGTGCGGCTTGCGGCGGCGGTCTCGCCCCGGTGGGGCGCTGCCGTCGCGATGCCGCTCTTCGCGTACGTCGCGAGGCCTCGTCCCGTTCACGCCGACGACGAGCCGACGATGTCGCGGGCACGCCGCCGTACCGTGCGCATTCCCGGGGTCGACCGTCGGGGCGTCGACGTGGAGACGTACGAGTGGGGTGCGGGGTCTCGCACGGTCGTGCTCGCGCACGGCTGGAGCGGCCGGGCGAGCCAGTTCGCCGTGCTCGTGCGCGAGCTCGTGGCCTCGGGGTTCCGCGTCGTCGCGTTCGATGCGCCGGCCCACGGCTCCTCGGCCGGACGCCGCACGTACCTCGTCGACTGGCTCGACGTGTTCGCCGCCCTGCAAGAGCGCCACGGCGCCTTCGAGGGCATGGTCGGCCACTCGTTCGGCGGACTCGCGACCCTCGTCGGCGTCGCCGGCGGAACCGTCTCCGAACGGGTCGTGACGATCGCGGCGCCCGCGGACGCCGATCTGCTGCTCAGCCAGTTCCAGGCGATGCTCCGCTACTCCGACGGTGTGTCGGCGCGCATGCGCGAGCGCTTCGTCGAGCGCTACTTCCCCGGGGAGTCCGACCCGTTCGCGTGGCTCTCGAGCGTGCGGCGCCCGCTTCCTGCGGGGGTGCCTCTGCTGGTCGCGCACGACGACGGCGATCGCGTGGTGCCGTTCGCCGAGGCCGGCCGCATCGTGGCGGCGAACCACGGGGCGCGGATGCTGCCCACCACAGGGCTCGGTCACAACCGGATCCTGGCGTCCGACGTCGTGCTCGACGCGGTGCTCGCGCACCTCGAGGCGCCGGTGCGCACACCGGCCCCCGTCGCACGGCTCGACGGGCCGGGGGTCGTCACGACCGCGGCCTGAGCCCCGGTCGTCGAGGTGCGGTTCGGGGTGGTTCCCTCGATCAGAAGAGACGGGCGGATGCCTCGCCCGCCGTCGTGGGACGCGCCGCGGCCATCCGCAGCGACGTCGCGGCCGCGCGCCCGCGCGAGGTGGTGACGATCGGCGGCTGGCTGCGCGCGTCGACGCGGTCGGCCAGCCCCGCGACGGGCGTTCCGCGGGGCGTCTCGTCCTCCGCCCGTCCGTTGAGCCCGTGTACACGAAGCAGTGGCTGCACGCGCCGCGCCAGCCACGTGCGGTAGGCCTTCGGCGCGTAGGCGGTCGCACCCGGATAGAGCCCGCGGTACGACGACACCAGCTCGGGGTGCCGCTCGGCGATCCACTGCAGGAACCACTGCTTCGCGCCCGGTCGGAGGTGAAGAGCGCCGTAGACCACGCGCACCGCGCCCGCCTCCTTGATGCGGGTCAGTGCATAGTCGATGGCCGCGATCGAGTCGGTGAGGTGCGGGATGATCGGCATCAGGAACACGGTGACCCGGAAGCCCGCCTCGGTCGCCGCACGTACCGTCTCCAGGCGTGCGGTCGCGTTCGGCGTGCCGGGTTCGACGAGGTGCTGCAGTTCGTCGTCGAACACGGCGATCGACATCGCGATCGTCACGGGGACCTGTTCTGCGGCATCCGTCAGCAGCGGCAGATCCCGCCGCAGCAGCGTGCCCTTCGTGAGGATCGAGAAGGGCGTGCCCGACTCGGTCAGCGCCGACATGATCCCCGGCATGAGCTTGTAGCGGCCTTCGGCCCGCTGATACGGATCGGTGTTGGTGCCGAGCATCACGGGCTCGCGCTGCCACGTGCCCCGTCGCAGCTCCTTCTCGAGCACGTCGGCCACATTGACCTTGACGACGACCTGCGTGTCGAAGTCCCGGCCCGCGTCGAGCTCGAGGTACTCGTGCGTCCCCCGGGCATAGCAGTAAACGCAGGCATGGCTGCATCCGCGGTACGGGTTCACGGTCCAGTCGAACGGCATGGCCGAGGCGCTGGGCACGTGATTGAGCGCCGACTTGCAGAGCACCTCGTGGAAGGTGACGCCGGCGAACTCGGGCGTCGTCACCGATCGCACCAGCCCGTTCAGCTGTTCCATGCCGGGCAGGGCTGCGGCATCCGCCACTCCGAGTTCCTGCCCCTGCCACCGCATGGTTCCATGAGAACAAAGCTTCGAACTTAAGTCAAGGCTGACCGCCCCTGCGATAGAACACCGCCCGAACGGAGGCTGCTCGCCTGGCCAAATCAGGCTGATCGGGTCAGAATGGCTGACGTGACGGAGCCTGGCGGGCTCGCTACCCCCCGAGCCGCCCCCGAGACTCGTCGCGCCGCCCGAGCGATGCGCGAAGAGGCCGAACGGCGTGCCCGGACGCAGGAGCCGGCAGCTCCGGCCGACGTCGTCTCGTTCGAACTGCCGACCGACGACTTCGCGCCGGCGTCGGCGGCCGGTGCCTCTCCCTCGGCGCTGCCGCCCGAGCTGCGCGTGCATGCCGCCGCCCCCGTCGGGCGCACCTCCGGCGCGACCGCCCCGGCTCCGCCGCGCGTGCGCCCGCGCGGTCGTGCGGCGCGCGAGACGCACCGGAAGCTCGGCGAGCGGCGCGCGGCGCGGGCGGCCGAGATGCTCGAGGTCGACGAGCATGCGCCGCCGGTCCGTCACGCACAGCCGCGGCGACTGACCCGGCGGCTCGCGGTCGTCGCCGGGCTCGTGACGGGCGGGGCGCTGCTGGTGGGGTCGGCGGCGATGACCGCCATGATGCTGCCCCCGGCGGCGGGCGACCCGACCGGTGCCGCGACCTCGCTGAGCGCGCAGCTCCCTGCGGTCGAGCAGCTTCCGGTTCCCGACGTGCAGCAGTCGCCGCCCGCCGCCGACATCTGCACGCTCCCCGACGTCGTCTCGGCGCTGCAGACCGGCGCCGACGAGGCGGCGATCGTCGCGGCGGGTGGCGGCGAGGCCTTCCGCGCCGCCGTGGTCGAGGGTCGCGCGTCGTGCGTCGACCTCGGGGACTCCTCGCGCGTCTGGGCCGTGGTCGACAAGGCCCGCCCGGCCAGCCCCATCGACTACCGGCCCGTCGGGCTCGTCCTCCCGGACGGGGTGCGCAACGTCGAAGGAGGCGCACTGCGGTCGGACGCGGCATCCGCTCTCTCGTCGCTCGCGGCGGCCGCGCTCGCCTCCGGCGTCGGCGAGATCGCGCTCGAGAGCGGCTTCCGCTCGTACCAGACCCAGCAGGAGACCTACGGCCGGCACGTCGCCGAGCGCGGCGACGGCGCCGACCAGGTCAGCGCGCGGCCCGGCTTCAGCGAGCACCAGCTGGGCCTGGGTGCCGACGTCGTCGCGTGCGCCGGCGCGTGCGGCTCGCTGGACGGGCTCGCCGCGACGCCGCAGGGGCAATGGGTGGCCGAGCACGCGTGGGAGCACGGCTGGATCGTGCGCTACGTCGACGGGGCGACACCGGTCACGGGCTACCTGCCCGAGCCCTGGCACCTGCGTTACGTCGGTCCCGAGCTGGCGAAGGCGTATCACGACGGCGGCTGGACCTCGCTCGAGGACTTCTTCGGTCTCGGACCGGCTCCCGACTACCTGGGCTGACGCCGCGCGCGCAGAGGTCGCGAGATCCGGCCGCCCCGGGTTCGCGGCATCCGTTCGACTGAAACTGAGTACCATATGCCGTGAGATGCAATTCCAGCCGGGGAGCGTCTCCGCAGACTCGACCGCTGCGCGAAGCGGGAGCAACGAGAGGAAGGCGCACAATGGAGCGCGACATCTACGACGAGGACCACGAGGCGTTCCGCGACGT
Organism: Microbacterium sp. M3; assembly: GCF_033548675.1. Classification (NCBI taxonomy): domain Bacteria; kingdom Bacillati; phylum Actinomycetota; class Actinomycetes; order Micrococcales; family Microbacteriaceae; genus Microbacterium; species Microbacterium sp. M3. Next base: position 90,013 of record NZ_JAWTZT010000006.1, read on the forward strand.
CGTCAGGGAGTTCATCAAGCGCTACGCGACGAGCGAGAAGCGCGACCAGTGGGACGCCGACGGCGAGATCGACCGCGCGACCATGCTCGCCGCCGGTGAGGCGGGCATCATCGGCCTCAGCGTGCCGGAGGAGTTCGGCGGCGCGGGCATGCTGCAGGACTACCGCTTCCGCACGATCGTGAACGAAGAGGTCATCGGTGCCGGCGCGGGCTCGCTCGCCGGGGCCTTCGGCATCCAGGACGACCTCGCCGTCCCCTACCTCGTGCACATGGGCACGCAGGAGCAGAAGGAGAAGTGGCTGCCCCGCATGGCCACCGGTGAGGTGCTCGGCGCCCTCGCCATGACCGAGCCGGGCGCGGGCTCCGACCTGCGCGGCATCAAGACCACCGCCAAGCGCGTCGAAGGCGGCTACATCGTCAATGGCGCCAAGACCTTCATCTCGTCGGGCAAGACCGCCGACATCGTGGTGACCTTTGTCAAGACCGGCGAGGGCAACCGCCCCGACGCCTTCAGCCTGCTGATCCTCGAGAACGGCATGGCCGGCTTCGACCACGGCAAGAAGCTGCACAAGATGGGCTCGCATGGCCACGACACCGCCGAGCTGTCGTTCAGCGACGTCTTCGTGCCCGAAGAGAACCTCATCAGCGGCAAGGAGGGCCAGGGCTTCATCCAGCTGATGATGAACCTGCCCCTCGAGCGTCTGTCGATCGGCATCGCCGCCGGTGCGGCAGCGCAGGCCGCCCTCGCGTGGACCGTCGACTACACGAAGAGCCGCGAGGCGTTCGGCGACCGGATCATCGACTTCCAGAACACGCGCTTCAAGCTGGCCGATGTCGCCACCACCGTCGACGTCATGTGGGCGTACCTCGACCGCGCGCTGCTGGCCTACAAGGACGGCAACCTGTCGGCCGAAGAGGCCGCGAAGGTCAAGTTCTGGACCACCGAGCGCGAGTGGGAGATCCTCGACACCTGCGTGCAGCTGCACGGCGGCTACGGCTACATCACCGAGTACCCGATCGCCCGTGCGTTCCTCGACGCCCGCGTCCACCGCATCTACGGCGGCACGAACGAGATCATGCGCGAGATCGTCGGCCGCCAGATCGCCGGGAAGCGTTGACGCGTCGCGGGTCAAGGTCGAGTAGGCGAGGAACGAGCCGTATCGAGACCTGATGCGACGGGGACGCGATGCCCCGTTCGATGACGGATGCCGCGACCCGAGCCTCTGCCGAGGCGCCGGGTCGCGGCATCCGTCGTCTTCGGTGTGTCAGTGCTGGCCGGCCGGGCCGCTGCCGCGCCCGAGTCCGCGGCCCGCGAGTCCGCCGCGGCGCGCGAGCTTGGCGACACCGGCCCTGCGCAGCCGATCGGCGATGAGGATGCCGAGCGCGGTGCCGGCCAGGCAGCTCGCGACCGAGAGGGCGAAGAAGCCGACCTGTGCGCCGAGCGTCATCGACCACAGGTCGAACGACACCGCCGCGAGCACCGGGTAGAGCACCCCGACGAAGGCCGCGCCGGCGTAGTACTGCCACGTGCGCCAGGAGCGGTACAGCACGATGAGGAACGGCAGCTCGGCGAAGAACGACCACCAGAGGTTCGTCGCGAGGTAGGGGAACACCACGAGGCCCGAGATGAGGCCGACCAGGAGGCCCGCCAACGGGCGCTCGATGAGCCGCAGCGCCACGACGGCGGGCAGCAGCCACAGGCCCGCGAGGGCGACCGAGATGAACGGCACGACGGCGAACAGCACCGTCGACAGCGCCGTCGCGCCCCAGAGCATCACGCCGCCCGCCACGCCGATCGCGGCGCACGTGAGCAGATAGGCGGTCGTCGCGCGGCTCACGAGTGCGCCTCGGCGGTGACGCGCTGCGACTTGGGCGCGGGTGAGGCGGCACCGACGCGCCAGTAGCCGCAGAAGCTCACGAGCTCCTTCGCCACGCCGCGCTCGCCGACGAGGTGGCGGCGGCCGTCCGTCGGGAGCGCCTGCTCGCCGACGAGGTAGGCGTGGAAGGGCGCCGGCGGCAGCGCGGCGTCGCGCAGCGCCTGGAGGGCGGGCGTGCCCGGCTTGACGTCGTGGTCGCGCACGATCCACTGGACCGCGACGCCGGCCGGGTGCACGAAGTCCAGCGCGTCCTCGGCCGAGGGCACCTCGACGATCGCGAGGCCGGTGGCGTCGGCGGGCAGCGCCGCGCAGATCCCGGCGATCGCGGGGAGACCGGTCTCGTCGGCGACCAGCACGACGCGGTCCACGCCCCGCTCGGGGTTGAAGGCGAGGCCCTCGTCGATGATGACGACGCTCTCGCCGGGCTCGCACGTCTCGGCCCAGCGCGATGCCGGGCCCGCCGTGCCGTCGGCCGCCGAGCCGTGGAGCACGAAGTCGACGTCGATCTCGGCGCCCGTCTCGGCGGTGGCGGGTCGATAGGCGCGCACCGTGTAATTGCGCATCACGGGCCGCACCCCGTCGGGGATGCGCAGGTACTTCAGGTATCCGAACATCTTGTTGGCCTTGGCGGGCAGGCGCTCGAGCCCCTCGTCGCCGCCCAGCGGCAGGAAGATGCGGAACCACTGGTCGTAGCCCATCGGGTGGAACCCGTCGATCTCGCCGCCGCCCAGGGTCACGCGCATCCAGTGCGGCGAGAGGCGCTCGGTGCGCAGCACCGTGAGGTGGACGAGACCCTGCGTCTCGGGTTTGACCAGCCGGCTTGCCTGAGCCATGTCAGTGCTCCGTTTCGGGGTGGGGGGCGAGGGTCGGGGTCACGCGAGACCCCACGGGAACAGTGCGATCAGCAGCACGGCCGACACCGCCCAGAAGGCCAGGACGAACACGGTGTCGCGGGCGCGCCACGGCACGAGGTGCCGCTCGGTGCGGTCGGGGTGGGCGCCGAAGGCGCGCGCGTCCATCGCCAGCGCGACGCGCTCGGCGTGGCGGATCGCGCCGGCCAGGAGCGGCACGATGTAGCCGAACCAGCGGGCGGTCGCGGCGAAAGGCCCACGGCCGCCGTGGGCGCCGCGCACGCGGTGCGCCTGACGGATCACGTCGAGCTCGTGCCCGAACCGCGGCACGAAGCGGAACGCCGCCAGCGCGGTGTAGCCGATGCGGTAGGGCACCCGCAGCTGCTGCACGGTGGCCCGCACCAGGTCGGGCCCGATGGTCGAGAGGCCCGCGATGAGCGTCAGCGCGACGATGGCCGCGAGCCGCAGTCCGGTCGCGAACCCGACCTCGAGCGCCCCGCCGTACATCGTCCACCCGCCGATCTGCCACACCACGACGGACTGGTCCACGCGCGACGCGTCGGTCCACAGCGAGAACCCGAACCCGATGGCGACCGCGCTCGCCGGGATGGCCAGGAACAGCACCGCCGCGAGCCGGCGCGTGAAGTCCACGCCGACCAGCAGCACGACGTACGCCAGCGCGAGGAATGCGGCGGGGGTCGCGGCATCCCGTACGAACACCAGCACGAGCATCGCCGGCAACGGCGCAGCGAGCTTGGCCAGCGGGTTCAGCGCGTACAGGAAGCGGAGAGCGGATGCCGCGGCCCGCTGCGCGTAGGGATCGGCCGGCGCGGCCGGGGCCGCGGTGAGAGGTGCGGTGTCGCTCATGCCGCGCCTCCCCTCGCGTGCGGGGTCGCGTGCGGGCGTCTGCTGAACTCCACGGATTCGGAGCTCGAGGGGGTGACATCGGCGGTTTCGCGCGATTCCGCGACGGTCTTGTGGAGTTGTGCAGACGAGGCGGCCGTGACCGGCGCGCCCGGGAGGTCGGCGAGGCGCGCGACCCGGGAGAGCTCGGGATGCCGCTGCACGCCTCGCAGTGCGCGGCGCAGGGGCGGCGGGCGCAGTCCCGCGCGGGCGATGAGGGCGTCGTCGGCGAAGATGTCGGCGGTCGGCCCGTCGGCGAGCACGCGGCCGTCGGCCATCACGACGGTGCGATCGGCGTAGTCGGTGACCAGCTGCATGTCGTGCGTGACCACGACGATCGTGGTGCCGTCGGCGTTGAGCTCCGCCAGCAGCGACAGCAGCTCGTCGGCGCGGGCGCGGTCCTGGCCGAACGTCGGCTCGTCGAGCACCAGCACCGGCGCGCCGGCGACGAGCGCCGTGCCCACCGAGAGCCGTCGCTTCTGCCCGCCCGACAGCAGGAAGGGGTGACTGCCCGCCTTGGCCGTCAGACCGAACCGCTCCAGCAGGGCCTCGGTGCGCGTCCGCACCTTGTCGTCGGGCAGGTGCTGCAGGCGCAGGCCGTGCGCGATCTCGTCGAACACCGTGTGCGCGATGAACTGGTGCTCGGGGTTCTGGAAGACGAACCCGACGCGCCGGCTGAGCGTGCGGGCGTCGCTGCGCCCCACGTCGAGGCCGTCGATGTGCACGCTGCCCTTCGGGGGCGTCACCACGCCGGCCAGCGCCTGGATGAGGGTGGTCTTGCCGGCGCCGTTCGCGCCCACCACCGCGACGAACGCGCCGCGGGGCACGGCGAGGTCGATGCCGTGCAGCACCTCGGCTCGCCCGCGCCGCAGGAAAAGGTCGCGGACGGTGATGAGGGGAGCGGCCTCATCCCGGTGGGCGAGCTCGGGCGTGGAGTCCGCGTCGTGCGTCGGCTCGGAGCGCTGCGTCCCGCTTCGCTCGCTCGACGACCGGGACGCCGGCTCGGCGTCGGCGAGCCTGGCCGACGCAGGCTCGGCCTTCGCGAGCCCGGCCGGCGCCGGCTCGGCGTCGAGCGCCGCGCGCAGTTCGTCAGGGGTGAGCGGCAGCGGGTCGAGGGTGAAGCCCGCCTGCCGCAGCCGGAGCGCCGCGATCGCCGAGACCGGCAGCCACACGCCCATCTCGTGCAGGTCGCCGGCGCGGCCGCGCAGCACGTCGTCCACCGTCCCGTCGGCGGCGAGGCGCCCGTCGTGGTCGAGCACGACGACGCGATCGACGAAGCCGACCGCCGCGTCGAGGTTGTGCTCGACCAGCAGGATCGCGCGGTCGCCGGCGGCGACGAGGTCGCCGAGCGCCGCATAGACCTCCTCGATGCCCGCGGGGTCGAGGTTGGCCGTGGGCTCGTCGAGCACGAGGAGCGGCGAGCCCATCGCGAGGGCGCACGCGATGGCCAGGCGCTGCCGCCCGCCCCCCGACAGGCGGTCGGGGTTCTCGGCGCGGCGGTCCCACAGGCCCACCCGGCGCAGCGCCGCCTCGGCGCGAGCGAGGACGTCGGCCACCGGCATCCGCAGATTCTCCGGTCCGAAGGCCACCTCGTCGAGCAGCGTGCCGGTCACGAGCTGCGCGTCGGGGTCTTGGAAGACCATGCCGACGCGGGTGCTGAGCGCGGCCACCGGGGTGTCGCGCGTGTCGAGGCCGTCGACCTCCACCGTCCCGGTGACGGTGGCGGGCACCGCGTGCGGGATCAGTCCGTTGAGCGCCAGCGTGAGCGTCGACTTGCCCGAGCCGCTGGGGCCCAGCAGCAGCACGACTTCGCCCGGGGCGACGGTGAACGAGACGGATGCCGGTGCCGGCGTCTCCTCGCCGTCATGCGTGACGCCGAGCTCGCTCACACGCAGCAGCGGCACGGCAGGGGACACGGGCATCCGATCGTCAGGGAAACTTAGCCTTCCCTAACTTACCGGCCGCACTGCACCCGGCCAACCGCTCGGCCGGCGGGCGCGCGCGACCGGGCGATGGGGGACGGATGCCTCAGCCCCGGCTGCGCCGTGCCACCCCCGCGCGGCGGAGGCCCGCGCCGATCCCGAGGCCGACGGCGGTCCATGCGATGGGCCCCAGCAGCGACAGTGCGAGGTAGGCGACCTGGGCCCAGCCGGGCAGGGCGGCGAGGTCGGCCGCGAAGAACACCACGACGGCGACGAGCACGCCGATGATCGCGCCCGACACGAAGAACCGCCAGGGCGCCCAGCTGCGGTAGCGGGTCAGGGCGGCGACGACCTCCTGGATGGCGCCGAAGAGGAGCGCCGTGCCGAGGAAGCGACCGATGTACGGCGGCATCATCGCCGACGCGACGAGCGCGGCGAGGAGGTGCGTGATGAGCGCCACCCACGGCAGCCGCATGAGCTCCTGGGCGATGATCCCGGGCAGCACGTGCACGCCGAGGACGAACCCGTACACGATCGGCACCGCCGCCAGAACGGGGAACGTGATCCAGCCCGCGACACCGCCGAGCACACCGGTCGCGACGCCGATGGCCGCGCAGGTGAGCAGAACGCTCGTCGAGAGTCGGGTTCGTTCAGCCACCTGCCCAGAGTACTGGGCGCCGGCATTGCGTTTCTCACGGAGCTCTCATTTTCTGTGATTCACCTGCGAGTTACGTTTGAGCGTGCTGCGCCCCGAAGATGTGGCGCGGCATCTCCCAGTACCAACAATCTGGAGGCCATTGATGGGTCGATCCTCCGTCAGAGCAGCCGCGGTCGTCACACTCGCCGCCCTGTTCACGGGCACAGCCACAGCAAGTTTCGGTGCCGCGCCTGAGGAGGTGAACAACCCGGCCCCCGTCGGCGCAGAGGACGGCCGCTACATCGTCCTGCTGAAGGAAGCGCCCCTCGCCGCGTACGAGGGCGGCACGAGCGGCCTCCAGCGCACCAAGCCCGACAAGGGCGCGCAGCTCGACGCCCACTCGCCCAACTCGAAGAAGTACCTCGCGCACCTCAAGAAGCAGCAGGCGGACGTCGCCGCCGAGGTGGGCGCCACCCCCGACACGACGTACGGCGTGACGGTCAACGGCTTCAGCGCCCAGCTCACCGGCGAGCAGGTCGACGCGCTCAGCACCGACAAGAACGTGCTCGGCGTCTTCCCCGACGAGATCTACCACCCGACCGCGGCCGTGCCGTCGACGGAGTTCATCGGTCTCGGGTCGGTCGACACCGGCACCGGCGGCGTCTGGGATGCCGTGGGCGGCGTCGCGGAGGCGGGCAAGGGCATCGTCGTCGGCGTCATCGACACGGGCATCGCCCCCGAGAACCCCTCGTTCGCGGGCGACAAGCTGAAGAAGAAGTCCGGCACGGGCGAGCCCTACACCGAGGGCGGCGACACCATCGTCTTCGACAAGGCCGACGGCGGCCAGTTCCGCAGCCCGATCACGATCGGTCAGAGCTGGAACAAGCACAACTACAACACCAAGCTCATCGGGGCGCAGTACTTCTCCGAGGGTGCGAAGGCGTCGGGCTTCGACTTCAGCTACGACTACCTCTCGCCGCGAGATGGTGACGGCCACGGTTCGCACACCGCGGGCACTGCCGCCGGCAACTTCGGCGTGGACGCCTCGGTCGAGGGCATCGGCTTCGGCAAGATCTCGGGCGTTGCCCCGGCTGCCAAGGTCTCGGCGTACAAGGCGTGCTACGTCGGGCCCGATGACCTCGTCACGAGCGACGACATCTGCGCGGGCAGCGACCTGATCGCCGCCATCGACAAGGCGGTCGAGGACGGCGTCGACGTCATCAACTACTCGATCGGCGGCGGCTCGGCCTCGAGCATCCTGAGCGCGGACGACTACGCGTTCCTGGGTGCCGCGGCGGCGGGCGTCTTCGTGTCGGTGAGCGCGGGCAACGACGGACCGGGTGCGGCGACCGCCGACCACGGCTCGCCCTGGTACACGACGGTCGCCGCCTCCACGGTGCCGACCTACGAGGGCACGGTCCAGCTGCCGAACGGCTTCCAGGCCGCCGGTGCCTCGGTGACGGTGCCGTTCGGCGAGTCGCTCAGCGGCCCGGTCGTCTACGCGGGTGACATCAAGAAGGCGGATGCCGCGCAGGCCGACGCCGAGCTGTGCTTCCTCGGCACGCTCGACCCGGCGAAGGCCGCGGGCAAGATCGTGGTCTGCGACCGCGGCGCCAACGCCCGCGTGGAGAAGTCGCAGGAGGTCGCCGCAGCCGGTGGCACGGCGATGATCCTCGTCAACAAGACGCCCGGATCGCTCGACAACGACTTCCACTCGGTGCCGACCGTGCACATCGACGCGCAGCACCGCGACGCGCTGCTCGAGTACGTCCGCGGCACCGCCGGCGCGACGGCGACCCTCGTCGGTGACAACGTCACCGGTGTCGAGACCCCGACGCCCCAGATCGCCGGGTTCTCCAGCCGCGGGCCGATCCTCGCGGACGGCAGCGACGTCATCAAGCCCGACGTGTCGGCGCCCGGTGTCGCCATCATCGCCGCCACGCACAACGGCCCGAAGGAGGCCGCGACGTTCGGCTTCAAGTCGGGCACGTCGATGTCGTCGCCGCACGTCGCAGGTCTCGGCGCCCTCTACCTGGGCGAAGACCCCGACGCGACGCCGGCGCAGATCAAGTCCGCGCTCATGACGACCGCGTACGACCTCGTGGACGCTTCGGGTGATCCTGTCGCCGACACCTTCGCGCAGGGTGCCGGTCACGTCGACCCGAAGCGCTACTTCCAGCCGGGCCTGCTCTACCTGAACGACACCATGGACTGGCTGTCGTACATCGAGGGCGCACTCGGGGCCGACTACTGGACGGACGCGGAGCCCATGGACCCGAGCGACCTCAACCTCGCGTCGATCGGAGTCGGCGCGCTCGCCGGCACGCAGACGATCACGCGTGAGGTCACGGCCACCACCGCCGGCACGTTCACCGCTTCGGTCGACCTCCCCGGTGTCGACGCCGTCGTCTCGCCGTCCTCCTTCACGATCGCCGCGGGCGAGACGCAGGCCTTCACGGTCACGTTCACCAACGCCACGGCTCCGGTCGAGGAGTGGACGACGGGCTTCCTCACGTGGACGGGCGCCGACACGACGGTCCGCTCGCCCATCGCGGTGTTCCCGGTCACGGCCGACGCCCCGCCGGCGGTCTCGGGCGAGGGCGCCGACGGCAGCGTCGACGTCACGGTCACGCCGGGCTTCACCGGCGACCTGCCGCTGAACGTGTTCGGCCTCGCGAAGGACGACGTGCTCATCGACGGTGACGAGACCACCGGTGCCGACACCGACGGCCTCACCAAGGTCCTGGTGCAGGTGCCGGAAGGGGTCGAACTCGCCCGGTTCGCGCTGAACTCATCGGTCGACACCGCGGGCACCGACCTCGACCTCACGGTCAAGCGCGTCGTCAGCGACACCGACCTCCGGTACTACCAGGCATGGCAGTCCGCGACCGGCTCGGCCGATGAGGCCGTGCAGATCCCGCAGCCGACGGCCGGGTGGTACCTCATCGAGGCCGACGTGTTCGCCTTCACCGGTCCGTTCACCTGGACGGCCACCAGCGCCCTCGTCACCGACGGCGGCCTCGGCTCGCTGACGGCGACCCCGGGCACACTGGCGGCCGAGCAGGCGACGCCGACGACGTACAACCTGTCGTGGTCGGGCCTCGAGAGCGGCACCTACCTCGGCGTGGTCCGTTACGGCGACTCGGACGTGCGCACGGTCGTCTCGGTCGACGTGCCGTAGTTCCAGCGCACAGCGCACAGCGAGGGGCGCCCGGGCTTCGGCCCGGGCGCCTCTTCGCGGTCCGGGAAGTGCACGGTGCGATGCGAGAAACCCTGTGAAGTCCGGACTTCGCACGGGTGGGGGTGGATGCCGCACCGCAGGACCACGGGCCGCGGCATCCGTCATCCGCCGCGTGCGGCGTGCGCGCTATAGGCGGCGCCGCCGACGGGTGAGGCGCACCGCGGGCATCGGCGGGGCGGGGATGCGCTCGTCGCCGTGGTCGACGACACGGCCGAACCGCTCGGAGCCCGACTCCCAGGCCTCGCGGGCGTCGACGATCTCCTCATGGGTGCGGCCGACGAAGTTCCACCACATCACGACGTCGTCCTCGAACGGCTCGCCGCCCAGGAGGAACAGCGTCGCGCCGGTCGGGCTCGTGATCTCGACGCCTTTGCGCCGGGTGCCGAGGTACAGCAGATGAGCGGTGTCGAGCGTGACGGACTCGGCCGAGGCCTCGCCCTGCACCGCGACGAGCGCGTGCTCCCATGCGGGGTCGAGCGGCACGCGCACCGTCGAGCCGGCCGCGATCCGCAGCTCGGCGCCGATGATCGGCGTGTACACCGTCGCCGGCGACCGCACACCACCCAGCTCGCCGAGCACCACGGTGGCGGCGCCCGGCGCCCCATCGACCGCCACGAGCTCGAACTCGGGGAGCACCGCGTGCTGCTCGAACGCCGGCGCGCCATGCCGGCGCGACTCGGGCAGCGCCACCCACAGCTGCAGTGCGTCGAGAGGCGCCGCGTCGTCGCCCACCGAGTACTCGGAGTGCGAGATGCCCGCGCCGCTCGTCATGAGGTTGAGCGCGCCGCGCTGCACGACGACGTCGCTGCCGACCGAGTCGCGGTGGCGGACGTCGCCGAGGTACGGCCATGTCACGGTCTGCAGGCCGATGTGCGGGTGGGGCTCGACGCGCATGCGCGTCTCCTGCGGGCCGAACCGGTCGAGGAAGCACCACGCTCCGACGAGCGGCAGCTCGCGCTGCGGCAGCGCACGGTGCACCGACATCGCGCGGACGCCGCCGAGCGGCACCTCGCGCACCTCGAGGAGCAGCGCGCGCGGCCCGATGCACTCCACCGCGGACTCGGTCGCGACGGCGGCGTCGGCATCCATGCGGGTCATGACGGGTTCACGGGGTCGCGACGCGCGACGGCCACTCGACCTGGAGGCCGGGCACGTCGTTCTCGCGCACGTACTTCACCACGACCGGGCACAGCGGCACCACGGTGTCGCCCCGGCGGGCCTCGTCGGCCATGGCCTCGGCCACGACGATCTGCGCCAGACCGCGCCCCCGGAACGCCGGATCGACCTCGGTGTGGGGGAACCGCAGGCGGCCGCGGGCGTCGGGCACGAACTCCGTGAATCCGGCGAGCACGTCGCCGACCCACACCTCGTAGCGGCCGGCATCGTCGTTGCGACGGACGGTGATCTCGTCTTCGGTGGCAGGCATCGGCATCCTTTCGACGTCTTCTCCAACGTAGGCGGGCGCCCGTGTGTTCCGCCAGCGCGCGCCTCCCCCTTTCGGCGGACCCGTCGCGGGTCTATCGTCAGCCTCGTCCACCGCATACCCGTGCAGCGAGGGACGGGATGTGCACCGGTGGGCCGGTTCTGGGGAGACCGATCGATCCGTTGGATTCAAAGGGGAATCATGAAACGACGCATCCTCGCCGCCCTCGCGGCGCTGGCCGTCGGCGCGACCGCGCTGTTCGGCACCTCCTCCGCGGCGCTCGCCGTGGAGCCGACCGGCTCGCCGTACGTCGCCATCGGCGACTCGGAGGCCGCCGGCACGGGCAACATGCCGTACCTCGACGCCGGCTGCCTGCGCTCGAAGAAGGCCTACCCGGAGCTGCTCGGCGTCGCCCTCGGCACCCCCGTCCTCTCCGCCGCGTGCGCGGGAGACGACACGGCCGAGGTCACCGCGCAGGCCGCGACTCTCGCGGCGATGGGCTCGCTCGGACCCGCGACGCAGCTGGTCACCATCACGGCGGGCGTGAACAACATCGACTGGCAGTCAGTGCTCATCGCCTGCAGCAGCACCGGCACGCCGGCCGCGTGCGAGGCCGCCAAGCTGGACGCGGCCGAGGCGGCGGCGGGGATCCCGGTCGCCATCTCGCAGCTGATCGGGCTCGTCCGGAGTCTGGCCCCGACCGCGCGGATCGTGGTCACGGGCTACCCGTTGCTGTTCGGCATGGTGAGCGACACCTGCCACGTCGGCAGCTCGGGCGGCGCGCCGGTCGCCTTCACCGCGCAGCAGACCGCCGAGATCAACGCCGGAGTGGCGGGGGTGAACACCGCCGTGAGCGGCGGCGTGGATCTCTACCAGGCGATCTTCACCGCGACGTTCGGCATGCCCGATCCACTGGTCGAGTTCGTCGACGTCTCGCCCGCGTTCGAGGGGCACCGGCTCTGCGACACCGGCGACCGCTGGATCATCGGGCTCTCGTCGGGCAAGGGCACGGTCGACCGCGGCTTCCACCCGAACGCCGCCGGCCAGCAGGCCTACGCCCGGGCGGTCGCCGGAGCCCTCGCCGGGTAGGACGAAGAGGGAGGGGACGGATGCCGGGGCCCGCGGCATCCGTCATCCACCGGCGAGGGCGAGGCGACCTGGCAGACTCGGACGGTGACGCTTCTCGAGACGATCGCCGCGGCGGCCGAGGCGGCCGGGTCGCCTGCCGGGGCACCCGACGCCGACGCGCTGTACGACGCGTTCGTCGAGTGGGCGGGCGATCAGGGCTTCGCGCTGTATCCGGCGCAGGACGAGGCGGTCATCGAGATCGTGTCGGGATCGCACGTGATCCTGTCGACGCCGACGGGGACCGGCAAATCGCTGGTCGCCGTCGCGGCGCACGCGGCCGCCGTCGCCCGTGGCGGCCGCACTTACTACACCGCGCCGATCAAGGCGCTCGTGAGCGAGAAATTCTTCGCGCTCGTCGACATCTTCGGCGCCGCGAACGTCGGCATGGTGACGGGCGATTCGTCGGTGAACCCCGATGCGCCCATCGTGTGCTGCACGGCCGAGATCCTGGCGAACCTGGCGCTGCGCCAGGGCGCGGACGCCGCGGTCGATCAGGTGGTGATGGACGAGTTCCACTACTACGGCGACCCCGAGCGCGGGTGGGCGTGGCAGGTGCCGCTGCTCCTGCTGCCCCGCGCCCAGTTCGTGCTCATGTCGGCGACCCTCGGCGACGTCACGGACATCGCCGCAGACCTCGAGCGCCGCACCGGTCGCGCGGTCTCACGCATCACCGGTGTGGAGCGGCCGGTGCCCCTGCACTTCTCGTATGCGCGCCGGCCCGTCCACGAGACCGTCGAGGAGCTGCTGCAGACCGGCGAGGCGCCGATCTACATCGTGCACTTCTCGCAGGCCGCCGCGATGGAGCGGGCGCAGGCGCTGTCATCGATCAAGATCGTGTCGCGCGAGCAGCGCGACGCGATCGCCGAGGCGATCGGCGGCTTCCGGTTCACGACGGCCTTCGGGCGCACGCTGTCGCGCTACGTGCGGGCGGGCATCGGCGTGCACCACGCAGGCATGCTGCCGCGCTACCGCCGCCTCGTCGAGACGCTGGCGCAGCGGGGACTGCTGCGCGTGATCTGCGGCACCGACACGCTCGGCGTGGGCATCAACGTCCCTATTCGCACCGTGCTCATCACGGCGCTGTCGAAGTTCGACGGCACCAAGATGCGCCAGCTCACCGCACGGGAGTTCCATCAGATCTCGGGCCGCGCGGGCCGCGCCGGCTACGACACCGCCGGCACCGTCGTCGTGATGGCGCCGGAGTGGGAGATCGAGAACGAGGCCGCGCTGCGCAAGGCCGGCGACGACCCTGCCAAGCGCAAGAAGATCGTCCGCAAGAAGGCGCCGACGGGGGTCGTCAACTGGGGGCTCGGATCGTTCGAGCGCCTCGTCGAGGCCGAGCCCGAGCCGCTCGTCCCCCAGCTGCAGCTGACCGCCGCGATGCTGATCAACGTCATCGCCCGCGGCGGCGACGTGTTCACGAACGTGCGGTCTCTCGTGTTCGACAACCACGAGCCTCGCGCCCGCCGGTACGAGCTCGCCCGCCGCGCGATCGCGATCTTCCGCACGCTGGTCGCCGCCGACGTTGTCGAGGTCGCGCGCGGCGCGCTCGAGACGCCCTCCACCGACGGCATGTCCCGAAATCGTCCGCAAACCGCGCCGTATGGCGATGATTCCGGGACACGCGGCGAAGATTCTGGGACACGCGGGGAGATGACGGATGCCTCGGCCCCCGGCATCCGGGATCAGATCCGGCTGACGGTCGACCTGCAGCCGAACTTCGCCCTCAACCAGCCGCTGTCGCCGTTCGCGCTCGCCGCGATCGAGCTGCTCGACCCGGACGACACGGCCGGTGCCCGGCACAACTCCACGGATCCGCCGCGTCAGCCCGCGGAGATGCCGGATTCGGCGGCCGCGGGGCAGAATCCGTGGAGTTCTGCAGCACGCACCGGCGCCGGGACCGGTCATTACGCCCTCGACGTCGTGAGCGTCATCGAGGCGACGCTCGACGACCCGCGACCGATCCTGGCGCAGCAGGAGTTCAAGGCCCGCGGCGAGGCGGTCGCCGCGATGAAGGCCGACGGGATCGAGTACGACGAGCGCATAGCCCTCCTCGAGGAGGTCACCTACCCCAAGCCGCTCGACGAGCTGCTCGCGCAGGCGTACGAGGTGTTCGCATCGAGCCAGCCGTGGGTGCGCGACTTCGAGCTGTCGCCGAAGTCGGTCGTGCGCGACATGTTCGAGCGGGCGCTGTCGTTCTCGGAGCTGATCTCGCTCTACCAGCTCGCGCGCAGCGAGGGGCTGGTGCTGCGGTACCTGTCGGACGCGTACCGGGCGATCCGGCAGACGGTGCCCGCCGAGGCGCAGACCGAAGACCTCCACGACCTGGTCGCGTGGCTCGGCGAGGTGGTGCGCCAGGTGGACTCGAGCCTCGTCGACGAGTGGGGGGCGCTGGTCAACCCCGCCGACGACCCGGCGGCGCCGGTCGTGCCGCCCGCCCCGCCGTCCGTGCTCACGAACCGTCGCGCGTTCGGCGTGCTGGTGCGCAACGAGCTGTTCCGCCGAGTGCAGCTGGCGGCGCTGCAACGCGACGACGAGCTCGTCGAGCTCGACGCCGACGTCGACTGGCCCGCCGCTCTCGACGCCTACTTCGACGACCATGACTCGATCGGCACGGGCGGTCCGGCGCGGTCGCCGCGCCTCGTGACGATCGACGAGACGGATGCCGCTTCCGGCGTGTGGCGGGTGGAGCAGACGATCGACGACCCGGCCGGCGACCACGACTGGCGCATCCGCGGCGTGGTCGACCTCGCCGCGTCGGAGGAGACCGGCACCGCCGTCGTGCGGGTGACGGAGGTCGTCCGGCTGTAGCCCGGGGTGGCGGCGGTCCGTTCGAGGATGGGCGGGTGACCGGGTCGAGCGTGCCACCCGGGCCATTCGAGCCGCGGGTCAGCCGAGCCCGAGCCCGCCGTCGGTGGACAGCACCTGGCCGACGACCCACGCGCCCGCCGGCGTCGCCAGCCACCCGATGAGCCGTGCCGGGTCGGCGGGTTCGCCGTAGCGCCCGAACGGGGTGGCGCGCATCCACGCCTCGATCTCGGCGAGCGGGCGGTCCGTCGTCTCAGGATCGAGGTAGCCCGTGTTGACCGGTCCGGGATCGATCGTGTTGAGGATGATTCCGAGGTCGAGCAGCTCGGCCGCGACCGTCTTCGTGACGCCGGCGAGCGCGGCCTTGCTCGCGGCGTACGCCACCTCGCCGCGCATCGCGCCGTGGATCTGCCCCGACGTCATCCAGAACACCCGTCCCGTCGGCTCAGCGAACGGGCCGCGACGCTCGACGCGCTCGCCGGGCCGCGAACCCGGCCCGTCCGAACGCGCGTGCAGGGCCGCGAACTCTCGCGTGAGCAGGATCGTCGAGCGCGTGTTGGTCGCCCAGAACGCGTCGAGCCGCTCGGCGGTCATGTCGAGGATCGAGCCGTCGTCGCCCGACTGCGCGTGGTTGCACACCAGGATGTCGAGCCGTCCGGTCAGACCCTGCGCGGCCTCGATGACGAGGGGGACGGATGCCGCGTCCCGCAGATCCGCGCTCACATCGCCGAACCGGGCGCCCGTGGCGAGGGCGCTCTGCAGCCCGTCGCGCACCGCGTCGAGGTCGTCGCCGCCCCACGGCAGACGGGTGTCGTGCGGGCGGTAGTGGTGGAGGAAGACGTCGGCACCGAGCCGGGCGAACTCCGACGCGACGGCGAAGCCGATGCCGCGTCGGCGGGAGACGCCGGTTACGAGTGCGGTCTTGCCGCGCAGCGGCTGGGTGGTGGGGAACATGCGATGCCTTTCGAGGACGCCGGGCTGCGGCATCCGGATCAGCGTCCGCGCCGATCGCGGCGGACGAGGTGGTGACGGAGGCGGGTCACAGGCATTGCATGACCTCGAGGCTAACGGATGCCCCGGCGACCGGCCTGCGTGGAACGAGGTCATCCGGAATGATGAGGTCATGCCCACCTACGTGGCGTTCCTGCGCGCGATCAATCTCGGGCCGAATCGGAAGGTCCCGAAGGACGACATCCGCCGCGCCGTCGAGGGCGTCGGCTTCACCGACGTCGAGACGCACATCAACACCGGCAACGTGCGCTTCACTACATCGATGCGGTCGCACCCCAAGATCGAGAAACTGCTCGAGGACGCCTTCGCCGCCGACCGCGGCTTCGAGGTGCCGACCATGGTCTTCACGACGGCCGAGGTGCGCGCGATCGCCGACGAGGCCGCGGCCCTGAGCGAGGCCAGTCCCGGCCTCGCGCGCCACTACGTCTATCTGCTGAAGGACGAGCCCTCCGCCGACGCCGTCGCCGGCATCGCGGCGCTCGAGTCCGAGGCGGGGCGCATGGTCGTGAGCGATCGCGCCGCGCACGCGCTGCTCGGCCCGGCATACCAGGCCGGTTCGGTCGATCCGCTCAACGCGGTGAAGCTGCTCGGGGTCGCGACCAACCGCAATCGCACGGTGATCCAGGCGATCGCCGACAAGTGGTGCTGACCCGCGTCGCCACAGCCTTTACGCCTCGCTGGAGGTTGCGTCGGCCTGACTCCCGGCTCCTCCCCAGCAGCCGCTCGCGCGCGCATCGCGCCGGTTGTGCGGCATCCGTCCCCCACGAAGATCGAGTCGGATGCCGCGGCTACCCTGGGACGGGTGACAATCCCGCAGGGCGACCCGTACGCCGATCTCGCGTGGGAGGCCGATCTCGCAGCGCCCCCGTTCGACGACGCACCTCCGCCCGACGACTCGTGGGCACCGCCGGAGGACGGCTGGGCGCCGCCGCCCGACGTGCACGCCGGAGGATCGACCCACCTCGATCCGTTCGAGGGCGCGGGCCCGCGCCGTGACTTCACCGGCGCCGACCCCCGCGCCGTGCTGCAGGAGGTCTACGGCTACGACGCATTCCGCGGCGAGCAGGGCGACATCGTCGGCCACGTCGTCGGGGGCGGCGACGCCGTCGTCCTGATGCCGACGGGTGGCGGCAAGAGCGTCTGCTACCAGGTTCCCGCGCTCGTGCGGCCCGGCACCGGGCTCGTCGTGAGCCCGCTCATCGCGCTGATGCACGACCAGGTCGACGCACTCGTGGCCAACGGCGTGCGCGCCGCCTACCTGAACTCCACGCAGGCTCCGCCCGAGCGCGCGGCCGTCGAGCGGGCGTACCTCGCCGGGGAGCTCGACCTCCTCTACGTCGCTCCGGAGCGGCTCAACACCGAGACGACGCTGCGGTTCCTCGCCCGGGGGCGGCTGAGTGTGATCGCGATCGACGAGGCGCACTGCGTGTCGCAGTGGGGTCACGACTTCCGGCCCGACTACCTCGCGCTGGGCGCGCTCGCCGAGCGGTTCCCCGGTGTGCCACGTCTGGCCCTCACCGCGACCGCGACTCCCGCGACCCACCGCGAGATGACCGAGCGCCTGCAGCTGCCGCAGGCGCGGCACTTCGTGTCGAGCTTCGACCGTCCGAACATCCAGTACCGCATCGAGGCCAAGTCCGACCCGCGGCGACAGCTTGTCGCCTTCATCAGGTCGCAGGGGCCCGGGGCCGCGGGGATCGTCTACGCGCTGAGCCGCAAGTCCGTCGAGCAGACGGCCGAGTTCCTCTCTGCGCAGGGCGTCGACGCGCTGCCGTATCACGCGGGTCTCCCGGCCGAGACGCGCGCCGCGAATCAGTCCCGCTTCCTCCGCGAGGACGGCGTGGTGATGGTCGCCACCATCGCCTTCGGCATGGGCATCGACAAGCCCGACGTGCGGTTCGTCGCCCACATCGACCTTCCGAAGTCGGTCGAGGGGTACTACCAGGAGACCGGGCGGGCCGGCCGCGACGGCGAAGCCTCGGTCGCCTGGATGGCCTACGGCCTCGGCGATGTCGTGCAGCAGCGGCGGATGATCGACCAGTCGCCGGGCGACCGGGCCTTCAAGAATCGTCTCGGCCAGCATCTCGACGCGATGCTCGCCCTGTGTGAGACGGTCGGATGCCGGCGGCAGAACCTGCTCGCCTACTTCGGCGAGGACTCGCAGCCCTGCGGCAACTGCGACACCTGCCTCGAGTCTCCCGAGACGTGGGACGGCCTGATCCCCGCACAGAAGCTGCTCTCGACGATCGTGCGGCTCCAGCGGGAGCGCGGCCAGGCGTTCGGTGCCGGCCACCTCATCGACATCCTGCGCGGCTCGTCGACGGATCGGATCCGTCAGCAGGGGCATGACCAGCTGTCGACGTACGGCCTCGGCGCCGACCTCAGCGAGCAGGACTGGCGCAGCGTGATCCGGCAGCTCCTGGCACGCGGCATCCTGGTCGCCCGCGGCGAGTACGGCACGCTCGCGCTCGGCGAGCCCGCGGCCGGCGTGCTGCGCGCCGAGACGCCGGTCCCACTGCGCCGCGACGTCATGGGCCGGTCGGGCGGCGTGGCCCGCGTGCGCAAGTCCAGCGCGCCCGCGTCGTTGAATCCCGCCGATGCCGGCCTCTTCGAGGCGCTGCGCGCGTGGCGCGCCGGAGTCGCCAAGGAGCTCGGCGTTCCCGCCTACATCGTGTTCGGCGACGCGACGCTGCGCGCCCTCGCCGAGCGCCGCCCCGAGAGCCTCGCCGACCTCGACGGCGTCTCGGGAATCGGCGCGAAGAAGCGCGAGGCCTACGGCGACGCCGTGCTCGCGGTGGTCGCCGCCGCGGCCTGACCCTCGTCGCGGGCCCGACCGCTCCGGGATGTGGGTCAGCGCCCGGCGTCGAGGCCCGACCCGGCTCCGGGATGTGCGTCCGCGCGCCCGGCGTCCGGGGCCCCGCGCGGAGTCGGGGGCCGGTGAGCGCCGAGTGCAGGAGATATCCGCGCATACAGGTCGTCCGCTCGCCGGCAATCCGTGCGCTCGAACATTACTCGCGCGATCGACACGGCCGGCGCAGCCGCCGGCCGCACTCGGCCGGTCAGAGCTCCTGGGAGAAGTAGAAGGCGCGCTCGCCGGTTTCGGGGTCGACGCCGGCGAAGCCGTGACGCTCGTAGAAGCGCTGTGCGTCGACATCGCTCTCGTCGACGTTGATCTCGATCGCCGACACCCCGGCGGCCCGGCATTCCTCGATGAGTCGGTCCATGATCGCGCCGCCGATGCCCGAGCCGCGGGCCGCCGGCGCCACGTACATCTCGTCGAGGAGCGCCACCGGTCCCGGGTACCAGACGTTCGGACGCAGCGTCACCAGCGCGAGTCCCTGCGCGGGATCGCCACCGAGCAACGCGAACGTGTGCGGTTCGCCGAGCAGGTGCCGCAATCGAGCTGCCAGCACGTCCTTGCCCGGTGACGGCGTATCGAACTCGGTGTTGAAGTCGTGCAGCAGACCGGCGACCGCCTCGGCGTCGTCGACGCCCGCTCTGCGGACCGGATGCCTGGCCATGCCCTCCAACGTAGGCAAGGGCACGCGTTGCCGCCAGCGCCGCCGCCGCACCGCCACCGCAGCACCGGGGACCCGCCCGTCCCCGTCGAGATCGTGCGATCTCGACGAGCACGCATGTCGTCGTCGCCGACAACGTACTGGCTCGACGAGACCGTGCTATCTCGGCAGCGCCGGGCCTCCGCGAGTGCGCCGGGCCTCCGCCGCGCGCGGCCCCGGTGCGGGGACGGGCGGCGCTGGACGCGCGGGCTCCGGACTCGGCGGGGCGCCTGCGCCTAGGCTGACCGCAGCGGGCGACGGTGCCCGCGAACGGAGCAACGCGCGTGGCCACGAGCAACATCGAGATCGCACAG
This sequence comes from Microbacterium sp. M3, assembly GCF_033548675.1. NCBI lineage: Bacteria > Bacillati > Actinomycetota > Actinomycetes > Micrococcales > Microbacteriaceae > Microbacterium > Microbacterium sp. M3. Next base: position 109,684 of record NZ_JAWTZT010000006.1, read on the forward strand.
CAGGCCGACCTCTGGCCGATCACCCGGATCGCCGGGGGCCTCGGCATCCCCGAGGAAGAGCTCGTGCCGTACGGCCGGCACAAGGCGAAGGTCTCGTTGCGGCATCTGCGCACTCTCCGCGACCGCCCGCGCGGCCGGCTCGTGCTCATGACGGCTGTCTCGCCGACCCCAGCGGGCGAGGGCAAGACGACCACGACGGTGGGGCTCGGCGATGCCCTCGCGCGCATCGGCGAGCGCGCGATGATCTGCCTGCGCGAGCCGGCGCTCGGGCCCGTGTTCGGCATGAAGGGCGGCGCGGCGGGTGGCGGATACGCCCAGGTCGTGCCGATGGAAGACATCAACCTGCACTTCACCGGCGACTTCGCCGCCATCGCCGTCGCGACGAACCTGCTCGCGGCTCTCATCGACAACCACGTGCACCACGGCAACGAGCTCGGCATCGACGTGCGCCGAGTGACGTGGCGGCGGGTGCTCGACGTCAACGACCGCGCGCTGCGCGATGCCGTGGTCGGCCTGGGCGGCCCGGCGAACGGATACCCCAGGGAGGACGGCTTCGACATCGTCGTCGCCAGCGAGGTGATGGCCATCTTCTGCCTGGCCACCGACCTCGCCGATCTCAAGGAGCGCCTGGGCGAGATCGTCGTCGCGTATACGCGCGACCGCCGGCCCGTCCGCGCGCGCGATCTGCAGGCCCACGGCGCGATGGCGGCGATCCTGCGTGACGCGCTCGCCCCGAACCTGGTGCAGACGCTCGAGCACACGCCGGCCTTCGTGCACGGCGGCCCGTTCGCGAACATCGCGCACGGCTGCAACTCGTTCCTCGCGACCGACTCGGCGCTGCGGATGGCGGACTACGTCGTCACCGAAGCCGGCTTCGGGGCAGACCTCGGCGCCGAGAAGTTCGTCGACATCCTCTGCCGCACCACCGGCCTCCGGCCCGACGTGGCCGTCGTCGTCGCGACCGTGCGCGCGATGAAGTACCACGGCGGCGTGGAGGTCGCCGATCTCGCTCGCGAGGACGTGGCCGCTCTCCAGCGCGGCACCGCCAACCTCGTCCGCCATCTCACGACCATCCGCGAGACGTGGGGGATCCCCGCGCTCGTCGCGATCAACCATCGCGCGGAGGATTCGGATGCCGAGACCACGGCGCTCGTCGCCGCGTCGGAGGCCGTCGGGGTCACGGCCGTCGTGGCCAAGCACTTCGCCGAGGGCGGCGCCGGGGCCGAGGCGCTGGCGCGCGAAGTGGTGCGCCTCTGCGCCCACAGCCCGGTGCCCGGCCCTCCGTCCCCCCCGCGGCCGGAGCGGGCCGAGACACCGGCTCAGGACCCGGAGGAGGCACAGAGCCTGCGTTTCACGTACTCCGACGGCGCGACGCTGTGGCAGAAGATGAACGCCATCGCCACCCGCATCTACGGGGCATCCGAGGTCACCGCCTCGACCGCTGTGCGCGCACAGATCAAGCGCCTGCAGGACGAGGGCTACGGCGGGTACCCGGTGTGCGTTGCGAAGACGCAGTACTCGTTCTCGACCGATCCGCGCCTGCGCGGCGCGCCCCGCGGCCACGTCGTCGACGTCCGTGAGGTGCGCCTCGCCGCGGGTGCGCGCTTCGTCGTGATGATCTGCGGCGACATCATGACGATGCCCGGGCTGCCCGCAGTGCCAGCGGCCAACACGATCGACGTGGACGAAGACGGCCGCATCGTCGGCCTCTTCTGAGTCCGGCTCCGGCCGCGCCCCGCGCTCGGCCCGCGCCGCGCCCGGCGCCCCGCGTCCCGGCCGCGCCCCGCGCTCGCCCCGCGCCCGCTGCCCGCGCCGCGAGAGTACAGCTGGTGGACGAGAGGTAGGGAACCAACCAACATCTCGTCCACCAGCTGTACTTTCGGCGAAAGTCGCGAGCCCGCAGGCGGGGGCACGGGGGCCGCGGGCGGCGGGGGCCGCGCCGCCCGCTCGGCCCCCGCCGGCGCCCGACGCCCCGCGTCCCGGCCGCGCCCCGCGCTCGCCCCGCGCCCGCGCCCGACGCCCGGCNCCAACCAACATCTCGTCCACCAGCTGTACTTTCGGCGAAAGTCGCGAGCCCGCAGGCGGGGGCACGGGGGCCGCGGGCGGCGGGGGCCGCGCCGCCCGCTCGGCCCCCGCCGGCGCCCGACGCCCCGCGTCCCGGCCGCGCCCCGCGCTCGCCCCGCGCCCGCGCCCGACGCCCGGCCCGCGTCGGCGCCCGCGGCCCGCGCCGCGAGAGTACAGCTGGTGGACGAGAGGTAGGGAA
>NZ_JAWTZT010000007.1:0-87378 GCF_033548675.1 Microbacterium sp. M3
CCAGCCCGCGAATGTTGCACTGACCGCTAGAAACCGCCACGTCATCGGCGCCGACAGCGTGCGTTCTCGTCGAGATCGCACGTTCTCGACGAGGCGCGATCGGATGCCGCGGCCCGGCGTCACACCGGAAGGCTCACGCCCGTGCGGCCCACCACTCCCGCAGGCGCCGCTCGGCCTCGGCCTCGCCGACGATGCCCTCGTCGAGTCGCAGGTCGAGGAGGAACCGGTAGGCCTCGCCGACCTCGCGCCCCGGACGGATGCCGAGCACCTCCTGGATGCGGTTGCCGTCGAGCTCGGGCCGCATGGCGTCGAGCTGCTCCTGCGCGGCGAGCTCGGCGATGCGGCGCTCGATGTCGTCGTAGGCGCTCGCGAGGCGCTTGGCCTTGCGCACGTTGCGGGTCGTGACATCGGCCCTGGTGAGGATGTGCAGCCGCTCGAGCTCGGCGTCGGCATCACGCACGTACCGGCGCACCGCCGAGTCGGTCCACGCGCCCTCCGAATACCCGAAGAAGCGCAGGTGCAGCTCGATGAGCCGCGTCACCGAGGCGATGGTCGCAGTGTCGAACCGCAGTGCCTGCAGGCGCTTGCGGGCCAGCCGCGCGCCCTTGATGTCGTGGTGGTAGAACGTCACGCCACCGCCCGGCTCGAGCCGGCGCGTCGCCGGCTTGCCGATGTCGTGCAGCAGAGCGGCGAGGCGCAGCGGCACGTCGGCCGCGGCATCCGGATTCCGTGTCTTCTCCAGCTCGATCGCCTGGCGCAGCACGGTCAGCGAGTGCTCGTAGACGTCCTTGTGGTGGTGGTGCTCGTCGACCTCGAGCTGCAGCGCGGGGATCTCGGGGAGGAACTCGTCGATCAGCCGAGTCTCGACGAGGAGACGGATGCCGCGCACGGGGTCGTCGGTCGCGAGCAGCTTGACGAGCTCGGCCTGGATGCGCTCGGGGCTCACGATCTCGAGCGTGGCCCGGAGCTCCTCCATCGCCGCTTCGGTGCCGGGGTCGACCGAGAACCCGAGCTGCGCCGCGAACCGGGCCGCCCGCAGCATGCGGAGCGGGTCGTCGCCGAAGCTGACCGCGGGGTCGGTCGGCGTCCGCAGCACGCCGCGGACGAGGTCTTCGACGCCGCCGGTCGGGTCGACGAGGGTCTGCCCGGGCACGCGCAGCGCCATCGCGTTCACCGTGAAGTCCCGGCGCACCAGGTCGCCCTCGATGGTGTCGCCGAACTCGACGGTGGGCTTGCGGGTGATGCCGTCGTAGCTGTCGGCGCGGTACGTCGTGATCTCGACCTGCTCGCCGTGCACGCGGGCGCCGATCGTGCCGAAGGCGCGGCCGATGTCCCACTGGGTCGAGCTGATCGGCGTGACGACGCGGAGGATGTCGTCGGGCCGGGCGTCGGTGGTGAAGTCCAGGTCGTTGGTCGGCCGGCCGAGGAGCGCGTCGCGCACCGGGCCGCCGACGATCGCGAGGTCGAAGCCGGCGTCGGCGAACGCGCGGGCGAGCGTGGCGACGACGGGGGACTCGGCGAGCGCGCCGAGGCGCGCGATGCCCTCGGCCATGTTGAGCATGGGTTCCAGCCTACCGAGCAGGCTCTCACCGGTTTCGAATCGCGCACTTTGCAGATCCGGCGGACCCGCGGCTGCAAAGTGTGCGATTCGAAACGCGTCCGAGCTCACCGCGTCGGCGCGACAAATCAGCCCGCGAAGCGGAGGAACCCGGTGAACGTCAGCTCGCGCACGCGCGGCAGCAGGTCGGCCCGCAGGGCTCCGGCGTCGACCTCGAGCAGATCGGCGATCGCGTCGATGAGTGCGCCCACGGGCAGATCGCCGTCGCACGCGCCGACGAGGGCGGCCAGGCCCGGGTCCACGCCGAGCGCGCGACCGAATCCGCCGCCCTGACGCAGTTCGATCACCGTCGGGTCCTCCGCGCCGGGCAGGTGGTGACGCGCCTCGGTCACGTCGCCTGCGACGACGAGGACGGATGCCGCCAGACCGGCGTCGTCGAGCTCCGCCAGTCGATCGTGGGCGGCGAGCGCGGCGGCCAGGTGCCCCCCGAGGCCGTCCGAGGCGAGCGCGGTGTGCAGCGTCTCGTACCGCGCGAGCGTCGGTGAGCCGGTGGCGGGCCGCCGCAGCAGCAGATAGCCGAAACCGACCTGGGTCACCCCCCGCGCGGCGAAGTCGTCGAGCCACGCGTCGACGAGCCGCGCGAAGCCGGGCGTGCCCGGGAGCGTCCCGCCGTCGCGCACCCACAGCTCGGCGTACGACAGCGGGTCGAGCCTCTCGCGCTCGACCACCCAGGCGTCGAGCCCCACGGAGGACGACTCGACCCATGACCGCACGCGCTCGAGCCCCGGCACGCCGTCGCGGGTCTCCCAGTTGCCGAGCAGCTGCGCCACGCCGCCGGGGGCGAGGTGCGCCCCGACGCCGCGGACGAACGCCGCCACGACGTCGTCGCCGATCATGCCGCCGTCGCGGTACTCGTAGGCGGGAACGTCTGCGACGCGGGGCGTGATCACGAACGGCGGATTCGACACGATCCGGTCGAACTCCTCGCCCGCGACCGGCTCGAACAGGCTGCCGAGCCGCACCTCGATGCCGTCGACGCCGTTGAGCAGAGCGTTGAGCCGGGTGAACGCGAGCGCGCGCGGCGAGATGTCGGTGGCGACCACGTGCGCGACCTGCGCCCGGGAGCGCAGGGCCTGGATGCCGCACCCGGCGCCGATGTCGAGGCCCCGGGCGGCCGGCGTCGGCAGCTGCAGGCCCGCGAGCGTCAGCGACGCACCGCCCACCCCGAGCACGTGGTCCTCGGGGAGGGGCCCGCCGAGCGCCGCCTCGTCGAGGTCGCTCGCGATCCACCACTGTCCCGAGCCCGAGTCGTCGGTGTACGACTGCGGACGCACCACAGCGCGCGGTCGCACGGCGTCGCCGACGACCTCGGCGAGTCCCAGGCGCGCCAGTCCCACGGCTCCGGTGCGCACGAGTGCGCTGTCGACGGATGCCGCGGCCGCCGGCATCCCGAGCACCAGCAGTCTGCCGAGCACGGCCAGCGCGTCGTCACGGTCGCCGAGCGCCCGCGAGGCGGGTGAGCGGAGGCCGCGCGCGATCGCGTCGTCAGCCGCGGGCCCCCAGGCGTCGCGCAGCGCTTCGGCGGTGAAGCCCGCGTCGCGGAGGTCGGCGGCGAGGGCGCGGCAGAGGTCGGGGTCGGGTTCGGGGAGCACCCGACCATTCAACCGCGCGACGCCCCGTGATGCCCCGTCCGGCCCGTCGTCCGGGGAGCTCGGAGGCGCGGACCGTAGAATCGCAGTCGATCGTGCGGTCAGGACATCGCACAGGAGCGAACCCCCCGACAGGATGATCGTGACCCCAACGCGAGCACTGCGGCGTCCCCCCCGCCGCACACCGCGTGTCGTGACCGCAGCCGTCGCCGTCGCGGCGGTGCTCGGCGGACTGCTGCTGGCCGGCCCCGCGACCGCCGCGACCGAGCCCGCGCCCACGCCGTCCCCCACTCGGACCTTGACCGTCCCGCTCGGCACGACGGTGTTCACACTCGCGCCCGTGTCGAACGGCGTCGTACGCCCCGGCAACGCCCTGAGCGCGTCGATCTCGCTGCAGAACGGCACCGTCGACGAGCTGGTGGGCACGACCGTGACGCTCGCACTCGGCACCGCCCCGATCGCCGACCGCGAGGCGCTCGGCGACTGGCTCGCGGGCACCGGTGACGTCCCCGGTCTCGTGCCGGTGGGCACGACAACCTTCGACGCGATCGCGCCCGACTCCTCGCAGGTGCGCAGCATCACGGTCGCGGCCGACGACCCGGCGCTGGCCGGTCGTGCCCCCGGCGTGTACCCGCTCGTCGCGTCGTATCAGGATGCTGAGGGCACCGTCACGTCGACCAGCACGATGATCGTGCCCTCCGAGGAGGTCGCCGACGTCGGCCTCGGCGTGGTCGTTCCCATCACGGCCGGCCCGCTGAGCGAGGGTCTGCTCACGGCCGACGAGCTGGCCGAGCTCACCGCCCCGGACGGCGCGCTCACCGCTCAGCTCGACAGCGTCACCGGAACTCCCGCCATCCTCGCGGTCGACCCTGCCGTGCCGGCGGCCATCCGCGTGCTCGGAGACTCCGCCCCCGAGTCGGCGCTGATGTGGCTCACGCGCCTCGACGCCCTGCAGAACTCCCGGTTCGCACTGCAGTTCGGCGACGCCGACATCACCGCGCAGCTCGACGCCGGTCTCCCGCGCCCGTTGCAGCCCACCTCGCTGACCGCGTACATGTCGCCTGCCGACTTCCCCACGCCCACCCCGACCGCGACCCCCACGCCCACCCCGACCGCGGGGCCGACCCCGGCGGCGACGAGTTCGCTGCCGTCCACCGAGGAGCTGCTGGCGGTCGGACCGGGCACACGACCCGGTGTGTTCTGGCCGGCCGGCGGCACCGCCGACGCCGGCGTCGTCGCGCAGCTCGCCGGCCTCGCGACCGACGGCACCGCGCCGATCACTCTCGTGCCGTCGGCCACCACCGCGGCGGGCGCCGACGGCCGTACGGTGCCCGCGCGCGGCGCCGTGGGCGACGCGGCGGTCCTCGTCTACGACAGCGACGTGTCGCATGCGCTCGAACAAGCCTCCGAGAGCGAGGAGTACTGGCTCCGGGGCGCACCCCTGACGGCGGCGACCGCGTACCTCGCCTTCGCCACCGCCGAGACCACCGGACCGCTCCTGGTCACCGTGGGGAGGGGCGACGCCCGCAGCCGGGTCGATCTCGGCGCGACGATCACTGCCGCCTTCTCCGCGCCGGGCGTCGTGCCGCGCAACCTCGTCGCCCTCGCGGCGAGCCCGCCAGGCGACGTCGAGCTCGCCGAGCTCGGCGAGACCCCCGAGCGTGCGGCCGCGGCATCCGCTCTCGTCGACGACGAAAGCGCGCTCGCGCGGTTCGCGACGATCCTCGATCAGCCCTCGCTGCTCACCGGACCCGAGCGTGCCGAGATGCTGCAGGTGCTCGGCGTCGCGTGGATCGGCGACGACGCGTGGCCGCGCGCCCTGGCCGATCACCGCGCTCAGACGGCCGAGACGCTGGACTCGGTGGCGCTGCTCCCGACCAGCCCCAGCGACCTCTACGGCTCGAGCGCGGCGCTGCGGTTCTGGGTGCGCAACGACCTCCCGTACCCCGTCAACCTGGTGCTGTACACGACGCGCGACAACCTCCGTCTCGACGTGCAGAGCGAGACGCCGGTCGTCGCCACCCCGCAGAGCAACACCCGCGTCGAAGTGCCGGTGCAGGCCCGCGTCGGACGCGGCGACGTCACCCTCACACTCCAGCTGCGCAGCCCCGCGTTCGTCGCGATCGGCGACGCCGAGACCGTCGAGGTGAACGTGTGGGCCGATTGGGAGGCCGCCGGAATCACAGCCCTCGCGGTGCTGGTCGGCGGGCTGCTCCTGGTCGGCATCGCCCGCACCGTGCTGCGCATGCGCCGCCGGCGGAGGGGGAAGGATGCCGCGACCGCCGGCGATGCGGACGGCGAGGCGGTTGGCGAGGCCGGGTCTCCCGACGGGGCCGGGTCGCTCGCCGAGGCCGGGGCCGCCGCGGCGGATGGGTCTGAGGTCTCCGCGGCGGATGGCCGGTCCGTGGGCGCCGCGGCGGATGGCGTCCATTCCGTGGCCGGCGCCGAGGACGGGTCCGGCGTGGCACCTGCAACCGGCGGAGACTCCGGCGTGCCGGATGCGGGAGCGGACGAGGGGCGGAAGCGATGAGCGGGATCGGGCGGGCGAGCGTCCTCATCGGCGCCGGCACGATCGTGTCGCGCCTCACGGGATTTCTCCGCGCGGTGGTGCTGGTCTCCGCCGTCGGGGCCGTCTCCGCCGGCGGCAACGCCTTCGCCGTCGCGAATCAGCTCCCCAACAACATCTACGCCATCATCTCGACGGGCCTGCTGAGTGCGGTCGTGGTGCCGCAGATCGTGAAGGCGGCGGCGCACGACGATGGCGGACGCGCGTTCGTCTCCAAGCTCTTCACGCTCGGCACCGTGGTGCTGCTCGGCACCACCGTGATCGCCACGCTGGCCGCGCCGTGGCTGGTCGCACTCTATGCGCCGTCGTTCGGACCAGAGCAGCAGGCGTTGGCCACCGCCTTCGCCTACTGGTGCCTGCCGCAGATCCTCTTCTACGGACTCTTCGCGCTGGTGGGCGAGTCGCTCAACGCACGGCGGGTGTACGGCCCCTACACGTGGGCGCCCATCGTGAACAACCTCGTGTCGATCGCGGGATTCCTGGCGTTCATCTGGCTCTTCGGTCCCGCCGGTGCCTCCACCGTGTGGACGCCGACGATGATCGCGGTGCTCGCGGGTACCGCGACGCTCGGCATCATCGTGCAGACCGGCATCCTCTTCGCCTTCTGGCGACGCACAGGGCTCCACATCCGGCCGGACTTCCGGTGGAAGGGCGTGGGTCTCGGGCAGATCGGCAAGCTGGCGGGCTGGACCTTCCTCATGGTGCTCGCCGGCCAGCTCGCAGGCATCGTCCAGTCCCGCGTCATGTCGAACATCCCCGAGGGTGACCCCGGCATCTTCGTCGCGGGGAACGCCTGGCTGCTCTTCATGCTGCCCTACTCGATCATCGTGCTGTCGATCGGGACCCCGTACTTCACCCAGCTCAGCGAGCACGCCACCGCAGGACGCCACGATGAGGTCCGCGGCGACATCGGTCGCAGCATCCGGACTCTCGGACTGTTCGTCGTCGCAGCCACGGCCGCCCTCGCCGTCGCGGCCATCCCGGCCTCTCGTATCTTCACGGGCAGTCCCGACGAAGCGACCGCTGCGGCGGGGGTGCTGCTGTGCTACCTGGTCAGCCTGATCCCCCTCGCTGTGCTGTTCGTCGTGCAGCGCACGTTCTACGCCTACGACGACACGCGCACGCCGTTCTTCTTCACGCTGCTGCAGTGCGCGATCGTCGTGCTGACAGCGTGGGGTGCACTGTGGGCCTTCACCGAGGGGGTGCTTCCGCCGTCGCAGCTGACGGCGGCGGTCGCGCTGGGTCAATCCTTCGCGAGCGTGGTCCAGGTGGTCGTCGCCACGTGGCTGCTGCACCGCCGGCTGGGTGGCATCCACGTCGGCTCGTGGATGCTCGCGCTCGGCCGCTTCGCCCTCGCTGCGGTGCCGGCGGCCATCGCGGGGTGGCTCACGTTCCAGCTCCTGGGCGGGGTGGACGGCTGGACCGTGTCGGACAAGTTCCTCGGGGCCATCGGGGCAGCGATCATCGGGATCGTCGTGGTCGTCGTGTACATCGGGTTCCTCGCGCTGCTGCGCGCGCCGGAACTGGCCGTTGCGAGCGGGCTGGTGCGCCGATTCCTGCCCGGTCGGCGCTGACCTCTGCCCCGGTCGGTTCCGGACGCGGTGAACCGGCCCGGGCCGCCGACCCGTGGAATGCCGCGCGGTTACCATGTGTTGAGGCATCCGGAGCCTTCGCGTCCGTCAGCAGACGCCCCGTGAGACTCCATCGACGAAAGGTGCGCACGTGCGTCAGGTCATCATCATCGGATCGGGGCCCGCGGGCTACACGGCGGCCATCTACGCCGCCCGCGCGAACCTGAACCCGCTCGTCGTGGCGAGTTCGGTCGAGGCCGGCGGCGAGCTGATGAACACCACCGAGGTCGAGAACTTCCCCGGGTTCCCCGAGGCGATCATGGGTCCTGACCTCATGGCGAAGATGCAGGAGCAGGCGGAGAAGTTCGGTGCCGAGGTGCTGTACGACGACGTCGTGTCGCTCGACATCGACGGCCCGGTGAAGAAGGTCACCCTCGGCAGCGGCGCCTCGCACGAGGCCGACGCCGTGGTGTTCGCCACCGGCTCGGCGCCGCGCAAGATCGGCATCGAGGGCGAGTCCCGCCTCTCGGGCCGTGGCGTGTCGTACTGCGCGACGTGCGACGGGTTCTTCTTCCGGGAGCGTGTGATCGCCGTCGTCGGCGGCGGCGACTCGGCGATGGAAGAGGCCACGTTCCTGACGAAGTTCGCGTCGAAGGTGTACGTGATCCACCGCCGTGACGAGCTGCGCGCCTCGAAGATCATGCAGGACCGCGCGTTCAAGAACGACAAGATCGAGTTCATCTGGAACGCCGAGGTCGCCGACATCCTCGGCGAGGATGCCGTGACCGGCGTGGTCCTGAAGGACACCGTCGACGGCTCGACGCGCGAGCTGCCGCTGGACGGCGTGTTCGTCGCGATCGGCTACGACCCGCGCACCCACCTCGTTCACGGCAAGCTCGATCTCACCCCCGAGGGCACCGTGGCGGTCGACGGCCGTTCGTCGCGCACCTCGGTGCCGGGCGTGTTCGCCGCCGGCGACGTGATCGACCCCACCTACCGGCAGGCGGTCACCGCGGCCGGCAGCGGCACCGTCGCAGCCCTCGACCTCGAGCACTACCTCGCCGCCCTCGGCGAGGCGGGCGAGCCCGCGACCGACGCCGCCGAGATCGACGGCCTTCCCGGAGCCGAGCCCGCAGCCGACGTCGCCGCCGCCTAGCGCCGATCGCATCCGGATTCAAGCCGGGAACACATCGCGCTCATGTGGCGTTACATGAGCGTGGACAGACTTTCCACAGAAGGAGAAAGACACATGACCGCCAAGTCGACGACCTCCGCCACGTTCGAGCAGGACGTGCTCCAGGCCGAGGGTCCGGTGCTCGTGGACTTCTGGGCGGAGTGGTGCGGGCCGTGCCGCATGGTCTCGCCCGTCCTCGACCAGATCCAGTCCGAGCACCCCGACAAGATCACCATCCTGAAGCTCAACGTGGATGAGAACCCCGACCTCGCGATGAAGTACCAGATCACCTCGATCCCCGCGATGAAGGTGTTCAACAAGGGTGCGGTCGAGACGACGATCATCGGCGCCAAGCCGAAGTTCGCCCTCGAGCAGGATCTCGCCGCCTACATCGGCTGATCCGCTCCTCGTTCTCGAAACCCCGCCGGCTCGCTCCGGCGGGGTTTCTTCTATTCATCTGGGTGTTTCGTCGTATGCCTCGGCAGGCATCCGACCCTTTCTGAAGAAATCTGCGGAACCGTGTCGATCTGGGGCAGTCTGGTTCGACGCACATGGTGAAGGGCTCGAACGAGTCCGCACCGGGCCTTCCGGCCTCCGACGAAAGGAAACCCCCATGCGTTACATGTTCATCATGCAGGTCGAGGCCGAGGCGGCCGCGGCGTTCGACCCCACCGCGGCCGATGTGCCGGCGATGTATGCCGCCATGGGCGCATACAACGAAGAGCTGCAGAAGGCGGGGGTGTTCCTCAGCGCCGAGGGTCTGTCGGACGCCTCCGAGGGCTTCCGGCTCGACTTCGGCACGGTGCCGCCGGCGCAGACCGACGGACCCTTCGCCGAGGCCCGCGAGGTCTTCACCGGGTTCTGGATCGTGGAAGTCGCCTCACGCGAGGAGGCCGAGCACTGGGCCCGGAAGTGCCCGCTGGGGCCCGGCACGGTGCTCGAGGTGCGCCGCGTGAACGACTTCGCCGACCTCGATCAGAACGACGAGTGGGTGCAGAAGGCGCAGGAGTGGCGCGCGGCCAACGCCTGAATGCCTGACTCAGCTCGCTTCGGCACGCACCGTCGGATCCCACCGGCGGTGCGTGTTCGTGTCTCCGAGCAGGCCCCACACCGCGCGGGTGAGCGGGGGATAGTCCAGGGCGATCTGGCGCAGCACGCGGTAGTGACGACTGGCGTTCGGCCGCGCACCGCCGTCGGCGGCGATGTTCTCGGCCCGCAGCATGAACACGACCAGCTCGTCGACGCTGGGAAGGTCGTCCATGAAGTCCCACGGATCCTCACCGGCCCGCAGGCGCTCGGTGATCAGCACCGAGAGTTCGTCGGAGGCCTCCGCCCGCAGCAGCTCCAGGCTCGCGCGCCGGCGCGGGGTCTGCTCGTCGTTCGCCACCAATCAAGGGTACGACGCCGTTCCGACTTCGCGGGCCGTCCCGCGCCTACGCTGACATGATGACCACGGGCGACACCCATGACATCCACGCGCGCCGCGCGGTGGAGGCCGTGTGGCGTGACGAGTCCGCCCGCATCGTCGCCGCTCTCACGAGGCACACCGGCGACTTCGCATGGGCCGAGGACCTCGCTCAGGAGGCGCTCGTCGAGGCACTCGCGTCGTGGCCGGCCTCCGGCATCCCTCACAATCCCGGCGCCTGGCTCATGTCGGTCGCCAAGCGCCGCGCCATCGACGGCTGGCGACGCCGTGAGCGCCTCGCCCAGCGAGAGCCCATGTTCGTCACCGAGGCGCTGGCCGTCGAGGCGGTGGACTCTGTCCCCGAAGACGCCGACCCCGACCGCATCGACGACGACGTGCTCCGCCTGGTGTTCGTGGCCTGCCATCCCGTGCTGCCTGCGCAGGCCCGGCTGGCGCTCACGCTGCGGACGGTGGCCGGCCTCACCACCGAGCAGATCGCGCGGGCGCTGCTCATGACGGTGCCGACCGTGCAGCAGCGGATCGTCCGCGCCAAGCGCCAGCTCGCCACCGAGGGCGTGGCGTTCGAGGTGCCCGACCGCGCCGAACGGCCGGCACGGCTCGCGAGCGTGCTGCAGGTGATCTACCTCCTCTTCACCGAGGGCTACTCGGCCGCAGACGGGGAGGGGCTCGTCCGCCCCGACGTCGCGCGCGAAGCCGTTCGGCTCGGCCGGCAGCTGGCCGCCCTGATGCCCCGGGAGTCGGAGATCTGGTCGCTGATCGCACTCATGGAGTTCCAGTCGTCGCGGTTCGCCGCACGGGTCGACCCGGAGGGGCTGCCCGTCACCCTCGAAGACCAGGACCGCCGCCGCTGGGACCGCTCGGCGATCACCCGCGGTCGCGAGGCGATGCGGAGAGCGGATGCCGCCTCCCGCGGCGTCGGCTACTACGGACTGCAGGCCGCCATCGCCGAATGCCACGCCGTGGCACCGGGCTTCGCCGCGACCGACTGGGCGCGCATCCTGCGGCTCTACGATGCACTCGAGTCACTGGCGCCCTCCGCCGTCGTGCGGCTCAACCGAGCCGTGGCGCTGTCGATGACCGAGGGGCCGGAGTCCGCGCTGGCGGTCGTCGACGGTCTCGAGCCCGAACTCTCGGGCTTCCGTCCCTACTCTGCCGTCCGCGCGGAGCTTCTGGAGCGGATGGGACGGACGGATGCCGCCACCGCCGCCTTCCTCGAAGCCGCCGGCCTGCCCGGAAACGACGCTGAGGCGGAGCTGCTGCGCCGCCGCGCGGCCCGCCTCGTGCCGCTCGCAGACCCGTCCATCGAGTGATTGCACCGAGCGGGGAGCGAGGAACGACGGTGGCGAGATCCCCCAGGGCCGACGAGCGGCTCAGAGACGAACTCGACTCGATTTCGGATCAGTTCGCGCCGTAGCCGGTCTCGCCGAGCTCTTCGAGAATCCGGTTCAGATCCTGGATGCTCGCGAAATCGATGCTGATCTGCCCTTTCTTCGCGGTGAGCGAGATCTTCACGCGCGTGTTCAGGCGGTCGCCGAGTCGCTCGGCGACCTCGTCGAGGTGGGCGCGGCGCGAGCCCGCCTGCGGCTTCGCACCGCGGGTGGGGGAGGCATCCGGAAGCTTCGCGGCGGCCTCCGCCGCGCGTACCGAGAGGTCCTCGTTGACGATCTTGTCGGCGAACCGCTGCATCGCCGCCGGATCCTCGAGCGAGAGGATCGCACGGGCGTGACCCGCGGTGAGCACACCGGCGGCCACCCGCTGCTGCACCGGGACGGGGAGCTTCAGCAGGCGGATGGTGTTGCTGATCTGAGGGCGGGAGCGACCGATGCGGGTGGCGAGCTCCTCCTGCGTGATGCCGAAGTCCTCGAGCAGCTGCTGGTACGCCGACGCCTCTTCGAGCGGGTTGAGCTCGGAGCGGTGGAGGTTCTCGAGCAGCGCGTCGCGGAGCAGGTGCTCGTCAGCGGTGTCGCGCACGACCGCGGGGATCGAGGTCAGTCCGGCCTCGCGAGCGGCGCGCGTGCGACGCTCACCCATGATGAGCTCGTACTGGTCCTTCTCGTTCTTGCGGACGACGACGGGCTGCAGCACACCGAACTCGCGGACGCTGTGCACCAGCTCGGCGAAGTGCTCGGGGTCGAAGTTGGTGCGCGGCTGCCGCGGGTTGGGGACGATGTCGTGGGGGTCGATGTGCGCGAGCCGGGCGCCGGGAACCTCGACGAGTTCGTCCTGTACTTCTTCCACGGCGACCGGGCGAGGGAAGAAGACGTCTGCCGGGCGCTCCTCGACCTGCTCGTTCGTCGGGATGAGTGCGCCGATTCCGCGGCCGAGGCCGGTGCGCTTCGCTGCCATCAGGCGTCCTTTTCGTTCGAGGCGCTGTCGCGCCGGATGACTTCCACGGCCGCCTCGCGGTAGGCGATCGCGCCGGCGGACTGGCCGTCGTACGCGATAACGGTCTGCCCGAAGCTGGGGGCCTCGGAGACGCGGACCGACCGGGGGATCACGGTTTCGAGCACTTCGCGGGGGAAGTGCTCACGCACCTCGTCGGCGACCTGCTGGGCAAGGCGGGTGCGGCCGTCATACATCGTGAGGATGATCGTCGACAGGTGCAGCCGGGGGTTGAGGTGCTTCTGGATCATGCGCACGGTGCCGAGCAGCTGGCTCAGGCCCTCGAGCGCGTAGTACTCGCACTGGATGGGGATCAGCAGCTCACTGGCGGCGGTGAACGCGTTGATGGTGAGCAGCCCGAGCGAGGGCGGGCAGTCGATGAGGATGAAGTCGATGCGCTCATCGAGGTTCGCGAGATAGTCGTCGACAGCGGTGCGCAGGCGATGCTCCCGTGCGACCTGCGAGACGAGCTCGATCTCGGCGCCAGCGAGGTGGATGGTGCTCGGCGCGCAGAGCAGGTTGGGCGACTCCGGGCTGACCTGCACGATGTCGGCGAGTGGGAACTCGTCGATGAGGACGTCGTAGACACTGGGCGTGTCCGCAGTGTGCGGCACGCCGAGGGCGGTCGACGCGTTGCCCTGCGGATCGAGGTCGATCACGAGGACGCGCGCGCCTCGATCGGCAAGTGCCGCGGCGAGATTGACGGTTGTCGTCGTCTTGCCGACGCCGCCCTTCTGGTTCGACACCGTGACGACGCGGGTGCGTCCGGTCAGCTCGACATTCGCGTCTTCGAGCGCTTTACGGCGTGCGCTGAGGTCCGCGAGTTCCCGGGCGATCGGTGAGTCGTCGAACGAGAAGGATGCCGGAGCTTCGGTCTCGTCGGGCTGTTTCACGTGAAACACTCTCCCTTTCGCGAGCCGGTGAACAACGCTTCCCACTCTATCCCGCCCCACCCCCACCCCCTTCCGTCGGCTCCTCTTTCTCCGCCCGTTTCACGTGAAACATCGCTTCCCGGTCGCCGGTCGAGTAGCGTCGAAGGAGCGTATCGAGACCCCACCTCGCACCCACGTCCCACAGCCCCGCCGGTCGAGTAGCGAGGCACGAGCGTATCGAGACCCCGCTTCCAACCCACGAACCACCCTCCCGCCGGTCGAGTAGCGACGAAGGAGCGTATCGAGACCCCACCTCCACCACACGAGCCCGGCCCCGCCGGTCGAGTAGCGACGAAGGAGCGTATCGAGACCCCGCCCCCACCCACGCCTTGCGCTCACCGGGTCAAGCACCGCGACACGAGCACGTCGATACCCCGGCCCCCGTCGCCGGTCGAGTAGCGACGAAGGAGCGTATCGAGACCCCGCCCCAACCCACGCCTTGCGCTCACCGGGTCAAGCACCGAGACACGAGCACGTCGATACCCCGGCCCCCGTCGCCGGTCGAGTAGCGACGAAGGAGCGTATCGAGACCCCGCCCCGCCCCTCGGCCCAGGCTCCGCGGGTCAACCAGCACCGCATCGAGCACGCTGGGGCGCTGTTCGCCGTTCGAGTAGCGACGAAGGAGCGTCTCGAGACCCACCGCCAACCCTGTCCCACAGCCCCGCCGGTCGAGTAGCGACGAAGGAGCGTATCGAGACCCCGCCCCGACCCTCGGCCCAGGCTCCGCGGGTCAACCAGCACCGCATCGAGCACTCTGGGGCGCGGTTCGCCGTTCGAGTAGCGACGAAGGAGCGTATCGAGACCCACCGCCAACCCTGTCCCACGGCCCCGCCGGTCGAGTAGCGAGGCACGAGCGTATCGAGACCAGTGCTGCGCTCCGCACAAGAGCTACCCGCACCTGCTCGCATCGGACCAGAGCACCCGACAGTGGAGGAGCGCTCACTGAGCGCACCGGGACCGCACCTCCGACTCTCGGCATTCGCAAACCACCGCTCACGCGGCGAGGCAGTGCGCATCGCGAGAGGCCCGCGTCTCACGCAGTCACACCGGTTATGTCTCACCAGTAGGTCGGCCGGGCGGGTGGCGACGAGCCCACCCGAACCGACCGTCAGCTCACCGGCTTCTCGCGATCTCGGATGTGAGCCGATGTCCGATCGAGGCACACAGTGCCGGCACCACAATGCAGCCCGTGATGAACCGTGGGAGTGAACGGAAGGAGTAACGGCGGCGGGATGACAGGTGATGCCGGCGCGCCAGGTCGCGCGCACCACCTTTTCCCACAGCCCGCACGCAGCGGCTGGCTTTCGACCGGCGGTGCTGACACCTCATGCCGCACGTACCCGTTTCACGTGAAACATGCCTCGGTTCACGTCGTGAGCCGTCCACCCCAAGATCTGTGCATTCATGCGTTCACCGTCGGCCACGCACTCTCCCCGAACCGCGTGCGTGGATCCGAGCATGTTTCACGCGAAACGCTCGCGGCTCGACCGAGCGTGGTGCGGTGTCCTGAACTGCCACCGACAGGGCCCGGTGGCCCCGACATCACGCTTGCGCTCACCATCGCATAGAGAAGCTTCAGCGCGCCCTCGCTCTCGACCGGCCCGAGGAAGGGCTTGCGGCGTGCGTCACGTGAAACGCTGGTCGGCGTGCCTCAACCCGTGACGCACCATCAGTCGATCGGCGATCCTGTCCGGCCACGCCCCGGCTTCGCGATTCCTCGAGCGCCAATCGCTGCCACCAGCCTCGACCCCGGAGTGCCACAGTCACGCGGCGCTTCACGTGAAGACCTCCTGCGTGCGTCATGCGGATTGCGTCCCTCAATCAAGTCTCGAGTCGGCCAAAGCCATCCCTCTTGAACCGAAACCTCGCACGCTGCTCGCGGTTCGGCTCTGCGCGGACTCGCGCACCGTTTCACGTGAAACACCATCACTCCTGCCCGCCGCCAATCCGGAAGAGGCATCAACCGTCACCGCTAGCCCCAGGCGCGGACGCGCCAGCCTCCTTCGCCGTTTCACGTGAAACATCGAGCCGTGGCACCTTCTTTGCAAGCGGCGGCAACCGGTCGAGCTTTCCATGAACGAGGGCGAGACGCTTCGCACGACCCCATCCCTGCACTTGCTTCTCCCGACGGTACGCAGCGTCGACGCGTTCGAACTCTTCGAAGTACAGCAAGCGAATGGGAAGTCGCGTTTGCGTGTAGAGCGCGCCTTCACCGTTCTGGTGCTGCGCGAGCCGGTACTCCAGATTGAGGGTGCTGCCGACGTAGAGCGATCGATCCGAGCATTCCAGGATGTACATGTATGCCATTCGAGGATCATCCCGGTTCCGCTGCGTCCATGGCGGCGATTGGGTCCATTCGGTGAGCAAGGAGAGTGACTGGCCTGCGGGGGAGGAGAGGGCTGATTCAAGAGGACGTGGTCACTCTGGGGCTCAAGATGGGGTCTCGATACGCTCGTGCCTCGCTACTCGTCCGGCGGTGCACAAGACCGCTGGCACACCCGCGGCGGCCAGGCCATGGGTCTCGATACGCTCGTGCCTCGCTACTCGACCGGCGGGCACGGCACACCGCCGCACACCGCCGGAGCCCAACGAATCGGTCTCGAAACGCTCGTACCTCGCTACTCGTCCGGCGGTGCACAAGACCGCTGGCACACCCGCGGCGGCCAGGCCATGGGTCTCGATACGCTCGTGCCTCGCTACTCGACCGGCGGGCACGGCACACCGCCGCACACCGCCAGAGCCCAACGAATCGGTCTCGGAACGCTCGTACCTCGCTACTCGACCGGCAACCCGGGCACGGGCCACACCGCAAAGCGCAAGCAAGGGTCTCGATACGCTCCTTCGTCGCTACTCGACCGGCGGGCACGGGCGGCCGACACGCCAGCGAGCCTTCATGAAAGGTCTCGCTACGCTCCTTCGTCGCTACTCGACCGGCGAACAAGAAGCACGCCACTTCGCAGAGCCCAAGGAATGGGTCTCGATACGCTCGTACCTCGCTACTCGACCGGCGGGCACGGGCGGCCGACACGCCAGCGAGCCTCCATGAAAGGTCTCGCTACGCTCCTGCGTCGCTGCTCGACCGGCGGGAACGGCACCCGGCCGCACACCCCCAGAGCCCAGGGAATCGCTCTCAATACGCTCCTTCGTCGCTACTCGACCGGCGGGCCCGAGCGGCCGACACGCCAGCGAGCCTTCATGAAAGGTCTCGCTACGCTCCTTCGTCGCTGCTCGACCGGCGGGAACGGCGCACGGCCGCACACCCCCAGAGCCCAGGGAATCGCTCTCAATACGCTCCTTCGTCGCTACTCGACCGGCGAACTAAACCGGGGCCGAACCTACCGGGCTCGAAGTCGGGTCTCGATACGCTCCTTCGTCGCTACTCGACCAGCGCCCCTAGACACGCGCCACAACGCAAGCACCAGCAAATGGGCTCGATACGATCCTTCGTCGCTACTCGACCGGCGCTCCAAGGACCGCCTCCAGACCAGGCGCCCCGACAAGCAAGGGTCTCGATACGCTCGTGCCTCGCTACTCGACCGGCGGGAACGGCACTCCGCCGCACACCCGCAGAACCCGGGCAATGGGTCTCTCGATCCGCCCCTTCGTCGCTACTCGACCGGCGGCACAAGATTCCCGCCGCACCCGGGTCGCGAAGTACACACCCGACTCGCAACACCACGCGCCGCAACGGCGGGAAAGCCGGACCGTTTCACGTGAAACGGCCGGACGGTCAGCGGACGGTGGCGCGGATCACTCGGGAGGGCTCGGGGAGGACGTCCTCGCCGACGATCTCGACGTGGGCTTTGGTCACCTTGAACTTGCGCAGCTGCTTCTCGGCGGCCTCGATCTCGGTCGACGCGCTCGTGCCTTTGAGCAGGATCAGCTCACCGCCGTCTCGCACCAGGGGAGCGGTGAGCGGAACGAGGGTGCGCAGCGCGCTCACGGCGCGGGCGGTCACCGCATCGAGCACGGGACCTCGCTTCCAGTCCTCGGCGCGAGCACGCAGAACCTCGACGTTGTCGAGCTCCAGATCGGCCACTTGCTCCGAGAGCCACGCCACGCGACGCTCCATCGGCTCGATGAGGACCCACTCGACATCCGGTCGCGCGATCGCGAGCACGAGGCCCGGCAGTCCGGCACCCGACCCCACATCGCCCACTCGCCCCTGAAAGAGAGGGGCGATGATCGCGCTGTTCAGGATGTGGCGCGACCATAGACGCGGCGGCTCGAGGGGCCCGATCAGCCCACGCTCCTCGCCATGCTGCCCAAGCGCATCCGCGAAGCGGCGGGCCACCTCGATGCGATCGCCGAAGATCTCCGCCGCGGCGACCGGCTCCTGCTCGATCTCAATAGTCACGCCGGCCCCGTCCACCGATGTTTCACGTGAAACGCCGCGTCAGCCGCGACGGATCACCGTGTGACGCTCAGCACCTTCGCCGTACGACTCCGACACGAACCCGCGCTCCGCGACGATGTCGTGCACGACCTTGCGCTCATAGCTCGACATCGCGGGGAGCGAAGCCTGCGAGGCGCCGTCGTCCAGACGGGCGATCGCACGGTCCACGAGCACCGTGAGCTCGTTCTGACGCGCGTCGCGCGACCCGCCGATGTCGAGGATCAGGCGCGAGAACCGCCCGGTGCGGTTCTGCACGGCGATGCGAGTCAGCTCCTGCAGGGCCTGCACCGTGTCGGGTGCGGCGATCAACGCAACCGAACCGCCCGCCGGCGCCTCCACCGACACGTAGGCGCGACCGGCTCGCACGTCGAGGTCGAGATCACCGTCGATATCGGCGATGTCCAGAAGCCCCTCGATGAAGTCCGCGGCGATGTCGCCTTCTTCCTCGAGCTGGGCGACAGTGGCGGGCGTGCGGTCGTCGCGGGCGCCGCTGTCACCGACGGCGGTCGATGCGATGTCGGGGGAGGTGCTCATGTCGTGGTCCTCGAGAGATCGGGGGCGAATCGTTGTCAGAAGCCCGTGCTGTGGCGGGCGGTGTCAGGAGCCGGCGCCGGAGTCGGCGTCACCCGAGGATTGACCGGCGGGCTTCGGACCCTGTTGCTTCTGCGCCTGCTTCTTGGCGCGCTGCTTGCTGACCGGCTGCTGGCGCTTGGGAGCGGCGGCCTTTGCCCGCTCAGCTTCTTCGTACAGACGCTGCTGCTCGGCCTGGTACTTCTCCATCGGCACGACCTTGCCCGAGGCGTCGATCGCCTTGCCCTTGCGAGCCAGGCGCTCCTCGCGCGCCTTCGCGGCGTCCGAACCCGGGGTCGGCATCTCGCGGATCACCAGGAACTGCTGGCCCATCGTCCACAGGTTCGAGACGAACCAGTAGATGACGACGCCGAGCGGGAAGAAGACACCCGAGAAGATGAAGCCCAGCGGAAGGATGTAGAGCATGATCTTCTGCATCTGGTACGCCTGGCCGGTCTTGGCCTCGGGCGACAGGTTCTTCGAGATGATCTGCAGCTGAGTGAAGAACTGCGACGCGATCATCAGCACGACGAGCGTCGCAAGGATGATGATGGCCGGCGTGTTTCCGGTGTTCACCGCGTCGATGAGGGTCTCGTGCAGCGAGGCGACGCCGAACAGCTTCGCGTTGTAGAACTCGGCCGTGAGCGTCGCGTTCAGCAGGCCGACACCGCCGGTGCCCGCGTCGTAGTGCTTCGTGACGTCGTTGAGCACGCTGAAGAGCGCGAAGAAGACGGGCATCTGCACGAGCAGCGGCAGACAGCTCGAGACCGGCGTCGTACCGTGCTTCTTGTACAGCGCCATCGTCTCGCGGCTCATCGCCTCGCGAGAGAGCTGATCACGCTTGCCCTTGTACTTCTCCTGAACTTTTCGCAGTTCAGGAGCGATTTCCATCATCTTGCGCTGGCTCTTGATCTGCCGCACGAAGAGGGGGATCATCGCCGAGCGCACCACGATGACAAGGCCGACGATGGCGAGCACCCAGGTGATGCCGTCCGCCGGCGGCAGGCCGATCGCGGTGAACAGCCAGTGCCAGAAGACGAGCACCGCTTCGACCAGCCACTTCAGCGGCCACAGGATGATGCCGAAGAGGTCGAATCCTCCGTTGGTGGCCGGGGCCGAGGGCGACGGCGTCGAGGCCAGGGCTGACAAGAGATCCATGCGGTGGATCAGTCCTTTCCGGTGGGGCCGGGCACGACGAACCCGTGGGGGGTCAGCGCATGCCGGAAGTTCTTGCGGGGCGGCACGTCGTCGACGCCGCCGGCCGCCCAGGGGTGGCAGCGCACGAGGCGCGCCGCCGTGAGCGCCGACCCGACGACGGCACCGTGCTGCTGCACCGCACCGACCGCGTAGGCCGAGCAGGAGGGGTAGTACTTGCAGACGTCGCCGTACGCGTGCGAGATCGTGGCACGGTACCCGTGCAGAAGAGCGAGCGCGGCGTTGCGGGGGAGGAGGGGCACGCTGCGCAGGAGATCGGATGCCTCGAACCGCGCATCGCCGAGGGCGTAGGCCGGCAGCACACTCATGCCGACCTCCGGGTGAGGCACTTCTCCACGTCGCCGCGGAGCTCGGCGTAGGAGGCGGACGCGGCGCTGGGAAGAGCGCGGATCACGACGTCACTGCCGGGCGCCACCGCGTCGATCGACGCGAAGCACAGCGCCTTGAGCCGACGGCGGACGGTGTTGCGGACGACGGCGCCGCCGACCTGCTTGCTCACGATGAAGCCGAACCGCGCCGGACCATCGGTCACGGCGCGGCTGACATAGGTGACGGTGTGCGCTCCGGCACACCGACGACCCCGACGGACAACGGCCTTGTACTCCGCTCCGCGGGTCAGTCGGTTCGGCCTCGCGAGCACCGCTCGGCTCAGGCCGAGAGCTCGGTGCGCCCCTTGGCGCGACGAGCCGACAGGATGCTGCGGCCGGCGCGCGTGCGCATACGGGCGCGGAAGCCGTGCTTCTTGGCGCGGCGACGGTTGTTGGGCTGGAAGGTGCGCTTGCTCATGAGGATTACTTCCGATCAGGTGTCACCGGGACGCTCGAGACCGGGGACGTGTGTACAGGGGCGACTGCCACGAGGGCATAAGTCAACCGATTAAGGCTACGTCGAGACGCCCGAGAACTCAAACCGAGCGCAGAACGTGTCATTATGCACCGCGCGGCCATCCGACCCTGGCACCGACACGCAGGCCGGTTCTACAGTGGAGTTTGCTCACGCGACGCCTCCTGACTAGCGTGGCTCCGGCAGTTATCCACAGGCTCGGGCCGACGTTTCCGCGGCATCCGGTGGAGTCATCAACATCCCGGGGGGGCCATGACACCGCACGAAGTTCCAGATGTTCCCGTCTGGACCGCCGTTCTCGACGAACTCGTGCAGGACGACCGGATCACTCCGCAGCTCCACGGCTTCATCAGCCTCGCCGTGCCGCAGGGCGTCATGGGCGGCACCCTGTACCTCGACGTTCCCAACGATCTCACGGCGGCGCAGTTCACGAAGCGCATGCGGGCGCCGATCCTCGAGGCTCTCACCCGGGTCGCGCAGGACGACCAGAATCCGGCCTCGACCTTCCGGGTGGTGGTCAACCCCGAGCTCGCCGACGCGCATCTGACGGTCCCCATCTCGATCACGTCGGCGGCGGCCACCGGCGGATCCGCCCCCGCCGCCGCGCCGGCGATGCCGTCGATCGGACGCCCACCGATGGAAGAACCTGCGGAGGCGGCATCCGTCTCGCGCAGCGACACCCGGCTCAACCCGAAGTACACGTTCGACAACTTCGTCATCGGCCAGTCCAACCGCTTCGCGCATGCCGCAGCGGTCGCCGTCGCCGAGGCGCCCGCGAAGGCGTACAACCCGCTCTTCATCTACGGCGACTCGGGTCTCGGCAAGACCCACCTCCTCCACGCCATCGGCGACTACGCGCTGAGCCTGTACGCCGGCATCCGCGTGCGGTACGTCTCGAGCGAGGAGTTCACGAACGACTTCATCAACTCGATCGCGAACAACCGCGGCTCGGCATTCCAGGCGCGGTATCGCGACGTCGACATCCTCCTCATCGACGACATCCAGTTCCTGCAGGGTCGCGCCGAGACGCAGGAAGCCTTCTTCCACACCTTCAATCAGCTGCACGACCACGACAAGCAGGTCGTGATCACGAGCGATGTGCCGCCGAAGCACCTCACGGGCTTCGAGGACCGCATGCGCAGCCGGTTCGAGTGGGGCCTCATCACCGACGTCCAGGCGCCCGACCTCGAGACCCGCATCGCGATCCTCCGCAAGAAGGCGCAGTCCGAGCGACTCCACATCCCCGACGAGGTGCTCGAGTACATCGCGACCGTCGTCTCGAGCAACATCCGCGAGCTCGAGGGCGCGCTCATCCGCGTCTCGGCGTTCGCGAGCCTCAACCGCTCGACGCTCGATATGTCGCTGGCGCAGACGGTGCTGCGCGACATCGTCGATCAGGACGACGCGAACGTCATCTCGCCGACCGACATCATCACGGCGACCGCGCAGTACTTCAAGCTCACCGTCGACGACCTGTACGGCTCGAGCCGCTCGCAGCAGGTCGCTCAGGCGCGGCAGATCGCCATGTACCTGTGTCGTGAGCGCACGAGCCTGTCGCTGCCCAAGATCGGCCAGCTCTTCGGCAACCGCGACCACACCACGGTCATGTACGCGTACAAGAAGATCAGCGAGCTCATGAAGGAGCGCCGCTCCATCTACAACCAGGTGACCGAGATCACCGCGCAGCTCGGCCGCAACGGCCGCTGAACCCGGGACACCCTTCGATGGGCTCGTGCGTGAAGACGCGCGGGCCCATCGGCGCATATGCCCCAAGAAGTTCTTGACAGCCGCTGGCAGCAGGGCCATCATTCCGGTTCTGCACAGTGTGGAAAACCTGTGGATAACTCCACGAGGCTGCGGAAACGGCTGTGAACGAGGGTGGGAAGCCTGTGGATGGATTGCGGATGCCGGGGGCCGCGGCATCCGTCATCCCGATCTCCGTCCGCAGCCGTTCCACAACTCACACGCGTGTGGTTTTCTTCTCCCGACTGAGATCGAAGAGGTTGTCCACAGTTTCCACAGCCGTTAACACCATGACAAGAAATCCATGAAGAGAAACCCGTCCGATCACCTTTGCGGTGGAGAACGTCCTGGCACGCCGTCCCGGCGAACCCGGGACTGGCAATCTTCGAGGCTGGCACTAGCATGAGAACCCCGACCCCGAGCCCGGAGCCCCGGGGCCAGCTGCAAAGGGAGCGTTCGTGAAGTTCCACGTCAATCGCGATGTGTTCAGCGAAGCCGTATCGTTCGTCGTCAAGCTCCTCCCGCAGCGGAACCCCCAGCCGATCCTCGCGGGCGTGCTGATCGAGGCCTCCGAAGAGGGCCTCTCGCTCGCCGCCTTCGACTACGAGGCCTCGGCGCGGACGACGATCGAGGCCACGGTCGACGACCCGGGCACGATCCTCGTGCACGGCCGTCTGCTGTCCGACATCGCCAGCCGCCTGCCGAACGCCCCCATCCAGATCGAGGTCGACGACGACGGCGGCATCCTGCTCACCTGCGGATCGGCGCGGTTCACCCTCGCGTCGATGCCGGTGCAGGAGTACCCCGCGATCCCCGAGGTGACCGGCGACTCGGGTCTCGTCCCCTCCGAGGACTTCGCGACCGCGATCGCCCAGGTCGCCTTCGCGGCGTCGCGCGACGACGTCACCCCCGTGCTCACCGGCGTGCAGCTCGAGGTCTCGGGCACCGCCCTGAGCCTCGTCGCGACCGACCGCTACCGCGTCGCCCTGCGCGAGATCCCGTGGGACGGCGGCTCCGCCGCCACCGACGAGGCGACGACCGCGCTCGTGCCGGCGCGCACCCTCACCGAGGTCGGCAAGACGTTCGCGCACGGCGGCGACATCTCGATCGCCTTCTCCGGATCGGGCGACCGCGAGATCATCGCCTTCACCGCCGGCAACAAGACCGTCACGTCGCTGCTCATCAAGGGCAACTTCCCGCCGGTGCGGCGCCTGTTCCCCGAGCAGACCGAGCACCACGCGGTCGTCAACACCGCCGAGCTCGCCGAGGCCGTGCGCCGAGTGTCTCTGGTGCTCGACCGGTCGGCGCCGTTGCGGTTCACCTTCACGAGCGACAGCGTGTCGATGGATGCCTCGGGCACCGAGCAGGCGCGCGCCACCGAGTCGGTCGATGCCACCCTCCTCGGCGGCGACGAGGTGACCCTGGGTCTCAACCCGCAGTACCTGCTCGAGTCGCTCGGCGCCGTGAAGAGCGAGTTCGTGCGGATCACGTTCACCTCGAGCGACAACGCCAACAAGCTGAGCCCCGTGCTCATCACGCCGCAGACCTCGGTCGATCGCGCCGGCTCGGACTCGTTCCGCTACCTGCTGCAGCCGAACCTGCTCCTCCGTTGACGCCGACGCGCTTCGTCTCGCGCAGCAGCCGGATCCTCGTTCCCGGTCGTTGAGCGAGGGAGCGCCAGCGACCGAGACGAAACGCAGCGGGGGCAGACGTCGGCGCCGCTCATTAGGCTTGTCCGGTGATCGTGGAGCACCTGAGTCTCGTCGACTTCCGCAACTATGCGGCCGCCGACGTCGAGCTCGGTCCAGGTCCGAACGTGTTCGTCGGCCGCAACGGCCAGGGCAAGACGAACCTCGCCGAGGCCATCGGCTTCTTCGCCACCCTGGGTTCGCACCGGGTCTCGAACGATGCGCCCATGGTGCGTGACGGCGCCGACGCCGCCATCATCCGCGCGCGTCTGGCCCACGGCGAGCGTCGCGTGCAGCTCGAGGCGCAGGTCAACCGGCAGGGGTCGAACAAGGCGCGGGTCAACGGATCGCCGGTGAAGCCGGCCGAGCTGCCGCGCTACGCGCAGGTCGTGCTCTTCGCTCCCGAAGACCTCCAGATCGTGCGCGGCGATCCCTCCGCGCGCCGGCGCTTCGCGGATCAGCTCCTGGTGCAGCGCGCTCCCCGCATGGCGGGCGTCATCGCCGACTACGACCGCGTGCTCAAGCAGCGCACGGCGTTGCTGAAGTCGGCCAGGGCCCGCGGCATCCGCGGTGACGCCCTCTCGACGCTCGACGTGTGGGACGACAAGCTCGTCTCCCTCGGCACCCAGCTCATCGCCGCGCGGCTCGCGCTCGCGTCCGACCTCGCGACGCCCCTCGCCGCCTCGTACACCGCGATCGCCGGGGCCGACCACAACCCCGAGATCGAGTGGGCGCTCTCCGTGGCGGGCGCCGACACCGGCGAAGACGGCGAGGGCACCGGTTCCGCCGCGGGTTCCGGCACGCCGGGGGCGGAGCGGACGACGGATGCCTCGACCGCCCGCATCGCCGACCTCTTCCGCGGCGCCCTCGCGGCGAAGCGGTCGTCCGAGCTCGAGCGCGGCCTGACACTCGTGGGCCCCCACCGGGACGACCTGCTGCTGCGCATCCGTGGCCTGCCGGTGAAGGGGTACGCCTCGCACGGCGAGTCCTGGTCGGTCGCGCTCTCGCTGCGCCTCGCGTCCGCGCAGCTGCTGCGCGCGGATTCGCGCCTCGGTGACCCGGTGCTCATCCTCGACGACGTGTTCGCCGAGCTCGACACCGACCGCCGCGCGCGCCTGGCCACTCTCGCCGGCGACTACGAGCAGGTCGTCGTGACCGCGGCCGTCGAGGGCGACGTCCCGGAGGGCCTGCGTGCGCGCATGGTGCGCGTCGAGGCCGGCCGCATCCTCCCCGCCCCCGCCGACACCGACCCCGGCGCCCACCCCGACCTCGGGTCCGACCCGGGCTCCGCCCCCGACTCCGGCAGCCACCCCGACCCCGGCTCCGACCGTGACGCCGGTGCCGGCCCCGAGACGATGGCCGAGTCGACGGATGCCTGAGGCCCCGCCGCCGGGGGATGCGGCATCCGTCCCCCCTCGATCCGTCCCGAACGCGCCGGGCGCCCCGCTGGACCGCACCGCCGTGCCCGAGACCATCGCGACCTACCTGCGGCTGCGCGGACTCGAGCCGTCGGCGCGGTCGTACCGCAAGCGCCGGCGCCGCACCGTCGACGACGAGAACGTGCCCTTCGCCGCCGGGCGCGACCCCCGCGGCGTCGGAGACGTGCTCGCCGACCTCACGCGCGAAGCGGGCTGGGACGCCCAGCTGGCCCGAGAAGACGTGGTGCGGGCGTGGGCGGAGGTCGCCGGTGACGACACCGCGCAGCACACCCGGCCGGTGGCCTTCACCGAGGGCACGCTCACCGTGCAGGCCGACTCGACGGCGTGGGCGAAGCAGCTGCAGCTCATGCGCGCGCACATCCTCTCGGAGATCGTCCGCAAGTTCCCCGAGGCAGGTGTCGACGCGGTGCGCTTCATCGGGCCGGACGTCCCCTCCTGGAAATGGGGTCCCAGAACGATTCCAGGGCGGGGCCCGCGCGATACCTACGGCTGAGGCACGTCAGGAGTCGTCGGGGCGAATTTTCTCCCCGCACAGGGCCGCAGAGCGGCGTGATCGGGCCGTTACCCGATAGACTGTCATGGCCCCCGTCTCTGCCTTTGGAGTCCTCGCGAAGATGACGTCTGACACCCCCGATACCGTTTCCGAGGAACCCGAAACGCCCGATCAGGCTCCCCACGAGTACGGGGCAGATGCCATCCAGGTGCTGGAAGGCCTGGAAGCGGTCCGCAAGCGCCCGGGCATGTACATCGGCTCGACCGGTGAGCGCGGCCTCCACCACCTCGTGTACGAGATCGTCGACAACTCCGTCGATGAGGCCCTCGCCGGGTACTGCGACACCATCAACGTCACGATCCTCCCCGACGGCGGCCTGCGTGTGGTCGACAACGGTCGCGGCATCCCCGTCGACATCCACCGCACCGAGGGCAAGTCGACCGTCGAGGTCGTCCTGACCGTGCTGCACGCCGGCGGCAAGTTCGGCGGCGGCGGGTACGCGGTGTCGGGCGGCCTGCACGGCGTCGGCTCGTCGGTCGTGAACGCGCTGTCGACGCGCCTCGAGGTCGAGGTCAAGCGCCAGGGACACGTGTGGCGTCAGTCGTACCGCGACGGCGGGCAGCCGCAGGCGCCCCTCGCGAAGGGCGAGCCCACCGAAGAGACCGGCACGACGATCGAGTTCTGGCCCGACGACGCGATCTTCGAGTCGGTGCACTTCGACTACGACACGCTGCGCACCCGCTTCCAGCAGACGGCGTTCCTCAACAAGGGGCTGCGCATCACGCTGAGCGACCAGCGCCCCGACTCGGCGTATGTGACGGATGCCGAGGGCGGCGGTTCCGAGGAGCGCCAGCCCTACGACGACTTCCACTACGAGCGGGGCCTCGTCGACTACGTCGAGTACCTCAACAAGGTGCGTCACGCCGACGTCGTCAACGACGAGATCATCGAGATCGAGTCGGAAGACACCGTGCGCCACATCTCGCTCGAGCTCGCGATGCAGTGGACGACGAGCTACACCGAGAACGTCTTCACCTTCGCCAACACGATCAACACCCACGAGGGCGGCACGCACGAGGAGGGCTTCCGCGCGGCGCTGACCACGCGCATCAACACCTACGCGCGCGAGAAGAACCTCCTCAAGGAGAAGGACGACAACCTCACCGGCGACGACATCCGCGAGGGTCTCACCGCCGTCATCTCGGTGAAGCTCTCCGAGCCGCAGTTCGAGGGCCAGACGAAGACGAAGCTCGGCAACACCGAGGCGAAGGCGTTCGTGCAGAAGGTCGTGGGCGATCAGCTCAACGACTGGCTCGACCGCAACCCGGTGCAGGCCAAGCGCGTCATCACCAAGGCGATCGACGCCGCGACCGCGCGCATGGCCGCCCGCAAGGCCCGCGAGACCGCGCGGCGCAAGAGCGTCTTCGAGTCGGCGGCGATGCCCGACAAGCTCAAGGACTGCACCAGCAAAGACCCGTCGATCAGCGAGATCTTCCTCGTCGAGGGCGACTCGGCCGGCGGCTCGGCCGTCTCGGGGCGCGACCCGCACACCCAGGCGATCCTGGCTCTCCGCGGCAAGATCCTCAACGTCGAGCGCGCGCGCCTCGACAAGGCGCTGGCCAACAAAGAGGTCCAGGCGATGATCCAGGCCTTCGGCACGGGCATCGGCGAGGACTTCGACATCGACAAGGCCCGCTATCACAAAATCGTGCTGATGGCGGATGCCGACGTCGACGGCCAGCACATCACCACGCTGCTGCTCACCATGCTGTTCCGCTACATGCGCGGGCTCATCGAGGCCGGCTTCGTCTACCTCGCGATGCCGCCGCTCTATCGCCTCAAGTGGACCAACGCCGCACACGAGTACGTGTACTCCGACAAGGAGCGCGACGCGCTGCTGGCCGACGGGCTCGCGAACGGCAAGCGGATCCCCAAGGATTCCGGCATCCAGCGCTACAAGGGTCTCGGCGAGATGAACGCCAAGGAGCTGTGGGAGACCACCATGGACCACCGCACGCGCACCCTCCGCCAGGTGACGATCGACGATGCGGCCGCGGCCGACGAGATCTTCTCGGTGCTGATGGGCGAGGACGTCGAGTCGCGCCGCACGTTCATCCAGCGCAACGCGAAGGACGTCCGCTTCCTCGACATATAGGAACAGGCAGCGAAGCGAGCTACCCCCGGTCGTTGAGCGAGCGCAGCGAGTCGAAACGTCGCAAGCCGACCTCAGAAACGTAAAGAAGAATCGAAGAAGACATGGCAGACGACGAGCGTCCCGACCCCACCGCCGAGCACGACCACGGCCGCATCGACCAGGTCGACCTGCAACTCGAGATGCAGCGCAGCTACCTCGACTACGCGATGGCCGTCATCATCGGCCGTGCGCTGCCCGACGTGCGCGACGGCCTGAAGCCCGTGCATCGCCGTGTGATCTACGGCATGTACGACGGCGGGTTCCGTCCCGACAAGTCGTTCTCGAAGTGCGCCCGCGTCGTCGGCGAGGTCATGGGGCAGTACCACCCGCACGGCGACACCGCGATCTACGACGCGCTCGTGCGCCTGGTGCAGCCGTGGTCGCTGCGCTACCCGCTCGCGCAGGGTCAGGGCAACTTCGGCTCTCCCGGCAACATGGGCGCCGCCGCCCCGCGGTACACCGAGACCAAGATGGCTCAGCTCGCGCTCGAGATGGTGCGCGACATCGAAGAAGAGACCGTCGACTTCCAAGACAACTACGACGGCCAGACCCAGGAGCCGTCGGTGCTGCCGGCGCGTTTCCCGAACCTGCTGGTCAACGGCTCGGTCGGCATCGCCGTCGGCATGGCGACGAACATCCCGCCGCACAACCTGCGTGAGGTCGCCTCCGGTGCGCTGTGGGCGCTGGAGCACCCGGACGCCTCCCGCGAAGAGCTGCTCGAGGCGCTTCTCGAGCGCATCCCCGGGCCCGACTTCCCGACCGGTGCGCAGATCCTCGGCACCCGCGGCATCCGCGAGGCGTACCGGACCGGGCGCGGTTCGATCACGATGCGCGCGGTCGTCGCGATCGAAGAGATCCAGGGCCGCACGTGCCTCGTGATCACCGAGCTGCCGTACCAGGTCAACCCCGACAACCTCGCCGTGAAGATCGGCGATCTCGCGCGCGACGGCAAGATCACCGGCATCGCCGACATCCGCGACGAGACCTCCGACCGCACCGGTCAGCGCCTGGTCGTCGTGCTGAAACGGGATGCCGTCGCCAAGGTCGTGCTCAACAACCTGTACAAGCACACCCAGCTGCAGGAGAACTTCGGCGCGAACATGCTGGCGATCGTCGACGGCGTGCCGCGCACGCTGTCGCTCGACGGCTTCATCGCGCTGTGGGTCGAGCACCAGATCGACGTCATCGTGCGGCGCACCACCTATCGCCTCCGCAAGGCGGAGGAGCGCATGCACATCCTGCGCGGCTACCTCAAGGCGCTCGACGCGCTCGACGAGGTCATCGCGCTCATCCGCCGCTCGCCGACGGTGCAGGAGGCGAACGAGGGACTGCAGCAGCTCCTCGACATCGACGAGATCCAGGCCGATGCGATCCTGCAGATGCAGCTGCGTCGCCTGGCCGCCCTCGAGCGTCAGAAGATCATCGACGAGGCCGCCGAACTCGAGCGCCAGATCGCCGACTTCCAGGACATCCTCGCCACCCCGCAGCGCCAGCGCGACATCGTACGCGAAGAGCTGACCGCCATCGTCGACAAGTTCGGCGACGAGCGTCGCACCCACATCCTCCACGGCTTCGACGGCGACATGTCGATGGAAGACCTCATCCCCGAGGAGGAGATGGTCATCTCGGTCACCCGGGACGGCTACATCAAGCGCACGCGCAGCGACAACTACCGCCAGCAGCACCGCGGCGGCAAGGGCGTCAAGGGTGCGCAGCTGCGCGCCGACGACGTGGTCGAGCACTTCTTCGTCACCACGACGCACCACTGGCTGCTGTTCTTCACGAACAAGGGCCGCGTGTACCGCTCGAAGGCGTATGAGGTGCCGGAGGCCGGGCGTGACGCCAAGGGCCAGCATGTCGCGAACCTTCTCGCCCTCCAGCCCGACGAGGAGATCGCGCAGATCCTCGACATCCGCGACTACTCCGTCGCGACTTACCTGGTGCTCGCCACCCGGAGCGGCCTGGTCAAGAAGACCCGCCTCACCGAGTACGACACGAACCGCCAGGGCGGGATCATCGCCATCAAGCTCCGCGGTCAGGTGCCCGAGGAGGGCGACGACGTCGAGGCCGGCCCCGACGACGAGGTCGTCAGCGCGCTGCTCGTCGACGAGGGCGACGACATCCTGCTCATCAGCCGCCACGGCATGTCGCTGCGCTTCTCCGCGACGGACTCGGCGCTGCGCCCGATGGGTCGCTCGACCTCGGGCGTGAAGGGCATGGACTTCCGCGCCGGCGACAGCCTGCTCTCGGCATCCGTCGCACGCGACGCGGGCTACGTGTTCGTGGTCACCGAAGGCGGCTATGCCAAGCGCACGTCGGTGGACCAGTACCGCGTGCAGAACCGCGGCGGCCTGGGCATCAAGGTGGCCAAGCTGAGCGAGGATCGCGGCGATCTCGCGGGCGGTCTGATCGTCTCCGAGGACGACGAGGTCTTGGTGGTTCTTGCCAGCGGCAAGGTGGTACGCTCTGCCGTGGCCGAGGTCCCCGCCAAGGGTCGCGACACGATGGGAGTCGTCTTCGCCCGATCCGGCGACGACGATCGCATCCTCGCGATCGCTCGCAACGGCGAACGAGGCCTGGCCGAAGAATCCGAGGACGCCCCCACCGACGGAGCCGCAGAGGCACCGTCACCCGAGACCCCGTCATCAGACGACACCGCCGGGTCGGACGCCTCGCCTGAGACCCCCGAAGAGAGCACTGACGCATGAGCACGGTAGCCGACAAGCTCGCCAAGAAGTCCAGCAGCAAGACCAGCGCCAAGCAGGTGCGCCTGCGCCTGGTGTACATCGACTTCTGGTCGGCGGTGAAGCTGTCGTTCCTGGCGGCGATCGCCATCGCCGTGGTCACGGTGGTCTCGTTCGTCGTGGTCTTCCTGGTCGTCCAGACCACCGGACTCATCGGCAAGGCCGACGAGTTCTTCTCGAGCTTCTCCGACGGCAGCATCCTGCTGTCGGACTTCGTGAGCTTCCCGCAGGTGCTGGCCTTCTCGGCCGTGGTCGCGATTCTCAACCTCGTGGTCGTCACGGTGCTCGGCGCCGTGATCGCCGGGATCTACAACCTCGCGGTCAAGGTGACCGGCGGCCTGCTGGTCGGCTTCACCTCCAACTGACGCACCGCCTGAGCGCCGGCGTCCGGGATCCGGATGCCGGCGCTTTCGCGTTGTGCCCGCGCCCCGCCGGGTCGGCAGCCGTGGTCGTTCTAGACGACGGTGGTGCCGAGCAGCGTGCCGATCAGCCAGGTCGCGACGAGGGCGAGCGCGCCGCCGATCACCAGGCGCGTCGCGGCACGGAGGCGCGGCGCCCCGCCGAGGACCGCCGAGACCGTGCCGGTGATCGCCAGGGCCACGAGCACCGCGACGAACGTCACCGGCACACGCCACTCGGGCGGCGGCAGCAGGATCGCCAGGAGCGGCAGCAGCGCGCCGAGCGTGAAGGCGACAGCCGACGACAGCGCCGCGTGCCAGGGGTTCACCAGATCGTCCTGGTCGATGTGCAGCTCGACCTCGAGGTGAGCCCGGAGCGCGTCGTGCGCGGTCAGCT
Organism: Microbacterium sp. M3; assembly: GCF_033548675.1. Taxonomy (NCBI): domain Bacteria; kingdom Bacillati; phylum Actinomycetota; class Actinomycetes; order Micrococcales; family Microbacteriaceae; genus Microbacterium; species Microbacterium sp. M3. Next base: position 31,379 of record NZ_JAWTZT010000007.1, read on the forward strand.
CCTTCGCCACCTGGTGGGCGGTCGCCTCCGACAGGCCGCGATCCCGGTAGAGCTGCGTCAGCTCCGCGAGCTCCTCGTCGGGCATGTCGCGCAGCTCGCCGCGCTCTTTGGCGATGAGGGCGCGCTCGGAGTCGCGCTGGCTGCTGACCGACACGTACTCGCCGAGCGCCATCGAGATCGCGCCGCCGACGAGTCCGGCGATGCCGGCGGTGAACAGCGCCGGTGTGTCGGTGGTCGCGCCGGCGACGCCGACCACGAGCGCGGCGACCGAGACGATGCCGTCGTTCGCGCCCAGGACGCCGGCCCGAAGCCAGTTCAGGCGCTGCCCCAGTCCGACGGCGTGGGGCTCCCCCGTGTGCGATGACGCGCTCATGGCCTCAGTCAATCAGCCGATTCGTGAATTCGGCGATCCTCAGGTAAAGTCTTGGAGGTTGCGGAGCGCAAGCGACGCAGTCACGGGGCTATAGCTCAGGCGGTTAGAGCGCTTCACTGATAATGAAGAGGTCCCAGGTTCAAGTCCTGGTAGCCCCACTTTCTTCGCCCCGGGGCCTTAGCTCAGTTGGTAGAGCGCCTGCTTTGCAAGCAGGATGTCAGGAGTTCGAATCTCCTAGGCTCCACAGCATGAGAGAGCCGGCCCGCAGCGGCCGGCTCCTCTCGTTTCCCCGGTAGCTCGCGCGGATTAGGGTGAAGCATGGACCTGCGCGTGGCGGCCTACGCGGTGATCCTCGACAAGGAGGATCGACTGCTCCTCGCCCATTGGAACGAAGGCCGGCGCGCGGCGTGGACGATGCCGGGCGGCGGGCTCGAGGCGGGCGAAGACCCGGAGAGCGCCGTGCGCCGTGAGGTGCGGGAAGAGACGGGCTACAAGGTCGCGGTCGAAGGGCTGCTCGGCATCCATTCCCGCGTCATCCCGCCCGGGCGACGCCTGGTCCCCGGCGTCACCGAGCCGCTGCACACCCTGCGCATCGTCTACCGCGCGCGGGTGACGGGCGGGCGGCTGCGCAACGAGGTCGACGGGTCCACCGATCGTGCCGACTGGTTCCCGCGCGCCGAGGTGCGCAAGCTCCAGCGCGTGAAGCTGGTCGACATCGCCCTCGAGATGGCGGGGCTCGCCTGACCGTCGGCTTCGAGCCGATGACGGATGCCGCTACCCGAGCGGCTGCGAGATGTCGGCGACCGTCGCGCCGTAGGCCGCGATCAGGTCGTCGGCCTCGACGAACATGCTGTGACCGTGGGCGCCGGCTCCCATGGCGATGCGCCGGCCCACGATCTCGGCGTCGGCGTAGATCGGCCACTCGTGGGTGCTGCCCAACGGCACGATGGTGCCGCGCTCGTAGCCCGTCGCTGCCAGCGCACGGTCGGGGTCGGGCAGCTGGAGCTTGTTCACGCCGACCACGGCACGCAGCTTCGGCCACGAGATCGCGCGGTCACCCGGGATGAGCGCGAACAGATAGGTGTCGTCGCTGCGCTTGACCACCAGCGTCTTCACGATGCCCGACGGCTCGATCCCGAGGATCGCCGCGGCCTCGGCGAGGCTGTTCGCCGCGGGACGCTCCGTGATCTGGATCGTGAGACCGCGCGCCGCGGCGGCCGCGCGCACTCTGTCGGTTCCGCGGGGTGCGTCGACCTCGCAGGCCTCCGCACCCGATGCGGACTCAGGCATCCGGTGCGCGCAGCGGGTCGTCCGCCACCCACAGCTCGTCGTCGGCGCGGAGCGTCTGCCACGCGGCGTAGAGCACGCCGACGGCGGCGGCGACACCGAGGATGATGGCGATCACGCCACCGGCGCCGATGCCCTTCTTGACCGGAGCCGGCGCGGGCTTGCCCCACGACGACGGCAGCGAGAGCCCGCGGCCGTCGGCCAGGCGCGAACGCTGCTCGTTGGCGGCGTCCCACACCGACATGGCCGAACCGACGACGGCACCGGCGGCCGGGATGATCGTGCCGTTGACGACCTTCTTGCCCTTGTCGACGTACGGGGCGGCGAAGCGATCGTAGCCCGCCTGCACCTGCGGCTTGACCTGCTCGCGGCCGTAGTTGCCGAGCTGACGGCTCGCCTCGCGAGCCACGGTCGCGGCCTCACCCACCAGCACCTGCTGGGCCTCCCACAGGTTGCCCGCCTGCTTCTGCAGCTTGACCAGTTCCTTCTTGCGCTTGCGGCTGAGGCTCACGGTTGCCCTCCCGGTTGTGGGGATGTCGGTCTCCCCATCTTGCCAGACGGCCGCCAGGACGGGAGGGCTTGCGGCGAACTCTGAGACAATGTAGAAATGCCGCTTCACACCGCAGTCGCAACGATCCACACCAACTACGGCGACATCGTCGTCAACCTGTTCGGCGACCACGCGCCGCGCACGGTGCAGAACTTCATCGGCCTGTCCGACGGCTCCCAGGCATGGACTCACCCGGCGACCGGCAAGCCCGGCGACGGCCCCCTGTACAAGGACGTCATCTTCCACCGCATCATCTCGGGCTTCATGATCCAGGGCGGCGACCCGCTCGGTCAGGGCGTGGGCGGTCCCGGCTACAACTTCAACGACGAGATCAACGGGGAGCTCACCTTCACCGAGCCGTACAAGCTCGCGATGGCGAACGCCGGCCTCCGTCGCAACGCCATCACCGGCAAGGCCGAGGGCACGAACGGCTCGCAGTTCTTCATCACGGTCCCCGGCCAGGGCGGCCGTGGCCCCGAGTGGCTGCAGGGCAAGCACACCATCTTCGGCGAGGTCGCCGATGACGCGTCCAAGTCGGTCGTCGACACGATCAGCGAGGTGCCGACGGCCGCGGGCGATCGCCCCGTCGAGCCCGTCGTCATCGAGTCGATCGACATCGTCACGGTCTGACGCCGGCACGGCCGAGCCTCGAACAGCCGCCGCGTGACCACCGACGACTTCCGCCGCAACCGCGAGAACTTCTGCTACCGGCATCCTGACCGCCAGAGCTTCGTGCTCTGCCAGCGGTGCCTGCGCACCATCTGCCCGGAGTGCCAGACGCCCGCCGCGGTCGGCGTCATCTGCCCCGAGTGCCTGCGCGACCAGCAGAAGGCGCAGTCCCCTGCGCAGCGGAAGGCGGAGCGTCGGTGGTCACGCCCGCGGGCGGTCTCGGGCTCCGGCCGCCGCCCGATCGTGACGTACACGATCATGGGCATCACCGGGTTCGTGTTCCTGCTGCAGCTCATCCCCCAGTTCGGCAGCACCCTCACGAACCTGCTGGCGATGTACGCGCCGGCGCTCTACCCCGACCTCACCGGCGTGTTCCAGCCGTGGCGCCTGCTCACCGTGCTGCTGGTGCACGACGCGGGCGGGTTCTGGCACGTCGGGCTCAACATGCTCGCGCTCTGGCTGCTCGGCCGGAGCCTCGAGCCGCTGCTCGGCCCGTGGCGATTCCTCGCGCTGTACCTCATCAGCGGTCTCGGCGGCTCGGTCGCCGTCGCCCTGCTCGGGTTCGGCACGCCGGTGGTCGGCGCCTCAGGTGCGATCTACGGCCTGTTCGGCGCGCTGCTCGTGATCGGCCGGCACATCGGCGCGAACATCACCGGCATCGCGATCATCCTCGGCATCAACCTGGTGGTCACGTTCCTCCCGCTGTTGTTCGGCACCGGCAGGATCTCGTGGCAAGGTCACGTGGGCGGACTGATCGTGGGCGCGCTGATCGGCCTCATCTTCGCCCGTACCCGCGCCGTCCGCCAGCGGGGCCTGCAGATCGGTCTTCTCGCCGGCCTCACGGCCGCGCTCTTGGCGCTGCTGCTGGTTCCTCCGGTGATTTACTTCTGAGTTATCCACAGGCTCATCCACAGGTGGGGAGAATCACACCTGTGTAATTCACACCTGTTAACAGAGTTGTTAACAACTCCGCCGAGCGGGCGGCATCCGTTCGCCGGGCACGCAAAAGCCCCGATCGTCGTAGATCGGGGCCGTTGCTGAAGTGACTGCTAGCGCCAGCGCGTCGTCATCAGGAAGCCGATGAAGGCGATCCCGAAGCCGATGGCGAGATTCCACGGTCCGATGTCGGGGATCGGGTACGCCATACCGCTCAGGTAGAAGACGAGGATCCAGACGAGACCGAGGAGCATCAGTCCGATCATGATCGGCTTGAACCACACCGGATTGGGTGCGGCCTCGCCTTCTGCGCGCTCGACGAGCGAGTCGTCGTCTTTGCCGGGTCGTGCCATGCAGAAGAGTCTAACTGCCAGCCGGGGCACAGCCCGTGCTGACTAGACTCCCCCTGTGGAGGAAGCGGTGTCCGGTCCGGGGCGCGCCGCTCGCCGTGGGGGCCCCCGGCAGCGTCGCACGTCCGTCGTGGGCGTCATCGGCGAACTCCTCATCACCGCCGGCGTCATCGTCCTGCTCTACGTGGTCTGGCAGCTGTGGGTCGGCGACCTCATCTACGGCGCCGAGCGCAACGCCACCGGAACCGAGCTCTCGCAGGAGTGGCAGGACGAGTGGGCCGCTGAGAACCCCGACGCCGCCGCGACGCCCGAGCCTGAGCCCGCGGCAGCGCCCGTGACCGCGCCACCCCCCGTCCTTCCCGAGCCGGCCGACACCGAGAAGTTCGGCGTCATGCACATCCCCCGCTTCGGCTCGGACTACGCCGTGCCCATGGCCGGCGGCGTCACCCGGTCGGGCACGCTCGACCCCATCGGCATCGGCCACTACCCCGGCACCCGCATGCCGGGTGAGCCCGGCAACTTCGCCGTCGCGGCGCACCGCACCACGTGGGGCAAGCCCTTCAACCGCATCGCCGACCTCCGCATCGGCGACGCCATCGTCGTCGAGACCGAGGAGGGCTGGTACACGTACCGCTTCCGCACCCTCGAGTACGTGACGCCGAACGAGGTCGAGGTGCTGCTGCCGGTGCCGCAGGCGATGGACGTCCCGGCCGGCACCGCCTACATCACCATGACCAGCTGCAGCCCCATGTACTCCCTCGCCGAGCGCATCGTCGCCTACGGCGTCTTCGAATCCTTCACGCCCCGCTCTGCGGGCGAGCCCGCCTCCCTCCAGGCGGTGGCCTGATGTACGCCGCCCTGTGGAGAGTGCTTCCCGGACCGTGGTGGGTGCGCGTGCTGATCCTGCTGATCCTCGTCGCGGCGGTGCTGTACGGACTCGTCTTCTACGTCTTCCCGTGGGTGAGCCAGTTCGTCAACCCGCAGGAGGTCACCGTCGGCCTCCCCTTCGAGCCGCGCGCGCCGGTCTCGTGACGATCCCGGGCGCACCGATCCTCGTCGTCGACAACCACGACAGCTTCGTCCACACCCTGATCGGCTATCTGCAGGAGCTCGGCGCCGACACCGATCTCGTCGAGGCCGACGCCCTCTCCGATCCGGCGCGTGACATCGCGGGGCGTCCGGGGGTGCTCGTCTCACCGGGTCCGGGGACGCCCGCCGATGCCGGCGCGTCGATCGACGTGGTCCGCGCGGCCGGGGCCGCCGGCATCCCGCTCCTCGGCGTGTGCCTGGGTCATCAGGCGATCGGCGAGGCCTTCGGCGCGAGAGTCGATCACGCGCCCGAGCTGATGCACGGCATGACGTCGGCGGTGCACCACGACGGCTCGGCGCTGTACGCGGGACTCCCGGATCCCTTCACGGCGACGCGCTACCACTCGCTCGCGATCGTTCCCGAGACGCTTCCCGACGAGCTGCGTGTGACGAGCCGCACGTCGAGCGGCGTCATCATGGGCGTCGTCCACCGCACGGCCCCGATCGTCGGCGTGCAGTTCCACCCCGAGAGCGTGCTCACCGAGGGCGGACACCGGCTGCTCGGCAACTGGCTCGCCACGGTGGGATTCAGGGATGCCGCAGACCGCGGTGCCCGGCTCGGCCCGCGCCGCGACGCCCGATGAGGCGGCAGGCCTCCGCTGCTCGGTTCAGTCCGACTCCGACTCGGACCCGTCTTCGGACTCCGACGGCTCGGGTTCCGGCGTGCCGCCCGCCTCGAGCTCGCTGAGCGCCTTCTCGAACGCGACGATGGTCGCGGCATCCACCGTGCCGGTCGGCGCGACGCCCAGCTCTGTCTGCAGCGCCTGCAGTGCCGCCGTCAGCTCGGGCGTCCACACGCCGTCGACCGGGCCGTCCCAGTACCCGACCAGCTTCAGCGTCTGCTGCAGCGCGGCGGTGGACGCGACCGACGACTGCGCGGCTGCCGCGCCGGCCTGCTCGAGCGCCGCGCGCAGCGCCTCGGTCGTCGCCTTGTCCATGGTGCCGGTGACCGGCAGGCCGCTGGCCTGCTGGAGGTCGGCGACGGCCTGGACGGTGAGCGGTCCGTAGATCCCGTCGACGGCTCCGGTGTAGTAGCCGAGGGTGGTGAGGTCCTGCTGCAGCGCCGTGGTGTACGCGCTCACCGCGGCTTCGGCGTGCTGTCGCTGCTCGTCCGTCACGCACCCGGCGTCGACGAGCAGGCGCAGCCATGACAGCTCGAGCGCGACGGCGGCGCTGTTGAACTGCTCGGCCGCCTGAACGAGCGTGGTGTCGTCGTCGATGCCCGCCAGCGCCTGCTCGAAGTCCGCCTGCGCCTGGATCACGCGATCGACGGATGCCGCGGGCGCGAGCGGTGCGCTGGGCGTCTCGTCGTCGGGGGTCTCGGGGGCATCCGTTTCGGTGCCCTGCGCTTCGGCCAGGGAGGCCTGCGCGTCGGCGAGCTCGGCCTGCGCGGTCGCCAGCTCGTCCTTCGCGGCGACCGCGGCCTCCGCGTCGGAGCGCACGTCCTCCGCCGGGGCGGCGAGGTCGGCGCCGCCGGTGCGGACGTCGCCGACGGTCGGTGCGGTCGCCGTCAGCACGTCGCCGTAGCGATCCAGTGCGAGGACGTAGTCCGAGCCCGACGAGCAGAACGCGCTCGAGGCCGCGGCGAGGTCGGACTCGGCCTGCGCGACGTCCTTCTCCGCCGCCGTGACCCGGGCTTGCGCGCGGTCGACGTCACTGACCTCCGCCGCGCATCCGGTGAGGACCAGCGCGATCATGAGGCCGGCGGCGGCCGTCGTCAGGGTGTGGCGCGAGCGCATCACGGCGTCCTCCTCCTGGCGCCGCGTGGCTCACTCGTCCCGGTGCAGCGCCACTCCCACCGTGGCGCGGGATGCGACGAGGAGCATCATGCGGATGCAGTGAAACGCGGCTCCGAAGCGGAGCCAGGCTGCGCGCTACGTTCCGCTGCAGTAGGTGAGCGTGATCTCGGAGCGCACCGGCACGTCGCCCGGAGGCAGGGACTGCGCCGAGACCGTGGGCGGATTCGCGCCGGCGCAGTTGGGGTCCTCCTGCGGAATGACGGTGAGTCCGGCATCCTCGAGCTGCCGGGTCGCCGCGTCGAGCGTGTACCCCCGGACGTCGTCGATCGCCACTCGTCCCGAGGCCACGACGAGATTCACCGTGGAGCCGGAGGCCACGCTCGTGCCTTCCGCGGGGTCGCTCGAGATCACCGTGCCGGCGGCGAGATCGTTGTCGTTCCGCGACGTGATGGTGCCCAGCTGCAGGCCCGCGTCGGTGAGGGCGGTGGACGCGGTGTCCTGTCCGAGCCCGGCGAGCGTGGGGACGGTCGACATCTGCTGCCCTGTCGAGACGTAGACCCGCACCTGCTGGTCGGGTTCGACCGACGTGCCGGAGGCGGGATCCGTGCGGATGACGTTGCCCTCGGCGACCTCGCTGCTCTCCTCGTCGACGCGGAAGGCCGCGAGATCCTCGGCGGCGAGTTCGTCGTTCGCGCGGTCGTAGGTCATGCCGACGACGTCGGGAACCACCCGGACGTTGCCTGGGAGGTCCTCGCGCGGCTGGATAGTCAGCACCCAGAACAGCAGCGAGATCAGCAGCACCGCGAGCAGCGCCACCCCCGCCCAGATCCACGCGACGGGCGGGCCGGCCTGCGTGCGCTTCATGGTGGTGTCGGTGCTCAGCTGGCGCAGCGACCGCGCGGTCTCGGCGGCCTGGCGCGGGTTCGGCCCGTACAGCTCGCTGGTGAGGGCGCCGACCTGACGCTTGGAGGGCTGGCGCCCGTCGACCGTCGCGTCGAGCGCCTCGCGGAAGCCCGCGGCATCCTGATATCGCTGGAAGGGATCCTTCGCCAGCGCACGCAGCGCCACCGTGTCGAGCGCGCGCGGAACGGTGTCGTTCACCTCGGACGGCGGCACCGGCGCCTCGCTCACGTGCTGATACGCCACCGCGACCGGAGACTCGCCGCGGAAGGGCTGGCGCCCGGTGAGCAGCTCGTAGAGCACCACGCCCGTCGAGTACAGGTCGGCGCGCGCGTCGACTGGCTCGCCCTTGGCCTGCTCCGGCGAGAAGTAGGCCGCGGTGCCGAGGATCTGGGTCGTCTCGGCGACGGTCGACGAGCTGTCCGACACGGCACGAGCGATGCCGAAGTCCATCACCTTCACCTGACCGGCGTCGGTGACCATCACGTTGCCCGGCTTGATGTCCCGATGCACCACGCCCGCCCGGTGCGAGTACTCGAGCGCCTCGAGGATCCCGTCGACATAGCGGACGGCATCCGTCACGGGAACCGGGCCGTCCGCGATGACATCCTTCAGGAGCCGGCCCTTGACGAGCTCCATCACGATGAAGGGCACGGGCCGGAGCGAGCCGTCGGGCGCGGTGCGGGTGTCCTCCCCCGCGTCGTACACCCGGACGATGGTCGGGTGTGCCATGCGCGACGCAGCCTGCGCCTCGAGGCGGAACCGCGTACGGAACGCGTTGTCGTCGGCGAGCTCGCGGTCGAGGATCTTGATCGCGACCTCGCGCCCGAGCGTGAGGTCGTAGCCCCGGTACACGCTGGCCATGCCACCCCGGCCGATCGGCTCGTCGATGCGATAGCGCCCCGAAAGCACGCGCGGCTCAGCTGTCACGGTCTCTCCCTGCGTGGAACAAAGGCCAGACTATCCGAGCCGGAGCGGGTCGCGTGTCTCACGCGACCCGCTCTGCGGAGTCACTCAGCCAGGCTCACGGGGTCGGCGTCGGCTCCGGCTGCGGGGCCTCGATGAGCACGGTGGCCTCGCCCGACTCCGACGAGGTGCGGTTGCCCGCCGTGCCGCCGCTGCACGTCACGTTGTACGTGACGATGACGGTCTGGCCCGGGGCGTCGGCTGCCGTGACCTGCGCCGAGCGCGCGTTCTGCGGGAAGCTCGGCCCATTGGCGATCGTGCCGTTCTGCACGGTGAACGTGTACGCGCTGACCGAGCCGGTGCCGGACGGGCAGGAGTAGCCGTCCCACATCACCGTGAGCTGCCCGCCTGGCTCGACCGAGGCGGGCGCGCCCTGGAACGTCGGTGCGTTGGGCGTCGGCATGGGCGTCTGACCCGCGAACACCGTGAGCTGGATGATCGTGCCCTTGGGAACGTTGCCGGTGGGGCTGACGTCGTAGATCTTGCCCACGCTGCCCTCGTCGGGAGCGGCGTTGCCCTCTGGGCACGACGCACCGAGTCCGAGCGCGTCGAGCGCCGCCGACGCCGTGGCGCAGTCCTGGCCCTCGTAATCGCCCGCGACGACATTCGCGGTCGTGGGCGTGGGGGTGGGCGTGTCGCTCGGCGTCACCTTCGGGGTCGAGGTCGAAGTCGAGGCAGCGGGCTCGGGGTCGCCGCCCTGGTTCGCGACGACGGCCCAGATCGTGCCGATGAGCACGAGCAGGAGCAGTGCGATGAGGGCGATGAGCGGCCACGTCCACGGGCTGCGCTTCTTCTTCTCGGTCTGCTCCTCGACGACCTCCTCGCCCGGGGCCGGCATGATCCGCGTCGCGGCCGAGGTGTCGGAGCCGGCGGTGAGCAGCTGCGTGGCCGCCTCTCCCGCGACGGCGGCGCCCGCGATGGCGGGAACGGCGGCCGCTGCGGCGGCGACGTCACCGCGCCGGAGGGCGGTGGCGGCCCGCGCGACGGCTGCCGCCGACGCGGGGCGGTCCTCGGGCTTCTTGGCGATCATCGCCATCACGAGGTTCTGCACCGGCGCGGCGACCGTGGCCGGAAGCGCCGGAGGCTGCTCGTTGATCTGCGCCATCGCGATGGCGACCTGCGACTCGCCCGTGAACGGGCGCTTGCCCGCCAGGCACTCGTACGCCACGATGCCGAGCGAGTAGATGTCGGTGGCGGGGGATGCCGGGTGCCCCGACGCCTGCTCCGGCGAGAGGTACTGCACGGTGCCCATCACCTGGCCGGTCGCGGTGAGCGGCACCTGGTCGGCGATGCGCGCGATGCCGAAGTCGGTGATCTTCACGCGCCCGTCGGGCGTGATGAGCAGGTTGCCGGGCTTGATGTCGCGGTGCACCAGGCCCGCCGCGTGTGCGGCCTGCAGCGCCGCCGACGTCTGCGCGACGATGTCGAGGGTCTTGTCGGTCGACAGCGAGCCGTCGCGCTCGAGGATCGTCGACAGGGCTTCACCGGGCACGAGCTCCATGACGAGGAACGCGCTGCCGTTCTCCTCGCCGTAGTCGAACACGCTGGCGATGCCCTCGTGGTTGACCAGGGCCGCGTGGCGGGCCTCGGCGCGGAAGCGCTCCAGGAAGCCCGGATCGCCCATGTACTCGTCTTTGAGGATCTTGATGGCGACGGTGCGTCCGATGACGTGGTCGGTCGCCTCCCAGACCTCACCCATGCCGCCGATCGCAATACGCGAATCGAGTTCGTAACGGCCGCCGAAGGTCACGCCCTGCGTCGGTCTCATCTGCCCAGCACCGCCTCCATGACCTTCTTCGCGATAGGAGCGGCGATGGTGTTGCCGCTGCCCGACTGTCCTTGCCCGCCGCCGTCTTCGACGACCACGGCGACGGCGACCTCGGGGTTGTCGGCGGGAGCGAACCCGGTGAACCAGAGCGTATACGGCTCGTTGCCCGTGTTCTCCGCCGTCCCCGTCTTTCCGGCCACGTCGACGCCGTCTATTCTTGCACCCGACGCCGCGCCGTCACTGACATTGGCGACCATCATGCTCACCAGCTCCTCTGCGAGCTCGGGGTCGAGCGCACGACCGAACTCGGTGTCGTCGAAGGTCTGCTGCACCGAGAGGTCGGGGCCGATCACCCGGTCCACCATGCGCGGGTTCATCACCATCCCGCCGTTCGCGATGCCGGCCGAGACCATCGCGATCTGCAGGGGCGTCGCGGTCACCTGGCCCTGGCCGAAGCCGCTCAGCGCCGTCTGGGCGTCATCCTGGATCGTTCGCGGGTAGCCCGACGCGGTCGACTTGAGCGGGATGTCGAACGAGAGGTTGAAGCCGTACTTCTCGGCCTCTTCGCGGATCGCGGTGTCGCCGAGCTCGACCGCGAGCTCGGCGAAGGGGATGTTGCAGCTGAGCCGGAGCGCGTCGGCGAGCGTGACCGTGTCGCCCGCGCCACAGGCCCCGCCGCTGGCGTTGTGCACGACGCTGCTCGACTGCGGCAGCTGGTAGGTGGCTGGGTTCGGCAGCGCCGAGTCCGGGGTGTACTCGCCCGACGCGAGCGCCGCCGAGGCCACCACGAGCTTGAACGTCGACCCCGGCGGGTTGAGGTCGCCGCCGATCGCGCGGTCCGACATCGGCTTGCCCGGATCGGCCACCAGCGCGTCGTACGCGTCGTTGACCGCGTCGGCGTTGTGCGACGCGAGCACGTTGGTGTCGTAGCTGGGGCTCGTCACGAGCGCCAGGATGCGCCCGGTCGACGGCTCGATGGCGATGACCCCGCCCTGCAGGTCGCCCAGGGCCTCGTACGCCGCCCGCTGCACGTCGGCCTCGAGCGACAGCACGACGTTCGAGCCGCGCGGCGGCTGGCCGGTGAAGATCCGCTCGACCCGCGACAGGAACTGCGGTCCCGCGGTGCCGCTGAGCTCACGGTTCATCGCCTGCTCGATGTTGGTCGCCGAGTTCAGCACCGGATTGATGTACCCGGTCACGGGCGCCCACATCTCGGCATCCGTGTACACGCGCTGCCAGCTGTAGAGGTCGCCCGACGGCACCGAGGTGGCGATGGCCGAGCCGCTGGCGATGATCGAGCCGCGCTGCACCTCGTACGAGTCGTACAGCGTGCGGCGGTTCGCCGGATTGGCCATCAGCTCGTCGGCCTGGATCACCTGGATCCAGCTGGTCGACCCGAACAGCGCGAGGAACATGACCAGCATCAGGATGCTGAGACGCCTGAGTTCTTTCGTCATGTCAGTGATTCACCGCCTTGCCGCGTTTCGTCTCGCTTCGCTCGCTCAACGACCGGACCGCCGCGGTCGTTGAGCGAGGGAGCGAAGCGACCGAGACGAAACGCATCAGCCGATCACCACCCGGGGCCGGCTGCGCACCGCATCCGAGATGCGCAGGAGGAGCGCCACGATGATCCAGTTCGCGACGAGCGACGAACCGCCCGCGGCGAGGAACGGCGTCGTGAGGCCGGTGAGGGGGATGAGGCGCGTGACGCCGCCGACCATGATGAACACCTGCAGCGCGATCGTGAACGACAGCCCCGTGGCCAGCAGCTTGCCGAAGTCGTCCTGACCGGCCAGGCCGATGCGGATGCCGCGGCTCGTGAACACCATGTACAGGCACAGGATCGCGAACACGCCGATGAGGCCGAGTTCCTCGCCGAGCGCCGGAAGGATGTAGTCGCTCTCGGCGACCGGCGTGAGGTAGGGCCTCCCCTGACCCAGGCCGGTGCCGATCAGGCCGCCGTTGGCCATGCCGAAGAGTCCGTTGACGAGCTGGAAGCTCGAGTTGTCCATGAGGTCGGGGTTGAAGGCGTCGAGCCAGTTGTTGAAGCGCGCCCCGACGTACGGCAGGATCCGCGAGGCCAGGAACGCCCCCGACACCGCGAGCACGACACCGATGAGCACCCAGCTCGTCTTGCCGGTGGCGACGTAGAGCATCGCCACGAACATGCCGAAGATCAGCACCCCGGTGCCGAGGTCGCGCTGCAGCACGATGATGCCCAGCGAGACGAGCCAGATGACGAGCAGCGGCCCGAGCTCACGAGCACGGGGCCACGTGAGCCCGAGGAAGCGGGTGCCGGTCGACGTGAGGCTCTCGCGCGTGCGCACGAGGTAGCCGGCGAAGAAGATGCCGAGCGCGATCTTGGCGAGCTCGCCGGGCTGGAAGCTGAAGAACCCGAGATCGACCCACACGTCGGCGTTGCCGCCTCCGCTCAGGCCCGGGATGACCGGCAGGATCAGCAGCAGGATGCCCGCGAAGCCGAAGACGTAGGTGTAGCGGAACAGCACCCGGTAGTTCTTGAGGAACAGCACCACCAGCAGTGCGGCGACCAGGGCGATCGCCGCCCACGCGAGCTGGCGGGTCGAGAAGGCGTCCCACCCGTGGCGCTCGCGGTACAGGTCGAGCCGGTAGATCATCGCGAGGCCGAGGCCCGTGAGGAGCGTCGCGATCGGCACGACGAACGGGTCGGCGTCGCGCGCCCGCAGCCGCAGCAGGATGTGCAGCGCGATCACGAGGGCGGTGAGGCCGCCGCAGTAGACGAGGAACGTCCAGTCGATCGCGCCGAGGGCGCCGAGCTGCACCAGCGCGATGGCCGAGCCGTTGATGGCGAAGGCGAAGACCAGGAGTGCCAGCTCGCGGTTGCGCTGCGTCTGCGGCACGCGGATGCGGCGCAGCGCCCGCACCACGGCGGTGTCGGTCGACACCGCGTCGGTGGGCGTGCTCGTCGGCGCGCTCATCCGCTGCCTCCCGCCAGATCGCTGATGTCGGCGACGATACGGCGTGCGTCTGTGAGAGAGCTCGCCGAGATGGTGCCCTCGACGGTCGCGCGGGCGAAATCCGAGAGGGAGTCGAGCGGGATGCCGGTCTCTTCGTACGGCGTCGACAGGGAGATCGGGCCGATGTTCTGCTGCACGCCCTGGTAGATCACGACGGTGTCCTCATCGGCGCCGACGTAGAAGCGCGTCTGCGTCCACTGGTAGCCGATCCATGCGGCGCCGGCGAGGAGCAGGAGCACGAGCGCCACCCCCGCGATCCAGCCGACGCGGCGGCGCCGGGCGCGGCGACGGTCCTCCTCGATGAGCTCCTCGAGGAACTCGGGCGCCGGCTCGAAGTGGGTGGGCTCGTTGGCCGCCTGCCGGTTGGGGTGCAGCCAGCTCGAGCGCCGTGGAGCGGATGCCGGCACCTCGACGCCGACCGGGTTCGACGCCGATCCCACGATGGTCGGCGTGCCGGAGAAGACGGGGTGCTGCCCGCCGACGTCGACGATCACGATCGTGACGTTGTCGGGCGCGCCGCCGTCGAGCGCCTGCTTGAGCAGCGTGTCGGCGGTGCGCCCGGGAGCGAGGCCCTGCCCCATCGCCTTGGCGGTGTGGGCGTCGTCCACCACGCCCGAGAGTCCGTCCGAGCACAGCAGCCACCGGTCGCCGGGCTGGGTCGGCATGATGAAGGTGTCGAGCTCGGGGTCGGTGTCCATGTCGCCGAGCACGCGCATGAGCACCGAGCGGCGCGGGTGGTACCGGGCCTCTTCGGGGGTGATGCGGCCCGAGTCGACGAGCCGCTGGACGAAGGTGTGGTCGGTGGTGATCTGCGTGAGGGCGCCGTCGCGGAACAGGTAGATGCGCGAGTCGCCGATGTGGGCGATCACCGCGTAGTCGTCCACCATGATGAGCGCACTCACCGTGGTGCCCATGCCCGCGAGCTCGGGGCGCACGTTCACGGTGTCGACGAGGTCGACCGCGGCGTCGGCGATCGCGTCGCCGAGCGCATTCTCGGCCTCGGCCGTCGAGGCGTACGGGCGGTCGAGGGCCTCCAGCCGCGAGATCGCCAGGCTCGAGGCGACGTCACCGCCGGCGTGGCCGCCCATGCCGTCGGCCACGACGAACAGGTTGGAGCCCGCGTACCCCGAGTCCTGGTTGTTGGAGCGCACCTTGCCGGTGTGCGAGATCGCGGCGCTCGAGCCCTGGAAGACCATGTGCGAGGGGACCGCCCGCTACTTCCGCAGCTCGAACGTCGTCGCGCCGACCTTGATGGGCGCGCCGATGTTGACGGGGACGGGAGCGGTGACGCGGGCGCCGTCGTGCCACGTGCCGTTGGTCGAGTCGAGGTCCTGGATCATCCACTGGTCGCCCCACAGCACCAGGCGTGCGTGGTGGCTCGAGGTGTAGTCGTCGCGCACGACGAGCCCCGACTCGCTCGAACGGCCGATGGTGAGCGGCTCGTTGCCGAGCGGCAGCTCGAGCCCGGTCTTCGGCCCGCTCGTGATGACGATGCGCGACACCGTGGCGGTCGTGGCGGGTCCGCCCGGCTGCGACGCGCGGCCCTGCGCGGAGGGAGCCGGCGCGACGGGCGCGGTCATGGCCGCGGGGCCGGGCCCGGCGGCGGCCGGCGCTGCCGCAGCGGCGGCGGGGGCGGCATCCGGCATTCTCCTGACCTTCACACCGAAGAGGTCGGCGCGCAGCGAGTAGACGACGGCGAAGACGAACGCCCACAGCAACACGAGGAAGCCGATGCGCAGCAGCAGGAGGGTGAGCTCGCTCATGACCGCTGACCCCTCTCGCGCGGATCGAACGCGCCGTACGCGCGCGTCGAGTCGTCGACGGATGCCGGGGGCCGGACGGCTGCGGCCTGCGCGACGACCCGGAAGACGATGTCGGTGCGGCCGATCCGCACCGTCGAGTCGGGCGGCAGCGCGGCCTCGGTGATCTTGCGGCCGTCGAGCATCGTGCCGTTGGTCGAGCCGAGGTCGCGGACCATCGCGCGCTCGCCGTCCCACAGGATCTCGACGTGCTTGCGGCTGGTGCCGGCGTCGGCGATCGTGATGTCGGCGTCGCTGCCGCGGCCGATGACGGTGCGCGACGCGGTGAGCGGGATGCGGCGGCCCTCGACGTCGACCACGCCGCGCCACGAGACGCGTCCGCCCTCGGCGGTGGACGACTCGACGCGGAGCGTGCCGGTCGCCAGCTGGTCGTCGCGGCGCACGGTGATCGACACGGGACCGGCGAACGAGTAGCCCTGCGCCTTCGCGTGCTTGTGCACGAGCGTGTCGAGCTCCTGGGTGAGCGCGGCGCCGAGCGCCGACATCCGCTCGTCGTCGGCCGGTGAGAGCAGCACCGTGAACGTGTTCGGCGCGAGGATGCGGTCGCGGCTGACCACGGCGGCCTTCTTGTCGAGTTCGCTGCGCAGGGCGGACGCGATCTCGACAGGCTGGATGCCGCTGCGGAAGGTCTTCGCGAACGCGCTGTTCACTGCGCGCTCGAGACCTTTCTCGAAGCTGTCAAGTAGTCCCACGGAGCTCCTCTTGAGGGGGGTGCCGGTTGCTACATGCTAATTGCACTGGCTGTACCCGTTATGGATCGCCGGACCGACCGGGTCGGTTCGGACCCGGCCGCGACGCATGATATCCTCGGGAAGTTGAGTTTCGCGGGATCTCCGGATGCCGCGGCTCGCGCGAGTGGCGGAATAGGCAGACGCGCTGGCTTCAGGTGCCAGTGCCCGAAAGGGCGTGGGGGTTCAACTCCCCCCTCGCGCACAGCGCATCGAAGGCCCCCGGGAGACCGGGGGCCTTCGACGTTCCCGGGGATGCCCTGCGCGGGCGGGCTCCGGGGGTTCGCTGGATCGCGGGGATTCAGCCGTCGAGGACCGGCAGCAGTGTGAACACGACCTCTTCGACCTCGCGGCCGACGCCGGGGGCGAAGTCGACGTTGCGCGAGACCTCGGTGAAGCCGTTCCTCGTCAGCACGGCGATGGCGCCGGCGTTGTGGGCGGCGGCGCGGGCGAAGAGCGGCCGGAGGGGCTCGCGCGAGATCAGCAGCCGCAGCGCCTCGGTCGCGACCCCGCGGCCGCGGGCGTGCCGGGCGATCCAGAAGGTGACCTCGCGGTCGCCGTCGACGGTGAACGATGCCGCCGTGCCGGCGAAGCCGCCGTTCTCGGTGACCACGAACGACAGGACGTCGTCCGATGCGCGCTCGCGGGCGATCCAGGCGTCGAAGGCGGCGCGGTCGTCGGGGTCCTGCGCGGTGAACGCGGCCATCGCGATGGCCTCCGGGTCGCGCATCATCTCGAAGACGGCGTCGAGGTCGTCGTCATCCAGGGCGCGCAGCTCGATGTGGTTCACGCGGCCCACGCTAGCCCCGCGGGTGCGGACGCAGAAGCGCTTGACGAACCCCCGCCCGGCGGGTCAGGAGAGTCCGTGGATCTGGCGCAGCAGCTGCTCGGCCCGGTCGGCATCGCGCGCGCGGAACGCCTCGCGGAATTCCTCGTACGCCGTCGACCGGCCGATCGGGCACTCGATGAACGGGCGCCAGCCCACCATGTCGCGCCGGATGGCGATCTCGTACTCGCGGATGAACTGCAGGAGGGCGAAGTTGCCGCCGGCGCGCGTGACGACGCCGAAGAACGCGTGGCTGGCCGCGGCGAGGGCGGCGGGTTCGTCCGACCGCGACGCGGCGATGACCTCTTCGAGTCGTTCCAGCGCATCGGCCAGCGCCTCGTCGTCGGCGCGGGCGCAGGCCATCCGCACGGCCAGGCCCATGTTGTAGGCGACGAGCTCGACGGTGTCGCTCTGCTGGTTGGGGTGCGAGACGCGGGTGTAGCGATGGGGTGACACCTCGACCAGCCCCGCGCGCTCGAGGCGCTGCAGTGCTTCGCGCACCGGAGTGCGCGAGACTCCCAGCCATTCGGCGAGCTCCTGGTCGCGCAGACGCTCCCCCGGCGCGAGCCGGCCGTCGAGGATCGCCTCGCCCAGGCGCGCGTACACCTCGTCGCCGAGGACGGCGCCCCGTGGCTCGAGCGGGACGAAGGGGGCAGTCATGAGTGGCACCAGTGTACGCCGGACGATTCAGCTGCATAGACCTCGCAGCCAGGCCGATCGGGACGCGCCTCGTGGCCGTGCGAATCGCGTGTTCTCGCGGCATCCGACACTCGCCCTCACGCTGATATATCGGTACGATTGGCGATGTCCACGCTACGGCGTGGCCTATCCGGGGGGATCCGTCGACGCCCGGGCTTCGAGCACCGCTCAGCCCGGGCGTGCGATGGGACCCGGACTCCGTGAACGCAGTGCAACGTTTGTGTCACCATCCGAACTGGGTCTCGCCGCGCGCGCGTGACTTCACTACGTTGGAGTGAATCGCCGCAATCGCAGCGAGATCACCGAAGAACGGCAAGTAATGAGCACGCAGGGCACCGTGAAGTGGTTCAACTCGGAGAAGGGTTTCGGGTTCATCGCTCCCGATGAAGGCGGCGCAGACGTCTTCGCGCACTACAGCGCCATCCAGTCGGGTGGCTACCGCTCCCTCGAGGAGAACCAGCGCGTCGAGTTCGAGATCGCGCAGGGACCCAAGGGCCTCCAGGCCGAGAACATCCGCCCGCTCTGACGCGGGCAGACCGCTTCGTGCGGTCGCGAGCCGCGGCATCCCCGTCCGAGACGATGGCGGATGCCGCGGCTTCAGCATGCCCGCGTGCCTGCACGGCGCTGCGGGCTCGGGTTCGCGCGGCCGGCCCGCGGGGTCTGCGGGGCCTGCGCGTCCGGCGGGTTCTGCGGGCTGCTGCGGTTCGCTGGGGGCTCGGCGCTGACCCGCCGCTTCCGTCGCGCCGGGGTCAGTCCCGGTCGCCGCGGACGAGCTCCATGCCCGCCCCGGCGAACTGCCGCAGCGTCGCGTCGGGGAGGAACGCCCGCGTGAGCGCGCCGCCGATGCGCGTGAGGTCGCTCTCGTCGCGGTACAGCAGGTAGAGCGTCTCGTATCGCGGGTGGAACTTCTCCTTGAAGCGGTGCAGCGAGCGGAAGCCGTAGACGGGCTCGAGCGCGTCGGCCAGCTTGTCGCTCAGGGCGGCGATCATCCCGGCATCCGGCGGGTAGTCGTGGGCGAGCGGGGCGCCCGACAGCGACATGATCTGCGCGCCCTCCTCGGAGAAGAGCTTGGCCGACGAGCCGATCAGGAACTCCATGACGGGCGCGAAGCCGCCGTCGCGGCGGCGCATGAGGTCGAGGGTCCAGCCGTGGATGACGCGCTCGCCGCCGGCGCCTTCACCGTAGACCGGCAGCCACGACAGGAAGCCGTCGACGTCGCCGTTGGGGGCGAGCGCCAGGGCGAGACGCACCTCGGGATCCTCGGCCTCGACCAGGGTGCCGAGCGTGAAGCCCATCTCGGGGAGCCCCTTGTCGCCGACCCACATCTCCGAGATCGCGCGCAGCTGCTGCTGCACACCCCAGGATTCCTCCTTGAGGCGGGTCATGCGGAACTGCATGTCTTCGCGGCCGGCGCGGTTGAGCGACGACCGCACCGAGTTCCAGCGCTTGCCGGTGAACTCGAGCCCGGGCAGGTCGACGATGGTGTCGTCGGCGACCACGAGGCTGCGCCACGACGCCGGCACGGCGGCGCGAGTCGCTTCGTCGGCGCTGAAGAAGCAGGGCACGAGCCCGGCCTGCTCGGCGTCGCGGATGAACTCGCGCACCGAGGCCTCGCGCGCGGCCGCCGGTCCGACCGGGTCGGCGAGGGCCAGGGCGACGCCCGCGCGACGCTGGTACGCGACGATGCCGTCGGCGGTGCGGGCGTAGCTGTTGCCGTCCCACGTGGTCATCCACGACAGGGTGCCGCCGCCGTGCGCGTGCAGCGCCTGCTTGACGTCGCCGACGCCGGGCGCCGGCTGGCGGCCGATGCGCGAGGTGCGGCGGGCGCGGAACGCGCGCCGCACCCACACCAGATAGATCAGCACCAGCAGCCACAGGAAGCCGCTCGCCAGGGCGAGCTCGGTCTCGCCGTCGATGGTCGCCTCGATCCGGGCCTCGCTGGCGATGATGATGGCGGCCAGGATCAGCAGCCCGAACAGGACGTTTACCACGGCCAGCACGATGGCCACGACCCAGGTCCAGCGGCGGCCGCGGCGGAGTCCGTTGGCGACGATGAGCACGACGATCACGTCGATCGCGACGTCGATGAATCCGCCTGAGACGGGTTCCGTCGGCCCGAACGGCCCGTCGGTCGGGACGACGATCGTGATGCCCTCGATCACGCCCAGCGCGATGACGGCGACGAAGGCGATGAGGCGCTGCTCCCGCACCGTGGTGCGCTGGATCCGCAGCGAGCGATCGACGAACAGCACGAGGAGCACGGCCATCAGGTGCTCGAGGTCGGCGACGGCTCCCCAGAAGAGCATGGCGATGAACACGAACCCGATCAGCAGCAGCCACGCGCGGACGCGCCACGGCGGGCGGAAGAGTCCCACCGCCGCGGCGATGCAGGCCATCGTGCCGCCCGACGCGCCCACATCGAGCGCCGCCGCCTGCGCCTGCGCCCAGGCCCACGGCAGGTACGACAGGCCCCACAGCAGCAGCGCCGTCGCGAAGATGGCGAACAGTTGGCCGACCCAGTAGTAGGCCAGGGCCACCCGGGAGCCCTTGCGGAACTCGAGGTACGCCATGCCGATGAAGCTGCCGATGGTGAACAGGTAGACCCACGGCTGGTTGACGAAGAACGTGCCGGTGAGCGGCGTCCACCAGCGGCCCTCCTGCAGCGCCGGGAGCCCGTACGCGACGACGTCGAACAGCGGCGAGTCCTCGAACGGCTGCCACAGCCCCTGCCATACGACGCCGGCCACGAGGATCAGCGCGACCATCGTCAGCGTCGCCGGGATGCGTCGTACCCCGGCGAGCACGCGGTTCGGTGTCTGAGTCGCCCCGTCGCTCATGGGGTTCACCCTAGCGACGCCTCCGCCGGCGATGCGGGTGCTCAGCGGGGCGCGGCGAGGCGGGAGTAGTCGGCGAGAGCCTTCGCGTCCTCGGCGTCACGCAGCGCGCGGCGTGCCGCGTCGAGCGCCGAGACCGGATCCTGCGCCTGTCGCGCCTGTGCGAGCTCGCGCTGGGCCGACAGCAGCCGGGAGCGCGCGTCGGCGCCGGCGCGGGCGTGGATGACGGATGCCTCGGCCTGGGCGATCGCGCCGCGCGCGGCGGCGAGCGTCCCCGGCAGGGCGGTGCGTGCGCCGCGCAGGCGCTGCTGCGCGGTGCGGGCGTCACCCAGCGCGAGGTCGAGGCGCCCACGCAGGCGCGCGATGGCATCGACCGTCCGGGTCGGGTGGCGCGCGGCATCCGTCACGATGCCGTCGAGCTCGCCCTCGAGGGCGCGCAGCTCCGCGCCGAGGCGCTCGGCGTCGGCGGGCTCGAGGTGCTCGCGCGTGAGTGCGGCCTGGTGCAGTGCGGCGCGCGCCGCGGTGATCTCGCCGGGCACGGCCTGCGCCGCCTGCAGCACGAGCCGGTGCGTCTCTTCGAGGACGCGGGCATCGGCTTCGGCCTGGCGCAGCGCCCGCTCCGCCGCTGCGAGGTCGGGGAGCGCGCTCAGCGACGGGTCGGCGGCGCGTGCGGCGGCCTCGTCGAGCCGGTGCTCGGATTCGGCGACGGCCGACACCGCGCCGTGCGCCGCGCGCGAGGCGTCGCGCCATTCGTCCTCGGCGAAGCGCGACGAGAGTTCTGCGACCAGGGCGGCGGGGTCTCCCATGGATGCCTTCAGCTCGGCGAGCCGATGCTGCGCGGCGTCGACCTGGCTCGCCGCCGACACGTGCTCGCGCACCCAGGCGCCGTGCTCGCGCCGGGCGGCCGCGACCACCGCGAGGGCCTCGCCCGCGCGACGCTCGATGCGCGAGGCGACGCGGCGGATCTCGTCGGGCGCGGCGTCGGGCTCGCTGATCGCGCGGTACTCCTCGAAGGCGTCGTCGCGCACGTGCTGCGCCGTGAGCCGCGCGCGTCGCAGGGACGCCGGGGCGTCGCCGCCGTAGAGCGCCCCCGACAGGCCGACCTCGAGCTCGAGCTCGTCGACCTCGTCGTCGAGCCGCACCAGCGTGGCGCCGGCGCGGGCGCGCGCCTCCTCGGCGACCGCTCGCGCACGTGGCGACCGCCTGGCGCGGCGGATCCCCCAGACGAGCAGGCCGATCGCGAGCGCCGCGATCCCGAAGACGACCACGGCCGGCACGAGCCACCCGAGGATCGCCGCGGCGAGGTCAGGCATGGGCGGCATCGACCGCGTCGCCGGAGGGCGCAGGCGCGGCGTCGTGCGCGGGAGTGCCGACGTGTTCGGGTGCGGCGTCGTGCGCGGGGGTGCCGACGGGTTCGGGTGCGGCCTCGTGCGTGGGAGTGCCGAACAGCAGCAGTGCGCGCAGCTGGTCGGCGTTCTCGACGACGGCCTGCGCGCCCTCGGACTCGTGCGGCCAGCTGAAGCCCCAGCGCACGAAGATCACGGGCACGCCGTGGACGGCACCGCCCTCGACGTCGTGGTGACGGTCGCCGACGAGCACCGGACGGCTCGTGTCGACGCCGGCCGCGGCGAGGCGGCGCAGGGCCTCGGCGACGATGTCGGCCTTGGCGCTGAGCGTCTTCTCGTCGGGCGTGGCTCCGACGATCGCGGTGAGGGAGGTCGAGAGGTCGAAGTGGTCCATGAGGGCGACGACCTGCACCTCGGGCTTCGAACTGGCCGTGGCCTGCGGGATGCCGGCGGCCGCGACATCCGTCACCAGCTCGCCGATGCCGGGGAAGAGCTTGGCGCCGGTGGTGTAGCCGTCGGTCTTGTTGAGGCCGCGGTAGAACGCGACGGCTTCGGTGGCCTGCTCGGGCGTCATGCCGACGTTGACCTGGAACGACTCGTACATCGGCGGGCCGATCCAGTGCACGAGCTCGGCGCGAGTCGGCGGGCGCTTGCCGAAGTGCTCGAGGGCGATCGTCAGGCGTCGGAGGATCCCGTCGGAGGCGTCGACGATGGTCCCGTCGACATCCCACAGCACACAGGTCCACGGAGATCGGCTCGGCATGCTCCCAGCCTACGGGGACGCTGCCCGCCGCTCCCCGCCGGCCGGCTGCCGCCTGCCGCCTGCGGCCCGGGGCCGGCCGTCCGCCGTCCGTCGTCCGCGACGGACCCGGGTCGCCCCCGCCCGCGAGGGGCCCGGCGTCTCCGGCCGTGAGAGTACAGCTGGTGGACGAGAGCGCGGTTGCTTCCCTACCCCTCGGCGACCAGCTGTACTCTTGGCGGATCGCCGGGGGGGCCGCGGCTCGAGCGAGAGGGGCCGGGGTCAGAAGAGGCGCGGGGCGCCGGACTCGATGCCCTTCATCCCCTCGTAGTCGAGGGTGACGCAGCGGATGCCGCGGTCCGCGGCGAGCACCTTGGCCTGCGGCTTGATCTCCTGGGCCGCGAAGACGCCGGTCACCGGCGCGAGATGCGGGTCGCGCCCGAGCAGCTCGAGGTAGCGGGTGAGCTGCTCGACGCCGTCGATGTCGCCGCGGCGCTTCACCTCGACGGCGATCGTGCCGCCGGCGGGATCGCGCAGCAGCAGGTCGACCGGGCCGATCGCCGTCGGATACTCGCGGCGCACGAGCGTCAGGTCGTCGCCGATGACCTCGACCTGCTCGGCGAGGAGGCGCTGCAGGTCGGCCTCGACGCCGTCCTTCTGCAGTCCCGGGTCGATGCCGAGCTCGTGCGATGTGTCGTGCAGCACCTCGTAGATGCGCACGAGCAGCGCGTCACCGGTCTTCGCGTGCGTGACCCGCCAGTGCTCGAGGACTCCTGCGGCGGCGGACTCGGCATCCGGAATTTCGACGTCCAGGCGACAGGGCGGGCTCATCCAATTGAGCGGCTTGTACGAGCCGCCGTCGGAGTGCACGAGCAGCGAGCCGTCGCCCTTGTGCACCAGCAGCCGGGTCGCCAGAGGCAGGTGGGCGTTGAGCCGCCCGGTGTAATCGACGGAGCAGCGGGCGATGACGAGACGCACCCGAAGAGCCTAGCCCGCGCGGTCAGCCGAGGGTCGCTCCGAGTCGCTCGAACAGTCCGAGCTCGGTCGCCGCGCCTCGGGCGATCAGGAAGCCCACGATGCCGACGATCCAGGCAGTGTTCTCGCGCCCCGTGCGCTCCATCCACGCGGCGAGGCGCGCGAGCGGACGCTCGACGAGGGGTGCGGCGACCACCCGCAGCACCAGCAGCACGAGAGCCGGGACGACCATCACCGTGCAGTACGCGG
This sequence comes from Microbacterium sp. M3, assembly GCF_033548675.1. Taxonomy (NCBI): domain Bacteria; kingdom Bacillati; phylum Actinomycetota; class Actinomycetes; order Micrococcales; family Microbacteriaceae; genus Microbacterium; species Microbacterium sp. M3. Next base: position 55,218 of record NZ_JAWTZT010000007.1, read on the forward strand.
CGAGGGCGCCGATGCGGACGGGCATCGTCAGCGGCGCCTCGGCCAGCATGCCCATCGCGACGAGGTACGGCAGCATCGTCGCGATCTCCACGAGGCCGGCGCCGATCGCGACCGCCATGACCGCGGCGCCGGAGGCCTCGGGCGCGAGCAGCCGGTTGCGCCAGCGGGTGAGACGGGTCTCGGGCGCCGAGCTCGCGGGTGCCGGCCTCGTGGGCGAGGCGCCCGGGGGCGCGGCGCTCGGGGGCGTCGAGCCCGCGGAGACGTGCGCGGGACCGCTGACCGTGGGCCGCGGCATCCCGGTCCACGGCGAGACGCCCGGGTCTTCGAGACTCGACCGTGAGGAGGGGTTGGATGCCGCGGCCTGCGCGGCGGCCTTCGCCTGGGCGGACGCGCCGCCGCCGATGAAGAAGGCGGCGATCAGCAGCCCGGCTCCGACCAGCAGCCGCACGACCTGCCCGCCGGTGGACGACAGGAAGTCCTGCGCGACGTCGACGAGGTTCACGAGCCCGAGCATGAACAGGATCCCGACCGCGAGATAGAACACGGCGATCGTCACGAGGTACAGCAGCACCCGTCCGACGCGGACGCGTCCGGGGGTGAGCAGCAGGAAAACCGGGATGAGAAGCGTCCCGATGCTCAGGCCGTCGAGGAGGGCGAGCAGGCCCAGCGTCACGGCGAGGGGTGCGTCGGCGAGGAGTTCCATGACGCCAGCCTCGTCGCGGGCGGGCACGCGCGGATCGGGCGGAGGGACGAGTCCGTGCGCTCCGTGCCTCCCTCTTTCGACGGATGCCGCAACCCGGCGCGCGTGGTTGCATGAGAGCGTGAGCGGAACGAGGCGGGGCGTGGCGGCCGAGCGAGCGCCCGCGGCACGTGCGATCGACCCAGGGGCCCCGACCGGTGCCGCGGGCCCAGGGACTGCCGGTCCGGTTGCGGGTGCCGATGTCGCGGGGACCGCGGGGCTCGCCGCGCCGCGCACCCGGAGCGCCCTGGTCGCATGGGTGCTCTCTCACCGACCGCTCGCCGATGCCCTCGGCTTCGCGGTGCTGGCCGTCGTCTTCGCCGCGCTCGGCCTGGTCGGTCTGTGGACGGCGTTCTCGGTGCTGTCCGCGCCGGTCTCGCCGTGGTGGTCGCTTGTGATCGCGCTGCCGGCCTGCGCCCTCGTGCCGTTCCGGCAGCGCGCGCCGCTGCCGCTGCTGGGCGCAGCGCTCGTGCTCTTCGTGGCCGACCTCCTGACCGTCGGCGGCATCGTCACGCTGGTCGTGGTGCTCGACCTGCTGTACGCCGCGACCCTCGCCGCCACTCCGCGGGGCCGGCGACGCATCCTCACCGGCATCGCGGTCGGCGTGGCCGCGGCGGGGATCGCCGGGTTGGCGGCATCCGACGACGTCCGTGTCGCCGTGCTCGTCGCGCTGCAGCTCGGCGCACTCGCCGGCATGGACTACTGGTACGCGACCTCGGTCGCCCAGGCGCACGAGCTCGTCGCGCTGCATCGGGAGCGGGCAGAGGATGCCGAGCGTCTTGCCGCGAGCGATCGCGCCGAAGCCGTGCGGCGCGAGCGCGAGCAGATGGCGCGAGAGCTGCACGACCTCGTGGCCGGACACGTGGCGGCCATCGCGATCCGCGCCGAGGCGGCCTTGTCGGTGGACGGTGAGGCGACAGGCGACCGTGCCGCGCTGCGCGCCGTCCGCGAGTCGAGTCTCGAGGCCCACCAGGCGCTCCGCTCGATGATCTCCGTCCTACGCGCCGGCGACGGTGCGGTCGCCGCGCCGGGCCGCTCCGCGCTGCCCGCGCTCATCGACGATGCGCGTCGGCACGGGCTGACAGTGAAGTTCGACGACCGCCTGGCCGCCGGCATCCCCTCTCCCGTCGGTCAGGCTGTCACCCGGATCGTGCAGGAGTCGCTCGCCAACTGCCTGCGCCATGCGGCCGGAGCCGAGGTCCAGGTGGTGCTCGGCACCGACGACGCCGGGTCGGTGCGGGTGCGCGTGGACTCGCGCGGCGGCCGGCCCGCGGCGCAGCCGTCGATCCAGGGCAGCGGCTGGGGCCTTGAACTGCTGCAGGAGCGCACGCGTGCGCTCGGCGGACGGCTCCATGCCGGTCCGGCCGACGGCGGATGGTCGGTGCGCGCGACGATCCCCGCGGCGGCGACGGCATGAGCGCCCCGCGCGTGCTGCTCGCCGACGATCACGGGGCGATCCGCGAGGCGCTGCGGCTCATGCTCGAGTCGCACGGCGTGACGGTTGTGGGCGAGGCGTCCGACGGCGCGGTCGCGATGCGCAACGCAGCGGCGCTCGGCCCGGATGTGGTGCTAATGGACCTCCGCATGCCCGGGGTCGACGGGATCACGGCGACGCGCGAGATCGTCGAGGCGGGCTCGGCCGAGGTGCTGGTGCTCACGAGCTTCGACGAGGACGAGCTCGTCGAGGGCGCCCTGCGGGCAGGGGCGGCCGGGTTCCTCCTGAAGACGACGGATGCTGCGACCCTGGTCGACGCCGTGCGCCGGGTGGCGGTGGGTGAGGGCGTGCTCGACCCCCGTGTGACCCGACGCGCGCTGGGGCTCATCCCGCGCGCCGGCGCCGCGGGCGCGCGGGATGAGGAGGTGCCGGGGCTCTCGCAGCTCACCGAGCGGGAGCGCGAGGTTCTCGACGGGATGCGCGCCGGCCGGTCGAACCTCGAGATCGCTGAGGGCCTCGGCATCTCGGTGGCGACCGTCAAGACGCACGTGTCGAATGTGCTCGCCAAGCTCGGCGCCCGCAGCCGCTCGCACGCCGTCGCGCTCGCCGCGGGGACGGATGGGCTGGCTGAGAAACCACGTCGGGGTTGAGAGACCACAGCTGCGACGGCTTCTCAACCTCCGTGTGGTTTCTCAACCTGCACGTCGTTCTCAGCGCCTGAGACGACGGATGCCGCAACCCCGGCCGCGCACCGACGGCCGGGGTCAGCGCTGCGCGCGACCGGTCAGGCCGCGGAGCCGCCGGTGCGCTCGCGCGGGTGGCCGGCGCCGACGTGCGAGCCGGCGATCGGCTTGGCGGCGCCCGAGGCGAGACCCGACATGACGATCAGGCCGACGATGATCCAGAGCGTCGGCAGGATGCCGATCTCATGGCTGATCCAGCCGAGGATCGGCGGGCCGCAGAGGAACGCCAGGTAGCCGATCGTGGCTGCCGCCGAGACGGATGCCGCGGCCTTGGCCGGATCGTCGGCCGCGGCCGACATGCCCAGGGGGAAGCCGAGCGACGCCCCCGCGCCCCACAGCGCGACACCGATGAAGGCGATGGGCAGCGAGGGCGCAAGGATGAACATGACGAGGCCGACCGCTGCGGCCGCAGCGAGGATGCGGAGCGTCCAGACGCGGCCGATCCGGTCGACGAGCGGGCCGCCGAGAATGCGGAACACCGTCATCGCGACCGAGAACACGGTCAGCGCCACGGCGCCGACGGCCTCTGTCTGGGCGTGGCCGTCGACCATCGCGATCGTGAGCCAGTCATTGGCGCTGCCCTCGGCGAAGGCCATGCCGAGCATGATCGCGCCGATGGCATACGTGCGCGGGTCGCGCCACACCGCGAGGGCCTCGGTCACGCGCTCGCGCCGGCTCGTCTTCGTCGCGGGGTCGTCGTGCATGGTCTCGCGCGTCGGAACGAGGCGCAGTGACAGCAGGCCGGTGACGAGCACGAGCACCCCGATGGCGCCGAGGTGCCAGGCGACGCCGACACCCCACGCCGCCATCGCCACGCCGATACCGGCCCCGACGACCGTGCCGATGCTGAAGAAGGCGTGGAAGAGCGGCATGAGCGTGCGCTCGAACGCCTGCTCGACGGCGGCCGCCTCGACGTTCATCATGACGTCGGTGGCGGCCATACCGATGCCCATGAATCCGAGGCCGACGGCGGTCACCGCGTACGACTCCAGCACCTGGACCCCGAGGCCGACGACGAAGACACCCAGCGAGAAGGTGATGATCGTCGCGATCATTCCGCGCCGAGCCCCCCACCGCACGACGATGACGTTGGCGAGCGACAGACCGACGATCGACGCTGCTCCCGAGACGAAGAGCAGGATGCCGATCTGCAGATCGTTGATGCCGAGGTCGTTCTTGACCGCGGGCAGGCGCGAGGCCCACGACGCGAAGCCGAGGCCGGTGACGAAGAAGATCGTGAAGATCGCGGTGCGCCAGGCGACGAGCTGCCTGCGGGTGAGCGCGGTATCCATCCGGACATCGTACCGAATCGATTCGGTGTTGCTCGAATCGATTCGACCCCGCTGAGCGCAAGGGGCTACGATCGGGGACGACATGAGCCGTCAGGACTCCGGCACCCGCCGTGCCACGATCTCCGACGTCGCCCGAGAGGCCGGCGTCTCGCCCTCGACCGCCTCCGTGGTGTTCAGCGGCAAGACCCCCGTCTCCGAGGCCACGCGTCGACGCGTGCTCGACGCCGCCGCCGAGCTCGGCTACACCGGACCCGACCCCCGGGCGGCGTCGCTCCGGCGCGGACGCTCGGGCATCGTCGGCGTGGTCTTCGAGGAGCACCTCCGCACGGCGTTCCTCGACCCGGTCAAGACCCTCATGATGGACGGCCTCGCCGACGCCGTCACCCCGCTCGGCGCCGGGCTCCTGCTGCTGCGCGACCACGAGCCCACGGGCAGCGGGCCCTCGCTCACCACGGCGCCGCTCGACGCGGCCGTGCTCATCGGCTGCAGCGGGCTGCTGCGCGAGTCGCTCGCGACGGTGAAGGCACGCGGCGTGCCCGTCGTCGTGATCGAGGGCGACGCGGGCGACGACGTGCCCCGCATCGGCCTCGACAACCGCGAGGCGCAGCGTCAGGCCGCGAGCCACCTGCGTGCGCTCGGCCACCGCCGCGTCGTGGTCGTGTCGCTGCCCGCGCGCTCGGACTGGGAGCGCGGCTGGCTGCGCGACGACACCGCGGTCGCGGTCGACGTCACGCGTGACCGGCTCGCCGGGGCTTTGGACGTGTTCCCGGATGCCGCCACCTATGCCGCGGCAGGAAGCTTCATCGATGAAGGGCTCGCGGCCGGCCGCGAGATCTTCGCCGACCCGGATCGCCGGCCGACCGCCGTCATCGCGCAGAGCGACCTGCTCGCCGCCGGGGTCATCCGGGCGGCCGAGGAGGCGGGACTGCGCGTGCCGGAGGACGTGAGCGTCACCGGCTTCGACGGCATCGTCGTCGACGGGCTGGCGCCGTACGAGCTCACGACCCTGGTGCAGCCGGCGACCGACAAGGGCCGCGCGGCCGGCGCCGCGGTCGCCGCGATGCTCGAGGGCGAGCCGGCGGCCACCATTTTCTTCACCTGCACCTTCCGCGAGGGCAACACCACCGGCCCTGTCCCCGCCGCGGACTGACTCCGGGGTCCTGTGCCTCCGGTCGTTGATCGAGCGGAGCGAGTCGAAACGGGTCGGCGCTGCCGCCGGGCCGGGGTGTGCGTCGGGTTGGGGGCGTTTCGTCTCGGTCGCTGGCGCTCCCTCGCTCAACGACCGGGGGCCCGAGCTTCGTTCGTTGAGCGAGCGGAGCGAGTCGAACCGGGTCGGCGCTGCCGCCGGGCCGGGGTGTGCGTCGGGTTGGGGGCGTTTCGTCTCGGTCGCTGGCGCTCCCTCGCTCAACGACCGGTGGCCCGAGCTTCGGTCGTTGAGCGAGCGGAGCGAGTCGAAACGCAGCGGCGCGGCGCAGAACGCTCCCCGTGCCGGCGCTCCGCGCTCAGCGACCTCGCGGCGGTGGGGCGGGGCGGCGGTCGCGCACCAGCGACGGGAGGTGGTGGTCGAGCAGGGTCAGCACGATCGCGATGACCACGCCGATCGCCAGGATCACGGCCGAGTTGCGCACCGAGTCGGCGAACCCGATCGTGTCGACGTCGAGGAACGGGTACGGGTACCAGCCGGTGATCGCGCCGTGCACGAAGGTGTAGACGAGCCACAGCACGGGCCAGATGAAGGCCAGCGCGGTCGTCGCCCACGTGGCGCGCGGCCGCGGGCCGAAGAGCAGCCAGCCGATGAGCGTGGCCCACGGCGAGATGTAGTGGAAGCCGATCGTCGCGACGAGCGCCCAGCCCTCGAGGTGCACGAGAGGCGCGAGGATCGTCTCGTACACGAGGCCCGTGATGATGATGCCGAGCAGGGCATCGAAGCGCAGCACCCGCCACAGCTTGCCGTCGCGGAACAGGTTGAGGGCGAGGGCGATCGACGTGCCGAGCACGAACAGGTTGCTCTGGATCGTGAAGAAGCTGAACAGCCGCACCAGGCGGGTGCCCACGGGACCGGTCGCGTTCGTGCCCGAGTTCGCGTCCTGACCGCCGGTGAAGATGAGCACGAGCTGGATCACGAGAGCGATCGCGACGACCACCGCGATGCCTCCGTACCACCAGCGGGCGACGCGCACGCGCACGTCAGTCGCCTCGGAAATCGCTGTCGTCGCGGTCATGGCATGGCCCCCCGGTCATATGCACTCGGGCACATGCTAGCGAAGCCGCCGGGTCTTGCCCAGGATTCGGAAACAGCGATCTTCCTGGGCTTCCTTCAGCCCCGCAGCCCCACCCTCATGAGCGCTGCGGCCCGAGCGGCAGGGCCTCGTCGCCGAAGTCGGCGATCGTGTAGCGGCCGCAGGGGACGAGCGCGGCATCCGTCATCGTCCGCTCGCCGGGGAGGGCGAACGCCGGCGTCTGCGCGTCGATCACGAGGAACGACACCTCGCCGACGCCGAAGTCGTCGCGGTTCACGAGCCACGCGTAGCCGCGCAGCTCGTGATCGACCTGCACGAGCGCGCGCGGATCGGCGAGGTGGGTCTTCGGCAGGCGCACGGTCCAGAACTGGCCGGCGCCGGTGCGCCCCGACTTCCCGACCCAGTCGACCACGCACGCGAGGTCGGCGTCGGGCGCCGTCGCAGCGATCCGTGGGATGCCGAGAGCCACCGCGGCCGTCAGCGCGACCGCCGTCGCCCCGACGACGGTTCCGCGGCGGGCGGCCGGCAGTGCGCGCGGCAGCAGCTCGGGCAGCACGACGAGTCCGAGCAGGGGAGCGAACACGACCGGCTGCAGGTACCGGGCGGCGTGCGTGCCGAGGGCGATGGCCCCGACCACGACGACGAGCGGCACGACCCAGCCGCACGCCGCGACGACCGCCGCGCCCACGTCGCGACGCCGAACGAGCAGCACGCACGCGCTGACGCACCAGCCCCAGAGCAGCGCGATCACGATGACGGATGCCGCGCCCCACGGCGCGCTCCACCGCTCGGCGAGCAGCGCCCCGTAGTAGTCGAGCGACGCCGCCCACTGCGTCGGGTCGGCGTAGCCGGCGCCGGTGTTCGCGATGAGGTGGGCGAGCGGCATCCGTCCCACGAATCCCAGGATCGATCCGGCCACGAGTCCGCCGGCGAGCCACCACGCTGCGCGCTCGCTGAGCCCGACGATCGCGAGCACGAGCGCCAGCGGCACGGTCGCCCAGGCCGCGAACAGCGGATTGGAGAGGACGGATGCCGCGGCCACCGCACCGACGCCGGCCACGGCGCCCCACGGCACCGCCGACCGCGATCCCGCGTCCGAGCCGCCCGCGCGACTCCGAACGCGGTCGATCCCACGCCGCACGAGTCCGACCGCCAGCACCGCGCCGACGACCGTCGCGCTGTAGTACGTGGTGGTGGTCGTGAGCGAAGCGAGCTCGAGCGCGTCGCGCGAGGGCGACCACTCCGTCGCGGCGACCGCGCCGAACACGCCCAGGCCGACCAGCGCCCCGGCGATCGGCGCCCGCGCGATAGCCGACGCGCCGGCGGCGACGCGCAGCGCGCCGTAGAGCGCAACGAGGTTCACGACGCCGGCGAGGGTGAGGGTGCCGTCGGTGCCGAGTCCGAACAGCGACAGCGCCCAGAGCACCGCGATCTCGGGAAGGAAGAGCACCGACGACATCGCCCAGTCCTGAGGCTGCGCGACGGCGAGGGAGTGGATCACGAGCGACGTGACGAGCGAGTCGCCGTCGCGGAAGAGCAGCTCCGACCGCGGACTCGACGCGGTCGCCGCGACCACCGCGACCGAGATCGCGAGGGCCGTCGCGACGCCGAGCAGCTCACGTGCCCATCGGGGCATATGCGCTGCGCGCTTGCTCGCCCCGGCCTCGCTCACGCTTCACTCTCCCACGGGCGCGGGAACGCGGCATCCGTCTGGGGTTCCTTCCCTGCGCCTGCGCCGGAACGCCGCGTCCGTGGTGCTGTGCCGAAACGAGGGCGTGCGCCGGAACGAGGGGCCAACGAGCCGGATCGGCCCTCGTCTCGGCCCCGCCGCTCGTCTCGGCACGGCGCCCGACGCCCGGCGCGGACCGGCCCCGCCCGCGTCTCGGCACGGCACCCACCGCCGGCGCCGACCGGCCCCGCCCGCTCCTCAGCACGAGACCGCAACCGGCCCGATTCGGCATCGACTCTGGCCCCACAAGAGCCACCGCGAGCGGCATGGATCCGCTCCTTGCGCGTCCGGGCGGCGGCGCGCGCCGGTAGGATGGTCCCGACACCCCGATCGCCAGAGCCTTGCGGCCCGTCTCGACCCGCACCGGCTGACGACCCCGAGGAGGCCCGAATGCTCCTCGTGCTCGGCGCGTTCGCGGTCGTCCCGATCCTGCTCCCGTGGCTTGTGGCACGTATCGGCGCCCGGGCGTTCTACGTCGCCGCGATCCTGCCGATTGCCGGGTTCGTGCAGGCCGCCGTGCTCACCCCGGTCGTGGCCGCCGGAGACATTCCGTTCGAGTCATACGCCTGGATCCCCCCGCTCGGCATCGACCTCTCGATGCGCATGGACACACTTTCGTGGCTCATGACGCTCGTCGTCACCGGCGTCGGGGCGCTCGTGATGATCTACTGCCGCTGGTACTTCCGCGGCAAGACCGACAACCTCGGCCAGTTCGCCGCGGTGCTGCTGGCGTTCGCCGGCGCCATGTACGGGCTCGTCCTCACCGACGACCTCGTCGTGCTCGTCATGTTCTGGGAAGTCACGAGCGTGCTGTCGTACCTGCTCATCGGGTACTACAACGCCCGCGCCTCGAGCCGCCGCGCCGCGCTGCAGGCGCTGCTCGTCACCACGCTCGGCGGGCTCGTGATGCTGATCGGCGTGGTGCTCCTGGTCGTCGACGCGGGCACGTCGAGCATCTCGACGATCCTCGCCGAAGCGCCCACGGGCCCCGTCGTCGACGCCGCGCTCGTCATGATCCTCGTCGGGGCGCTCAGCAAGTCGGCGATCTTCCCGTTCCACTTCTGGCTTCCCGGTGCCATGGCCGCTCCCACCCCGGTGAGCGCGTACCTGCACGCCGCCGCCATGGTGAAGGCGGGCATCTACCTCATCGCGCGCTTCGCGCCGGTGTTCGCGATCGCGCCGCCGTGGCGCCCGATCGTGGTCGCGCTCGGCGTGTTCACGATGCTGCTCGGCGGCTTCCAGGCCCTCCGCGAGACCGACCTCAAGCGCGTGCTCGCCTTCGGCACGGTGAGCCAGCTCGGCATGCTGACCGTCGTCCTCGGGTTCGGGACGAGGGATGCCGCGTTCGCAGGCCTTGCGCTGCTGCTGAGCCATGCGCTCTTCAAGTCGGCCCTGTTCCTGGTCGTGGGTGTCATCGACCGCCAGCTCTCGACCCGAGATCTGACCGAGTTGTCGGGCGTCGGCCGGCAGGCGCCGGTCATGGCGACGTTCTCGATCATCGCCGTCGCGTCGATGGCGGGGATCATCCCGACGATCGGCTTCGTCGCCAAGGAGGGCGCACTCGCGGCGCTCCTGCACGAGGCGCTCGGCGGCTCGGTGTGGGGGATCGTCGCCCTGGTCGGGATCGCCCTGGGTTCGGTGCTGACCGCGGGCTACGGCATCCGCTTCCTCTGGGGAGCGTTCGCGACCAAGCGCGACGCGAGCGGCGACCGTCTGCCCGACACCGAGTGGCCCGACCCGCCGATCGGGTTCCTGGTGGCGCCGATCCTGCTGTCAGGCCTCACCGTGGTCGCGGGCGTCGCGGCCCCGTGGCTCGACAAGGTCTTCGCGCCGTACGCCGACCAGGCGCCGGCGGCCACGCCCGGCGTCGCAGCCCCCGAGCATCCGGCCCACCTGGCGCTGTGGCACGGGCTCGAGCCGGCGCTGTGGATCTCGCTCGCGACCATCGTGCTCGGCGTGCTCGTGTTCTGGCTGACCCGCGGCTGGCGACCGGCCAAGCGCCTGCTGCCCTTCACGGCGGCCGACGCCTACAACGGCACCCTGCGCGGCGTGGCGCGGCTCTCGGTCTTCACGACGAGCCTCACTCAGCGCGGCTCGCTGCCGGTGTACGTCGGCACGATCTTCGTGGTGTTCGTCGCCGCCGAGGCGACGGCGCTGCTCGCGAGCGCGGAGCTGCGCGCGCAGCTCGACGCGTTCCAGACGCCGATGCAGCTGTTCGTCGCGCCGCTCATGATCGCCGCCGGACTCATCGCGATCCGCGCGCGCAAGCGCTACACCGGCGTCGTGCTGGTGTCGGTGACGGGCCTCGGCATGGTGCTGCTCTTCGCGACGAGCGGCGCCCCCGACCTCGCGCTCACGCAGATCCTCGTCGAGACGGTCACCCTCGTCGCGTTCGCGCTCGTGCTGCGGCGCATCCCGTCGAGGCTCGGCGAGCACAACGCGTCGGTGTGGCCCGTCGCCCGTGCCGTCCTCGGTGCGGCGGTCGGCATCACGATGGCGCTCGTCGCGATCGTGGCGACAGGGGCCCGGGTCGAGAAGCCGATCTCCGAGCGGTTCCCCGAGCTCGCGTACGAGCTCGGCCACGGCAAGAACGTGGTCAACGTCGCGCTGGTCGACCTGCGCGGGTGGGACACCATGGGCGAGCTCTCCGTGCTGATCCTCGCGGCGACGGGTGTGGCATCCCTCGTCTTCGTCACCCACCGTGCCGACACGCTCTCGCGGTTCATCGCCCCGCTGCCGGCCGGCGCCACGCGCGCCCGCCGGCCGCTCGTCGAGACGTCGGACGGACTCAAGCAGCACGGCGACGCGCGCGGCAGCGGCCGCATGGCGTGGCTCGTCGGCGGTCAGCGCGTGCGCCCCGAGAACCGCTCGATAATGCTCGAGGTGATCGTGCGGATCCTCTTCCACACGATCATCATCGTGTCGCTCTACCTGCTCTTCGCCGGTCACAACCTGCCCGGCGGCGGGTTCGCGGGCGGCCTCGTCGCGGGCATGGCCCTCGTCATGCGGTACGTCGCGGGCGGGCGCTACGAGCTCGGCGCCGCCGCGCCCACCGACGCCGGGCGCCTGCTCGGCACGGGCATGACGATCGCCGTCGCCTGCGCCATCGTGCCGCTGTTCTTCGGGGCGGCCCCGCTCACGAGCACGTGGATCGAGTGGGACCTGCCGATCCTCGGCCACGGCGAGTTCGTGACGTCGACACTGTTCGATGTCGGGGTCTACCTCGTCGTCATCGGGCTCGTGCTCGACGTGCTGCGCAGCCTCGGCGCCGAGGTCGACCGGCAGGCGCAGGCCCAGCGCGACGAACAGCGTGCCCGTGAGGGGGTGAGCGTGCCATGAGCGTCTCGCTCGTCCTCATCATCGTCATGGCGGTGCTCTTCGCCTGCGGCGTCTACGCCATGCTCGAGCGCAGCCTCACCCGCGTGCTCATCGGCTTCCTGCTGCTCGGCAACGCCACCAACCTGCTGCTCCTCATCGTCATGGGCCAACCGGGGGTGGCGCCGTTCTTCGGCGACGCGGAGTCGTTCGAGGAGATGTCCGACCCGCTGCCGCAGGCCCTCACCCTCACCGCGATCGTCATCACGTTCGCCGTCTCTGCCTTCCTGCTCGCGCTCATCTACCGCTCGTGGCAGCTCGGCCAGGCCGACACGGTCAGCGACGACGAGGCCGATCTCGAGGTGCGCGAGCGCGGCACCGCCGACGAAGACACGATGGACGACGAGACCGAGATCGAAGACACGGACGACGACGCCACCACCGACTTCGTGGGAACCGACACCGCACCCATCACGATCCTCGGCGCGCGCGACTTCGCGGGCCTCCGCGACGACGCGCCGGTCGACCGACCGAGCCGCGACGACCGCACCGACCGCGGCGGCACCCGGGACGGGGGTGACGACGCATGATCCAGATCGCACCCGTCCTCGTCCCGCTGCTCGTGACGCTCCCGCTCCTCGGTGCGGCCATCGCGCTCATCGCGGGCCGTCACCGCAAGACCCAGGTCGCCGTGTCGGTGGTGACGCTGAGCGCTGTGACCGTGATCGCCGCGATCCTGCTCTACGTCGTCGACGTCGGCGACCAGCCCATCGCGGTGTCGGTGGGCGGCTGGCCGATCCCGTTCGGCATCGTCCTCTACGTCGACCGCCTCGCAGCTCTCCTCGTCGTCGTGTCGAGCATCGTGCTGCTCGCGGTCCTGCTCTTCTCGGTGGGTCAGGGCGCCGCCGACGGCGACGACGACACCCCGGTCTCGATCTTCCACCCGTCGTACCTGATCCTCGGCGCGGGCATCTTCAACGCGTTCATCGCCGGCGACCTCTTCAACCTCTACGTCGGCTTCGAGATCCTGCTCGTCGCCTCGTACGTGCTGATCACGCTGGGGTCGACCGAGTCGCGCATCCGCACCGGCGTCGTCTACATCGTCGTGTCGCTGGTGTCGTCGATCCTCTTCCTCGCCGCGATCGCGATGATCTACGGCGCGCTCGGCACCGTGAACATGGTGCAGATCTCGCAGCGCATGGGTGAGCTGCCGCAAGAGACGCAGACGATCCTGCACCTCATGCTGCTGCTGGCCTTCAGCATCAAGGCGGCCGTCTTCCCGCTGTCGTTCTGGCTGCCGGACTCGTACCCGACCGCCCCCGCCCCCGTCACCGCGGTGTTCGCAGGATTGCTGACGAAGGTCGGCGTCTACGCGATCATCCGCACCGAGACCGAGCTCTTCCTCGACAACAACCTCAACGACCTGCTCATGTGGGTCGCGCTCGCCACCATGATCGTCGGCGTGCTCGGTGCGGTGGCCCAGGCCGAGCTGAAACGCATCCTCTCGTTCACGCTCGTGAGCCACATCGGCTACATGATCTTCGGGCTCGCGATCGCGACGCCCGCGGCCATCGGCGCCACGATCTACTACATGGTCCATCACATCGTGGTGCAGACCACCCTCTTCCTCGCCGTCGGCCTGGTCGAGCGCCGCGCGGGCTCGACCTCGATCCTGCGGGTCAAGGGGCTCATGAAGGCCGCGCCCGTGATCGCGGTGCTCTACTTCATCCCGGCCGTGAACCTGGGTGGCCTGCCACCCTTCTCGGGCTTCATCGGCAAGTTCGCGCTGTTCGACGCGGCGGCCCAGGAGGGCACGCCGATCATGATGGTGCTCATCGTGGGCGGCATCGTCACGAGCCTGCTGACGCTCTACGCCCTGATGCGCGCGTGGAACCTGTCGTTCTGGCGGGAGGACGAGGATTCGGCCGAGACCGAGGCCCGCATCTCGTACCTCGGCTCGGCGCCTGCCGCCGGCGTCGAGACCGAGCGTCGCGTCATCCCGAAGATCATGACGGCCGCCACCACCGGCATGGTCGCGATCACGGTCGCCCTGACGGTGTTCGCGGGCCCGCTGTACGACGTATGCACGCGCATCGGCGAGGCGCTGCTGCAGCCCGTGACGCTCACCCAGCTCGAGGACGACCTGCAGGGGACGGTGAAGACGCCGTGACCCCCGACCTGCCTCAGAGCCGCGTGCGCCGCGCCGTCATCACCGTGTGGCGCCAGCTGCCGTTCTTCGTGTGGCTCATCGCCCTCTGGATGCTGCTGTGGGGCCAGTTCACCTGGCTCGCCTTCCTCACGGGCCTGATCGCCGCCATCGTCGTGACCCGCATCTTCCGCCTGCCGCCCGTCGAGCTCTCGGGGCGCGTCAACCTCTGGTGGGGCTTCGTCTTCGTCCTCGAGTTCCTCGTCGCGGTGCTCGTCGGCTCCCTCACGGTGGCGTGGCAGGTGCTGGACTTCCGCCGGCAGCCCGGTGCCGCGATCATCGCCGTGCACCTGCGCACCGACGACGACCTGATCATGACGCACACCGGGGTGACGGCATCCCTCATTCCCGGCTCGCTCATCGTCGAGACCGACCGCGACCGCCGCATCCTCTACCTGCACGTGATCGGGGTGCGCAGCGACGCCGACGTCGAGAAGCAGCGCGCGAGCGTGCTGTCGTGGGAGACCCGGATCGTCCGCGCGGTGGGCTCGCGCGCGCAGCTGCAGGCGATCCGAGCGGATGCCGCGGCCGCCCGTGCGACGACGGCCCGGCACGCGTCGGGCTCGCACCCGTCGGGGCACACGTCGGGCCAGGGAGGTGGGCGATGAACACGATGCTCGTGGTGATCTACGTGGTCTTCGCCGTCGCGGCGCTGATCACCCTGTGGCGGATCGTGATCGGGCCGTCGATCCTCGACCGGGCCGTGGCATCCGACGTCCTCCTCACCGAGGTGATGTGCGTGCTCGGCGCCGAGATGGCGATCAACCACCACACACGCACGCTGCCGGTGCTGCTGATCATCGCGGCCGTCGGCGTCTTCGGGTCGATCTCGATCGCGCGGTTCGTGGCGAGAAGGGACCAGGAGCGATGAACGAGATTCTCGACTGGGCCGCCCTCGTGCTGATCCTGATCGGGGCGCTGCTGTGCCTCACCGCCGCGATCGGCGTGCTGCGGTTCCGCGATGTGCCCAGCCGCCTGCACGCGGCGACGAAGCCGCAGGTGCTGGGGCTGATCCTCATCTGCCTCGCGGTCGCGCTCTCGCTGCGGTCGTGGCCGGTGGTCGCCTTCCTCGTGCCGATCGTGCTGATCCAGCTCGCGACCGCGCCGCTGTCGGCCCACATGGTCGGGCGACAGGCCTACCGCAACGGCACGATCGACGAGACCGGCCTGCACGTGGACGAGCTGGCCGAGTCCAAGCGCACGCCGCCCGCCGCGGGCGGCTGAGGCCGGCCCTACGGGGCGGGGGAGTCCGCCCCGACGTCTCGATGCCGGCTCGCGGCGCGTCCGGCGAGCAGACCGGCCAGCGCCATGACGCCGATCGCGATCCCGACGCCGATCAGGGTGAAGAGGATGCGGAGGCCCTCGTTGGCCAGGTTCGTGGGGTCGGAGATATCGAGCGCGATGAGGGCGGTCCCGGCGATGCCGGTGGTGTACAGCGCGTAGTTCGCTGTCCGGAAGGCCCCGCCCAGCAGGGCGAGCAGCACCATCACTCCGGCCAGCACGTACACCTGATCCACGGTCAGCAGGAGGACGATGGCGATCACGGCGCCCAGGGCCGTGCCGACCACGCGCTGCGTCGCCGCCAGTCGCGACTGCTCGGCGTTGGGCTTCATCGCGACCTGGGCGGCCAGCGGCATCCAATCGGCGTACGGCAGCTGGAAGCCGAAGGCGATCGCCACCGCTCCCGATACCGCGAGGGTGCGCAGCACCGCGTAGACGACGACCGGTTTGGTGAGGGCGCCGCCCTTCGTGTCGGTCGGGAGCTCCGCCACGAGCGGGGCGCGATCCGGAGCGCGCCGCAGGGCCGTCACGAGGGAGCTGAGCACGAACCAGGTGGCGGCACCGGCGAGCCAGGCGAGTGCCTGCAGCCAGGGGTTGAGCGTGATCCCGGCCGCCCCGAACCCCGGAGCGAGCGAAACGGCGATCAGGAACCACGCCGTCAGCAGCGACCCGGTGACGAATCGGCGGACTCCGAAGCGGATCACCAAACCGGTCGCAAGGGTGATCACGACGGTCGAAAGGGTCACCACGATCCACCCGGCGCTGCCGACCGCGATGCCCCACGCGGTCACCACTGCGCCGATCAGGCCGAAGACAGCGGTGTAGGCGGCACGCGTCGCGAACCGGCCGCCGGGATCGCCGAGCCCGACGAAGAGCACGCCGAACGACACGCTCAGCCAGTAGACGTCCTGGCCGATGAGCGCGAGCAGGACGAGCGGAGCGAAGATCGCCACCGCGACCGTGAACCCGAGGGGCCAGTTGAGCTTGGATCTGTCGAAGCCGAAGATCGCGGCGAGCTTCATGATGACTCCGTTCAGCCTGGGTGCCCACTCGCCGCAAGGCCCGGATGCCGGCCGGCATGGGCGCCCTCACTCGGTTCGTGTCGGCGATCGGCGCGCCCCTCGGCGCCGATCAGGCCTCAGTATAGGACCCCCGTTCCCGTCGATTTGGGCCCCCACATGGTCAATTTGTTGTGATGTCCGGCCGTCGGCGTCGTCGCTACCTTGACGAGCGAGCGACGAGCTCGATGAGAAGGGACAGACCATGGTTTATGACGTAGTGGTAGTCGGCGGGGGCGTCTCGGGTATGAACGCTGCGCGCGATCTGAAGCGCAGCGGGCTCGACAATTTCCTGGTGCTGGAGGCCCGTGACCGGGTGGGCGGCCGCACCCTGATCCAGCACGCCGACGGGGTGATCGTCGACGGTGGGGCGACCTGGGTCAACCCGAACCAGACGGCGATCCTCGACCTGCTGCACGAGCTCGGCATCGAGCGGTTCGAGCAGTACGCCACCGGCGATTCGTTCGCGATCCTGGGCGGTGAGGCGCAGAAGGTGAAGCCGGCCGCCCCGAACCCGCATCTCGCAGACACGATGGACGCGATGGTGGCGACGGTCTCCGCCGAGGCGCCGTGGGAGGCGCCGAACGCGAAGGAATGGAACGGCATGACGTTCCAGCAGTTCCTCGACACGCAGGACCTCGACCAGGCCACGCTGATGACCACGAAGATCGCCTTCGAGATCGCGAGCTGTGCGCCGCTGAGCGAGATCACCCTGTTGAACCTGCTGTTCGCGATGCGCGCCACCGGTGGCTTCGCGGGGATCGGCGCGCCCGCGAGTGGGCTGCCTCAGTACCACATCGTCGGCGGCATGGCGAGCATCTCCAACCGCATCGCGGCCGACCTCGGCGACAAGGTGCGGCTCTCCTCCCCGGTGACGAAGATCTCGAACTGGGACGGTCCGGGCCCGGTCCGCATCGAGACGCCGAACGGCACCGTCGAGGCGCGGAAGGTGATCATGGCGATGGGCGGCAGCCTGGCATCGCAGATCGCCTACGAGCCGGAGCTTCCGGCGATGCGCAAGGGGCTGCACGACACGATCGACCGCAACCACTGCCTGATCAAGACGCACACGGTGTACGAGCGTCCGTTCTGGCGCGACCGCGGCGCGTCGGGGCAGATCATCTGGCCGGACGGCCTGTTCAACATCAGCGCCGACGTCACTCCTCCGGGAACCGACAAGGGCGTGCTGGTCACTCTCGTGCGGTCCCCCCGCGACGAGGCGCCGATGTCTCTCGAGGACCGCAAGGCCGGCACGATCGAGGCGTTCGCGAAGGCGTTCGGCGAGGAGGCGCTGCACCCCACCGACTTCGTGATGCAGGACTGGCTGCAGGAGGAGTACACCAAGGGCGTCGAGGACCTCTGGTCGCCCGGACTGTACCTGGACTACGGACCCGCCCTGCGAGCGCCGCTGGGCAACATCATCTGGGGCGGCACAGAGACCTCCCTGTTCTGGTGCGGGTTCATCGACGGCGCAGTCCGCGGCGGCCACCAGGCCGCGCTGACCGCGCTCGCTTCGCTGGCAGAGGAGCTCGTCCCCGCCAGCTGAACCGCGCACGGGGCCATCGCCGATCTCGCCGTCGGCGGTGGCCCTGTCGCCGTCGGTGACCGACGGCGACACGGCCGCGCGGCGCTACTCGCCGAGCAGACCGACCTCGAGAGCCGCCTGGACGGCGGTGCTGCGGGTCGTGGCTCCGAGCTTGCGGTAGATCGACGCCAGTTGCGAGTTCACGGTGTTGCGCGANGCCGAGCAGACCGACCTCGAGAGCCGCCTGGACGGCGGTGCTGCGGGTCGTGGCTCCGAGCTTGCGGTAGATCGACGCCAGTTGCGAGTTCACGGTGTTGCGCGAGACGAACAGGCGCTGACTGATCGCGGCGACGGTGAGATGGGTCTGCAGGTACGGCATCAGACGCATCTCGGCGGGTGTCAGGGGCGTCGCCGCCCCGCCGCGGGTCGACCGCTCGAGCGTCTTGCGGAACCCTTCGACCTGGTCGACGAGCGAGCCGAGGCGGGGACGACGGAGCAGGACGGCGTCGATCTCATCGAGGAGCAGGGACGCGGCATCCGCGTCGCCGAGCATTTCGTAGCCGATGGCGAGTTGCAGTCGCACGCGTGCGGCGAGCCAGGGCATCACATGGGTGCAGTGCACCCTCGCTCGCATCCCACGCGCGAGGAGAAGGGTGGCCGCCGCGGAATCTCCACCGTGCGCGGCCACGCGGGCGGCCACGCCGAACGCGAGCGCCGTGGTCGAGTATCCGTCCATGTGGTTCGCGTCGACCGTCTGAAGCGCGGCGTCGGCGTGGTCTCGGGCGGACTCCCAGTTGCCGCGATCGGCGGCCAGGATCGCGAGCTCCGCCTCGCTGAGGATGTGGGTGTTGGTGTTGCCCAGCACCACCGCGGACGCCCGTGCCTCTTTGAGCGCGCGGCGTGCGGCGCGCGTGTCGCCGAGAAGCAGTGCGCCCATTCCGCGCAGATGCAGGGCGGAGGTGCGCCACGCACTCCACTCGGGCAGGCCCGCCAGGGCGAGCTCGGCGTTCTCGAGCATCCGCTCGGGGCCGTCGGCGCACATCGCCGAGTGCAGCAGACGCCTCGCGGGGTCGAAGGCCACGCGGATCTCTTCCCGGGCGGCCGTCACGTCGATGCGATCGAGCGTCGCCGCCCATCGTTCGGAAGCCGGAGACTCGCCCCGGAGCAGGACGAGCCACGCCGCCAGGGCTGCGAGCGGCGGGAAGGCCGCGATCGCCTCCTCACCGAGGTCGTCGAGCCACCTCGACACCACCGCCGCCTCACCGGCCTGATGCGTGGGCATGGCGAGCTGGGCGATGAGAACCGGCGAACGCTCGCGCTCGCCGGCCGCCAGCAGGTGCTCGACGGCACGGCGCGGTGACTCGTTCGCGGCGAACCAGCCGGCTGCGCGGCTGTGGAGCTCAGGAACCGCGGCAGGGTGCGTCCGCTGCAGCTCGCCGAGGAGGAACTCCCGGAAGAGTGCGTGATAGCGGAACCACTGCCGGCGCCGGTCGAGCGGGATGAGGAAGAGGTTGCGCGCCTCGAGGACGCGCAGCATCTCGTGCGAGTCGCCGGCTTCTCGGACGGCGTCGCAGAGCGGACCCGACAGCTGCTCCAGGACCGCGGTGCGGTGGAGGAAGTCGATCACGTCCGGGTCGAGCCCCGCCAGGCACTCGCGGTACAGGTAATCGGCGACGATCCTGTCGTCGCCGACGATCTCGGTGCCCGGCTCGTCCGCCGTCGCGAGAGCAGCCAGGAAGACGCCCGTCGGCCACCCCTCGCACCGCTCGACGGCCGCGGCCAGAACCTCGTCCGACGCCTCGACGCTCGCGGCGGCGAAGACCGTGCGGGCCTCGGCGGCGTCGAGCCGGAGGGCGTCCTGAGCGATGTCGAACACCTGGCCTTCGGCGCGCATCCGGGCGAGGAAGTCGGGCTCATGACGGCCGGCGATCACGACCTGGGCACCGTCAGGGATCCCTGACATGACGATCTCGAGTGCATCGCCGCAGTCGGTGGATGCCGCGAGGTGCAGGTCGTCGATGAACAGGACGAACGGCGTGGCCGACGTCGCCCAGGATCGGGCCAGCAGCGGGGCCGACCGCCCCAGCGGAGACGCGCCGACGCCGCGCATCGCGGACGCGATCCGCGCGCCGTCCGCGGAGACGTCGACGGTCGCCGTCGCGAGAAGAGTGAGCAGCGCGACCGGATGATCGTCGAACCGGTCGACCGAGGCCCACGCGACCGGGCGATCCTCGGCGGCCGCCCACTCGGCGAGCATCGTCGACTTGCCGTATCCCGCCGGCGCCGTCACCGCCACGATCCGCCGGCCACTCGCCCGCGCCGAGCTGATCAGCGCGCGCCGGCTCACCCCGCCGCGGCGGGGCAGTGGCGACTCGGTCTTGCCCGCGAGCAGCACCCGGTCGAAATCGATCAGCGGTTCCCCGATGCCCGCAGTCGGTTCGGTCACATCGGCATGTCTACCGGAACCTCGCAGGCAGTTTCAAACACGCCGGAAACACACCGCGCACTCGGCGATTTCGAACCGCTCCGACGTCGCCCCGGTCGGAGCCCGGCGGCTGGGCGCACACGACAGCGGCGCGCCGGCCGAAGCCGACGCGCCGCTGCGGTGCTCGACGCGTAGGCCGCCCAGATCGCGCGCCACCTCGTGCACGCGAACTTCGTCCAGCGTTCGATGCCCGTATACGGATCCGCAGCGTCGCCTTTTCAGTGCGAAGCGATCAGCGCACCATCGGCGCCGAACCGTCGCCAGTGGCCGGATGAGACGATGACCGGCTCCGCGGCCGGATCACGGACGAGCAGAGCGGAGTCGTCATCGACGAACCACACCTCCTGGCCGGAGTGTCTCGCGCCCCGGGCGAACCGTCGCTCGGCGTGCGCCGGCATCCAATCCGCTCCCAGGTGGCCGGCGAAGAACCAGTCGAACAGGGGAACGGCGGGTGCGGCAGGCTCGAGGCCGAACAGATCGAGCTCTTCTTGATCGTCGAAGTCCGTGGGCCACCGGTCCAGCCTGCGGGCGAAGATCATCGAGCCGGCGCTCCACCCGACGTACACTTTCTGGTCGAGCAGCTCCGCGAGAACTGGCGCCAGCCCTGTCGCCTGCCAGGCGTGTGCCGCCCACAGGTTGCTCCCGCCGTACCCGAGGATCACGTCGGCTGAGCGCAGGCGCGACTCCACAAGAGTCGGCGGACCGGCGAAGAGCGATGCCACATCGAACTCCGCCCACCCCAGCGAGCGCAGGCTTTCGAGATGCTCGACCAGCTTGGAGCTGTCGCCGGGAAATCCGAGGATCGCGTCGATCACCACCACGACGCGCGAATCGGCGAGGGGCTTGCCGAGCAGATCCACCAGGGCGGCACGGATGACGTCGTTGGCGATGCCGTTCGATGTGAGGAGCATCCGCATCGGGCCAGGCTAGGGCAGACGGGCGGGGCCTGCCGGTGGAGCGGCCGACGCCGACCCCGCTTCGACTGCACGCGGGTGTCTTGTCGCGAGGCCGGCCCGGTGGGACCCTACGCATGTGCGCGTGCTGTGTGCGACCACTGCCAACGACGGCCACTTCGGGCCGCTGCTGCCGTTCGCGCGGGCCTTGGCGGCCGCGGGACACGATGTGCATGTCGCCGCCCCGGCGTCTTACGCCGACGCGGTGGCGAAGGCGGGATTCACGCACGAGCCGTTCGCCGATGGGCCTCGCGAGCTGATCGGTCCCATCATGGGCAGGCTGCCGACCTTGGCGCTGGAGGAGGCCGACGACCTCGTCATCCGTGAGGTGTTCGGCCGGATCGACGCTCAGGCAGCACTGCCCTCGCTCCTGGAGACGGTCGAGCGCTGGCGCCCCGACCTGATCCTCCGCGAGAGCGCGGAACTCGCTTCCCTGGCCGTCGCCGAGCGCGCCGGCGTCCGCCATGTGCACGTCTGCATCGGCATGCACGAGATCCTGACGCGATTCGCAGAGGCCATCACCGATCCCCTGGAAGAACTCGGGCGCCTGGCCGGCCTGGCCGAGGGTCGGATGACCGCCGCGCTGGCCTCCGAGACCGTCCTGAGCCTTGTGCCCGAGATGCTCGACCACGCCGGTGGGCCGATTCCGTCGGGAAGCGAGGGGTTCCTGCGATTCCACGTGCCGCGACCGGCCCCCACCGGCCAGCGCCTCCCCGACTGGGGCGACCCGCAGGCGCCGTTGATCTACGTCACCTTCGGTTCGGTCGCCGGCTCGCTGCCGCCGTTCGCCGGCGTCTTCAAGGACGCGTTGGATGCCTTGGCCGACGTCGACGGGCGTGTGCTGATGACCGTCGGGCGAAAGATCGACCCTGACGCGCTCGGCCCCTTGCCGTCCAACGCTCGTGTGGAGCAGTGGCTGCCCCAGGATGCGGTGCTGCAACAGGCCTCGGCGATGCTCGGACACGGTGGCTTCGGCACGACCATGGGTGCCCTGGCCGCGGGAGTTCCCCAGGTGGTCGTGCCGCTGTTCACGTCCGACCAGATCGCCAACGGCGCTCATGTCGCGGCGGTGGGCGCGGGACTCACCGTCGAGCCCGGGCCGTCATCGGTGAAGCCGGCCGCAGCCGAGGTGCCTCGCCTGCTGGCAGATCCGACCCACGCCGAGGCGGCACGTCGCGTCGCGGCAGCGATCGCCGACCTGCCGTCGACGTCCGAGGCCGTTCCGGTGCTGACCGGCATGGTCGAGTGAACGTCACCGGCTGAGCCGCTTAGTCGCGCGACGTGGCGTTCACGCTGCCCGAACGCTCCTGTCCGCTCAAGCGCGCGATGGCGGCCATCATGCGCTCGGTGATCTCGCGACGAGCCTTGCCGTCCGGGACGCCTTCGAGGTCGGTGAGGTCGAGCGGCTCGCCGAAGTGGACTTCGAGGCGCGGCCTGCCCGGCAGCAGATGGCTCAGCGGCTTGACGGTGCCGGTGCCGATCAGGCCGACGGGCACGACCGCGGCGCCCGTGTCGCGGGCCATCCACGCGGCACCGCCGTGACCCTCGTGCAGCTTCCCGTCCCGCGAGCGGGTGCCCTCGGGGAACACCGCGAACACGCTGCCGGCCCGAAGGATGCTGCTGCCCGCGTCGAGCGCTGCGCGCGCGTCGCGACCGGTCGCGCGGTACACCGGCACGCCGCCGATCGACGTGAAGAACCAGCGCTTGAAGCGGCCGAGCACCCCGGAGCCGGTGAAGTACGACGACTTGATGAGGAACTGCACGGGGCGGGCCGCGGAGGTCGGGATGATGACGGTGTCGAGCGCCGCCAGGTGGTTGCTCGCCAGCAGCACCGGCCCGCGCGCGGGTACGTTCCCGCGCCCGACGATGCGCGGGCGGTACATGACCCAGAACAGCGGGCGCAGGACCACCCGTCCCAAGAAGTAGACGAAGCCCGGTCGCGGCGCAGGCGTGGGGCTCGATGGAGCAGGCGCTGTCACCTGGCCACCCTATCCGTTGCCGTCAGCCCCTCTTCCGGAAGGGCTACACCGGCTCGGTCGTGCGGATCAGGCCGCAGTTGAGGCACGACCACGCGACGAGGAACCGCTCGTCGTCGAGGATCTCGAAGCTCAGCTCGTCGCCGCAGGTGGGACAGGTGCGCGGGGTCGCGGCATCCCTTCTCATGGTCGAAGCCTAAGCTCGACCGGCCCACCGCGGCTCCGCGCTCAACTGGGAAGCTGCTCCTGCGACCACCGGTTCATGTCGGCGGTGAAGGCGGCGTCGCGCAGCGGCTCCGGTCGACGCGCGGTGAAGACGAGTCGCAGGCCCTGTGGGCTGACCACGGTCAGGTCGCGGGTGTTCCACGGGGTGTCGGCCGGTCCTCCCACGACCGTGCCGTCGAACGACCGTGCGCGGGCGGCCAGCCCGTCGAGCTCGTCGTAGGTGGCGGCGAGCGACAGCTGCACACCGGTGCCGACGTCTGCCGCCGCCCCCTGCCGCAGCAGGATGTCTTGATACCGCCACCGCCGCAGGTGGATGAGCACGGGCTCGTCGCCCGGCGGCATGGCGAACAGTTCGATGAAGTCGAGCGCCTCGACGAACCACCGCGCCGCGGCACGGACGTCGTCGACCTCGAGAGAGATGAAGGCCGGCATGCCGTAGATGTCGCGCGTGATGCCGGTCTGAAGTTCGGTCGTGTCTGTCATGCCGACGAGTGTGGGCGTTGACGCAACGTCAAAGTCAAGCCCCTCGGTCGCGACGCCCGGCAGCGCGAGGCTCGCCCCATGAGCCATCACCCCGACGACATCAAGCAGCCGCTCGACCACCTGCCGCCGAAGGACGAGCGCGACAAGGCGATCGAGATCGAAGAGCCGCACTACCCCGGCGCGGAAGGACCAGCGGATGCCTCGGCCGTCAGCCCTGCGACGGCCGCCGAGCCCGACCGGCCCGGTCGGCACGGCCTCGACAAGCCCCCGACCAGCGGGGCGTGACCGCGCGAGCACCAGGTGGTGCGAGGGCTCGGGCCGTTTCGTCTCGCTCGTGCCTCGCTCGCTCAACGACCGGGTACCCGACGGCGGTCGTTGAGCGAGCGGAGCGAGACGAAACGGCTCGGTAGCGCAGAACGGTCGTTGAGCGAGCGGAGCGAGACGAAACGCCTCGCGCCGGAAGGTCTCGACACGCGGGCTCGGTCCTCGCTCGCTCCTCGACCGGCAGGGTGGGTCAGGGGACGTACGTGTTGTAGTTGTCGATTCCGAGCTCGAACAGCTCGCCGGCCCACAGCACCTGGGCGATGACGATTCCGATAATCGATGCGATCACGACGGCGGCCACGGCGCCCACGACGCCGCGACCTCGGTAGGCGAACCAGCCGAGCGGCATCAGTACGGCCAGCCCGATGATGTGCGCGAGGACGAGGGGGATGCCGCCGAAGACCTCAGCGAACCCGGCCATCGTCGTGCCCGCCGACACCGCCTTGCCCTGTTCGGTCTGTGCCTCGAACTGCGCAAAGCCGTACCAGGTCCACGCGATCGTCGCGGCCAGCGGTCCGAGCGCCGCGACGACCCAGAACGCGGTCCGCGCACCCCGAGAGACGCCCTCCTGCGCTGCCACTCGCTGCCCCGTCACGCCGCGAGCCTACCCAGAGATCCGCACACCCACGCCGGGCAGTCCACGTCAGAACTCGTGCTGGTGAGCCGTCGGACCTCTGTGAGAGGTTCGAGAGGTGCTGACTGATGACGACCGCGATCTCATGAGAGCCGTGTCGACCTACATCCACCGTGTCAACGAGCTGACCAGTCGCGAGATGCGTCCCGCGCGTACGCCGCTGGGTGATCTGATCAGCGAGCACCTGGGAACCGACGCGGCCCAGGTGCCCGTCGTGCAGGAGCACATCGCCGACCATCGACTCGTCGACGCGGATCTCGCGCTCGACGCGCTCGCCGCAGCCGGCGAGGGCCGGCTCATCGGCATCACGGGTGGGGACCAGCGTCATCATCAAGGACTCGCGGAGTTCGCGTCGAACGGCCACCTGATGTACGCGCCGGGCCCGGTGGACTACGCGGAGCGAGCCACCGGGCCGGACTCCAGCCGGCGGGTCGTGTCGCTCGGCATCCGGCTCCTTCACTTTGAGGGTTCGCCGGTCGTCCTGACGCAGCGCGCGGCTGCTGAGCAGTACGGCCGGCCGACCGCGGTCATCGAGGTGATGGGCGTCGATGCCGACGTGGTGACTCGCTTCCTCGACGCGCTGCGCAAGGCCATGGTCGAACGCAGCGTGCTGAGAGGACAGGTGCTCTCATTCCAGCCCACCGAATACGGGCGAGACGCCGGCGCCACCTTCGTCTCTCGCCCGTCGGTCGCGGCGGACGAAATCGTGCTTCCCGACGGGGTGCTCGACGAGATCGTCCAGCATGTGGTGACCATCGGCGCCCACCGGGAGATGCTGCAACGAGCGGGGCAGCATCTGAAGCGCGGGGTGCTGCTCTACGGTCCTCCCGGTACGGGCAAGACGCTCACCGTGCGTCATCTCCTGAGCTCGACGCCCGGGACCACCGCGGTCGTGCTCACCGGTTCGAGCATCCGCTTCATCAGCGCGGCGGCTGAGATCGCCCGCACTTTTCAGCCGGCCATCGTCGTGCTGGAAGACATCGATCTCGTCGCGATGGAACGGCACTCGTCACCCCAGCCGCTGCTGTTCGAGGTTCTGGACGCCCTGGACGGGCTCGACGGCGACGCCGACGTCGCGTTCGTCATGACCACGAACCGCGTGGATGTGCTCGAACGGGCTCTCGCCGAGCGTCCCGGTCGTGTCGACCTCGCGGTCGAAGTTCCCCTCCCCGAGTTGCCCGAGCGACGACGCCTCTTCCGCCGGTACGCGGGCGCGCTGCCCTACTCCGATGCCGCGTTGGATGCCGCCGCCGCCAGTGCGGAGGGCACAACCGGCTCGTTCGCGAAGGAGCTGATGCGCCGCAGCGTGCTACGGGCCGCCGAGGAGGGCCGGGATCCCCACGACGAAGACCTCGCGGCGGAGCTGGCTCGGATCATGGACTCGCGCGAACGGCTCACCCGGACCATGCTCGGCTCTGCCGCTGACGGCTCGGCGCCCGCGCCGTAGAACGGCCATCACCATGCCGGTGGCTTCGGATGGTTCGCGGGGCCGTAATCACTGGTGGGGAGCGAATTCCCCATTGCGCCGGAGGCGCAGGAGTGATCGGATATCCGGGTGCAGATGACGGTGGCGGGCGGCGTGATGATGGCGGCCGTCGGCGCCGGGCTGTACCTGCTCGCCGCGATCATGCTGGCGCGCGCCAACTACGACCACCGCGTGCCGTACTGGACGAGCCCGCGCGTGCGCTCCGGGTCGTCGGTCGCCGTGCGCACCATCGGGGCGGTGGCGATCGGCTTCGCGGCCATCGCGTCGCCGCTCGGCTTCTGGGGCCTGGCCGCACTGGTCGTGGCGATCCTGTGCGGTGTCGCGGTGATCGCGCACCACAACCGTTCGCTCGCGATCACCCGCGCCAGGTGAGCCAGGCCGCGGGACCGGGGCGCACCGTAACGGCTGCTGACCGCAGTTCCGACCCGCCGCCGCGCTGCACCCGCGACGGCGCCGGGGCATGAGGGGCGCCAGGGCATAGGGGCGTCAGGGCAGGTCGACGTAGTCGCCGAGGAAGGCGCGGGCGGATGCGGTGTCGAGCCGATATGTCTCATTCGTCGCACGGCACCAGCGGTCGGTGCGCACCGTGGTCGAGACGACGAGGTTGCTGTCGACGCCACCGAGGAAGTGCGGACCTCCCGAGTCTCCGGCGCAGATGCCGCCGTCGCCGGTCGACGGGTTCTGCGAGAGTTCGAGCGAGCTGGGGCGCAGCGACTGGAAGCCCTGCAGCGCGTAGCGGCGCACGCCGTCCCGGCCCTCCCACGAGCGCGGGCCGCCGGTCTTGTCGGTGCGCACGACGCCGTAGCCGACCGTCGTGAAGGTCTGATCGCGCAGCCCGCCGGCGGCGTTCAGCTGGTCGAGGAGCCCCGCGGTGGGCAGCTCGGCCGGAGTGATGCCGGGGGCGCTGTCGAGCACGATGACGGCCATGTCGTACGTGTTCGAGTGCCCGCTCGAGCCCCACGACGGATGCTGGGTCGCGGTTCCCGCGAACAATCCGGCCGGCGCGGGGTCGTCTTCGTCGTAGGTCGAGTCGAACGAGACGAAGTACGGCTCGCCGACGCTGAGCAGCACGTCGACGCAATGCGCCACCGTCAGGAAGACCCGTTCGGCGATGAGGGTTCCCGAGCAGGTGATGTCGGGCCCCGGGCTCCCGGGATTCCGGTCGATCACGACCACCCCCACGTTCGGATGCAGCTCGCCGTCGGGCTCGCCGAAGGTGATCGCCGAGGCCGTGGCGGCCGTGGCGCCCACCAGTACCAGGGCAAGGAGGAAGACGAGGACTCGTCGCATGATGGAACTCCCTTGGCATCGATCCGTCGCCCCGGTACCGCCCATTGAACACCCGTGTGCACGGCCTCGCTACGGGGCAGCGTGCGCACGGTCTACGGCCCGGCGAGCGCACCCGCGGACAACTCGCTCTAGACAGCCGAGGTGGATTACGACAGGCTGTTACGGGCTGTTGATCCTGGGAATGATCAGCAGTTCACTGGGGAGCTGGGATTCTGGGGGCTTGGGGCCCGTCGACGTTTTCACAGCCAGTGGCCCCTCGAAGCCATTCGGCTGCGGGGGGCCACATCCGTTCTCCGGTCGCGCTCTACGATGAAGCGGCGGGTCGCTCCTGACCGGCGAGGACGGAGCATCGATGGATATCTCGGCCGTGAATCCCGCACTGCGCACCGCGACGCAGAAGGCCCCCGCGGTGAACCTCGAGAACGCGGTGGTGCGCTGGTTCGCCTCGACCGCGTCGCCGCTCATCCCCGGCAAGCGAGTGGACGGTGTCGAGCGCCGCACCCTCCGTCACGACGGCGTGAAGCTGCGGGTGTACACCCCGGCGCAGCCGTCCGGTGCGGGCCTGCTCTGGATCCACGGCGGCGGGCTCGTCCTGGGCGCGGCGGCGATGGACGATGTGCACTGCGGAGAGACCGCACGCGACACCGGGGTCACGATCGTGTCGGTCGACTACCGCCTCGCGCCGAGGCATCCGTTCCCCGCCGCCATCGACGACTGCTTCGCGGGCTGGCGATGGCTGCGCGCCCACGCCGACGAGCTCGGTCTCGACCGTGCGCGCCTCGCGATCGGCGGGCAGAGCGCGGGCGGGGGGCTCGCCGCGAGTCTCGTCCAGCGCGCGCTGGACGCGGGCGACCAGGTCGCGGCGCAGTGGCTCTTCTGCCCGATGCTCGACGATCGCACGGCGGCCGACCGCGGCCACGACGGCACCGACCACTTCATCTGGAGCAACCGGTCGAACCGCGTCGGCTGGTCGTCGTACCTCGGCGCCGCCATGGGCGCCGAGTCGCTGCCGCCGTACGCCGCGGCCGCCCGGCGCGAAGACCTCGCCGGCATGCCGCCGACGTGGATGTACACCTCTGACATCGAGCTGTTCCACGACGAGGACGTCGCGTATGCGGACCGGCTCCGCGCCGCAGGCACGGACGTGACCCTCGAGGTGGTGAGCGGCGCCCCGCATGGGTTCGAGGCGTGGGCGTCCGACCAGCCGATGGCGCGCGAGCTCTTCACCGCCGCGCGCGGCTGGCTGCAGGAGCGGCTCGCCAACTGAGCGTCCGCGGTGCACCTGGCCGGTGTATCTGATGCCGCACCGACCGGCTCATAGAGATCGGAGCCGATCGCACACCGCGCTCGGAGCGATGGCACACCGACTCCGTCCGACGACAGGAGGCCGGATCATGGACGACAGCACCCCCGCCAACAGCCTCGGGGCGATCATCTCGAACCTCGCGGTGCGCCGGTTCATCTACAGCACGTACGTGCTCGCGCTGCTCGTCGTCGGCGCCACCCAGGTGGCGCTCACGTCGCTCAACCTCACCAACCCCGACTGGCTCGTCGCCACCCTCGCCGTGCTCGGCTACCTCGGCGTGCCGGTCGCAGGGCTGGCCGTCGCCAACACGTCGAAGAAGGCCGCCGAAGCGCAGGCGCAGCCCGAGGCGACGCCCGCGGCACCGGTGCCCGCCGTGACGCCGGCGACGCAGCAGCCTCAGCCTGCCCCGGCGTGAGAGCCGGCGGCGCCGCGCTCAGTCGGCGTCGGCGGGCGGGTAGAAGTACGCGTCCACCCGGTCGCCGAGGTAGTGGAACCGCACGATGCTTCCGGGTGGGAGGGGCTCGGAATCTCCGTCGACCACCTGAGGCGAGGGCACGATGTCGGCGGACAGCTCCACGCCCGGTGGCACGCAGTTCGCCCCGTCGACGAACCCCGGACGCGTCACGAGCATGAAGCAGTGGAAGCCCTGCTCGTCCTCGAAGTACCACGGCTCGATGCGCCAGAAGGTGTCGTAGCCACGGATCGTCGAGTCGACGGGCCGCGCACCCAGAAAGCCGATCATCGATTGCGCGAGTGCGCTCGCCTCGTCGGCGTTCCGGTGCAGCGTGGCATCGGGGTGCGGGACGACGAGCCAGCCGACCGCGTATCCGGCGGCGAGCACCCCGGCGGCGGCGATGGCGGCGCGTCCGGTGCGCGTCGCCACGACCGCCTGCCATCGCGGACGAGGGGGATCGTCGGATGCGGCGGCCCCGGCGCCGTTCTCGGCCCCCGGCTCTGCGGTCGCGGCCTCGGGTGTCGTCGCCGTCGGCGCACCGCCCGCGGTGGCAGCATCCGGAACAGACTCGTCGTCGCGACGCTCCGCGGCCCTCGGATGGAGCGCTTCCTCCAGTTGCCACAGCCGCTCGAGCGCGGCGGGATCCGTCTGGATGTCGGCGTCCGGTCCATAGGCTCTTGCGCGGAGCACAGCGAGCTCGCGCTCGTCGTCCGGCGGAAGCGGCGACGTGTCCATCAGTCGCCCTCCGGCATCAGGTGGACGAAGGCGTCCACGGTGTCGCCGCGATGGATGAACCGGATGAGTCCGTCGCGCGGCAGCCCGTCATAGTCGTCGCCGGTCGACGAGATGTCGATGAAGAGCTGCGCGGGGACGGGCGCGCAGCGCAGGTCGGAGAGCGTGTCGTTGGCACGGTTGACCGACATGAGGCACGGCGAACCGTGCGCGTCGGTGCCCGACCAGATCTCCAGCCCCCGGAACGTCCCGTAACTGTGCAGGGTCGAGAGCTCGATCCGGACCCAGGATGCCTCGCCCGCGACGAGATCCCGGACCAGAGCGTCCGGCTCCGCCGTCGTGCCGTGCATCGTCGCGTCGGGGCGCGGCGCGTTGGCGAGGATCACGGTCGCCGCGACCGCGGCGGCGAGCACGATCAGCGCGGCGAGAGCCCACGCGAACCGCAGGCGTCGCGTGGCGAACAGGCGCCGCCACAGCGACGGCGGAGCGTGGCCGGTCGTCGGGTCGGCCGCGGGCTCGTCCGCGGGCGCCTCGGGTGCAGGGATGGCCGGCGTCCGCGATTGGGGTTTCGGACCGTACGTCGCACCAGCGTGCGGTTCACTCAACTCGCGGACGGCATCCGATTCGGGTGTGGAGCCGTCCACGGCTGAAACGTACACCCGCCGCACGCGCGGATCTACGGCACCGGCGCGCGGGCGCCGCTGGCTCCGGGCGTCGGCGAGCTCGATCGCGACTGCGCGGGCGTACCGTCAGCGCAGCACTTCGTACCGGATGTGCGTGATCCGCTTCGACTCGAGCACGCGCGTCGGGTCGAGCCGCACCGGCGGCTGGGCGAGCCGGCCGAACAGGCGGATCCCGGCGCCCAGCAGCACCCCCGTGACGGCGAGCTCGAACACGTCGACGGCGTCGATGTCGATGAGCTGCCGCGCGACGTCGGGGCTGCCCATGATGTACACGTCCCGATCGCCGGCCGCCGCCGTGGCCTGCCGCAGCGCCTCTTCGGCCGAGTCGGTGAAGGTGAACAGCGCGCCGTTGCGCACCACAGGCTCTCGGCGCTCATGCGTCGGCACGAACACCGGCATCGGGAAGATGGACTCGTCGCCCCATGCCGCGTCGCCTGCGCGCAGCGTGCGGGCGCCGAAGATCACCGCCCCGGCGGCGAAGAACTCCTCGGTGACCGTCGGGTGCATGGCCATGGTGGGATCCCCGAACGCCCAGCCGTGGAGCACCGACAGATCGTCGTCGGGACCGGTGGCGAAGCCGTCGACCGACATCGAGGCGTAGAGGATCACACGTGACACGGACGCCAATGTATACGGTGTCCACATTGCCTGTCCAGAGGTCCATCGCGCACACTTCGAGCGGTGGGCGCGCCGCAGCATGGGCCTACGCTGGACGGATGAGCACCGCGCTGGAATACCTCGTCACGGCCTTCGACGGAACCGACGAAGGCGCCCTCGACCGGCGGCTCGCGGTCCGCGACGCGCACCTCGCCGGAGCACAGCGGCTCGCCGAGCGGGGCGAGTTGCTCAGCGGCGGTGCGATCCTCGACGACGAGGGCCGCATGATCGGCTCGTCGATGCACGTGGTGTTCGCCGACCAGGCCGCGTTCGACGCCTGGTACGCGGCCGAGCCCTACATCACGGGGGACGTGTGGCGAGACATCACGGTCCGCCCCATGCGGATCTTCCGCCCCGCTCTCTGACCGAGGCTACGACCGTCGCTGCGTGAGGTGGACGTCGACGGATTCGCCGTCCGTCTTGCCGATCGCCTTGCGCACGGCCGCGGCGATGGGGAGCTTGTGGGTGCCGTCGCCGAGCGCCATGAACGCACCGTCGAAGGGATGCCCGTCGACGGTGCCGGTGACTTTCACGAGGCCCCGCGTTCCGAAGATCGTCGCCGAGTATGGCAGTGTG
The DNA here is from genome assembly GCF_033548675.1 of Microbacterium sp. M3. Taxonomy (NCBI): domain Bacteria; kingdom Bacillati; phylum Actinomycetota; class Actinomycetes; order Micrococcales; family Microbacteriaceae; genus Microbacterium; species Microbacterium sp. M3. The sequence goes on from NZ_JAWTZT010000007.1 coordinate 87,045, forward strand.
ACGCGGGTCCAGGTGTCGCCCTCCCGCACCTTGCCGAGCGTCGCGGTGAAGCGGATGTCGAGCGGTCCGGTGGTGCCGGCCATGATGACTCCTCTCTCCCGGTGCCCGGGGAGGGCGCCGAACCGGGGTGCTCACCGATATGACGATCGTGCGGCATCCCGATCGACACGGCTTGCCCACGAGGGTACCGATGCAGGCCCGCTCGCACGGTCTGCGTGAGTCGGCGGCGGCCGCGGCATCCGTCTCCCGCCCGCTCGGCCGACCGGGTGCGCTGCGTTCGGCGCGTTTCGTCTCGCTCGTGCCTCGCTCGCTCAACGGCGGGGCAGGGGTGGCA
>NZ_JAWTZT010000008.1:0-84954 GCF_033548675.1 Microbacterium sp. M3
TCCCACCGAGCTCGCGCAAATCTCCGACGTTGCGGCGACGCACACGTGCGCGCCACCAGGTCGGAGATCTCCACCACGTCGGAGCCCGCGTGGTGCATTCCGCCGAGCTCGCGCAGATCTCCGACGTTGCGGCGACGCACGCGCGCGCGCCACGAGATCGGAGATCTCCACTACGTCGGAGCCCGCGTGGTGCCTTCCGCCGAGCTCGCGCAGATCTCCGACGTTGTGGTGAGACGGAGCCCTGCCCAGAGCGCCGAACCAAGCCGCGGCCCCCGGGTCGCGGAGGGAGCCGTACGACGAGCCACCGCGGCGCGAGGCCGCCCGGGCTACTTGTGGGGAATGCCGGCGATCATGCCGCCGTCGACGACGAACTCGGCGCCGCTCGTGAACGCCGAGGCGTCGGAGGCGAGGAAGACGATCGTGCCCGCGAGGTCCGAGGGCTCGCCGGGGCGGCCGAGCGGGATGTCGAGGTGCGCGGGGTCGATGCGGGTCGTCATCTGAGTGCGGATGAAGCCCGGGTGCACCGAGTTCACCCGGATCCCGGACGGCCCGAGCTCCACCGCGAGCGACTGCGAGAGTCCGCGCACGCCGAACTTCGCTGCCGTGTAGCCGTGCAGGCCCGGGCTGCCGCGCATGCCCTCGACCGACGAGATGTTGATGATCGACCCGCTCCGCTGCGCCTTCATCACGGGCACGACCGCTCGGCAGCCGAAGAAGACGCCTGTGAGGTTCACGGCGATCACGGCGTTCCACTTCTCGGTGGTGAGGTGCTCGATGGGTGCGGCATTCGCGATGCCCGCGTTGTTCACGAGCACGTCGAGCGAGCCGAAGGCGTCGACGGATGTCTGGACCGCGGCATCCCATCGCCCCTCGTCCGTGACGTCGAGGTGCACGAATCGCGCGCCCTCGCCGAGGCCTGCGGCGAGCGCCGCGCCGTCGGCGTCGAGGATGTCGGCGATCACCACGCGCGCGCCCGCGGCGTGGAGCGCCCGCACGTACGCCTCGCCGATGCCGCGCGCGCCGCCCGTGACGAGGCACACACGTCCGCCCAGGTCGAACCCGCTCACGCGCTCACCACCCTCGAGCCCGTCGAGAGCGCATGCTCTCGCCGAGCGCACACGCGCTGCGCGCGTCGATCGTGTCGCCTCGGCGAGAGCCGTCGACGGGCAGCCCTCACGAGGCCACCTCGATGACGACGCGACCCACGGTCGAGCCGGACGCCAGCGCCTCCAGCGCCTCGGGCGCGCGCTCGAAGGGCACCGCGTGGTCGACGACCGGCCTCACCGCCCCCTCGTCGGCCAGACGGGTGAGCTCGGTACGCGCGACGTCGATGAGATCGGGCCGAGCCCCCGGGTAGAGACCCCAGTGCAGCCCCAGCACGGAGTAGTTCTTCACCAGCACGTGCCCGGCGGGCAGCGCCTGGATCGCGCCCCCGGCGAAGCCGACCACGACGATCCGCCCCTCGAACGCGATGCACTTCGTCGAGGCCTCGAACGCCGCACCGCCGACCGGGTCGAACACGACGTCCGCGCCGTGACCGCTCGTTGCGGCCTTCACCCCGGCCACGAGGTCGTCGACGCCCCGCACCAGCACCACGTCGGCACCGGCCTCGCGCGCCACGGCCGCCTTCGCGTCCGAGCCGACGACGCCGATCACGCGGGCGCCGGCGGCGATGCCGAGCTGCACGGCTGCGAGGCCGACCCCACCGGCGGCGGCGTGCACGAGCAGCCACTCCCCCGGCTGCAGAGCGGCCCGCCGGTGGAGTCCGAACCACGCCGTCTGGTACGCGACCGTGAGGCCCGCGGCCTGGGCATCGGTCAGCGACCCCGGGGCGGCCCACACATCGGATGCCGGAAGCACCGCGTACTCGGCCAGCACTCCGATCTTCGACCCGACCACGCGCTCGCCCACCGCGATGCCCGAGGCACCCGGCCCCAGTGCCGCGACGACACCGACGAGCTCGATGCCCGGAGAGAACGGCAGCTCGGGCTTGACCTGGTACTGACCGCGGCACAGCAGCACATCGGGGAAGTTCGCCGCGACGGCTCGCACCCGGACGAGCACCTCGCCCGGGCCGGGCACCGGCACCGGCACCACGTCGAGCGACAGCGCCTCGGCGGGCTCGCCGAGCGTCGTCACCCGCCACGCGCGCATCGACTCGGGCAGGGGCAGGGCGGCATCGGTCATGGCGACGTCGGCGTCGACGGTCGCGTCAGGGTGCGGCATCCGTTCTCCTCAAGCTGGTCAGGAACAGGTCGGTCAGCTGCTCGGCGACGAGCGTCTTGTCTTCGGGCCCCTCGGGCGAGTACCAGTGCGACAGGTAGTGCACGTCGCTGAAGAAGTGCGCGACGAGCATCGCGACGGGGATGTCGGTGCGGTAGATCCCCTCGGCCTGCCCCCGCGAGACGAGCTCGGCGAACTCGTCGTGGTACGCCCGGCGGCGGCGGGTGACCTCCTGCTGGCGCGGAGCCGAGAGCATGTTGAGGCTGCGGAAGAACACCGCCCCCTCCTCCATCGAGTCGATCGAGGTCTCGAGCACGTCGACGCACACCGCTCGCAGCACCTCGTCGGTCGTGCCGCCGCGCGCGATGATCTCGTCGAGATGCGCCTTCTGCAGGTTGAGCAGCCGCTCGTAGATGCCGAAGAGCAGATCGTCCTTCGACTCGAAGTAGTGGTACATCGCGCCTTTGGTGACGCCGGCGGCCTCGACGATCTGCTGCACGCTCGTGTTGGCGTACCCCTGGCGGGCGAACAGCTCGACGGCGGCGCGGGTGACGTCGTCGGCGACGTGGGAATCCTTCATGCCTTCATCCTTCACCCGAACCGCTCGCGACTCGCGTCATGTCAGGGGACGGATGCCGGAGCCGCCGTCGATCGGCAGCGTCTGGCCCGTGATCCACGCGGCGTCGTCCGAGAGCAGAAAGGCCACTGGGCCCGCCACGTCGGCCACCTCGCCGAGACGCCCGAGCGGATACGCGGCGGATGCCTCGGCCTCATGCCCCTCGTAGAGAGCGCGCGCGAACGCGGTCTTCACGACAGCGGGCGCGACGGCATTGACTCGGATCGCCGGCGCCAGCTCGAACGCGAGCTGCGCGGTGAGGTTGATGAGCGCGGCCTTGGAGATGCCGTAGAACGCGATGCCGGGGCTCGCGCCGAGACCGGCGACCGAGGCGATGTTGACGACCGAGCGCGAGAGGCCCGCGCCGAGCGCCGCGCGCGTCCAGTCGAGCGTCGCGACGACGTTGACTTCGAGGATCTTGCGCGCCGCCTCGGCCTCGATGTCGACGATCGGCCCGTACACCGGGTTGATGCCGGTGTTGTTGACGAGGTGGTCGAGCCGGCCATGACGCTCGGCGATGTGCGCGAAGACCGCCGCGCGGTGGCCGGGGTCGTCGGCGCGGCCGGCGACGGCGGTCGCGGCGTCGCCGAGCTCGGCCACGGCCGCGTCGAGGGAGTCCTGCTTGCGGCCCGTGAGCACGACCGAGGCGCCCTCGTCGACGAGGCGCCGCGCGATCGCGAAGCCGATGCCCCGACTCGAGCCGGTGACGAGCGACACGGTGCCCTCGAAGCGGCGGGCGGGGTCGTGGGTCATGGCGCCTCCTTGCGACATACCGGCTGGTCGGTTTTGCCCACCGTAGCAGATGACCGCAGGCGTTTCGTCTCGCTCCGCTCGCTCAACGACCGGGGACCGGGGTTCACCGCGGGGGCGTGCAGCGACACGGCGCAGTCATTTCGTCTCGCTCTCTCCCTCAACGACCGGGGCCGATGCACGCGGCGACCGGGGGACACCCCGGTCGTTGAGCGAGGGAGCGCAGTCACCGAGACGAAACGCGAATGGGACTGAGTACTATGGTGCGTGGCATTGAGTCCCACACCCGCCACCACCGCTTCACCCGCACCAGGAGTCCGATCGTGACCGACTTCCAGCCCCGTCCCGGCCAGAGCGTCGCGGGCTACGACGTGACCTCCCGCCGCGGCACCGACTACTACGCCGTGTTCGCCGACATCCCGGAGGCCGATCGCGAGGCGTGGGAGCGCGCGCAGGCGTACATCGACGAGGTGGGCACGCGCATGCTCGACGCGTGGGACACCGGCGCGTACCCGCTCGACATCGCGATGCGCGCGGGCGAGCTCGACCTCTTCAACGATGGCATCGTCCACCCCGGCCTCACCCGCTTCTCGCCGCTGGCGGCCGGGCTCGTCAACATGGAGATCTCGCGCGGTGACGGCTCCCTGGGCACGGTGCTCGCGGTCCAGGGCGGCCTGGCCCTGCGCACCCTGGCGCTGTTCGGCAGCGACGAGCAGCAGGCCCGCTGGCTGGTGCCGGTCGCACGCGGCGAGGTCGCGGCATCCTTCGCCCTCACCGAACCCGACCACGGCTCGGACTCGGTGTCTCTCGAGACCGTCGCCCGCTGGGACGCCGACGCCGGCGACTGGGTCATCGACGGCGCCAAGAAGTGGATCGGCAACGGCGCGTCGGGCGGCATCACGTTCGTGTGGGCGCGCATCGATGCTCCCGAAGACGAGCACCACGGCGCCGTGCGCTGCTTCCTCGTCGAGCAGGACACCCCCGGCTACACCGGCACCGTGATCGCCGGGAAGGCGTCGCTCCGCGGCATCCACCAGGCGCACATCGCGCTCGACGGGGTGCGGGTGCCCGCCGACGCGGTGCTTCCGGGAACGAAGACCTTCAAGGATGCCTCGACCGTCCTGTACTCGACCCGCTCCGGCGTCGCGTGGTCGGCGCTCGGTCACGCCACCGCCTGCTACGAGGCGGCGCTGGCGTACGCGCAGCAGCGGGTGCAGTTCGGCAAGCCGCTCGCGCGGTTCCAGATGGTGCAGGAGCGTCTCGCGCAGATGCTCGAGGAGCTCACCGCCATGCAGCTCTACTGCCGCTGGATGGCCGACCTCGAGGAGCGCGGCGAGCTCCGCCCCACGCAGGCCTCGCTCGCGAAGTACCACAACACGCGCGCCGCGCGCCGCATCGCGTCGGTCGCGCGCGACCTGCTCGGCGGCAACGGCATTCTCCTCGAGTACGGCGTCATGCAGCACATGGCCGACATCGAGGCGATCCACACCTACGAGGGCACCGAGAGCATCCAGGCGCTCCTCATCGGCCGCGACATCACCGGCATGAGCGCCTTCGCCTGACCATCCCCGCTTGCACGGCCGTTGCACGCGATCGCGGGGCCTGGCAAGTCCCTTCGCGAGCGCGGTGGAGCCCCTAGCCTCGAGCCATGGGACTGTTCCGGAATGACCCGCAGCGCGTCGTCCTCGAGTCGCACGACGTCGATCCGAGGGCGACTCGTCCCCCGTGGAGCCTCTGGGCCGACGGGTTCGGCAAGCTCGGCATCCGCTCGGTCCAGATCATCGTGGTCGGCATCGTGGTCGCCGCCATCATCTTCGGCCTGCAGTTCCTCACGCTCGTCACCATCCCCCTGACGATCGCGCTCATCCTCGCGTGCGCCTTCGCGCCGGTCATGGGATGGATGCGGCGTCGCGGGGTGCCCGCCGTGCTCGCGACCGTGCTGACGCTGCTGGCCATCGTGCTGCTGCTCAGCGGCGTCGGCTGGCTGATTGTCTGGGCCGTCCGCAATCAGTGGGACGAGCTCTACGACCAGGCGGTGGACGGCATCCAGACCGTGATCGCGTGGGTGCAGACGCTGCCGTTCGCGCCCACGCAGGAGCAGCTCGACGGCTGGGTCGACGGCATCCTCGATTTCGTCACCAGCGCGCAGTTCGGGTCCGGCGCGCTCGCGGGCGTGAGCGCGATCGCGAACTTCGTGACGGGCTTCGTGCTGATGGTGACGATCCTCTTCTTCTTCCTCAAGGACGGCCCGCAGATGTGGGAGTTCGTGCTGCGCCCCTTCCGCGGCGAGAGCTACCTGCGGGCGCGCCGCATCGGCGACAAGACGGTCGGCGTGCTCGGCTCGTACGTGCGCGGCACGGCGACCGTCGCGCTCGTCGACGCCGTCGGCATCCTCATCGGCCTGCTGATCCTCGGCGTGCCGCTGGCCATCCCGCTCTCGGTGCTCGTGTTCCTGCTGGCCTTCATCCCGATCGTGGGCGCCACGGTCGCCGGCATCATCGCGGCGCTGGTGGCGCTGGTCGCCAACGGCTGGGTCAATGCGCTGTTCGTCGTCGGCGTGGTCGTGCTGGTGAACCAGCTCGAGGGCAACTTCCTCCAGCCCGTGCTCATGGGACGCTCGATGAAGCTGCACGCCTTCGTGATCCTGGTCGCGCTGACCATCGGCACCGTGCTGGGCGGCATCGTCGGCGCGGTGCTCGCGGTGCCGATCGCCGCCGCCGCGTGGGGCGCGATCCAGGTGTGGGACGGCGCCGACCGGCCCGCGCGGTGGGCCCGCCCGAAGCGCGCAGTCGCCCACTGAGACGAGCGGGGAGCGGATGCCGCCACCCGGCGACGCCGGTGATCGCACGGGCGGGCGGGACTGTCGGGTGTCGGCGAGGACCGGCAGGATGGACCGCATGCCGTACGAGATCCCCGCGCCGATGCTCGCGAAGTCCGTGCCCGACGTGCCCGATCCGGCGAAGGTGCCGGGCGGCCTGACCTTCGAGCCGAAGTGGGACGGCTTCCGGGCGCTCATCTCGTGGGACGGCGAGAACGTCGAGATCGGCTCGCGCGGCGCCAAGCCGCTGACCCGCTACTTTCCCGAGCTCGTCGAGGCGTTCGCGCGGCTGATCCCCGAGCCGTGCCTGCTCGACGGCGAGATCGTGGTGCCGGTCGAGCGCGACGGGCGGCGGCGGCTCGACTGGGAATCGCTGTCGCAGCGCATCCACCCCGCCGCATCGCGCGTCAACATGCTCGCCGAGCAGACCCCGGCCATGTTCATCGCCTTCGACCTGCTCGCCGTCGGCGACCGCGACCTGCAGCACGAGCCGTTCGCGACGCGCCGCGCAGCGCTCGTCGAGCTGCTGCGCGACGTTCCCGACCCGGTGCACGTGACGCGCACGACCGACGACCCCGAGCTCGGCCGGCGCTGGCTCGCCGAGTTCGAGGGCGCCGGGCTCGACGGCGTCGTGGCCAAGCCGCTCGATCAGCCGTACGCACCGGGCAAGCGCACGATGTTCAAGATCAAGCACGCGCGCACCGCCGACGTCGTGGCGCTGGGCTACCGCATCCACAAGTCGGGCCAGGGCGTCGGCTCGCTGCTCGTCGGGCTGTACGGCGAAGACGGCACGCTGTACCCGGTCGGCGGCGTCGCGGCCTGGAGCAACGCCCGCCGCCTCGAGCTGATCGACGAGCTCGCACCGCTGGTGCAGCGCGACGCCGAGGGCGAGGCGCTGCGGGGCGCGGGCGAACCGTCGCGGTTCCAGTCGGGTCGCGCCGACTCGTCGTTCGTGAAGCTGCGGCCCGAGCGCGTACTCGAGGTGCGCTACGACCAGCTCGAGGGCTGGCGCTTCCGGCACACGGTGCAGTTCGAGCGCTGGCGCCCCGACCGCGACCCCCGCTCGTGCACGTACGAGCAGCTCGAGGTCGTCGCCGCCTACGATCTGGCCGACGTGCTGGTCTGAGCCCGCCGCGTCGCGGGGCGCCGACGCGGCGACCCTAGGCCAGCTGGGCGACGGCCCATCGCAGGTCGCGGTCACGGCCGCGGAGGAGGGCGGCATCCCATTCCTTCGGGCCGAGCTCGTCGGCGGCGCGGTCCCGGTACGGTGCGGCGTACGAGCCGTCCGATGCGACCGGGTGGAACCCGTAGCGAGGGCCGAGCGTGTCGACGGCGCCGAACAGCTCCGCGGCGCGGCGGTGCTCCCCGACCTCGACGAGGGCGATCGCGTAGGCGCTGACGGCGGCGACCGTGCTCGTGCCGTCCTCTCGCTCGGCCGACCGCAGCGCGCCGGTGCGCAGCATCCCCATCGCATCCCGTGGCCGGCCCACCTGCGTCAGCACCTTTCCGGTGATGTAGCAGGTCGACGCGAGCGCCCACGTGTGCCCGAGCTCGGTGGCGAGCCGATAGGCCTGCTCGAGCGAGTCGAGCGCCTGGGCGGGCCGGCCCATCACCCGCAGCGCGTCGCCCCGGATGTACAGGTGGTCGACGACGGCCCACACCCGGTCGTCGCCGAGGCGCTCGCGGTGCCGCTGCGCGGCGGCGAGCTGCGCCTCGGCGAGCTCGAGCGCCTCGCCGTGAGCGGCCACCGTCGCCTGCATCGTGCAGGCGATCATCGGCAGCGACGGGTCGTCGGCCTCTTCGGCGATGGTCGAGAAGCGCTCCATCGTGCGAAGGGCAGCCAGCACATCGCCCGACACCGACTGCATGAACGACGCGGCGTACAACGCCGTGGCCTCGGCGTCCGGCGCCGGCGCTCCGGGGAGGGCGAGCACCCGCTCGATGGTCGCGATGGCCTCCTGCCCGCTGCCGCGCTCGTACCAGTGCCAGGCGAGAGCGGCCACCAGGCGCACCGCGGTCGCCCGGTCGCCCCACGCGATGAGACGCAGGCAGGCGTCGTCGAGGTCCGCGCGATTGGCGGTCAGCGCGGCGCGTGCGCGGCGGTTCTCGGGCGTGCGCAGCAGCGGCGCCCGGCGCTCCGCGTCGTCGGTCATCCACGCGGCGTGCCGCCGGCGCCACGCCTCGGGGTCGTCGAGCGGATGCCGCGCCCTCATGTGCCGCTTGACGGTGTCGAGCACGCGGAACCGGCGTTCTCCCGGCGTCGGCGCGACCGCCGCGACCAGGGACTTGCGCGCCAGCGCGGCGGCGACCTCCCGCGGATCGGCGTCGCCGGCGTCGCACACCCCCGCCACCGCCTCGAGAGTGAACGAACCGGAGAACTCCGACAGCTGCGCGAGGAGCGCGCGCTCGGAGGCCGACGTCGTGCGCACGCTCCACGCGATCGCCTCGTCGATGGAGTCGTGACGGCCGCCGCGTGCGCCGGGCCCCCGCCTACCGTCCGGCGCCCCTCCGTCCGGCGCCCCGTCGTCGTGCGGCGATGCCGCGAGCGAGGAGGCGAGCTCCTCGAGGCTCAGCACGTCGAGCCGCGACGCGGCCAGCTCGATCGCGAGCGGCAGGCCGTCCAGCTGGACGCACAGGCGCTCGGCCGCGCCGAGCTCGGCCTCGCTCCATTCGCGGATGCCGCTGGACTCCCCCGCGCGCTGCAGGAACAGGGCGACGGCGTCACCGGCGCCGGGCCCGATGAGCGGGTCGACGGCGATGACGCGCTCTCCCGGCATGCGCATCGACTCGCGGCTGGTCACGAGCACGCTGAGGCCGGCGCAGCGCTCGAGCAGCCGTGCGCACAGCGACGCCGTCGACCCGAGCACATGCTCGGCGTTGTCGAGGATCATCAGCGTCCGGCGCCCGCCCACCGCGTCGGCGATCGCGTCGATGCCGTGGGCCGACGCGCCGACGGCGTCGGCGACGGCGCCCACGACGCGGTCGGGCGACGAGACGACCGCCAGGTCGATGAGCCGCTGCCGCTCGTCCTCATCGGCCCGCGCCCGGCGTGCGACCTCGATGGCCAGGCGCGTCTTGCCCACGCCGGCCGGGCCCGTCAGTGTCACCAGGCGCGACTCGGCGCGACCGCGCCGGATGGTCTCGAGCTCGGTCTCGCGCCCGACGAAGCGTGTGAGGGGCACCGGGATGCCGGCGCGGTCGACGGGCCGGTCCAGCACGTCGGGCTCGGCCTCGTCCTGGCGCGCGATCGCCAGGCGCAGCGCGTCGAGCGCCGCCGAGCGTCCCGCGCCCGCGTCGCGCAGCGCGGAGGCCCGCTGGTCGATCGTGGCGAGCGCATCGGCCGTGCGCCCGCTCCGGTCGAGGGCGCGGGCGTAGAGGGCACCGACCTCCTCGTCGTCGAGGTGGTGCGACAGCGGCGCGATGACAGCAGCGGCGGCTGCGGCATCCCCCGCCTCCAGGCGCAGCGTCGCGAGCTCGAGGAGGGCCGTTCGCCGGAGTGCCGACAGTTCGTCGGCCGCCGGCGGCGCGAACGGGAACTCGCCGAACCCGCTCAGGGGCGCCCCGCGCCACAGCCGTTCGGCGTCGTCGAGCTCGTCCGCTCGCGACGGGCCGCCCTCGCCCGCGACGAGCGCACGGTAGCGCACGACGTCGACCGCGTCGTGGGGCAGGTCGAGCCGGTACCCGGCCCGGCCGCCCATGAGAACGTCGCCCCAGCCGCGCGAGCGCAGGCGCGAGATGTGCGCCCGCAGACTGCTGACGACGGCGGCGGTGGGCTCGGCCCACAGCGCGTCCACGAGCTCGTCGGCAGTGAACACGCGCCCGGGCTCGAGCGCGAGGCGCGCGAGGATCGCCTGCGGGATCGCGCCGCGCACGGCTTCGGGGGCACCCTCGCCCGACACCTCGAAGGCGCCGAACAGCGCCACCCGCATCGCTGTCACGCGGTCGCCTCGACGGGCTGCGGCGCGGTCTGCGGCAGACGGTCGATGAGCGCCGACACCTCGTCCCAGCCGAGTCGGCGGCCGTTGCGGTACTCGTGCTCGAACTCGCCCGGAGTCAGGCCCTGGCCGACCGCCTCGCGCAGCCGACGCGCGTCGTCGCCCTCGGCGGCGGCGATGTCGTAGTCGTAGCGCTTGCCGAGCTCGTCGACGGCGCCCATGAGGCGGGCACCCACCTCGTGCCGCTCGACGAACGCGCACGCGCCGGCGGCGACGTGCACGACGGCGAGGGCGCCGGCGGCATCCTCGTTCGCGCGGGCGCCTGCGATCGCGCTGCGCGCGACGGCGATCGCCTCGCGCGCACGACGGGCATCGACGAGCGCCTTCGCCATGATGTACTGCGACGACGTGATCATCCAGGTGTAGCCGACCGACGACGCGATGCGATGCGATTCCGTCAGGGCCGCCAGGGCGTCGTCGGGCCGCCCTTGCGCGCGGCGCAGCTGCCCGAGCGACATGTACACCTCGGCGCGCGCCCACGCCTGCGCGTCGGGCAGCAGGTCCAGCGCCTGCGCCATGAGCTGCTCGCCGAGGTCGGCCTCGCCGAACATCGAGCGGCCGAACGCCTCGCGCGACAGCGCGACGGCGGTCACGGAGGCATCCGACCGGCGCTCGCCCTCGGCACGCGCCTGCGCGATCGCGACGAAGCCGGCCATCGCGTCGCCGGTCTGGTAGGCGAGATTCGCGAGCTCGGTGTAGGCGAGGCCGTCGCTGTCGGTCGGCTCGCCCGGCAGCGCCAGCGCCCGCTCGAGGCGCGCGCGGCCTTCGCGCAGCAGCCCCCGCAGGAACCAGTAGTGCGCCTGCCAGCCCGCGAGCCGCACCGCCGCTTCGCGGTCGCCGGCCTCGATGGCGCCCTCGTACGCGACGTTGAGGTCGGCGCGGAAGCCGTCGAGCACGGCCATGGTGTCGCGGGCCTCGAAGGTGCGGAGGGTGGGGCCCAGCCGGCTGGCGAGGTCGGCGAACCACCAGCGGTGCCGCAGGCGCCACGCCGCGGCGCGGGCGGGATCGTCGCGGTCGGCCAGGAACTCGCGCGTCGACTCGAGCACGCGGAACCGCCGTCGTCCCGTACCGCTGCGGTCGACCGCGACGAGCGACCGCCCCACGAGCTGCATCAGCAGCTCGGACGCGCGGCCGCTCTCGATGCCGCTGGTACCGGCCGCCGCCCCGACGGTGAAGGTTCCGGCGAAGCGGGCCACGTCGGTCAGCAGCGCCCGCTGGGCCTCGCCGAGCTCGTCGAAGGTCCAGCCGATCGCGGCGCGGACGCTGTCGTGGCGCCCTGTTCCGGTGTCACGGCCGCCGATGCCCTCGCGCACCTGCTCCACGTCGAGCACGTCCAGCCGCGCTGCGGCGAGCTCGAGGGCGAGCGGGATGCCGGCGAGCTGCGCGCACAGCTCGCGCGCCTCGGTGAGCTCCTCGTCGTGGAACGCACGGCCGCCGCGCGCGTCTGCCGCGCGCTCGCTGAACAGGCGCCACGCGTCCTCGGCGTCGTCGTCGACGAGCGGGCGCAGCACGACGACGTGCTCTTCGGCCAGGCGCAGCGACTCACGGCTGGTCACGACGATCCGCAGCTGGCCGGTCTGCCCGAGCAGTGCGTCGACGGCCGCGGCGAGCGCCCCGATGACGTGGTCGGCGTTGTCGAGCACGAGCAGCACGCGCCCGCGGCCGAGCCGGCGCACGATGCCGTCGATCGACAGCTCGCGTGCCCGCACGACGCTCGCGATCGTCGCGACGACGTCGTCGGGGTTGCGGATGTCGGCCAGGTCGACCATGTACTGGTCGTCGTCGAGCGCGGTCGTCGCCTCGCGGGCGAGCTCGACGGCGATCCTCGTCTTGCCGACGCCCGCGGGGCCCACGATCGTGACGAGCCGGTGCTCGCGCCGCGCTTCGCGCAGCGCGCGCAGGTCGTTCTCGCGACCGATGAACCGGGTCAGCGGAATGGCGATGCCGACGCGGCTGACGGTGCCGCCCGCGCCGATCGGCGCGACCACCGCCGGGTCCAGGCGCACGATCGAGGCGCGCAGCGCGTCCACCCGCGCCGAGGCGTCGAGCCCCTGCTCGCTCAGCCGCTCGCGGAAGGCGTCGAGCACGGCGAGCGCGTCGGTGAAGCGGGCCGAGCGCGCGAGCGCCAGCGCGAGCAGGCGTGCGGGGCGTTCGTGCAGCGGGTGGCGCTCGACGGTGCCCGACAGCACAGCCGTCGCGAGGCTGTCGTCGCCGAGCTCGATCGCCGCCTCGGCCAGGTCTTCGTCGAGCAGCCGACGGTCCTCGAGATGCTCGGCGCGCAGGCGGGCGACGAAGGGGTACCCGTCCAGGTCGGCGAGCGGCTCCTGCGCGGCGAGGCCCGCCAGTTCCACGAGCCGGGCGAGGTGCGCCTCGGCGGCGGTGACCTCGGCGGCGCGCGTGAGCTCGTCGCGGAACCGCGTCAGGTCGACGCGCTCCCGCGGCACGTCGATGAGGTAGCCGCCGCGCGCCCCGACGATCGCGGCGCCGAGGCCCGCTGCCCGCAGGCGGGAGAGGTGCGCGCGCAGCGTCGAGACGACGTTCTCGGGCGGGTCGGTCCAGACGTCCGCGATGAGCGTCTCGGACGGCACCAGCTCGCGCGGCGTGGCCGCCAGTCGTGCCAGCAGCGCGCGCGGCAGGTCGCCGCGCACCGGCACGGTCGCGCCGTCGATGTGCAGTCCGAACGCCCCGAGCAGTTCGATGTCGATCCCCATGCGCGTCGGTCTCCTCCGGCTCGTGTCTGTCAGCAGGCTAGGCGCGCTGCGGCCCACGCCGCCGGGCGCGGGCCACGGTGCAATCCTGGTGCAATCCTGTGCTCGGGCGCCATCACGACGCGACGCGGGCCGTCAGGTCGACGATCCAGCGCCCGGTGGTCGCCGCGTGCGCGCAGCGCAGGCGCACGTCGGCCCCGATGCGGTCGATCGACAGCACCGACAGCTGCGGGTGGTCGAGGATCCGTGCCAGCAGCCCCGCGGTCACGCGGGGCGTCGCGGGGCCCTCCATCGCGAAGGCGGCGTCGAGGTGCCGTTCGCGGCAGCCGAGCTCGGGCCAGCGGGGCACGTCGCGCACGCGGGCGGGGCCGACGCCGGCGGCGTGGCCCACGACGTCGAGCACGCGCAGCAGCCGCCGCCGGTCGCGCTCGGCCGGAGTGACCGTCTCCACCAGGACGGTCGCGAAGTCAGAAGTTCCCATGAGGTCAAGGTACGCAGCGGCGCCCGTGCATGCGGGCCGCCGGCGGCGTGCAACGCGCGTGCAATCCCGGCGACGACGGAGAGCGGATGCCGCGGCACACCCTGGTGCCGCGGCATCCGCTTCCTGTCGAACGCGGTGTCAGAACGCCGCCTGGAAGCTCCCCAGCGCACGGTCGATCGCGGTGATGTCGTCGTCGCTGAGCGCGGTGACCGACAGCACGATCAGGTACTCGCCGTCGTTGGAGTACGCCGCCAGCATGAGGTAGGACGCACCCGTCTCGCCGCAGCCGGTCCAGTACTGGAAGACGCCCGCGTGCAGGTCGTCGCTGTACTCGTCGATCGCCTCGGTGGTGCAGCCGGACTGCGTCAGGTAGTCGGCCGTCATCTGCAGCCACTCCTCGGGCTGGATGGTCGCGGTCGCCGCGGGCGCCGCCATCACCGACACCCCGGGCACCGACCATCCGCTGGCGAACGCGTCGATGTCGGTCGAGGCGTCGATGCGGGCCCACTCGCCGCCGCGCGGGTCGGTGTAGACGCTGGTGTCGAGGCTCGACCACGCTTCGGGCACGTCCACGGTCACGCTGCCGGTGTCGTCGACGACCGACACGAAGTCCGCCGCGGCGCCGGCGTTGCCCCCCGAGCCGCCCGAGCCGCCCGAGCCGCCCGAGCCGCCCGAGCTCGCGCCCGCTTCGCTCGCGACCGAGACGCCCTCGACGGGCTCGCCGTTGAACTGGCCGGTGTAGTAGATGCCGTCGGCCGGGCGGTACAGCTCGACGCCGAGCGTGGCGTCCTGTCCGTGCGTGCGGAGCACGTCGCAGTAGTCGGCCATGGTGCCGTCGGTGCCGACGCTCACGCCCTCCATCTTGGTGATGAGGTCGCCCGGCTCCACGCCCGCGGTGTCGGCCGCCGACCCCGAGGCGACCGAGTTGACCCAGATGCCCAGGCCCTCGCCCTCCTCTGTCATGAGGCCCGTGCCGTTGATGCCGAGGCTCAGCACGCTCTCGCCCTCGGCGAGCTGGTCGAGCACCTGCTGCACCTCGTCGCGGTGGATGGCGAGGTTCTGGTCGTGCAGGTCGTTGCCGGCGTAGTTGACGCCGATGAGCTTGCCCTCGGCGTCGACGAGCGGTCCGCCCGAGTTGCCGCCGCGGATGCGCGCGTCGTGCTCGATGACGTGGTCGAGCGATGCCCACGGGGTGTCGACCGACGTGTCGGCCTTCGAGACGATGCCGCGGGTCATGGTGAACTCCGGGTCGCCCAGCGGGAAGCCGGCCGCGTACACGTCGGTCGCCGTCGTGATGTCGCCCTTGTGCCAGTCGAAGTACGGGTAGTCGTCCTCCTGCAGCTGGATGACCGCGAGGTCGAGGCACTCCGACGAGCCCAGCACCTTGGCGTTGAGCGTCTCGGACGTGTCGCCGCCGCGCCACACCTTGAGGGTGCCCGCGCCGACGACGACGTGGTTGTTGGTGACGGCGAGGCCGTCGTCGCTGATGAGGAAGCCCGAGCCGCGGCCGGCCGCCTCGTAGCCGCCCATCTCGGGCGAGACGAAGGTGCCGACGGCCTCGATCTGGATCGTGGCGGACTGGATGTCGTCGAAGCCGACACCCCCTCCGGAGGCGGGGCCGGTGACCTCCCCGGCGTCGACGGTGAAGGACATGCAGCCGGTCAGCGCGAGTGCCGACGTGGCCGTGAGGGCGGCGCCGGCGAGAGCCAGGCGTCCGCGGCGTGAGCGGTGTGTGGTCGTGTTCATGGTTGAGCAAGCTATTGACGTGCAACCGCCCGCCGAGGGGTCGATGGCGGCGTGCAACCGGCGTGCAATCGAGAGGGACGGATGCCGCGTCCCGGCGCTTCGGCCGCGCGGCGCGCGCTGCGGCTCGCCCGGGCCCGGCGCTTCGTCCGCGCGGCGCTGCGGCTCGCACGGGCCCGGCGTCGCGGGCAGGGCGCCCGGGCCCGGTGCCCGAGTGCCCGGGCCCGGCGCCCGGGTGCCCGGCGCTGCGCACCTCGCCCGGGGGCCGGCGCCGGCGCGGCACGACGAAGAGCGGGCCGCGATCGCACAGATCGCGGCCCGCTCCCGGGTACGGCGGGTCAGCTCGCCGCGACCACCTCGGCGACGACGTCGCCGTACATCCTCATCGCGTCGGTGAGATCGTCCGCCTCGGCGACGCATTCGCTCGACATCGTCTCGCAGCTCGCCGCGACGAACGCGTCACCGGCGGACGCCGCCTCGGTCGCCGCTGTGCGCAGCTGCTCGCCGAGATCCCCCGCCGGCACGTCGGCGTCGATGCGCGCCGGCGCTTCCTGCGCGAGCGCGACGCCCTCCATCGCGATGCCGATGCAGTTCTCGTCGCCCATCGCGACCACGGCGCTGCTGCAGAAGTTGTCATACCACCGGTCCTGCCAGGCGAGGACGGCTTCGGACTCGGCGACCAGGACCGATTCCTCCTCACCGGCGGGCTGCGTGCCCGCGGCGCCTCCCTCTCCCGCGTCCGCGGACGGTTCGGCCGCCGTCGCGGGCTCGCCGGCGGGCTGCGCTGCCGGCGCGCAGGCGCTCAGCGCGAACGCGCCGGCGAGGACGGCGGCGGCCAGCCCGAGGGCGAACGGCGATCGCGGGCCGGTGAGGCGGGGAAGGGGAACGGCGGTGCCGTGAGTCGACATGGGTGCTCCGATGCTCTGGGGCCGGGCGATCCGGCTACCCAGCGAAGCTACGGAAGGGCTTCTCGGCGGCGCGGCCGTCACCGCCGCGTGCAACCGTCGTGCAATCGACCCGCTCGCCGGGCGCCGACTGTCGACCTCGTTGCCCGGTTGCGCGCGTTTCGTCTCCCGCGCTGACGCTCGGTCGCTCAACGACCGGAGCAAGCTCCTGGATCGGCGCGCCCGGCGCGCCGGCTGTCGAACCCGGGCCCGGCGCGTTTCGTCCCTCGTCGGCGCTCGGTTGCTCGACAACCGGATCGACGCTCCGTGGACGTCTCGCGGTTGACGGGCCGTCGCGCTGACCTCTGGTCGGCGGTGGCACGCGGGTGTACCGTGCCGCCAGAGACACACCCGGAGGCGCCCATGCCTCGCCTCTCCCACGACCCCGCATCCCGACGCGCGGGCACTCGGACGAGGCTCGCCTGCGCCCTTTTCGCGTGCCTCCTCCTCGGCACGGCGTGCACGCCCTCGTCGCCGGTTCCGCGCGACGAGACCCCGGCGCCGCCCAACGCCCAGGTGCTGCGCGATGAGATCGACACCGTCTTCGATGCGGTATGGGGCGAGGAGTCGATCCGCGCGATCATCGTGCAGCAGCACGGCGAGCCCGTGTTCACCCAGTACTGGGAGTCGACCCCCGACGACGCGTGGGACGTACGGGGCGTGGCGCGGGCGGTGACCTCGACGCTGGTGGGCATCGCCATCGACCGAGGCCTCATCCCCGGAGTCGACGCGACCCTCCGCGAGCTGCTGCCGACACGTGTCGCACAGCTCCCCCGCGCGGTCGGCGCCGTCGATCTCAAATCCGTCCTGACAAACACGGCAGGGTTCGCCCAGTCCATCGGGGAGCGACGATTGCGCAGCGCTCCGGACTGGATCGGCGCCGTGCTCGTGGATCGTGCCGCCCGCGGACCCGCCGACGGCAGCTTCCTGTCGTCCGAGGCGGGCGCGCATCTGCTCGCCGCCGTGCTGGCCGAGGCGACCGGCACGTCGCCGCTGCGCTTCGCGCAGGAGGTGCTGTTCGACCCGCTCGGCATCCCGTGCGCGCCGCTGTGGGAGGAGCGCCTCAGCCCCGCCGACGACCCCGGCGCGGTCCTCGCCGCCTTCGACGCGGCCGGGGTGGCGTGGCTGGCCGACCCGCAGGGCGTCAACCTCGGATACTCGCACCTGCGCCTGCGCCCGACCGATCTGGTGCGGCTCGGTCAGCTCTTCCTCGACGAGGGCGCCTGGGACGGCGAGCAGGTCGTATCGCCGACGTGGGCGGTCGAGGCGACCTCGCCCCTCGTCATCACGCGCGCGTACGGCGAGACCGGCTACGGCTACCAATGGTGGATCGACCGCGAGCACGGCGTGTTCTTCGCCCAGGGCGAGGGCGGCACCGCGCTGGTGGTCCATCCGGCGAAAGACGCCGTCGCGGTCATCGCGTCCGAGGTCGCGGCCGACGACGACTATCCGACCCGCGGCCTGGCCTCCTCGACGGCGGTCGGACTCGCGGTCGCGCTCCTCGCCGATCTGCCCGCCGGTCATTGAGATGACGGATGCCGCGGCCAGCGGCATCCGTCATCTCCTCCGCGGCGCGGGGGACGGACTAGGCACCCTCGATGGGCGGAGTGAACTCGACGAGCGGGATGTGCGCCTCGCCACCGGCGGCGTAGTCCATGGCGGCGCTCAGGTGCTGATACGCCTCGGGGTGTGCGGCGGCGTAGTCACGCAGGCGTCGGGCCGACTCCTCCGCGTCGAGCAGGCGCACCCTCGCCGGCACCCGCCGCGCGCGACCCGTGCTGAGGTAGGCGACGCCGTTCGCCCGGAGGTTGCGGTACCACTGGGCACGTGTGCCGAATCCCGAGGCCACGCGCACCACGTTGCGGCCGCGCTCGACGACCTCGACCACCACGTAGCGCGGTTCGTGCGACACCCGCCCGAGGTGCTCGATCATGACGAGACGCTCGCCGAAGAGCCACCCGAGGCCGACGCGGTACAGCGGGATCGGCAGCCGCATGAGCCAGCGCGTCTCGAGCAGCCGCGCGGCGAGCCGGTCGAGCGGTCGCGTGGGCTCAGGCATCGTCCTTGGGCCAGTTCGCCTCGTTCTTGCGGCTGGGCTGCACGCGGGGCGGCTCTCCGGGCATCTTCGGGAAGTCCGGCGGGAAGGGCAGCTCGCCGAGACCGTCGTCGAGGTCACGCTGCCACCACTCCAGGAGCGTGTCGATGCGGCCGGGCTTATCGAGAAGCCCCGCCCACGGGTCGCCGACGCGAGCGAGACGCTCCGGCACGGTCCGTACCGTGAAGGCCAGCGGGTCGACGCCTGCCTCGAGCTCGTCCCACGTGAGGGGCGTCGACACGGTCGCGGCCGGGAGGGCCCGAGGACTGTATGCGCCGGCCATCGTCCGGTCGCGGTTGGCCTGATTGAAGTCGATGAAGATCCGCTCGCCGCGCTCCTCCTTCCACCAGTTCATCGTCACCTTGTCGGGCAGGCGCCGCTCGAGCTCCCGCCCCGCCGCGATGACGGCATGCCGCACGTCGAGGAACTCCCACTCCGGCTCGATCGGGCAGAACACGTGGATCCCCCGGTTGCCGCTGGTCTTGAGGAACGCGGTCAGCCCCGCCTCGGCCAGCACGTCGCGCATCGCGGGGGCGACGGCTGCGGCATCCGCGAAATCCGTCCCCGGCTGCGGGTCGAGGTCGATCCGGAGCTCCACCGGGTTGTCGGTGTTCGCTGTCAGCGACGCCCACGGATGGAACACGATCGTGTTCATCTGCGCGGCCCACACCGCCGCGGCGATCTCGGTGAGGATGATCTGCGGGTGCCGGCGCCCGCTGTTGTACGTCACGGTCTGGGCTTCGACGAAGGCCGGCGCCCCCTTCGGGGGGTTCTTGGAGTAGAACCGCTCCCCTTCGACGCCGTCGGGGAACCGCTCGAGCGACACGGGCCGGTCGCCGTTGGCGGCGAGGAACGGCTCGCGCACCGCGATGAGGTATTCGGCGAGCTCGCGCTTCGTGATGCCGGCCTCGGGCCAGATCACGCGGTCGGGATTGGAGATGCCCACCTCGCGGTCGCCGTCGGGGCCGGGCACGGTGAGGGTGATCCGCGGGGACGCCATGGTCCGACGCTATCGGCCGGCCGCGACATCCGTCACCCGTTCCCTCGGAGCCCCGGCGCCTGGCGTCCGGCGCCTGGCATCTGCACAACTCCACGCTTTCGGCTGCCGCAGAGCCCGAAAGCCCGCGCGGCCCGGTTTCGGGAATCGGATCCGTGGAGTTCTGCGGAGCCGCCGGCCGTCACTTCTCGACGGGGAACACCATGTGCGTCACGCGAGTGCTCGGGATGATCGCCGTGGGATCGCCGAGCCGCACCGCGGCCGGGTCGACGTCGGCGAAGTAGCGGTGGCCGGTGCCGAGCACGACCGGCACGAGGTCGACGGCGACCTCGTCGACGAGACCCGCAGCGAGCGCCTGCCCGGCGATGGTCCCGGCGGCGAGCGCCACCGTCCGGTCGCCGGCGATCTCCTGCGCCCGGGCGACGGCGGCCTCGATCCCGTCGGTGACGAAGTGGGCGTTCCCGGTGCGGGCGTGGGCCCAGTCCGTCGGCGCCTCGTGCGTCAGCACGACGAACGGCACGCCGAGCGGATGCTCCCCCGACCACCCGTCGGTGATGTCGAACAGCAGGCGGCCGACCACGAGGCATCCGATCTGCCCCACCCATTCGCGCCAGTAGCCGGCACTCGCGGGAGTCAGGTGAAACGACGCCGGCTCGCTCGCGGTGACCACCTCGACGTCGCCGGCCTCGTACCAGTCGAAGAGGCGGCCAGGATCGTTGTTGTCGTGCGCGACGAAGCCGTCGAGCGACATCGACGCGGAGGCGACGACCTTGCCCATGGCTCAGCGCTCCCCCGCCAGCATGCGGTCGAGCTTCTCGTAGCCCTCGCGGATGCCGCGCTCCATGCCCTCGGCCTGCATGCTCTCGAGCACCTCGACCGTCGGGAACACACTGTGGTCGACCAGCCGCGAGCGCCCGCCGTCGAGCGCCTCGAAGCGGATGATGTCGACGCTCACCTGGTCGGGCCAGCCCTCGTACTCGAAGGTCTGGATGATCAGCTCGTTCTCGCGGATCGTGTGGAACACGCCGCGAAAGGCGTACTCGCCGTCGCCGTCGCGCTGCACGAAGCGGTAGCCGCCGCCGGTGCGGAAGTCCCAGTGCGTCACCTCGGTGCGCTCGTCGCCGGGCCCGATCCACCGCGCGAACAGCTCGGGATCGGCGTGCGCGCGGAACAGCGCCGCCACCGGCGCCTCGAACTCGCGCGTGATGTCGGCGTACGACGTGCCGGGAACGGCTTCGATGACCAGTGGGTTGCTCATGACTCCTTCTCCTTCGTGCCGGTTCTGCGAGGGGTACGTGGGGTGGTTCCGGATGCCGCGACCCCCGCGCTGCGCGAGCCCCGGGCGGCGGGGGCCGGGGTGTCTGCAGGCGCTGCGGCAGACGGGGTTGCGGGAGTGGGCGCGAGGGCAGCGGGCGTCGCGGCCGTCGGGGCAGCGGGCGTGGCGGCCGTCGGGACGGCGGGCGTGGCGGCGGTCGGGGCCGCGGGCGTCGCGGCCGTCGGGACGGCGGGCGTTGCGGCGGTCGGGGCTGCGGTGGTTGCGGCCAGCACCGCGTCGAGGCGGCGGTACGCCCGCTCGGCGTCGAGCCGGTAGCGGTCGATCCACGCCGTCAGCTGCTCCAGCACCGCAGCGTCGAGGTGCACCGGGCGCCGTTGCGCGTCGCGCGACCGGGTGACAAGGCCGGCCTCCTCGAGCACGCGGATGTGGCGCGACACCGCCTGCATGGTGATGGCGAACGGCCCGGCGAGCTCACCGACGGTCGCCGGGCCACGGCTGAGCCGCGCGACGATCGCGCGGCGCACCGGGTCGCCGAGTGCCACGAATGCCCGGTCCAGCCTCTCATCGTTCATACTCAACAGTTCCCTTTATCAACGCATGTGTTGAATATGCTACGCCCGCTCGTCTCCCTGTCAACCCTCGTCCGTTCCTGCACAGGCCAACCGGACCTCTTCAGGAGCCGCAGCACAGTTCCGTTCCTGTGGAACCCCCGTTCACCTGCGGAAGGCCCATACCCCGGACGGATGCCGCAACCCACCGCCGCCCGCACCCCACGCACCCCGCCGCACCACCCGACGGCGCCTGCACAGGTAAACCGGGCTCCCGCAGGAGCCCGAACGGCCTCAGCCTCCTGCTGAAGCCCTGTTCGCCTGCAGAAGACGCCCGCACCGCACCAGATGCCGCAACCCGCAGCGGGCACGACCGGATGCCGCGACCCACCGCAGCAGGGAGCGGGATGCCGCGACCCGCAGCAGGCATGACCGGATGCCGCACCGCACCGGATGCCGCAGCCACGCGCCCCGCAGCGCCCAAGGCCGACGGAGCTTTACTCGGCGAGCGCGAGCAGCGGGGCGAGGTCGTCGCGGCTCAGCCGGATCCAGGGCCCGGCAGGATCCACCACGATGCCGGTGAGCCCCTCGTCGGTGCGCAGTGCCCGTGCGAGCTGTGCACCCGTGATCGGCGCGGCGGAGTCGCGGCGGCCCATGACGGCGACCTCCAGCGGGTGCGAGTAGATCTCGAGGTAACGCGACCCATCCGGCGTACGGCCCTCGGCCAGGCCCTTGGCGCCGCCTTCCGCGGTGCCGACGGCCACCCACAGCGGGGCGTGCGTGAGGGCCTGCGCGACGTCGGCGGCCGTGGCGTCGGTGCGCTCCGCGGTGAGCAGCGTCTTGATCGTGAGCTGCGGATCGGCCTGCGCGACGGCCCGCTCCAGCAGCTCGGTCGGCAGCACCGCCCGCGAGGGCGCCGATGCGGGGTCGATGATGATGCCGTCGTACGAGCTGGCGAAGACGTGGCGCAGCACCGTCAGCACGGGCTGCCCCATCGCGGAGGTCTCGGCGTCGCCGTCGGCCTTGAGGCTCGCCTGCAGCGCCGCGCCGCTGGAGTACACGAGCGCGAAGGTGCGCTCCTTCACGTTCGCGACCGCGAGCGGCAGGCCCTTGCCCTCGGCGAGCAGCGTGCGCGCGTCGCCCTTGACCCGCAGGAACACGTGCCCCTGCATCAGCTGCCGCGCGACGTCGAGCAGCGCCTGCGACGGCGGCGCGTCGCCGACGCGTCCGAGCGCCGCGTGCAGCAGCGCGTTGTCGCGGAGCCCTGGCACCGTCTCGGTCTGCGCGGGCGCGGTCCGCATCCACTCGCGCGCACCCAGCCGCGGCTGCGCCTGCGGCGGCGCGGCCGTGCCGGCAGCACTCTGCGGACCGGCGGTCGCCGGCTTCGGCGCCTTGGGCGACACCCCGAGCCCGCCGAAGGACGACATCGAGATGGAGACGGATGCCGCGGCCTCCGTCTCCGCCTGCGCCGCTGTCGTGCCGGCCGGCGCTGCCTCCGACGCCGCGTGGGCCGCGGCATCCGCATCGCTCGACGATTCGGATGCCGCCGGCGCCGCACCGTCGGCAGGCACCGGCGCGTCGGCCGCTGCCTGCGCGCCGGTCACGGCAGGTGCGGTCTCGCCCGTCTCTGCGGCTGCCGTCGCACGGTGCTCCGCGTCACCGGCGGGTTCACCGGCGACGGACGCCTCCGGCGTCGGCTCGGCGGGCTTCTTCGGGCGGCGCGAGAACAAGGCCATTGGTCGAGCCTAACCCGCGACCGCCGTCCGGTCTGCGGGCCGTCCTGCGACGGTTGCGGAAACGCACGGGTCTGCCCGTGACCTGTTGCCGCAGCCCACGGCCCGGACGTCGAGCGAGCGACGAAGGCCGTCGTCGAGCGGGCTTGCGCGTCGGAACGCCGGGACGAAACGGACCGGCCCCGACGAACGCCGGCGGAACCGTCAGAGCTTGTCGATCGGGGCGATCTTGATCAACAGCTTCTTCGGCCCGGCGGTGTCGAAGCGGACGTGCGCGACGCGCTTCGCACCCTCGCCGGTGATGGCGTCGACCCGCCCCTCGCCGAAGTCGTCGTGGCGGATGCGGTCGCCCGGAGCGAGCTCCATGTCGCCGTTGTCGCGCACCTTCGCGGGGATCTTGTTCGCGAATCGCTCGAGGTTGCCCGACGGCTCGCGACGCGGGAGCGGCACGAGGTCGTCGCCGTAGCGCCGCCCGCCGCCCGAGCCGCCGAAGCCCGACCCCGAGCCGCGACGTGCGTTGAGCGCGCGGGACTGCGTACCGCCGCGCGAGTTGACGTCGCCGGGCGACTGACGCCAGTGCAGCAGCTCGACGGGGATCTCCTGCAGGAACCGGCTCGGCATCGCGACCGTCACTTCGCCGAACTGCGCGCGGGTCATCGCGAGCGACAGGTACAGCCGCTGGCGGGCGCGCGTGATGCCGACGTAGAAGAGGCGGCGCTCCTCCTGCGGGCCGCCCGGCTCCCCCGCCGAGATCCGGTGCGGGATGAGGTCCTCCTCGACGCCGGTGACGAACACGGCGTCGTACTCGAGGCCCTTGGCCGTGTGCATGGTCATGAGCGACACCGAGCCCGAGGCGTCCTCGAGGTCGTCGGCATCCGAGACGAGGGCCACCTCGGTGAGGAAGTCCAGCAGCGTGCCCTCGGGGTTGTTGCGCGCGAACTCGCGGGCCACGGCGACGAGCTCGTCGAGGTTCTCGATACGGGCTTCGTCCTGCGGGTCTTTGCTGGCGCGCAGCGCGTCGTAGTAGCCGCTCTTGTTGAGCAGCACCTGCAGCCCGTCGGCGACGGCAGTCGGGGGCGCGAGCTCGCCCGACGCGGGAAGCATGATCTCGGATGCCTCGGCCAGCACCGCGTCGAGATGCGCGACGGCCGCCTGGATCTTGGGGCCGACGCCCAGCGCCGACGAGTTGGCCAGCGCATCGCGGAACGTGATGCCCTCGTCGGCGGCGTAGCGCGAGATGGTCTCGATCGTGACGTCGCCGATGCCGCGCCGGGGCTTGTTGATGATGCGCCGCATCGCCATCTCGTCGGCCGGGTTGGCGACCGCGACGAGGTAGGCCAGTGCGTCCTTGATCTCGGCGCGCTCGTAGAACTTCGTGCCGCCCATGATCTTGTAGGGCAGGGCCGAGCGGATGAAGATCTCTTCCAGCGCACGCGACTGCGAGTTGGTGCGGTAGAACACGGCGATCTGCGAGTAGTCGATGCCCGCCCGACGGAGCGTCTCGATCTCGTCGGCGACGAACTGCGCCTCGTCGTGCTGCGAGTAGCCGGTGAAGCCGATGATCTTCTCGCCCTCGCCGACGTCGGTCCACAGCCGCTTGTCTTTGCGGTCGAAGTTGTGGCTGATGACGGCGTTGGCGGCCGAGAGGATGTTCTGCGTCGAGCGGTAGTTCTGCTCGAGCAGCACGACCTTCGCGCCCGGGTAGTCCTTCTCGAACTCGCTGATGTTGCGGATGTCGGCGCCGCGGAACGCGTAGATCGACTGGTCGGAGTCGCCGACGACGGTGAGCGACGCCCCGTCTTCGGCGGCCGGCTCGGGCTCGAAGATCATCATGCCGCCCGAGCCGGCGAGAGGCGCAGCATCCGATCCGGGCGGCCTCGTCAGCTCGTGGATCAGCGCGTACTGGGCGTGGTTGGTGTCCTGGTACTCGTCGACGAGCACGTGACGGAACCGGCGCCGGTACACGTCGGCGACCTGCGGGAACGCGCGGAAGAGGAACACCGTCTGGGCGATGAGGTCGTCGAAGTCGAACGCGTTCGCCCGCTGCAGCTCGCGCTGGTACGCGGCGAACAGCTCGACGAAGACCCGCTCGGCGGGATCGCTCATGTTGGCCGTGCGGGCGTAGGACTCGGCATCCGCCAGCTCGTTCTTCAGGCGCGAGATCTTGCCCTGCGTCGCCGCGGGGGTGAGCCCGAACGCGTCGGCCTCGTGCTCTTTGACGAGGCGCTTGATGAGCGCGCGGGAGTCGCCGGAGTCGTAGATCGTGAAGGACTTGGTGAAGCCGAACTGCTCGGCCTCGCGCCGCAGGATGCGCACGCACGCGGAGTGGAAGGTCGAGATCCACATGCCCCTCGCGGAGTCGCCGATCAGGTGCTCGACGCGCTCACGCATCTCGCCGGCCGCTTTGTTGGTGAAGGTGATGGCGAGGATCTGGCTGGGCCAGGCCTCGCGGCCGCGCAGCAGGCTGGCGATGCGACGGGTGAGCACGCTGGTCTTGCCCGAGCCGGCGCCGGCGACGATGAGGAGCGCCTGGCCGCGGTAGGTGACGGCTTCGCGCTGCTGGGGGTTGAGCCCCTCGAGGAGGTCTTCGTCGGGGCGCGCGCTGCTCTGTGGACCCGTGCTCTGGGGGCCGAAGCTGCCGTCGAGGATGATCGGACGGGATGCCGCGCCCGGCGCGGTGGGAATGGCGTCGGTCATGTCTCACCAAGTCTAGGTCGCCCCGCCGACACCGCGCCGGTCGCCGTGAGCGGCGACGGCGCCCCTCCCGCGTGGAAGGGGCGCCGCCGCAGACTCGGGGTCAGCGGAGCGTGAAGATCACCGTGGTGGCGTTGCCGGCGACGTCGTACACCACGAGGGTGTTCTCGCCCTGGACGGCGCCGAAGGTGCCCGGCTTCACGAAGTTGACGTCCGACCAGACGTTGTCGGTGAGGTCCTTGACCTTGCCGTTCAGCTCGACGCGGTCGATCTTGCCGGCATCCTGCAGCTTGAAGCTTATGAGGTCGTAGGCGTCGCCCTTGGCGAGCGTGAAGGCGCGGCCGTTCTTGATGGTGGCCTTCGGCGCGGTCGCGTCGATCGTGACATCGAACGTGCTGGTGCGCGAGATGTTGCCCGCGAGGTCCTGCGCGTTGTACTTCACCGTGTAGGCGCCGTCGGGCAGGTTCACCGTGGCGGTGTGGGTGGCGGACGTGGCGCCGCCGGCAGCGGTCTGCGTGCTCTTGACGAGCTTGCCGCCCTTGTAGATGTTGGCGACGATGCGCTGCAGGCCGCCGTCGTCGGTCGCGTCGATCTGCAGCGCGAGCGCCGGCACGGGGGCGGTCGGGACGGGCGAGACGACCGCGACCTCGGGGCGCGTGGTGTCGGGCAGCTTCTCCAGCGTCACCAGGAACGCGGCGTCGAAGAAGTACAGCGGCACGTCGGTCGACGAGACCCAGTACGCGCCGTCGCGCTCGGTGACCGTCATCGGGATGTCCGGGTAGCTGATCGGCGCGCTGCCGGTCGCGGCCGTGACCGAAGCCACGCGGTAGCCCTCGGGGGCGGTGAGACGCATGCCGAGGTCGCCCGGCAGGTGGCGGACGACGCGGTAGTCGCTCGTCTGGGCCTCGTAGCCGCCGGCCAGGCCCGCGTACTCGCTGCCGCTGAACCACTCGCCGCCCGAGGCGAACTCGATGGCCGGAACACCGCTCACCGGCGTGCCGTCGGCGAGCGAGACCTTCGCGACGACGCCCAGCGCCGTCATGCCGATGAGGCGCTCCTCGCCGTCCTCGTCGATGACGACGTCCGCCGTGCCCTGCGCCCCGAAGTACTCGGTGGTGGGGAGGCGCACGATGTCGGCCGCGCTCTGCGCGCCGGTCGCGTCGAAGAACACCTCGTTGGCCGGGTAGTTCGGGTGGCCGAGGTACAGCGTGGCCGGGCCCACGGGAACGTCGGTGAAGCGGTAGAGGCCGTCGGCGTCGGCACTCTTGTAGTGCCGCGTGCCGTTGACGTCGACCAGCTGCGCCGCCAGCGACGTGTTCAGTCGGTCGGCGTCGCCGTTCGCCGTGGTCTTCGAGGGGTCGAAGAGCCCGTCGGCGTAGCGGTCGTCGAAGCGCGTGACGGTCAGGGTGCCGGTCGCGGCGTCCGCAGTCTCTTCGGCCATCGCCGGCAGCGGCGCGGCCACGAGAACGGCTGCGGCTCCCGCCGCGGCCAGGGCGTAACGTCGTCCATTTCGCATGAGTGTCCCCAGGGTTCGAAGGTGTCGGGCGGGGCCGGATGAATGCCCCTGGATCGAATCTAGGAACCGCCCCGGCCGGGCCTCGGCGAAGTCGGCCGATGTTCACCCGACCGTCTCCCGGCGGTCACCGCGCGCGGTCGAGGCGCGCAGCGAAGGCACTGCGCCGGCACCGATGGACCCGCGCAGTGACCGGCCACCGATCGGCGGAAGTCGGACATCCGGCGAAGATCGGCCGGAAGACGCCGCGGACGTCCGACTCCTGCCGGATCTCCGACGTTCGCTCACGCCGGAGACGCTGCGCCGGCACATGCGCGCCGGCACCGGCGCGGTGCCCGGCCGCCGGCGCCCGGCCGCCGGTGCCCCGGCCGACCGGACCCAGCGGGCTCAGAGCAGGCGTCGCGCCGACGCCCAGGCGGTCAGCCGCGATCGCCGCGTACCTGCTGCTGGCCGCCGCCGCCATCGCCCTCGTCGGCGGCCTGGTCGGCATCGCCCGCCGCGTGCAGCGCAGCGCAGAGCGCCGGCGCGCGGCATCCGTCCCCTCCCCCCTCTGACCCCCTCGCGTCCGGCAGGTGAACCGGGCTTACGCAGGAGGGCCGGGCGCAATCCGGTCTTGCGCACGCCCCGTTCTCCTGCGGAACAGCCGTGCGCTCAGGCACGCCGGACCCCCAGAGGCATGCAGAGCCCCGAAGCGGCGCACACCGCCGCCGCGCGGCATCCGTCCCCTCCCCCCTCTGACCCCCTCGCGTCCGGCAGGTGAACCGGGCTTGCGCAGGAGGGCCGGGCGCAATCCGGTCCTGCGCACGCCCCGTTCTCCTGCGGAACAGCCGTGCGCTCAGGCACGCCGGACCCCCAGAGGCATGCAGAGCCCCGAAGCGGCGCACACCGCCGCCGCGCGGCATCCGTCCCCTCCCCCCTCTGACCCCCACGCGTCCGGCAGGTGAACCGGGCTTGCGCAGGAGCGCAGGACGCAATCCGGTCCTCCGCAGGCCCCGTTGTCCTGAGCAACCCCGGTCCGCTCCGGCAGGCCGGACCCCAGAGGCATGCGGAGCCCCGGAGCCGCGCACCGCGCCGCCGCGCGGCATCCGCCCCCCCAAGCCCTTGGCCGGCACGACTTCAACAGGTCAACCGGGCTTACGCAGGAGGGCCGCACGCACCCCGGTCCTGAACAAGCCCCGTTCTCCTGCAGAACACCGGTGCGTTCACGTAAGCCGGACGCCACAGGCACGCGAAGCCCCGACGCGGCGCACAGCGCCACCGCGCGGCATCCGTCCCCACACGCCCCTGGCCGGCAGGCCTTCAACAGGTCAACCGGGCTCACGCAGGAGGGCCGCACGCACCCCGGTCCTGAACAAGCCCCGTTCTCCTGCAGAACACCGGTGCGTTCACGTAAGCCGGACGCCACAGGCACGCGAAGCCCCGACGCGGCGCACAGCGCCACCGCGCGGCATCCGTCCCCACACGCCCCTGGCCGGCAGGCCTTCAACAGGTCAACCGGGCTAACGCAGGACGGCCGCACGCACCCCGGTCCTGAACAAGCCCGGTTCTCCTGCAGAACCCCGGTGCGCTTAGTACGCCGGCCCTCACCCGCACGACTTCAACAGGTCAATCGGGCTTACACAGGAGAGCCGGACGCACCCCGGTCCTGAACAAGCCCGGTTCTCCTGCAGAACACCGGTGCGCTTAGTACGCCGGCCCTCACCCGCACGACTTCAACAGGTCAATCGGGCTTACACAGGAGAGCCGGACGCACCCCGGTTCTGAACAAGCCCCGTTCTCCTGCAGAACCCGGGTGCGAACCCCGCAGCGAGCCCGACCCCGGCCCCGCGTCAGCCCTCGGGGAGCCAGGCCTCGATGGCGTCGACGACCTCGGGGGCGTCGGGCTTCGTCTGCGGCGAGAACCGCTTCACCTCGCCCGAGGGGCTCACGAGGAACTTCTCGAAGTTCCACGAGATGCGGCCCTTGTTGCCGTCGACGTCGGGGGTGCCGGTGAGCTCCTTGTACAGCGGGTGGGCGCTGCGGCCGTTCACGCGCACCTTCTCCGACATCGGGAACGTCACGCCCCACGTCGTCGAGCAGTACTCCTCGACCGCCGCCTCGCTCGACAGCTCCTGCAGGAACTGGTTGCTCGGAAAGCCGACGACCGTGAACCCGCGGTCGGCGTACGCCTTCTGCAGCGCCTCGAGCTGCTCGTACTGCGGCGAGAGCCCGCAGCGCGACGCGACGTTGACGACGAGCGCGAGCTTGCCGTCGACGAGCTCGCCGAACGTGGTCTCCTCGCCGCGGATGGTGGTCACGGGGATCTGTTCGAGGGTCATGCGTTGTCCTTCCTGGGGGAATCGGAGACGGATGCCGCGGCCGCCGTCCGCGCCTTTCCGCGCGCCTGCGGGCGCGGCGGCCGGGGTGCGGTGACAGCACGCCCGTCGTCGCGGGCGTAGGGGTGCGTGCGTCCTGCGGTCGTGGCCGCGCGCGCGTCGTACCCGAGCATCGAGCGGCGGAGCGAGCGCAGCGTCGCCACGACCGACTCGGCGTCGGCGGGGGTCACCTGCATCGCCTCGGCCACGCACCCCTCGATGTGGCCGAGCTCCCCGCGCACGGCGAGTGCGCGCTCGGTCGCCGTGACGCGCACCGAGCGGCGGTCGGAGGTGCGGTGCTCGCGCTCGAGGTATCCGAGGCGCTCAAGGCGGCCGACGAGCCCCGAGACGCTGCTCGCGTCGAGGCAGAGGCTCTCGGCGAGTTCGCCGGGCGAGACCTCGCCGCGCTCCCATACGACGGCGAGCACCATGAGCTGCTGGTAGGTGAGTCCCCACGGTTCGAGCAGCTCGCGGTAGAGCTGCAGCGTCGTTTGCATCGAGGTGTAGAGCGCGAAGCAGACCGACGACTCCAGCGTGGCGGCGGGTTCGCTCATGCCGACAGCTTCGCACACCAACATTTGGGATACAAGGTATCCGATGAGACGAACCGGAGCTGGGCCGGCGACCGGCGACGCGTTTCAGCCGGCGACGGCGGCGTCGTGGTCGGGGCGGCGGGACTGCACGGCGTCGTAGGTGCGACGCAGGCTCTCGGTCATGACGGGGAAGTCGTCGCGCAGCACGAGCACGAAGAGCATGTCGATGAGGGCGAGCTGGGCGATCCGGCTCGCCATCGCGCCGCTGCGGAAGCGGCTCTCGCGCACGCTCGTGCGCAGCACGACATCGCAGACGTCGTCGAGCGACGACTCGGCGGCGTTCGTGATGCCGATGGTCAGGGCGCCCGTGCGCCGGGCGACCGTCAGGAAGTCGAGGGTCTCGCGGGTCTCACCCCGGAACGACACCCCGATCGCGACCGACGCGTCGTCGAGCAGCGCGGCCTGCGCGAGCGCAAGGTGGATGTCGACCGAGACGGCGGCGGGCTTGCCGATGCGGCCGAGCTTCTGGAAGAGGTCCTGGGCGCTGAGCGACGACGCGCCCGCACCGTACAGCTCGATGCGACGGGCCGAGCGGATCGCCGCGACCGCCTGGGCGACGGCATCCGTATCCAGCATCTGCGCCGTGTTCTGGATCGCCTGCACCTCTTGGAAGGCGATCTTCGCGACGGTGTCGGCGATCGAGTCCTCGGGGCCGATCTCGCCCTCGGCGATGTCGAAGCTGACGCGCTGGGCTTGATCGCGGCTGAGCGCGCTGATGACGTCGAGCCGGAACTCGCGGTAGCCCGGGTACCCGAGGCTCTGGCAGAACCGCGCCACCGTCGACTGCGACGCCCCGCTGACGTCGGCCAGCCGCATGATCGTCGCGGTGCGGACGAGATCCGGATCGTCGAGCACGGCGTCGGCGACCCGGCGCTCCGAGGCGCTCAGCCGGTCGCGCGACTGGCGCACACGGAGCAGGACGTCCATCACGCCGCCCCCGACGTGCGATCGAGCGCGTCGCGCAGGCGGCCGTCGGCATCCGAGAGCGCGCGAGTCGCTGCATCCGCCGTCAATCCCCTCATGCACATCAGTATTGCGGGCTTCACCTCCCACTCCGTATCGGCGAGCGCCCGGCGCGCCAGCGGGGGGTCGACGTCGGCCACGCCCATCACGGTGCGCACGGCCCGCGCGCGCAGCTTCTCGTTGGTCGCGCGCACGTCGACCATGTGATTGCCGTAGGTCTTCCCGATCCGCACCATCGCCAGTGTCGAGATGGTGTTGAGCACGATCTTCTGCGCCGTGCCGGCCTTGAGCCGCGTCGAGCCGGCGACGAGCTCGGGCCCGACGATCACCTCGACCCCGACGTCGGCCGCGGCCGACAGCGCCGAGTCGGGGTTGCAGCTGACTCCGACGGTGGCGGCGCCGCGGTCTCGTGCCTCGGCGATCGCGCCCAGCACGTACGGCGTGCGTCCCGAGGCCGTGAGCCCGACCACGCAGTCGTCGGGCCCGATGCCCGCGCGCGCGATGTCGGCGCGGCCCTGGCCGGCGTCGTCCTCGGCGTTCTCGACCGCCGAGCGGATCGCGGTCTCGCCGCCGGCGATGATGCCGACGACCCGCTCGGCCGGCTCGCCGAACGTGGGCGGGATCTCGCTGGCGTCGAGGATGCCGAGCCGCCCCGGCGTGCCCGCCCCGATGTACACCAGGCGCCCGCCGCGCTGCATGCGCTCGGCGGCGAGGTCGACGGCGTCGGCGAGCGCGCCGGATGCGGCCCGCAGTGCGTCGGTGACCTGCCGGTTGTGGTCGACCATCGCGGCCACCAGGTCGTCGGTCGCCATCAGGTCGAGATCGCGGAAGTCGGGGTCGACCGCCTCGGTCGTGAGCTCGGCCAGCTGATGGCGCAGATCGTCGAGGTCAACCATTGCGGACCACGCTCCCCTCGTAGGCGCTCCCGGGCGTCCGGGCGATGTACTCGGCGCCCGCGAGCGCGTCGCCGCGGGGCTCGACCACGGAGAGACCGCGTTCGCGCAGCCGCTCGCGCAGCACGTCGCCGAACACGGCCGAGCGGGCGATGCCGCCGGCGAGGCAGAACGGCGCCATGCCCGCGCTGCCGCCGTCGGCGTCGGCCGGCGACCCGGCCGCGACGCAGGCCCGCACGACGGCGTCGACCGCGCGGTCGACGATGTCACGGGCGACGGGATCTCCGGATGCCGCCGCCTCGAGCACGTGCGGAGCGAAGCGCGCGAGCTGCCGGGCGGGTGCCGCCGTGTCGGCGACCCAGCGCGGCAGGGTGCTGAGCGGCGAATGGAGCTCCAGGGCGGCGGAGGCGAGCGCCGTCGCCGGACCCCGGCCGTCGTGCGCCGCGAGCACCGCCCGGAGCCCCTCCTGGCCGATCGCGCGGCCGCTGCCCTCGTCTCCGAGCCACGGACCCCAGCCGTCGACCTGCGACAGCGTGCCGGCCCCGTCGAGCGTCAGCAGCACCGTGCCGGTGCCGACGATGACGATCGTTCCCGCCGTGCCCTCGAAGGCGCCCGCGTGCGCCGTCACCGCGTCCGTGGTGACGGCGACCGGCGCCTCGACGTGCGCGGCGACCAGCTGCGCGAGCGAGCGCGCCGCGGCCGGGGCGGCCTCGGCGCCTGCCGCGCCCACGCCCATCGACGAGATCGACGAGCGCAGCTCGAGGGGCAGCTCGCTCAGCGTCGCGACGATCGCGGCGAAGGCCCGCGCATCGCCGTCGTTGTCGGCGAGGCCGGGCACCCCGGCGCCGTGCGCGGAGAACTCGGCTCCTTCGGCGGTGGCGCGGATGCGGCATCCGGTCTTTCCCAGGTCTACGGCGACGATGCTCACGATCGGTCCTCTCGGGTGCGCACGCGCAGGCGCGACGTGTGGGTCGGCGGGGGCGTGACGGTGGGGACGGGGGCGACGGACAGATCCCATTGACCGGCGACGGCGGCGCGGCCGGCCGGGGTGCCGGGCAGCTCCAGCGGGACGCGCGCCGCCGACAGGTACGCCAGCGTGGCGAACATCACCGCTTCGCGCGCGTCGGCCGGGATGCCCCACGCGTCGCTGAGGTCGACGGGGAGTCCGAGGCGCTCGCGCAGCCGCGCCAGCAGCACCGGGTTGCGCGCGCCGCCGCCCGACACGATGACGCGTGCGGCGCCCGGGGCGGCCGCGGCGAGCGCGTCCGCCACCGTCGACGCGGTCAGCTCGACGAGCGTCGCGCACACGTCGTCGAGCGACGGCACCGCCCCTGACGCAGCCTCGGCCGCGCCGCGGGCCTCGAGGGAGCCGAGCGCGTCGTCGACGGTGGCGAGGGTGAACGTCTCGCGGCCGGTGGTCTTGGGGGGTGCGAGCAAGAAGTACCGGTGCGCGCGCAGGCGCGCCAGCAGGTGCTCGTCGACGCGGCCGGACGCGGCGTGATGCCCGTCGCGGTCGAAGGTCTCGGCGCCGGCGGTCTCGCGGGCGACGTAGGCGTCGAGGAGGGCGTTGGCGGGGCCGGTGTCGAAGCCGGTCACGTCACCGTGCGGATGCACGACCTGCAGGTTCGCGATGCCGCCGAGATTCAGCGAGGCGACCGGCGCACCGGCGTCGGCCGCCACGGCCGCAAGCCAGCGGGCGTCGAACGCGGCGATGAGCGGTGCTCCCTGGCCTCCCCCCGCGACGTCGGCGACGCGCACGTTGAACAGCACCGGGCAGCCGGTGGCGCGCGCGATCCACGCCGGCTCGCCGACCTGCAGCGTGCCCCACACGGTGGCGCCGTCGACCCCGTGGAAGACCGTCTGCCCGTGCGCGCAGACGAGGTCGGGCCGAGCGTCGTCGCCGGCGAACCGCACCGCCGCGCGCGCGAACGCCTGCCCCACCGTCGTCTCGAGCCGGCACCACCCGGCGGGGTCGAGAGCCTCGCCGGCGACCGCCCGCATCACGAGGTCGCGCTCGGCCGGCAGCCACGGCTCGGTGCCCGTCGCGAGGATCTCGACCTCGAGCCCGTCGGCCGCGGCGATGTCGACGAGTGCCGCGTCGATGCCGTCGGCGCTCGTGCCGGACTGCAGCGCGAGGATCCTCATCGCCCGGCCTCCGCCCACGCTCGCACGATAGCGGCCGAGAACCGCGAGTCGGCGCCGAGCTGCACCACCGCGGCGTCGAAGCCGCCGGGGAGGGCGCCGACGTTGACGACGACGGACTCCCCCGCCGCCCGCACCTCGTCGATCACACCGCGCTGTGTCGTGCTCGGACGATCGGCCACGACGGCGGTCACGTCACCGCCGGGCGAGGCGAGCTCGCGCAGCGCGTCGGCGACCGGCACCGCACGGGTCGCGGCGGCCATCGTGGCACCGGCCCGCGCGTCGACGACGCGTCCGATGCGGGCGAGTGCCGCGACGGATTCGGTTGCGGATGCCTCGGCCAGCGCCGCCGCGATGGCCGCCGCGTCGCCGGGGTCGACGTCGACCCGGGCCCCCGCCGCAGCGTGGTCGGCGACCGCGTCGCGCTCGGCGGCGAGCCGTGCGGACAGGGCGCCCACACGGCGGTGCGCGTCACGCAGGCGGTCGAGCGGCAGCAGACCGTCGGCCACGGCAGCCTCGATCGCCGCCACCACCTGGGCGTACTGCTGCGCCGCGTCGATGCCGGCGAGCTCCGGGTTGCCGAGGCACACCAGGTCGGCTCCCGCGGCCAGAGCGCGCGCGGCGCCGCGTCCGATGCCGTAGGTGTCGGCGATCGCGGCCATGTCGACGGCATCCGTCACCACCACGCCGTCGAAGCCGGCGACGCGCAGCCGCGCGAGGGCGGCGGGATTGACGGTGACCGGCTCGTCGCCCCATTCGGGCACGACGATGTGCGCCGTCATGACGGCCGGCACCCCGGCCGCGATCGCCGCCTGGAACGGCAGCGCGTGCCGCTCGGCGGTGGCCTCGGGGATCGTCGGCAGCCCGCGATGCGAGTCGACGTCGGTGTCGCCGTGCCCCGGCCAGTGCTTGACGCACGCCGCGACGCTTCGGCGGGAACGGAAGCCGCGCACCGACGCGGCGACGCGATCCGCGACCATGCGGGGGTCGGCGCCGAACGAGCGCGCGCCGATCACCGGGTTCTGCGGGTTGTCGTTGACGTCGGCGCTCGGGGCGAGCACGAGGTCGATGCCCGCCCGCCGCACCCGCTCCGCGAGCACCGCGCCGACGCGCTCCGACACGTCGGCCGGCACCAGCCCGAGCTGCGCGGGCGACGGCAGCGTCGAGCCGTCACGGCCCTCGAGGCGCGTCACGACGCCGCCCTCCTCGTCGGCCGCGACGAGCGTCGCGGGCCGCGCCGCGCGGATCGCCGCCGCGAGGCGGGCGGTGCCGTCGGGGTCGGCGGCATCGACGTTGCCGGCGAACAGGCACACTCCCCCGAGGCCGCGGTCGAGTTCGGCACGCACCCACTCGGGCAGCTCCGTGCCCGCGAATCCGGGCAGCAGAACGCCCGGCACCAGCTCATCGGGGCGCATGTCAGCCCTTCACCGCCCCGGCGACGAGCCCGCTCGACAGGCGCCGCTGCACGATGATGAAGAACACCATGACGGGGATGGTGATGATCGTCGACGCGGCCATGACCGCACCCCAGTCGTTGGAGTGCACGCCGAAGAACTGCCGCAGGCCGATCGAGACGGTGTAGTTCTCGGTCGCGCCGCCCAGCAGCGTCATCGCGAAGATGAACTCGTTCCACGCGGTGATGAAGGCGAACACGCTCGTCGCGACGAGCCCGGGCGCCACCAGCGGCAGCAGCACCGAGCGGAACATGCGCCACCACGAGGCGCCGTCGATGTACGCGGCCTCCTCGAGCTCGACGGGGACGGCGGCGACGAAGCCGCGCAGCATCCAGATGCCGAAGGGCAGGGCGAGTGCGGTGTAGACCACCATGAGTCCCATCAGCGTGCCGAGCAGCTGCAGGTCGCGCACCTGGACGAACAGCGGGATCACCAGCGCCTCGAGCGGCACCATCTGCACCACGAGGATCATCATGACCAGCTGCGTGCGCAGCCGGAACCGGAACCGCGCCACCGCGACCGAGGCGAGGAGCCCCAGGAACCCGGCCGCCACCACCACGACGAGGGCGACGATCAGCGAGTTGCGCAGGTACGTGGCGAAGCCGCCGTCCGTCAGCACGTAGACGAAGTGATCGAGAGTGAAGTTGCGCGGCACGAGCTGCGCACCGCCGGAGGGGTTCTCGTCGACGGCGCTCACGAGCATCCAGTACGTCGGGAAGAGCGTGAAGACGAGCAGCAGGAAGACGAGGACGCCCTTGAGGATCCGTCGTCCGAGTGAGGGCCGGGTCACAGCTGGTCCTCCTTGAGCAGCCGTCGCACGTACACGACGGTGATGGCCAGCAGCAGCAGGGTGAGCAGCACCGCGATCGCCGAGCCGAAGCCGTACCGGTTCTGGCCGAACGACTCGACGTACGACCACACCCCGAGGTTGAGCACCTCGCGGTTCGATCCGGCGCCGCCGGGCATGAGGTAGACCTGCGCGAACACCTTGAAGTCCCAGATCGTCGACAGGATGATGACGACCGCGAACACCTGGTTCAGTTGCGGGAACGTGATGCTCCAGAAGCGGCGCCACGCGCCGGCACCGTCGAGGGATGCCGCCTCCAGCGACTCCTTCGGCACGCCGAGGAGGCCCGCGAGCACCGTGACGGCCACGAACGGGAAGCCGTGGTGGATGACGTTCAGCAGCACGATCGCGTAGAACGACCAGCGGTTGGTGAACCAGTTGACGGGCTCGTCCATGAGACCCATCGCCATGAGCACCTGGTTGAAGATGCCGCGGTCGGCGTCGAAGATCCAGATCCACACGTACGTGCCGGTGACGGCGGGCATCGCCCAGGCCGCCATGATGGCGCTCGCCACGACCGTGCGCCAGAAGGTTCCGAGCGACTGCAGCAGCAGCGCGACGAGGGTGCCGAAGGCGACCGTGCCGAACACCGCGAGGGCGGCGAAGCCGACCGTGTTGGGCAGCACCACCGTCCACAGCGTGGGGCTCGTCAGCACTTCGACGTAGTTGGCGCCGCCGATGAAGTTCGGCTCGCCGGAGACGATCTCGCGCAGGCCGTAGTCCTGCAGCGAGAACAGCACCACGCGGATGAGGGGCCACAGCAGCAGGCCCGCCAGCACGATCAGTGCCGGGGCGAGCAGCATCCAGGGCCGGAGGCGATCGATGGGCCGGCGGCGGGATCCGCCCGCGACCGCCGCGCCGGCGGCGGAGGAGCTGCGCTCCTCCGCCACCTGCGCCTGGGGCATGAAGGTCATGCGTCCGTCTTACTGGCCGTTGAGGGTCGCGGTCATCTCGGCGGCGGCATCCTTCGCCGCCGTCTCGACGTCCTTCTGACCCGACAGGATGGCCTGCATCATGGCGCTGGTCGTCTTCTTGGCCTGCACCGCGCCGAACGTCGGCGTCACCGGCACCGAGGCTCCGCCGTCGACCATCTGCGTCGCGAACGGCACGACCAGCGGGTCGGCGCTCTCGATCGACTGCTCGAGCAGCGACGTCTGGCCGGGGAAGTACCCGCTCTGCTCGCCCCACTTCTCGGCGAACTCACCCGTGGTCATCATCTTGACGAACTCGAACGCGAGGTCCTTGTCGTCGGCGGTCTCGAAGACGCTGAGGTGCGAGCCGCCCAGCACCGACGGGGCGATGCCGCCGTCCTCGCCCGGGATCGGGACGGCTGCGAACTTGCCTTCCATCTCCGGGTTCTTCTCGACGATGGCCGACGGCGTCCACGAGCCCATGACGCCCATGCCGATGGTGCCCGCCGCGAAGCCGTCGAGCACATCGGTCTCGCGCCACGTGGTGGCACCGGCCGACGACAGGTTGTCCTCGGTCGCGAGCCCGGTCCAGAACTCGAGCCCGGCGATCGACTCGTCGGAGTCGAGCTGGCTGGTCCACTCGCCGCCGTCCTCGGTGGCGACCTCGCCGCCGGCGCCCCACACCCACGGGTACACCGTGAACTCGGCGTCGCCCGGCACCGCGATGGCCGTCATGTCGGGGTGCGCAGCCTTGATCGCGAGGGCCGCGTCGCGCAGCTCCTCCCAGTTCGTCGGAGCATCGAGCCCGAGCTCCTCGAACAGGTCGGTGCGGTACACCAGCGACCGCACGCCGGCGTACCACGGCATGCCGTACATCTCGCCGTCGTACGTGCCCGACTCGACCAGGCCCTCGACGAGGTCGCCGTCGAGCCCCTCCTCCGAGACGTAGTCGCCGATGGGCGCGAGCGCGCCCGCGTCGGCGAACTCCGGCGTCCAGGTGGTGCCGGTCTCGGCGACGTCCGGCGTCGTGCCGCCCGCGATTGACGTCACGAAGCGGTCGTGGGCGTCGGCCCACTGCACGAACTCGACGTTGAGCGTCGCCCCGGTCTCCTCCTCGAACGCGGTGGCCACCTCGTCGAAGAACGGCTCGGCGTCGGGGTTGGTCCCCTCCATGATCCAGACATCGAGCGTCTTGCCTTCGCCCGAGGCCGAATCGTCTCCTTCTCCACCGCCGCCGCCGCTGCAGGCGGTGATGCCGAGTACTGCCACACCCAACACGGCGATGGGCAAGATGCGCTTCCTCATGTGAACTCCCTTGTGCGTCGGCCCTTCGGCCTCGACAAGCTTATGGAAGAAACATCCAGATGTCACGATGGGTTCGGAACTTTCTCCCAAACGTTATGAACGGATGCCGCGGCACGGCCGATCCTCGATGCGCCGAGCCCTGCCGGTTCATGCGTCCGCGCCCGGTCTGGCCGCCGGGCCTCAGGCCCGGAGCGCGAGAACCCGGCTCAGACCTCCGTGCCCGCCGAAGCCTCCGCGCGCGCCGCTGTGTCCGTCGACGCCCCGTCGCGCCGCCCCCACGGCAGCGCGAGCAGCACGCCGACCACGAGCAGCACGGCCCCGAACGCGGCGGCGGCCCAGGGCGTGGCATCCGGGATCTCGAGGTACGTCGTGATGCCGAGGATCCTCGAGAGGCCCCACGGCAAGAGGCCCATCTCGTCGTTCCAGAGGGTGAGGGCCGCTTCGAGGCCCGCGATCCCCACTGCGACCGCGGGAATCGTGAGCCCCGCACCCACGGCGGCGAGCACGAAGCCCGTCGCGCGTCGCGCGCGCACCTGCGCCGCCAGCGCCCAGCCGGCCGCGACGAAGACCCAGACGAACAGTGCGAAGGCGACCGAGATGTACACCGTGCGCAGCACCGGGTCGGTCCAGAACGCGAACCAGTAGCCGCCGGGGCCGGTGAACGACAGGGCGAAGAGGGTGAGGATGCAGCGGAGCATGACGACCCCGCCCACGGCGGCGATCACGGGCCACGGCGACCGCTTCCAGAGGAACAGCCGCAGCACCAGGGCGAACACCGCCCACGCGCCGATGATGACGGCGAGATGCGTCCACGACAGGAACGACGTCTGCACCGCGCGGGTGGCCACGAGCAGCGCCACCGGCACGATGAGCAGCAGCCACCGGTCGAGCTCGAGCATGCCGAGCGTCGACTCGCGTGCGCGCCACGGGCGCGTCGACGCGATCCACGTGGCACGCGCCGCGGCGGCGCCGGGCTTGGCGACCAGACGGGTGCGGGCGGCCAGCATGCCGATCACGACCCACGCCGCCGCGAGCACGAGGAGTCCGCGCGCGAGCCACGCCATCGTCAGGTCGCGCTCGGCCCGCTCGACGCCGAGCTGCGCGGCGGTGAGGTTGAACGCCGGATAGTCGAGGTCGCCCTCGTACCGTTCCAGGTGCGTCGCGGCGAGGTCTTCGTAGACGGCGCGGTCGGCGTCCCACGCGGCGTACGCGTCGGGCGACAGGGTGTCGTGCCACTCCCCCTGGTGCAGGATCATCGCCCGGTACGCGGCGAGCAGGCGCAGTGTGTCGAGCTCGTACTCCAGCGTGCCCACGAACGCGTCGCGCATGCCGGCGGAGTGCCAGGTCGCGGCATCCGTCTCCGTCACGAGCTCGCGCATCTTCTCGACCGCCGCGACCGCGTCCTCACCGCCGGCGATCGCCGCGTCGACGCCGTCCGAGGAGCTGTCGCGCACGATCGCGTAGAGCACGTCGAGCACGGCGGAGTCGCCGGTGAGGATGTCCCACTCGAAGATCCACATCATGGGCGGCGGCTCGAGGCCGATCGCGAACACCCGCTGGTCGGCGAACTGCTCGATGTACATGCCCTGCGCGATAGCCTCGCGCGACAGCGTCATCGCCTCGGCGATCGCCGTGACGGTCTCGGGGTCGTCCGAGAACCACTCCCGCGCCCAGCCGGCGGTGATCGCGGCGACGTCGGCGTCGGGGTCCTGCGCGAGGGCGGCGGCGACCTGCGTGTTCAGCTCGTACAGCTGCCAGAAGCCGCTCTTGAGGTAGAGCGACATGGGTCCCGCGCGCCAGGGCCCGCCGTCCTGCGTCCACACCCACACGCCCTCGATACGGTCGTTCGCGGCGAGCAGCTGCTGCAGCGCGCCCTGGTACTGCGGGCCGAGGTCGTTGGGGAAGGCGCCGAAGTTCTCGAACTCGCGCCGGCTCTGGAACTCCACGATGCGCCGCTGCTCGCCCTGCTCGAGCGTGTGGTTCAGCGGCAGCCACGTGTAGAAGTCGCCGAGCGTGTACTTCGTCGACACGATGAGCGCCGGCGAGTCGATGCCGTCGAGCACCGCTTCGTACGACGCGTCGTTGGTGTGCATGTCGCCGACGGCGCCGACGCCCACGCTCCAGGTGCGGAAGATGACCTCGCGATCGGATGCCTCGGCCTGCCCCGTGAACGCCCCGAGCATCGTCCGCACCGCGTCGACCGTGGTCACCTCGAGAGCCGAGTAGTAGTCCCAGCCGCCGACGTCGTACACGGGACCGGCCTCGCCGATGCGGATGAGGACGCCGTCGAGCGCGGGAACGGCCTCGTAGAGCTCGTCGAGGCCGGCGGTGTAGACGTCCCAGAACTCGGGATTCTCGGTGTCGAGCGAGCCGAAGCGGTCGGTGAGGTAGCGCTCCAGCGGCCCGGTGAGCGCGAGCATGTCGGTGCGCAGGAACACCTGCACGCCGAGCTCGTCGGCGCGCTCCCAGAACGGGGCGAAGGCCTCCCGCAGTGCGAGCGCCTTGTCGCGGTGGTCGTCGCCCTCGGGGTAGACCGCCGTCCCGCCGTCGACGCCGTCGAAGGTGACGAACTCCACGAACCCGGGCCACGCGACGGCGTTCACGCCGTTCGCGAGCGACTGCCGGAGGAACCCGTCGAAGTCCTCGTAGGCCGCGGCGAGCGCCGCCTCGTCGATGTACGGCGGGTCGGGCTGCACGACGGCGGCGAACGCCTTGGACGCGTGGGAGTAGTCGTCGCCGACCTCCCACTCCACCGGGTCGGGGATGACGCCGACGGCCCCGAGGTCGCTCATGCGCAGCGGCAGCCGCGACGGCTCGTGCGCCCCGAGCAGGTCGGTGACCGGCAGCGCCGCGCGCACGTGGTTCGCGAGGTCGTAGATCGCGCGGGTGGCGCCGGCCTCCGAGAGCGCCGAGATGCGCAGCGCGGTCGCGTCGCCCTCGAGCGTGTAGCCGTCCGCCGTCTCGGGGCGGAGCGTCGGAAGCAGGGTCACCGTGAGCGAGGCTTCGCCGGAGCGGGCGGATGCCGAGGCCACCGCGTCCGTCAGCGCCTCGACCGCGACCGTCAGCCGCTCGGTGTCGGGCACGTCGAGACGCGTGAAGTCCGGCGGCGCGACGGGGTCGGCGACCGAGGCCGCGACGGCTTCCGCCGGGCGCATCTGCTCGGCCGGCTCGGTGCGGATGCCGAGGGCGTCGCCCACCGCGACGGCCACGCCGAGCCCGAGCGCGAGGAGCACCACGACGGTGACCACGGCGAGGATGCCTCGCCGTGTCGCCCTCGTCATGCGACAACGGTACTCGGTGCCGGAGGCCGCTCCCGCCGCGGGTGCCTCAGAAGCACGGGGTGGCGGCATCCGTTCCCCAACCGTGACCTTCGCCGCGCCTACGGGAACGCGATCTCGGAGTCCGGCTCGCGGATGAGGAAGCCCTGCGCGTGGTCGCAGCCCAGCCGGACGGCGATGTCGAGGTGGGTGAGCGTCTCGATGCCCTCCGCCACCACGCGCAGGCCGTGCGCGTGCGCCGTGGCGACCTCTTCACGCAGGGACGCCTGCGCCTCGGCCTGGGTCGCCCGCACCAGCGACCCGGGGATCTTCACCTCGTCGAGCGGCAGCTGCCGGAGCCGGTCGGGCGGCAGGGAGGCCGTGCCGTATCCGGCGAGCGAGATCTCGACGCCCCGGTCGCGCAGCATCTGCAGGCGGGGCAGCAGCGCGGAGTCGGCGGAAGGCTGCGGGTCGGAGGTCAGCTCGAGGATGAGCGATCCCGGACGAAGCGCGCGGCGGGGGACCTCCGTCGCGACGTGCTGGGCGAAGGAGTCGTCGTCGAACTGCAGCGGCGAGACATTGACCGCCACGGCCCAGTCCCGTCCGCTCTTCCGCCACTCCTCGAGTGTGTCGAGACCGTCGTCGAGCATGCGGCGCCCGAGCGCGTGGATCACGCCGGTGCGTTCTGCGACGTCGATCATCCGCTGCGGGTCGATCTCGCCGAGGTGGGGATGCCGCCACCGGCAGAGCGCCTCCGCGGCGACGACCGAGCCGGTCTCGAGCGAGACCTGCGGCTGATAGACGGCGAAGATCTCGGTGGTGCGGACGGCGGAGGCCAGGTCGTCGGCGAGGTCTTCGGTGGAGCGCACCCGACAAGTCGACCGGTTCTGCGGCGCCATCGCAAGCCGAGGCCGGGCGCGCGACGATCGGCTACAGTGCACCTCCTCGGCCTCGAAGGGGGGAGGCCGCCGCACGGCCGAGCGGGCGCTCTTCGAGCGACATCCACCGGGTCCATATACTCTTCTCGTCGCCGATATAGCAGGAGGATCGCGATGGCGTTTCGCAATCTGGAGACGTTGGAGTCTTGGCTCGCCGAGTATCGCGCACTGGAGAAGCCGCTCGCCCGCGCCGCCCGCGTGATGGTGCAGGACGGCGACGGCGGCGCGAACACCGGACTGGTGGTCTTCAACCTCGATCACGCGCCGACGGGCGTGTTCATCCAGCCGGCGCCGGACGACTCCTCGCGATGGGTCGCCACGATGGAGCCGCGCGAGGAGAATCTCGTCCTCGACCCGGCCGGACTGCTGGAGCTCTCCGCCGAGCTGGCGGCCGTGGCGCACCTGTGCGCGTTCCTGGAGTCGAAGTCAGGAGCGTACGAGGGCGACGACGTCGCCTGAGCCGCAGCTAGTGGCGCGCGCCGATCGTGGCCTTGGTGAGCGCTTCGAGCAGCGCGGCCGAATCCCCCACCCGCGTCTGATCGGCCTCGCCGACGGCGATGTCGAAGTCGTCGTCGAACCGGTTGAGCGCCGACCAGGGGTCTGCGGCGATGTCGATCGTCGCCGTGATGCGGTTCACCCGCCGGTCGGTGGGATCCACGTCGCGGCGCACGAGGGAGCGCTCGACCAGCCGGTCGATCAGCGTCGTCACCCCGGCCGCCGTGATCCCGAGGTACTCGCGCAGCGCCGTCGGGCGCGTTCCGGGATTGCCGACGATGAACAGCAGCGCCCGCGCGTCGGTGTCGCTGATGCCGAGGGTCGCGCGCGCGGCCACCAGCGCCGCGTTGCGCGCGTCGAGGTACTGGCGCAGCGCTTGCCCGAGTGTCAGCGCCGGTGTGTCGTTCGCCATGCCGACATTCTTCCTCAGGTCGGACGGAAGCTGTACAACTCAGCTTCGAGATATTTAGAAAACTTATTTAAGAATTCAAACTATACGGTAGAGTGGACCCGCCCGCCGACGTGACGTCGCCTGCCGTCTCGCCACCCACTGCCGTGCAGAAGCCAGGAGACCCTCGTGATGAACAGCGAAGCGCTAGTCGGATGCCGCGCCCTGGCGATTCTCCCCGATACGAGCACCCCGTGCTAGGCCTCGCGACGTGCGGGCTGCTCATGGTCGATCGCGCGTCCACGATCCTCGACGCGAACGCGCAGCTGCTGGAGTGGCTCAACTGCGAGCGCGATGAGGTCGTCGGCAGGCAGCTCGAAACGCTCCTGACCCTGCGGATGCCGCTCACCGACGCCGACGGGCAGCGCCCCACCGATGCCACCCTGCACGGCATGTCGGGGGTCGTCCGCCCCGTGGTGGTGGGCTCGCTCGGTACGACCGAGTGCGGCGCAGAACGTATCGCGGTCTACGACGTGTCGACCCGGTCGGCGTTCAACCTCGGATTCCGCGGTGCCGAGGCCAAGACCGAGCGCGGCCGGCAGCGGCTGCAGATCCTGCTCAACGCCGCCGTCGGCTTCGGCAACGTGCGCACCGAGCTGGACGCGGCCGAGCTGCTGGTCGACGTCGCCCAGCGGGCGTTCGCCGCGAGCGCCGTCAGCGTGCACATCAGCGGATCGGACGGACTCTTCCACGCTGCGGGCGTGAATCCGCTCGCCGCCCACTGGCCGGCCGGCCTGCGGGCAGCGGGAACCGTCACCCTCACCGGCGGCAAGGTGCTGATCGTGCGCTCGCCCGA
This sequence comes from Microbacterium sp. M3, assembly GCF_033548675.1. Classification (NCBI taxonomy): domain Bacteria; kingdom Bacillati; phylum Actinomycetota; class Actinomycetes; order Micrococcales; family Microbacteriaceae; genus Microbacterium; species Microbacterium sp. M3. The sequence continues at coordinate 44,531 of NZ_JAWTZT010000008.1, forward strand.
GGAGGCCGACACGTACGTCCCCGGTGCCGGCATGAGCGACATCTACCGCGCCGGCGGCGTGCACGCGGCGATCGCCTCGCCGATGCGCTCCCACGGCGATGCGGTCGGCTCGATGATCTGCTTCTTCGACCACCCGCGCGAGTTCGACGAAGAGGCCGTGCCTCTTGCCGAAGCGCTCTCGAACCAGGCCGCGCAGGCGATCGCGCGGATCCGGCTCGAAGACACGCTCCGTCGCGCCGCCATGCACGACGAGGTCACGGGCCTGCCGAACCGGCGGCTCATCGAGGAGGACGTGACGCGCACGCTGCTGCAGGGCTACTCGGCGCTGACCGTGATCTTCATCGACCTCGACGGCTTCAAGGCGGTCAACGACCTCCTCGGCCACGCCGCCGGCGACGCCCTCCTGCGCGAGATCGGACAGCGCCTGCGCGGCGTGATCCGCGAGTCGGACGTGCTCGGCCGATTCGGCGGCGACGAGTTCATCGCGGTCGCCACGGTCGACAACGTGGCCGATGCTGAGGCTCTCGCCGACCGCATCCGCGCCTCCATCGCAGAGCCGTACGCCGAGCTGCCGCCCGTGCTGTCGATCACCGCGAGCGTCGGCGTGGTGACCGTCGGCAACGACGGCGCCCCCGTCATGGACCAGCTCATCCGCGCCGCCGACCACGCGATGTACGAGGCGAAGATGGCCGGCGGCGACCGCGTCGCCGTCGCCCCCGTCGAGTCGGCTCCGATCTTCCAGTAGGGGCCCGGGTTCTGCGGCAGCCGGGGGCGTTTCGTCTCGGTCGCTGGCGCTCCCTCGCTCAACGACCGGGTCGGGTTTCCGGTCGTTGAGCGAGCGAGGAACGAGCGAGACGAAACGCCCCGGACCCGGCGCAGGCGCCGAGTCCGGGCATCCGTCCGCCGTCAGCTGCTCTTGCGCATCGCGCGGATGCCGACCGCGAGGCCGATCAGCGCCAGCACGATAGCGGCGATCCAGCCCCACAGCACCTCGATCGCGCCGAGGTCGCCGGCGAACAGCGCGCGCTCGGCCTGCACCACCCAGTTCACCGGGTTCACGGTCGCGACGGCGCGCATCCACGCGGGGCCTTCGTCGAGCGGCAGCAGCATGCCCGAGAGGATCAGCAGCGGGAAGATCAGGGTCTGCTGCACGCCCCAGAAGAGCCACTCGCGGTCCTTGGTCTTGAGCGCCAGCGTGTACGACAGCGACCCCAAGCCGATCCCGAACACCGCCAGCAGCGCGAGCCCGATCACGAGCCCCGGCACGTTGATCGTGAAGCCGAACGGCCACGCGATGAGCACGATGACGAGCGCCTGCACCACGATCGGCGCGATCTCCTTGAGCGCCCGGCCGACGAGCAGCGACGATCGCGCGAGCGGCGCGACGAGCGTCCGCTCGTGCGAGCCCGTCATCATCTCGTACTGCAGGTTCGATCCGGTGGCGCCGGTGCCGAACAGCACGATCATCACGAGCACGCCCGGGACGAACCACTGCAGCGTCTCCCCCACCGGCGCCCCCGAGGTTCCAACCAGCAGCGGCGCGAACAGCCCGAGGAACACGAGCGGCTGCACGAGGCTGAAGATCAGCGTGAACGGGTCGCGCACGACGGGCTTCAGCTCGCGCGTCAGTACGTTCCACGTGTCGCGCGCGGGGTTCGCCCGCACCGCGGTGTCGGGCCGGGTCTCGATCTGCGTGGTCATCGCTTCGCTCCTGTCGCCTGGACCGCCGGTTCGGCGGTGACGGATGCCTCGGCCGAGGCATCCGTCTTCTTCTCTTCGTCATCGGGCTCGCCCTCGCCCTCGCCCGCCTCGCGCAGCGTGCGTCCGGTCAGCGCCAGGAACACGTCGTCGAGGGTGGGCGGCACGCCCGTCGCCGTGCCGACGGTCAGCCCGGCCGCGTCCAGCGCGCGGACCGCCGCCGGCAGCAGGGCGTCGCCCTCCGGCACGGTGAGGACGACGGATGCCTCGTCCCGGCGCACCTCGCGATCGGTGAGTCGCTGCACCACGGCGACGGCGGCTGCGGCATCCGCCTGCGAAGCGAAGCCGAAGGTGAGCACGTCGCCCGCGAGCTCCGCCTTGAGCCGGGTCGCCGTGTCGTCGGCGATGACCCGGCCGCGGTCCATGACCATCACGCGCTCGGCGTAGCGGTCGGCCTCCTCGAGGTAGTGCGTGGTGAGGAAGACCGTCGTGCCGTGCTGCTGCCGCAGCTCGAGGATGTGCTGCCACAGGTTCGCCCGGCTCTGCGGATCCAGTCCGGTCGACGGCTCGTCGAGGAAGATGAGCGGCGGCGCGTGCATGAGTCCGAGCGCGATATCCAGCCGGCGCTTCTGGCCGCCCGACAGCTGCTGCACCGACCGGTTCGCGAAGCCGGCGAGGTCGAGCGACGCGATGAGCTCGTCGGCACGGGTGCGCGCCGCGGCCTTCGACATGCCGTAGAACGCCCCCTGGCTCAGCAGCTCGTCGCGGGCGCGCTGCGAGAAGCTGCCGCTCGTGAGCTGGCCGACGTAGCCGATGCGGGCGCGGACGTCCGCCGGGCGACGCAGGATGTCGAAGCCGACGACGCGGGCCGTGCCCGAGGTCGGCGGGATGAGGGTGGTGAGCATGCGCAGGCTCGTGGACTTGCCCGCGCCGTTGGGCCCCAGGAACGCGACGAGCTCGCCGCGCGTGACCTGGAACGTGAGATCGGTGACCGCCTCGACGGTCTTTCCCTTGACGGTGAAGCGCTTGGTCAGACCCTGCGCCTCGATGATCGGTTCGTTCGCCATGACGACAGGCTAGGAACGGATGCGGACAGATACTGTCCGCTTTCTGCGGCAATCTTGACTCATGTCCGACACCACGACTCGCGCCCTCTCGCTGCTGAACCTGCTGCAGACGCATCGGCATTGGCCCGGCTCCGAGCTGGCCGGACGCCTCGGCGTGACCGAGCGCACGGTCCGCCGCGACGTCGAGCGCCTGCGCGAGCTCGGGTATCGCATCGAGTCGACGCCGGGCGCCGCGGGCGGATACCGGCTCGAGGCCGGCAGCGCCGTACCGCCGCTGCTCCTCACCGACGAGGAGGCGGTGGCGATGGCGATCGGGCTGCGGGTGGCGGCATCCCAGCGTCTCGTCAGCGGTCCGGAGACGACGATCACGGCGCTCGCGAAGCTCGAGCAGGTGCTGCCCGCTCCGCTGCGCCGCCGGGTGGTCGCGCTCGCCGAGAGCGTCCAGCCGGCGGGCCTCAATGCCGGCGCCGCCGTCTCGGGCGAGGTGCTGGGCGAGCTCGCGCTGGCGTGCCGCGACCACGAGCGCGTGCGCTTCACCTACACCGCCGCCTCGGGCGAGGTCACGAGGCGTCGCGTCGAGCCGCACGCGCTCGCGCCGGCCGATCGGCACTGGTATCTGCTGTGCTGGGACCTCGAGAAGGACGATTGGCGCACCTTCCGCGTCGACCGGCTGGATGCGGTGGAGCACACGAGAGTGCTGTTCGAGCCGAAGCCCCTCACTGCGGAGCAGATCGAGGAGTTCATCTTCGTCGCGCGGTCGTGGGTGCGCCAGGCGGTCGAGGCCGACGCCGTGATGGACCTGCCCCTCGATCGGATGCGTGAGCTCTTCGGCCAGTGGGGACAGGGAGCCTCGGACGAGGGCGACGGCCGGACGCGGTGGCCGGTCGGCGGTGCGGACTTCCGCGAGACGATGTACGGCTTGTCGTGGATCCCGGCCGGGGTGGAGTACACGACCGACCTGGCTGCGCCCGCGCGGGACGAGCTGCGTGAGACCCTCCAGCGGATGCTGCGGGCGCTGGACGCCCCGCCGCCCGCCGTGCCCCCGCAGCGGCTGCGTGAGCGCGCCCCCGGTCGTTGAGCGAGGGAGCGCGGGCTGCGGCATCCGTCGCTCTCCGCGCTAGCGTGATCCCATGCCCGACGACATCGCCGCCCAGCTCGCCCGCGTCGAAGCCGACGAGGCGGAGGTGGTGCTCACCAGATTCGATGTGACGGATGCCTGGGCCCTCGGCCGGCGCATGCGCAAGGCCGCCGCGGCCCGGGGCCTGCCGATCGTCATCGGCATCACGCTCGGCGAGGCGCGGGTGTTCCACACCGCGCTGCCCGGGTCGAGCGCCGACAACGACGGCTGGCTCGAGCGGAAGACGCGCGTCGCGCGCCGGTACGGGCGCTCGTCCTTCGGCGTCGGCCTGTCGTTCCGGGCGGCCGGCAAGGACTTCGACACCGACGGCCGCCTCGACCCGGCGCAGTACGCCGCGCACGGCGGCGTCTTCCCCCTCACGATCGCGGGCGTCGGCATGGTCGGCACCGTCGGCGTCTCCGGCCTACCACAGGCCGACGACCACGCGTTCGTCGTCGAGCACCTGCGCGCGTGGCGCGACGAGGCCCAGCGCTCCGACGGCTCCTGACCGGCGGCAGCGCCTCCCGTCGCCGAGGCACCGCCGCGCCACGGCTCGGCCGCAGCCACGGATCCCCGGTCCCTGGATGACCGCGCCCTGAATCCGCGACGCGCCGCGCCGCAGCATGGAAGCACCGACCACGACAGGAGCCTCCCATGCCGAAGCCTCTCGACATCACCGTCCCCGACCTCACCGGCACGCTCGCCCTCGTCACCGGCGCGAGCGACGGCGTCGGCCTCGAGATCGCCGCGCGTCTCGCCCGCGCGGGCGCCGACATCGTCATGCCCGTCCGCGATCACGCGAAGGGCGAGGCCGCCGCAGCGCAGATCCGGGAGCGCACCCCGGCCGCCGGCATCCGTCTCCTCTCCCTCGACCTCGCGTCGCTCGACTCGGTCGCGACCCTCGCGTCGGAGCTGCGGGCCGACGGCCGCCCCATCGACCTGCTCATCGCGAACGCCGGCGTCATGAACCCGCCCACCCGCCGGCTCAGCGCTGACGGATTCGAACTTCAGCTCGCCACCAACCACCTCGGCCATTTCGCACTCGTCGCGCACCTGCTCCCCCTGCTCATCGAGGCGCGGGCGCACGTCGTCAGCCAGGTGAGCATCGCCGCCGACCGGGGCGCGGTGAACTGGGACGACCCGAACTGGGAGCGCGGCTACGACCCGATGAAGGCGTACAGCTCGTCGAAGATCGCCTTCGGCCTCTTCGCGAGCGAGCTGCAGCGGAGATCGGATGCCGCAGGCTGGGGCATCCGCAGCGCCCTGTCGCATCCGGGCATCACGCCGACGAACCTGCTCTCGGCCCAGCCGGGTATGGGCCGGCCCGACGACACGACGGCGGTGAAGGTGATCCGCGCGCTCTCGCGGCGCGGCGTCCTGGTCGGCACTCCGTCATCGGCGGCACTCCCGGCGGTGTACGCGGCGACGAGCCCGGACGCGCGCGGCGGTCACCTCTATGGGCCGAAGGGCTTCCGCCATCTGGGCGGACGGCCGGCGGAGCAGCCGGTGTACTCGCGGCTGCAGAGCGCGTCCGACGGCCGGCGCGTGTGGGAGCTCTCCGAGCAGCTCACCGGTGTGCGGGTCACGGCGTGACCGAGTCACCGAGTGCGCGAAGCGCCCGGACCCTAGTGCTGCACTTTCCTGCGAACGCTGCAGCGGTGGCGAAGCGACCGAAGCTCGCGGACGGGGGGGATCGCCGCTCCCTGGTTGAGGGATGACGGATGCCGCAGACTCGGGTGATGGACCGAGCACAGCTGGCCGACTTCCTGCGTCGTCGCCGCGAGGCGCTGCAACCCGAAGACGTCGGGCTGCGCCGCGGGTCGCGGCGCCGGACCGNAGACTCGGGTGATGGACCGAGCACAGCTGGCCGACTTCCTGCGTCGTCGCCGCGAGGCGCTGCAACCCGAAGACGTCGGGCTGCGCCGCGGGTCGCGGCGCCGGACCGCGGGCCTGCGTCGCGAGGAGGTCGCCGTGCTCTGCGACATGTCGACCGACTACTACAGCCGCCTCGAGCAGGCCCGTGGCCCGCAGCCGTCGGAGCAGATGCTCGCCGCGATGGCGCGGGGCCTGCGGCTGACGCTCGACGAGCGCGACCACCTGTTCCGGCTCGCGGGCCACACCGCACCGGTGCGCGCCCTGCGGAGCGAGCACGTCTCGCCCGGTCTCATGCGCATCCTCGACCGCCTCGCCGACACCCCCGCGCAGGTGATGACCGAGCTCGGCGAGACGCTGGCGCAGACGCCCGCCGCCCGTGCGCTCTTCGGCGACGAGACGCGCTTCGAGGGGCCGATGCGCAGCGTCGGCTACCGCTGGTTCGTCGACCCGTCGGCGCGGAACGTGTACCCGGCCGACGATCACCCGATGCACTCCCGCGCGTTCGCGGCCGACATCCGCACCGCCTATGCGAAGTTCGGCGCCCGCTCGCGCGCCGGCACGATGGTGGAAGCGCTGCTGCGGGAAAGTCCCGAGTTCGCGGAGCTGTGGGCCGAGCACGAGGTGCGGTCGACGCATGCGCGCGAGAAGCGGCTGCAGCACCCCGAGGTGGGCGTGATGGATGTGGAGTGCCAGTTCCTCATCGATCCCGAACAGGGGCAGACCCTCCTCGTGCTCACCGCGACGCCCGGCACCGTCAGCTACGAGCGGCTGCAGCTGCTCTCGGTGATCGGCACGCAGGAGATCGCCGCCGGCCGCTGACGCTGCGTACCGCCCGCGACGCCGACCCGCCCCAGCGGCTCAGTCGTCGAAGATGCCCACCGACTCCGACAGCCGGGTGACCTCGTCGGCGGAGAGCTCGAGGTCGGCCGCCCGAGCCGAGTCGGTGATGGATGCCGCGCGCCGCGCGCCGCGCGCCCGGAATCGGAATGACGTGCGGGCCCAGGGCCAGCTCCCACGCGAGCACCGCCTGCTGCGGGCTGACGCCGTGCGCCTCGCCGACCTCGCGGAACGCCGAGAACCGGTCTGCGACCTGGCGCGCTCCGCCGCCGGTGCCGCCGAGCGGGCTCCACGGCAGGAACGCGATGCCGTGCTCCCCGCAGAAGCGCAGCTCGTCGATGCTGCCCGGATGCTCGGGCGAGAACTCGTTCTGCACGCTGGCCAGGTTGCCCTCGCCGAGCACGTCCATGGCGATCTGGATCTCTTCGACGCTCGCGTTCGAGATGCCGATCGCGCGGACCAGTCCGTCGTCCTGCAGCGTCTTCAGCCCCCGCATGATGTCGGCGTAGACGCGCGTGCGGTCGGGGCGGTGGTACTGGTACAGCTCGATCTGGTCGACGCCGAAGATGGCGAGCGACTTCTCGGCCGCCGATCGCAGGTACTCCGCCGAGCCGTCGCGGCCCTTCGAGCCGTCCGGGCCCTGCGTGATGCCGCCCTTCGTCGCGACGAAGATGCTCGACCCGTCGCCGTCCCATGTGCGCAGCGCCTCCGCGACGATGCGCTCGTTGTGCCCCATCTCCTCGCCGTCGGGCGCGTAGATGTCGGCCGTGTCGATGAGGGTGACGCCGGCGTCGAGCGCCGCGTGGACGGTGGCGACGGCATCCGTCACAGAGGGGTATTGCTTGTCGTTGTTCATCGAAAGCGGCATGGCGCCGAGGCCGATCGCCGGCGTCCCGCCAGAGTGCGCGGCTTCATCGGTTCTCCTTCTCGCGTCGTCCCACCCTGGCAGTGCCGGACGACATCACACCTGGGCTGGACAACCGCAGGTCGGGCGTCTAAGCAACCCCTGGAAGACGTCGGACGCCCGGGGTAGAGAAGAGGCATGACCAAGGCGAGCGACTGGCTGAACGGCTACCTCAAGGCGTGGACCTCGAAGGATCCCGCCGACGTCCGCGCGATCTTCACCGACGACGCGCAGTACTGGTTCCGTCCCGACGACGACGAACCGGTGGTCGGCATCGACGACATCCTCGCGATGTGGGCCGAGCCCGAGGCACCCGATGTGGTGCCCGACCTGCGGGTGCTCATCGAGAACGACGAGCTCGGCATCATCACGGGCACGGTCGACTATCCCGGCCACGCGCACTACGCGAACATGTGGGAGGTCTGGTTCGCGCCCGACGGCCGCGCGCAGAAGTTCGTCGAGTGGTTCATGACGCCACGCTCCACCGGCGACGACGAAGACGCCGACTGAATCACGCGGAGCCGGGAGACGGATGCCGCCTCCCGCCTCACCCGAGTGCAGCCAGCGCGTCGCGCCACAGCTCGCGCAGCCGCAGGTTCGGCGCGGGCGCGATCCGGTTGCCCGAGCGGAACTGGAACCGCCACGCCACCTCGGGCACGACCACCTCGAGCACGTCGCGCGGCACGCGGTCGGCTTCGACCACGAGCTCGTCGAAGGCGACGTCGACGAAGCTCGCCGTGCGGCGCGGATCGGCGAAGTGCACGTCCTCGTACGGGTGAGTGAGCACGGTGCCGTGCCCGATGAGCCCGTACGCTCCGCCCTGCCGCAGCAGCCACGCGTCGGTACCGGGCTCGACCTCCTTGCGGGATCCGACCGACCATTGCGTCACGTACGGTGTGCCCGCCGCGACGCTCGCCACGACGCCCGCGAACGAGCCGGGCCATTCGTCCCACAGGCCCGGGTTCCAGCCCAGGATGATGCCGGCGTCGCGCCAGTGATCGGATGCCTCAGCCACGAGCCCGACCCTAACCCGCCCCCGCCGGGCCCTGGGCCGCGTTTCGTCTCGTCACTGCGCTCCTCGCTCGACGACCGGTGCCCCGGTCGTTGAGCGAGCGAAGCGAGACGAAACGTCCCCGGCCCACACAGCCGCCCGGGTCCCGGCATCCCTCTCGATCCCCAAGCATGGCGGGTCTATCCTGTGGCGCGGGACGGAGGATGCCGCATGGCGCAGGACGTCGAATTCTTCACCGCGATGAGGTCGGCGATGCTGCCGCTCGTCACCGCGAGCGCGCTGCTGCAGGTGATCGACCGGGCCGAGCGCGCCGGCCTGATGCGCGAGCTGCGCGACGGCGCCGACACCGCCCGGCTCACCGCCGCGACGGGTCTGACGCCCGAGACCGTCAGCGCGCTCTGCGCCGCACTCGTCGCGAACGGCGTGGCCGAGTCCGCTGCCGGGGGCTTCCGGCTGACGCCCGACTGGCGGGCGCTCACGGGCCCCGGGGCGTGGGTGCCCCTCGGCGACATCATCGCGCAGAGCCGCGTGATCGACGCCATGCTGTCCGGGCGCGAGTCCGCGTACGCGAGCCTCTCTCCCGAGGACCGTTCGACGTTCGCGCACGCCGTGTCGCCGAACCCGTACTCGCCGCAGCTCGTGGAGCGCATCCGCGCCGAGATCGCCGCGTCACCATGGTGGTCTGGGATGACCGAAGGCGGCCGGCACCTCGAGCTCGGCTGCGGCGTCGCGGGCCGCATGCTCACCGTGCTGCAAGCCATGCCGCGCCTGCGCGCCGTCGGCGTCGAGCTCGACCCCGACCTCGCCGACGAGGCACGACGGCGGGCCTCGGACCTCGGCATCCAGGATCGCATCGAGATCGTGACGGGCGACGCGACGACCTACCGATCCGAAGAGCCGTTCGACTTCGGCTTCTGGAGCCAGTGGTTCTTCCCGGCGCCGACGCGCGAGGCGGCGCTCGCGTCGCTGTTCGCGAACGTGCGCAGCGGCGGTGTCGTGCGCTCGCCCGTGTTCGGCGATCACGGCCGCATGGCCGCCGACCCGCACGGTGACGATGCCCGCCAGTACAGCCTGCACCGCGTCATGCACGACGGCTGGGGCGTACCCGAACGCACCCCCGAGCAGCTGAAGACCGAGTTCGAGGATGCCGGCTTCGTCGACGTGACGATCGTCTACCACGACGTGAACGACGGCATCTACGCCCGCCGTCCGTGATCGTCCCGCCCCCTGCCCCCCGGTCGTTGAGCGCCCCTCGATACGGTTCTTCGTCGCTGCTCAGGAACCGCTTCGCGAGACGAAACGCCCCGGCGAATGACGGATGCCCCGGCCGCCCGTTGTGCGGAGGCGCCTTCCGTCTCGTCGCTGCGCTCCTCGCTCGACGACCCGGGAACGATGCCCGGGGTAATGTCGCGCACATGGGCGAACTCCCCGAGCACGTGGCCGTCAATCGCGAGTACTGGGACGGCATGGCCCATGAGTGGGTCGAGGCCGGCGAGCGCTCGTGGAACCAGACCGAGCCCACGTGGGGCTCGTGGGGCATCCCCGAGGGCGAGCTGCACCTGCTGCCCGACGACATGTCGGGCCTGCGCGCGATCGAACTCGGCTGCGGCACGGGCTACGTCTCGGCGTGGATGGCCCGCCGCGGAGCGCAGGTCACGGGCATCGATAACTCCGCCGAGCAGTTGCGCACGGCTGAGCGGCTCGCGCAGCAGCACGGCGTCGCGCTCGAGCTGATCCACGGCAACGCCGAGGCGGTGCCGAAGCCCGACGAGTCGTTCGACTTCGCGATCAGCGAGTACGGCGCGGCGATCTGGGCCGACCCCTATCGGTGGATCCCCGAGGCCCACCGGCTGCTGCGACCGGGCGGCACCCTCGTCTTCCTCGGCAACCACCACCTCGTGGGCGTGTGCTCGCCGGTCGACGGGTCGTTCCCGATCACCCGCGGGTTTCAGCGGCCGTACTTCGGCGACCACCGCTTCGACTGGCGCGACGCCGCCGATGACCCGGGCGGCATCGAGTTCTCGCTGACCTACTCGGCGTGGATCCGGCTGTTCCGCACGACGGGCTTCGAGGTCGTCGACCTCGCCGAGATCCAGGCTCCGGCCGACGCCACCGGGGTGAGATCGGGCATCGAAGCGGACTGGGCGAGAGACTTCCCGAGCGAGCACGTGTGGACCGTGCGCAAGATCGGCTGAACCCGTCCGCTTCGTCGGCGCCGACGAAGCGGAGGCCTCTGCCGAGGCCGTCAACCCCTTTGCGTCGACCACTCCGATCGCGTGGGCTGGATGCATGACCGACGCCACACTGCCCCCGCAAGAGCCGGGCCCCGAACCCGACACCACCACAGCCGCCGAGTCCGACCACCCCGATGACGACCTCGAATCCGAGGCCGCTCCCGCGATGCTCGACCGCGACGACAACGACGTGGAACCGCTGGAGCCCTGACCACGGCCCCGGTCGTTGACATCCGCGGCCTCGGGTCACGGCATCCGCTCGAACACCTCTCGGGCGCGCAGCGTGCGGGCACGTGTCACGGGGTGGGTGGCGAGCACGATCTTGCCGCGCGCGTGCAGCTTCGCGAGGTCTTCGAAGGCGTCCACGATGTCGTCGATCGGATACAGACCCGACACCAGCAGCCGGAAGGCGCCCGCACCGGCCAGGTCGACCACCCGCTGGAGCACGGTCGTGGCGTGGGCGACGGATTCCGGGTCGTCGCGCAGTAGCCGCAGCTCGACCTCCCGCCGGTCGGCGCTGGAGCGGTATCGCTCAGGCCGCACCCCGAGCGCGCCGGCGATCTCGCTCCCGTCCTTGCCGTAGTTGTCGATGTAGGCGGTGACCGGTCCTCCGGCCGCCCGCTGGATGCGCTCGACGATGCCCTCCCCGTACTTCACCGGCGTGATGCCGAGCTGCCGCAGGTAGTCGAAGTTGCGCTCGCCGCACGTGCCGATCACCCGCGCGCCGCGGTACTTGGCCACCTGCGCCTCGATGCTGCCGACACCGCCTGCGGCGGCCGAGATGACGATGATGTCGGATGCCCCGACCCGCACCTCGTCGAGGGTCTCGAGCGCCGTGGCGCCCGCGAGGAAGAGCCCGCCGGCGACCTCCCACGCGACGGCGGGGTGCTTGAGCACGAGCTGGTCGGCCGGCACGACGATATGGCTGGCGTGCGCACCCGTGCGGGTGTGCCCGACGACGTTCGCTCCGACTCGCAGCCGGGTCACGCCCGCGCCGCAGCCGCGGACGATCCCCGCGAAGTCGCTGCCCGACGACCGCGGCCACGGGTCGTCGTGCCACGTGTCCTCCTTGCCGTTGCGCAGAAAGGCGTCCATGTGGTTGATCGACGTCGAGATCACCTCTACGAGCACCTCGCCCGGCCCCGGCGCCGGCAGCGGGAACTGATGACGCTTGAGCACGTCGGCCTCACCGTAGTGGGTGTACCGGTATGCGAATGCTTCCGTGGGTGCGCGCATGGCCATCCCTCCCGCCGTTTCCGCGAGGCTCGTCATCGGGCCTCGAAGATGTATTCCGGCGAATGGGCGCCTGCGGATGCAGTCAGGCGCTTCCGCATCGTTCCCCGGCCCCCGGTCGCTGAGCGACGACGAAGGAGCGAGACGAACGCACCGCCGCGAGCGCAGAGGCGAGCGAAGGGAAGCGGATGCCGCCACCCGGCGCTCAGTGACTGTGCAGCACCGCCCACGCCAGGAGGCTGTCGATCCGGCGGATGTCGGCGCCCTTCGTGAGCTTGACCTTGATGTGGCCGGCCTTCGTCCACAGCTCGACCTCGGCGTCGCGGTCGAGCATGCCACCGGCGTTCTCGGTCGACCACATGTGGATCGAGCTGTACGGCAGCGAGTAGATCTCGACCTTCTTGCCCGTGAAGCCCTGCGCGTCGCGCACGATCAGCCGCTTCATCGTGAACGTCGCCGAGTCGCGGAACGTCTTGAACGAGGCCACGGCCTGCTCGCCCTCGACCAGCAGCCCCTGCACGTCGGCGGGCGTCTGGATCTCCTGCTGCAGCGTCCAGGCGAGGATGTCGGCGGTCTCGGGCATCGGTACTCCTTCACGTCCGCGCGACCCCACGCCGCGCAAGATTTCCACAGTATCGGCGCGCACTCCCCGGGCGCCGAAGCAGCCCGATCGACGGCGCGCTAGGCTATATCACGGAGGTATAGCCATGGCTCCTCGGTTCGACACCACCCGCGCCGCCGCGCTCGTGACCGCAGCGCGCGCAGACAGACAGATGTCGCAGACGGAACTCGCGCGTGCAGCGGGCATGAGTCAGCCCAACGTCGCCGCCATCGAGGCCGGTCGGCGGTCGGTCGGTCCGGAGGTGCTGGAGCGGCTGCTGCGCGCGGCCGACTACCGTCCCAGCATCCCGCTGGAAGAATCCGCGGACGCGATCGTTGCGGCAGGCGAACGCTACGGCATCCACGACATCCGCGTCTTCGGTTCGATCGCGCACGGAAGCGACCATTTCACCTCCGACATCGATCTCCTCGCTCGCGTCGACAAGGGGCGGGGGTATTTCGACATCGCCATGTTCCAGAACGCCGTGGAATCGCTCACCGGATTCTCTGTGGACGTCGTCGTGGACGACCAGTCGCGGCCGGGCTTTCTCGACGACGCAGAGGTCTTGCCCCCTGTGAGCGATGACACTCCGCGGCGCGCGGGTCGGTTCGCACGAGTACCTCGCTCCGCCGAAGACGCGACGACGTCTGAGATCGCCCGCGCGAAGTTCACCGAGAGCCTGGATGCGATCGACACCTTTCTCGACCACGCCGTGAGCGGCGGCCGGGGGGCGTTCGAACGCAACTCTCCCGCATACGCGTCGGGATCGATGGCGATCATCCGCACCGCGGCACTTTTCGAGATGGACGAGTTCGCGGAGTACCTCGGGGATGTGCCCGATGAGGTCGTCCGTGGCATCACGACGACACGGAACATCGCGTCGCATGCGGGGTACCGCTCCATGAACGACGACCTGTTCTGGGACACGCTCACCGTTCACCTGCCGCCGTACCTCGACACGTGGCGGGCGGCCGCACGACGCTGAGGCATCGCGCTTCTCGGATAGGGTCAGAGCGCGAACTCCGCCATCCACCCGCACCGCGGCTCGGCCGCCGTCACCGCGACCGCAGCCGGCACCGCCACCGTCTCGATCTGCCGCGGCAGCACCGCCGGAATCAGCGGCTCGAGCCGCCCCGGCTGGGCGTGCAGCGGGCCGGCGAGCGCCCACCGCTCCCCGACCTGCACCACCGCGAGCGGGTGCCCGTCGGCCGTCGCCACGCCCGACTCCATCGACAGCGCCGCGAGCAGCGCGGCCAGCGTCACCTGCACCTCGGCCTCTGACGCCTCGCGAGAGCGCAGCACCGCGTGCGGTGAGCGGAGGTCGGTTCGGCTGGACTGCCGCAGCAGCGAGCGCAGGTTGGTCCGCAGCGCGACCACCGCCGCGTCGGGCTCGCTGTGCTGCTCCGACAGCGCGAGCGCGATCGGCCACAGTCGCGGGTCTGCGGCGATGAGAGGACGGATGTCGCCGAGCAGGCGTTTGCGCTCGCCCTGGAACAGCCGCCGCACCCCGCGCGCGTGGCTCAGCACCGCATGCACCTCGGGCAGATCATCCAGCAGCCGCGCCGCCTCGTCGACCGGCGAGCCCGGGCCCGCGTCCTCGGGGACGTCGGCCACGAGGTTCGCGTACGCGAAGTCCCCGTCTCGCGTGTAGAGGAACACGTCCGCGGCCACCTTGCCCGCCGACCGCGCCGGTAGCACCACGTCGATCGGCCCGACGGCCGGCCGCGTCGTCGCGATGGCCCGGCTCGCGCCGGTGTTGCTCAGCGCCGTGAGCCGCGCCTGCGCGTTCGCAGTCCGGTACGTCAGCTCGAGCCCCACCAGCGGCGACACCTCGAAGTCCGCCCGCGCCCCCACGATCTCCGCGAACCCTTCGGACGACACGTCCACGCCGCGCGGCCGCGCGTTGATCCCGTCGGGCGACGCGAACCCCGCCGCCCGTGCCCGGCGCCACAGCGGAGGCAGGTGTTCGCGATGGTGCTGAGGTTGCAGCATCCGTTCCAGCATCCAGAGCAGCCGGCCCGACCCGCGTTCCGGGTGCGGCGAGAGGTGCCACCACGTCAGCCGGCGCGCGAGGTCGCCGGCGACGGCGGGAGCCCAGGTGGCGGCATCCGCGTATCCGAGCGCCGCGACCCAGGCGAGGTAGCGGGGCATGTCCTCGGCCGCGCGGCGCAGCTCGGCCATCGATACGCCCACCGGCGGATTCTCGCGGGTGCGGGCCGGGGCGCGGAGCACGAGCTGCGCGGCCGCCATGCAGACGCGCGCGCCGAACCACTCGCCGGCGCGCGCAACGACCCGCGGCGACCAGCCCGTGAGCAGCTCGTCGACGTAGCCGGTGTACGTGCGCTCGTTGACGGGCCGCTCGCGCAGCGACGCGACGGCGGTCGCGACGGTCTGCAGCACCAGCTCCTCAGCTTCGTCGGCCCTGGCCGGCACCGGCAGCGATTTCAGCGCCACCAGCAGCGAACCGGCGGAGTTCGTGTCGATCATGAGGCGCGAGGTGAGCACGCCGATCTCGGTCGCCGCCAGCCGGCCGTCCACCTCGGTCGCGAAGCCGCGACCGAGCAGCTCGTCGACCACCGCGTCGAGGTCGACGACCGCCCGGTTCTGCGCGAACGCGAGCGTCTGCGCGAACCACGACCGCGCGGTCTCGCGGTCGGTCACCGACCCGAGCAGCAGCTCCGCGAGCACCGCGTCTCCCAGTGCCGCCGTGATGCGGCTGTTCGCCGCGTACCCGTCGCTGAGCCTCAGCTTCCAGGCGCCCTCTTCCGCGCGCGGCACGAGCATGAAGCCGAAGCCCTCGGGCTCCTGCCCCGCACGCCCCGCCCGCCCGAACATCTGCTGCGCCTGGCTCACCTCGAGCGGCGTCATCCCGAGTTCGAGGTCGCGGATGATCACGAACTTCGCGGGCGTGTTCACCCCGGTCGACAGCCCTGACGTGGCGACGAGCACGCGGAGCTGCCGTGATCGGAACGCCTCGAGCGCCCGGTTCGCGCGGGGTGCATCGCGGAAGTGGATGCCGACACCCCGGCGAAAGCACGCCTCCACGAGCGCGTCGAGGTCGACGCCGTGAAACGGCACGCCGGCCGCTCGCGCCGCAGTGCGCAGCACGCCGGCCTTGCTGCCGCAGAACACGACGACACTGGATCCCGCCCCGCCCTCGCCCGCCGCCGTGTCGAAGGCGCTGCCGACGAGGCTCCGCAGGAGCGGCACGACCACCTCGTCCTTCGCGGATTCGTACGCCTCGCGCTTCCCCTGCGTCGGCACGTCGTACGGCACCAGCTGCGTCGTGAGCACCGTCGGTCGCCACGCCGAGCGCACGAGGTCGGCGTGGAACCACGCCGCCAGCTCGTCGGCATTCGACACGGTCGCCGACAACGCGACGATCCGCGTCCGCCCCTCGGCGACGCGCAGCCGTGCGATGAGCGACTCGAGCGTCGCACCTCGGGTCGGGTCACCCACGAGGTGGACTTCGTCGATGATGAGGCATCCGATCCGTCCGATGACGTCTTTCAGCGACGCCCGCCGGTACAGCGCCTCGAACTTCTCGGTGGTCGCCACCCACAGCTGCGCCTGCCGCACCGCGTCGCTCGACATGTTCGTCTCGCCGGTCAGCTCGATCGTGCGGATGCCGTGCGCGTTCCACCGCCGGGCGATCTCGGCGACCTCCGCGGCGAGCGCCCGAGCGGGCAGCAGCCATACCGCCGGCTTGCCGTCCGACACGATGGACCGCAGCGCCGCGACCTCGCCGATCAGCGTCTTGCCCGAGCTCGTCGGCGCGACGACCATCACGTGCCCGCTCGTGGACAGCACCGCCGGCACCGCTTTCGACTGCAGCGGGTTGAGCCGGTCGAACCTGTCGAGGTACTTCTGCAGGGCGGGTGGAATGAGGGCGGATGCCGCGGTCCACGCCTCATCGCCGTGCGCGACCGCGTTCGCGTTGTCGATGAGCGAGGCGAAGCCCGCCTCGACGGCGTCGACCATCGCCGGGTCGGTGTGCCGGAAGCCGGAGTTCTGATTGCGCCCGATCTCGGCCGCCGTGAAGTCCATCGAGTGCGTGATCGCGACGTCGTCGGCGAGCACTTCCTTCTCGTGGATGTAGCGCACGGGGACGAGGGCCACGTCGGCGCTGCGGAGCTCGCGGATGACCGCGTCGTTCGACGACTCCGGCCGGAGGAGCACTTTGACGTCGGCGCCCCGGCGGTGCGCCGCGAGGACGGCATCGAGGAGGCGGCGGGCGACGGACGAGGCATCCCACCACGGCACCTTGACCCACACGCGCGTGCGCGCGCCGGCGATGGCCTCGGTCAGCGCGACGAGCAGGTCGGCACCCTCGCCGTAGTTCGACAGCCGCCGAGGCTCCCCCGCCGCCTTCACGCTCTCCCCCATGTCCGGGCCAGCGTACCCGTGCCGCCCGACACCACCGGTCGCCCGACACCACCGGTCGTTGAGCGAGCGAAGCGAGACGAAACGCCCCGAGCCGACGAGCAACCTCTCCCCCGGCGCCATCCCATCCGATTCCCGACCCGCCCCGAAGACCTTTCACAGCGCGGCAGATCGCCGCTGGAAAGAGAGGTCTCTCATGGGCTCGTCACCGAACCGCATCGTCGCCACGGTCTTCGGCGCCGTCTACCTCCTCGTCGGCCTTCTCGGGTTCGCGTTCACGGGAGGCGTCGGCTTCATCGCGACCGAGGGCGGTCTGCTCCTGGGCATCTTCGAGGTCAACCCGCTGCACAACGTCGCGCACCTGCTCATCGGTGCAGCGCTGCTGATCGCCGGCATCGCCGGTGCTCGACCGGCCAAGATCGTGAACATCACGGTCGGCGCCGCGTACCTGCTGCTGGGCCTGGTCGGCTTCTTCCTCGTCGGCACGCCGGCGAACATCCTCGCGCTCAACGCGCCCGACCACTTCCTGCACCTCGCCAGCGCCATCGTGCTGCTGGGCGTCGGCCTGGCCGCCGAGCGGTCGTCGCGGGTCGCGACGGCGTGACCACCGTGGCCGAGGCGCCCACGACGGAGCGCGCGATCACACGCGCTCCGTCGTGGGTGCCCGTCGCCGCGTGGGGCTTCGGCCTCGTCGCCGTCGCACTCGGCGCGGCTTCGATCGTCGCGGTGCAGGCCGACACGCTCTCCCGCGTGCTCGGCGTGGCCGCCACCGTCCTGGGGCTCGCGGCGCTCGCCTGGGGCGCCGCGAGCCTCTTGCTCGACCGCACGCCGACACCGCGGGGGGCGGTCGCCGGCGTGTTCGTCGGGATGGGGGTCGCCGTGGCGCTGCTGGCAACCGCGCCGGGACGCGCGAGCATCCTCGCGGTGGCGTTGCTGCTCGGCCTCGGCGTCACGGTCGCCTGCGGAATCGTCCGGGGAACGCGGCACCCGTCGCGACGCTCGAGCCTCTGGGGCCTGTTCGGCGCCGCCGCGGTGGTGACCGTCCTCGTGGTACCCGCACTCGGCGTCTGCCAGGGCGCCGCCCTGCTCGACGCCGACGGCACCGTGCTCCCCGTCATCACCCACGACGGACACTGACGGATGCCTCGGCCGTCGGCTGCCGGCGGGCTGGGGTCGCGTCACATCCCGTCATCACCCGACACGCTCCGACACCCACAGACGATCGCTGCCCGCGGCGTCTAGCGTGGGCTCATCGCGGCGATCCGGGCGGTCCCGGGCTCCGGTTCATACCCGGCAGCGTTGCGGGTTCGACTCCCGCCGTCGCGTCCAGTCCTCGGGTCTCGATCCCCGAAGCGAGCTCCGTGCCCGACTAGCTGGGCAGGTTGCCGCGCGGTTACCGTCCCGCATTCGTGCTTCTTGTCGGGCGGGGCACACGAGCACATGCGGCCTGCGGTGAGCCCGACGGCATGCGAGGGCACAGACCCTGCAATCACAGACCGGCCCTCGTTCCGTATGGGTGCCCGGCTTCGCATGCGCTCGCTAACGTGGGCGACATGGCGGGTGTGTGGCTGACGGAGTGGGAGTGGGCGTGTTGCGGTGAGGCATTCGCCGTGGGCGACGACGTCGACTTCGGCATCGCGACGCGCACCCCGGATCCGTCACTCGCCGAACTGCTCGGCCCAGGTCTGCTTGCAAGCGTGAACGCCGTGGAATCGCATCACGAGGAGGAATTCACCGATCGAGTGCGCGGTCGCGTTACCGCCGTGCACATGGTCACGCACGATGTATCGGAACGTCGCGTACTGCGTCGCCCCGGCCACGGTGCACCTCCGGACGCCGTAATGCCACCGGACGGCCAAGAGTGGCCGAGCGTCCGCATGGACCTCGGCGGCGTGATCGCGGGGTCGCGACCGTCTCGCTACATGATCGAGATCGTGCCCGTGCCTGGCACCGCCACGCTCGAGCCTGGCCATGGGGTAAGGCTGCCCGTGACTCTAGTGGGGGCCGCGGTGCGAGCAGCTGACATCGATATCAGCGACCCACCCGTCGAGCGCAAGCGGCGCTCCCTGGCCGGGTGGCTGGTCGACGTCGAAGACCGTTAGTCCGCGTGTGGCTGCACGCGAAACGACCCCTATGCGGGCAACGCACGTGGCCGCTACCCTCCCGTGCAATCCTGAGCGGGTGGATCCGGAAAGTACTCGCGCCGCGGAGGAGTCGCTTCTATCTTCACCAGTTCGGCGCGATCCGAACCGCGTGCGCGACCTCCTTCGTCCGGACTTCGTGGAGATCGGCCGGTCCGGCAGACGATGGTCGCGCGACGAAATCGTCGCAACGCTGTCGAGCGAGAGCGAACGCGCAGCTACCGAGACTCACGAGTGGCACTTCTCTCCGAACTGGGACCCGACCTCGCACTGATCACCTACCTCATTCGCGGCATCGATCGTGACAGCCGGCATTCATCCATCTGGTCGTCGACTGGCGGGCGACTGCAGATGCTCTTCCACCAAGGAACCTTCGTCGCCGACCAGTAACCACCCCGAGACAACACGCGAACGATCCACCAGTCATCTTCGGACAAACTCCTGCGGCTCACACGTATTCGTGGAGTCTGTGCTCCCGTGGAAGCAGCGGCGTTTGACAAGCTCGGAATTGTGCACCTCGTCGCCCGAAGCGCCAGTAGCGCCCCAGCCTCATTGCATCCGGGCGACAACGGGGTACACGGGGTTTGCTCTAGGTGTACTGACCTCGACCGTTGCTGATTCGGTCGATGGGAGTCTTGCCTCCGATGCCGAGGTGGGCTCTGTCTAGGTTGTAGTAATCGAGCCAGGCAGGCAAGGCGGCGCGGCGTTCAGCGTTCGAAGTGAAGGGTCGGGCATAGGCCCACTCGGTCGCGAGGGTGCGGTTCAGGCGCTCGACTTTGCCATTGGTCCAGGGGCAGTGCGGCTTGATGAACTTCTGCTTGATGCCGCGCGCGTTGATGACGCTGCGGAATGCGACGGACTTTCGGTAGGCGAATGCGTTGTCGCTGATGACCCGTTCCACGGTGACGCCGAGGCTGGCGTAGAACGCGATCGCCCGCTCGAGGAACCCGGCCGCGGTGACGCCCTTCTCGTCGTCGCGGGTCTCGGCGTAGGCGACGCGGGAGTGGTCATCGATCGCGGTGTGCACGTAGTCGTAGCCGATCCCGCGTCCTCGTACGTTCTCGCTGCGACCGTGAGCGCGCCATCCGCCGCCGTCGGGGATGCGACCGAGCTTTTTCACGTCGATGTGGATCAGCGAGCCAGGATGAGCGTGCTCGTAGCGGTTCGCCGACCTCCTCGTCGCCTTGATCACGACGCCGGTAACCGGGTCGAGATCCCGCAGCAGCGGAGCGTGATGGCGACGCAGCACCCGCCCGACCACGGACGCGTGCATCCCGAGCCGCGCGCCGATGAAGACCGGGCCACGACGGGTCAGCTCACGCATGATCCGCACCCGCGTCTCCTGGCAGGGCCCGGTCTGGTGCGGATGGGCGTGGGCGACACTTGAGCGATCCTGCAGGCCCACGGCGCCCGCCTCCCGGAATCGCCGCCACCACCGCCAGGCCGTCGTGCGCGAGATGCCCATCTCCGCCGCAACGTGCGCGACCGCACGCCCGGACTGGATGCGCTGAACCATGATCAACCGGCCGGCCGGAGTCAGCCGGGCATTAGCGTGGGACAAGAGAGACCTCCGTGCGTTCGAGCTGAAGAACTAGACAGCTCCAACTCGACCCCGGAGGTCTCTCCTACGTCAACAACGATCTGGGTCAGTACATCTAGTCCGTGAAGCCAGGCGCTGGTTGAGAGTGCCATGCTCAGCGGGGGTGGTCAGCGAGCACTTGGGCTGACTGGTTGGCTCTCATGGCGGCGCTTCTGAACGACTGAGCGTGTGTCGCAGTGCTCTTGAGGAACGCGGCACGCCGCAATGCGACAAGGGCGTAGATCAGCCAGCCAACCCCGTGGAGCATCTGAATGGCGCTGTGAAAGGGTGTGCCTGCTTCAATCGCCGTGACTCGGAAGGTGAGGTCGAACAGCGCGTGCAGCATGATGGGCGGCCAGAGTGAGCCGGTGCGCAGACGCATTGCGGCGTAGCCGGTGCCCGCCATGGCCGCGAACGTCAGTTGGAGCAGGACGGTCTGCCATGGGGCGCCGAGGAACAGGTTGGCGGCGTGCAGCGATCCGAAGAGGGCCGAGGAGAGCAGCACCGCTGTCCAGGGTCCGCGTGGCAGGAGCCGGGTGAGCAGGATCCCACGGAACGCTGTCTCCTCGACCACGCCTGCGAGCACCACTGACGCGAACGCGAGGATCAGTGTCGGAAGCTCCACGTGTCGGAAGCCGGCGGAGAAGCCGATCGTCACAGTAAGGGTCGGGAACAACAGCACGAGTCCGTCGCGCGGCGCCGGCAGTCGTCGAAGGCCGAGCGCATCCCATCCGACGCGGACGGCGAACGCGAGAATCATCAGCAGCATCCCGAGCTGCAGCGCGACCTGGACCAGGCCGACGCCGCCTGGGCCGGGTCGGAGGGTGGGTGTCAGCCACTTGGCGAGGATCCCCATCGCCGTGATTGCCAGCAGGAACAGCGTCCACAGCAGCACCGGGCGGGCGAGGAGCCTGTCGCGAACTGATGGTCGACTAGCCGGCACAAGCGTTTTGATTTCTGAGGGCATGCCATCCTCATCCTGAGCAGGACGGTGCATCAACTGGCCACTGTCGTTCGGCTCCGGCGGCCCGCGGAGTTGGACACCGCAGCGACTAGCCGGCGCGGCTGCACAGACGGGAAGGCGGCGATGGCGACGAGGGCCGCCACGGCGGCCGCGGTGGCTGCGGCGAGGTGAGCGGCGGAGAGGCCTGCTTCGGCTGCGGCCAGCTCGCTTCCCCCTTCGGCGAGGACGGCTGCACGGCGGTACGCATCGATGGCGCCGAATGCGGCGATGCCGAGGGCTCCGCCGATCTGGGCGGTGGAGGATGCGAGTCCTGACCCGACGCCTGCGTTGCTGGAGGTCATGCCGCTTGCGATGACGAGGGTGGTGGGGGTGAAGCTGAACGCGACGCCCACGGCCGCGAGGAGGAGGACGGGGAACACCCGTGCGAGGTACGGCATCCCGTGGTCGAGGGAGGCGAAAATCAGGTGTGCGACGGCGAGGAGGATGAGGCCCAGCACCGCGACCTTCTCCGGCCCGAAGCGTGCGAGCGCCCGAGGGAGGAGCAGCGTGCTGACGGCGAACCCAGCGAGGGAGGTCGGCAGCATGGCCATTCCAGCGGCCGCCGGGTCGTAGTCGAGTACCTGCTGAATGAGCAGGGCCACCAGCACGAAGCACGCGACTCGGGCAGCGCCACCGAGGATGTTGACGACGATGCCGCCTGCGACGCGCGGCTCCCGCAGTGCCGGAAGCGGCAGCACAGCGTCCCGGCTGCGCCCCTCGACGAGGACGAAGCCGGTCCCGGCGGTCACGGCGACGGCCGCCGCGGTGAGCACCTCGACCGAGGCCAGCCCCGCATGCGGGAGGCTCAGCATGGCGAAGACGACCGCGCCCGCGGTCGTGGTCGCAAGCGCCGCACCCGCGGCGTCGAAGGGTCGGCGGGTGGTGGGGTGGTCGCGCTGCAGCAGGGCCCAGCCGGCGATGCCGACGAGCACGGCTGCGGTGGCGGTGACGAACATGACGCTCTGCCAGCCGAGGCCGCTGGTGAGGACGCCTCCGACGCTCACGCCGAGCGCGCCGCCGACGGTGGACGCCGCACCCCACCAGGCCATCGTCCGGGTCCGGGCGGTGCCGGTGAATGTGGCGAGTATCACCGCCATGGCGGCGGGGCTGAGCATCGCAGCCCCGCCGCCCTGGATAAGGCGGGCGGTCACCAGCACGGCGCCGGTCGAGGCGAAGCCGCCCAGGAGTGAGCCGGCGACGAGGACCGTCGCGCCGGTGAGGAACATCCGGCGGCGGCCGAAGATGTCAGCGGCTCGGCCGGAGACCAGCAGCAGTCCGCCGAAGGTGAGGAAGTAGGCGTTGAGCACCCACGCTGTTCCGACTGCGGTGAGGTCGAGGTCTTCGGCGATGGACGGCAGCGCGACGTTGAGGATGCTGGAGTCGAGCATCACCACCAGTTGCGCGGCCACCAGTGTGAGCACCAGTGGCAGGGTCCGGTCACGCATGCGCAATCGCCTCCAGGACCGGCAGCTTCGCGGCGCGAGCGGCCGGCGCGATCCCGGCGAGGAGGCCCGCGATGGCGACGACTGCGGCGAGGACTCCCAGCTGGGCGACCGGCACCTTCATGCCCAGCGGGGCGATGGTGGACAGCGCGCCGATGGCGGCGACGCTGGCGGCGACACCGAGGAGCAGCCCGGTGACCACGGCGACGACCGACACGATGACCGCCTCGGCCTGCACCATCAGCGCCACCGACCGTCGTGACATGCCGACCGAGCGGAGGACGCCGATCTCGCGGGTGCGTTCGACGATGGACAGCGCGAGGGTGTTCGCGATGCCGAGCACGGCGATGACCATGGCGAACGCGAGGAGCACCGTGACCAGTCCGAAGATCTGGTCGACGGTCTGCGTGCGTCCCGCGATGACCGCCGCCTGGTCTCGCACCTGCACTGTCGGGTGGTCCTCGAGTGCGGTCTCGAGGGCGGTGGTGAGCTCCGCGGGAGAGGTGCCGTCCGCTGCCAGCACGAAGATGCTGGCATCCATGTCCTCGGTGAAGAGGTCACCGTAGGTGTCCAGGGAGACGAAGAAGTCGGTCTGCAGCGCCTGCGCGGGACCGTCGGCGATGATGCCGACGATGGGCAGGATGGTGTCACCCAGCCGCGCGAACGTCATCGGCAGCTCGTCGCCCACCGCCAGCTCACGCTCGGTGGCGACGCGCTCGGCGACGACGACGCCTCCGGTGCTCAGCGCGGCGATGTCCCCGTCCACCATCCGGATCTGCGCGACCTCGGTGATGAGCTCAGGGTCCAGACCGGTCAGCGCGCTGGTCGTCGTGCCGTCCTTCCAATGCCCGTACTTCAGCCGGGTGGCGACGCCGACGGCGGGCACCTCCCGGACCTCGTCGTAGACGGCCGCGTGCACCCCGCCGAGCATCTCCTGCCCGGCGCTTTCGATGACGACGTCCGCGGCGATGACCTCGCGGTACTGCTCACCGGTGGCCGCTTTCACCGAGCCGCCGACGATGGACACGAAGCTCATCAGCGCGAGCCCGAACGCCAGCGCCATCACCGTCGCGGAGGTGCGACGCGGTGCGCGAAGCGCGGCTTCCCGGGCCAGCTGCCCGGGCACGGTCCGCGCGGAGGCCGCGCCGACGAGCGAGACCAGCGGACGCAGCGCGGACGGCGCGACCAGCACGACTCCGACGAGGGCGAGCACCAGTCCCGCGCCGAGCAGCAGGATCGGTCCCGCGGCCAACCCCGGAAGGGCGGAGACGGCGGAGCCTGCCACCAGCAGAACCGTGCCGGTGACAAGGCGCCCTCGACCGAGACCGCGCGTCTCGGCGGCGCTGCTGCGCATCGCGGCAAGCGGAGAGACCGCCGCGGCACGGCGAGCCGGGCCCACCGCCGAGACAAGGGTGACCAGGACACCGACGGTGAGGGCGATGATGACGGTGCGGGTCTCGATGACGAGCTCACCGGAGGGGATGCTGACCCCGAAGACTCCGGCCAGCGTGCGCAGGCCGTAGGTGCTCACGATGCCCAGCAGCACACCGACGGTCGAGGCGAGGGCGCCCACGAGCAGCGCCTCGACGAGCACCGACACGAGAACCTGCTTCCCGGTCGCGCCGGTCGCCCTAATCACCGCCAGCTCACGGGTGCGCTGCGAGATCACGATCGCGAAGGTGTTGGCGATCAGGAACGCGCCGATGATGAGCGCCGCGACGCTCATCGCAATGAGCACGACCTGGAGCATCTCGAGGTTCGCGGCCGCCTGCTCGGCGCCGGCTGCGGCGAGGTCTTGCGCGGTGGCGACCTGCACGTCGGCAGCGAGCACATCGGTGAGGAGCGGCTGCAGTTCACCGGCGGTCAGTTCCGAGGTGACGAGAATCTCGGAGAGGCCGTCGCCGAGGCCGAGGACGCTCTGCGCGGTGGTGAGGGTCGAAAGCGCGACCGCCCCCACCGGCGGACCGTCGCCGTCGCCGAACCCGACGAGCCCGACGACACGAGCCTCAACCCGGGTGTCGCCGACCACGGTGACAGCGTCGCCGATGCGCACGCCGAGCGCGTCGGCAGTGTTCTTGTCGATGACGATCTCGCCGTCGCTGGTAGGTGCCGCACCGCCGCGGAGCGGGTACGCGCCGACGGGCTCGTCGACCCAGGTGCTCAGCTGGACGCTGCCGAGATCGGTGGTGCCCTGCTCGAGGCGGGCGGCGCCCTTGGCGACCGCGACCGCATCTATGACAGCGTCTACGCCGCGGACGGTGTCCAGCGTTCCGGCGGGAAGCGGGTCCCGTTCGACCTCGACGCCCATCCCGGAGTCGAATGCGGTGGCGGTGCGGACGGTCACGTCAGCGCCGGCGGAGGCGGTGGCGAACTGGTCGTCGAACAGCTTCTGGGCCGTGTCGTTGAGGACGAGACTGCCGGTGACGAAGGCGACGCCGAGCATGACGGCGACGACCGTGAGAGCCAATCGTAGGCGATGGGCGAGGACCTGGGCGAACGCGAACCGGATCATGCTGCCACCCCCTGACGCTCGGCGTCGAAGCGCGCCATCCGCTCGAGGACGGTTGCCGCGGTCGGGTTGTCGTGACCGTCGATCACCTGGCCGTCGGAGAGGAACTCGACCCGGTCCGCGTACGCCGCGGCCGACGGGTCGTGGGTGACCATCACGATGGTCTGCCACAGCTCGCTGGCAGCGCGACGCAGGAAGGCCAGCAGCGCCTGGCTGGAGCGGGAGTCCAGTGCTCCGGTGGGCTCGTCGGCGAAGACGACCTCAGGACGGGAGATGAGGGCGCGGGCGACCGCGACGCGCTGCTGCTGGCCACCGGAAAGCTCGGAGGGGCGGTGGTTGAGCCGGTCGGCGATGCCGAGCGTCCCGGCCAGCTCCAGCATCCAGTCCTTGTCGACTTTCTGACCTGCCAGCCGCAGCGGGAGGGCGATGTTCTCCTCCGCGGTGAGGGCGGGCACGAGGTTGTACTGCTGGAAGATGAAGCCGACGTGGGTGCGGCGAAGCAGGGTGCGCTGCTTCTCGCTCATGCCGACGAGCTCGGTTTCTCCGAGGCGGATGCTGCCGGAGTCGACGGTGTCCAGCCCCGCCATGGCGTGCATCATCGTGGACTTGCCGGACCCGGACGGGCCCATGATGGCGGTGAACCGGCCACGGAGGATGCTGAGGCTGGCGTGATCGAGGGCCCGGACCGCGGTGTCGCCGGTGCCGTACGTCTTCACGAGGTCGGTGGCCTCGATGGCGAATGTGGTGCTCATTGTGTGTGTCCTTCGGCAGTTCAGCGGGCGGCGGCGAGGTGTCGGCGGTACTGCGCCGGCGTCCACGACGCGGTCATCTTGGTGTTGAGGGTGGCGCCCAGGCGCGCATAGAAGCGCTGCCCGGCGTGGTTGTTCAGGCGGACGCCCCACTGCACGAGCAGGTCGTCTTCGGCGGCGAGGCTGGCCACGGCGGTCATCAGCTGGCTGCCGATGCCCTTGTCGCGGTGGCCGGGTCGGACGTAGAGGTCGTCCAGGGCGAGAAGGTCGCCACCGGTCCAGAGATGGATGCGGCGCACGGTGCTGGTGAAGCCGACCACGCCGGCGTCATCCTCGGCGATCAGGACGCGCACGTCGGGGCGCGCGAGCAGCTGCCGCCACGCCTCCGCGTCCACGAGAACGTGCTCCAGGTCGCCCTCGTGCGCGGCGAGCTCTCGCACCATCTCGTCCAGAGCCACGGCATCCCCGGGGCCGGCCTGTCGGATGTGGATCATGATGCTCCTTACGGTGTCAATTGTATCCTTTACGGTGTACGGATACGACGTACAGATTGCACCGTACGGTGTAAGCTGTCAAGCAGGGAGGCCGCAATGGCAGAAAAACTTACACAGATGGGCATCGCGCAGGCAGCGCTGGCCGCGATCGACGCGGACGGTATCGAGGGGCTCAGCATGCGCAAGCTCGCGCAGAACCTCGGCTCGTCGCCGATGGCGGTTTACACGTACTTCCCGGATAAGGACGCGTTGCTCGACGGCGTCGCTCAACTCCTGCTCGCCGAGGTCGATACGCCGCCGGAGGACATCCACTGGCGCGACGCCATGCGTTTCATCATGCGGTCCGTTCGACACGTCGCCATGCGCCACCCGAACGCCTCGCGA
Organism: Microbacterium sp. M3; assembly: GCF_033548675.1. Taxonomy (NCBI): domain Bacteria; kingdom Bacillati; phylum Actinomycetota; class Actinomycetes; order Micrococcales; family Microbacteriaceae; genus Microbacterium; species Microbacterium sp. M3. Next base: position 71,793 of record NZ_JAWTZT010000008.1, read on the forward strand.
CTCATCAACCAGTTCCCACCGCACACACCCGACGCTCTGGCCTTCGTGGAAGCGGGGTTCCGGAGCTTCCGCCGGGCCGGCTTCGACGAGCTCAGCACCGCACGCTGCTACCGCGCTCTGGCTGCGTATTCGCTGGGCACACTCGACATCGAGCTGGGTGGATACTTCTCGCCCGAAACGCGCACGATCACATCGGAGACGCGCGACAGCATGGACACGCCCACGGCAGCCAAGCTCCTCCCGCTTGTGACGGAGATCACGCCAACACTTCTGGCTCAGGATGACGCGGCAGAGTTCGAGTACGGCCTCGAGCTCCTGCTGGACGGGTTCGCCGACGCTATGTCAAGATCCGACCGCACCGCCTAAAGTTTTGCGGCCTGTTCACGCCGCACTGACGGAGCCTCGCCGCAGCTCGTGAACACGTCGCGCGCCAACCGTCCTCCTGGCGCCGAAGTCGAGCCTGCTCACGAAACCCGCCGGTCCTGCGCCGGGTGCACGTTGGGGTCCCGCTTTCGCGCGCCGCCCGCAAAGGGATCGCGATCGTTCAGATTGGAGCGACCGCTAGGCGAACACCGGCGAGAGGAACCGGCGCTCGTAGCGGCGGATACACCCGGTCCGTCGGGCCAGCTCGAATGCCTCCTGACATCGCGGGTCCGTCTTCGAAGCGTTCCGGTAGACCTCATACGCGGCCAGCGACGGAAAGGTGAACAACGCGAATGCTTCATCGTTGTCGCCCTCGCTGGGCATGAAGTAGCCGTGGTGGGTTCCGCCGAACGTGTTGACGAGGTGGATCCACGCCCGGCCGTATTTGGTGAAGTCGTCGAGCTTGTCGGGATCGATCTCATAGCGAAGATGAACAGTGATCATCGAGGGTCCTTTGCGATCAGGCGCTTCCGCGAGTCTTGCCGATGAGGAAGCTGCGCGACGACGATCGCGGGTCCGTGTGTAAGAGGTGGCAGACAGAGCTCGGAAAGTTGGCAGAGCGAAGCGCGCTGAGCGACCGGTTTGCGATCAGGTCAGCGAAATCGCCACGTGTGAAATCAGCAGACCAACGACAGTGACTGATCCTCAGGGCCCCGTGTCGACTCCCGCCGTCGCCTCTGCGCAGGCCTCGCGGCCACGGCATCCGCTCCCCGTCCCTACGGGTACTGCGGCTTCCCGTCCGTCCAGCCGCTCGGGTACCGCACGCACGGACCGCTCGTCGCGTCCGTGACGCCGGCGGCGTAGTTGCCGGGAGTGGAGTACACGCCGTACGGGTCGAAGAAGTACAACTGCCCGTCGGTGTCGCGGCGCGCCCAGAAGATGTGCAGGTGCGTGTTGGGGCCGCCGCTTCCCCGCTTGCCGCCCGGACCGGTGTTGCCGGCCCACGCGATCTGCTGTCCGCGCGAGACCTGCTGGCCCACCGACACCGGGATCGTCTGGGCGTTCGTGCCCCAGTGCGCGGCATCGAGGTCGCGGTCGGCAGGGTCCTCCGTCGCTCCCGTCTCGAGCAGATGCGTCTTGTACTCCGCGAGGTCGGATGCCTTGATGCCCGTGGATGCCATCGTCTCGTTCCACGCGGCATCCGCGTCATGATCGGCACCGTCGCGCAGGTGCATGTAGATCGTGCGATACGCGTCGGCCCGACCGTTCACGTCGTGGCTGAGGATGACGGTGTTGCCCGACCACAGGTCCCAGCCCACGTGCACGACCTCGCCGGCCGCGGACGCCCTCACCTCGAACGTGGCGTCGCCCTGCGAGTAGTCGCCGGCGTGATGCCAGCCGCCGTCGCCGTAGCGCCAGATGCCGTTGCGCTTCACGTCGGTGTCGGAGAACGGCAGCGTCAGGAACGGCTCGACCGCCGTGAGGTGCCCCAGCCGCGCGAAGCGCGTCGCGCCCGTGGTGTCTTGCACCGGCCAGTGGTAGACGTCGGCGTGCCCGGTGACGGCGTAGTTGTATTCGCCGGTGGGCATGACGACCTGGTTGAGCGCATCGGCGGTGCATGGATGCCGCGACCCCGCCGTGTCGACCAGCCGCAGGCCCTGCTGAGACCACTCGTGCCACCGTGCCGTGAAGCTCTCCCAGTCCTGCCCGGCCCACAGGCCGTGACCGCCCTGGCCGGGAAGGTACGCGCCGACCCACATCTGCGTGCGGCCGTGCGCGAACGTGTCGACGCTCACCAGTCGCAGCCCCTGGCCCGAGAGCTCCTTCCACTTCGCCTCGAAGCTCGGCCACGGCGCCGCCCACAGCGCGTGGCCCCCGCTGCCCGCGCGGAACACGCCCGCGTACTGCGGCGCACCGCCGACGACGGCGGCCGAGACGCTCACGAGGCGCAGTCCGTTCCGCGAGAGCTCCTTCCACTTCGCCTCGAAGCTCTCCCAGCCCGCGACCCACAGCGCGTGGCCGTCGTTGCCGGGCAGGAAGGCGCCGGCGTACATGGCGGTTCCGCGGACCTCGTACACCGCGATGCTAACCAGGCGCAGGCCCTGCCGCGACAGCTCCTTCCACTTCGCCTCGAAGCTCGCCCAGTTCGCCACCCACAGCGCGTGGCCGCCCGAGCCGGCGCGGTAGGTGCCGATGAACTGCGGCACGTCGTTCTCGACCGACACCGAGATGCTGTGGAGGCGCAGCCCGTTCCTCGAGAGCTCCTTCCACTTCGCCTCGAAGCTTTCCCAGCCGGCGGCCCAGAGCGCGTGTCCGTCATTGCCGGGGCGGAAGACCCCCGTGTATGCGCGAGCCATCTCGCACCTCCGTTCGCGCGGCTTCCCGCGAGCCCCGCTGACAGCGAGGAGCGCCGGCCGACGTGGCGTGATACGCGTGGCCGATCAGAGCGGACGAGAAGTGAGGGCTACCACCACCACGACCTGCCGCGCAGCATGTCGCCGAAGTCCTCGGGCGTGCCGCGGCCGGTGTGCCGGGCGCCGAGGTAGCTGTCGACCACGGCACGGCCGAGGTCGTCCAGCTCCGGCGCCACCACGTGCCCCTCCGCGCGTCGAGCGAGCGCGTCGATGAACCGCGCGAGCCCGGGATCCTCACCGAGGCGGAAGAAGGTCGTCTGCGCGCCGAGCCGCTGCACGTTGTCGAGCTCGCGCACCGTCGCCGCCACCGTCCGGGGGTCGGGCGGATACGCGAAGTGCACGCTTCCGTCCGGGCGCAGGTGCGAGGTCGGCTCGCCGTCGGTCACGATCAGCAGCACCGGCTGCGCCGTCGGGTTCTTGCGGAAGTGCCGCTGCGCCAGCAGCAACGCGTGCTGCAGGTTCGTGCCCTTGTCCCACACGGCGTCCTTGGCGGTGAGCTGCTCGATGTCGATCACCTCGGCATGACGGGCGAACGCGATCAGCTGCAGCTTGTCACCGCGGAAACGCGTCGAGATCAGATGGTGCAGCGCCAACGCGGTGCGCTTCATCGGCACCCAGCGGCCGTCCATCGCCATCGAGAACGACGTGTCCACCAGCAGCGCGACGGCGGCTTGCGTGCGCTCCTCGGTCTCCACCACCTCGACATCGCGCGTGTCGAGCCGCACTCCGGCCGACACCTCTCCCCCGTCGAGCACCGTCCGCAGCACCGCGTTCGACACCGTGCGCGGGATGTCCCACGGCTCGGTGTCGCCGAACGCCCACTCCCGCGTCGATCCGGTGCGATCGCCGGCGGCACCCACGTTGCGCGTCTCGCGACGGCCGGTCCGGCCCGACTGCCGCGTCGCGATGTCGCGCAGCAGCGCGCGCCCCAGCTGCCGCATCGCGCGCGGGGTCAGCCGGAGCTGCCCGTCGGAGGCCCGCTGCAGCATCCCGGTATCCCTCAGCTCCTGCTCCAGCTCGCGCAGCGTGCGGGCGCTGACCGCGGCATCCTTCCCGATGAGCCGCTCCAGCGCGTCGATGTCGATGTCGTCCATGCGCGCGCCCGGATACATCTGCCCGAGCTGATCGGTCAGCGAGTCCAGATCGGAGAGATCCTGCATGAGACGGGTCGCCTCACCGAGACCCGTGGGCTGATCACCGGAGAAGGATGCCGAACCCGACCAATCCTCGCCGGGCCGCAGCGAGCGGAGGTTGTCGTCGAGGCGCGACAGCGACTGCATGAGGTCGGCTCCCCCGAACGCCTGCTCGGCGAGGCTCATCAGTTCGTCGCGCTGCTCGGGCGTCATCGAGTTGAGCATGCGCTGCGCGGCCGCGGAACGCTCGGCGAGCGTGTCGAGCAGCTCGTCGAGGTTCTGCGGATTCTCGGGGAACTGGTCCCCGTGCTTGCGTATGAACTCGTCGAAGTCCTCCTGCGTGTCGTCGCCCATGCGGCGCTTCTCGAGCAGGTCGTTGAGGTCGTTGAGCATGTCGCGGATGGCCTGGCGATCGGCGTCGGTCGCGTTTTCGAGCGCGCTCTTCATGCCGGCGAAGCGCTGGTCGAGCAGCTCACGCCCGAGCAGCTCGCGGATGCGGTCGTAGTCGGCGCGCGCGCTCGGGCTCTGCCAGTCGTAGTCGGCGAGGTCGTTGACCGCCGCGGCGGTGCTCGTGGGCAGGTTCTCGAGCCGCATCTCCGCGAACGCGCGCGTGGTGTCGTCGAGGTCGACGTCGCGGACGAGGTGCTTGCGCTCCTCGAGCACGGCGTGGTCGAGGAGTCGCTTGACCTCTTGCAGCGTCCCGTCGAGGCGGTGGCGCTGCGTGAGCTGCGCGCGGCGCTCGCGGACCCGGCGGGCGAGGTCGTCGAGACCCGGAAGATCGCGGTTGCCGCGGCGGAGATACTCGCGCAGGGCCCGGTCGGCGGAGGTGCCCTCCATGACGTCGCGGCCGATCGCCTCGAACGCGGACTGGATCGCGACCGGAGGCGCGAGCGGATCGCCGCCGGTGTAGCGGCCGTAGCGCGCGGTGTGCGCGGGAGTGCGGTGGAAGGAGCGGGGCATTCAGCGGATGCCTCCTCCCGAGGTCCCGGTGGTCGAGCGAGCGGGGCGAGACGAAACGCCAGGGGGCCGGGGTGTCCGCCGGGTCCGGAGGGTCTCGATACGCGGGCTCGTTCCTCGCCCGCTACTCGACCGGCGGTACCTCATCTCAGCCATAGACCGTCTCACCGCCCGCGGCGTCCTTGCCGATCTTCTTCTCCAGGTACAGCGACTCCAGCAGCAGCTCCAGAGCCCCCGCCCGCTCGCCGGGCGTCACCGCCTCCAGGCGCGCGGCCACCTGGTCGTACAGGTCCGACTCGCCCAGCACCGGCATCGCGGCCAGCACTTCGGTCGCCGGCACCTGCTCCCCCGTCATCACCGTCGCGCCGTCGCGCAGCGCGTCGGCCAGGGCCCGGGTGTCCAGACCGCGAAGGTGCGCGCGCGCCGTATCCGCCACCGCGGTACGCAGCAGGTGCTCGAGGATCGCGCGCTCACGGCCCTCCTCGCCCGTCTCGAACTCGATCTTGCCGCCCAGCACGTCGACCGCCGTCTCGAGGTCGACCGGACGCGCGACCGCGACCTCCTCGTGCTGGCGGGTCGCGCGGTGCAGGGCCGCGGCAGCGATCGTCTCGGCGCCGGCGATCGCGAACCTCGCGGAGACGCCCGCGCGCTGGTCCACGGCATCCGACTCCCGAAGGTTCCGCGTGAAGCGCGCGAGGATCTCGAGCAGGTGCGCGGGCACCTCGGCGACGAGGTCGGCCTCCTGGCGGATGACCGCGATCTCCTCCTCGATCGTCTGGGGGTAGTGGGTGCGGATCTCGGCGCCGAAGCGGTCTTGCAGCGGCGTGATGATGCGGCCGCGGTTGGTGTAGTCCTCGGGGTTCGCGGTGGCGACGACGAGCACGTCGAGGTCGAGGCGCAGCACGTAGCCGCGGATCTGGATGTCACGCTCCTCCATGACGTTCAGCAGCGACACCTGGATGCGCTCGGCGAGGTCGGGCAGCTCGTTGATCGCGACGATGCCGCCGTTGCTGCGCGGCACGAGCCCGTAGTGGATCGTCTCGGGGTCGCCGAGTGACCGGCCCTCGGCGACCTTGATCGGGTCGACGTCGCCGATGAGGTCGGCCACCGACGTGTCGGGTGTCGCGAGCTTCTCGGCGTACCGCTCGCTGCGGTGGCGCCAAGTCACGGGGAGGTCGTCGCCGAGCTCGCCGGCGCGGCGGACGGATGCCGGGGCGACCGGGTGGAACGGATGCTCGCCCAGTTCGGAGCCCTCGATCACCGGGCTCCACTCGTCGAGCAGTCCGTTGAGGCTGCGGAGGAGCCGCGTCTTCCCCTGGCCGCGCTCGCCGAGGAGGACGATGTCGTGGCCGGCGAGGATCGCGCGCTCGAGCTGCGGGATGACGGTGGTGTCGAAGCCGTGGATGCCGGGCCATGGCTCTTCGCCCTGCGCGAGAGCGGCGAGGAGGTTCTCGCGCAGCTCGACGCGGATCGGGCGGTAGGTGTGGCCCGATGCGCGCAGCTGCCCGACGGTCGTGATCGCGGGTGAAGGCGTCATGACCGCACGCTACGCCTGGTGCGCGGGGGTCGGGCGGGTTCGGGGCAAATTCCTACTCGGCGAACATCGCCAGGTCGAGCGCGCCCGCCCGCGCCGCCTCGAGCGCGGCACGCACAGCGCCGACCGAGACGATCTCGGCGCCGAGCGTCGACGCCACGATCTCGGGCGCCGGCAGATCGAGCTCGCGGGGAAGCGCGTCGCGCGCCGCCGCGATCACCGGATCCGCACCCGCGGCCACCGCGCCCGACACCACGATGAGGCGGGAGTCGAACAGGCTGCCGAGCACCCCGGCGACGATCGCCAGGGTCTCACCCACCTGCGCGGCGATCTCTCGCGCGCCGTCGTCACCGGCCGCGGCGAGCGCGAGCACGGTCTTGCCGTCGATCTGTCCGTCGCCGAGCCCGGCCAGCGCGCTGGCTTCCGGCAGAGTGCCCTCGGCGACCGCGCGCCGCGCCAGTTCGGCCGCCCGGTAGCCGAGGCCCCAGGCCCCGTCGACGCCGCGCACGTGGTCGAACGCCACCGTCTCGGCGGCACCGCCGTGCGCACCGCGCAGCAGCCGCCCGTCGACCCACACCCCGGCGCCGAGGCGGTCGCCGGCCAGCAGCGCCACGAAGTCGTCGCAGCCCACCGCGGCGCCCACCGCGCGTTCGGCCACGGCCGCCAGCGATGCGTCGTTCTCGACGCGGACGATCGGCGCCCACTCCGCGAACACCGACGCGAAGTCGGGGTTCATCCGCCGCCAGAAGTCGTCGCGGTGCGGCGGCGAGGCGCCGTGCCGGTCGACCGGCGCGGGCACGCCGACGCACAGGGCCGCGACATCCGCTCGCCCGATCCCCGCGTCGGCGAGCGCCTCGTCGACCAGCTCGGTCGCCGCGCGGCGGCGCACCTCGGGTGCCTCCCCCGCAGGCTCGAGCGAGAGATGCCGCACCGCCCGCCGCTCACCGCGCAGGTCCGCCACGGTCGCGGTCAGCCGGGATGCCCCCGCATCCACCCCCACCACGAAGGCGGCATCCGGCTGGAAGGCGAACCGGCGTGCCGGACGCCCCTTGCGGTAATCCCCCGCCGCACGCGCGTTCGGCAGCTCGGCCAGAAGACCTCGCGCCACGAGCTCGTCGATGACGTCGATGGTGGTCGAGCGCGTCAGCCCGACGCGCTCGAGCACGTCCGACGCGGTGAAGGCGTCGGCATCCCATGCGAATCCCAAAACGGCGTCCAGGCTCGCCCGGCGCAACGCTGTCGGACTCAGCAGTGGCTGTGACATCAATCCCCTTGCCTGTCGCGGCTTCCTCCTGCATTATGGACGACAACAATTTGATTCGATGTGTAAATCTACTCTTCGAACCAAAGCGCGCCCCACATCCACGGAAAAGGACAACGTCGTGCCTGCAGCATCCGTCACCGTCCGCCGCGTCTGCGCAGCGGCAGCCGCCCTCGCGATCGCCGGTTCCACGCTCGCCGCGTGCGCCGGTGCCTCATCGGGCCCCGCCGAGGTGCGCTTCCACCTCAGCAAGCCAGAAGCGATCCCCTACTTCCGCGATCTCATCAAGGAGTACAACGCCAGCCAGGACGACGTGGAGGTCGTCTTCGACACCTCGTCGAACCTGCAGGCCGGCTTCCTCCGCGGAAACCCGCCCGACCTCGGGCTGCTCAACTACAACATGGAGATGGCGCGCTTCATGGAGCGCGGCGCCCTCAGCGACCTGAGCGACATGCCCGAGGCCGACCGCATCCTCCCCGAGGTGCAGGACCTCGTCGACCAGTACGCCACATATCCCGGACGCACCAGCGTGCTGCCGTATTCGGTGATGGCGGCAGCCGTCATCTACAACAAGCGCATCTTCGAAGAGCAGGGTCTCGAGGTGCCGACCACCTGGGACGAGCTCATCGCGGTGTGCGACGCGCTGAAGTCGGCGGGCATCACACCGTTCTACGCCACGTTCAAAGACCCGTGGACCGTCGGGCAGGGCTGGTTCGACTACACCGTCGGCGGCGAGATCGACGTCGCCGACTTCTACGAGCAGATGAACGAGCTCGGCACCGAGGTCGGCCCCGATTCCCCGGTGTCGTTCGAGAAGACGATGGCAGAGCCCGTCGACCGCATGGTCGAGCTCACCAGCAATTACACGAACGAGGATGCCGCGAGCCGAGGCTATGGCGACGGCAACCTCGCGTTCGCCAAAGAAGAGGCGGCGATGTATCTGCAGGGGCCGTGGGCGTTCGGCGAGATCGACAAGACGAACCCCGACCTCGACCTCGGCACGTTCCCGCTGCCGATGACCGACGACCCCGCCGACAACAAGGTGCGCGTCAACATCGACCTCGCGGCGTGGATCCCCGAGGCATCCGATCAGAAGGAGGGGGCGCGCGACTTCCTGAGCTTCCTCTTCCAGAAGGACGTGATGGACGAGTACAACGCCTCGTTCCTCGGCTACGGCACCACCACCGACTCGGCCCCGGTGACCGACGAGCGCATCCTCGGCATGAAGGAGTACTACGACTCCGCGAAGTTCTACCAGGGCGCCTCGAAGGCCATCCCGCTGACCATCCCGACCGACAACTACATGCAGGGCATCGTCACCGGCGACGACCCCGAGCGCACGCTTGCTCGACTCGACGCCGACTGGGCCCGCCTGGCGCTGCGCCAATAGCGCGACACGAGAGGAACGCACTCATGGCAACCACCACGGCCGCCGTCACGGCGCCGAAGACGAGCCGGCGCACCGGCGCGGCGACGATGCCGCGCACGCGCCGCAAGGTCGAGGGGGTCTACTACCTCTACCTGCTGCCCGCACTCATCCTGTTCACGCTGGCGATCACGATCCCCGCGGTCATCGGCATCTTCTTCAGCTTCACCAACTCGATCGGTTTCGGCGACTGGGAGTTCGTCGGCATCATCAACTACATCGCCGTCTTCACCGACCCGGCGATCCTGCAGAGCTACCTGTTCACCTTCTGGCTCGCCTTCGTCGTGGTGATCGTGGTGAACGTCATCGCGTTCCTGCTGGCGGTGGGTCTCGTGTCGCGCGTGCGGCTGAAGACCGGACTGCGGACGATCTTCGTGATCCCGATGGTGATCTCGGGCATCATCATCGCCTACGTCTTCAACTTCCTGTTCTCCAACTCGGTGCCGGCGCTCGGGCAGCTGTGGGGCATCGGCTGGCTGAGCGAGAGCATCCTGGCCAATCCCGACCTCGCGTGGGTCGCGATCGCGATCGTCACCGCGTGGCAGGCGATCCCGGGCACCCTCCTCATCTACATCGCAGGGCTCCTGTCGATCCCCGGCGAGGTCTACGAGGCGGCATCCATCGACGGCGCCGGCAAGCTGCAGCAGCTCTCGCGCATCACGCTGCCGCTCGTCGCGGGCTACGTCGTGATCAACGTGATCATCGGCTTCAAGGACTACCTCAACGCCTACGACATCATCGTGGGCCTCACCAACGGCGGCCCCGGCACTGCCACCCGCTCCATCGCCATGACGATCTTCACCGGCTTCTCGGGCGGCGACTACGCCTACCAGATGGCCAACGCGACCATCTTCTTCGTGATCGCGCTCACGCTCGCCCTCCTCCAACTCCGTCTCACTCGCGGAAGGAACGTGTTCTGATGACCACGCAGCCCGCCCTCGCTGTCGAGGACCTGACCGCCGAGCGCGTGCTCGCCGGCGACGAATCCCGCAAACCAGCCCGCTCGCGCTTCGCCATGGAGCGCGTCAACTGGCCGGGCACGATCCTGCTGGCGCTCTGCGCGGTCACGGTGCTGATCCCGCTGTACGTCACCGTCATGATGGCGTTCAAGACGCAGGGCCAGGCGGTCGACGGCAACGCGTTCACGTGGCCCGCACCGTGGAGCATCGAAGGGTTCGTCACGGCCTGGGATCTGACGAACTTCCCCCGGGCGTTCATCATCTCGCTGCTCGTCACGGTGTTCACGGTGGCCGGGACGATCATCCTCGCCGCCCTCGCGTCGTTCGCCATCACGCGCAACTGGGACCACAAGCTGTTCCGCTACTCGTTCTACTACCTGCTCGCGGCGATGTTCCTGCCGTTCCCGGTGGTGGCGCTGCCGCAGATCCAGCTGACAGGACTCACCGGGCTCGACAACCCGGCCGGCGTGATCATCCTCAAGATCATGTTCCAGCTGAGCTTCAGCATCCTGCTGTTCACGGCGTTCCTGCGCTCGATCCCCGCCGAGCTGGAGGAGAGCGCGCGCATCGACGGCGCGAGCACCAACCAGACGTTCTGGCGGCTCATCTTCCCGCTCGTCGCGCCGATGAGCGCCACGGTCGGCATCTTCGCGTTCCTCGCCTCGTGGAACGACTTCATGATGCCGTCGCTGATCATCTCCGACCCGGCGCTGCAGACCCTTCCGGTGGTGCAGAACATCTTCCAGACTCAGTTCAGCAACAACTACAACGTGTCGTTCGCCTCGTACCTCATGGCCATGGCGCCGGCGATCATCGTCTACCTCTTCACCCAGCGCTGGGTCGTGGAGGGCGTCACCCAGGGTGCCGTGAAGGGCTGAGGCCGCGGCATCCATCCCCCTCCCGAATGGAAAACCTCGAAAGGAAACGCGTCCCCGTGACGACTGTGCACTCCGCACCCCTGACCAACAAGCTCAACGACCTCGAACTGCCGGCCTGGTGGCGGCAGGCGGTGGTCTACCAGGTGTATCCGCGCAGCTTCGCCGATGAGAACGGCGACGGCATCGGCGACATCAAGGGCATCACCTCGCGCGTGCCGTATCTCAAGGAGCTGGGGGTCGACGCGGTCTGGCTGAGCCCGTTCTACCCGTCGGCGCTCGCGGACGGCGGCTACGACGTGGCCGACTACCGCGACGTCGACCCGCGGCTCGGCACCCTCGGCGACTTCGACGAGATGCTCGCGGCCCTGCATCGCGAGGGCATCAAGGTGGTCGTCGACATCGTGCCGAACCACACGTCGGATCAGCACGCCTGGTTCCAGGAGGCGCTGGCCGCCGGCCGCGGCTCGGCGGCCCGCGCGCGCTACATCTTCCGCGACGGCACCGGGCCCGACGGCTCGGAGCCGCCCGCGGACTGGGTGTCGGTGTTCGGCGGATCGGCGTGGGAGCGGGTGGCCGACGGGCAGTGGTACTTCCACAACTTCGCCGTCGAGCAGCCCGACCTCGACTGGTCGAACCCCGAGGTGCGCGCCGACTTCGTGAAGACCCTGCGCTTCTGGTCGGACCGCGGCGTCGACGGCTTCCGCATCGACGTGGCGCACATGCTCACGAAGGACTTCGTCGACCCGCTCCCCTCGCAGGCCGAGCTCGACGCCATGCCCCGTGACGGCAACCACCCAATGATCGACCGCGACGACGTGCACGAGGTGTACGCCGAGTGGCGCGAGGTCTTCGACTCGTACGACCCGCCGCGCACCGCGGTGGCCGAGGCGTGGGTCGAGCCGTCGCGCATCCCGCTCTACGCGCGCGCCGAGAGCCTGGGCCAGGCGTTCAACTTCGACCTGCTCGAGGCCGACTTCGATGCGGCGCAGTTCCGCCGCATCGTCGGCGACAACCTCGCACTCGCGGCGAAGTCGGGCTCGTCGACGACGTGGGTGCTGTCGAACCACGACGTCGTGCGCCACGCGACGCGGTACGGCCTGCCCGACGCCGAGCGCACCGAGCAGGGCCGGCCGGTGCGCAAGCACGGCAACGAGTGGCTGCTGTCGGGCGGGGCCTCGCCCGAGCTCGATCGCGAGCAGGGACTGCGCCGGGCGCGCGCCGCGTCGCTCTTCGTGCTGGGCCTGCCGGGCTCGGCATACGTCTACCAGGGGGAGGAGCTCGGCCTGCACGAGGTCGCGGCCATTCCCGACTCGGAGCGCCAGGACCCGACGTTCTTCCGCAGCCCCGGGGAAGACATCGGGCGGGACGGATGCCGCGTCCCCCTGCCGTGGTCGGCCACGGGGTCTTCGTACGGTTTCGGCGACGGTGGCGCGCACCTGCCGCAGCCGGCGTGGTTCGCCGAGCTGGCGGTGTCGGTGCAGGACGACGACCCCCGCTCGACCCTCTCGCTGTACCGCGAGGCACTGGCGCTCCGCCGCCTGCTGCAGACGGGCGAGTCGCTCGAGTGGATCAAGACGGGCCGCGACGACGTGCTCGGCTTCCGCCGCCCGAACGGGTGGACGGTCTTCACCAATTTCGGCACCGAGCCGTTCGAGCTCCCGGAAGGCGGCGCGCGATCGATCTCGAGTCAGCACTTCGAGGACGGCGTGCTCCCCGGCGAGACGACCGTCTGGATCACCGGCGCCTGACCCCGAGCCCGCAGGACAGCGGATGCCGCGACCCACGAGGGTCGCGGCATCCGTCGTCCTGCGGGGTAGATGTGCGGGGGTCGGGGTGTGATGCGCGGTGCGGCGTGTGCGGGGTGCGGCGGGTGCGGGGTGGGGCTGCGGGGTGGGGGTGCGGGGTGCGGCGGGTGCGGCGGGTGCGGGGTGCGACTGCGGCCGGAGTTCTGCAGGTGAACAGCGGTTCTGCAGGCCCGGAATACGCACGACTCTCCTGCGCAAGCCCCGTTCCCCTACAGAGCCGCCGCGCCACCCACGAACGCGGCGTGGTGCGTGTGCCGCACGAGTTCCGCAGGTGAACAGTGGTTCTGCAGGCCCGGAATACGCACGACTCTCCTGCGCAAGCCCCGTTCCCCTGCAGAGCCGCCGCGCCACCCACGAACGCGGCGCGGTGCGTGTGCCGCACGAGTTCCGCAGGTGAACAGGGGTTCTGCAGGCCCGGAATGCGCACGACTC
>NZ_JAWTZT010000009.1:0-34682 GCF_033548675.1 Microbacterium sp. M3
ATCACCTGCGGACGCCCCGAGCCCCGGGCCGAAGGTCGGCCGCGGCGGCCCGCACCCGCGTTGCGCAGGCGAACAGGGCTTCCACAGGACCCGAAGCCGCCCCCGGCTCCTGCACAGGGCCCGGTCACCTGCGGACGCCCCGAGCCCCGGGCCGAAGGTCGGCCGCAGCGGGCCGCACCCGCATTGCGCAGGTGAACAGGGCTTCCACAGGACCCGAAGCCGCCCCCGGCTCCTGCACAGGGCCCGGTCACCTGCGGACGCCCCGAGCCCCGGGCCGAAGGTCGGCCGCAGCGGGCCGCACCCGCATTGCGCAGGTGAACAGGGCTTCCACAGGACCCGAAGCCACCCCCGGCTCCTGCACAAGGCCCGATCACCTGCGGACGCCCTGGCCCCCGACGGAGGTCGGCTGCGGCCGCACCCGCCACGGCCTTCCGCAGGCGAACAGGGCTTACATAGGACCCGAAGCCGCCCCCGCCTCCTGCACAGGGCACGACCACCTGCGGACGCCGGTCGTGCCGAGCCTCCGGGCGCCGGGACGCGCGCCGGACCCGCGCATAGGATGGACGGCATGGCGGCGGAAGACGACGAGTACAGCGGTTTCAACGACACCCGGCAGCGGCGCGTCAAGATCGTCGCGTGGGTGACGATCGTCGCCCTGATCCTCGTCGGCGGCGGCGCCACCGTCTTCGCGCTGCTCTTCGGCTGATTCCCTCGCGCGTCCGGTTCCGCTAGCCTCGGGCCAGGAGGACGCACATGACCGGGAAGCCGTCGCTGTGGACGCGTGTGAAGCACTTCGTGTCGCCGCCCCGTGAGACGTACGACACCCGCCAGGCGCGGCCGGGCGAGCCGGGCCCCGGGCCTGGCAAGGCGATGTACGACGCCACCGACCGGCGCCGGCATGGCGGCACCATGGAGATCGGCGGCCACTGAGCCCGGCGCTCAGCAGACTCCCGGAGACAACCGCGCTATATCGCGATTAGCATGGGCAGGGTGGAGCCGATCCTCCTGATCGTGTCGACCTGGTGGTGGATCGCCCCGGCTGCTGCGGGTGCCGGGGCGGCGACCTATGCCGGTCTGACGACACGCGTCCGGCGGGCCCGCCGGCTCGAGCTGGATGCCGCGCGCCACGAGGAGTCGCTGGCCTACCGCGCGCTGGTGGCGGCGAAGGCACGGGTACGGACGGCGCAGGCCGACGTCATGACCTCGAAGTCGCAGCCGGCGCATCGCGCGTACGACGCCCGGCGCGAGCTGCAGGTCGCGAAGCAAGCCGAGAAGACAGCGTCACTCGAGCTCCGCGCGAGCCGCTCGCGCGTCAAGGCGGGGTATTCGCAGTACCGCGCCTCCTCCGCCCATGACCCGCTGCCGATCGAGCGCCTGTATGCCGCTCACGACGCGGTGAACGCACGATGGCTGGCCTACGAGACCGACGTCGACAAGGCGCTCGCGCATCCGCAGATGACCGACTCGCGGCATCCGGCCACCGTCGTGTTCCTCCGTGCGCAGCGCGAGGCCCTGGCGAAGCGGCCGACGCTCCGCGATCGCGTCACTCCCGAGCAGTACGTGGAGTACCGCCTCGCCGTGCAAGATCTCACGGCCGCGTTCGACGAGGCCGAGCGGCAGGCGGGCGTCCCCGGTGCCGCTCGTGCAGCATCGCCCGGTGCGACGGCGGCGGCCGGCATCTCGGCGGCAGCAGTCGCCATCGCCGATCTCGCCGACCGGCTGCCGGCGCTCATCGCGCGCATGCCCCTTCCTCGCAATCAGGAGCCACCCGCTGGCAGGGTGCCCTGAGCCCGACGCGCGGCGTCCCGCGCCCGTTAGCATGACAGGGTGGACCAGGTCTGGGCCTTCATCGGCGACTACTGGTGGCTCGTCTTCCCGTTCATGGGGGTCATCGGGTGGGTCGGCAGCGCCTGGGAGCGCGGTGCCCGTCTGCGGCACAAGCGCCGCCTCGAGGTGATGCACGCGAAGGCCGAGCTGAAGGCCGCCCAGGCCGCGGCCCGAGGAAAGGCCGTGGCCGCGGCATCCCTCCCTCCGATCACCGGAGCGACTGCCGTGCCCGAGCCGGCCGCGCGCGAGACCCACGCGACGCAGCTCGAGCGGCTCTTCGCCACGCACGACGCCGTCACGGCACGATGGCTCGAGTACGAGCTGGACGTCGCGAAGATCATCGCCTTCCCCGCCATGAGCGACGGGCGGCAGCCGCTCACCGCCGCGTTCCTGCGGGCGAAGCGCATCGCCGACGGACTGCGCCCGGCCTCGCCGAAGGCGCGGCTCTCGAAGGAGCAGCTCGCCGAGTACCGCAACGCGGTCGCCGACTTCGAGGTCGCCTTCGACGTCGCCGAGCGCGACGCACGGCGCATCCGCGACTCGAGCTTCACCGAGGTCGAGCGCAAGCGGCTCGAGACCGCCAAGAAGCTGCTGACGGTCGCAGTCGACGAGGCCGCCACCTCCGCCGAGCGCCAGCTCGCGTACCGCCGCGTCCGCGAAGAGCTCGACGGTTTGCTCTCGCTGTCGGATGAGGCGATCGAGGTGCTCGAGAAGAAGGTCATGCTCGAGCTGGGGCCCTCGCCTTCGACGACGGATGCCGCAGCCCCGACGACTGCGACTGCTCCCCCGCCTTCGCAACCGGCGCCGGTCGCCGAGCCCGAGCCGCTCCCCGCTCCGAAGCGCCCGAGCACGACGCCACCCGCCGCCGCGCCCTGGCCGGTGCCGTCGCGGGGAAACGGCGACGCGCCCGGTCGCGTGACGCACCCCAAGCCCCACCGCTGACCGCCGACCGCGTCCGTACCCGCCTGGGCCACGGTCGTTCAGCGAGCGCAGCGAGACGAAACGCGGCGGCGCGACCGGAGTAGAGCTGTGCGCCGGGTCGCTGCCGTTTCGTCTCGGTCGCTGCGCTCCCTCGCTCAACGACCGGGAAACCCCTGCCCCGGTCGTTGAGAGAGCGCAGCGAGACGAAACGCGGTGGCGCGACCGGAGTAGAGCTGCGCGCCGGGTCACGGCGGTTCCGTCTCGGTCGCTGCGCTCCCTCGCTCAACGACCGGGAAACCCCTGCCCCCGGTCGTTGAGAGAGCGCAGCGAGACGAAACGCGGTGGCGCGACCGGAGTAGAGCTGCGCGCCGGGTCGCGGCGGTTCCGTCTCGGTCGCTGCGCTCCCTCGCTCAACGACCGGGAAACCCCTGCCCCGGTCGTTGAGAGAGCGCAGCGAGACGAAACGCGGGGGCGCGACCGGAGGAGAGCTGCGCGCCGGGTCGCGGCGGTTCCGTCTCGGTCGCTGCGCTCCCTCGCTCAACGACCGGGAAAACCCCTGCCTCCGGTCATTGAGCGAGCGCAGCGAGACGAAACGCCCCCACCGGCCGGCCCGCGGCAGCCGCCGTCAGCCGAGCTCGGGGTGCTCGTCGATCCAGTCGTCGATGCGCGCGAACCAGTCGAAGAGCCACGCCGCACGTGCGTCGAGGTCGTCCGGAATCTCCGCGCGGGGCACGCGCCACGCGCGCATCGTGATGCCCTTGTCCATCGGCAGCTCGCGCCAGATGTCGCGCAGCGTGACCAGCCGGTCGAGCCCCGTGTGCGCGATGAAGACGACGTCGGCGTCGGGTGCGGCATCCAATGCGGCATGCACGCCGCCCGGCTGCGGCGCCATGACGTGCCGCAGCGCCTCGGCGCGCTCGGCCATCGTCTCGCGACCCGCGTCGCGCAGGCGCTGGATGCGCGAGAGACGCCGCGCGGGGCTGATGTTGCCGCCCTCGGGGAAGATCACGTACGCGTCTTCGGGTCCGAGGTCGCGCGCCAGCTCGGCCAGCGCCTCTTCGACGCGCACGCCGCCGCCGCGCGGGACGCGGCCGAAGCCGGAGGGCACGATGAACCGCGCCGGGATCCGGTGCAGCAGGATGTCGATCGCCGGGTCCCACTGGAGCGTGTACTTGAGGACGATCCGCGGCCGCCGCGCCACCTCGTTGAGAAGCGTGTGGATGAGGATGAACGAGTCGCCCGGCCCGCCGTGGCGGCTCGCGACCACGAGCGGGGTGCCGGGTGCGAACAGCTCGTCGAAGGCGGCGCGGCCGGTTGCGGCATCCGTTTCGTCAGAGCCGGTCGTGGTGATCGTGAGGCGCAGCACGCCGCCGAAGATCCAGAAGAGGAGCCGCAGCGCCCACGCCCCCAGGCGGTAGTGCGCCGTCACGAAGCCGGGCCGGCGCAGGGCGTAGCCGAAGCCCGACGCGATCCACAGCCCGAAGAGGGCGAGGACGAGCATCGCGTCCCACAGCAGGTAGACCGTCACGAGCCAGAGCACGCGCGGCAGCCGGAACCGCCCGGGCACGAGCGAGGTGAGCGCGAGGGCGACGAGCAGCCAGATCGGGGTGAGCGCCAGCATCGCCAGTGCGGCGACGATGACGAACGGGGCGAGGAGGATGCGGCGCACCCAGGTGGGCGGCATGCGCATCAGCCGCCACCCTCCGCGCCGCCCGCTGCGTCCGGGCCGTCCGCGCCGGACGCGCCGTCTGGGCCGGACTCCCGGCCCGCACCGTCCGCGCCGCCTGCACCGTCCGGGCCCAGTCCCCGATCCACGAGGAACGCGCGACTCGCGTCGTAGGCCGCGTCGATGCGCGCGCGGACGGTGTCCATCCGCCGGTACGACATGAGCGAGTCGTCGTCGTCCGGGCCGCCGCCGCTCGGCAGGACGTGCAGGTCGACCCCCTCGGGCAAGGTCGCGAGATCGCGCGCGTACCGATGGCGCCGGGCGATCTCGAACGCGACGCGGGCCGTCTCGACCGCCGAGCGCGGGGCCACGAGCGGCGTCTCGATGCGACCGACCTGCAGCACGAAGACCGTCGTGGCCCCGGCATCCACCGCCTGCGCGATCGGGATGGAGTTCACGATGCCGCCGTCGATGAAGTGCTCGTCGCCGATGCGGGTCGGTGGCAGGAGCCCCGGCACCGAGGCCGAGGCGAGGATCGCCTCGACGAGCGGGCCCGACGCGAACACGTGCTCGGCGGCGCGCTCGATGCTCGCGGCGACGACCTGCAGCCGCACCGGCAGATCTTCGAACCGGGTGCCGGCGCCGAGCGCACGCTCGAGCAGGTGCCGCAGCGGCGCGGGCGAGTTCAGGTGCGTGCGGGTCTTCACGAGCCGCGTGAACTGCGCGAACAGCGAGTCGCCGTAGACGGCGTTCGCCTCGGGCGAGGTCCAGGCGTCGAGCAGGCGGTCGATCACGGCGGGCGACGGGTCGCTCGCCACCAGCGCGCCGTTGATCGCGCCGATCGAGGTCCCCACGACGAGATCGGGACGGATGCCGCGCTCGAGCAGTGCCCGGAGCATGCCGATCTCGACGGCCCCGCGGACACCTCCGCCGCCCAGGACGAAGGCCACGCTCATGCCCACACCCTATTCGGTGCCCCGGCCGCAGCGTGCCGAGACGGGGCTGTGGCCTGCGGGAGCGCCGGGGCGTTTCGTCTCGGTCGCTGCCGCTCCCACGCTCAACGACCGGGATCGACGGACCGGTCGGTCGGCGCCCCGGTCAGCGGGTCAGCGCGTCCGCCCACTCCCGGTTGCCGGCGATCCACTCGTCGACCACGGGGGCGTAGTCGTCGCCGTCGTACTCGCCGAACATCGCGTCCTCGAGGGAGTACAGCAGCTCGTTGTCCATGCGGAAGTCCTCGAGCCACGCGGCGACCTCGGGGAAGTCGTCCACGAAGCCCTGCGATCCCACGGTGTGGATGCCCTCGGCGTCGCCGAGCAGCCCGTCGGGGTCTTCGAGGTCTTTGAGCGGGAACGCGTTGTAGGCCCAGTGCGGGCGCCAGAGCGTCACGGCGACGTCGCGTCCGGCATCCGTCGCCGCCTCGAGCTCGGTGAGCATCGCGGGCGTCGACGACGTCACGAACTCCATGCCCTCCAGGCCGTAGCCGGGGATCACCTCGTTCTGCGTCACAGTGACCAGGCCCGAGCCCGACTCGATGCCGACGAGCCGGTTGCCGAAGACCTCGGCGTTCGCCGCGAGCTCGGTGAGCGAGTCGACGGGGGCGTCCTCGTTCACGGCGATCGTGAGCTTCGCCTCGTCGTTCCACGCGCCGAGGTCGACGAGATCATCGCCGTAGGTCTGCATGTAGTCGGCGTGCGTCAGCGGCAGCCAGGTGTCGAGGGTGAGGTCGTAGTCGCCTCGCGCGATGCCGGTGTACGCGGCCGCGGGATCGGCGTACACGAGCTCGACCGTGTAGCCCTCGTCCTCGAGCACGGACTTCCACAGCTCGGACGCGGCGATGCCCTCGTCCCACCCGTTGAAGACGGCGATCCTGATCGCGCGGTCGCCCGCGTCGGCCGGGCTCAGCTGCGTGACCGCGCCGGTCACGAGCAGTCCGGCGGTGCCGGCGAGCGCCAGCCCGGCGGCGATGGTGCGTCGCATGGTCATGTCGTGTCCTCCTCGGCTCAGGCGTTCGCGGTCTCGGGGGTCCGCTCGCGCGGGGAATCGGATGCCGTGGCCCCGGCAGGCTCGTCCGCGCTGGGTCTGCGCACCTCGCTCCCGGCGGCGTCGGCGGGCCGGTCGGCGTCGGCGGCCGCGCCCGAGTCGGCGGATGCCGCTGCGCGGGCCGGACGCGGCCGCGGCGCGGAGAAGCCGGAGGTCACGCGGTCGAGGATCATCGCGAGGATGACGACCGACAGGCCGGCCTCGACGCCGAGGGCGATGTCGATGCGGCTGAGGCTCTGCACCACCTCGCCGCCCAGGCCGCCGGCGCCCACCATGCCCGCGATGACGACCATCGACAGGCTCAGCATGATCACCTGGTTGACGCCGGCCATGATGCTGGGCATCGCGAGCGGCAGCTGGATCTGGCGCAGGATGCGACCGGGGGTCGCACCGAAGGCATGGCCCGCCTCGACGATCTCGGGGTCGACGCCGCGGATTCCGAGCTCGGTGAGCCGCACGCCGGGAGCCAGCGCGAAGGCGATCGTGGCGACCATGCCGGGCACCGGGCCGACGCCGAAGATGAGCATCGCGGGGATGAGGTAGACGAAGGCCGGCATCGTCTGCAGGAAGTCGAGCACGGGGCGCAGCACCGCCGACACGCGGTCGTTGCGCGCCGCCCAGATCCCCAACGGCACCGCGATCACGATCGCGACGGCCGCCGCGAGGATCACCAGGGCGAGCGAGTCCATCGCGTTGGCCCATTGGCCGATCGCGACGATGACGAGGAGCCCCACGGCGCTGCCGACGGCGAGCACGAGCCCCTTCGACCAGTAGGCGAACGCGGCGACCACGAGGATCACGGCCCAGAACGGCGGAACCGACAGCGCCGCGTCGAGCCAGTCGTAGAGGCCGCCGAAGACCACGGCGAGGGTGTCGAAGACCGCGCTGAAGGCGTCGATGACCCAGCGGACGCCGGTCTCGACGACCGCGCCGAGCGGAAGGCGGAAGAGATCGTTCATCGCGCGGCTCCTTCCGTGACGGGGCGGTGATCGGATGCCGCGACCCGCGTGGGCGGTGCCGCCCTGCCGGCCGGCGCCATGGCGCCGGCACGGTCGTCGACCACCGCGAGCGTCTGCGCGATCTCGCTCGCCGGCACGGTCGCGGGCAGGTCGATGACGGGGTTCTCGCGCGTGACGGGCGGCACATCGCCGAGGGCGGCGAGCAGCGTGACGCGCGGGATCGTCCCGACGAGCCGGCCCGCGTCATCGATCACGGCGACGGGCAGCGGGCTCTCGACGGCGCGCTCGACGACGTCGGTGAGCGGGTCGTCGACGTGCACCGCCGGTCGGCCGGCGCGCACGAGCGAGCGCAGGTCGGTGCGTCCGTCCTTGACCGCCCGGATGACGGCGCGGTCGGTGACCGTGCCGAGGAACCGGCGGTTCTCGATGACCGACACGGCGCCCACCTGCTGGTCGCGCATGACGCGCAGCGCGCCGCGCACGCCGGCGCTGACGGGCGTCGTGGCCGCGGGCGGCGCCATGACCGAGCCGGCGGTGAGCACGCGCGCACGGTCGACGTCCTGCACGAACTGCGCAACGTAGTCGTTGGCGGGATCGGTGAGGATCTCTTCGGGTGTGCCGTTCTGCACGATGCGCCCGTCGCGCATGACCGCGATGCGGTCGCCGAGGAACATCGCCTCGTTGAGGTCGTGCGTGATGAACACGATGGTGCGGCCGAGCTCGCGCTGCAGCTCGACGAGCTGCTCCTGCATCTCGCGGCGGATGAGCGGGTCGAGGGCCGAGAACGCCTCGTCCATCAGCAGGATGTCGGTGCCTGCGGTGAGGGCACGGGCGAGGCCGACGCGCTGGCGCATGCCGCCCGACAGCTCGTCGGGCATCGCGTCGGCGCGATCGCCGAGTCCGACGCGGTCGAGGATCTCGCGGGCGCGAGCCCGTCGCTCGTCGCGCCCCACGCCCTGGATCTCGAGCGCGTAGGCGGCGTTGTCGAGCACCGACAGGTGCGGCAGCAGCGCGAAGTGCTGGAACACCATCGAGATCGAGCGCTGACGGATGCCGCGCAGCGCCTTGGCGGACGCGCGCGTCACGCTCTGCCCCTGCACGAGCACGTCGCCCGCGGTGGGAGGCAGCAGGCCGTTGAGCATGCGGATGATCGTGGACTTGCCCGAGCCGGACAGCCCCATGATGACGAAGATCTCCCCGCGCTCGACGGTGAAGCTCGCGTCGATGACGGCGGCGCTGCCCGCGTCGGCGACATCGGAGCGGGACTCGCCGGAACGCAGGCGCTCGACCACGGCCTTCGGGTTGCGGCCGAAGACCTTGTACAGGTTGCGCGCCTCGACGGCGGGCGGATTCGCAGTGGGAGTGGACACAGTGCACCTCGGCAGCACCGGCAGAGGGCGCTGCAGCGGTCACGCCCGGGTGGCGGACGTCCCCGCGGCGGATGTCGGATCCGCCGTCACGTCCGCCGACCATACGCTCACCGGTCTGACGCTCGGGCGTCACCGGAGACCGCGGACTGGTCGGGATGCGGCCCATGACAGGCCTCATCCACCGTTTCATGCGGCCGCATGGGTCGCAAATTCGACAGCCGCTGGCCCTTTGGGTAGCTCGCGCACGCGTAATAGCACGACCCGCGCCGGCCGGGACCGCCCCGGCCCGACGAGGTCCGCGCGTCGAGACAGGGGATTCCCGCCGAGCCCGGGGGCGACGTCCCATGTCTCGGCCGGAACGCCGTGTCTCGGCGGGAACGCCGTGGTTCGACGGGAACGCGGCGGTTCGACGTCCCGGCTCGGCATCAGGCCACCCGCGCAGGCCGGGACGGCCCTGGCCGGCAGGGTCCGCCCGTCGAGACAGAGGATTCCCGCCGAACCCGAGGGCGACGTCCCATGTCTCGGCCGGAACGCCGTGGTTCGACGGGAACGCGGCGGTTCGACGTCCCCGCCCCGGCCGGCAGGGCCCGCCCGTCGAGACAGGGGATTCCCGCCGAGCCCGAGCGCGAGGTCCCGCGTCTCGGCCGAAACGCCGTGGTTCGGCCACCGGGGCCGGCCACGCGGGACCGGCGCGTCGAGATAGGGAGTTGCCCGCCGAGCCCGAGGGCGAGGCCCCATGTCTCGGCCGGAACGCCGTGGCTCGGCGTCCCGGCGGGTCGCGCGAACGCGGGTTGCGGCATCCAACGTTCTATGGTTACTTAGTCAAGTAACTGACCGATCAAGCGGAGGTGGTCGTGATCGAAGAGGGCAAGGCGCTGTTCCTCCAGATCGCCGAGAGCGTGGAGGACGCGATCATCGACGGCTCGCTCGCCGAAGAGGCCCAGGCGCCTTCGACGAACGAGCTCGCCGCCTTCTACCGGATCAACCCCGCCACCGCGGCGAAGGGAATCGCGATGCTCACCGACAAGGGCGTGCTGTACAAGCGGCGCGGCATCGGCATGTTCGTCGCGGCGGGCGCGCGAGAACGCCTGGTGGGCGAGCGCCGCGCGGCGTTCGCCGACCGCTTCGTCGACCCGCTGCTGGCCGAGGCCCGCAAGCTCGGGCTCGGGCCCGACGACCTGGCACTGCTCATCCGCGACCGCGCCTCCGTGGCCGCCGACATCGAAGGGAACGCACGATGACGACCGGGACGCCCGTCATCGAAGTGGAGCACCTCACCAAGCGCTATCGCGACGTGGTCGCAGTGGACGACGTGAGCTTCACGATCGAGAAGAACACCATCTACGGCCTGCTGGGCCGCAACGGGGCCGGCAAGACGACCGTCATGTCGATCCTGACGGCGCAGAACTTCGCCACCAGCGGCGACGTGCGGGTGTTCGGCATGCACCCGTACGAGAACGCCAAGGCGCTCTCTCGCATGTGCTTCGTGCGCGAGAGCCAGAAGTATCCCGACGACGCCACGCCTCGGCACGCGTTCCGCATGGCGAGGCTCTTCTTCGACAAATGGGATCAGGATCTGGCCGACCGTCTCATCGACGACTTCCAGCTGCCGATGAAGAAGGCGATCAAGAAGCTCTCACGCGGGCAGCTCTCGGCCGTCGGGGTGATCATCGGGCTCGCGAGCCGGGCGGAGATCACCTTCTTCGACGAGCCGTACCTCGGGCTCGATGCGGTCGCCCGGCAGATCTTCTACGACCGGCTTCTCGAGGACTACGCGGAGCACCCGCGCACGATCATCCTGTCGAGTCACCTCATCGACGAGGTGTCGAACCTCATCGAACGCGTGCTCGTCATCGACGGCGGCCGGATCATCATGGACGAGTCGACGGATGCCGTACGCGACCGCGCGGCCACCATCGTGGGCGACACGGCCGCCGTCGAGGCGTTCGTCTCGGGCCACGAGGTGATCCACCGCGAGAGCCTCGGCCGCGTCTCGTCCGTGACCGTGCTCGGCACCCTCACGCCCGGCGACCGCGCCCGGCTCGCCCAGGCCGGCCTCGACGTCGGAGCCGTGTCGCTGCAGCAGCTCATCGTGCGCATGACCCAGCACGCCGGCCGCCACGTCACCGGCGACACCGTCGACGATCCGGCGTCCGCCGAAGAAGGAGCGCTCCGATGAACCGCACGCTGAACGTCGTTCGCCTCCAGCTCGTGAACAAGCAGACCTACATCTGGGTTCCGCTCCTCGTCCTCGCGGGTTCGTTCGCGATCTCGCTCGCGATCTACGCGATCCTCGCAAGCTCGGGGGTGACCGACACGATCTACGGCATGGGCGCCCAGGCCCCGCTCTGGTACTTCATGGTCGTCGGCATCCAGGCGCTGACCCTGACCTTTCCGTTCTCGCAGGCGCTGAGCGTCACGAGGCGCGAGTTCTACCTCGGCACGCTGCTCACGGCAGCCATCACGTCGGCGATCCTCGCGGCCGTGTTCATGGTCGGCGGCCTCGTCGAGCTGGCGACCAACGGGTGGGGGATCAACGGGTGGTTCTTCGTGATCCCCGGGATCTCCGATGACGGCGTGCAGGTCACGGGGCTCTTCTACTTCTCGGTCGCCATGCTCATCTTCGTCCTCGGCTTCTGGGCCGCGACGATCTACAAGCGGTTCGGCCCCCTGTGGCTCACGATCGTCCTCGTGGGGATCGGGCTCCTGCTGGTGGTGCTCATGTGGTACGTCGGCCTCCTCCAGGCATGGGACCGGGTCTTCGCCTGGATCGGCCAGCAGGGCCCCGTCGGCATGTCGCTCTGGGGGCTGCTGCTCGCTGCGGTGCTTGCCGGGGTCTCGTTCCTGACCCTGCGCAAGACCGTCCCGTAGGGGCGTCCCCGGGGTCAGGCTTCGACCCCGAAAGGCGGATGCCTCGGCCACGCGCACTGCGCGGGGTCGGGGCATCCGTCATCTCATGACGCGGCGGCTACGGGGCGATCGGCTCCCAGATCACCTCGGCCACGTCGAGCACGAGCTCGGGGCCGTCTCCGTCGCGCGCCCGGACCTCGCCGACGCACACGCACACCGCGTCGTTGAGCCGGCGGTAGGACGGATGGTCGCTGACGTGGAGCACCGAGCCGACCACCTGGCGCGCGCCGGCCGGCTGCGCGCGGCCGTAGCCCCGGCACTCGACGAGGACGGTCGCGCCGTCGTCGGTCTCGACGACGCCGCGCAGGTCGGGAAGGAACGGCCCCTCGGCCGTGCGTCGCAGCGGAAAGTTCGCGGCGCGGAAGCGGCCGGTCAGGGCTCCTTCGCAGACGCCGTCGGCGAAGTACAGGTGCTGCTGCCAGCCGCCCTCGAGCTCGACCGCCCAGCCGTCGGGGTACGAGAAGCGCAGGCGGTAGAGGTGCTCGAGTCGCATGGCGCGCTCAGCGGCTCGCGGCCGCCCCGTTGCCCTCACGGAAGTCCTCGTGGTGGCGGATGACCTCGGCCACCACGAAGTTGAACCACTTCTCGGCGAAGGCGGGATCCAGGTCGGCCTGCTCGGCCAGGGTGCGCAGCCGCGCGACCTGCTGCTCTTCGCGGGCCGGGTCGGACGGCGGCATGCCGTGCTCGGCCTTCAGCTGACCGACCTGCTTGGTCGCCTTGAAGCGCTCCGCGAGCAGATACACCAGCGCGGCGTCGATGTTGTCGATGCTGCTGCGCAGTCGCGCGAGCGTCGCCGTGGGGTCTTCGGTCATGGGGGTCCTCCTCGCCTCCTCGACGATACCGGAGGGCGCCGGACCGCTCTGTCGTGGTCCGGCCTCACACGATCAGAGTGATCTTGCCGCCACAGCCTCGTCCCGCCGGACCCGCGCCCCTAGAGTGTGACCATGAACGACGCTTCGCCCTCCGTCGGCGCCACCGAAGCCGAGGCCGCCGAGTCCCTGTCCGTCGCGCCGGAGGCGGGGACCGACAGCCAGGCGACCGCGCGCCTGACCGAGCCGGTGGCCGCGGACGATGCGGAGCCCGTCTTCACGGGCGAGGCACCCGCGGGCAAGACCTTCTGGGCGAACCTCAACAGCCCCTTCCGCCTGGGACTCGTCGCGACGCTCGGCGCTCTCGCCGCCGTCGCGCTGGGCCTGGCGTTCTGGAACCTCTCGACGATCATCATCTATGTCGTGTTCGCGCTCTTCGCCGCGCTCGGACTCGACCCGGTGGTGCGATGGTTCGGACGCCACAACGTCTCGCGGCCGTGGGCCATCGTCATCGTGTACACCGCGTTCGCTCTGGTGCTCACGGGGATCCTGCTGCTCGTCGTGCCGACCCTCATCAAGCAGATCAGCGCGTTCATCAATGATCTGCCGCAGACGGTCAGCAACTTCCAGAAGTCCGACCTGTACTCGTGGCTGAGTTCGACGTTCGGCTCCCAGGTGGGTGACATCACGAACCAGGTCGAGACGTTCCTCACCAACCCGGCCAACCTCGCCAAGATCGGCGGCGGCGTGGTGAACTTCGCCGTCAGCGTCGGCACCACCATCTCGGGTCTCATCATCGTGCTGGTGCTGAGCCTGTACTTCCTCGCCGGCCTTCCCAACATGAAGGTCGCCTTCAACCGCTTCGTCGCGGCGCGCAACCGCAAGAAGGCCGCGGCGATGACCGAGCAGATCACCGACTCCATCGGCGCCTACCTCATGGGCATGGTGGTGCTCGCCTTCTGCAACTCGATCGTGGCCTTCCTGCTGCACCTGTTCCTCGGCCTGCCGTTCCCGGCGCTCATGGGTGTGCTCGCCTTCCTCATCACCCTGATCCCGCTCATCGGCTCGGTGCTCTACTGGATCACCGCGACGGTCATCGCGCTCTTCACCGGGTGGCTGCCCGCCCTGATCTTCGCGATCATCTACCTGATCTACATGCAGCTCGAGGCGTACGTCCTCACCCCGAAGGTGATGAACAAGGCGATCTCGGTGCCGGGCGCCCTCGTGGTGATCGGCGCCATGGTCGGCGGCACGCTGCTCGGCCTCCTCGGCGCGCTCGTCGCGATCCCGGTGACGGCGTCGATCCTGCTCATCATCAAGCAGGTCTTCATCCCCCGCCAGGACGCCAAGCTCTGAGCAGCGGGGCCCCCTCGGCCTGACGCATCGACGCCCGCTCCGGTCACCGGGGCGGGCGTCGTCGCGCGTGCCGCGAGCGCGGCGGACGGATGCCGCAGCCTCCAGCCTGCGGTTCACTCACGCGTGGACGACGGATGCCGCAGCCCCGGCGCAGGGGTTCACACGACGAGGTGGGGGACGGATGCCGCGGGCTGCGGCATCCGTCCCCTCAGAAGTCGACGCGGCGGCCGAAGCGCCGCTCGCCGCGGGGGCGGGGCGAGCAGGTGGCCACGCGGCGCAGCCGGACGATCTCGTGCGGCTGCAGGCCCACGGTCTCGCCGAAGTCCTCGAGGGAGGTGAAGCCGCCCTGCTCGTCGCGCTCCTTCACGGCCCGCCGCGCGCGGGTGCGCGTCATGCCGGGCAGGTCTTCGAGCTCGGCCGCCGTCGCGGTGTTGACGTCGACCGGCTCGGCGGGGGGTGCCGGGTCACCGGAGTCCAGCAGGTCGGCCGCCGACGCGCCGGCCGACGCGGCGAGCGCGGCGGCCTCGCGGGCCGACGGGGACGCGGCTTTCGCCGCGCGCTCGGCCTCGGCCTTCGCAGCGGCGTCGGCCTCGGCCTTCGCGGCGGCCTCGGCCTTGGCCTTCGCCTTCGCCTGGGCCGCGGCGGCCCGGGCCGCCCGCCGGCGGGCGTTCCGCGACGAGCCCGACGCGGTCTTGGTCGCGCCCGCAGCCTTGTCGTCGGTGCCGGTGGCGGCGCGGTGCCAGGTGGACTCGCGTGTGCGAGAGGCCGTGGAACGCTGCACCCCGCCCTCGACGCGCCGCTGCCACATCGTGCGCAGCCAGCCGGGGTTGACCGCGAGAGCGACCACCATGCCGGCCAGGTACACGACTGCGCGGGCGAGCGCCTGCCACTGGCCCCAGATGTCGAGGCTCACGAGGATGGCGGTGGCGCCCCAGACGACGCCGAGGATGATGAGGCGGCGGCTGCGAGAGGCGACCCCGATGATCGAGAACCCGAGCCACGTGAGGATCGGCCCGGGGATGACGGTCAGCAGCATCCACGAGCTCATCCCGAGCATCCAGCCGACGCTCGGCATGTCGTTCGCCGACGTCGCGCGCACGGAGCTGCTCATGCGTAGTCCTTCACGTCGAGCACCATCGTGACGGTGTCGTCGTCGTCGCGCGTCTCCGACACCAGCTCGAAGCCCGCGGACGCCGCCCGCTCGCGGATCCGCGACGCCACGGTCTGCTGCACCCGGAGGGCGTAGGCGGCGTCCAGCCGCTCGACGAGCGCTGCGGCATCCGTCTCGGCGAGCTCGAGGCCGTCGGCGCGACGGAAGTGCGCCGCCCACACGCCCTCGGGCGACCGCGTCATCGCCAGCTCGACGCCGTCGATGACAGCGGTGAGGTCGGCGTCGCTCTGCGTGACCGCAGTCGCACCGATGTCGCGTAGGGCGTCGCCGAGCAGGTCGGGGTCCTTCATGCGCGTGCGCACCGAGACGGGGCGCGGCCCCTCGGCCTCGGCGCGTTCGACCTCGATGTCGCGCTCGACCTCGCGGTCACCGCCGACCTGCGACAGGGCGCCGATGCCGCCCGCGGCGGAGATCGCGGTGACGGCGGCCAGTGCCGCGGGGATCAGGATCAACGACACGCTCATCGCGCGGCCTCCGCTCTCATTCGTTCCTGTGCCGCAGCCACCTGGGCCGGGCTGTCGGCGCGCACACCCAGGTCGTCCAGGAGCGCCGCGATCGCGGCATCCGTCGCCCATCCGTTGACCGCGACGGTGCCGTCGCGGTCGATCCGCACCTCGAGCCGGTCGGACCCGCCGGCGGCGGCGATCCGGCTCACCTCGGTCGCATACCGCGGGCCGAGCGCGCGGATGCCCTGGTTGCGCGAGCCCACCCACGGCCGGCGCATGTCGGGCAGGTCGCGCAGGTACGGGCCGTCGCATAGCAGATCGGTCGCGGCGAGCAGGGCCGCGATGTCGTCGCGCCCGGCGTCGGCCCACGCGGTCAGCCGGTCGAGCGGGTAGCCCGTGAACGTCATGACGCCGAGGCCCGCCGCGCCGAAGATGCGGGCGACGGATGCCGCGGCCGCCGCCTGATCGAAGGGCTCGCCGCCGAGCAGGGTCACGCCCTCGGCTCCCGCGGCGAGCGCGCGCTCGGCCCAGTCGGCTGCGATCGCGGCGGTGCCGGTGACGCGGCCGCCGCGGTCGGCCCACAGCTGCGGGTTGAAGCACTCCGGGCAGTGCACGGCGCAGCCCTGCAGCCAGACGGCTGACCGGACCCCCGGCCCCTCGGCTTCGGTGGCCGCCAGGAACCGCGACCAGCGGAGGGTCTCCGCCGGCCGCGCCGGCGGGCAGACGGTGCCGAGCGGCGAGTCGGCGCCGCCGTGACCGGCCGACTGAGCGACGACCGTGGTCATCGGGTGCGGTCCGACTGCTCGGTCTCGACCTCGGTCGTTCCCGCGACCGATGCGGTCGTGTAGTCCTCGGTGAATCGGGACGAGACCGTCTCGGCGTCCAGGAGGGCCTCGAGCGCCTCGATGTGGTCGAGGCACTCCGGCCCGTGCATGCCGATCGTCTCGGCGTCGACGGTGCCGTCGGCGCGGAGCCTCACCACGAGCTGCTTCGCCATGATCTCTCCGTCCTCAGTAGTCGACCGTGCGTCCGCCGCGGCGCGACGAGAGTGCGCCCTCGGTGACCGCGCCGGTCAGCTCGGCGGGGTCGAGGTCTTCGGTGCCCGTCGCGCGCACCGCGCGCTCGGTCGCCCACGCGCGGATGCGCTGCACCTCTTCGGCCTGCGTGACCGCGAGCGGGATCATCGTATCCACGACGTGCCGCACGACCTCTGCGGTCACCTCGCCGCGCGTGGTGAACCCCTCGTACAGCGCCGACACGACGGACTGCTCGATCTCGGCACCGGAGTGGTTCTCGCTGGCGGCGACCAGGGCGGCGATCGCCGCGTCGTCGGAGGCGACCGCCTCGAGCCCGTTGGCGTCCGTGGCGCGCGAGCGCAGCTGCAGACGCCAGATCACCTCGCGCTCGTGGGCCGTGGGCAGGTCGACGAAGAAGATCTCGTCGAAGCGCCCCTTGCGCAGGAACTCCGGCGGCAGCGCGTCGATGTTGTTCGCGGTGGCGACGACGAACACGGGATGCCGCTTCTCCTGCATCCACGTCAGGAACGTGCCGAACACCCGCGCGGTCGTGCCCGAGTCTCCCTGGCCTGTCGTGTTCGAGAACCCCTTCTCGATCTCGTCCACCCACAGCACGCACGGGGCGACGGCCTCGGCGGTCGCGATGGCGGTGCGCAGGTTCTGCTCGCTCGAGCCGACGAGGCCGGAGAAGATGCGGCCGATGTCGAGGCGCAGGAGCGGCAGCCCCCACGACGCCGCGGTGGCCTTCGCGGTCAGC
Organism: Microbacterium sp. M3; assembly: GCF_033548675.1. Classification (NCBI taxonomy): domain Bacteria; kingdom Bacillati; phylum Actinomycetota; class Actinomycetes; order Micrococcales; family Microbacteriaceae; genus Microbacterium; species Microbacterium sp. M3. The sequence goes on from NZ_JAWTZT010000009.1 coordinate 17,252, forward strand.
GACTTGCCGCAGCCGGGCACGCCGGTGATGAGCACGCCCTTCGGCGCGGGGAGGCCGTACTCGCGGGCGCTGCCGAGCCACGAGCCGTCACGGCGTGACAGCCAGCGCTTGAGGTTGTTGAGACCGCCGACGTCGTCGAGGTCGATCTCGGACGGCACGAACTCCAGCACGCCCGACTTGCGGACGACCTGCCGCTTCTCGTCGAGCACGACCGTGACGTCCTGGGCCGACAGGCTGCCGTCGTTCACCATGGCGCGCGCGAACGCGTTCTCGGCCTCCGCCATCGTCAGCCCGAGCGCCGCGTGCACCAGCTGCTCCCGCGCCGCGTCGTCGGCATCCACCCGGATGCGCCCGCCGCCCGAGGCGTTGTTGTCGATCATCGTCTCGAGCAGCTCGCGGATCTCGGCCGCGGTCGGCAGGGGGAAGTCGAGCAGGTGCGTGACCTCCTCGAGCTCGGGCGGGATGACCCGCACCGGGGCGGTGATGACGAGCGTGCGCGACACGTCGCCGTGCCGGAACTCCAGCGCCGTCTCGCGGACGGTGCGCACGAGCGCCGGGTCGCCCGCGCGGTGCTCACTGCCGAAGTACGCGTGCAGGTCGCAGAACACGAACACGCTGGGCGTGTCGACGCCCGCGAGGTGCTGCAGCGCCCGCGCCGGGTTGGCGGTGTTGGCGACCGCCTTGCCGTCGGGCCCGATGAGGCCGAGCGCCGCGGTCCAGGTCCACAGCGCCCGCGGGTGCCGCTGCGTCTCGGCGGCGTCCGCGATCGCGGCGATCGCGCGCACCTCTTCGCCGGTCTCGATGTACAGCAGCGGCAGGCGCGCCTTGAACGACTCGGTGAGGGTGTCGGCGAACGTCACGTCAGCTCCTTGGGGGATCGGATGTCTCGTCATTGCGTCGGCGTGGGCGCCGGCGTCGAAGCAGGGGGTGTGCTGCCCGCGGGGGTGTCGAGCTCGATGCTCCACGTGCCGTCGCCGGTGTCGGACTCGATCTGGAAGACGACGCGGTCGCTCGGCGGCCAGGACGCGCGGACGTCGACATCGTCGACGTCGTTGACCAGGCTCTGCCAGTCGCCGACGGTGACCGCCGCCACCAGGAACAGTCCGGTACCGGTGTGCCGGAAGCGGCCGCTCAGTGCCTCGCCCTCGTACATCAGCACCGCGTTGCCCTGGCCGGTGGCCGTCTCGCCCATCGGCACCACCTCGGGGTTCGTGACGGTCGCCGTCCAGTCGGTGAGCGACGCCCCGAACCACAGGAGTCCGTCCTCGTCGCCCGGCAGCACGAGGATCTCGGCGCCGGCGTACAGCGATCCGATGTAGTCGGGCGACAGCCACGACTCGGCCTCGACGTCGAACCNCGTCGCCCGGCAGCACGAGGATCTCGGCGCCGGCGTACAGCGATCCGATGTAGTCGGGCGACAGCCACGACTCGGCCTCGACGTCGAACCCGGTGCCCTGCTGCTGGTAGAGCCGCACCCAGTCCGCCTCGCCGACGCCCTCGGTGTTCGAGAGCATGAGCATCTCGGAGTCGGCGTCCAGCCGGAGGTAGCCGCCCTCGGCCGTGCCCTCCAGCACGCCGTCGACGATCTCGTACTCCTGCGGGTCTTCTTCGAGCCAGGGCCAGTAGTCGTCTTCGGGGTCGGTGCCCACGTAGACGTCTCCGGTCTGGGGATTGACGGCGATCTGGGGCAGCACGATCAGCGCGATCACCGCGACGACGACGGTGCCCAGCACCCACACCGCGATCGAGAACCGCCGGATGCGCTCGAGACCCGCCCTCACGGCGCCGCCTGCGTCGGCTGAGCGGCGGGCGTGGCGCCCTGGTCGGTGGCGCCAGAGGTCGGTGCGGGGGTCGCGGCGGTGGGGAACTCGATGCTCCAGCCCGCCTCCTCCCAGGCGTCGATCACGAAGAGCACCAGTTCGCTGTCGTCCCACGCGATCGAGCGGTCGGTCGGGTCGTACTCGCTGAAGACCTCGGTCACTCCGCTGGTCGTCACGGTCTCGATGTACACCGAACCCTCGCCGCGGGTGCTGACACGGGCGGTGGTGGCGTCGCCGTCGAGCAGGAACACGGCCGGCCCGAAGCCGCTCACCGTGCCCGACCGGCGCTCGACCGGCGGCGTCGTGAGCTGCAGCCGCCAGCGCTCGTCGCTGAAGCCGTCGACCCACAGCTCGACATCGGCCTGCGGCACGAGCACCCATTGGCCGTCGCCGGGGAGGTACGACGTGAACTCGGGCGGACCGCCGTACGGGCCCTCCGTCAGCGTCGTCCCGCCGGGACCGGTGACCGTGACGCCCCCGACATAGGTGTCGTCGAGCTCGGTGAGGAGGAACGGCTGGGCGGGGTCGAGGCCGTCGAGCGAGATCATCGCACCGTCGGCACCGCTGTAGACGCCGTCGCCCTCGTCGTCCGCGAGCACCGGGTCGGGATTGAGCCAGGGGTCGTAGCGGAACTCCTCGGGCACCGACGCCGCCTCGCCGGCGTCGGTGAACTGCACGACGCCGATGATCACGATCACCACGAGGCCGAAGATCCACACGAAGCCGTTGAACGCCAGCAGGCGCACCTGCGCCGGACCGCTGGGCGTCGTGTTCGCGCTCATACCCGCCTTTCTTCGCCCGACCAGGCTATACAACCGCGACCGGCCGCCCCGACCGGCATCCGGCACCGGCTCGCCGCCGACCGGCGGCACGAGACCGCGCGCACGCACCGTGCTGACCGGGCATGAGGTGCTTTCGTGAGGTCTCGCCCGTCCGGGCGGCCTCCAGGTCCGGCGGTCAGCGGACGGGCACGATGCACGTCGGAGACGGCGCTGCCGTGCGGTGCCGCACGCGCCCGGGCACCCCGGTGCGCAGATCGAGCGTGAGCGAGGCGACCTCGTCGGAACGCTGTCCTGCCACCAGGAGGGTGTCGCGCACGACCAGGTGGTGCCGCGGCCAGTCGACGCCCGCGTCGACGAGGGCGACGGGCGCCACGGCCTCGCCGGCGCCGCGCACGCGCAGCGTCGCCATGGTGTTGCTGCCGCGCACGCCAGCGTAGAGGAACTCGCCGTCGCGCGAGGCGGCGAGCTCCGCTGCGCTGTCACCCGGGAGCGTGCCGGCCCCGAGGGGCGTGCCGCCCACGAGGTGCCAGGTGCCGTCGGCCGCAGGGGCGACGACGAAGAGCTCGCACGACAGCTCGGTCACGACGTACAGGTGGCCGCTCGGGTGCCACACCATGTGGCGCGGTCCGCTGCCCTTGGGCAGCGCCACCTCCTGCACGAGCCGCAGCCCGCGGGCGCCGTCGCGCCAGAAGCGGACGAGGTCGAGGCCCAGGTCGGTCGTGGCGATGAGCCCGCCCGGGAGGAAGGCCGCCTGGTGCGCGCGGGACGGGCGGGAGACGGGTGCCCCGTCCTCGGTGCCCGCCGCGGGCTCGGCGTCGTCACGGTCATGGTCGGGCACGAGGTGCGCATACTCCGCGCCGGCCGCCTCCCGCAGCGCGCGGGCGGCCGCAGCGAGGTCCAGGTCGCCGGCGCGGGACTCGGCGGCGTCGGGCCCGTAGGGGTCGACCGCCGACGCGGCGACGACCGGCGACGAGGGCCGGCCCGCGGCATCCAGGTCCATCCTCACCACGCGGCCGTCGCCCCAGCAGCTCGCGACGAGGAAGCGGCCTTCGGGCTCGACCGCCACGTGGCACACCGCCTCGCCGGCGTCGACGGGGGTGCCGAGGGGCGTGAAGGCGCTCTCGCCGGTGCGGCGGAAGGCCTGCACCTGCTGCCGCGCCTCGAGCGCCGCGTAGACGACGTCGCCCCGGTCCAGGGTCGGCGAGCCGGGGTGCGGTGTGACCCACGACGGGGAGTCGGCGGTGGCGACCTCGCCCGCGAACGCCAGTGCGCCACCCGCGGAGGCGTCGTCGGCGGCGCCGGCCAGCAGCATCCCGATTCCGCTCGCGCGGCCGTCCATGTCGGCGGTGTACCCGCCCAGCCAGAACTTCATCAGCGTCTTTCGGTGCTTGAGCGAACGAGGCGAGACGGAACGCGTCAGTCGACGAGGTCGTGGCGCACGATGACCGCGTCGCGCGCGGGACCGACGCCGATCACCGAGATGCGCGTGCCGCTCATCGCCTCGAGGGCGAGGACGTAGTCCTGCGCCTCGAGCGGGAGGTCCTCGAACGTGCGGGCGCCCGATATGTCGTGCTTCCAGCCGGGGAAGTACTCCAGTATCGGCTTGGCGTGGTGGAAGTCGGACTGGTTGACGGGCACCTCGTCGAACCGCTCGCCGTCGACGTCGTAGGCGACGCACACCGGGATCTGGTCGAGACCCGTGAGGATGTCGAGCTTGGTGAGCACGAGGTCGGTGATGCCGTTGATGCGGGTCGCGTAGCGCGTGATGGGCGCGTCGTACCAGCCGACACGGCGCGGGCGGCCGGTGGTGGTGCCGAACTCGAAGCCGCGCGAGCGGAGGAAGTCGCCGTTCTCGTCGAAGAGCTCGGTCGGGAACGGGCCCGAGCCGACGCGCGTCGTGTACGCCTTCACGATGCCGACGATGCGGTCCAGGCGGTTGGGTCCGACGCCCGAGCCGGTGGCCGCGCCGCCGGCGGTCGCCGACGACGACGTCACGAACGGATACGTGCCGTGGTCGACGTCGAGCATCGTGGCCTGGCCGCCCTCGAACACCACCACGTCGCCGGCGTCGAGCGCGTCGTTGAGGAGCAGCCCGGTGTCGGCGACCATCGGGCGCAGGCGGTCGGCGTACGACAGCAGGTCGTCGACGATCTCGTCGGCGGTGATGGCGCGGCGGTTGAAGATCTTCACCAGCAGGTGGTTCTTCTGGTCGAGGGCGCCCTCGACCTTCTGCCGCAGGATGTTCTCGTCGAAGAGGTCCTGCACGCGGATGCCGACGCGGTTGATCTTGTCGGCGTACGCGGGACCGATGCCGCGACCGGTGGTGCCGATCTGACGCTTGCCGAGGAAGCGCTCGGTGACCTTGTCGAGGGTGCGGTGGTACTGCGTGATGATGTGCGCGTTGGCGCTCACCCGCAGGCGCGAGGTGTCGAGGCCGCGGGCGTGCAGCGCCTCGAGCTCGGCGAAGAGCACCTCGAGGTCGACCACCACGCCGTTGCCGATGACGGCGTTGACGCCGGGCGACAGGATGCCGGAGGGCAGCAGATGCAGGGCATACTTCTCGTCGCCGATCACGACCGTGTGGCCGGCGTTGTTGCCGCCGTTGAACTTGACCACCCAGTCGGTGCGCTCACCCAGGAGATCGGTGGCCTTGCCCTTGCCCTCGTCTCCCCACTGGACTCCGACGATCACGATGCCTGGCATGGGCTACTCCCCCGTTATCGGACGGTTACACCCCATCCTATCGGGGCGGCTTACGGGCGCCGTTCCGCGTCATGGCGAGGACGGGAACGGATGCCGCAACCCGGCCACGACGGCCACGGCGCCCCCTCGGACGGAACGGATGGCGCGACCCGGGGTCAGTGGAAGGGGCACCGCCCGCGCGGCTCGGCGTCGGCGCTCCTCACCCGGCCGCCCGAGGCCGGCATCGTGGGCAGGCGCCGCCGGTTCACCTCGAGGCCGCGGTCGAGGATCGTCAGCCGCGGGTCCGACAGGGTGGCGACGGCGGCGGCGAGCCCGGCGATGGCGAGCTTCTCGCCTGGGCAGCGGTGGCCGCGGGCGACATCGCCGCCGCCGTGCGGGATGAAGGCGGCGAGCGCCTCGTAGTCGTCCACGCCGACGAAGCGTTCAGGGTCGAACTCCTCCGGCCGGTCCCATGACCGGGCGTCGGTGTTCGTGCCGAGGATGTCGAGCACGACCCGGCCGCCCTCGGGCACGCGCTCTCCGTCGAGCTCGAGGTCGCGCACCGCCCACCCCGGGAGCAGCGGGACGAACAGCGCCGTGCGACGGATCTCCTGCGCGAACGCCGTGGCGAGCGGGCCGTTCACGAGGCTGCCGCGCGCCGCCGTCTCGGCGGCGATCCGCTCCCGCCATTCCGGACGATCGTGCAGCTCCCGCGCGGCATACGCCACGAAGCGGGCGACGGCGATCATCGGGCGGAAGCTGTTCTGCAGCTCCACCCCCGCGAGTTTCGCGGGCAGCAGCCGGCCGTCGCGATCGCGGTGCTCCGCCCACACGCGCAGTGCTGTCCCGGCCGCCGGGTCGAGGCGACCGTCGCGGACCGCCTCGATCAGCCGCGTGGCGTGGCGGTCCGACCACCACCGGTTCAGCTGCGCGGCGAGGAACACCGGCGAGTACGGCGCCGCGAAGCCGTCGACGATCTGCGCCTGCCGGACGGCCCACCGCGTCTGTGCGGCCGGGGTCCCCGGGATGCCCGCCCAGCGGATCACGGCCCTGCCGAGGGCGCCCACGGCGGCGTCGTAGGCGCTGCGATCGCCGCCGCCCAGCCAGGCGTCGCCCTCGTGCCGCCACTCGCGCTCGAGGAGCGGCAGCAGCCGCTCGACCTCGTCGTCGTCATACAGCGTGCCGACGAAGGCCGCCTTGCGGTGCCGGTGCTCGTCGCCGTCGAGGCTGTGCACCGATCCGTGCCCGAAGAGGGTCTCCTGCACCGGGGCGGGCATCGCGCCGTGACGGCGGATGCTGCTGTCGTCGTAGAACAGCGCCACTCCCTCGGCACCGCGTACGAAGAGGGCCCGTCGCCCGAGCATGCGCATCGGCGCCGCCCGACCGCCCTCCCGCACGCGGCGCCAGACATGGGCGCCCAGGTCGTAGCCCCGGGTCACGAGCCCGATCGAGTCGTCGAGGACGGGGCCGCGCCGGGCGGCCCGTTCGGCGGGGCGGGGTGCGGTGGCGGGTGCGGCGGTCATTCCGTCAGGCTGACAGGCGCGCATGTGGTGACGGAGGGGGTGGGATGCCGCAGCCCACTGTGCTAGCGGTCGCTCGCCCGAGCGGAGCCCCTGAGCGTCGTGCGTTCGCCGTGCCCACGGGCGGTAGCCTGCTCGAAGCCGCCGGTGCGCCGGCCCGACCGAGGAGCTGCGACACGATGATCCGACGCCGTGCCGCCGCGCGGGAGGCCTCGGAGAGAGCCGCCGCCGAGGCGGCCGCCGAAGCCGAGGCCGCGGCCTTCGAGGCCCGGCTCCGCGAGATCGACCGCGAGAACCGGGCGGGTCGCACCACAGCCCTCGTCGTCGGCGGGATCGCCGCCGTGTTCGCAGCGACCCTCGCGGTGGTGTCGTGGCTCGCCGTTCCCGGCGACATCACGCTCGCGTTGCCGACACGCGGCGTGCGCGGGCCCGCCGATCTCGGCGAGATCCCCGCCCTCGCGGCTGCGATCGTCAACACCGCGCTCACCGGCGTGGCGGTCGGCTGGCTGATCTTCAGCGCCCTCGTCTGGCCGGAGCGCCGGCTCGCCCGCATCCTCATCCCGATCGTGGCGTACTCCGTCGGCGTGGGCGTGATCTACGGGCTCATCATCGCGAGCGGCGACAGCGAGCGGATCGCGCTGGCCACGTTCGGCTACTTCTTCGCCGGTCTCGGCGTCGTCGTCTTCGCGATCGGGCTGGCACCCAAGCCGGCGAAGAAGCCGAAGGCCCGCGGGGTCCGGCGACGCTGACGTGCCGCGCGGATCGGCGTCCGCTAGCCTGACGCCCATGATCCGCTCGCACACCGCGGTGCTCGCCTGGTCAGTCGCCCGCGCGGTCATGGCCCTCGTCATCCTCGCCGCGATCATCGCCCAGCTCGCCAAGTCGGTGGGCACCGCGATCGAGCTCGAGCGCGATGTCGCCACCACGATCGCGAACTTCTTCAGCTTCTTCACCATCCTCTCGAACACCCTCGCCGGGATCGTGCTGCTGTGGGCCGCGCTCTGGCACCTCACCCGCGGGCGCCCGCGAGGTGCACGCATCGAGCCGCCCGGCCTGGCCCTCGCCCTCGCGTGCGCCAGCACCTACATGATCGTCACGGGCGTCGTCTACAACGTCCTGCTGCGCAACATCGTGCTGCCGCAGGGCAGCGAGCCGGTGTGGTGGTCGAACGAGGTGCTGCACCTCGTCGGCCCGCTCTTCCTGCTCGCCGACGTACTCGTCGGGCCGCTGCGCCGCGCGCTCCCGTGGCGCACGCTCTGGGCCGTGGTGGCGTTCCCGATCGTGTGGGTGGTCTACACGATGGTCCGCGGCCCCCTCACCACCAACCCGGTGAGCGGCGATCTGTTCTGGTACCCGTACCCCTTCCTCAACCCCAACAACGACGGCGGCTGGCCGTCGGTCATCGCCTACGTCGTGGGCATCGCCGTCGCGATCCTCGCGGTGGCCGCGTTCGTGGTGTGGTGGGGCCGTCGCCGGGGTCTCGTGCCCGACGCCGAGCCGCCCCGCGAGGCGGTCGCCGAACCCGCTGCCTGAGGGGGTTTCAGGCTCGAGAGCGGGTTGTAGGAAACGTGTCCTCCAAACGGGGGACACGTTGTCGACTATCCACAACGATTGCGCCCTGGCGCGCGTTTTCCGCCGATTTCCGTCGCCAACGTTTGGCCGCGCGCCGTATCCGCGCGAGTACATCTTTGCTCGGGGCCATCGACACGCAGCCGCGTGATTTCGAAAGGGGTGGAAAATGCGTTGGGCATGGATTCGGATCTGCGCGGCGATCACCGGTCTCTCCGGGGTCGTCGCCGGGTTCATCGTCAATGTGGATCGCGCTGCGCGTCAGGGCCAGGGGCTCGGCGACGTCCTCGCGAACTACTTCAGCCTGTTCACGATCGTCTCGACGCTGCTGAGCATCGTCGCGCTGATCGCGGCCGCGTCATGGGCGATGCGGCACCCGGGCTCGTCGCGCGAGCCGCTGGGCATCGCGCTCGCGATCGCGGCGGTCACGGGGCCGGTGCTGCTGCTCGGCCTGGTCTACAACGCGCTGCTGCGCGGACTGCCGTCGGCCGTGGCCCTCGGCGACACCGCGGGCATCGCGATGCTCGACAAGTACGCCGCCGAGGTGCTGCACGTCGTGCTGCCGATCTTCTTCGTCCTGGATCTGCTGCTCGCTCCGCGCCGGCGCGGACTGCCGTGGTGGACCCTCGCGATGCTGGTGGGCTACCCGCTCGGCTGGACGACCTACACGATGGTCCGCGGCGAGCGCGTCGAGAACCCCGACGGGACCACGCCGTGGTGGTACCCGTACCCGTTCCTCGACCCGCACGGCACGGGCGGCTACTCGTCGGCCCTGACCTACATCGGCGTCATTCTCGTCGGGTTCCTGGCCATCGGCGCACTGATCATCCTCGTCGGCCGCTACCGCGAGCGGCGCGGCACGCGCCACGGGGCGCCCGCCGCGCACGGCCCGCTGGCCGTCTGACCGGGGGCCGCAGGACCGAGGATCGAAGGGCGGGTGCCTGCGAACTGCGCACCCGCCCTTCTGTCTGCCCGAGAAGCGCCGGAGCGCGGCGGACGACATCGAGAAGAGGCATCCGGATGCCGCTCACTAAACTGGGGAGCTATGTCCAAGGTCCTCCAGTCCCTGCCCGTCGGCGAGCGCGTCGGCATCGCCTTCTCGGGAGGACTCGACACCTCCGTCGCCGTCGCGTGGATGCGCGACAAGGGCGCGATCCCCTGCACCTACACCGGCGACCTCGGCCAGCCCGACGAAGACGACATCGATGCCATCCCCAGCCGCGCACTGGAGTACGGCGCCGAGGTCTCGCGCCTGGTCGACTGCAAGCCCGCCCTCGTCGAAGAGGGCTTCGGCGCCCTCGCGTGCGGCGCGTTCCACATCCGCTCGGGCGGCCGCACCTACTTCAACACCACGCCCATCGGGCGCGCCGTCACCGGCACGCTGCTGGTGCGCGCCATGAAGGAGGACGGCGTCGACATCTGGGGCGACGGCTCCACCTACAAGGGCAACGACATCGAGCGGTTCTACCGCTACGGACTGCTGGCCAACCCCGCGCTGCGCATCTACAAGCCGTGGCTCGACGCCGACTTCGTCACCGAGCTCGGCGGCCGCCAGGAGATGAGCGAGTGGCTCGTCGAGCACGGCTTCCCGTACCGCGACTCGGCCGAGAAGGCCTACTCGACCGACGCCAACATCTGGGGCGCCACGCACGAGGCCAAGACCCTCGAGCACCTCAACGTCTCGCTCGAGACCGTCGAGCCCATCATGGGCGTGCGCTTCTGGGACCCGTCGGTCGAGATCGAGACCGAGGACGTCACGGTGACGTTCGAGGCCGGCCGCCCGGTCGCCCTCAACGGCGTCGAGTACTCCGACCCGGTCGCGCTCGTCTTCGAGGCCAACCGCATCGGCGGTCGCCACGGTCTCGGCATGAGCGACCAGATCGAGAACCGCATCATCGAGGCGAAGTCGCGCGGCATCTACGAGGCGCCGGGCATGGCCCTGCTGTTCACCGCGTACGAGCGCCTGGTCAACGGCATCCTGAACGAAGACACGCTCGCGACCTACCACGAGCAGGGCCGCCGACTCGGCCGCCTGATGTACGAGGGCCGCTGGCTCGAGCCGCAGTCGCTCATGCTGCGCGAGTCGATCCAGAAGTGGGTGGGGTCGACCATCACCGGCTCGGTGACGCTGCGCCTGCGCCGCGGCGAGGACTACACGATCCTCGACACCACCGCCCCGCGCCTGTCGTACCACCCCGACAAGCTGTCGATGGAGCGCGTCGGCGACGCCGCCTTCGGCCCCACCGACCGCATCGGCCAGCTCACCATGCGCAACCTCGACATCGCCGACTCGCGCGTGCGCCTGGAGTACTACGCGTCGAAGGGCCTCATCGGCGGCGCGACCGGCGAGCTCGTCGGCCACCTCACGCAGGGCGAGGCCGGCGAGATCACCGAGCGGGCCGAGACGCAGGATGCCGCGACGGAAGCCCTCGACGAGGCGATCGAGGCCGCGTCCGAGTCGGTCATGTACGACGCCGGCACCGACTGACCCCGCGCCGTCCCCCGGTCGTTGCGCGAGCGAAGCGCCGGGTCGGAGTCGCTCGTCGCGCAGGCGCGTTTCGTCTCGGTCGCTGACGCTCCCTCGCTCAACGACCGGTACTCGGGCCCGGTCGTTGAGCGAGCGAAGCGAGACGAAACGCCCCCGACTCGGTCCCCCGGTCGTTGAGCGAGCGCAGCGAGACGAAACGCCCCGGACGCGGTCGCAACCTGGGTCTCGGCTCTGAACTCCCGCGATAACTTGCACAACACTGTGCAAGTTATCTAACGTGGAGACATGACCTCCCCCATCGATGCCGCGCGCCGACCCCGGCGCGACGCCCTCGAGAACCGCGCGGGCATCCTCGCTGCGGCTCACGTCGCCCTGGCGCACGACCCCCGCGCCTCCGTCGACGCCATCGCCCGTCAGGCCGGCCTCTCGCGCCGCGCTCTCTACGGGCACTTCGACGACCGCGACGCCCTGGTGCGCGAACTCGTCGCCCAGGGCGCGGCCCGCTTCAACGCGGTGGCGCGGTCCATCGACGACGACGACGCGCGCGTGGCGCTGGCCCGCCTCGCCGCGGCGCTGTGGAACGAGGCCGCGCACGTGCAGGTGCTCGCCGCGATCGCCCTCGACGAGGCGCACCTCGACGAGACCGCGACGGCGCTCGCACCCCTCCGCCGCGCCGTGGTGCGCATCGTGCGCGAGGGACAGCAGGCCGACGCGCTCCGCACGGACGTGGCCGCCCCGACGCTCGCCCGACTTGTCGAAGAGACCGCGCGCACCGTCATCACGCGCATCGACGCCTCGTCTCCCGCCGCGCGCGACCTCGCCGTGCGCTCGGTGCTGAGCATCGCGGGGCTGTCGTGGCGAGAGGCCGCCGCGCTGCTCGCGGACCACCCCGAGATCCTCGCCGCACCGACCGCGCCGGCTGCGGCGGAAGGCGCGCCGACCGCGGCAGAGGCACCCGAGGCCGCGCCCGGCACGCCGGAGGCGACCGAGTGAAGGTCGTGCTCGACGCGGTCGGCAAGGGCCGCCGCGAGCACGCGCTGCCCGTGACCTCGACGGCGTTCGAGTCCGGCCGCTTCACGCTCGTCGCCGCCGAGACCGAGCAGCGTCCGACCGTGCTCGGCCTCATCGCCTCGGGCCGCATGCGACCCGACACCGGGCGCGTCGAGCTGGACGGGAAGACGGATGCCTCGGCCCTCCGCCGCCGCGTCGCCCTGGTCGACGCGCCCGAGGTGTCGGAGCCCGAGCCCAACGTCACCCTCGCGGGCGTCGCCGCCGAAGAGCTCATGTTCGCCGGACGCCGGTCCGACCCCGTGGCGGTGCGTCGCTGGCTCGACGAACAGAACCTCGGGCACGAGGCATCCGTCCCCGTCTCGAACGTCGACCCCGCCGGCCGCGTGCGCGCGCTCTGCGAGCTGGCGGTGCTGCGCAAGGGCGTCGAGGGGATCGTGCTGGTCTCGCCCGACCGCCACGGCGGCGAGCCCGCCGCGTGGTGGGCGGTCGCGCAGGACTTCGCCGCGCGGGGATTCGCGGTGCTCGTGATCGCCGGCGAGGCGTCGCAGTCGGTCGCTCTCCCCGCGCTCGGTGAGCGAGTGGGCGACGAACGAGTCGACACGTCCCGGCCTCTCGGACGACCTCGCGTGCGCAGGCTGACCGTGCCGACGAAGGGGAGCAGGGCATGAAGGTCCCCCAGATGATCCTGGCGGAGCTCCGCCGCCTGGGCTCGACCCGCATGTCGCTCATCGCTCTCATCGCGCTGATGGTCGTGCCGATCCTGTACGGCGGGCTCTACCTCTGGGCCAACCGCGACCCCTACGGCCAGCTCGACCAGGTGCCCGTGGCGCTCGTCGTCGCCGACACCGGCGGTGAGCTGAACGGCGCCGAGCGGAATCTCGGCGACGAGGTCGCGCAGGAGCTCATCGAGGACGGCACCTTCGACTGGCACCTCACCAGCGCCGACGAGGCCGACGCCGGCCTCGACGAGGGAAGCTACGACTTCGCGATCGAACTGCCCGCGGACTTCACCGCGGCCATCGCGTCGATCACCACGAGCGACCCGCACACCGCCGACATCGTGCTGCACACCAGCGACGCCAACAACTACCTCGCCTCGACGATCGGCACGCAGGCGGTCGAGCGCATCCAGACCACGATCACCGAGAAGGTCGTGGCCGAAGCAGGTCTCACGATGCTCGATGCCCTCGACACCATCAGGATCCAGTTGACGGATGCCGCCACCGGCGCCTCCCAGCTGGTCGACGGTCTCGCGCAGGCCGGTGACGGCGCCGCGCAGCTGTCGGCGGGTGCGACGCAGCTCGCGGACGGCACGGTGCAGCTGAGGGACGGCGCCGCCCAGCTCTCCGACGGCGCCTCGCAGGTGGCGGACGGCGCGTCGCAGGTCGCCGCGGGCACCGCGCAGCTCGACGCGATCGCCGATCGGGTGGGCGCGGCATCCTCTGACGCCATCTCGGTCCTGCCGCAGGTGCGCGGCGACATCTCCGCGAAGCTCACCGACGCGGGTCTCGACGCGGCGCAGATCGACGAGGTGCTGGCGGCGCTCGACCCGGTCGGTGCCCGGCTCACCGCCGTCGACGACCGCGTGCAGGGCGCCGTCGCCCAGATCGACCGGCTCGACAGCGGCGCACAGCAGGTCTCGGCGGGCGCCGCCTCGGTGGCCGCGGGCTCCGCGACGCTCGCCTCCGGCACCGCGACCGCCGCCGCCGGTGCGGCGCAGCTGCGCGACGGCGCCCTGGCCCTCGACAGCGGGATCACCCGGCTCGAGGACGGCGCGACCCAGCTGCGCGACGGACTCTCGGCGGGCGCCGCCCAGCTCCCTTCGTTCGACGCCGACACGCGACAGGCGCAGGCCGACACCCTCGCCGCGCCCGTCGAGATCGAGCGCTCGTCGCTGACGCAGGCGCAGAACTACGGCGCGGGCCTCGCGCCGTTCTTCGCCGCCCTCGCGGGCTGGATCGGCATCTATGCGCTGTTCCTCATCGTCAAGCCGGTGTCGAAGCGCGCGGTCACCGCCCTGCACTCGCCGATCCGCATCACGCTGGCCGGCTGGGCGACGCCGGCGCTCCTCGGCGGCGTGCAGATGCTCGGCCTCTTCGGCGTGCTCTCGCTCGCTCTCGGCTTCTCGTTCGCGCATCCGCTCGCGACGCTCGGCATCCTGCTGCTCGCATCGGCCACGTACGCGGCCATCGTGCTCGCGCTCAACGTCTGGCTCGGCTCGGTCGGGCAGTTCCTCGGCCTCGTGCTCATGGTGCTGCAGCTGGTGACCGCGGGCGGCACGTTCCCGTGGCAGACGCTGCCTGCCCCCCTCGCGGCGCTGCATCACGTGCTGCCCATGGGCTATGTCGTGGACGCCATGCGCCAGGTGATGTACGGGGGCAGCGCCGATCGCGTCTGGCTCGACCTCGCGGTGCTCCTCGCGTGGCTCGTCGGCGCCGGCGTGGTGGCAGCGATCGGGGTGACCCGGATGACGCACTTCCGCACGCTTCGCGACCTGCAGCCGAGCGTCATCGGGTAGCGCCGACGGGCCGGGTCCTGCGCGGAGCGGCGCCTTCTGCACGAAAAACGAACGGGATTCGGCGCCGCGAGGCGGTCGGGGTTACGATGCGGAACGGTGTGCGTGCGGCCCGAAAGCGCACGGCACTGGGTTTCGCGCTGACCGATACCGCGTATCCCCCGCCCCGGCCCGGAAAGCTCTCGATGTTGAAGCCACAGCCCTCGCCCTATGCCGTCGACGACACCGTTCAGCGACGGTCGGTGGGCCGGACGATCGGCATCACGCTGTTCAGCATCATCGCCGTCATCGTGGTGATCGCGCTCATCGGCGTCGGTTTCGTGACCTACACGGCGCAGCGATCCTTCCCGCAGCTGAGCGGCGAGGTCGCCGTGCCGGGCCTCGATGCGCAGGTGACCGTGCAGCGCGATGAGCTCGGCATCCCCACCATCACGGCCGATTCCTCGCACGACCTCTTCTTCGCGCAGGGCTACGTGCACGCCCAGGACCGGTTCTGGGAGATGGACTTCCGCCGCCACGTCACGAGCGGCCGGCTCTCGGAGCTGTTCGGCGAGTCGCAGCTCGGCACCGACAAGTTCTTGCGCACGCTCGGCTGGCACGACGTCGCCCAGCAGGAGGTCGACGCGCTCAGCGAGACCGAGCGCGCCTACTACGACGCGTACGCCGACGGCGTGAACGCCTACCTCGCCGACCACCAGGGCGCCGACGCCTCGTTCGAGTACGCGGTGCTGGGGCTGCAGAACGCCGGCTACGAGATCGAGCCCTGGACGCCGGCCGACTCGGTCGCGTGGCTGAAGGCGATGGCCTGGGACCTCCGCAGCAACATCGAGCCCGAGACCGAGCGGGCGGTGATCGCGCCCGACTTCACCGAAGCGCAGATCGACGAGCTCTACCCCGGGTATCCGTTCGACCGGAACCCCGTGATCGTGCCCGAGATCTCGACCGTGCCGGCCGTCGGCACGGTCCCCGACGCGGGCGAGGCGGCGGCGGAAGAGACGGATTCTGAGACGGATGCCGACACCTCCGCGATCCGGTGGACCGAGGTCGACAGCGTGATCGAGGCCGTCGGCGAGCTCGTCGGAGGCGCGGGCGAGGGCATCGGCTCGAACTCGTGGGTGGTCTCGGGCAACCTCACGGAGTCGGGGATGCCGCTGCTCGCGAACGACCCGCACCTCGGCGCCTCTCTCCCCAGCGTGTGGCACCAGATCCAGCTGAAGTGCGCGACGGTCACCGACGAGTGCCCGTTCGACGTCGCCGGGTTCAGCTTCTCGGGTCTGCCCGGGGTCATCATCGGCCACAACGAGCGGGTCGCGTGGGGCTTCACGAACCTCACGACCGATGTCACCGATCTCTACCTCGAGAAGATCGACGGCGACTCCGCCTGGTACGACGGCGCTCTGGTGCCGCTCGAGACCCGCACCGAGACCTTCAAGGTCGCCGGCGGTGACGACGTCGAGCTCGAGGTGCGCTCCACCGTCAACGGGCCGATCGTGTCGGGGCTCACCGACGACTTCACGGCGATCGCCGACGATCCCTTCACCGGCACCGCGGGCACCGTCGCTGCACCCGCGACGCCGCCCACCGGCGAGTACGCGGTGAGCCTGCGCTGGACCGCCCTGCAGCCCGGGACTACGGCATCCGCTCTCTTCGCACTCAACACGGCGAAGGACTTCGACGACTTCCGCGGTGCCGCGGCCCTGTTCGACGTGCCGGCGCAGAACCTCGTCTACGCCGACGTCGACGGCAACATCGGCTACCAGACCCCCGGCAAGCTGCCGATCCGCGGCGCCGGCGACGGATCGATGCCGCAGCCCGGCTGGGACTCGGCCTACGCGTGGCAGGGCTTCATCCCGTTCGAGGAGCTGCCGGTCTCGTACAACCCCACCGAGGGCTACATCGTCACGGCGAACAACGCCATCGTGGGCGCCGACTACACCTACGGGCTCACCCGCGACTGGGACTACGGCTGGCGCGCGGCCCGCATCGACGAGCTGATCCAGCGGGCGATCGCGAAGGGTCCGGTCACCGCCGACGACCTCGTCGCGATCCAGGCCGACAACTACTCCTTCATCGGCATGCGGCTGACCGCCGCGTACGCCGACGTCACCACCGGCGACGACGAGACCGACGACGCCCTGGCCCTGCTGCAGGAGTGGGACGCGCAGAACGGCGCCGATTCGGCCGCGGCCGCGTACGCCAACGTGCTGTGGGACACGCTCGCGCAGAACGTCTTCGTGGACGGGCGCGAGACCCCCGCGCCGCTGAGCGGCCAGGGGCGGCTCTTCCTCGTGATGGACGCGCTGCTCGACGACGAGACGTCGCCGTGGTGGACGAACGACGAGCTCGGCGTCGACGGCATGGCCGACATGCTGAAGCGCTCGGCGATCGACGCGTACGAGCGCCTGGTCGACGAGCAGGGCGACAACCCCTCGCGCTGGAACTGGGGCTCGCTGCACGCGCTGCCGCTGCGCAACGGCACCTTCGGCGAGTCGGGCATCGCGCCCATCGAGTGGCTCTTCAACCGCGGGCCGTTCCCGGCCGGCGGCGGCTCGTCGGTGGTGAACGCCACCGGCTGGGACCTCGGCTCGAGCTTCGAGACGGTCACGGTGCCGTCGATGCGCATGGTCATCGACCTCGAAGACTTCGACCAGTCGCGCTGGAACCAGCTCACCGGCCAGAGCGGCCACGCCTTCCACACGAACTACATCGACCAGGTCGAGTCGTGGCAGAAGGTCGAGCTGACGCCGTGGGCCTACACCGCCGACGCCGTGGACACATCGACGACCGACACCCTCGTCCTCACGCCCTGACGGGCTGCGCCCCGCGCCGGGCGTGCACAGGCGAACGGGCCTTGCGCAGGAGCCCGGCCGCGGTTCGGTTCCTGTGGAAGCCCGGTTCACCTGTGCAACGCCGGTCGCCACCGGGCCGCCGGCGAGCGCGGCGAACCCCTCGCCCGCGCCGGCTTCCGCAGGCGAACGGGCCTTGCGCAGGAGCCCGACGCCCGTTCGGGTCCTGCGGAAGCCCGGTTCACCTGTGCAACGCCG